>CP065012.1:0-1200000 GCA_016699815.1 Chitinophagaceae bacterium | reverse complement strand
TCATTTCCTGTGCAATACATACCAGTAGTTGCCCGGGATCGGCTACTCCCGGGCAACCGGCTTCACTTATGATAGCAATATTTTTATTTTCTTTTATTTTTTGCCGAAAATTAACGGTTTCCATTTCCTCACGGTTGTGAATTGTAAACCATTCAAACTGGTCAATAACAATTTCTTTTTTTATTTTTTTTAAAAACCTCCTTGCTGTACGTTCATTTTCGGCAAAAATTACCTGGCACCCTTCAATGGCATTAATTACATAAAGCGGTATGGTTTCAATGGCATCCTCTGCCAGTAAAGAAGGGATTAAATATACAATGCTCATCCAATAATTATTTTTTCATTTCGGGCTTTATGCAGGCTTAGCGTGGCAGCTATTACTGCATAACTTGGCGCTAAAAGCCAGCCAATTACCGGCAGCAGGTGCATCAAATAAAAAACCAAACCATTACCTATGGCAAGGCCTTTATGCCTTCCTATAAATTGGATACTTTGTGAAGCGCTAAGGTTATTGCGCTCACTGCTGTAATCGAGCATACTGAAGCCTAAGTAGTAAAATTCCACTAAAAGCCCAACAACCGGTGTTACCCAGCCAAATAAAGGAATTAAAGAAAGTAAAAAAAGGCTAATCATATACAGCGATTGCCAAAGAATATTCCTTATGGCAATTTTAATAGCCCTCCACGCATCTTTCATCAGTTTTGATAAGCTAAAGGGAAAGTCTTTCCCGGTGAGGATGGCGTCGGTTTTTTCACTTAGGTAAGAAAATAAAGGGGAACCAATAATGAGAAAAATAAATTTAAACAACGAAAAATAAAACATTAACGTTACCATCCAAATGATGATTTGGCAAATGATTACCAAAAAATTCATCCAGCCGTTTTTTAAATTTTCCAGCCATTCTTTAATTCCTGTTTTATTTAAGAGAAGTTGCGTGGCCTCAGTACTGGTAACCCAAAACAGCCATATACCGGCAATAAACATAATTGTATAAAGAAATCCCGGTATGAGAATCCACTTCCACAACCTGTGCCTGGAAATAAACCGGTGCGCTTCCCGGTAAGACTGTATGGCAATTACAATTTCCTTGAGCATTTACCTGCGGCTTTCTTGATTTGTATAAAACGTAAAGTATTTTTATCTTTAATAAAATACTAATGTGCTCAAAGATATTAAATTAAGGGTTTAGTTATCGCTGTGCCCATTTTGTAAAAAATAGATCACTATGCAGCTTTTGCCCATAAAATATTTTGAAAGTACCAAAGTGCTGCAAATTGCCGAAGAACTATTGGGAACAATTATAGTTACTCATATTAATAATGAAGTAACCAGTGGAATAATTGTTGAAACGGAAGCTTATGCAGGAGTTACCGACAAGGCGTCTCATGCTTATAAAGGTAGAAGAACGCCGCGTAACGAAACCATGTATGCCAGGGGCGGAACTGTTTATGTGTATATCTGCTATGGAATACATGATATGCTGAATATTGTAACCAATAAAGAAAATACTCCCGATGCAATACTAATAAGGGCGATAGAACCCATTGAAGGAATGGAAATAATGCAGCAACGAACCGGAAAATTTTTTACAGATACTACCATAACCCGTGGCCCCGGTAATGTGGCAAAGGCATTGGGCATAAGAAAACTACATGATGGAATAAATTTGCAAAATGGCGCAATAAAAATTTACCGCAACAATACAGTACAACATTTTGCCTCTTTAACAGGTAAGGGCAATAGAATTGGCATGGAAACTGCAGGAGAAGCCGCAAAGTTACCTTACCGTTTTTTTGTAAAAGACAATAAATATGTGAGCAGGCCCAATAAATAAAAATTAAAACCTGGGGCAGGGGATACCGGTATAACCGGGTTCTCTTTTAATAAAGATTACAGAAAACTCCGAACCGCCCCGGCTGCTGGTAGCCGCTTTTAAACCGCTGGTATTAATATCGTAGCTTGCACCAATTCTAAGGCTGCCAAATTCCAGGCCTACATAAGGGATGATGGCATCCTTAAACCTTACCCAAGATCCTACATATACATTTACAGGGTTTTCTGAGCCTGGAGATGGATTGAGGCCAACAGCAGCACCTACAAGTGTTTCGCTGGCTTTGTTTTGTATTTGATGAATTACAGAACCACTTAATGAAACCACATCAGAAAGCGGAAGGGTGCCACCGCCATGCAAGGTTACACGGCCTGTTAAATACCAGCTTTTATCTAAAAAACTTACTTTGGGCCTGTTAATATGATACATGGAAACGCCGAGGTAGTAATTATTTTCACCATCGGTAGAGCCAGAAAATAAAATACCGGCATTTACATCAATATAATTCCTGTTTTTACCGTTTAATGCAATATTAATTACATCAGGCGAAGTGCCCGGCTGAAAACCGTTTTGTGTAAGTTCGTCTTCAAAAGTGAGTTTGGTAACATCAATACCCAGGCTGCTGTATGTACCTTGAAAACCAGCGCCGATGGTATTGTAACCATCATCATCCAATGCCTTGTGATATGAAAGTGAGAGGGAGCCGTAATTTAATTTAAGGGTATTATTTGCGCTTTGGTCGCTAACGCCGGAAATCCCTACTCCAAAAACATCTCCTTCGGGGATACGGCTTTTTAAAATAGCCATATCAAAAGATGCGCTTGTAGTAACATAGGCCTTGGGTATTGAAGGCCATTGGTCTCTATGATTAGCCGCTAACCTCCAGGTGCCTGAAAATTTACCTGTAAAAGCAGGGTTTAATGTTAAAGGCGAAGAAAAAAACTGGCTAAAATGTGGGTCTTGTGCCTGAAGAGCAACGGACAGGAACAATAAAATTATAGCAGAAACGAATTTTCTCATTATCACTAAAGTTCAGAAAATTAAAGATAGCAAAATGCAGTTAAATGCTGCAATAATTAGTACATTTTTATATGAAGTGTAATTTGGGCGCCAGAATTTAACAGTTAAATATGAATTAATTCTGCAATTTAACTCCATAAGCTAAATCGCCGGCATCACCAAGGCCGGGAACGATATAACCTTTTGCCGTTAATTCATCATCAATATCGCCACACCAAATAATGGCTTTTGGCTCGTTTCTCAATACATATTCGATGCCCACTGTACAGGCAATACCACATACAATATGCAGTTCTTTTATTTCACCTTCTTCTTTTAAGTACTGAATGGATTTTACCAACGATGCACCGGTAGCCAGCATTGGATCGCTAATGATAACTACCCTGCCAGCCAGTTCTGGACAGCTCATATATTCCAGGTTTATTTCAAAACTGCCGTCGGCATTGTGTTTGCGGTAAGCGCTTAAAAATGCATTGTCTGCCTTGTCAAAATAATTAAGCAAGCCATTGTGCATAGCAAGGCCAGCTCTTAAAATAGTTGCCAAAACGGGTTGTTGCTTCAGCACCTTACATTCTGAAGTACCCATGGGTGTGTTGACATCTTTGGTTTCCCATTCCAGTTGCTTGCTTATTTCATAACCAATTACTTCGGCAATACGTTCCAAATTTCTGCGAAAGCGCATCCTGTCAGGCTGCACTTCCACATCCCTGAGTTCACTTACCCAGTTGCTGATTAAAGAGTGTTCGGTACTTAAATTGTTTACCTGCTGCATTTATTTTACACATTTGGATGAAAAATAAATTTAACATCCTATTTATGGCAAATCTATACAAAATAAGGAGATATGTTTATTTTTATACGATAAAATTCAGGGAAATGAAATATACAGCAGCAGTAATTTTTGCTTTTTCAATTTTTATTAATGCCTGTAATAATAATGGCAGCAATAATGTAAAAGGGAAGGATGCTTATGAAACAACCAAGGAAACCTTAGAGCAGGTAGAACAGAATAACCCGGTCCGTTTCCTGAAAATTTGGGTAAAAGATAAAAAAAACCTTATTGGCCAAACTGTTGTTCAAGGCACAGTTAGCAACAATGCCAAAGTGGTTACTTATAAAGATATTAACCTTAAGCTTTCTTATTTTAGTAAAACGGGTACTATGGTGCAGCAGGACCGAACTGTTATTTATGACAGTGTGGCGCCGGGGAAAAGCATAAAATTTAAAACTAAAGAATTTGCAGCAAAAGGAGCAGATAGTGTAGGTGTAGAAATAATTGGCGCTAAATATTAAGCATACCAAACCGTGTTTAGCCGGGATTTTATTTTTCTATTAAGAGATAAACCAGTAAACATTAAAAAGAATAATAATTAAATTCAATAGGAAATAATGTTCAAAAGCGCCTCTACTTAGTGCCAGTTACGCACTGTAAATTTGTTTTGTGGAAACTGCAATCCTGTTCCATGCATTTATAATTACGATGAGCATTATGATTTGTGCAGTTATTTTTTCACCAAATAATTCAACGGTTTTATTATAGGTGCTATCGTTTACTCCGGTTTCAGAAATTTTTGTAACCTCATCTGTTAGTTTTAATAAAGTTCTTTCTTCCTCAGTAAATAGATGCGACTCATACCAAACTGCCATTGCAAAAATCCTTCTTGCGCTCTCACCCATTTTTAATGCATCCTGGGTATGCATATCCAGGCAATAGGCACAACCATTTATTTGCGAAGCCCTGATTTTTATTAATTCTTTATATAATGGGTTAAGGGTACAGGTTTTGCCATAGTTTTCTAAAACCAGCATTGCTTCAAAAGCTGTAGGGTCAGCTTCCTTAATTGCTTTTCTAATATTCATCCGGAGTAATATTTTTAGTTTTAAAAAGAAACCTGCTATTTATATTTTATTAAATATTCCCTTAGTACATACTGCAGTATCCCCTGGTTTTTATAGTATTCTATTTCTATTGCAGAATCCAGCCTGGCTTCTACAGTAAAATTAGTTTCTTTGCCCAAAGGGTGGATTGCTTTTACATTGAGCATTTTATGGGGTCTTAAATTTTCGGCTAACCCACTGATGGTAAAGGTTTCGGTTCCGTCTAATTCCAATGAAGTTGCGTTTTGGCCATTAACAAATACTAAAGGGGCAACACCCATTCCTACTAAGTTGCTTCTGTGGATGCGTTCAAAACTTTCGGCAATAACGGCTTTTACGCCTAATAAAAATGTACCTTTTGCTGCCCAGTCTCTTGAAGAGCCGGAGCCATATTCTTTGCCAGCCAAAATAATTAAAGGCGTATTAGTTTTTTGGTATTCCATTGCGGTATCATAAACAGTTTTTACTTCATTAGTTGGAAAATACCTGCTGAAGCCGCCTTCTATATCGGTAATTTTATTTTTAATGCGCACATTGGCAAATGAGCCACGCATCATTACTTCATGGTTTCCCCTTCTTGAGCCGTAGGAATTAAAATCTTCTTTGGCTATTCCATTTGCTTTTAGGTAAACACCAGCTGCAGAATCTTCTTTAAATGAACCGGCAGGAGAAATATGATCGGTAGTAACCGAATCGCCTAAATACAATAATACCCTTGCCTGGCTTATTTCCGAAACCTTTTGAGGTGTTGCAGCAAGGTTTTCGAAAAATGGCGCTTCTTTAATATAAGTAGAATTTTTATTCCACTCAAAATCCTGGTCTAAATTTACCTGGAGGTTTTTCCAGTCATCAGACCCATCAAAAATTACATCATATACTTCTTTAAAATCTCCCTGCTTCATACATTCGTTAATAGTTTTTTGAATTTCTTCTCTGGACGGCCAAATATCTTTTAGGAAAACCGGTTGTCCGTTAGGGTCGTAATCAATAGGGTCGTTTATTAAGTCAATATCTACACGGCCCGTTAATGCATAGGCTACTACCAGCATAGGCGACATTAAGAAATTCATTTTTACCTGTGGGTGTACCCTTGCTTCAAAATTGCGGTTGCCGGATAACACAGATGCAACAACCAAATCTCCTTTATCAACAGCCGTAGCAATTGCAGGTGGCAAAGGGCCCGAGTTTCCGATGCAGGAAGTGCATCCATAACCTACGGTATGAAAGCGCAAGGCTTCCAAATCTGTTGATAAGCCTGATCGCTCTAAATATTTTGTTACTACTTTTGAGCCCGGTGCAAGCGATGTTTTTACCCAGGATTTTGTGCGCAGGCCTTTTTCTACGGCATTTCTTGCCAGTAAACCTGCACCCACCATTACCGCAGGGTTTGAAGTATTGGTGCAACTGGTAATAGCGGCAATTACAATACTGCCATCGCTAATTACAAATTCTTTATTTTTTTGCTTGATGCGTACCGAAAACAAAGAATCTTCTGGAATAACTTCTGCAAGGCTTTCGCCACTAATGGGAACTTTGCCAAAGGTAAATTCTGTTCCAGAACCACCTTCCATAAGCCAGGCCGATTCTTTTCTTTGTGTTTGGTGTTGATAATTCCTTTTATGTTCTTCTTTTAAAATTTCAGTAAATTTTTGGGCAAGGTCTTTTACAAAAATTTTATCCTGCGGACGTTTGGGCCCAGAAACCGTGGGTTCCAAAGTAGCAAGGTTCAATTCAACAACGGATGAGTATTGTATTTTTTCATTGCCGGTTCTCCACAATAAATTTTCTTTACAGTAGGCTTCTACAATGGCAATTTGTTCTTCACTCCGGTTGGTTGCTTTCATATATTCCAATGTGCGCCCATCTATAGGAAAGTAAGTAACGGTGCAACCAAACTCAGGGGACATATTGCTGATGGTAGCACGGTCGGTAACCGTTAAATGATTTAAGCCTTCTCCAAATACTTCAACAAATTTTCCTACAACGCCCTTATCTCTCAGAAGCCGGGTGATAGAAAGTACCATATCTGTAGCGGTGCATTGATCGGGAATTTTTCCGGAAAGTTTTAATCCTACAACTTCCGGGCAGGAAAAAAATATCGGTTGGCCCAGCATCGCTGCTTCTGCTTCAATACCGCCAACGCCCCATGCAATTACCCCAATTCCATTTACCATTGGTGTGTGAGAATCGGTGCCTACCAAAGTATCGGGAAACAGCCAACCATCCCTACTGGTAATACCCTGTGCTAAATATTCCAGGTTTACCTGGTGGCAAATGCCCATGCCAGGAGGTACTACGGTAAAATTAGATAACCCTTTTTGTGCCCATTTTAATAATTCATAACGTTCTTTATTGCGTTCAAATTCCAGCTCCACATTTTTATCATAAGAATAATCGGTGCCGTAATAATCTACCTGTACCGAATGGTCTATTACTAAATCAACCGGAATAGCCGGGTTTATTTTTTGCCCATCTTTGCCATGTCTTATAAATTCGGCACGCAACGAAGCCATATCCACTACTGCCGGAACGCCGGTAAAATCCTGCATTAAAATTCTGGCTGGTTTAAATGGGATGTCTTTATCGGGTGGTTGCGGTACCCAATTTAATAAAGTATCAACGTGTTCATCTGTTATACTGAAGCCATCATAATTCCTTAATTCATTTTCTAAAAGTATGCGAATACAGAATGGCAGGTGTTCAATATTTTGTGATAAATTTTTAATTGAACTGAAGTGGTATTTTTTATTTTCTATTGAAATTTCCTGTTTTGATTTTGCCTTTGAATATACCATGAAGTTGAAATTTTAAGCTACTTTTTTAAAAAGTATAATGAAAAAATATGGCAGGATTAATGATGCCGGAAATTAGTTATAAAATTACGAATTATATTGTTGCAGCCGGTTAAAATTTACGAATTATAAATTACCCTTTTAGGAAAAAAATACGGCTTAAGAATGCTGATAAATTTTTATAATAGGCTCCCTGATAGCAGCAGCGGTTTCTGATGCATAAAAATAAATAATACTGGCAATTTGCATGGGGCTTATCCAGGTTGTAAAATCTGCATTGGGCATTTCTTTCCTGTTTTGAGCGGTATCTATAATGCCCGGAACAACTACTGCACTTACTACATTTTTTCCTTTTGCTTCTATATTCATCAGCTCTGATAAACGGAACAGGAGTGATTTTGATAATGCATAAGCGGTAACTCCTTTGGCATGGGCAAAATTACTGCCGGCTCTTGAGCCAATAAAAAAAAGGCGGCCTGTATTTTGATGTATCATTTGCAAAAAAACCGGGCGGGCAATATGGTAAGCGGTTTCAAAATTTAACTGGTATTGTTTAAAAATAGCTGAAGATGAAGTTTCGCCAATATCGCCCATTGCAAATCCACCGGCTGTTAAAACCGCTACATCAATTTTTTCATATTTCTTAATAATCAATAAAATAGCTTCGTTGCATTTCTCTTCCTGCAGCAAGTCTAATTCCCATTCTTCATAATCAGTATTTGAAAAAACCGGCTGCAATGTTTTATGGTGAACAATTCCTATAACAAAATATCCTTCCTTAATAAATTTTTCGGCAACAGATTTGCCCAGGTTGCCATTGGCGCCGGTTATTACTGCAATTTTTTTCAAGGAGATTAAATTGAAAAATGTAAAATAAATGTAGGTAAATGTATCAATTTTTCCGCTTAATAAAAATGATGATTATTTTGAAAAATCACCAATGAAAGCCCCTGGTGTTACCGATTAGCCTGTAAGATATGCGAAGCCTTCATTTACATTAAGGTATAAATCAATAATTTTTTTCTCTTCGCACATTTTTTTAAATAATTCCCTCACAGGTTTAAAATCAGTGTGAAAAGGGCATGGATGTGACTCAGAACATTTTGCAAGACCTAAACCACATTGTTTAAAAATTTCCTGCCCGTCTATGGCTTCTACAATTTTAATAATGGGTTGGTTGGTTTGTTTTTCGGTAATGTAAAACCCACCATTGGGGCCTTTGGAACTAAAAATGATTTTATATTTCACCAGTTTTTGTAAAATTTTTCCAATCGTGTGTTCGTTTTCATTAATGTGGCTTGCTATATCTTTTATACTGAATTTTTCCCCGGTTTCATATTTTGATCCAAGGAAAATCACTGATTTTATTGCTGCTTTACAACTTAAACTTAACATAATTATCTTCCTAAAAATTCACGGCCTTCATCCGAAACCATATTTACATTCCAATGGGGTTCAAAAATAAGGTTTACCTCAATTTGGTAACTGGCAAAAGATTGCTGAAGCGAATGTGTTACATCGCTGGTAATAGATTCGCCCATGGGGCAAAATTCTGTAGTAAGCGTCATGGTACAAATTATTTTTTGTGTATCTTCTTCAAATTGCAATTCGTAAACCAATCCTAAATCAACCACATTCAATCCAATTTCGGGATCGTAAACATTATAAAGGCCCGATAGGGCAATATTGCATTTTATTTCATTATTGGTGGTTACACTCATTTTAGTTGTGCTTTATGGGTAAAAATTTTTATTACATTCCAGTTGTACAAAATTGCTGTGATCAACAATAACAGTGCTCCGGGTTTTAATAGGATAGATTGGGGAAACAAAAGCCCGCAAATGAAAATAATAAAACCCAGCAAGTAGGCTATACACATTATTTTAAAAACAGTATTACTGAACATATCTTTTGGGCTGGGTGTTTTTCCCTGCCCTGATCGCTTGCGATATACTTTGTTCCAAACAATAAACGGCAGGGTTTTAAATGTCATTCCTAAAATTATGGCCGTTATCCATCCAAAAAAAATGATAAAGCCGTACGCTACCATAAAGGCATTGTTTTCTGCCTTCCTGTTAATAAAAATAAGGAGTATAATAAAGAGTAAAATTAAAGGCAATGCCATCATTATGGCAGATAATAGAGACAACCTTACCTGTTCATCAACTTGTTTCCTAATCCGTTGTTTGTATGCTGCAATACAATAATAAATAAATAGTAAAATTGCTGCAAAAAGCATTACATCGGGAATAAGAGAATAAGAAATAGGCAAAAAATAAAAGATAAGGATAAACAATAGCAACGAAAGGTTTACTAACCAAAATATTAACCACAATATACCTGGGTTTGAAAATTTTGAAATAAGAAATAATGGAATTAACCGGGAAGCTACACCAATTACCAAAAGCAGGAACCATCCAATAATTCCGATATGTACATGTAGTGGAAGATAATGTACCGAATTATGCCGCATAAAAGTAAACGTAAAATTGTACACAAGCGCCAGGCCCAGGGCCACAGTAATAAATAACCACAAAACGGAAGTAAATACAAATACAGCGTGTACATTTTCGTTTTTACTTTTTGAAATGCTTATACCAATATTAATGAGATAAGCCAATAGGGCAAGTACCACAAACCTGCCGCCCCATTTTGCAGGAGCTCCCATATTAAATTCATAAAACCCGTAACAAAGGAGCGGTATACCAATTGCTGCCAGTACAAATGAAGTGTATGCTAATTTATTGCTGTATAATTTTCCTTCAATTAATACAGGTACCAGCTGGTGGCTTGCCCCAAGTATAACCATAGTGCCCCAGCCCAGCGCCATTATATGGGTGATGGCCAATAAGTGCGGCTGAAAATAATGCTTTAAAAATGCATCGGTAGAAAAAAATAAAAGTGCCGTAGCTGCAAAAAAAGAAAAGGCTGCATATAAATAAAAAGGTAATACTACTTTGTAAGATGTAGTACTCAGCAATGGGGATCCTGGTTTTGAAGCTATCATCTTACTCTTTAAAAATCAATAAATGTACATCAGCATCGCTTATTTCATTTATTCGGTATTCAAAATTCCGGTCTTTTAGTTCGGGCAATAAAAATACGGGGATGCGTTTATGGTAAACAAATAAGGCTTTATCTTTGGGAAGTTGTTCTAGTTCTTCTAAAATTGTCATCATGGGCAAGGGCATTTCCATTTCACGAACATCAATGCTCACCAGCTTATCCTTATAATATTCCAGTTTGCTTTGCCAGTCTTCGGTATTGGAAGTTTTTTCAGGTTCTGAAAATCCTGTATTGTCTTTTTTAAAAAAATAGGTGTTTATCACGGTGTCGCTAACGGTTTCTACATAAGCATTAAAGCCTTGCCTGGTTAGTATAGGAATTAAAGGAGCGGGCTCAAAACTATTTATCAATTTTAAAATACCTCCCTGCGGTAATTGCTTAACGGCATTTATAATGAGGTTAAACGGATCTTTGCCATTTTGAATTACCGGCCTTACATCTAGTTGAGTGATGTTTTCTTTTTTTACATTTTTTAAAAATTCCGGCAATGGTTGTTGTATATTCCCATCTTTTTGTTCTTCATTTCGGTCAGCTTCAAAACCCAATTGCTGTAGTGTATTAAAAAAATCAGTTACACTCACATCGCCTACTTTACTGGCCATGGCTATGGAGGTTCGGGAAGCCATAAGTTTTCTTAAAATTGGGTTCCGCAACTTGTTGAACTTTGGAGAAAGGCTGATGATTGCCTCCAAAGCTCCGGGGTGGCTTTTAAGTAATGTTGAAATTTTTGTATCAATATTTATTTTTACCATTTACTGTGTGGAAATTTCCGGCTTTAATTTTTAGTTTCCCAAAAATGATCATCCCAATCATTATCTACCTGCTTGTTATCAATATGATTTACCTGGTACTCCAGTAAATTTTTTTCAGGCACTACTTCCTGGATATGGCTAAACAAAGTACGTTCTTCAAAGCGGATATGGTTATCCAGCATTTCCGAAAAACGGGTCAATAGCGGATAGCTGTTTTTCTCGTTCTTTATCATTTCAATAAGAGAATATATTTTTTCATGTTCCTGCATTGCCTGAATTCGCAATGGGCTGGCTTCGGGCAGGTGAACAAACAAAATTTTTTCTTCGTTGCTAAAATGCTGTTTAAGGTCTTGTTCATAAAAACAAAGCACATAATTACTAATCCGTTCCGGAGAAATACTTTTCTTAATGCCTTGTTTTATTTTCCATACGAGCAACAGGCCAAAATGATGCTCACGGGAAAACTGTGCAATGGTTTCGTGCCTTTTAATAGGTTTTGTATTGTTTTCGTTGGAACTGTTCATTACGTGTATTTTATTATTGGTTTTTTATTAGCCGATTAGTAACAGGCAGTAATCGTTACTGATATTTAATTAAGGATGAACTATTGTAAGCAGGGGAAAATAATTTCCCCTACTTACGGTTTTTTTAGTATTTAGCAATTATTAGTTTAATTCTTTTCCATTTCTAGTGCCTTGGGAAAAAGGATATTATTTTCCAGGTGTATGTGGATGTGTAAGTCTTCTTCGAGTTCTTCCAGCATACGGAACAATAAACTGTAACTTGCACAGCCATCTTCGGGCAAGCTATAGTTATTGCTAAGAGTACGAATTTGCTCCATGGCATTCCCGGTATGCTCATGTTCCATTTCCATCATGCTTATTGGGCCTTGCACAGAGCCCAATGCATTGTATTGCGGAGCTACCGCTGTTTTATTTTTTGAGGCAACAATTTCTTTAATGTAAGGGAAAAGTATTTGTTCTTCTTTAACCATGTGTGCACTCATTTCTGCACTTACTTCTTCTACCAACTGGTAAATTTCTAAAAGTTCAGGATGGTTATCGCCATGTACTCTTGCAACTTTAGCTGCATAGCCTCGTATTTCAGGCAGTTGTTTTTTGGTATAACTGTGGTGGGTATTTACAATATAGTCTGCTAAAAAATCTAGGGCCCAGTCATTGTAGGGTAAGGGCCTGGTAGAAACAACCTGGTCGGCTTTTTGTAATTCCTGTTCTATTACTGCATAATCCAATCCCTTATCTGCACAAGCTTCTTTTACTGTTTTTTTGCCGCCGCAGCAAAAGTCAATTCCATATTTTTTAAAAATTTGTGCTTTATGCATGTCTTTGGCAACAATTTCGCCAAGGGTTTCATTATTCTCCCCGGAAATGCGTTTGGCAATTTTTATTTTCCACCATTCTGGTCCGGTTTCCAAATAATCCCATGTAAAAATATTACCTCTTTGACCCAATAATTGATAGTACAATGGTTTTGGGTCATGGTCGTTGTGGATGATTAAACTTTCTCCTTCGTTTAATTCATCAAATCGGGAAAAAATTGTGGGGTGTTTCATCCTTGGCTCAAGCAAGGTAACATTGAGTATATTTTCTGCTGTTGTTTCCATTGAAAATTCAATTTTTAGATGTAATTAATATTGCAAAGATAGGAACAACTTTAATAAAAGTATAAAAATACTTTTATTGTTTTTTGAAAACTATAATTATATGAAAATCAAAGATTTAAAAACTATATATTATTGGAAAAATTGAGAAAGAACCTGGATATATAATCCAATGGTAAATTCCTTTAATTTTAAAACTGTAAGTGTACCCGGTAAAAAATTTACAGGATAATTTTTGTAGAGGCTGCAAAAATTTTAGTGCGGAAGTTTATCCCTGAAAAATCCGTAAACCCAGGTACCGGCAATAGCGCTTAAAAGGGTAACTAAAATTACCGATACACCGGTTCCAATTTGGGCAAACAATGGACCGGGACATGCGCCGGTAATTGCCCAGCCCAGCCCAAAGAGCAGGCCACCGTATATTTGCCCTTTGTTAAAATCTTTTTTATGGAGTTCTATTTTTTCGCCATAAATAGTTTTTACATTAAACCTTTTTATGAGCCAAATAGAAACCATACCTACTAAAATGGCGCTACCAATAATTCCGTACATATGAAAAGATTGCATGCGAAACATTTCCTGAATGCGGAACCAACTTATGATTTCTGCTTTTACCAATACAATACCAAAAAGAATACCTGTAACCAGGTATTTAATATGGTGGTACCATTTATGCACTAACCTGCTTTCGTTTACACATATTGCATCTAATGAACGAACTTCAAAATCGGTATTAGTTTCTATTGTTTTTTGCATTGTTTAACCGTTTAAAGTAAAAGGATAAATGGTAAAATAAAATTGGCCATTATAAAACCACCCACCATAAAACAAACCGTGGCTATTAATGATGGTAATTGCAGGTTTGATATACCCATTATGGCATGGCCGCTTGTGCAACCACCTGCATAGCGTGTACCAAAGCCTACCAAAAAACCACCTGCAACCAGCATTACCAAGCCTTTTACTGAGAATAAAGATTGCCAATTCATAATTTCCGAAGGAACAAGGTTGTTGAAATTTGTTATGCCATATTCTGAAAGTTCGGTAGCTAATTTTTGATTTATGATTATGGGATGGGGATTGGCTAAAAATTGCATGGCAATAATACCACCCAGTAAAATGCCTAAAACAAAGATAAGGTTCCAAATTTCTTTTTTCCAGTTGTAGGAAAAAAAAGGGATTTTTACCGGCATACAGGATGCGCAAATATGGCGAAATGAGGAACTGATGCCGAAAGTTTTATTACCCAGGATGAGTAATACCGGTACAGTTAGCCCAATTAAAGGCCCGGCCACATACCAAGGCCAGGGTTGTTGTAAAAACTCTAACATTTTTTTGTGCCTAATTTTATTAAGCAGATTTTTTTTGCTGGAAGATTGAGAATAAAATACCGCCCATAACTGCACCGTATAAAGTACTGTTGTACGGATTGGAAGTAATGGCACAGGTTCCTGAGTTGCACCCTACAAATTTCCAGTATAAAAAACCGGCAAAAGCACCTAAAGGGATACCAATGGCCAGCAGCATATTTTTTTTAATAAAATTCATTTTTGATTAATTTTTATTCTTCAATTAGTACAGCATTTTTTATTTTATTTCTTCAAAATTAACATTGCCAGTATTATTTGTGAATTTTTGCACAGGGGTTTTACAGGTGCCGGCACCGCAACAACCCATATTGAGTAATGGCATTAATGTAAACAAAGCGCCAATAACAATAAATATCCACTCATTTATTTGTATGCCTTGAATGAGTATAAAAATTCCGGCGGCTAACCGCATCAGGCGCATAAGATTCCAGTTGCTTAAATATTGTTTCATTTCTATTTTTTAATCATTTGAATAAATACTTCTGAACCTGCTCTTGGAGCAATGCTGTTGTAACATTCTTCCATTTTGGCAATTGTAAAGTGTGGTTCAAAAACTGGTTTATATTCGCATGGGCAACCACCAAATGGCGGGCCTTGCTTTTCAAAAGTTTTATCAAACAAGAGGCCGGCTATTTTGCCATTTTGGTTCAAAAGTGCTGCGGCTTTTGCAGCATATTCATTTCTTCTCAGCGGTGGTATGGCACAAAAAAAAGTTTGTTCTATCATTAAATCATATTTGCCCTGGTGTAGAAAAAAGTCTTCACAGAAAACCTTTACCTGCTGGTTGCCGGTAAATTTATTTTGTAAAATTTCAACTGCTTTGGGTGCAATATCAATGAGGGTAATATTGGTAAATCCATTGGTCAAAAGGTATCCTGCTTCATAAGCATTACCACAACCGGGAATTAAAATGGCTGCATCTTTATTTTTATACTGAGCCATATATTCCGTAATGGCCGGTGATGCATGGCCTGTATCCCATCCGGTAGTTTTATTTTGCCATTGGGCATCCCAGTATTCCCTGTCTAGTGGGTTATCGCATTGCGTTACGCAACATTGTAACTCTTTTTCCTGGTTATTCATTAATTACCTGTTTTACTTTTTGCCAGCTTCCGCCGTTAACTACATTTTTAAAGCCGGATTGTTCCAGCATGGTTTTAGCCATGCTACTGCGGCTCCCGCTCCTGCAAAATAGCACAATATTTTTTTTATTTTTAAACCTGGTAATTTGTGCCTGCATTTTTTCTAAAGGGATATTTACTGCGCCATTAACCGAACCTGAAGAAAATTCAATTTCAGATCGGACATCTACTAAAAAAGCGCCTTCTTTAATTACCGTTTTGAGGTTACCGTTTTGTTTATTACCAAATATTGCCGAAAAAATTCCCATAATATTTTTTTTATTTATTAATGCATGATGCATTGCTGCATACAATTGTTTTTCCTTTAGCCGCCTGCCATTCCTTCATTCCTCCTGCATAATTTTTTATATTTTTAAAACCATTGCATTTTAGCAAAGAATAAGCAATAGAAGAGCGGTCGCCTGCCTGGCAATGAATAATCACTTGCTTGTTTCTGTTGATTTTATCGAGGTTTTCCAATAGTGTTCCCAGGAAAACATGATCGGCATTTTCAATATGTGCAGCATTATATTCGGTAAGCCCACGAACATCAATAATTTGTATATTATCTTTATTGAGGCTGGTTTTAAATTCATCAATGTTTATTATTTCTGCTTTTTGTAATTCAATGCCCATATCGTGCAGGTTGGAAATATAGCCGTACACATTATCTAATCCAATACGCATCAGTTTACGGGTTAAATCTTCCAGTTGGGCTTCATCGGCTATGAGTACAAATTGTTCCTGGTAATTCAATATCCAGCCAGCCCAGGTAGCAAAAGAGTTATTGCCTTGTATATTGATGCTTCCGGGAATATGGCCATTGGCAAAATCAACTTTACTCCGGGTATCAATAATTTTTAAACCCTTTTTATAGGCGGATAAAAATTCTTCTTTTGTTAATTTGGAATGCCTCGGCACTTCTACCAGTAGCCTGCGCTTTACTTTGTTGAGGTGTTTCATCATGGCAAAATATTTTGGCGGCTCTGGCTGGTCGGTCAGGAGTGTATCTATAAAGGCCTTTTCTTTATTGGCAAATTGAAATGCCCAGTTGCGTATTTTTTCATAGCCAACTGTAGAGCTGTGAACAGCCCCCAAAGCTTTGCCACAAGCAGATCCGGCGCCATGGGCAGACCATACCTGTACAAATTCGGGAAGAGATAAAAATTTATCAAGGGAATGGTACATTTGTTTAGCACCCAATTCTTTTGTTCCTTTAATGCCTGCAGCTTTCTCCAATAAATCGGGGCGGCCAATATCACCAACAAAAACAAAATCTCCGGTAAAAACCATTACAGGTTCATTGCTTGCAGGGTGATCGGTTAGTACAAAAGAAATACTTTCTGGGGTATGGCCCGGTGTATGCATTACATTTAAAGAAAGATTGCCTACTTTAATGTTGTCGCCATCTTTTAAACCCACATGGTCAAATTCATATTGCCAATCAGGCCCGCCCTCGTTAGATAAATACATTTTAGCACCGGTTACAGCAGCCAGTTCCCTTGAGCCACAAAGAAAGTCGGCATGAATATGTGTTTCGGTAATATGTGTAATAGTTAAATTATTTTGCCTGGCAATTTCCAAATAAGTATCAATATCTCTTTTGGCATCAATTACAATAGCTTCTCCTGTGGCCTGGCAGCCAATAAAATAACTGCCTTGCGCCAAACTTTTATCGTAAACGTGTTGAAAAAACATAAGAAAAATTATTTTTATTTCAAGAGCAAAGTTCCGTTAAATCTTTTACATTAAAGTTGTTCCAATTCCATAATCTGAGGGGTAAGTTTGATTTCTGTTTTCATGGAATTGGTTACCAGGCAGCCTGTTTTGGCCTTTTCCAAAACTTTCATGGCTTTCTCTTTATCAGCTTCTGGATTGCTTAGCTTAACCTGTGGAAACATTTCTGCTTCGGTGATGAGGTATTTGCCTTCTGTCATTTCCAATTTAGCAATGGTTTTACAACTAAAGCTTTCTACTTCTACTTTAAAATTTTGGGCTATTGCCAAAAAAGTAGCCATGTAGCAACTATTTATAGCGGCCACAAATAAATGCTCCGGCGACCAAATACCCGGTACGCCATTTGGAAATTCTGGTGGTGTGGCACACTCAATAGTTTTATTTAAAACGGGTGATGATAAAGTGCCAATTCTGGCTTCTTTCCAATCTATATTAACTTCGTAAAAGTGGGTTTGTGACATAATACTGTATTTAATTTTAATAAATAAATTGATGCAGCAAAGGTCTGTTATTTTATTTCCCTGAAAGGTTACTTTAGTTACATTGGTACAGATATTTCTTATTTTGATACCTGTTTTATGGATATTTTACCAATTTATGACATTTTTGTCTTTCATTGGAAAGATAAAGAACAACCTGATTTTGAAAGGGCCTGTGTTTCCCAAATTAGCTGTACACGGTTTCCTTAACAAGGATGTAAAAACCCATTAGAAGTACAAACCAGCCAAAAGCCGGTTTTAATTTTTTACCATCAATTATTGTAGATAAATAACTGCCGATCAATATGCCGGTTATAGCAATTGCCGTAACGCTTAAAAGTAAAGGCCAGTGGATAAGGCTATGCGAAAGAGAGAATAGAAACCCCAATAAGGAATTTATAGAAATGATGAATAAAGATGTACCTACGGCAGTTTTCATGTGAAGATTTAAAAAATTAACCAGAACCGGAATAATTAAAAAACCTCCGCCTGCACCTATTAAACCTGTAATTACCCCTACAAATATGCCATGAGTGAAAACGATAGGGTAGTTAAAATTTTTCTTTTTCTGTTCTTCATATTCTGTTGCTTTTCTTTTTTTAATCATGCTATATGATGCAAAAATCATTAGTACGGCAAATAGCGCCATTAAAAAAATCCTTTTTGTAAAAATGAAATAGCCAATATGCATTAGTTCCTGTGGTATTGCAGGTAATATATACGTCCTGGTAAAGAAAACAGACACTACGGAAGGGATACCAAAAGCAAATGCAGTTTTTAAGTTCAGCAGATTTTTTTTATAATAAGTAATCGAGCCTACTATACTTGTTGCACCCACCACAAAAAGGGAGTAGGAAGTAGCCAGTACCGCATCTACACAAAATAAATACACCATTACCGGAACGGTAAGTATGCTTCCCCCACCGCCAATGAGGCCTAAAGAAAGCCCTATAAAAATTGAGGCTATATAACCGGCTATTTCCATAATTGTTTTTCTAATGAACCTGCAAAATTGCCAATGTTGGACTTAATAATAAGCAACATTGGTTACACAAGGGTTATTTTGTTCCTGCTAAGTTGCAGCACCCCGTTTTCTTCCAGGTTTTTTAATAGCCTCGATACTACAACCCTTGCAGTACCTAGTTTGTTGGCTAATTGTTCGTGGGTAATTAAAATAGTTTTGGATTGGTTCATTTCAGCAATTTTTTGGAGCAATAAAAGTAAGCGCTCATCTACTTTTTTAAAAGCTATGGCATTTATTGCTTCCAATAGTTCTTCAAAGCGATTATGGTACAGGCGAAAAATATAATCCAGCCATTGTGGGTGTTCCTTAATGAACAAAGCAACTTTTTCTACGGGTAAAAAAAGTATTTCGGCGTCTTCTTCCACCTCTGCTCTTACTTTGCTGGTTTCGTTGTGCAAGCCACCTAAAAAAGACATAATGCAACTTTCTCCTGCTTTAATGTAGTACAAAAGTATCTCTTTCCCGTCTTCATCGGTACGCATTACTTTTATAATACCCCTGGTAATTATGGGTATGGCACGAATTGCGGAATTTTCGTTGAGGATTACGCTTCCGGCCTTATAATTTTTTTGAAGGCTGTTGGCATAAAGTTTTTCCACCAGTTCCGGGGACGACTTAAATTCTTCTACCTGTTGCAAATTTTCCATTATGCGAAGTTAGAAATTTTTGTGCAGGTGGTTATTTTTGGCTAAGGAAAGCATTAAGCCTTCTTTTTTATGTATTTAAAAAATAACTTTATTGAAATCCCGTAAATTAAGCCAGCAAGCATCCAATAAATAAATTCTTTTGCGATAATTGTAAAGGAAAATGGCTGCTTTGTAACATATCTGTAGATTAATCCCATAGCGACAAACATAAATGCTCCCCAGGATTAGCCGGTTAAATACCATCGCATATTACCATAAGATGAGGGGAAGGCATTTTATTTAATTTTCATTTATTTGTCAAGCGCCTGTTTAATGTCTTTAATAATATCTTCATAATGTTCCACGCCAATAGAAAGCCTTATCATTTTATCGGTAATGGAAAGCTCTGCTTTTAGTGTTTCATCTACATCTACATGTGTCATAGAAGCCGGGTGTTCGGCAAGGCTTTCGGTACTACCCAGGCTTACGGCAAGCTTTATAAGTTTTAAGGAATTTAAAAATTTAAACGCTTCTTTTTCCCCGCCTTTTATATCAAAAGAAATCATGCCGCCGTTGGTAAGGCATTGTTTATTGCGAATATGAAATTGTTCTCCATTTTTTTGGGTGAGGTTTCCTAAGAAATATACTTTTTCTACAGTGTGGTGCTGGTTTAAAAATTCTGCAACTTTAGTTGCATTATAAACCTGTTTATCCATTCTAAGTTTTAAGGTTTCCAGGCTACGAAGCAGAAGCCATCCTGTATTTGGGCTGGCCATATTGCCCAAAAAGGTTCTTAAAACTTTTATTCGTGAAATTAATACTTTGTTGCCCAGGCAGGCGCCGGCAATTACATCGCTGTGGCCGCCAATATATTTTGTGGCGGAGTATAAAACTAAATCTGCGCCATGCTTTAATGGGTGTTGCCATATTGGCCCCATGTACGTATTGTCTACCGCTAAATAAATTTCTCTTTGGGAAGTTGAAAAATATTTTGCAATTTCTTTACTGACTTCAATATCTATTAAATCATTTGTGGGGTTTGCTGGTGTTTCAATATAGATTAGTGATAGTTTTTGGGCAAGCCCGGTTTTGTTTACAATTTCAATAATTTCTTCTTTGGTTTGCCCCACTTTAAATTCGACAACAATAATTCCAAATTTTGTAAGTATTTTTTTTATAAAATGATCGCTTCCCCCATAAAGCGGGCTGCTAATGAGCAATAAATCGCCGGGTTTTAAAAATTCTAAGAGCACAGTGGTAATAGCCGACATACCACTTTCAAAAACGGCGCAATCTTCAGCTTCGTCCCAAAGTGTTAATCGGTTTTCCAGTATTTCCAAATCGGGATTGTTGATACGACTATAAATGAGGCCCATTTCTTCGCCTTCATTTTTTTGCCTGCGGCCATAAGCCACTTCAAAAAATGCTTTGCCCGCTTCTGCACTTTTAAAAACAAATGTGGAAGTTTGAAATATCGGGCATTTAACAGCGCCTTCTGATAGCTCCGGTTTATAGCCATAAGACATCATCAGGCTTTCCGGATTAATTTTTTTGTTCATTTCCTTTTATAATTTAATGATGAATATTTATTTTAAATATTATTACAAATACTGTCTGCAGTATCCCGGTAATAAATATATCCCGGAAGATCAACTTTTTTTAAACAATATTTTTTTTCTGCCCTTTCCCAAAATTCACTGTCTTCGCTGTAAAAAATATTTCTGTCGAATCCATTTAGAGATACAAAAACTTCTTTTTTGCCAAAAAAGGTTGGGCCGATGATACAAAGGGATAAATGTATTTTCCTGGACAAATCGTTTTTGTCCTTAACATATCTGTCGCCAATTATGCTGGCGCCGCCTTCAATAAGATCAACCCTGGGATTATTTGCCATATACTTTACCCTTTTTTCCAAATAATCGGGTTGGTATTCATCATCACTGTCCAAAAAAGCAATATATTTTCCTGCGGAAGCTGCAATACCCACATTTTTTGAAAGAGATAGCTTGCGGTTGCTATGTTTTATATAACGGATGTTTTCATGGTGTTTCATATAATGGTTTACTATTTCAAAACTATTATCATTGCTGCCGTCATCTACTACAATTAGTTCGCAATCTTTAAATATTTGGTTTATAAATGAAGGAATGCTGCGCTGTAGTAAGCCCGACCGGTTGTAAGTAGCCATTATTACCGAAACCAATGGGTTGGCGGAGCTATATAAGTCAAGCATTGGTACATTGCCAGCATGGTTTGGTTTACATGAAGTGCAATTTTTTTATTTGCGTTTTGCAACTCAATTTATTCTAATTTATAACAAAACGAAAGTGTACCAAAGTTACAAAAGCTTTTGTAAAAGACTCTTGTACCCTTATTTTATCGGCTCAAAATGTGCTGTGAAATGCCTTAAAAATGGCGGTTCGTAGGTAATTTTAAATCCTTTGTTCCTGTTTTTTATTTCCAGTATATCGTCAAAAATATCCAGTACATAATCTATATGGCTTTGGGTGTACACACGCCTGGGTATTGCCATGCGTACCAGTTCATTTATTGCAGGCACCAATTTGCCCTGTTTGTTGTATTTACCAAACATAACGCTGCCCACTTCTACACATCGAATGCCCCCTTTAAGATACAGGTCAATTACCAATGCCTGGCCGGGATACTCCACCACCGGAACATTGGCATATAATTTTTTGGCATCTATATAAACGGCATGCCCGCCAATGGGCCACACAACAGGAACTCCTTTTTCTCTTAATTTTTCGCCTAAATAAGCCGTGCTGCGGATGCGGTAATGCAAATAATCTTTATCAAACACTTCGTTTAACCCAATAGCAAGGGCTTCCATGTCCCTTCCCGATAAGCCACCATAAGTTGTAAAACCTTCCGATATAATGAGCAGGTTTTTACATTTTACCGAAAGCGCTTCATCTTTTAAGGTAAGCAGGCCACCTATATTTACCATGCCGTCTTTTTTTGCACTCATTATAAATGCGTCGCCAAGGTTCAGCATTTCCTGTGCAATTTGCTTATAGGTTTTTTCGGTAAAGCCATCTTCCCTGTGCTTTATGTAATAACTGTTTTCGGCAATGCGGCAACCATCTATTACCATAAGTAAGCCGTGTTTGTCGCAAATTTTTCTTACAGCTTTCATATTTTGCATACTTACTGGCTGGCCACCGGAAGAATTATTGGTAACTGTAATTATTACTGCTGCAATTGTACCTGTTCCATACTGGGTAATTAGTTTTTCTAATTTTTCAAGGTCAATATTTCCTTTAAAAGCAGCATACGATTCTACATCATTGGCTTCTTTGCAAACAATATCAATGGCCTCAGAGCCTACATATTCTATATTGGCACGTGTGGTATCAAAATGGGTGTTGGAAATAAAAATTTTTCCTTTTCCACCCAGGATGCTGTACAAGATCCTTTCGGCTGCACGGCCCTGGTGCGTGGGCAATACATATTGCATACCGGTTAGTTCCTGTACTACGGCTTGTAAATGTTCCCAACTCCTTGCACCGGCATAGCTTTCATCGCCCATCATTATGCCGGCCCATTGGCGGTCGCTCATGGCGCCGGTTCCGCTATCGGTTAATAAATCAATAAACACATCATCGGAGCGCAAGAGGAAAGGATTATAACCGGCTTTTTCCAATGCGGCTTGCCTGTATGCTTCGGTAGTAATGCGTAAAGGCTCTACCATCTTTATTTTAAATGGCTCGGTTAGTGTCCTCATTTTCTGGCTCATATGCTAAATATATTACGGTGGGATTTTAAAATTGGCGGCAAAGATACCTTAATTTTAAAAAAGACTCTTGTGTCTTAAATTTAGGTGTAAAACTATTTTTTTTTACCATAGCCCATTTGGTTTTTCCAAAACTCAATTTTTGGCTCTATTTAAAGATATAAATCCTGGTGGCTGCCTATGGGCCGAACAGCCCATTTTATGGTTTTGGGTAAAACAGTATTGCTATTTCTTGTTAAAGTATAAAATTTTTCATATTCTTTGTGCGTTAACTCACTCCTGTATATTTTATCTAAAGGTATTTTTCTTATACAACACAAAAATTTAAGATTGCAATTTGTTTTCAAAACTAAAAATTTATGAAAAAAACATTTTTATTTTTCATTAGCCTTGCTGCCGGCTTAAGCTTGTTTGCACAAAAAAATGCAGACTGGACAAAAGAATTCCCATCAAAAATAAACTGGTACCGTATTACCGATGCAGGTACAGTAATGGTAGCAACCAAAGATGCTTTATATGGTATTTCTCCCAATGGTGAAGAAGCGTGGAAGGCAGACGATATTGAGAATATTAAGGAAGAAAACCTGGATGTGCATGACGGAACGCCCTACGTAACACTGGTAAAAGCAAAACTAATTAAAAGCAATAACAAAGTGGTGGATGTGGTGAGCGGTAAAACCATTCTCAACACCGAAGACCTGGGTTTTCATAATGTACTAAAAAGACTTTACCTGCCTCAAAGCAACCAAATGCTTTTTTACGGCGGAAACAAAAATGGCAAATTAATACTGGTACTTGCCGACCTGGGAACAGGCAGTAAAGTTTGGGAGCAGGAGAAGGTATTTGAAAAAAAATCGGAGCAGCTGGTTTCAAAAGCCAGGGAAGTAAATGGCGGCATATTAATTGCTACCGATAAAAATATTTACAACCTAAATAAAACTACCGGCGAAGTTTTATATTCAATTGACATGAAAAGTGATTTGCCGGTGCAAAAGCAAGTGAAAAAATCGGGTTTTGGTGGGTTTGGAAAAGCATTTGGCGGAAGCGGCGCATCTGAAATGCAAACTATGACTTCGGCCGACTTTTTCCAGGGAGCAGACAAATCAAAATTTTATTTTTGGAACCAGGATTATATCACACAGTTTGATGCAGCCACAGGCAATGAAACCTGGACAAGGTTTAAACTGCCTTCTCCCATAGCTTACATTTTGCAAGACAGCCGTGGGATGATAATTGCCACAGCCGAAAAAAGGCAGGAAGATATTGCCAAAGCCAATTCAGGCGGTGGCGGGCTTATTGGAAAAATCAAGAAAAGCAATGCTGCCGGTAAAAACAGGGCAACTTTAATCCTGTTGGATCCTGCAACAGGAAATACAAAATGGAACAGTGAAGATGTAGATTTAAAAGGCGATATACTTGCTTATAAACTTGCCGGAAATAAGTTAATACTTGGTACAGAGTTAGACAAAGGAGATAATTTTATAAGTATTGTTGACCTTGATGCCGGAAAATCCATAACCAAAAAACCCATCAGTATTAAAGGCGATGTTACCGATTTGCAATTGGTACCGCAGGGCCTTTATTTCCGAACAACAGAACAAATTAATATTCTCGATATGGAAACAGGCGATAAAACCTGGAAAAAAGGGTTTAAAGTAAAAAACTGCCTGGGATATAATGTGGATGAAAACACTGGCTATGTTTATGGAAATGGGAAAGTGTATAAAGTAGATTTTAAAACCGGAGATATGGACGAATGGCTGCAAAGTTTAAATTTTAACCGGGACGAAGAGCCCAATACTATGGGAATTTATGATAATAAAATTTTTATTTCCAGCGATCAAAATGCAAGCTTATATGATAGTGATGCAAAATTGGTTTACCATACTTACGTTCCGGCTCCTGGCAGAACAATGGGCGGAAAGCTACTATCGGGCCTTGGAGGCGCAACCAGTATGATGATTGGCGCAGCAGGCGCAGCTCAAAGCGCTCAACTCAGTTATGCAAAAGGTTACTACGGCAGTACCGATCCCGGCCTTGATGCCAATATAAAAGCCAGTAACAATTTGGCTACTGCAGGTTTTTCATCGGGCATTGCCGGGTTTAAAAGTATTTCACGCAGGTTTAATGCTACGGCACAGGCCAATGGCTTTGTAGCCATGCTTACTGCATTTGGCAGCAACCAGGGTAAAGATGCAGGCATTACCATTGTAAACAAAGAAAACGGAAAACGAATTGCAGATATGTTGCTGGGAGATAAAAAAGACCCGGATTATAAAATGGATGAACTGGGAAGGGTAATTTATTACCGCAGCGGAGGCAACACACTGGAAGGGTTTAAATTTTAGTACTGCTTATTCTATAAAAAAACCGCAGCATTTTGAGTGCGGTTTTTTTTATTTTGGTGTTGCGACTATTGTATAAATTCAAACTTGTCGCCATCAAATAAACCTTTGTCACTTAATTTTAAATGTGGAATTACTAATAATGCCATAAAGGAAAGCGTCATAAACGGTGCGGTAAGAGTGCTGCCTAAAACTTCTTTTGTAAATTTATCTATGGCTGTATAATCAGCCGCAACCTTATAGCCATCTTCATTACTCATAAGCCCGGCAACAGGCAATGGCAATACAAGATTTGTATTATTGTATACGGCGCTTACGCCACCTTTATGCTGTATTACCAGGTTAATGGCTTTGCAAATACTTTCGTCGTCAACACCCGCTGCAACAATATTATGGCTGTCGTGTGCAACCGTTGAAGCCAAAGCGCCAAGTTTTATGCCGGTATTTTTAATAAAAGCCACAGCTGCCGGGGCTTCATTATAGCGGTTGATTACTACTATTTTTAAAATATCGTTTTGTACATCGCTTACTAATTTACCGTTTTCAATAAGTGGTTTTAGCATTAATTTTTCAGTAATTAATTGGCCATCTAATGCAACAATTACCGCAATTTCGGTTTGGCCGGTTTCATTTATGGCAATATCGCTTGTTGTTTTTGGGCTACAGTTAAACTGGTTAATTACAGGTGGTGCAAAAGTTTTTATTAATGAATTTCCGTTTTCTGCAACTTTATTACCATCAATATAAGTTTGCAATACTTTAAAATCAATGAGGCTGTTTACTACAATAAAATCTGCGCTATCGCCTTGTCTCAATAATCCGCATCGCATATTGTAATGTAATACAGGATTGATGCATGCAACTTGCAATACTTTAAATACATCTATACCTTTCGCAACTGCACGGGCACATAATTGGTTAATATGGCCAAGCTCCAGGCTATCTGGGTGTTTATCGTCGCTGCAAAACATCATGTTTTCATAGTGATCCTGCACCAAAGGTATGAGCGCTTCAAAATTTTTTGCAGCGCTGCCTTCCCTTATTAATATTTTCATGCCATACTGCAATTTATCCAATGCTTCTTCAGCAGTAAAACATTCATGGTCGGTACTTATGCCTGCTTCAATATATTTTTTGGCATTTTCTCCCCTTAACCCTGGGGCATGGCCATCAACAGGTTTATTTCTTTCTTTGGCCATATCAATTTTTTTCATCACTTCCTCATCTCCAAATAATACCCCTGGAAAATTCATCATTTCGCTGAGGTAATTTATTTCCGGCATGTCTAAAAGTATTTTCACATCACTTGCATCGAGTTTTGCCCCGGCAGTTTCAAAAACGGTTGCAGGTACACAGCTTGGCGCCCCAAAATGAAATTTAAAGGGAACGGTTTTGCCGTTTTCAATCATAAATTTTACGCCATCCATACCGCATACGTTGGCAATTTCATGCGGATCGCTAATGGTGCCGGTGGTACCATGCAGTACTGCAAGTTTTGCAAATTCCGAAGGAACCAACATACTGCTTTCCACATGCACATGGCTGTCAATAAATCCCGGTAATATATAAGGCTCATTGGGTTGTAACGGGCCGGTAATGCCTATTTGTAGGATTTTTCCATTGGCAAATGAAACGTTGCCGTACTTAATTGTTTTATTAAAAATGTTAACAATGTTGCCTTTTATGTTACCGCTGGACATATTTTTATTTTATTGGGTTACAAATTAACTATTAAACTTTATAAGATTGATATTTTTAATTATCTTTCGCATAGATAAAATGTTGCATAAATGAAAATAATAAAATTAGTATTTGCTGCTGTTCTACTAGCCCTTACTATGCCAGTAAGCGCCCAAAACTTAGATGATGTTTTAGATAATTATATTAATGTACTGGGCGGAAAAGAAAAATTAGATTCCCTTACTACTGTAAAAATGACCGGCAAACTGGAAGCCCAGGGTTATGAAATACCACTATCCATTACCTGTGTACACGATAGTGGGTATAGGTTTGATATGGAAATTATGGGAATGGAAAATTACCAGGTGGCCAATAAAACAGAAGGCTGGATATTTATGCCGGTACAACAAATGAAAGAGCCAGAAAAAATGGATGATGGGCAATTCAGGAGCCTTCAAACCAATTTTAATTTGCATGGCGGCGAATTTGTAAATTATAAAAAGAATAAGGATATAAGGGTAGAAGTAGATGGCTCGGACATGGTAAATGGGGAGCCTGTGCATAAGTTAAAAGTAACCGATAAGGCAGGTGATATCAATTACTATTATATTGATATGAAATCGGGCAGGTTGGTAAAAACCATGAAAAAAGTATGGTTCAACGGGCAATCTTTATATGCAGAATCCACTTACTCGGATTTTAGAAAAACTGCAGATGGTTTTTGGTTTCCTTTTTCTATACAAACATCAAATGGCACCATAGTATTTGATAAAATTGAAACCAATATTGATGTGCCGGACAGCCTGTTTCAAAAGCAATAATAAATTTAAAGCTTATCTAAAAGATCGGGCCTTAAATTTTGGGTACGTTGCATGGATTGATTGTGCCTCCATTCATCTATAAGTTTATGGTTGCCGCTTAGCAACACTTCTGGTACTTTCCAGTTCCTGAAAACTTCTGGCCTTGTATAAACTGGCGGTGCCAGTAAATTATCCTGGAAGGAATCGCTTAATGCAGAACTTTCGTCGTTCAACACACCCGGAATTAGCCTTACGATAGCATCCGTTAGTACGGCAGCAGCTAGCTCACCGCCACTTAATACATAGTTGCCAATAGAAATTTCTTTGGTTATAAAATGATCCCGCACACGATGGTCTATACCTTTATAGTGGCCACAAATGAGCAATAAATTTTTTTTGAGCGATAAGCTATTTGCCATTTGCTGGTTAAAAATCTCTCCATCTGGGGTAAGAAAAATTATTTCATCATATTGGGTTTTTTGTTGCAGTGCCTCAATGGCATTTACTAATGGCTCGGCCATAAGCACCATGCCAGCGCCGCCGCCAAAGGGGTAATCATCTACCTGTGCACGGGCATAGCTCGTATAATTTCGAAGGTTGATAATATTAATGTTTAATAATTCCTTTTCGGTAGCCCTTTTAAGTATGGAATGAGAAAAAGGTCCATCCAATAGTCCTGGTACAACGGTTATAATATCTATCTGCATTGATAAATTTGTTTATTGGTTAAAGAAATTATCCCTGTCTCTTTTTTGTTTTTTTGTTGGCTTACCGGTTTTACTCATTCTTTTACCGGTGTAAAATGATGCTGGTGCAAATTCTGTTTTATATATTTCTTCTGCTGGCGTAAGGTCAATATAATACTTTATGGCTTCTGTAAAGGCAACCCTGTTGCTCAAAAGGCCGGTTACTTTTATGCGCCATTTTTTTTCTGCAGTTTTTACTTCATATTCATCATTTTCTATTATCTGCTTTGAAGCTTTTGCAGAAGAGCCATTAAAATAAACCTTCCCTTTTGTACAGGCTTCTGTGGCAAGGCTCCTGGTTTTAAAAAGCCTAATGGCCCAAAGATATTTGTCCAGCCGCAACTTTTCTGTATTCATTTTGCAAAATTATCATTTCTTTTTACAGCAACGGTAATAGCAGGTAAGAGCATTTTGCTATCTTTAAAACTTAAATTAAGAAATATGCGTTTTAAGAAAATCTTTTTAGTGGTTACCTGTATCGCCATAATGTATAGTGTAAAGGCACAAGAAATTAACTGGTCGCCCGATGGAGCCGGTTTTGTCCGTTTTAAAGAAGGAAATATCATTAAGGTAGATCCCAGAACAGATGCAGAAACCGTTTTGATAAAAAGTGAGCTATTGATACCCGCAGGTAAAACCGCTGCATTGCGCCCACAAAGTTTTGAATACAGCGCCGATAAATCAAAAGTTTTGCTATTTACCCATACAGTAAAAGTATGGCGCTACCGCACCCGTGGAGACTACTGGGTTTTGAGTGGCAATAAACTTACCCAATTGGGTAAAGGGCTGGGCTTGCAATCTTTAATGTTTGCTAAATTTTCACCGGATGGAAAAACCGTAGCTTATGTAAGCGATCATAATATTTTTATAGAAGATATAGCCACTGGTATAATTAAAAAAATGACAATGGATGGTACAAGGAAACTCATAAACGGAACTTTTGACTGGGCTTACGAAGAAGAATTTTTTTGCCGGGATGGCTTTCGCTGGAGCCCCGATGGCAAGCATATTGCTTTTTGGCAGGTAGATGCAACTAAAATAAAAGATTATTACATGCTCAATACTACCGACTCTAATTATTCCAAACCCATACCTGTTGAATATCCAAAAGTAGGAGAGTTGCCAAGCGCTGTAAAAATTGGCGTTTTTTCTGTAAATGGCGGTGCAATAAAATGGATGATGTTTGAAGGAGATGCACAGCAACACTATATTCCACGTATGGAATGGGCGGGTAATAACAACCTTGTGGTGCAAAGAATGGACCGCAAACAACAGGAAAGCAAATTGATTGATTGCAAAATTAGTGATGGCAGTTGCAGCACATTTTGGGCAGAAAACGATGATGCCTGGGTAGATTTAAATACGGATAAACCGGTGGGTTGGAACTGGATAAACCAGGGACAGGATTTTTTATGGGTGAGCGAAAAAGACGGCTGGAGACATATTTACAAAATAAGCAGGGATGGAAAAAATACAACGTTACTTACCAATGGCAATTATGATATTGGTGAGCTAAAAGCAGTGGATGAAAAAAATAATTATTTATATTTTACCGCATCGCCCAATAATGCAACGCAATTGTATTTATACCGCACCCGTATCAATAATTCCAAACAGGATGCAGAACTGGTAAGCAATGCATCATTAAAAGGCACACACAATTATCAAATTTCACCGGGTGCATCTATTGCCATGCATAGTTTTAGCAACCACAATACGCCACCGGTGAGCGAATGGATAAGCCTGCCTGATAATAAACCATTAAACCCGGCAAAATCCATTGCAAAAAGCCTGCAAACTGATCCCGCTGTTAACGTTGAATACCTGCAGGTAACTACCGAAGACAATATTATTCTTGATGCTTGGATCAATAAACCTGCAAATTTTGACCCTGCTAAAAAATATCCTGTTGTGTTTTATGTATATGGCGAGCCAGCAACTACAACTACACAAGATAGCTACGGCTCACACAGTAACTTTTTATATGGCAATATGAATGAAGATGGCTATATACAGGTAGGTATTGATAACCGGGGAACACCAGCTTTAAAAGGAGCGCAATGGCGTAAATCTATTTACCATAAAATTGGTGATATCAATATTAGGGACATGGCCATGGGAGCAAAAAAAATACTGGAAAAACCTTATATGGATACCAGCAGGGTTGCCGTGTGGGGATGGAGTGGCGGCGGCTCATCTACGCTACACCTGATGTTCAGGTATCCTGAAATTTTTAAAACCGGCGTTGCCATTGCAGCAGTTTCCAACCAATTGTTTTACGACAATATTTACCAGGAACGATATATGGGTATACCACAGGAGAACAGGGAAGACTTTATTAAGGGGTCACCGATTACTTATGTACAGGGATTAAAAGGACACTTGTTGTATATACATGGCACTGGCGATGACAATGTACATTACAGCAATGCAGAGGTTTTATTGAATGAATTAATAAAGTACAATAAACAGTTTGAGTTTATGGCCTATCCAAACCGTACGCATAATATAAGCGAAGGCCCGGGAACCCAAAGACATTTGGGTACTTTATATACCAATTTTATTAAAAAATATTGCCCGCCGGGAGCAAGGTAACTCTGTATTATCCTTTTCAAATAAATATTAATAATTAGCATCCTGTATCCTAAAAAATTACAGGATGTTTTTATTTTAAAAAGCTATATACGATTTATGCTTCGGGTAAAACGGGGCCAAAATGCAGTTTTTTCCCTTCCACTTCCTTTTCAGGAAATAAAATATCCAAAGCGGTTTCATAACCTTCTTCGGCAATTTGAGTGAGTTTTTTATGGGTATTGGCATTACGGAGCAATTCGGCAATGGCTACGCCTGCAACAAATGCTGCTAATCCCACTACTATCATTTTTTGGCTTTTTTTATTCATAATCCACAATTTTTTTTTGGCAAAAAAAATATAATGCAAAAATAGTGCTCAAAAAGGGCTAAATGAAGTTTATAAGGATTTAAATCAAAATTTAACTATTAATTCATATTGCTTTTACCCAAAAAGTTTCGTTGCCTGCCTGCTCCGGCAAAAACCCCATTTTTTTTAAAAAATATAAATGATTTTTATTAGTCACCTGCCGGTACACTATGCGTTTTATGCCTTTTGATAGCAGGAATTCTTTTTCCCGTTGAAAAATAAATTTTCCTACTTTATAGTCCCGGTATTTTTCCAGGGTATAATTGATGTTTACTTCGGCATCGCCTTTTTCGGTAAGCTTTGCGCTAAATACATTGGCTATCACCAAATCCCTAAGTACGGCAAAGTTTAGGTTTTGAAGGAGCATATTTTTTTGAAAAGATGGAAAATACCCGGCAATATCCTGCTGGTAATATTGAAAAAAACGGTCAATCATTTTTTCTTCGCCTTTAAATTCTATTAAATCAAAAAACTCTTTCTTTTTTAAAAGTTTACGCAGGTAATAAATGTTGATGCAAAACAAAGTGCCATTGGTTATTAATACCGGTATGGCGTTTAAAATAATGGCATAAATAATAAAACAGGTACAGCCGCTGGCAGAAAAAATGCGAAAAAACAACTCGGTTTTTGCCAAAAGCCCAATAATAAGGCAAAGCGAAGCCAGGTAACCGATATATGGTGCAATTTGCTGGAGCATTACTGTTTAATTTATTGCGGCAAAGATAGTGGAGGAGATAGTTGCCGGGCATAAAAAAAATCCGTAATTGCAGTTTGAATAAATATTTTTTACCTTGGGCTATTTCACCTTTTTTAATAAGAGTACATAACCACAAAGCAACTTTTTCTTTTTGTTTACCTGCACAGGTTTTATCATGTGGTACTCACTAAAGCGTGGGATGTAGTCATAGTTGATAATATTGCCATCCACATCGCCCCACTGGTTCTTTTTATACACTACCTGGCGTTCATTCCAGTCGTACATACGTACTTCGTATAATTTTGAAGTTATATCGCCAATAAAAACAAAATGATAAAGGTTGCCTTCGTTTAATGGAACAATTACCGGCATTTCGTACTCACTTTCCATGGATACTGATGCTTCTTTTAACACCACAAACCCCATTTTGGTAAATTCTTTTTTTATACTATCGGCCTGCCCCATAATAAATTCATTGGAGCAGGGTTTTTGCTTTATTACATTATTTTGCCCAAAAGCATTGCTGCAACAGTATAAAATGAAAAAGGAGAAAATTACTGGTAAGCGGTTTTTCATCGGTTAATTGGCGTTAGACAAGTACAATAATAATACCTGCTTTTTGCATTTCAAAGGAAAAGCCGATGTATATTATAAATGAGTGACTATTATAATGTTATAAGCCAGAAAAACAAGTCTTTTATTTACCTTATTAAAACTACTGTTCCCTTTTTATCAATCTGGTTGCCCATATAGTCAATGGCGCTTACCTGCCAAACATAGGTACCAAGAGGCTGATCGGAACTATTATATTTTCCATCCCAACCAAGGCCTATTTGAGATGTGGTGAACATCAATTGCCCCCATCGGTTGTACACTGTAAAATAATTGAGGGTTTTAATGCCCAGGGCAATGGGTTTAAAATTATCGTTTCGGCCGTCGTTGGTAGGGGTAAAAGCGTTGGGTATATAAATACCAGCCGGTACACGGTATAAATGCACTTTTATGGTATCGGTATCAAAACATCCTGCAGGGTTGCTCACTTTTACAACATATTCAATATTGTTCTGCGGCAGCGAAACGGGGTCTTGTACGTTTGCATTACTCAACCAAGTAGCAGGCGCCCATTGAAACAAGGTGCTGCCCGTGGCAAATAACTGCAAGGGTTGATTTAATACAATTGACGTATCTCTAGGGCCGGCATCGGCATCAATTACGGCCACATTTACAAAAACCGTATCAAAAGACGCTTTAGGGCATCCTAAAGAATCATTTACTTTTACTACATAGCGCATATCTTCCTGCGGATTGGCAATAGGGTTTGCTATAAAAGGATTATTTAAATACAGGTTGGGCGTCCATTCATAAATACTTCCACCGCTTGCATGTAAAAAAACAGGGGAGCCTGCACATACCGTTGTATCTCTCCCGGCAAAGGCTTCAGGATAAGGTATTCGGGTAACGGTAATATCATCATTTGCCATGCATTTTCCAATTGATGCCGTTACATGGTATGTTGTTACAGGATCTACAGGGTGTGCAACAGGGCTTTGAGCATTTGCAGCGCTTAAAGTTGTGGCAGGCGACCATTGAAAATATAAACCGTTGCCGCTGGTATTTAACCTCAGGCTGTCGTTGCCGCAGGTAGAGGTATCGGGCATTACCGATAAGGTTACATGATCCACCACATTTACATAAATCGTATCTGTTGCCACGCAGCCGGTATTATCGGTAAAGGTTGCTATATAAAAAGTATCGGTATTGGGGCTTACCAGCGGGTTAAGGATTGTGGTATTGCTAATCATATAATTGGGCGACCATACAATACCGCCGGGAACATTGGCAGATGCATTTAACCTTAAGGTATCAATATTGCAAATTAAAGTATCGCTGGTAAGTTTAAGTTCTGGCTTTTCTATAATGGTAATTACTTCTTTTACGGTATCTATACAACCTTTGTTGCTTGCTACAATTAAAGTGGAGTTATAAGTGCCGGGAACAGAATAAATAAATTGAGGATTGCGGATATTGCTCGTATCGCTTTGGGTGCCGGTAACGCCAAAATCCCAGTGCCAGTAATTTACCTGGCCGTAAACAGCAACCGTTGAGTCAGAAAACTGTACGGCTTTGTTGATGCACTTGGGTGAATTTTGATTTATGCCGGCAAAAAAACCAGGATAAACTTTGGCATAAGTAGAGGAAGAGTCTGCACAATCGGTGCCCATATTTACATACAATTTTACAAGGTATGTTCCAGTATCGGCATAGGTGTGGGTTGGCGCTTCCAGGCTTGAGGTAAAGCCATCCCCAAATTCCCAGAGAAAGGTTTGGTTGAGTGGCGAAGAAACCAAATTGCTGAAAGAATAGGTATAAGAATCACACATGGGTATGGATTTTGGCAGGCTTACGTATGCAAAATCGCATGGCGCTACGCTTATAATAAAATCTTTACGGTGCGATGCAATATACTGGCCGTTTCGGTAAGTATTAATACAAACCGAAACCACATACTTACCTTCTCCGGGAGCAATGCCGGAAATAATACCGGTATTTGGATCAATATGTGCTAAAGGTCCTAAAGGTTGTGTTCCTGAATATCCGTTAGTATAAGGTATACTACCGTAAGGTGGCGGGGCTGGAGTAGTAAATCCAGCATCTCCGGCAAGGCCTCCATTAAATGCATTACAAATTGAATAAACTAAGGAATCGCCATCGGGATCAGTTGCACTAAAATCCAATGTAAAAGGCCGGTTATAGCACACAACTGAAATACCACGAGAAAACTGCGGACTGTTATCCTGCAAATTTGTACCTAATGTATTGTTTCCGGGTATTTGGCCAATATAAGTGGCACCCATTAAATCTGTGGTGTTGGAAATATTTTCAATTCTGCAACAGGTTTGATAAGTAATGGTATATCCATTGTTATTATTTGGAAGTGTAATCGTAAAAGGATAAAAGCCCCCGGAGTAAGATAAATTGGGCACATTTTGAATGCAATTGGGGAGCGCATTTAATGATAATGCCTGTACAGTACTTAATGCTATGTTCCAATATCCACCGGTAGAATTTCCTGGTATCATAGCATTATTATCATTACTAAAAACACCGATAGATACAGTGGGAGGCATTACAGAACAGTTTACACATAAATTATCTCTGAAAAGTATTAGAGTAACTACATAAGTACGGGTAGATGGTGTGCTGCTAACAAATTCATAAACAACTTCGCCACCTGTAATATGTCTTGCAAATACAGGCTGTATAAAACTAATAAAAATTAAGCAAATAAGTAAACCTCTTTTCATTGATAACAATAAGACTGTAAAATAACCAAATAAGCTGTACAATAACGAAAGAATGCTTAGCAGCTTTCTAAAAAATCTGCCAAAATTTTATTGGTTTTTCCTGTTTCTTCCAGCATGCCCATGTGTGCAGTATTTTGTAAAATATGGATAAAGCTCTTTTCCGGTAAATGAGTTTGCTGCATTATAACGCTGAAAGGCACAACTTTATCGTGCACACCAATAATAAAAAGTATGGGAACAGTAGCATTTTTTAAAACCTGCAGCCTGTCGGGCCGGTTAATCATAGCATTATAATATTGCACAAGGGCTTCTTGTTTAAAATGCACCGCCTGTTCAATTAAATTATTCATATCTTTTTCAGAAACCCCGGCATCCATAAATAAACCGGGTATAATGGTTTTTAAAAAAGGCTGCGAGCCGTATTGCTGTATAAATTCTATTGCTTTTTTACGGGTGGCAATTTTTTCAGTGTCATCGGCAGTGGCTGTGCTGTTAAATAAACCAAATGCCGTTAAGCATTCAGCATATTTTTCGGCAAATGCCATTGTAATATATCCACCCATACTGTGGCCAATGAGTATAATTTTTTCAATTTTTTCCTGTTGCAATATTGCATTTAATATGTCGGCATAATCCTGCATTTGTACATTTTCTTTTTGCCAAAAAGCAGATTTGCCGCTTCCCGGAAGATCTGGTGTGATGATTAAATAATTATTTTTTAATGCATCTGCCTGTTTTTGCCAAATGCTGCTGTTTTCGCCAAATCCATGCAATAACATTAAGGGCTTTCCCTGTCCGTAAATGCGGTATGAAATGTTGCAGTTTTGATATAAAAAATTCTTTAGGGTCATTATTTGCTTTTAAAAATAAGATACGACCTTACCATAAGTAAAATAACAAAAGGCAGTAAGGCTATGTTGAGTTGCTGTGGTAAAAAAAACCAACTCAGTACCAATAAAGTATAAACGAAAGATGTAAATAAAAAGTAGCTTTTGCCTTTTTTATTTTTTCCGGTATAAAATGCCGCAACGCAATTAAAAGGTATTGCCCAAAGCATGTTGTAATTATCCTTTGTCATAAAATGATCGGTTCCCCACCACATAAAAATAAACAGGCAACCCAATAGGCCGGTAATAAAAAATAAAATCCCATCAAGCCATTTTAGCAGTACCTGCATGGTTTTATTTTTTGAGAAAGATGCCAAAAGCCATAAAAATGCAATTAACAAAAAAAAGATTATTGGCCTGAACCATTTTATTTTTGAATGGTAATTTACGGCTGTATATAAATTTTGTTTGACATTTACATAGTTAAAATTTTTTGTGCTGTCTAATGCTATCATTAGGTTATCGGGTAAAAATTGTTGCTCTGCTGCTGTCATTTTTACATCCATCCTGCTGCCCAGCAATAGGTCTATGCCGAGTTTGCTCCAGTAATTTTGGGTAGCATCTAAATAATAATGTATGGCATTGCGGAAAGTAAAATCCAGCGGCATTACCGGTGGTAATTGCGGGGCAGGCTTTTTTAATTTTACCAAAATATCCCTTAAGCGTGTGGTGCAGTTGTCCCTTACAAAATCATATTTGTACCAGCGTTTTTCTTCTTTAATATTTTCGGCCAAAAAATGTTTTATGGCCAATGCTTCCGGTTGAGCTATATCCAGCACTTGTTCTGTAACGCTCCTGTTTTCGGCATGGTAACTGTACAAAAAATCTTCGGGCCTTTCTATGCTCAATGCATAAAACAGTTTTCCCCTCACAAATTTTGAGTAAAAAGCGGGGTCGTCAAAGTCAAAAGTGCCGTAATTGTAAATAATATCCGTAACGGCATTGCTGTCAATTACCCTTAAAGCGCTATGGCCAAAGCTGGCATACAATTCTTCACCCGGGCTGCAGGTGAGTAAAGAAATGCGGATACGGGTGCTGTTCTGCGCAAATAATTTTTGCTGCCTGTTAAAACAAACAGCAAAACAAAGGTTGACTAAAAGGAAAATTTTTTTCATGACGCCTTTGCAAAAATATCCATTTATGCACTAAAACAATTTTTGCAGGCTATGCAGTGCGTTAACTCGTAAATAAAACAGAAAGAGATTACCTGCTGTAGTTAGGCGCTTCTTTGGTAATTTCAATATCGTGTGCATGGCTTTCTCTTATACCTGCATTGGTAATTTTTACAAAACTTGCTTTTTGAAGTTCTTTAATATTGGAAGCGCCGCAATAACCCATGCCCGCCCTAAGGCCGCCGGTAAACTGGTGCGTTACTTCTTTTAAAAAACCTTTATACGCAACCCGGCCTTCAATACCTTCGGGCACAAATTTTTTGGAATCATCTGTTGTGTCCTGAAAATAGCGGTCGCTGCTGCCCTGTGCCATAGCGCCCAATGAACCCATGCCACGGTATTGTTTAAATTTTCGGCCTTCGTAAATAATGGTTTCGCCGGGGCTTTCTTCGGTGCCTGCAAAAACATTACCCATCATTACGGCGCTGGCACCTGCTGCTAAGGCTTTTACCATATCGCCGGTATATCTAATGCCGCCATCGCTTATGATGCCTATATTTTTATTTTTTAATGCCATTGCTGCATTCATTACTGCTGTAATTTGCGGCACGCCAGTACCGGCAACAATACGGGTGGTACAAATAGAACCTGGGCCAATGCCCACTTTTACAGCATCTGCGCCTGCATCGGCTAAGGCAAGTGCGCCTTCTTTGGTGGCTACATTACCGGCAATTATGGCCAGGGTTTTAAATTGTTTGCGGGCAAGTTTTAAAGTATCAATTACGCCTTTGGTGTGGCCGTGGGCACTATCCAGGCATACTACATCTACACCTGCATTATTTAAAGCGTCAATTCTTAGAAGGGAATCTTTTGTAATGCCTACGCCAGCGCCTACAAGCAGCCTGCCAAAACAATCTTTTACAGCGTAAGGGTTACTGTGCAGTTTTAATATATCGCTAAAGGTAATTAAGCCAATGAGTTTACCTTTTTTATCTACCACCGGAAGTTTTTCTACCTTGTTTTTTTTGAATAATAGTTGTGCTTTTTTTAAATCGGTTCCTTCTGGCGCTGTTATTAAATTTTCGCTGGTCATTACGGCGCTTACTTTTTCTTTGAGGTTGGTTTCAAAGCGCAGGTCTCGGTTGGTAAGTATGCCTATAAGTTTGTGCGCCTTATCTATTATGGGAATGCCGCCAATTTTATTGTCACGCATTAATTTTAATGCTTCGCCAATGGTAGCATCTGCTGTTAAGGTAATGGGGTCGAGAATAAGGCCGTTTTCGCTTCTTTTTACTTTTTTTACCTGGCTGGCCTGGCCTTCAATGGTCATGTTTTTATGTAAAATACCGAGGCCGCCTTCCCGTGCAAGGGCAATAGCAAGCTGGGCTTCTGTAACCGTATCCATTGCGGCGCTAAGCAACGGTATATTCAGGGTAATATGCCGGGTAAGTTTTGTGGAAATGTCCACATCTTTGGGTAAAACCTGTGAGTAAGCGGGTGTGAGCAATACATCGTCAAAGGTAAGCCCCTGGGTTAATTTTTGTTCAATAAATTGCTGGGAAGAATATTTTATTGTAGCCATGTGCAAAGGTAGAGAAAAAAATCATTCGGCCTTTTATATAAGCTGGTACATTTTTCCCGGCAGTGATTTTACAATACCTTCCATTTCGAGCATGAGCAAGGCCTGTGCGGCGGCGCTGCTGCTCAGGCCACTTTTTAAATAGAGTTCGTCAATAAAAAGTTTATCGTTTTGCTTTAGTAATTCTACAATAATTTTTTCATTGGGCTGTAATTCTATAAATAATTCCCTTTGTTGTTTTTGGATAATGGGTTTTGGCGTTCCCCAGTTCATCATTTTAAGGAGGTCATCAGCCTCGGTTAGCAGCATGGCTTTATTGGTTTTAATTAAAAAATTACAGCCTTCGCTTTTGGTATCGGTGCTTTTTCCCGGCAATGCAAATACATCTTTATTATAACTGTTGGCCAGCTCGGCAGTAATAAGTGAGCCACCTTTTTTGCCGCTTTCCACTACTATTAATGCATCGCAAATGCCGGCAACAATGCGGTTACGTTTGGGAAAATTTTGTTTATCGGGTTTAGTGCCGCTGCAAAAATCGGTGAGCAGGCCGCCCTGTTCGGTCATTTGCTTTGCCAGGTTTTTGTTTTCGCCGGGATAAATCCTGTCCAGCCCATGAGCCAATACGGCAACAGTAGACAAGCTATTTTTTAATGCGTTTTTATGCGCAAGGGTATCAATACCAAATGCCAGGCCGCTGATGACGAGGATGTCCGAATTTTTAAGATTTTCTAAAAAGCTTTCGCAAAAATGTTTGCCGTAATCGCTGTTGCTGCGGGTGCCCACAATAGAAATTATTTTTGTGGTATTGAGGTCGGCATTGCCTTTGTAAAAGAGCAACGGAGGGCTGTCGTAGCAATTGAGCAGGCGCTTTGGGTAACTGGGATGGTTAATAAAAAGCGGTACAATTTTGTATTTTTCAATAAAAGCAATTTCAGTTTCGCAATCGCTAAATTGCTGAAACTGCTTGATGTTTTTTGCCCTTATGGTACCCATACCTTCCAGTTTTTCCAGTTGCTGTTTGGGCGCTTTAAAAATGGCTTCTGCCGATCCATACAGCTGCACCAGGTTTTTGGCATGTACATCGCCTACTTGTGGCACACGGGTAAGGGCAATTTGGTATAATAAATCGTTGTACATAAAGCAGGCTGGCAATATTACAAATTTTTGGTAATTGGGCAATTGCAAATTGGGCAGTAAAATATTGAGAATTTTATACCAAAATTGAAATTATTATTAACGCCGGGTAAAATAAATTAGGGTAGCAGGTCTTTTGGGGTTACGCCTAATGCTTCAGCAACCCGAAAAAGGTAAGAGATAGAAAAATTTACCTGGCCCAGTTCCATCCTTGCCAATTGAGAATAGTCCATATCGCTTGAATTGGCCAAATATTCTATGGAAATATTTTTCTTTTGCCGTATTTCCCTTATCCTGGATCCGACTAATAGTAATGCTGCTTTATTGATATAATACGTCTTTTTTGGCTTTCGCTTCACTCCTCAAAGGGAAGAAATAGCGGTAGCTGCCGCAATGGAGAATATTCTATATTTATTTTAAAATATGGAAAATTCTCCATATTTTTATTTACGCTAGCGTAGTTGAGAAAAAGTAAGCTGCCATAAATTTATTAATTACCCTTTAAACCGGTTTTATGAGAACTAAGAAGCGCCATCAAAATTCCATACAGGTTTTGTTTTTCCTTTTACTTTCTGTATTAGTTTTAACGTATTCCTGTAAAAAAATGGATTATATTGATGTGGCTAAGGTTAATATAACAGAAAGGTTTTTTGAACTCCCTAAAAATGCCGATCCCATTTTAAAACGCATTGTGGAAGATTTAAAACAAAAAAACAGCCTGCATCCTTTTGTAGAGCAGTTTGTAAAAAATGAAGGTTTGCCGGTATGGAAATACGCAAAAATTACCATTAAAAGAAACCATACCGATAATGTTAGCAATACCGAAGGTACAGACACCCTGGTTTCTGTACCCATAGTACCCGATGGAGATGCTTATGTAAAAGACGTACTTAAAGTAAAAATAAATACCGAAGTGTTGTACAAATTATTTATGGGTGAGCAATATGCATCCAATGGATTTGATAAAGACCCCAACCGTACCGCACCCAATGCAGAGGATATTGTAAAACAAATTATGGCATTTGAAAAAGAAATGTATTATAGCTCCGACAGCACGGTAATTTATCATATAAAAGACAACCGGCTTTTTGATAACTGGCCGGCAGATACTACAAAGCCACAGGATTTTTATATATCCCTAAAATTTACTCCTGATATTTGCTCTCTGAGTATTATTTATATTAGTGGCTGGACTATTGGAGGATATGTAGAAGGTGGATGCCCACCAGGCAGTAACACAGGTGATCCAGGTTGTGGTAATTGGGTGCCCATTTATTCAACAATAATATTTTACTCATCATGCTATGAAGACGATGGCAGCGGAGGCGGCTGGAGTACGACGATACCTGATTCGCCGGAAAGCCCAGGCGGCGGAGAAGGCACTACTACACCCGACAGTACTACCAACCCACCCAATACCCTGCCCGACGAATGTGGCGAAGACCGTAACTGGGTAGTTTATGTAATAGATACCAATACCGGTGAGTGGAAAAACCCCTGTACACAAGAAGAGCCGCCGATTGAATGGCCAGATGAGCCAGGTGAATATAACCTCAACAACCCTTGTGATGTAATTGATTCTCTTATGACAACAAATAATTACCCACTTTATTACTCTACATTAAGGGATAGCGTTTCTGCAAATTATGAAAAAGGATATTTGTTCTGGAATCCTTTCTCGAATTCTACAAATTATATTGAAGTTAATGGCGAAGCTGATAGTTTAAGTATAAACATGTACCCTGCAACAGCAATTGACGGAGCTGTACATAACCACAATAACGACCCAAGAAGATTATCAATTTTTTCATTTGACGATTTTTATAGCTTATATGATTGGTTTATAAGTGGAAAAATTAAGGATACTAAAACATTTACTTTTGGAATGGTAAGTGATAGTACTGCCTATACTATGATGATTACCGACTCAACGGGATTTGTAAATTTTGGAAACAAGTATTTAAATGATGAAAAAGGAGTTCAATTGTTTAAAAGTGTATTTTATATTGCTTTTGGGATTACACCTAATAACCTTGCTTCAGAAAATGAAAAACGGTTTTTAAAAGCTCTGCAGATTTTTAATCCAGGTATAAGCTTTTTTAAAGCTAACAATACATTAACAAATTTCGAAAGAGTAAAATTAAACCCAGATGGAGATACAGTGCCTTATCCTTGTAATTAATTCACTAAAATAATAAACAATGAGAAAGATATTTATTGTTGTTTTACATGTTGTAGGTTTTGTAGAAATGAAAGCCCAAATTACCCCCTATTCTGGCGCTCATATACAATACAATGAGTTAAATAAATTTGTTGGTACATGGCAATGGACAAGTGGAGCAGATACTTTAGTTATAAAGTTATATAAACAAGAAATTTATATGAAGCCTCCAGCAAATTTCTTCTTTGAAGAAATAGTAGGATGGCATAAGTATGTTAAAAATGGGATAATTCAGGAAACTTTTCTTCAATATGCAGGTCTTCCATTTGATATCGGTCATGCAACAATTTTAGGTGGCCCTAAAAGCGAAAACGAATTATATGGAAGTTTTCAGGATATTACAAAAAATAAGCTTTGTGATTTATACCTTATTATGATTAATAATAACCAAACTGAATTAAAATGGCAATTAAGAAATTCAATGGGTATAAAGCCACAAGGTTACCAATGGTCGTTTTCTTTGCCTATTGATTTGACATTAATAAGACAATAAAAGAAATAAATACATTACGGCCTTTATTAACTTCTATCAAAATTTGTAAAAATGAGGGTTGAAGTAATGCCCTCGATGAACCAGGCGGCGGAGAAGGCACTACTACACCCGACAGTACTACCAACCCACCCAATACCCTGCCCGGTGAATGTGGCGAAGACCGTAACTGGGTGGTTTATGTAATAGATACCAATACCGGTGAGTGGAAAAACCCCTGTACGCAAGAAGAGCCGCCGATTGAATGGCCGGATGAGCCAGGGGAGAACCAAACACCTGAACCCTGTGATTCATTTATTTTATCATTAAATCAAAATACTAATTTTGTTAACTATTTAAAATCTATAAATACTCAGCAAATTTTAACCCAACCTTTTGAATCGGGCTATGCAGTTTCTTTTCCTAATAACTACCAGCTTAAACAGGGCGGTTATAATGATCCTAATATAAACTGGGAAAACCTAAATAATGTGGGCGCCATTTTGCATTGCCATTACTCTGGATTAGCGGGAATTTTTACACCAGATGATATAATTTTTATGGCTAAAATATTTATGGGCAATTATACGCAGGATAGCGCTAATTTGTTTTTTGCGCTTACAACTCCTACCGGAAACCCCCTTATAATGAAAGTAAAAAACCCTGCTGCATTTAGAGCATTTGCACAAAGCATTGTGGGTGATGGTAATGGCAATGACGATTGGGATGAAGAAAAAATAGACGATTTTAATGATGATTATTATGATATGTTAAGAAGCACCAACCAGGAAACAAACATGATTGCCTTTTTAAATATGCTAAAAGACAAAAATGCCGAAAATGCCATTAGCCTTTACCAAAGCGATGAAAATTGTACTAACTGGAACCCTGCTACCCTAAGCCTTTTTGGAAGTCTTTTAACAGACCCTTGTCAATAACGATTTAAAAACAAAAAAATGAAAACAAAAACATACTTTTTTATTATATTTTTAGCAGCCGCATCTGCTACTGCTTATGCACAGCATCCGCTTAAATATGACACTTGTAATACCCTGCAGCAATACGAGGGAGAGTGGATGAATGTATCCGGTGCCGATACCATACGCATTTATTTAAAACCGGTAAGAACTTATTCTCAAAGATATAATACAATAAGAGATTTACTTTGGGGATGGGTAGAATATAAGCAAGGCAATAATATAGTAATGAGCAATTATGCCAACCGGTTTCTCCCAACTTCGGACAGTTGGAGTTATATGAATAGTATTACAAATTTTAGCCTCTCTAAATATATCTGTAATTCACAAAAACTCGATGGCCTTTTTTCAGACTTAAATCATCATCGAGGATTAATAAATTGGGTAGTAGAGGTAACATTAAGCGCAAATGATATAACCATGGATGTATGGCAGCAACGAACACCTTATTATAATTTTAATTTAGGGGATACAGCAATAACGCTACCACAGAGATTTACGCTTATAAAGCAATAAGTTGCCATTTCTCCGCCACAGGTATAAAGCATTAAAGCCTGCCGCCTGGCTTTTGACCAATGAGGTTTGCAAACTTCAATTTATTAGTAAAATTGTAAAAGGCATTACTGATGTAAAACCAACGGATTTGTATTTAAATTTTAATTTTAGAAAAAACCGGGTTAGGTATACCATTGCTGGCCAAAGGCTAATCTGTGGCTAAACACCGTTTTATCCATGTATTTATCGCCCCAAACTCAAACTTAAAAAAACTTTTTAAACCTTTACGGCGCCTTACCAAATACCAAATGAATACATTAAATTTGCTGCCCAAAAACAGGTGGGTAATTACATTACAAAACCGGCACCAATTTAATGTTTATGAAAAAATTTTTAAGCTCCGTAATCCTCATGCAGGTTATTGCTATCGCATCGGCCCAGCAGATCAATAAAACAATTGCTTTGGCCATGGTGGAAAGAAACCAGCAACTCATTTCTCCTTTTGCCGAAAACCTGCTCGGCAGCTTTGTTTCCTCTGCTTATCATGATGCAGGTTCAAATACCGATAAAGTGTATCTATTGCAGCAATATAAAAACCTGCCGGTGTACAACCAGGTGCTGGCGCTTGCTTTTAAAAACGGCAAACTCGTTTCACAGGCCGGGCATTTTTTGGAAAGTGTCCAAAAAAAATCCGCAAATATTTCAGCAATACCGGTATTTAGCGCTTCCGATGCCGTAAGAACAGCTTTGGAAGATAAAAACCTTACTACTGCTCTTCCCATTTTTTCCATTTCATCAACGGATACAAAAAAATTATTTGGCAAACTGGGCATTGCCACAGAAGATATTACCGCAGAATTAATGTGGGTGCCGGTAAATGAAGGCAAGGAAGTAAAATTGGCCTGGCAGGTTTACCTGGTGCCAGCCACATCAGCAGATTACTGGATGATAAGGGTAGATGCCAATACCAATAAAAAAATTGCAGAAAGTAATTTTACCGTTTACTGCTCATGGGATGCTTATGATACCAACCATACACATCATGAAGCAGAACATTTATTTTATGAAAATATTGAAACTCCCAAAAGTTTCTTTAACTGGCAAAGTAATTCGCCTTCGCTGGTAAATACTGCCAATTACCGGGTAATACCTTTTCCGGCAGAAAGCCCTATCCATCCCGGAGGTGCGCCTACAGTAGTTTCCAACCCCTGGAATCTGGCCGGTGGAAATGCGGTAACCCTCGGATGGCACAGCAACGGAACAACAGATTATACCAGTAGCCGTGGAAATAATGTGTGGGCAAAAGAAGACAGGGATGGTAATAATAATACCACTGGCGCATCTGCTGTTTCCACCACATCTCCCGATCCACTCAACTTTGATTTTGTGCCCAATTTTACTATCACTCCCATCCAGGTTTCGCCGGTTCAAAACCAGCAGTTTAATATTACCAACCTTTTTTACTGGAACAATATTATACATGATTTGACTTACAATTACGGATTTACTGAAGTTGCCGGAAATTTTCAAAGCAATAACCTCGGCCGTGGTGGATTAGGTAACGATGCTGTAAATGCCGATGCACAAGATGGCGGCGGAACCAACAATGCTAATTTTTCCACTCCATCAGATGGAAGCAGCGGAAGGATGCAAATGTATTTATGGAGCGGCAGCCCTCAAAAAGATGGTGATGTAGATAACGGCGTAGTACTTCATGAATTTACCCATGGCATCAGTAACAGGCTTACCGGCGGACCTGCATTAAGCGGATGTTTACAAAATACCGAACAAATGGGTGAAGGCTGGGGCGATTACTTTTGCATTATGGCCACACAGGATTGGGCAAACTCCACACTCAACGACGGTGCAACTAAACCAAGGGCAATTGGAAACTATGTTTCCGGGCAAGGCGTAAATGGTGGCGGTATCAGGCAATACAAGTATTGCACCAATATGAGCACTAACCCACTTACTTACACCAATGTATCCACAGCAGCCATTCCTCATGGAATAGGAGCCGTTTGGTGCACTATTTTGTGGGATATGACCTGGAATATTATTCAGCAAACCGGTGTAATAAATCCCAATATATTTGATGCAAATGCACCCGGTGGAAATTCCATTGCTTTAAAACTAGTTATGGAAGGCATGAAGCTGCAACCCTGCAGCCCGGGATTTGTAGATGGCCGGGATGCAATTTTAGCAGCCGATCAAATTTTATATAACGGCGCTTACCATTGCGCCATATTACAGGCTTTTGCAAGAAGGGGCGTAGGTACCGATGCCAGCCAGGGCTCCAGCGACAGCCGCAGCGACCAAATTGTAGGTTTCTCAACGGTGGAAAGCAAATTATTGGTTACCCAAAATGTTACCCAGCAGGAAGAAAATGCAGAAGTAGTATATACCAATAAAGTTACTGCAGGCTCATGTGGCAATATTGTAAACTACCTGCTTACCGATACGCTACCTTCAAATGTAACTTATGTTTCCGGCGGCACTTATAATTCCGTTTCAAGGGTGGTAAGCTTCCCGGTAAATATTACTTCGGGCAATTCCCAACTCTATTCTTTTACCGTAAGGATAAACAACGGAACTTATTTTCCTCCGGTAAATTTATTTGAAGACAATGTTCCTAACAGCAGCATTTCATCTGGCTGGCAGGCTACTTCTACCACCTCTACAAATTGGGTAAGTGATAATGCCATAAGCTACAGCCCGCCTTATGCCTATTTTTCCGGTAACCCCGATGTAACATCTGATGAAAGACTTTTAACAACTGCAGATATTGCTCTTGGCGCCACTCCTCCAAACTTGTCTTTTTGGAACTGGTTTGTTTCGGAAAGTTCTTACGATGGCGGTGTTGTGGAAATAAGTACAAATGGAGGAACTTCCTGGAGCGATATAGGTGCAAGTAATTTTATTACCGGTGGCTATACCGGCATAATGGATGGTAGTACCTTGCTTTCCGGAAGGCCTGCCTTTACCGGTAACAGCTATGGCTTTAAAAAATCTGTTGTAAACCTTGGGCCTTATGCCAATCAAAATGTAAGATTCCGTTTTAGATTTACCACCGATGAAGGCACAAATTTAATTGGCTGGCGTATAGATGATATTGCCGTTAAAAAAACAGCGGTGGTTGAAATTACCTCAAATTTATATAATGCCGGAAACAAAAAAGTGAATGTGAGCGATACCTTCACCTTAATATTACCTGCGCCTACAAGTTGCACACCGCTCACCATCGTTAACCAGCCATCAAGCGTTACAGGTTGCGTAAATAATAGTGTGGCACTATCGGCAAATATTTCCGGCACCAACCCCGCTTATCAATGGCAGGTAAGTACTACAGGCTGCGCCGGAACGTTTACCAATATTGCCGGGGCAACTTCTGCAATCCTAAATTTAAACAACCTTAGCTTAGCTCAAAATAACGAAGTGTACAGGGTAGTTGCACAAAACTCCTGCCCATCTAATATTACTTCGGCTTGTATTACTTTACTGGTAAATGAAGCGGCAGGTATTACATCACAACCTGTTGATATAGCCCTTTGCGAAGGCCAATCTGCAACTTTTACAACTGCTGCATCCACTTCAACTGTTAATTATCAATGGCAGTTAAGCGCTGATGGGGGAGCAAGCTGGACCAATATTGCATCTGCCACAAATCCCTCACTCGTACTTAATAATATTACTGCTGCAATGAATGGCAATCAATACCAGGCTTTGATTACCGATAATTGTACCAACCTTTCAACCAATGCAGCTACATTAACCGTTAACCAACCTGTATCAATAAATATACAACCTGCGCCTGCATCTGCCTGTCGTGGAGAAAATAAGCAGTTTACTGTGGATGCACAAGGTTTGTCAATTACCTATCAATGGCAAATGAGCGCCAATAATGGCACAACCTGGAGCAATATAACTGACGATGCCGTGTATTCCGGTACATTAACCAATACTTTATCGGTAACCGGTACCCAACTTTCCATGAACGGAAATTTATTCAGGGCAGTGGTAACCGGCGATCCTTGCGGTTCTGTAAATTCCGATGAAGTATCATTAACGGTAAACCCCGATCCGGTGGTTACCCTTAATGCAACCAATAGCGCTATCAATCCTTCTTTGCAATCTGTAGTTACTGCTTTGGTTTCCCCATCTGGCAATTATGCATATGCCTGGTTAAATAATAATACGCTGGTTTCAGGTGCAAATGGATCAAGTTATTCCGCAACCGTTGATAACCTCGGAAGCATTAGGGCAATTGCCTTAAATCAAACAACAGGATGTACCGATACTTCGGATATACTTGGGCTTGGAGCCTTGCAGTCTACGGTACTATTTATTTATCCCAATCCCAGTAATGGCATTTTCCAGGTAAGATATTTTAAAGATCCTTCTTCGGCTGCCGAAACCCGGATTTTGAAAATTTTCGACAGTAAAGGCGCAAAAGTATTTTTACAACAATTCAGCATTACCGAACCCTATCAAAAAATGCTGGTAGATATTTCCAGATATTCTTCCGGCGTGTACCTGGTAGAGTTAATTGGAAAAGATGGAAAACGCCTGGCGGTGGGTAAAGTATCAAAACATAATTAGTATTTTGAATATCAGCTTTTTAGTAGTTCATTTTCAAATCATTTCAATTATTATTAAAAAGGCAAAAGGCATCAAATACCTTTTGCCTTTTGTTTTATAAGAAAATCAATAAATTTTCCTCAATAAAAAAATAGCAGAGCAGATATTCGCTTAATTTAGCAACTCCGGAATAGCCCGGCAATTAAGGTTTGTACACATTTTATTTAACCAATTCATTATTTACTTTAAGCTCACTTAATAAACTTCGGTTCATGAAAAAAACTCTACTCCTATTTTTAAGCAGCCTCCTTTTTTTATTTTCAAATGGCCAAAAAATTAATGAGGCTACGGCCTTAAAACTGGTAACAGAAAAGGCAAAAGAAATTGGCATCAGCAGGCAGCAAATCAGCAATTCATTTGTAAGCGATGCGTATTTCAATACAATATCGGGCACGCAAATGGTTTACCTGCAACAAGGCTATAAAAATACACCGCTATATAATAGCTTAAAAGTATTGGCATTTAAAAATAATGAGTTGGTTTCTTCAGCCGGAGAATATATTGCCGGCTTAGAAAAATTGGTTACTCCAAAATCGGGCCTGGCTACTTTATTGCCGGCCAATGCGGTATTGAAGGCATTTGCTGATATTAAGTTGTCAGCACCAAAAATTGGATTTTCTCAAACTAAACTAAATGGAAGAAAATACAATTTTGGAATTTTGGAAGGAGTAAATGAAGAGGTGCTTGTGGAACGCTTGTGGGTGCCTGTTTTTAACAATAAAGGAAATGTTGAAGCGGTAAAGTTAGCATGGGTTGTTCAGGTGGTGCCAGTAAAAAGTGCAGATTGGTGGATGATACAGGTTGATGCCCAAAACGGAAAAATAATTGGCAAAAATAACCTTACTATTTACGAAGGTCAACATAATTTCAACGAGGATATTATAAACGTAGAAAAGATTGAAAAACCGGAAAAGGACTTTTTTAGTATTACAGCATTACAGAAAAATACATCCAACAATCCTTCATTAGTAAATACCGTAAACTACCTGGTAATTCCCTATCCGGCAGAAAGCCCAATACATAACGGCGGCACACCGGCTGTGCGCACTAATCCATGGACCAATGCAACCGGTAATGCCACATCATTAGGCTGGCATAATAACGGATCAACAGATTATACCATTTCAAGAGGTAATAATGTTTGGGCAACTGAAGACAGGGCCGGTACCAATGGGTCAACTATTATTACACCTAATGGTATTCCGGCAACTTCCACCACCAGCCCCGATCCTTTAAACTTTCAGTTTGCGCCAAACTTTAGCCTTGATCCTACAAGCCCCAACTATCAGCAATTTGCCATTACCAATTTATTTTACTGGAATAATATTATACATGATATTACCTATCAATACGGTTTTACGGAACCTGCCGGAAACTTTCAGGCCAATAACCAGGGCAGGGGCGGCGCCCAAAACGATTATGTAATTGCAATAGCACAAAGCAGCACGGGTACCAATAATGCCAATTTTGCCACACCTGCCGATGGCTCAAGGCCACGTATGCGTATGTATCTTTTTGATGGCCCGGCAAATGTGCATGTAAATGCACCAGGTAGTATTGCCGGTGATTATGCTGCTGTAGAAGGCAATTTTAGTACTGCAAACCAATTGCTGAATGTAGGCCCGGTTACGGCGGGTGTAGTGTATTATGATGATGCGGCAGGCACAGCCCATGAAGCATGTAACGGCGCCCCCGTAAATTCCATTACTGGAAAAATAGTTTTAATAAACCGTGGCAATTGCAACTTTACCGTAAAAATATTAAACGCCCAAAATGCCCAGGCCGCTGGAGTAATAATGATAAATAATGTTCCCGATGCTCCAATAATTATGGGCGGTACAGATAACACAATTACTATACCGGCAGTAATGGTATCACAGGCAACCGGCGCTTTATTAATTGCCCAATTGGGCAATGGGTTAAATGCTACACTAAGCCGCAAAAGGGTGGATGGCGATTTGGATAATGGCATTGTATCCCACGAATTTTTTCATGGCGTAAGTAACAGGCTCACCGGTGGCCCGGCTCAATCGGGTTGCCTGGCTAATGCAGAGCAGGGCGGAGAAGGCTGGAGCGATTATTTTGCTTTAATGGTTACTACCAACTGGGCTACAGCATCTTTAACCGATGGCAGCATACCAAGGCCAATTGCTAATTACGCTGTAAGCTTGCCTACTACCGGCTCCGGTATACGCAATTATCCTTACTCAACCGATATAGCGGTAAACCCACTTACTTATGCTAATATGGGTGTAAACCCTATTGGCACAGAATCGCATAATATTGGAGAAATATGGTGTGCTGCTTTATGGGAAATGACCTGGGGAATAATTCAGCAAACAGGAAATATTAACTCTAACCTTTTTGATGCAAGCTCTACCGCCGGAAATAGCGTTGCACTAAAATTAGTAATTGAAGGTATGAAATTGCAACCCTGCGTTCCCGGATTTATAGATGCAAGAAATGCCATTATTAAAGCCGACAGCCTTATTTACAATGGCGCATATAAATGTGCCATTTGGACGGCATTTGCAAAAAGAGGAATGGGTTATGGAGCCATACAGGGAAGTTCCAACAGCGCTACAGACCATGTGGCTTCTTCAGCGCTTCCTCCTGCGGCTTCTATAAGCACTCAACCTGCAGATGCCAGTACCTGCGAAGGAAGCAATGTGAACTTTTCAATTGCAACTACAGGATTAGTGAGCAATTATCAATGGCAGGTGAGTACAGATGGAGGCACTACATGGAACAATGTTTCCCCTGTAGTAAATGCAGCAACTCTTACACTTAATAGTGTTACACTTGCAATGAATAATAATAAGTACAGGGTAATAGTAAATGGTGGATGCCCCAATAATCCTGTTACTTCATCTGTGGTAACTTTAACGGTATCTTCATCAAACCTAAGTGTGGTTACACAACCTTCCAGTACATCTGCCTGTGTTGGCGGCACGGCAAGTTTTACGGTAGCCGCAAACTCTGGCTCTGTAACTTATAACTGGCAGGTAAGTACCGATGCTGGTGCAACCTGGAACAGCCTTTCACCCACTGTAACTACAGCTACGCTTACATTAACTAATGTAACGGCTGCAATGAACAATTATCAATATCGTGCCGTTATTTCTTCATCTGGCGGAAGTTGCGGTAGCTCAAGTATCAATACCAATGCCGCTATGCTTACGGTTGGCGCTAATTCGGTTTCGGTAACTACACAGCCGGTAAATGCAGCTGCATGTACTGGCAATAATGCCAGCTTTAATATAACGGCAAGCGGAACTTCGCTTACTTACAACTGGCAGGTAAGTACAGATGGCGGAACAACATGGAGCAACCTTTCGCCTGCAGTAACTACGGCAACATTAACCCTCAATAATGTAACTGCTGCTATGAACAATTATCAATACCAGGTAATTGTTACCGGCAGCGGCTCATGTGGCAATAGTGTTACATCTGCTACGGCAACATTATCGGTTACCGGCCCGGCATCTATAAGCGCCCAACCTGCCAATGCAACCATTTGCGAAGGCGGTAGTAATAACTTTTGTGTAACCGGCCAGGGAGCCGGCCTCAGCTATCAATGGCAATTAAGCACAACAGGGTGCGGCGGAACTTTTACAGATATTGCAGGGGCAACATCAGGTTGCTTTAATGTTACCAATGCTACACTTGGTATGAACAACTATGCGTACAGGGTGATAGTAACCGGTGCATGCGCACCCTCAGTTACCAGCGTATGTGTGGTTTTAACGGTAAACAGCGCACCGGTATTTACATCTCAGCCCAATGCCGTTACCACTTGTGCAGGCACAGATGCAACTTTTAGCGTTACTGCAAACGGAACAAATATTGCTTATAACTGGCAGGCAAGCACCGATGGCGGCGCAACCTGGAATAATTTATCACCCGCAGTTACAACAGCTACACTTATGCTAAGTAATGTTGCGGCTGCAATGAACAATAACCAATACCGTGTACAAATGACAGGCTCGGGTACATGCACTACTCCGGTAATTTCTAACGCCGTTACTTTAGCAGTAAATGCAGCGCCATCTGTTACAGCATCACCAACAGATGCAAATGTTTGCGATGGCGCCGATGTGAGCTTTACCGGAACAGCAACGGGCAATGGTTTATCTTACCAATGGCAACAAAGTACTACCGGTTGCGGCGGAACATTTACAGATATTGCCGGTGCAACTTCTTTAAATTATAATATTACCGGCGTTACGGCTGCCCTTGAAGGATATGCCTACAGGCTGGTGATTAGCGGCACTTGTTCACCTGCTGCCATTAGCACCTGTGCTAAGTTGCATGTAATTGTTCCGGCAAATATTACGGCCCATCCTGCCGACGCAGCAGTATGCGAAACAGGAGACGCAAGCTTTACTGTTGCCGCAAGCGGAGATGGCATCATTTACCAATGGCAGGTAAGCGCCGATGGCGGAACTACTTTTGCAGATATTGCCGGTGAAACCGGAACATCTTTAACCGTATCTTCTGCTACAATTGCGCAACATCAAAACAAATACAGGGCAGTAGTTTCCAATTGCAGCAGCAATAGTACAATATCAAATGCGGCAACCCTTACCGTAAATGCAAATCCTGTAATTAACATTTCACTTCTTCCAAATGCCAGTTCACCAGCTTCTATTGAGGTAACAAGTATTGCACCTGCAGGTACTTACAGCTATGTATGGTATAGCAATACACAGGTAATACCGGGGCAAACAGGCCCGGTAATCCCACTTGCTTCCAATCCCGGCATTTCCGGAGATATAAATGTTGTTGCTACCAATAGCGTTAACGGTTGTACATCATCATCTAATCTACTTACGGTTCAAAGAGGAAAATCGGATGTGCTGGTGGTTTACACTAATCCCAATAATGGCAATTTTGATGTAATGTATAACGAAACCAATTTTGTTTCGGGCAAAAGATATATAAATGTTTATGATGCAAAAGGCGCTAAGGTATTCAGTAAAGTTTATGATATAACCTTACCGTACCAAAGAATGAAAATTAATATGGGAGCTGCGGCAAACGGTGTGTATTCATTGGAGTTACTTAAAAAAGACAATTCCCGCCTGGGCGCCGTCAAAATTTTTGTGCATCATTAATTCTTAAAAATTAATTTCTTTAATAGGTACAATCCATACAGGATGTACCTTTTTTTGTTTTGTATATTTAGCGTATGAAGCGGATGTTTTTTGTATTGATTTTAGTAACGATGGTTGCAGTAAGTAGTTTTATAACCGGCGGTTTAAAACCTTCGCAAAAACAAAAAGCTGCACTGGGCAAACAATTATTTTTCGAAAAAATTTTATCAAAAGATTCCAGCATCAGTTGCGCCAGTTGCCATAATCCGCAATTTGCATTTGCCGATACAGTTGCCTTTAGCCTGGGTATAAACGGAAAGCTTACCAGCCGCAATACGCCATCAGTACTCAACATGAAAAACAGGCCATACTATTTTTGGGATGGCCGTGCAGTTTCATTACAGCAGCAGGCATTAATACCTTTAGAAAACCCCAATGAAATGGATATGCCCGTTGAAGAAGCTGTTCGGCGATTGAATAAATCAGCAGTTTACCGAAAACTTTTTTATAAAGTTTTTCGGCAAAAACCCAATAAAAAAAACCTTGCCGAAGCTATTGCAGCATTTGAAAAAACTTTAGAAACCGTAAACAGCCCTTTTGACGACTGGAGCAATAATATGGGCACACTTACCGTACAGGAAGAAAGAGGAAGGCAATTATTTATTGGCAATAAAGCCAAATGCTTCAGTTGCCATAGTATGGAAGATTTTACCGACGATGAATTTAGAAACATCGGAATGTTTAATGGTAAAGAATTTAACGATTCCGGCAGGTATCTGATTACAAAAAAGGGTGCAGATATCGGTAAATTTAAAACCCCAGGTTTAAGAAATGTAGCGGTTACAGCACCTTACATGCACAATGGCAGGTTTAAAACCCTTAACCAGGTACTTTCTTTTTACAATAATCCGCAAATGTTTGTAGAAGACCCGGAAAATATAGATTCCCTTTTGCGCAAGCCGCTCCATCTTTCGGCACAGGAAGAAAAAGACATTATTGCTTTCTTACATTCCCTCACCGATAAAACTTATATCCGAAACAAAAAGGCATTAACAAAAAATTAGGCATTATCTTAGCAGTATAAAGTCCGATTTTATTTTATTTGTATAAATAACGCTTAAAACATGGAAACAGTTAAACCCAAAATTTTACTTTGCGAAGACGATACCAACCTGGGAATGGTATTAAAAAATTACCTGGAGCTAAACGATTATGATGTAACGCTGGAAAGGGATGGCCGCCTTGGGCTTGCCGCTTTTCAAAGGGAAAAATTTGATATTTGCCTGCTGGATGTAATGATGCCCAATATGGATGGCTTTACGGTAGCCGAAGAAATAAGGGATATTAACCCCGATGTTCCGCTGTTTTTCCTGAGCGCCAAAACCATGAAGGACGATATAATACAAGGGTACAAACTCGGCGCCGATGATTATATCACCAAGCCTTTTGACAGCGATGTACTGTTGCACAAAATAAAAGCCATTTTAAAACGCAACGAAGAAATACATAAAGAAGAAGCCAACGCAGAGTTCGACCTCGGCAACTACCATTTTAACCCACGCCTGAGGGAGCTAAGTGTAAACGGCAAAACACAAACCCTTTCACCCAAAGAAAACGAATTGCTGAAAATGCTTGCCGAATACAAAAACGATTTGTTGCCCCGGGAAGCAGCTCTTAAAAAAATATGGGGCAGCGATACCTACTTTAACGGCCGCAGCATGGATGTTTATATTGCCAAGCTTCGCAAGTATTTAAAAGAAGACAGCAAAATTGAAATTGTAAACATACACGGCAACGGCTTTAGGCTGGTGGTACAGGAGTAAGCGCTGGTTAACATAATTTAGTTCATAAAATACCTCTTATGAGGTATTTTTTTTTGAAATAATTTAGCGTTTGCTACTACCGAAACTAACCGATTGAATAAGTAAAAGCAGATAAGTAAATGCTAATTTATTTTACCTGTATATCCAATAAAGCCGGAAGGGGAATTTCTAAAGCCTCCGAAATTTTTTTTAAAGTGCAGATACTAACATTCAACTGGCCTCTTTCTATTCTTCCAACCTGCTCTGCATAATTATCCATAAGTACACCCAAATCAAGCTGCGTTAAACCCTTTTGTGTACGCAGTTGTTTAATACGAAGCCCGAGTAATTTTAAAAATGGTTTATCCTTTACATTTTGCACAAGCAAGGTTGGCAAATGTGGGCAATTTAGAATATAGAACATAAATATTCTATATTCTAAATTGCCCTATTTTCACTTAATGAAATATTGAAATGGTGGTAAAGTAAGCTGCCATAAATTTATTAATTACCCTTTAAACCGATTTTATGAGAGCAATATTTAATTGTGTAGTATTAAATAAGTATTTCGTTAAGGTTCTGTGCGCAATATTGGCCTTATCAATTATTATTATCTCATGCCAAAAGGAAGATTTTGTTAATGGGAGCAGGCATTTGCCACATGAAAACCTTACTGCTAAATTTTTTAATCATTTACACCCTTTGCGCCAACAGGTTTTACGGGTATATAACGAGCTTGAAAGGCAAAATAACCTTACCGGCTTTATTGAAAAATTTGCTAAAGCCGAAGGAATGGCTGCTTAGGATAAAGCAACAGTTTCTTTAAGTACTGTAAATACAGTACCAGATGTCTATCAAAATAATTTTATTGAAAATAACCAGGATACTGTAGTATTTATTCCATTGGTATTAGAACACGACAACAAAGTTAACTCCTATATTAAGGCGGTATTAAATAATGGTGTTCTGTTAATGCTTGGCAGAAGCGGAGATTATGAAAAGTATCCTTTTACTACAGTTGCAGAGGATTCTATGAGTGCAGAAAAATATGCACTTTTACTGATGATAATGACTAAGCATGTATTTGAAATCAAAGATTTTAAAATTACAGACCCCAGGTTATTTCCAAACCTTATAATACCAGCTGATAAACCACAAAGTTTTAGAATGATAAAAATATTAAGCACTACAGATGAAAATTCGAAGTTTGAGATTATTTGTACTTATACATATTTTTTACATTGTGTTAATACCGAGCCATGTGGGGCAGGATACTGTGATGGATGCCCTGCTTGTGTAACCTGGATAGTAAATGATTGTGATATAGAAGATACAGACCCTTTTCCAGGGTTCCCAACAGGTACTGGCACCGGTAGTTCTGGCGGAAGCGGGGGAACGCCCATTTACGATTCAACCGGAGGCTGTAATAAAGCTACAAATATTATAATTGAGGGCATACCTCCCTGCGACACTTCATCTAATGGTGGAGGGTGGGAATCTGTACCCTGGGGTGACGAGAATGAGCCGCCACCAAACCCTTGCGATTCTTTCATACACTATCTTCAAAACAATGTTAATTTTTCAACTAACTTTAAATCTCTATTACAACCGTCAGTTTTGAATAATAATGTAGAAGTTGGTTTTAAGATTAATTTATTAAATAATCAATTTGAATACATAACTGGAGTTACTCCAGCAACTGCAGGTGTTGCAGGTGAAATAGATTTAGGATCAGCTACGCCGCTTTCCGGAACTATTCATGCGCATACCCAAAATACAGCAACCATGTTTTCGCCAACTGATGTGATAAATCAAATGGCAAAATTATTTCTGGAAAATAAGGCACAGGACCCTGCTAATCTGTTTGCAGCTATTGCCACCAACAACGGCCCTTACCTTATTAAAATAACAGATACGGCAAGTTTTAGGAAAATGGCAAATAAAATTTATTCATCCACCGACTCATCTGTAGCAAAAAAATTTAAAGATGAAAATGTAGAAAAATTTAATTGGCTAACAGATTCCATTGCAAATGAGTTAGGGTTTTTAAAAATGCTTGAAAAATTTAAAAAAGGAGGAGGTCTTAGTTTTTATAAAGGCAATACAGATTGCAACAAGTGGAGCGCCCTTAGCTATAGTGCAACTTTGCCGCAAAGTGGCCCACCAGTTTATTCAATAGAGAAGAAAAATTGTTTTTAAAGTAGCTATAAAATTTAATTTTTATTAGAAGAAATAAATAAACATAAAAAGAGAAGACATGAAATCACTATTTTTGATATTAATAATATTAGTAACAGTACCAAAAGTAAAGGCACAAGTAAACCAGGCCCAATTCGATACTTGCAATTACTATCACCAATTTGAGGGAGAATGGAAGTATATAAATGGTATTGATACTATACGTTTTTATTTTAAGATTCTAAGGAAATATTTTAGCCCCTATGAAATAAATGAGATTGCTGAATTTGCAGATAGATTAATTGGCTGGCATGAATACAAGCAAGGGAGTAATATTATAGAAAGCAATTACCAATATAGAAATTTACCCTTAGTAAGCAGCGAATGGTATGAGCCTCCATTATTTTATTCTTTTAGTTTATCTTATTGGCGGCAATTTGGTGGTTGCAACATAAATTCAAGGAAACTTTCGGGAACTTTTATTGATATTAGCAGGCAGGCACAGGAGTGCCAGTCAATAATAGAAATAAACCCAGCAATAACAGAAATGCATTTTGTACACTGGCCACACGCTCCCTGTAAAGTACAACCCTGTGGCATCACACTTCCGGCTGAGATGACCCTTATAAAGCAGTAAAGAAAGTTCTGCCTCTGATGGCCTTCCCTTATTTATAAAACCATACATCAACCACAGCAGCCGCTGCCGCCCCTAAATTGTCGGGTCGGTAACAACAGTATTTTAAGTATTTCAAACATTTACATTTATTTGTACAATTTTTGTTTAAAACTTGAAATGTTCCTAACCGAATAGTTTTATCTTTTGGTACTATTTTTAAAAAAAATTTCTTGTAGGGGTTTGTAACACCCAATTTTCGGAGACTTGTGATAAGACCTGTGGCGGAGGCTAATCTTATTTATACAGGGCTTCAATTGCAAGCTTCTAAAACAGTAATATTCATCTGATTAACATAAAGTTATTGAAGCGTACCTCTTTTGGGGTATTTTTTTTTAAATTTATAACCGGTAATTTTGGGCGGAATAGGGATGTATTAATTTTTTTTGCTTCTTTTGAAACTTCGGGAAATTACTAAAAGGCCACATTGTAAAATTTAAAATTTACGGATATGCCAAAATATGTAATTGAAAGAGAAATTCCCGATGCCGGCAAATTATCTGCCGATCAATTAAAATCTATTTCGCAAACCTCCTGTGCGGTTTTGAGTAAAATGGGTGCGCAAATCCAGTGGATACACAGCTATGTAACCGGCGATAAAATTTATTGTGTATACATAGCGCCCAATGAAGAAATGGTAAGGCAACATGCCAGCCTGGGTGGCTTTCCGGCAAATAAAGTATCGGAAGTTGCCGTAACCATTGACCCAACTACTGCTGAATAATACAGTTGTTTGCCTGGTAAATTAAATTGATGCAGCCGATGCATATCGGCACTAATAAATTTATAACTAAGATGATTACTTCTAATATGCCCTTTGGTATAAATTACCGTTAAACTTTTCTTAATTAGCATAGTCTATACCTGAAACTATTTCCTGATGTTTCAAAAAATTGCCGGGTTTATTTTAATTGTAATTGGCCTGATAAGCTGCAAAAAAAATGATACAGATAATACACAAATTACTCCTCCTTCTTTAAACTTAACGGCAGCTACACAGCCCTTTATGCTCACAACCGGAGCTGTTTTTTATTGCAATGTGCGTTATAATGCATATCCCGAAAATGTATTTGATATTTTTATGCCAGCTTCTGCAAAACCTACTTGTTTAATAGTTCAAATTCATGGCGGTGGTTTTAAATCGGGTGATAAAGCAGATAATTATTATTCTGCAGGTTTTCAAACAGAAGTAAACAGTTACCTCAGCGATAGCATTGCATTTGCTACACTCAATTATCGTTTATTGCTCGATTCAAATGAACAGGAAGGTGTACTAAAACCTTTAAATGATTGTAAACGGGCGCTGCAATTTATAAGATACTATTGTAAAGATTTTAATATTGATAAAGTAAAAGTTGCTGTAAAGGGAGGCTCGGCAGGTGCCGGCACCAGTTTATGGATTGGCTTAAGCGATGATATGGCAGACCCTAATTCTTCGGATCCCGTATTAAAAGAATCTACAAGGGTTAAAGCTATTGTTGGCAATAACACACAATCTACTTACGATTTATTAACCTGGCCTACCGATGTTTTTGCAGAATACCAGGATGATGGGCTGGACGCAGATTCCATACTTACCATTTCAACAATGGAAACATTCCTGCAATTTTACGGAATAAGCGATACCAGTGAATTAAACACACCAAATATGATTGCGTATAGGGCAAAAGTTAATATGCTCAATTTTATTACTCCGGACGATCCGGATATTTATTTGGCAAGCGTTGGCATCTCTTATTCTTTTCCTGCAAACAAGGGCAATTTAATACACCATCCTTTACATGCCAAAGCAGTGTATAATAAAGCTACACTTGTTAGCGTTCCTTGTAAAGCTTATATACCCGAAATGGCATTTGACAATACAAACGGAGAAGATGCCCATGAATTTTTAGTAAGAAAATTAAAAGAGTAAACATACCTAAAACACAAAGTATTAAACTTAACCGTTCAATAATTTTGAAAACCAAATGAAAAAAAAATCTTTTATTTTATTTTTTATTGCCTTATTTTTTTTTAGCTGCAAAAAAGAAGATACTACACAACCGCAAGCACCACATGGTTTGTACGATAGCATGCTGTACATGAAAACCAATATTCAAATACAGGAAGTAGCCTATACCACAAGACCCAACTTTCACAACTTGCAATACACATCAGAAGTTACAAAACAAACTGAAATTTCGCAAAACAACCTTACACCCAAAATGGATATTTATTTGCCACCCAATGCCAGCGCCACAAAAAGGCAACCGTTATTGGTAATGATTCATGGTGGCGGATATTCTTCCGGCGATAAAAACGCCTGGCAAAATGAAGCTTACACCTATTCAAGAGCCGGATATATTTGCGCTTCATTAAACTACCGGCTTACTCAAAACGGCGGCAACCAGGATTCGCTTTTAAGGCTATATGCTATACAATGCGCTTTAGAAGATATTCAAAATGCAATTCGTTTTTTAAAGAAAAATGCCAATACATATTTTATAGATACAAGCAGGGTTGTGGTTTTTGGTGGCTCGGCCGGCGGTGCCTTATCTTTATTAAATGCTATTGAGTTTGATGCTGCAATTGGTACAAATGACCATCCCGGTTTTAGCAGTAGAACAAATGGATCTATAGCAACAGGAGCCACATTAATTAATGACGACCCTGCTTCCCAACAGGGAACCCTGCATTACGATTCTTTTGATTCGCCGGTATTAATGTTTCATGCAAAAGAAAACGATTCATCAACAGGCGCTACATGGAGCGGCAGTGCCGTGCCTACACAACAGGCAATTAATAATTCTGGAAATTCATGCACTTTAGTTGCACAGCCAAATATGACGCATACAGTGGTTTTAGAATTAGCTGGCGATTACTGGCAATACCTAAGGCCATTTTTATGGGAAAAATTGAGGCTGGACGAGTTGTAAAATTATGGATAAAGGAAAATAGTAATTACACAAGCGGTACGGTTACAATAAAGCTGCTGCCTTTTCCCAATACACTTTCTGCTTTTATATTTCCTTTATGTGCTTCTACCATGGTTTTTACATAACTAAGGCCAAGGCCAAAGCCTTTTACATTGTGTACATTGCCGGTATGTGCACGGTAAAATTTTTCAAAAATATGGCTCAGCGTTTCCTTGTTCATGCCAATGCCATTGTCATCAATTTTAATAATAATTTCTTTATTGTTACTGCTGCTTTCCACAGTTACTACCGGCTTGTCCCTGGAGTATTTTACGGCATTATCCAGCAGGCTGTTGATGAGGTTGGTAAAATGTACTTCATCGGCCATAATATTATCTTTTGCCGCATTGAGGCGTACCTGAAGTTCACCGCCTTTTTCCTGTATGGGAAGGCTAATGTTATTGATGGCTGCATTAATAAGTGTATGTGCCGAAAGTTTTTTAAGGTTTAAATTTACTTCCTGCTTATCCAGTAGCGCTGCCTGTAAAATGGTTTCTACCTGCTTGTTCATGCGCTTGTTTTCTTCTTTAATAATGCTGGTAAAGTAATTGGATTTTTCTTTGTCCACCGCTACTTTTTCATTACGCAAAGCATCTACAGCAAGCGAAATGGTAGCAAGCGGTGTTTTAAACTCATGCGTCATGTTGTTAATAAAATCATTTTTAATTTCGCTTAGTTTCTTTTGGCGCAACAAGGTCCTTATGGTAAGAAAAAATGCTGCCGCAATAATAATGGTAAACAATATGGCGCCTATAATAAAAAAAACCAGTTCTTTTAAAATAATAGACCGCTCATGGGGCACTATAACCACCAAAAATTCTTCAGCTGTAATGTTTTCCATGCTGCTGCCGCTGGAACCCTGCAGGGGTATGCTGTATAATTTATTGTTGAGTGTATCGGAATAATATTTAAAAAAATGTTCGCTTTCTACCTGGTCGCCCGACAAAGAGTTTTCCGTAACGGCAAATTCAAATGGTACATCTGCAAGCATGTTTTTATTGAATGCAGTGCGGATAATATCCCTCATTTCATTTTTGGTAAACCGTTGCAATACCGATAGCCGGGTAAAATCCATCATCAGTTTTTCCTGCCCCAGCGTAATAGGTTTTCTCAAATAAGGTAATGGGTTGGCTTCTTCTACCATACGGGAAGCCGCTTCACCCGTAGCTTTAATAATATTTTCAAAGAGCTGCTGCTCTTTAATTTCTTTGGCGCTTTTTAACCATAAAAATTGAAAAAATATTATCCCCAGCAGGCTAATCGTAATCAAAAAAGTAATAATGGGGAAAATTTTTCGCATAGCTTAAAGCATAATTTTCAGTAGGCAAATGTACAATTCTGAGAGGGTTTAATAAAAACCATCTTTGTGTTTTGGGTAAATGTTAACTAATGAAATTTTGGTAGTGCAACATGGGTGTTTTTTTAGCAATAATGTTTTGCTCATTTTCGTATAATGTTTTACATTAGGGGCATGATAGCGCCTCAGCCGGGAACCTTACTTATTGCAGACCCTTTTTTAAAAGATCCCAATTTTTTACGTACCGTTGTGCTTATATGCAGGCACAGCAAAGATGAAGGCAGTTTTGGGTTTACCCTTAACCGCTTGTACGACCTTACCCTTGGAGAAGTGATACCCGAAATGGAAGGTTTTGAAAATCCCATATTTATTGGAGGGCCTGTACAAATGGATTCCCTGCATTTTATCCATCAATACCCTGAATATTTTAACGACTGCGAAAAAATAGATCATAATATTTTCTGGGGAGGAGATTTTGAAAAACTGAAATTACTCATGAAGGATAAGGTAATTGATGAACAAAAAATTAAATTTTTTATTGGGTACAGCGGCTGGGCTACCGGCCAGCTTGAATTGGAAATAGAAGAAAAATCATGGCTTTCCGTAAAGGGAACAGGCAATATAGTATTTAACACAGCTTTAGGCGATATTTGGAAAGCCAGCCTGGTACAACTTGGCGGAAATTATGAAAAGCTGGTACATTATCCCACCGATCCTCAATTAAATTAAAGGATTTAATTACCTCCCATACATGCTCACTCCATCCCGTGTTTTAAAATATTCTATTGTAGGTGTTGCTGCATGGGATTTATTTATCTTTGCAGTTCATGGCCAGTAAAGTAAAATCAATTAAAAAAAATAGTAAAGCCGCTGAATCACTTAAGCAGGATAAAGAAGAAACCCTGGAAGTAAAAAAGCTGCTTAAAGATGAACGCACCCATAAAATAACCGGCAGTGTATTAATACTTGTTGCATTGCTTTTTTTTATTGCGTTTACCTCTTATTTATTTACCTGGGATGAAGACCAGGATAAAGTATTTAATGAAGGGTATAAACTCCTGCTGGGCAGCGAAAGCAAAATCCATAATTTAATGGGCTCTTTCGGCGCTTATATCTCTCATTTTTTTATTTATAAAGGCTTTGGTATTGCTTCTTATCTGTTGTGCAGTTTCTTTTTTGTAACCGGCGTAAACCTCATTACTGGAAAAAAAGTGTTTTCAATTTGGCGAAATCTTAAATATATCATTATAGGGCTACCTTTATTGAGCATTACCGCATCGGTACTTGCCGGAAAAAGCAATTTTGCATTTGGTGGCGCTGCCGGAGACCTGTGCAGAAATTATTTATACAATACCATGGGCCGGGTAGGTACCTATCTGTTAATAGGCATTTCGTTTTTTGCATATATCATCTGGCGGTTTAACCCATCGTTTAATTTTAATAAAAAAGCAACTACAGGAGTAGATGCTGAAGCACGTGAAAATGAGGTAATAGATGAAGATGATGGGCCGGAAGAAACTGTATCCCACAATGGCAATACATTAAAAAAGGGGGCCGCAATTGTTGCAGTTCCCAATTTGCAACCCGACTTTAAGCACCAGATAGAATTGATAGAAAAAGATGGCTTCCCCGATGCAGGGAATACGGAAAGGGTAGATTTGCCCATTGAACCCGAAAAAAGTTTAACGGTAGAAAAATTACCGCCTCCAGTTCCCGCTTCGGGCCTTGAACTGGAAATTAAAACAGCAGACAAAATAGCAGATGAAGAGCCTGCTAAAACAGAAAAAGTAAAAGAAATAAAACCTTACGATCCTATACTGGATTTAAGGGACTATAAATACCCTTCACTCGATCTGCTGGACAACCATGGCAGCGAAAAAATTGTACAGGACCCGGCAGAGTTGGAAAACAACAAAAACCAAATTATCAATACGCTCAAAAATTACGACATCAGCATACAGCGTATTTCTGCAACAGTAGGGCCTACCGTTACTTTATATGAAATTATTCCTGCAGCAGGTATCCGTATTTCAAAAATTAAAAACCTGGAAGATGATATTGCACTCAGCCTTTCGGCATTAGGCATCCGCATTATTGCACCCATTCCCGGTAAAGGCACCATAGGTATTGAAGTACCCAATGCAAGAAAAACCGTGGTAAGTATCAAAACATTATTGAGCTCCGAAAAATTTCAGAAAAATAATTTCTCCTTACCAATAGCCATTGGTAAAAAAATTGATAACGAAAATTTTATCGTTGACCTGGCGAGTATGCCGCATTTACTTATGGCGGGTGCTACCGGCCAGGGAAAATCCGTAGGGTTAAATGCAATATTGGTTTCTTTATTGTATAAAAAACACCCTTCTCAACTTAAGTTTGTATTGGTTGACCCCAAAAAAGTGGAGTTAAGTATTTATAAAACTATTGAAAACCATTTTTTGGCCAAACTACCAGGGGAGGAAGATGCCATTATTACCGATACCAAAAAAGTTGTACATACCCTTAATGCACTTTGTATAGAAATGGAAAACCGGTACGACTTACTGAAAGAAGCCGGCTGCCGAAACATAAAAGAATACAACGAAAAATTTGCACAACGTAAGCTCAACCCCGAAAAAGGCCATCAATACCTGCCCTTTATTGTATTGGTTGTGGATGAGTTTGCCGACCTTATAATGACGGCAGGAAAAGAAATTGAAATGCCCATTACTCGGTTGGCACAATTGGCCAGGGCCATTGGTATACACCTTATTATAGCTACCCAAAGGCCATCTGTAAATATTATTACGGGCACCATTAAAGCAAACTTTCCTGCCCGTATTGCCTTTAAAGTGAGCAGTAAAATAGATAGCCGCACCATTTTAGATATTGGTGGAGCCGAGCAACTTATTGGAAAAGGAGATATGCTGATAAGTTACAACGGAGAATTGGTTCGCTTGCAATGTGCTTTTGTAGATACCCCGGAAGTAGATAAAATTGCTGACTTTATTGGCGATCAGCGGGGTTATCCACAAGCCTTCCTGCTGCCAGAATATGTAGATGAAAAAGAAATGGAAGGAAAAGATTTTGATGCAAGCGATAAAGACCCATTGTTTGAAGATGCAGCAAGGTTACTGGTTTCCAGCCAATCGGGTAGCACATCTTTGCTGCAACGCCGCATGAAACTTGGGTACAACAGGGCCGGAAGGCTTATGGATCAGCTGGAAGCGGCAGGAATTGTAGGCCCCAACCAGGGCAGCAAGGTAAGGGATGTATTAATTAAAACAGATGCAGACCTGCAGCAGCACCTCAGCCAGTTCATATAATTTTCCCATAAAAAAATTTAAGGAGATAAATTTTCGGTTGTCTCCTAATTCTATTATTCAATAAAAAAGAATGGCAAAATTTTTAATTGCAGGCTTGGGAAATGCAGGTAACGAATATGCCCATACACGCCATAATATTGGTTTTGATGTAGCCAATTATTTTGTAACAAAACATGGCGGCCAGTTTAAAACAGACAGGCTGGCTTATGTATCGGAAGTAAAATATAAAGGAAAAATATTTATCGTTATTTGCCCTACCACATTCATGAACCTTAGCGGTAAAGCGTTTAAATACTGGATGGATAAAGAAAAAATACCATTAGAAAATACTTTAACCATTGTGGATGAACTTTCTCTTCCTTTAGAAAAAATAAGGCTGAGGGCAAGTGGAAGTTCAGGCGGCCACAATGGATTAAAAGATATTGAAACCATATTGGGAACAGTAAATTACCCTAAACTCCGCTTTGGAATTGGTAATAATTACCCCAAAGGGATGCAGGCCGATTTTGTACTCGGCAAATGGCGGCCAGATGAACTTCCCCTGGTAAAGTATAAAATTGAAAAATGTGTTGAAATCATTGAAAGTTTTGCCTCAATTGGCATTGAGCGCAGCATGACCAATGTAAATAACCTCGTATTTGAACTCCCAAAATAAACTTTAACGGCATTATCTTTTGTAGGTGTTTTTTGCTATTTTCGTACCCCTAAGACCCGAACCATTAAAACAACCTGTAAATGAAAATAATTTGTATAGGAAGAAACTATGCAGAACATGCAAAAGAATTGGGAAACGAAATTCCGGATGAGCCGGTTATTTTCATGAAACCCAAAAGCGCTTTACTGCAGCCGCATACCCCATTCTATTATCCCGAGTTTACCAATGAACTTAATTACGAGTGTGAACTGGTGCTTAGGGTTTGCAAAAACGGGAAGTATATCAATGAACGCAATGCATCTAATTATTATAACGGTATTACCGTAGGTATAGATTTTACCGCAAGAGACCTGCAAAATATAGCCAAAGAAAAAGGGCTGCCCTGGGAAAAAGCAAAAGCTTTTGATAATTCCGCAGCTATAGGAAAATTTCTTGACCTTACACCCGACCAGAAAAAAGCCAACTTTACATTTAAACTTTTGGTAAATAATCAGGAGATGCAAAGGGGCAACAGCGCCGATATGGTTTTTAAATTCGACAACCTGGTTGCACAAATTTCAAATTATTTTTCACTCAATATTGGCGATATTATTTTTACTGGTACGCCTGCAGGTGTTGGCGAATGTGTTGTTGGCGATGAACTGGAAGCCTTTTTGGGCAACCAAAGCCTGCTCAAGCTGGATATTAAGTAACCTCTTTCTTTATTCTTTCATTAAATATGAGTGCAGGTAAATTTTAATACTAAAGCGTAAATTTTTTTCTTCTATTGCTGCTTCAGCTTTTTATAAATTAACGGTTAAGATTTGTATTTTATAAATAGATGCTTATTTTATCCATTGGTTATTTTGTAACTTCATGAAAAAGTCTTCATTTTTTTCAATTTATGAAAACCTTTGCCAATAAAGTAATTACATTTAATAACAACTTACAGTTTATAGGCAAATTGCCCACAGGTTTTAGGGTTTTGAACCCATATTTGGATAATGCAGAAACCATGCAGGTAATGCAGCAGTTTTATCAAAAATATTATAACGATAACAGTAAAAGGAAATTTATTGTAGGTATTAACCCTAGCCGCCATGGCGCCGGCGTTACAGGCGTGCCTTTTACCGATACAAAAAGGCTGGAAGCAGTTTGTGGCATTAAAATGCAATCTGCTTATACGCATGAAGTATCATCGGTATTTATGTACAATATGATAAAAGCTTACGGAGGGCCACGGCTTTTCTATAAACAATTTTATATCAATTCACCATTTCCCCTTGCCATTATCCGAAAAGACAATAATGGTAAATGGCTCAATGCAAATTATTATGACAACCCTTTGTTGTACAACTCGGTAAAAGATTTTATGATCCACTCTTTAAAAAAACATATCGGCATAGGTCTCGATGTTTTGGAGGTTTTTATACTGGGTAAAAAAAATGCAAGTTTTATCAGGGCGCTCAACAAAGAAGCAAAGTTATTTGATACAATGACTGTTTTGGAACACCCCAGGTTTATTCAACAGTATAAATTGAAAGAACAACAGTATTATATTGATAAGTATATTTTGGCTTTCAATAACGAAAAATGAAAAGTGCTGCTAAAAATACCATCTATACTATTGGCCATTCAACCCATAGTAACGGGGTATTTATTGAAATGTTGCAATCATTTAAAATTGAGTTAGTGGCAGATATACGCCATTATCCCGGCTCACGTAAGTTTCCGCAATTTAATATAGAAAATTTGCAGGCTTCACTTGCAAATGTACACATTGGTAATTTACATTTTCCCGGCCTTGGCGGAAGGCGAAAGGTTGACAAAAATTCAAAGAACATCCTCTGGCATAACGCATCTTTTAGAGCATATGCAGATTATATGGAAACGGCCCCTTTTGAAATTGCTATTGAAGAATTAGAAAAAATAGCAGCAAAGCAGGTAACGGCCATTATGTGCTCAGAAGCGGTTTGGTGGCGATGCCACCGTTCCATGGTTTCCGATTACTTAAAAGCAAAAGGCTGGAAAGTTTTGCATATTATGGGTAAAGGAAAAGCAGAAGAACATCCTTTTACCTCACCAGCACGAATAGTGGGAAGCAGGGTAGTTTATTTTGAAAATAATTTATTTGACCAATAATATTTGCAGCTTGAAAAATAATTTTTTCGTAGGCGACAAAGTTTGCTGGAATTCAGAAGCCGGCAGGGCATCGGGAACCATTATTAAAATTCATACCCAAAATTTTATGTTTAAAGGCTACACCCATCATGCCACAATAGAGGAACCACAATATGAAATTAAAAGCCTAAAAACCAGCCATATTGCCGCTCATAAGGAAACCGCACTCACCAAATGCTGATGAACAACAAAAGGGAAAAATATTTTTTCATATTGTTAGTAAACCTAACTATATTTGAACTGGCAATATTGCCCACCATCTCAAAATATTTTTCTTATGGAAAAGTCAGTTTTTTACCATGCAGGCTGCCCGGTTTGCTTAAGCGCCGAGCAGGAAATTGTTCCGTTAATAGGTAACGAAAATGTAGAAGTTGTGCATTTAGGTGAACAAAGGAACCGTATTGCCGAGGCAGAAGCCAAAGGGGTAAAATCTGTTCCGGCATTACTTACACCCACCGGAAACATTCTCCATTTAAACTTTGGCGCTTCTTTGGCCGACGTTAAAGGCTAAAAATTATTTTCTCCTTGCAATGTAGGCCAAGCCTATGTTGCAAGGGATTTTAAAAAATTATTTTATGAAAGTAGCAGTATGGGATACTTATGTAACCAAAAAAGACGGCACAATAATGCACTTTGACATTATTGCACCTGAAACAATTAAAGATGAGGATGTTATTTACGGTTTTGGTAAGGAATACCTTAAACAAAAAAGCCAGGAAGGTCAGCTTTTAACGGCAAGAGAATGCCGTTTTTGCCATATAGAATCCTTAAAGCCGCATTGGGAAACAGCCATTACATCAATGGGATACTTTATCTTTGAAATGGAAAATTGTAATTAAAAAAATGATATCGGCATTTAATGTAAACCGGCAAAACAACAAAATAGACGGAAAAATTGTTGTGGCCTTAGAGCGCATTGCTGAGGCCTTCAGGGTTTTACTTTGGAACGAGAGCAAAGAAAACAGCTTAAGCCCTATTCAAATACAAATTTTAATTTTCATTTTTTTTCATGCAAATGATAAATGTACGGTAAGCTACCTGGCAAAAGAATTTAACCTGAGTAAACCCACCATTAGCGAAAGTATAAAATTGATGGAACAAAAAGGGTTTATTAAAAAAATAGCCGATGCTGCAGATTGCCGCAGTTATAGTATTGCATTAACTGCCGCAGGTAAACTTACCGCCGAAAAATCTTCAAACTTTGCATTTGCTATTGAAAAACCTTTGGGTTCGCTTACAGGCGAAAAAAAGGAAATTATCCTCTCTGCTTTGCTCGATTTAATTTATGACTTAAACCAAAAAGGCATTATTACGGTTCAGCGCATGTGCTTTACCTGCAGCAATTACCAAAAAAAGAACGGTAAGCATTTTTGCAATTTGTTGCAATCTGTTTTATCAGCCAATGAACTTAGGGTAGATTGTGCCGAGCATGAACCCGTGTTATGAGTGAAATACCTTACAACCTTGCAGCCATACATAAGCGTATGGAACTTGCATGCAAAAATGCCAATAGAGATACTGCAGTTGTAAAGCTGCTTTTAGCCACAAAAACCATATCTGCAGAAAAAATTAAAATTGCACTTGGGGCAGGCGAAACTTTAATTGGAGAAAATAAAGTACAGGAGCTAAAAGAAAAGTTTGATGAGCTAAAAGAAAATTCGCACCAAACACATTTTATTGGTCATTTACAATCCAATAAGATTAAAGAAGTTTTAAAATTTGCAGATTGCATTCAAACGGTTGACAGGCTATCCTTAGCCGAAAAGCTTCAACAACGCCTTGAGTTTGAAAATAAAACAATAGATATTTTTCTGCAGGTAAATACTTCTTTTGAAAAAAGCAAATTTGGTATGGAGCCTCAAAATGCCCTGCAGCTTGCCTTGCAAGTAAGCCACTTAAACCGGTTAAAAATAAAAGGGCTCATGACTATTGGTTTGTTTTCTGCTGAAGAACAAAAAGTGCGAAAATGTTTTCAACTGCTAAAGAAAATCCAACGGCAGTTACTTCAAAACCAAATCAATGCAGAAGAACTCTCTATGGGAATGAGCGGAGACCTTGAAATAGCCATCGAAGAAGGATCTACTATTATAAGGGTAGGCACAGCAATTTTTGGCAAGCGCCCACACCCCGATAGTTATTACTGGAACGAAAAAATTAGCCATTAATCATTATCAAAGCTTTCCTTCATCGGCAAAACTGTAATAGCCTTCTTCGCTTACAATTATATGGTCCAATAATTTGATGTCGAAATATAGGGCTGCCGATTTAATTTTTTGGGTAAGTAAATCATCCTGCTGGCTGGGTTGTAAATTACCAGATGGGTGGTTATGGCAAATGATTAAAGAAGAAGCGCCTGCATCCAATGCTTTTTTTAAAATTATTCTGGGGTCGGCAACAGTGCCGGAAATGCCACCTTTGCTGATTATTTCGTAACTGATTATTTTATGGGAGCGGTTGAGGAACAAGGCTACAAATACCTCGTAGTTAAAATCTTTAAGGATGGTTTTAAGGTATACTGCAATTTCTTTGCTGTTATTAATTTTTATGCGTTGCAATATTTCTTCGCTATGCCTGCGCCTGCCAAGTTCCAGGGCTGCTGCAATAGTAATAGCTTTGGCATTGCCAATACCTTTCACTTTTTGAAAATCATGGATTGAAAGTTTACCCAGTTCATTAAGGTTGTTAGCGCCTAAAAGCAAAATTTCTTTGGCCAGGTCAAGGGCAGACCGGGTTTTACTGCCATTATTTATTAAAATAGCCAAAAGTTCTGAATTACTTAATGAAGAAGCCCCTTTAAGCAACATTTTTTCCCTTGGGCGGTCATCTGAAGCCCAGGTTTTAATTGAACCCTGCGATTGTGAAAATTTTTCCATAATAAAAACGGATATTAATATGAACTAACTGTATTTTCGCAAAACCATTCACCCCGGCATAATTTTACATCTACATGGAATCTAACGCTAAAATTTTTTCAGGAACCGGATCTCAATACCTTGCCGAAAAAATTGCCAGAAAATTCGGAGAACCTTTAGGTAAAGTAAATATACAACGATTTAGTGATGGTGAAATTGGCGTGGAATTTCTGGAAAGCATACGTGGCCGTTTTGTTTTTTTAATACAAAGTACTTTTGCACCCGCTGATAATTTAATGGAACTATTGCTCATGATTGATGCCGCAAAAAGGGCATCGGCCTATAAAGTAATTGCCGTAATTCCTTATTACGGTTTTGCCCGGCAGGATAGAAAAGATAAACCCAGGGTTGCAATTGGCGCCAAGCTTGTTGCCAATATGATAATGGCTGCCGGTGCAGACAGGGTAGTAACCATGGATCTACATGCCGCACAAATACAAGGTTATTTCGATATACCAGTGGATCACCTGGAGTCTTCCGCTATTTTTATACCTTATATTGAAAGTCTTTTTTTACCCAATCTTACATTTGCCGCACCCGATGTAGGCAGTGCTAATAGGATTAGGGAAGTAGCTTCGTTTTTTGAAACCGATATGGTTATTTGCGATAAACACCGCAAGCGTGCAAATGAAATTGCAAGCATGGTGGTAATAGGTGATGTAAACGACAGGGATATTGTGTTGATTGACGATATATGCGATACAGGCGGCACACTTGCCAAAAGCGCCCTGCTGATGAAAGAAAAAGGCGCAAGGAGTGTAAGGGCTTTTTGTACGCATCCTGTTTTAAGCGGCAAAGCTTATGAAACCATAAACAACAGCGTTTTGGAAGAACTGGTGGTGTGTGATACCATTCCTCTAAAAACAGAGACAGAAAAAATAAAAGTACTATCTACAGATGAACTTTTTGCCGTAGCTCTTAGAAACGCCTATGAAAATAAGAGCATCAACAGCTTATTTATCCGCAATAGGCTAAGAAAATCTATATAAATCAATGAGTTATATAAATGGAAGAAAAATTAATATTTACAAAATGGCGGTTCATCCGCCATTTTTAATTACTTTTGCGCCTCAAATTTTTAAACAATAAATAATGAAATCAATTACAATTGAAGGACTACTGAGGACCGAAAGCGGAAAAAAAGCCACCCGCCAACTTCGCTCTCAGCAAATGGTGCCCGCTGTAATTTACGGTGGTAAAGCTGAAGTTAATTTTGCTGCGCCGGCATCAGCATTTAAAAACATTGTATATACATCTGAATTTTTACTTGCAGAAGTAAATGTAAACGGTACTATTTACAAATGCATTTTAAAAGATTTACAATTTGATAAAGTAACAGATGCACTGGCACATGTTGACTTTTTGGAACTGGTAGAGGATAAAAAAGTTATTGCATCGCTGCCTTTAAAATATATAGGCACACCCGAAGGTGTAAAAGCCGGTGGTAAGCTGGTTACTAAAATGAAAAGCGTAAAAGTAAAAACATTCCCAAAATATCTTAAAGAGCATATTGAAGTAGATATTAATGCACTTGAGTTAAACGGCAACCTTAGGGTAGAAGATATTGTTGCAGAAAATATGGAAATCATGAACTCACCAAGGATTCCTATTGCATCAGTAACCATGACTCGCCAGCTGAAACAAGAAGAAGCGGCTACAACTACTACTGCTCCTAAAGCAGATGCTGCAGCTGCAGCATCTGCTGCAAAAGCGCCGGCAGCCAAAAAATAAATTTGATGTAAATTTTTTTATATAATGCCCTATTTAAGGGCATTTTTTCTTTTATTAACGGTGAGCGGGAGCCAAACATACTTACCTTTGCACACGCTAAACAATATTGTATAAAATGGGAATGGACAGAAATACGATAATCGGTTTTTTACTTATAGGCGCTATGCTCATTACCATGTTTGTGGTAAACAGCCGAAGCCGGTTAAAATATGAGGGCGAACAAAAACGCATTCAGGATTCTATTGCAGCGCTGCAACCCAGGCCGGATACTGCAAAAGCACGGCTGGATTCAATAAAGGTAGATTCTATTAAAACTATAAAAGTTCAGCAAAGCATTGGCAGCACAACAGCAACGGCTCAATCTGTAACTGTAGAAAATGAAGTAATGAAAATCAGCTTTACTTCAAAAGGGGCGCAGCCGCAAATGGTTACCCTCAAAAAATTTCAACGTTTCGATGGCTCACCAGTGGTAATACAAAAAGGTAATTTTAATAAGTTTACCTATAAAGTTGCCGGTGGCAATAACCTTACTATGGAATCGGCCGATATTATTTTTAATACGCAGCCCGTTGTAAAAAATAACGATGGAAGCCAATCTGTTTCCTTTACAACCGGAGATAGCAGCGGCCACCGCAAAATTACGCACCGCTTTACGCTAAAGCCCAATGATTATATGGTAGATTTTGATATTGCCATTAATGGTGCTTCTTCCTTAATAGGGCAAAATAAACTTAGCCTGCTTTGGCAAACCCAGGCAGACCAAATTGAAAAGGACCATGCTTATGAGCAGGCGCAAACCGAAATATGTTTTTTAGAAAATAAGGAATACGATTTTGAAAGAGCTGCATCTGGCGGAAGAAAAGTATTGGGCGCCCAGGTAAATTGGATAGCGCAAAAACAACAATTTTTTATTGCAGCATTATCTGCACCAAATAATTTTTCGGGCGCCGAAATAAATTGGGCTGCAAGTGCAGACACCAACTCCTTTATTGCCCAAACAACAGTAAATACACATATTTCCCTTAAGCCCGGCGAAAATCTAAACATTCCTTTGCACTTTTATTATGGCCCAAGCGACTATAACATCCTTAAAAAGTATGGCAACCAAATGCAAAATATTGTGCCTTATGGCAGCGGTGTTTTTGCATTTGTAAAGTATATCAACAGGCATGTGCTGTTACCGGTATTCAACTACCTTAAAGATAATATTGCCAGCATGGGTATGGTAATTTTATTGCTTACTTTGTTTATACGCCTTATTACATCGCCTATACTTTACAAAAGTTACTTAAGTGGGGCAAAAATGAAAGTGCTGAAGCCCGAAGTTGATCAACTTAAAGAAAAGCTCACCGATCCTAAAACCGGAAAATACGACCAGCAGGCTTTTGGTATGGAGCAAATGAAACTTTGGCGAAGCGCCGGCGTAAACCCTCTGGGTGGATGCATACCGGCCTTATTGCAAATCCCCATATTTATGTCGTTGTATTATTTCTTTCAAAGTAATATTGACTTAAGGGGAAAACATTTTTTATGGGCCGAAGACCTTGCAGCTTACGATTCTATTTTAAAACTACCTTTTTCTATTCCGTTTTACGGAGACCATGTAAGTTTATTTACCATTACCGCTACGGTAACCAGCATGTTGATTTCTATTTACAGTATGAGCCAAATGCAGGACAACAGCAACCCGGTAATGAAATATATGCCCTACATTTTCCCTATAATGTTATTGGGTGTATTTAACCGCTTGCCTTCGGCGCTTACCTGGTATTACACTATTTCAAATACGATTACACTCATCCTGCAAATTGTAATTCAGAAATATATTATAAACCACGACAAAATACTGGCACAGCTAAATGAGAACAAAAAGAAGCCGCAAAAGCAGTCGAAATTGCAGGAAAGAATACAAGCCATGCAGGATGCCCAGAAGAAGATTAAGGATATGAAAGAAAAAACGGCTAAAAAGTAAGTATTTAGTTAAAGTTTTATTAAACTGCACCCCTTGATGGGTGCAGTTTTTTTTGTTTGCAGTCTTATATTTTGAATGGTACTTTTAATCATTATCTTAGTACCAGCAACTCAACAATGAAAAAAATTATACATACCTATTTTGTGGTAATATTTGCCCTGCTTTTCTCTAATGTCGTATTTGCACAAAAGCAGGTTACCGAAGGTAAAATAGAATATACCATAAGTATTTCTTCTGCAAAAAGCAATGCTGCACTCGATAAGTTTAATGGGGCAACCCTGAACCTTTTTGTAAAGCCCGGCCTTAGCCGCACCGAAATGCAAAGCTCCCTTGGTACAGAATCTACGGTGTATAATAATAATTTGGGCAAAGGTTTTATTTTGAAAGAGTACAGCGGCCAAAAGCTTATGATCACCATGAGCAAAAATAATTGGTTGCAAAAAAACCAATGGAATAGTAACCTTAATTTTTCTATAGATAATAACACGGTTGAACTTAACGGATATACCTGCAAAAAAGCTACGGCAACAACTACAGATGGGAAAATATTTACCGTTTACTTTACGCCTTCTGTAACTATTGCCAATAGCAATTACAACAATGCCTTTAATCTTCCCGGCTTGCCCGTGCAATACGAAATACAATCGGGCAACCTTACTTTTAAATACAGCCTGGTAAAAGTTACCGAGCAAAAGCTAGATGCTTCCTTGTTTGAAGAGCCTAAAAGTGGTTACAGGGTTATGACTTACGATGAAGGCCAGCAAATGAAACAAGGCAATTAAATCCTCATTTTTTAATAGTATTTTTTAAAAATCAACCGCAGGTTTTGATCACGGGTAAAATACGCATACAACCAGTTAAGAAAAATAAAGAAACGGTTTTTTACGCCTAAAATCAACATTAGGTGAAGGCTCATCCAAATCATCCAGGCCAATAAACCACCTAAATGTAATTTTGGTTTGGGTATATCCACTACGGCAAGGTTGCGGCCTACAGTTGCCATAGAACCTTTATTATGGTAAGTAAATTCTGTAATTTTTTTATTTAATTTTCTACTGTTTAAATATATAAAATTTTTAGCCAGCAAATCTGCCTGTTGCATGGCTACCGGCGCCACCTGCGGATGCCCTTTTGGGTAAGCGGGCTCTTCCATATAGGCAACATCTCCTATGGAATAAATATTTTTTGTGCCCTCCACTTTACATTGCAGGTTTACTTTAATGCGGTTTCCCCTTACAATAAGCGATGCATCAATTCCTGTGGGGATATTACCTTTAATGCCTGCTGCCCAAATAACCATTGATGATTCTATGCTGCTGCCATCTGCTAAAAAAACCGTTTTGCCGTTATAATCCTGCATCATTGCATTGGTTTTTACCTTTACACCCAGCCTTTCAAGATAATTTTTAGACTGCAGGCTGCTTTTTTCACTCATGGCGGCGAGTGTTTTGAGGCCGCCTTCCAAAAGATAAATATTCATAGCTTCAAAATCCAGCTCAGGATAATCTTTGGGTAATACATATTTTTTCATTTCGGCAATGGCGCCGCTTAGCTCAACACCGGTAGGCCCTGCGCCTACCACCACAATATTCAGGAGCCTTTGCCTGTGCAGCACATCCGCTTCCATTAATGCAGCTTCAAAGTTTTTTAAAATATGGTTGCGTATTTCCATAGCTTCTACGGTGCTTTTCATGGGCCAGGCAAATTTTTCAAAATTGCTGTTGCCAAAAAAGTTGGTATCTGCACCTGTGGCTATTACCAGTTGATCGTATGCAAAATTTCCCTCGGAGGTTACAACCGTATTATCAGCAGCATTTATTTGAGAAAGTTCAGCAAGGCGAACGCTTACATTTTTACTGTTATGAAAAACTTTACGCAACGGAAATGAAATATCGCTGCCATTAAGCGCTGCCGTAGCTACCTGGTAAAATAAAGGTTGAAACTGGTGGTGGTTAAACCGGTCTATCAATACTACTTCAATACCGGGTTTATTATTGAGTTTTCGGGCAAGCCTTAGGCCGCCAAAGCCGGCGCCAACGATAACTATTTTCATTTTTTGCCGATTTTAAAGCAAAGCTACTACCCATTTTCAATGTTTTTTGAAAATTTAGGAAATATAATTTACTAAATGCGAAGTTTTGAACGGGGCGATATTAAAGTTTTTGAAAACTATAAAGTTCTTTTCTGGAAACATTGTCTAAGAATCTATTTACAGACTACTTAAACAGGTTGCCTAAATATACACTTACTTTTTTTGTAATAAATTTGCTTTTGGTTGCTGTAACTTTCCCTACCTACTACTTTATCATCAGCTTCATTCTTTCTGTTGTTTTTTCATTGCCAACTTTTAAGGTATAAACGCCGGCAGCTAACTTATTTAATCCATTGAGTTGGATGCTTTGCATCCCTGTTTCCAGGGTTTCTAACTGGCGTTTTACTAATTTACCTGCTGCATTGTATAATTCAAATTGATAAACGCTACGATTTTTTACCTGTAGCGAAATATTTATAAAATCTTTTGCAGGATTGGGGGAAACAGAGAAGCTGTTGCTTTCTCTTTGCAGCAGCAGTATATTGGAAAAACTAATACTGCCGTTTTGATCTGCAATTTTTAGACGATAATGTTTTTTAGCATCGGTTGTAAAATCATTATATTTTCCGTGTAAATCTGTAGTGCCATTGATAATGGGTTGTTCATAAATATCATAAAACAAAAACCCATCAACAGAAGATTGCAGAACAATTGATTTTTCTGTGGAAGTAATTTGTAATGACCATATCAACTCATTAAAACTATTTTTTGCAATGCCGGAAAATTGGGTAAGCCTTACTGGCAAAGCCGTGCCATTGAGCAAAATATTAAAGTTGGCTTTAGTATTATTTTTGCCATCTACAAAAAGCAGGTAATTTGTACCTGTAAGCAACCCTGTAAATGTTGCCAACGCTCCATTGCCTGTAAAAGTACGGCAGGCAACCGGAGCAGGAAAAGCCTGGCCGGCCGGGCAGGAGCTTACCTGGTATAGCGCTAATTCAACACCTGCAGAGGCACAACCACTTTGGCTTGCAGGCGATGTAACATAATCACTCACTACCATATCAATGGTAGTGCCTGTGCCGGTAAGCAGGGCAAAATAGGCATTATTGGTAATGCCTAAACCTGTACCTGCACAATTGATAGCAGTAAATTGCGGATCGCCATTTTTATTGCTTGTTGCATGTACCAGGTCAAAATTTATCATAGTATTATTGGGTGTGGTAACCGAAGGAAAAACAGGGCATTCGTCTTTTGCTTCGTTAATGGGTGTAAGTGGCAACATTTCTATGCCTGAAGTACAAGCACCATAGCTTAACCCTTTTGGATTAATACAATATTGCGAACCAATAAATGCTGACCAATCCGGCGATTTACGAGCCGTACCGGCTAAAATAGCAAAGTTCATTACTTTAGTAGGGTTATAAGTGGCATAAGAAGAACCCTGGTAGCTGTCATTAATATGGGCAAGGTTTAAGGCATGACCCAACTCATGAAGAATTACGGCTTCCATATCGGTAATACCACTTGCAGGGTAACATGGCCCGGATTCAAATGTAGTACTGCCCAATGAAACAAGATTGTTTCTTAATACAATTTCAAATTCCGGCTTACGAAAGGCAAACGAAGCACCACAGTTTGAAGAATAAGAATAACAAACCCCTAATATTCCTGCTGCTAAAGGTGGATACCCGGTATTTGTATTATCAAACATGGCCACATTTAATCCATCTCCTGTTACAGCCTGTACGGTTGTGGTTCCGCCTTCAATAAAATTTAAACCGCTTACTTCTCTCCAGGTATTTAAAGCCCTTTGAAAAGTTGCTTTTGTTGGTGATGCATCCAGGTCAACTCCATTACCTGCGGTATTGGTACTATATACAATGCTGTAACCACCCAGGCCATTATCATCCATTAAATTGGTTTGTTTAATAGCGCCGGAGGATGATGCAGAAAGTACAGCATAATTTACATTGAGTGAAGTGGGAGAAGTAACCGAAGTGCCTGAAGCATCTCGCACTTGGAAAAAACCTGTGCCTGCACGGCTGGGTACACGAACCTGTATTTGCGTATTGGTCCAGGATACTACAAGTGGATCATTATAGGCAACAGTAAAAACTGTGCCACCGGTTCCATTATTGGCATCGTCAAAAAGTATTGCAGCAGATCCACTGTTTGGCCCAAAATCGGTACCATTAATAGTGAGCAGGTTTTGGGCAGGGTTTTCTGTAGCGCCTGATACTACATTTGCAGGCGAAAATGAAGTGATGCCTAAAACATTAGTTTGTTGCACTACAGGCCAGGCACTAATACTAAAACCGGGATTTTTATTTTCATAAGTTCTTCCTGTTGCCTGCTCAAGTATGGGATATAGGTTGGTTACAATATTTTTATAACTTACAAATGGTGCATCGGCAATTTTACTTACCAGGTCATACCTTATAAAACCCTGTGCACTGCTGTAAATATCATAAAGCAACTCATTGGTTTGGGGGTTTCTTAGGTTAATACTGTTTGGGAAACAAAAGAAAATGCCTGTTTCGCCCAATTGCAGGCTGGCAAGGTCGCTGGCTTCAATGGCTTCATTACCTACCGAGCCGCCAACGGTTAATATATCTATATATTGGGCCTGTATGCTGCCTTTAAAAACTTTGGATAATTTTACTTTATTACTGGTAAAAATACCGGTGTGTGCCGGGTTCCAAAAAGAAGATTGCGATTCTACTAAGGCTTCAACAATTAAAGAAGAGTTTTGCACTTTTTCCTGCAGGGAAACAGGATAAATTGCCTGAGAATTGCTGCTGAAGGGCAAGGCTAAAATTCCGCTTATAAGGCATAAAAGGCCAGTTGTAAGGTTTTTCATAAAGTCAAAAATTTGGTTTTTTACATTGGGAAAAATAAAATTATATTTTTTTTGTATAAATACAAAATTATGTTCTCAAAATTAAGCAGATAAATAAGGGAAATTTTTTGCCGGTACAGGTTCAAGGCTTACCTTTGCGGCCTAAAAATTGATGATCATTGCCGGGAATGCCGAAGTGAGTGACACAACGATGTTGACCACGGGTATTGAGCCGGTAAACAAATAAATAAAATTGTATGGTAGAAATTAAACCAGATGAAATTTCGGCGATACTTCGCCAGCAGTTGAGCAATTTTAATGCTTCGGCAAATCTTGAAGAAATTGGCACTGTATTACAGGTGGGTGATGGTATTGCCCGTGTATATGGCCTCAACAATGTTCGGTCGGGAGAGCTGGTAGAATTTGAAAACGGCGTAAAAGCCATTGCGCTAAACCTGGAAGAAGATAATGTGGGTGTGGTATTGATGGGTGAAAGCACGGAAATTAAAGAAGGCGATAAAGTAAAACGTACCGGCCAAATTGCCTCTATTAAAGTTGGCGATGGTATGGCAGGCCGTGTAATTAATACATTGGGCCAGCCAATAGATGGTAAAGGCCCGCTCAAAGGCGAGTTATATGAAATGCCTTTGGAAAGAAAAGCTCCTGGTGTAATTTTTCGTGAGCCGGTAAAAGAACCTTTGCAAACTGGTATTAAAGCCATAGATGCCATGATACCAATTGGGCGTGGACAACGTGAGCTTATAATTGGCGACCGCCAAACCGGTAAAACCGCAATTGCCATTGATACCATCATTAACCAAAAAGAGTTTTATGATGCCGGCCAGCCGGTTTATTGTATATATGTAGGTATTGGGCAAAAAGCATCTACCATTGCTGGTATTATGAAAACGCTGGAAGAGAACGGCGCTATGGCTTATTCAACAATTGTTGCTGCATCTGCCAGCGACCCTGCTCCATTACAGTTCTACGCACCATTTGCAGGCGCTGCCATTGGGGAATTTTTTCGTGATACCGGCCGCCCTGCATTAATTATTTATGATGATTTATCAAAGCAGGCCGTGGCTTACCGTGAGGTTTCTTTGCTGCTCCGCCGCCCGCCGGGCCGTGAGGCATACCCTGGTGATGTATTTTATTTGCATAGCCGCTTATTAGAAAGGGCTGCCAAAGTAATTTCAAAAGATGAAATTGCAAAGCAAATGAACGACCTGCCGGAATCCATTAAACATTTGGTAAAAGGTGGTGGTTCTTTAACTGCATTGCCCATTATTGAAACACAGGCGGGTGATGTATCTGCCTATATTCCCACCAATGTAATTTCTATTACCGACGGGCAAATATTTTTGGAAGGTAACCTGTTTAACTCAGGTATAAGGCCGGCTATTAACGTAGGTATCAGCGTGAGCCGTGTGGGGGGAAATGCGCAAATAAAATCTATGAAAAAAGTTGCCGGTACCCTTAAGCTTGACCAGGCGCTTTACCGTGAGCTGGAAGCATTTTCTAAATTTGGCGGCGACCTTGATGCGGCTACCAAAAATGTAATAGATAAAGGTGCAAGAAACGTGGAAGTGTTGAAGCAGGCGCAATACAGCCCATTTGCTGTAGAAAAACAAGTAGCAATTATTTACTTAGGTACACAGGGATTATTGAAAGATGTGGCGGTGAAAAACGTAAAAGCATTTGAAGACCACTTTTTGATGGAAATGGAAAATAAATACCCCGAAGTGTTGGCCGAGTTTAAAAAAGGCAACCTGCCCGAAGATGGGCTTAAAAAAGTTGCAGAGCTGGCAAAAGGTTTAGCGCCCCAGTATAAATAAACATTTTAATTATAAAGTAAACAAAGCCCCTTTTTTTGGGCTTTGTTGTATTTAAGTGAAGCAGAGCATCTGTCAACTTTATTTATGGATCATTGGATATCGTTCAGATAAAGATATAAAACGGCAGCTGCTCTTATTCTGAATAGATGCAATGGGAGGGCACAGTAAACTTTTAATATTCTTATTGATGAATTGTAAAAACTGGAGGTAGAAGATATTTAGTTGAGGAGTCCAACCAATTTTTTAGTTGCTTTCTTTTGCCGCCATCACCATCTTTATTTGGCCATAACTATATTGCCGTAATTGTGTTTTTATTTCTGCAAGTGCGGCAGCAGGGTTTTTTTGTACCTGCGCTTTAATATCCCGGTAGGTTTGCACATCTAATATATCCAGAATGGCAATACTGCCTGATTGTATATAATACGCTAAGTGCGATTCAATAGTTGATGTGCTTAAATTTCGAAGTGTTGCAATTTCCTGAATTGTTTTACCTTGCTGGTATAAGTCGAAGGTTAAAAGTTTGGTATCGTTCTTAGTAGCTTTGGGTGTTTTTTTCTTTTTAGTACCGCCAATTAAATGCATTTGTGTTTCAATGGCAAAAAAATTGCAATAATCCCTAATTGTTTCTAAAAAAGGGTTTCCGTACTGGCTAATTTTTTTGGTACCAAAGCCTTTAATTTTTTCAAGATCTTTTTCTGTAAAAGGGAAATAGGTAGCCATGAGCTCCAATGATTCGGTACTGCATATCATAAATAGGGCTATTCCTGCATCTTCTGCCATTTGGCTGCGTAAATTTCTTAATTGATTCAATAAATTAAGGTCTGCCATGCCCGATAATTTTTCGGTAGCTGCTGCATAAATAGAAACAGGAAACGGAACAGCTTTATACGATGCTTTGTGTTTTTGAAAATAATTAAGGTCAAATGTTTGCGTGCAAGCAGTAAGCAAAAACATTTTGTTGCAAATGGCTTCGTACAATTTGCCGGCCCGGCTATTAAAGTCAAGCGCAACCTGCCGGTTATCGGTAGAAGCTTTAATGGTTCTTAAATGTTCTTTTAAATTTTCTAATTCGTTTATAAACCATTTTGATGCAGTGGTTAACCTTTTTGTAACAGCTTCATTTTGTTTGGGCGGCATTTCGCCAAAAAGCTTTTGTAATTCTGCACTAAATGTATTGCCATGCTTTTTATAAATTTCAGCTTGCATTACATTGTGTGCGGCCCACTCAATTGATTTTTTTCCAAAGCTTGGTTGCTGAATGATAAAATCTGATAATTTTTTGGAATGGTAGGCCATATCCGAAAAATTCATGAGCGCTAAAATAATTTCCTGCTGAAAGTTGCAGGTAGCTTGCGCTAATGATTTTCTTAACTCATCGCTTGCTGATTGTTGCTGGCAATAAGCCACAATACGATCATCGCTTCGCAGGCTTTTATGGGCAATAGCAGATTGTAAATAAATGCCTTCTAAAGTTCTGCAGCGGCTTAACGCCACATACACCTGGCCAGGTGCAAATGCCCTTTGCGCATCAATAATTACCTGGTTGAAGGTAAGGCCCTGGCTTTTGTGAATGGTTATGGCCCAGGCCAGCCGAAGCGGGTATTGTGTAAAACTGCCCGCTACTTCTTCCTCAATTTTACTCTTTTTTTCATCTACGGTATATTTTACATTTCGCCAGGTTTCTTTTTGTACTTCAATTTCTTTTTCTCCATCTGCATCTTTACAGTTAACCACTATTTTATCTTCTTCCAGGTTGCTAATGGTTCCAATTTTTCCGTTATAATAACCTTTCTCGGTATTATTTTTTAAAAACATTACCTGGGTTCCTTTTTTTAACCGCAAATATTCTTCTGTAGGAAAAATGCGTTCGGAGAAATCTCCATCAACATTTGCCCGGTACACAAATTCTTTATCCTTTATTAACCCCAATGCACTATTATTTAATTGATCGGCCGTGGCATTATGCGTAGTAAGGGTAATTACTCCTTCATTTGCAGGCCTTTTATTTAAGCGTTCGTGCAACAGGTTGTAGCCCTCTTCGTCCATATCGTTATTGCGTACCTGGTTTAAGATCTGTATAAAGTGGCTGTCGTGCTGCCGATATACTTTTTTTAATTCTATATAAACGGGCGGTTGCTCTGCCATTACTTTGCTGCTAAAGAAAAAAGGGTTTTCATAATAATTTTTCAGTAATATCCATTCCTCATCTTTTACTACGGGTGGCAACTGGTATAAATCGCCAATATATAAAACCTGCACCCCACCAAAAGGTTGCCTGCGGCGGCTGCGTACATGGCGCAATACATTGTCCATGGCATCCAGTACATCAGCCCTTACCATACTTATTTCATCTATAATAAGCAGCTCCAATTGCTGTAATACCTCCCGGCGTTTTTGGCTTAAGCGCATGCTGGCCATTAAATTGTGCGGTTCATTTGTTGCCAATGTGTGCTGCTCAAAAGCGCCCTGTGGCAGGTATGGAGTAAAGGGTAATTGAAAAAATGAATGAATGGTTGCACCACCGGCATTTATAGCTGCCACACCAGTAGGCGCAACTACCGCACAGTTTTTTACACTATGCTTTATAATATGTTTTAAAAAAGTAGTTTTACCGGTTCCTGCTTTGCCCGTTAAAAATACCGGTTGGTTGCTGTTATTTATAAATCCCTCGGCAAGTTCAAGTAAATCGTTATGTGTAGTTGTTGGTATATCCATAAAGCGTAATAAAATTACAAAATCAATGTCGGTTTCCAAGTATAAAAAAAGAGGCCGCATTTAAGTAGCCCCTTTTGCAACTTTTTATTTAAACAATAGCTTTACCAAGCATAAGCAATTCATTTGCCTGTACTTTGTTATCGTGTTTTTTGTTGTCTTCTTTATCGGTATAAGTGCAACTGGTTAACTTGCATCATCCTGAAAAAGTTGACACTTATTATGAATATAACCTGTTCCCCAAAAAAATTATTTAAATTTAATACCCTGCTTTTGCGCCACCAATATTTTCAATGGGGTGCCAGGTGGTTTTTATTTCCTGGGCATCGTTTATGAGGTAAGGGTTTTGTGCTGTTTCAAGAAGCCAGTTGTAATTGTTCCATAGCAAAACCCTTTTTAAATTGAGCGTGGCTTTTTGTTGTATTTTAAGGATTGCCTCTTTATCATTTTCACAAAATACAATGGCATTTACATCCATGTGGTCGCTAAACCAGCTTAGCAATTCGCCGGGCTTTCCGGTGAGTATGTTTATTGTACCACCGGGCACATCGCTTGTGCCCAGCACTTCGGCAAATGTTACGGCACATAATGGTTTACTTGCCGATGCAAGTACCACACAGGTGTTGCCGCCGGCAATTATTGGGGCAATTACACTTACCAGCCCTATGAGCGAATTGTTTTGTGGGGCAATTATACTTACAACACCAGTAGGTTCCGGCGCACTAAAATTAAAGTGTGAAGAGGCAACTGGGTTTACCGTACTATAAAGCTGTTGAAATTTATCGCACCATCCGGCGTAATAAATGAGCCGTTCAATACTCAGTGAAACTTCTTTCTCTGCCTGCTCTTTTGTACTGTCCTGTTTCATCAACTCGTCAATAAACTGAGCCTTTCTGCCTTCGAGCATTTCGGCAATGCGGTATAATACCTGGCTTCTGTTAAATGCTGCACGGCTTCCCCAATCATTAAATGCAGAACGGGCCGCAATTACAGCATCCCTGAAATCTTTGCGTGAACTAAGGCATACATTGGCCAGCTTATCGCCTTTTTTATTTTCAGCAATATAATACCTGCCCGATTCGGTACGGGGAAATTTACCAGCAATAAATATTTTGTATGTTTTTAAAACTTCGAGACGGGGCATAGTTTAATTTTTTTTTTATTAGCACATAAGGGTTTCATTCTTTTCTCCTAAAAGCCATTCTTTCTCTATACAATCCTCACATACGCACTCAACCCATGCAATCCTCCTTCTCTTCCATAGCCACTTTCTTTATAACCTCCAAAGGGAGAACTGGGATCAAATTTGTTGAACGTATTTGCCCACACAACACCTGCTCTAAGTTTTGTGGTTAGGTTGAAAATTTTAGAACCCTTATCCGTCCACACCCCGGCGCTTAATCCATAAGGCGTGTTATTGGCTTTATCAATTACTTCATCATCGGTGCGGAAACTTTGAATGGCCAGAACGGGGCCAAAAATTTCTTCCTGCGCTATGCGGTTGCTTTGTGCCACATTGGTAAAAATGGTTGGCCTGCACCAAAACCCTTTTGAAGGTAATGCAACGCTGCTTTGATGCATAGCGGCTCCTTCTTTTTGCCCAATTTTGAGATAGTTATTGATGATGTTCAACTGCTCTTTTGAGTTGATGGCACCAATGTCGGTATTTTTATCCAGTGGGTCGCCCACAATTAAAGTTTCAAGCCTGTCTTTTAATTTTTGTACAACGGTTTTGTAAACAGATTCCTGTACATAAAGGCGGCTACCAGCGCAGCATACATGTCCCTGGTTAAAAAATATTCCATTAATTACCCCTTCTACTGCCTGGTTAATTGCAGCATCTTCAAAAATAATATTGGCGGCTTTTCCGCCTAATTCAAGCGTGGCTTTTTTAGGTGTGCCGGCAATAGCATTTTGAATTATTTTTCCTACATTGGTGGAACCGGTAAATGCAATTTTATCTACACCCGGATGGTTTACCAACGCAGCGCCGGTTGCTCCTGCACCGGTTAAAATATTTACAACCCCGGGAGGCAAATCGGCTTCCTGAATAATTTCTGCAAGTTTTAATGCAGTAAGCGGTGTGCTTTCTGCAGGTTTTAATACCACGGTATTTCCTGTTGCCAGTGCTGGTGCAATTTTCCATGCTGCCATTAATAAAGGAAAATTCCAGGGAATAATTTGCCCAGCTACACCCAAAGGACTTGCCTTTCGGTTGGGGAATGCATATTCTAATTTATCGGCCCAGCCTGCGTAATAAAAAAAATGGTTTGCAGCAGTGGGTACATCAAAATCTCTGCTTTCCCTTATGGGTTTGCCGCCATCGAGCGATTCTATTATGGCCAGTTCCCTTGCCCTTTCCTGCACCATACGGGCAATGCGATAAATATATTTTGCACGCTCCGAACCTTTCATATTTTTCCAATATTTATCATAAGCGGTACGGGCAGCTTTTACGGCTTTGACAACATCTGCTGCATTGCCATCGGCTACTTCGCTCAGTTTTTCTTCTGTTGCTGGGTTTATAGTGCTAAAGTATTTTTTGCTTTGTGGTTTTTCAAATTTTCCATTTATAAAATGATCATATCGGGCATTTATTTTTGCAGCGCTCCTGCTTTCGGGTGCCGGTGCAAATTTTCTTGCACTGTCAAACTTTAATTTTATGGTATTGTTTTTTGTTTTGGCCATTATAAATGGTTTAAATCGTTTATAGGTTTAAGTCGTTTGATATCGTTTAAGAAAGTTGGCGACGTTAATCAATACTAAAGTAATTGGCGCTTTGATAAACGCCGGTTTTTTCTTTCATAATTTGCATCAGTACATCATTGGCCAGGCTGCTTGCCCCAAAGCGAAACCATTGGTTATTCATCCATTCTTCTCCTAAAATTTCGTTGAGCAATACCAGGTAATGCAATGCCAGCTTAGATTTAGAAATTCCGCCCGCAGGTTTCATGGCTATGCGTTTACCGGTTTTATAATAAAAGTCACGAATGGCTTCCAGCATCACCAGGGTTACGGGCAAAGTAGCTGCAGGTGAAATTTTTCCGGTTGAGGTTTTAATAAAATCGGCGCCTGCATACATGGCAATATCGCTAGCCCTGCGTACTTTATCATAGGTTACCAGTTCGCCGGTTTCTAAAATTACTTTAAGCCTTGCTTCGCCACAAGCTTCTTTAACGGCGGCTATTTCATCAAAAACAAAATTGTATTCTCCCTGTAAAAATTTACCACGGCTTATCACCATATCTATTTCATCGGCACCTTCATTTACGGCAAATTTGGTATCTCTTATTTTTACATCTCCCGGCGCCTGCCCGCTGGGAAAAGCCGTTGCAACAGCAGCCACTTTTACTCCTGAACCTTCTACCGCTTTTTTTGCAATGCGTACCATTGATGGATAAACACAAACAGCAGCAACTGTTGGCAAGCCTTCATAAATATCATGTAAATGCTTTGCTTTGTAACACATTTGCTGCACTTTTCCATCGGTATCCTTGCCTTCCAATGTGGTAAGGTCAATCATATTTAAGGTAAGCAGCAGCCCGTTAAGCTTGGTTTCTTTTTTAATACTGCGCTTGGTAACCCGGCTTACCCTTTCTTCCACACCTACCTGGTCAATATGGGGCGATAAGCTAAAATCGGGCAAATTGGTCAATTGTTTTTCTGCCATAGAAATAAATGTAATAAGCCAAATTTAAAGAAACTCGCTTATAATTTAGAATATTCTTTATTTTTAAGGAACAGCAATAAATATTTTTGATTTATTGCTTTCAAAACCTGGTGCCTGGTTGATTCTTTTTTTTGATTTGTACCTTACCATAATAATTTATATATGAACAAAATTCCCGAATCGGAACTGATATTGGACAAGCGTGGCGCCATTTATCACCTGGGCGTAAGGCCGGATGAACTGGCCGATACAGTGATTGTTGTAGGCGACCCCGACCGTGTGCCCATTGTAAGTAAATACTTTGATACAATTGAACACCGGCTGCAACACCGGGAATTTATTACACATACCGGACACTTAGGAACAAAGCGCATTACAGTAACGAGCGCCGGAATTGGCCCGGATAATATAGATATTGTAATGAATGAACTGGATGCACTGGTGAATATAGATTTTACAAACAGGACCATAAAACCGCAATTACGTTCTTTAAGTATTTTTCGCTTTGGCACCTGCGGTTCTTTACAGGCCCATATTCCTGTAGATAGTTTTGTAGCCGGAAGCCATGGGCTGGGCTTTGACAATGTAATGCATTATTATAACGAACAATGTACAAAAGAAGAAACCCAAATGATTGATGCGTTTATTGCCCACACAGGCCTTAAAGGAAATGTTACGCCTTATATTTTTACAGGAAGCAATGAATTGCTGCAACATTTTTCTAAAGGCTTTTACCAGGGTATTACCGTAGGTTGCCCCGGTTTTTATGGCCCGCAAGGCAGGGTTTTAAGGCTTGGTCTTGCTTATCCGGGATTAATTGAAAAATTAACCGATTTTCGGTTTGAAAATACTTTCATTTCTAATTTTGAAATGGAAACCTCGGCAATTTATGGTCTGGGTAGGGCGCTAAGGCACAGGTGCCTGAGCTTAAATGTAATTGTGGCCAACAGGGTTTTAAAACAATTTTCAAAAGATGGCGCAGCTGCTGTAGAAAACCTGATTAAGGCATCGCTGGAGGTTATAGCTGCACATAATTTATAACAAGCTACAAGCTATGAAAAAATTAAAATGAAAAAAAAGATTTACATCATTGGTTTTATGGGTACAGGCAAATCTTATTGGGGAAAAGTATGGGCAAAAAAACACCAAATGCCTTTTATGGATTTGGATTCCCTGATAGAGGAAAAGGAAAATGGAAAAGTACTCGACATTTTTGAACAAAAAGGGGAGGAGTTTTTCCGTGAGGTTGAGGCCGATTGCCTGCGTTCTACATTACCTTTTGATAACAGCATTATTGCCTGCGGCGGCGGAGCGCCCTGTTCCCATAATAGTATGGAATGGATGAACGAAAACGGGCTAACCATACTGCTTGAAGCAACGCCTGCCGAAGTTTTTGAAAATATTAAAAAAGAAACCCGTTCCCGGCCTTTGTTAAAAGATAAAAACGAAGGAGAAATTATTTTCTTTATTGAAAAACTGATGAACGAAAGGAAAAGTTTTTATGACCAGGCACAAATAAAAATGCCAGTTAAAAACCTCACAGCGAAAAGCCTGGATATTATTTTACAACCCAATTTAGATACACATCATGCATAAAGGGATAATTAAAACAGCGGCTCTTTTGGGTGCGGTAAGCGTTGCCCTTGGTGCATTTGGGGCGCATGGCTTAAAAAAAATGCTGGATCTGCAGGGGTTAGCCGTATTTGAAACTGCAGTGCGATACCAGTTTTACCATGTATTTTCATTGCTGGCCGTGGGTATTTTATATAAAGAGTTTGCTACTCAGGTTTTATTAAATGCAGCCAGGTTTTTTATTATGGGCATCATATTATTTTGCGGCTCATTATATCTTGTAACTTTTTTTAAGGCACAGCAAATCGAAGGTTTAAATTGGGTGGGCGCTATTACCCCTTTTGGTGGCGTTGCATTTATTATTGGCTGGGTAATGATTTTTTTTTCATTACTGGCACCGGGGAAAAAAAATTAAACTGGTTTTTCTGTAACACTGTTTATTTTTACCGAAGCAGTTTTTTGCTTATCGAAAAAAAACATTTTAATACTGATGAGCAGCAATAAAACGGCAAAAACTTTTTTAACCGTTTCCTGCGGAAGTGCTAATGCAATTTTACTGCCCAGGTAGCCGCCAACTACAAAACTGCAGGCTACAATGCCAACAGTTTTCATGTCAATGTACCCTTGTTTATAAAATTGTATTACCGCCAAAATACCTACGGGCAATAATAATATACCCAGTGAGGTTCCCTGTGCTTTGAGTTGCGAAAAACCTAAAAAGAACACCAGTGCAGGAACAATAATTATGCCGCCGCCAATACCTACAATTCCACTTAGCATTCCGGCAACAATGCCAATACAAAACAGGATGAGTATGGTTTGTGTATCCATGGTATTTATTATTTGGGAGAACCGGAAAATTTATTTTTGTATAAAGTTATTGCTTCTTCAATAATGGTAAAGGCAATTTCCCTGCTTTGAAAATTATCAATATTTACCACTTTGTTTTCCAAAACTTTATATTGTTCAAAATAGTTTTTTAAAACGGCAAAAAAATGCTGGGGAATACTGTCAATATCTTTAATGTGGTTTACCGATGGGTCTTTTGAAGCAACGGCAATAATCTTGTCGTCTTTTTCGCCGCTGTCAATCATTTGCATATTGCCAATAACCGTTGCTTCTACAAGGCAAAGCGGTTGAATGGGCTCGCTGCACATCACCAAAATGTCCAATGGGTCGCCATCGTGGCCAAGCGTTTGTGGAATAAAACCATAGTTTACCGGGTAATGAAATGAAGAATAAATAATACGGTCTAACTTAAGCAGACCTGTTTGCTTGTCAATTTCATGCTTGCATTTACTGCCTTGCGAAATTTCAATAAGTGCATTTACCTCTTGTGGTTGCTTATTGCCATAATGTGCCCCATGCCAGGGATGTAATACATATTGGTTCATTTTTTTTTATTTTACCTGTAATAATTTATAACCCAGCCAGCACGCCAGCAGCCCTCCGGCAAGGCTCGATAATGAATAAAGTATAGCGGTCAATATTTTTCCTGATTGCAGGAGCTGGATATTTTCCAGGCTAAAGGTAGAGAATGTGGTATATCCGCCGCAAATACCAGTAACCAAAAATAGCAGTGTAGTTTCTGCTACGGCATTTTGTTTTAAACTTAGCGCATACAATATGCCAATAATAAAACTTCCTGTAATATTGATGATGAGCGTATTTGCCGAAAAAATATTTTTGGAGAAGATGAAATAAATTAAAAACCTTGCTATGGATCCCAGTGCCCCGCCAGCACCTACTATAAGCAAATTTTTAAGCATTAATTTAATGGGGTGTTTTCGGAAGTAATGTATTTAAAGTCAATTTTCCACTCATTATGGTACCAAACCACTTTTATTTCCATGGGCTTCTTCATATAATCGTTGCTGTAATTGATTATTGTAGTAGAGTCGTTAGCATCCTGGTATTTATTAATGGTGTACGAAGCTTTTTTGTAATGTATTTTTTTGTCCTGTGATAACCGGTCATAATAAGTTTTATATGAGCTGAACATTTGTACATTTTGCGAATCTTTCAGAAGCAAATTTTCCGCATCTTTAAAATCCCCGTCAAGACTGGCTCTTATAAAAGCCCTTCCGGCATCCAGGGCAGTTTCGGGTTTTTGCATTTCTTTTTGTTTACATTGGGTAAATGAAAAAGAAAGGGTACAAGCAATAAAAATATTTTTTATCATGTTTTTTTAAATAATAATTAAAGGTAAATATCTTTTACATAGGGTAAATAAAAAAGCGGCTAAAAAGCCGCCTTAATTTGTTAGTGTTTAGGTGAGTCATTGGGTGTAGCCTGAAATCGTTTTAGGTATTACTGTTTGGTTTCTCTTTCTTGTTTTTTTTCATTTGCTTCATCAAATTGGTTATACGCCCTGATGATGCGCTTTACGAGGCGGTGCCTTACTACATCTTCTTCATTGAGTTCAATATGGGCAATACCGTCTATATTTTTTAAAATTTTTGAGGCTTTAAACAAACCGCTGTATTGGTTTTTAGGCAAATCAATTTGTGAAGGATCGCCGGTAATAATGGCTTTTGCATTTGGTCCAATACGGGTTAGGAACATTTTAATTTGAAGGTCGTTGGTGTTTTGGGCTTCATCCAAAATTATAAAGGCATTGTCCAGCGTACGGCCACGCATGTAGGCAAGCGGCGCAATTTCAATGGTACGTGTACTCATGTAATAGCCCAATTTATCTGCAGGTATCATATCATCCAGGGCATCATATAAAGGCCGTAGGTATGGGTCAATTTTTTCTTTAAGGTCGCCGGGTAAAAAACCAAGGCTTTCGCCGGCTTCTACGGCAGGCCTTGTGAGGATAATTTTTTTAACCTGTTTATTTTTTAATGCCCTTACTGCCAGGGCAACGGCGGTATATGTTTTACCGGTACCTGCAGGACCAATGGCAAATACAATATCATTTTTATCGCAGGCTTCTACCATCATTTTTTGGTTTGATGTCCTTGCCCTTACTGTTTTTCCATTTGGCCCAAATACAAGCACATCATTAATGTTACGGTCCATAAAATTATCAATGGCCCGTTCATCATCACCTCCGAGTATTTGCTCAAAATAATTTTCGCTCATGTGCCCGTTTCTTTGGAGATACTGAATGAGTAAATCAATTTTTTCTCTGGCTTGCTCAATTTGTTCCGGTGAGCCGCTAAGCTTTATTTGCGTTCCCCGGCTAAGAATTTTCAATAACGGAAATTTTTTCTTAAGGATATCGAGTTTGCCATTGTTAACGCCAAAAAATTCAATGGGGTTAACAGTTTCAAGGTTAATGATCGTTTCTGTCAAAGTTGCTCAATTTTACCTGCATGCATTTAGCGAAGTTGCAGCGGCAGGGTGGGTTAATTAAAATTGTGTAAGGTGTTTTTAATTATTGCTCGTTTCAAATTTATGATTTGAAATTTTAGAATAACTAAATAATTTATTAACATCCGTTATAATAACGTGGAAAAGTTACGGGTTATTGCAAAAAAAGTGTATTAATGAAAAGATAAAAATCAAAACTTAACCAGCAATTTAAGATTTAACAATCTTGGTGTGAGCCTGTTGGGCATGGCATAGGTGCTGTTGGAAAAATCTTTTATTAATTGATAAGAAATAGTATTCGCCCTGTCTATTAAATTAAATACTTCAAGGCTGGCCCATATATTTTCAAACCCACGAAATGGGCTATGGCTGCGCCTCAAATTTTTTTCGCTGAGTAATAATGCGCTAAAGCCAATGTCAATACGCATATAGGGTTCAATAATTAACCCATTTCGGTAACGTACGCTTCCTGGTATATTGTAACTCATATTGCTGCCATACAATAAATTTAGGTGCACCCTGAAATTTTTATTGGTGGTTAAATAATCTTCAAGATATAAGCCTGCGGTTATGAGCCTGTCTGTAGGCCTGCGTAGCCAGCCCACATTATTTTTAACACTGTCGGTTATTACCTGGTCTTCGGTTTTTGGGCCAATGGTTTCGCCGGCAGCATTTTTATATTCATAATAATAATCGTTGTCAATATCTTCCTGGCTTCTCATAAAACCAATACTCAGCCAGCTTTCGGCATCCTGTACCAATTCTCCAAACAAGCGGAACTCAATGCCGGTTGCATAAGCTTTTGCATTATTGTTTCCTGCATAGCGAATTTTTACATTGTCCACATCATACACATCCACATCTTTCATTTGCTTATAATAAGCTTCTGCCGTTATACGGAAAGGCCTTGATGCAATACCTTTAAAATTATAATCCCAGCCGGCAACTAACTGTATGCTTTTTTGTGATTGTACATTTGTATTTAAGGTGCCATCATATTTCCTGAGCTCCCTGTAAAATGGCGGCTGATTATAAACGCCTGCAGCAAGTTTAAACACCATGTCTTTTTTCCAGCCGGGTTTTAAGCTTAGCTGCATACGTGGGCTTATTAAATTTTCTTTGTTCAGGTTATTGAAGTTAAACCTTATTCCCGCCTGCAAACTGATGTCGGCATTTTTTAATTGAAAATGCATATTATCCTGCACATAACCATTAAAGCGGTTAATATTTAGGTTTGCACTACTGTTCCAGTTGCTGAACAAGGTCATTATTCCCGGGGTATAAGGCAGGGAATAACCTGCAGAATCCCTGAACTGCCATTGCTTTAATACATCATTAATTTTAGATTGTTCATAACTGAATCCCCATTGAAAAAAATGGTTATCTATATCCCAGCTTCCCTTATGCGAAAAATTCCAAAGTTCAATATTCAATTTGTTGCGGGCATAATCCTGATAATAGCCCGAGCCTAATGGGTTAACAATTTGCCCGAAAGAGTTGCTGGCTTTATCAAAATCTCTTTCGCCAAAAAGATAGGCGCCGGCAATGTCAAAATTTTCATTTTCATCATCTTTAAAACGGCTGGCCATCCATTTTAATTTAATTGCTTTATTTGGGTTTTGAATAATAGAAATGCCCAAAAGGGAAGAAGTGTATTTATCTTTTTCCTGCCCTTCAAAAAACACATCGAGGCCAATATTGGATGTGTAAAATGGAGAAAATACAGATGCGGTTTTTTGAACAGATTCGGGGTAAAAAGTAAACCTTGATGATGAGAAAATGCCCAAAACTTCTGCCTGCCATCTTTCAGTAAATTTATAGGTTACCAATGCCTGTGCATCGGATGCAGAAGGGATATAAGCGCCCTGTGTAGGCTGGTTGCTTAATAAACTTTGGTTGCTTTTGTTGCGAACACCGGCCAGGTAAGAAAATTTTTTGTTTGCAGATGAACCCTCGGTATAAGCGCCCTGCTCCAGCAGACTTACATAAACACTGCCTGCAAATTTTGCCGGTTTTTTATAGTGAATATCCAGTACACTGCTCATTTTATCGCCATATTTTGCCTGGAAACCGCCTGTATAAAAAGATACATTTCTTGCCAGAGAAGGATTGATAAGGCTTAAGCCTTCTTGTTGCCCGCTACTTACCAGGTATGGGCGGTACACTTCAAAATCGTTGATGTATACCAGGTTTTCATCGTAGCTACCGCCACGTACATTATATTGCGAAGTAAGTTCATTGTTGCTGCCTACCAGCGTTTTTATCAAGGCTTCTACTCCTCCTGTTGTGCTGGGAAGTGTTAAGGCATTTCTTGGGTTTATTTTTATTAGCCCGGCTTCGGTGCGCTGGCGTTCATCTTTTACGGTTACTTCATCAAGCAACTTACCGCTCTTTAATAGTTTAATAGTTATGGTTTCATTTTCCCCAGGGCTCAAAAAGAAATTTTTTTGTACCGATATATAACTGGTATGGCTGAAAACGAGGGCAAATGTTTTTGCGGATGGCACACTAATGGTAAATGACCCATCTTCTTTTGCGGGTACACCTTTGGTTTTTCCCAATATCAATACCGATACATTGCTGATACCATTTTCGTTTTCATCAATAATACGGCCGCTTATCGTAGCATTTTTGTTTTGGGCAAAAAGAAAAAATGTTTGGAATAAAAAAGCACAAACCGTAAGCAGTCTCATTGGATGAAGATAAACATTATTTATAAAATTTTTTCAACCTCCAAAGGGTAAAAATAAGGGCTGTTTTTATACTGCTGCAAATATTGCTTTTTTATTATTATTTTCGGTGGGTGTTAACGGCAAAAAATATAGAAAAATTTTACGGTAGCCTTCATGTGCTTAAGGGTGCAAGTATCCAGGTAAATAAAGGCGAAATTGTGTGTATTGTTGGTTCTTCGGGTGCAGGTAAAAGTACTTTGCTTCATATTTTAGGCACTTTGGATACCCCTGATAAAGGTGAAATTACTTTAGCCGGTAACCGTACGGATAAATTATCGGGTAATGCACTTTCTGCATATCGCAACCGGCATATAGGTTTTATTTTCCAGTTTCATCACCTGTTGCCGGAGTTTACAGCTTTGGAAAATGTGTGCATCCCTGCCTGGATTTGCGGTGCCAATAAAAAAGATACGATTGAAAGGGCAACACAGCTTTTAACCCATTTGGGGTTGCAGGACAGGCTAAAGAACAAGCCCAATGAATTGAGTGGCGGGGAACAGCAACGGGTAGCAGTATGCCGTGCATTAATTAACAAGCCCGATATTATTATGGCCGATGAACCCACCGGCAACCTGGATAGCGCAAATGCCCGTGAATTGCATCATTTATTTATTAAACTGAGCAGGGAATACCAGCAAACCTTTTTAATTGTAACCCACAACGAAGATTTAGCTAAAATGAGCGACAGGATCGTACACATGAAAGACGGTAAAATATCGGATAATAATTTTGAACTAACCTAACCTAAATATTAAGGCTTCAGTATTTCAACAAATCTTTTATTTTTTCAGTTACCTTTTCTGCATTGGGAAGCATGGCATTTTCTAAAATCAAATTCATGGGTACAGCAGGCAGGTTTAAAGCGCCTAATACCTCAACCGGTGCATCTAATTGTTGAAAACATGCTTTGGAAACCCTGCCTGCAAGCGCTTCGGCAAAAGAATTATTTTGTTGTTCTTCGGTAAGTATAAGGCATTTGCCATGTTTTTTTACCCGGGTAAATACCAGCTCTTCATCCAAAGGAAAAAGGGTACGCAAATCAATAACTTCAATAGATTGATTGAAATTTTTAGCTGCTACCCTGGCCCAAAAAACACCCATGCCATATGTAATGATACAACAGCTTTCGCCATTTGCTATTTTTTCTTCGGCGGCAGTTAACGCAATATTGGCTTTGCCCAATGGCACGATGTAATCACGGGAAGGTTCTATTTGCATGGCTTCCTCTGTGCCGGCAACTTTGCTCCAATACAGGCCTTTATGCTCAAGCATTACAACCGGGTTTGGGTCGTAAAATGCAGCCTTTAATAAACCTTTCATATCGGCTGCATTGCTGGGGTAAACCACTTTAATTCCTTTAAAAGTAAGCAATGTACTTTCTACACTACCACTGTGATAAGGCCCACCGCCGCCGTAAGCGCCAATAGGCACCCTTATTAAAGTTTGAACCGGAAATTTGCCGCAACTCAAATAACAACTTTTTGAAATTTCGGTAACCAGTTGGTTGAGGCCGGGATAAATATAATCGGCAAACTGCACTTCTACAATGGGCTTTAACCCCACAGCACTCATACCCACAGTGGAACCAATGATATATGCTTCCTGTATAGCAGTATTAAAAACACGGTTATCTCCAAATTGTTCGGCAAGCGTTGCTGCTTCTCTAAATACGCCGCCAAGCCTCCTGCCTACATCCTGCCCATAAAGCAGCGCTTCAGGATGATCTTCCATTATTTCCCTTATAGCAAACAACGCAGCATCTACCATTACAATTTTTTTATTGGCTGCCGGTGAGCGTTCCCCTTTTTCTTCTATAATTGCTGTTTCGGCAAAAATATGTTCTGAAACTGTTGCCGCATCCGGTTCGGGTGAAGCAACTGTTTTTTCAAATGCTTCTTGTACAGATAATTTGGTTCCTTCTTCAATTTTCTCTAACTCTTCGGCATTAATGCCCGATTGAAGCAATTGGTTTTTTAATTTTTCTACAGGGTCGTTGGCAAAATGTTTTTGCAAATCTTCATTGCTGCGATAGGTTTCTTTTCTCACACCGCTGGTATGGTGGCCCAGTAAGGGAACTTTTGCATGCACAAGCCAGGGCTTCCTGTTTTTTCTTACCGCTGCAATGGTTTGCTGCATTACATTAAAGCTCTCTTCAAAATTACTGCCATCTACAGTTACCCTTTCTATTCCTTTAAATCCTTCAATAAATTCAAATGCTGTTGTTGTTCTTGCTTCCGAGCCGGTAACGCTAATTCCCCAATCATTGTCCTGTACCAAATAAATTATGGGCAACTGGTGCAATGCAGCAAATTGAAAAGCTTCACTTACTTCTCCTTCGGTAACAGAGGCATCGCCCAGCGAACAAATAACTACTGGCATTTCTCCTCCCGGTCCTTTTTTTAATAATGTATTATTTGTTTGGGCTAAAAATTTTAATCCCTGTGCAATGCCTGTTGTAGGTATAGCCTGCATACCGGTTGCGCTGCTTTGGTGGATGATGGTTGGCTTGTCTTCTTTTTTATAATTGGGATGGTTGTAATATTCCCTGCCTCCAGTAAAAATATCGTTGCCTTTAGCCAGCAACTGTAGCATTAAAGTAAACGGTTCAAAACCCAGGCCAAGCATTAAGCTTTCATCCCGGTAATAAGGGCTTACATAATCGCAAGGCAATAAATGAAATGCTGTAGCAAGCTGAATGGCTTCGTGGCCACGGCTAGTGCTGTGTACATATTTGCATATTTGCCTGTTGGCTTCATAAGTTTCTGCCATTGCTTTGGCCGTGCACATTAATGTATAAGCACGAAGTAGAGTATCATTTATCAAGCCAAGGTAATTTTAGTTGGGCAAATTTAACCTGTTTTATGTAAGGAAACTTGAAACCATTTTTTATTTACTTTAACTTTTTATAAGCCGTTTATAAAGCTGAACGGTATTTTCTAGACCCAGGTAAATGGCATCGCATATTAATGCATGGCCAATGGAAACCTCCAATAAACCAGGAATATTTTTTGAAAAGTATTTTAGGTTTTGTAAATCCAAATCATGGCCTGCATTTATGCCCAGCCCGAGTTCGTTGGCTTTTTTTGCAGCGGCAATATAGGGAGCAATGGCAGCTTCTTTTTTGCCTGATGCATATCCTTTGGCATAAGCTTCTGTATATAGTTCTATGCGGTCGGTGCCGGTTTTGGCGGCTGCGGTTACCATTTCCACATTTGGGTCAACAAAAACAGAAACCCTTATACCAGCATTTTTAAAAACGGGGATTATTTCTTGTAAATAGTGCTGCTGTTCAATTGTGTTCCAGCCGTGGTTACTGGTGAGTTGCCCGGTAGCATCTGGTACCAGTGTAACCTGTGTAGGTTTGCTGGCCAAAACCAAGTCTATAAATTTCTGTTCAGTTGGATTGCCTTCAATATTAAACTCGGTAGAAATTATTGGTTTAAGAGCAACAACATCGGCGTATCGGATATGCCTTTCATCGGGTCGTGGATGTACGGTGATGCCATCGGCGCCAAATCTCTGGATATCAGTTGCTGCTTTAATAAGATCTGGGTTATTGTGTCCTCGGCTGTTGCGCAGGGTAGCTAATTTGTTTATGTTTATAGAGAGCTTTGTCATTTTTCAAAATATTTTTTATGGAACAGGAATTTTGAAAACTTTTTTAAAGTTTAATTCTAATTGCAAAATTATTTCGTTTAGGGCCAATGCTTTTATTTCGGCGGCCAGTTGATAAAGCTCTTCCACCGGCACTGCCGCATCATCAGAAAAGAAAAAAATACGGTTAAGGGGCGTTTGTAAAAATACTTCCTGCGTTTTTGTATTTCTTAAATTTTTATTAAATGACAACCAATAACCGGCGGCCAATAATTTTTCAGCCATGGGCCAGGCCGTGTTGCTGGTATAAAAAATAACCGTTTGGGTATTTTGATTTTCCCTGATTAAAAGTATAAGTTCATCTGATGCCAGATCTGCATTTACCAGCAAAGGCTTTTTAAATTTATTGGCTAGTTTCACCTGGGCGCTGAATGCCTGCTGCTGTAGCTGCCAGTTTACTACACAGTTTTTATTTAATCCGCAACCACTAATGGCCAGGGCAAGGTTGCTGGAAAGCGCAGCTTCTAATAAAGTAAAATGTGTGGGCCATACTTCGGTAATATTTTCAGGTAACAGGCCGGCAGAATAATAAGTTTTTGGTAAGGCATCAAAAAAGTTGTGCCGGTGTTGTATAGCAAATGTGTTACCGTTTATTTTTTGATTGCTATGGATATTAATAATCACAATGCTGAATTTTTGCCCTTTGCCATAAAAAATAAAAAAGCCATAGCTACATTATTTTATCTCTTTCCAGCGAAAGGTATTTATAAGATGTTCCATATCTTTTTGCAAAAATTCCTGAACCGGTTTTAAAGAATCTGCATTGGGTGTGCTGCTAAAATACAATGCACCTCTAATGAAATTTTTTACTGAATCCGTCAAAAAAAACTGTTTGGCCGTAGCCGCATTGCCCCCTACTTTAAAAAATACTCCGGTTACCCCATTTTTGGTTAAAAATAAACTATCGGTAATAGAAGATGCAACTACCTCATTTTTGCTGGTGAGGGTAAAAGCATCATTTACCAGCTTATCGAATTGGTTTGTACCAAGCGAATCTTTATATTTTCCTTCGCCTATTGGTATTTTATAAAGTGCTTTGCCGCCAATTTGTTTATAACTTAAAAATATCCTGGCGTTAAAAACAGGAAAATCAATGTTGCGCCAAAAAGGGTTTTCGGGGTTGCTGTCAAAGTATGCGGTGTCCTGTACAATTTTGCTGTAAACTGGGTACTCAAAGCTATAAGGCAAAGCAGGATCGTCGAATAATTGATATTGGTGCTGTGGTAAATCTATTTTATAATACCCTCTTTTTTTTGATGTATAGGTTTCATTGCATGCTTGTAAGTACAGTGTCCAAAAAATGACAAATAGTAGAAGGGTAAAGTTGTTTTTTTTCATAGCTATTATCTTATTCTACTTCTTTTTTACGAATGGTAATTTGAACTTTATCGATCCTGTTTTTGCTGATTGAAAGCGGGATAAAGGTAAAATCACCTGCAGTGAATTTTTGGTTAACTGCTGGAAATTCCCCGGCAATTTCCAGCACCAGCCCGGCTACCGAATCGCTGTCGCCCCTAATTGTATCAAAAGTATCGGGTGCAAGTCCCATGGATTTGCAGGCATCATTAATCATCTTTCTACCTTCAAAAATGTAATTAAAGTCATCAATTTTTTTATTTATACTTTCAATATCGTCAAACTCATCATTAATATCGCCAATAATTTCTTCCATAATATCTTCAAGCGTTACAATGCCCGAAGTGCCACCAAATTCATCTACCACTATAGCAAAATGCACCCTTTTGCTGCGAAATTCCTGCAGCAGGTCTTCAATAAATTTTTGCTCATGTACAAAATAGGGTGTACGCATTAAATCCTGCCATACAAAATCCTGCGGTTCATTTAAGTGTGGTAGCAAATCTTTAGTATGGATCATGCCGGATATTTCATCCAAATTATTTTTATATACCGGCAGGCGGGAATAATGTAATTCTTCCACTTTCAATTTTACTTCTTCAAAACTGCAGCTATAAGAAATGCCGCTTACATCCATTCGGGTACGCATTATTTGTTTTACCGAGGTATTGCCAAATTTGTAAATGCCTTTTAATATTTGTTTTTCTTTACTAGTGGCTTCATGTTCTGGCAGCAGGTCAATGGCATAATCAATATTGGTTTCATCCATTTTGGCATCCGATTCAGGGGACATTTTTTTTTCTATCCTATCATTCAACCTTACCAGTTTTTTACTCAAGCCATAAAAAAGGCTATTGAAAATTTCAATGATTAAGGAGGATGTGCTGGCAAACCATACTTTGTGGTGCGATGCCCAAACTTTAGGGATCACTTCTGCAAAAAGCACAATAAACAGGGTAACTAAAAATAACTTGCTTGTAAAAACCAGCCATCCGGGCCATTGGTAACCGCCTCTATCGTTTACAGGCAGCCAGTTGTCTACCAGCATATTGGCAATTAAAATAAAAGCAATATTTACCAGGGCATTGGAAATGAGCATACCTGCCAGCAGGGTTTTAGGCTGCTCCAAAAGGTTTACAATACGGCGATAGGAAGGTTGTTGACGGGTTTTTAAAATATTAATATCTTTATTGGTAAGGGAAAAAAAAGCTATTTCGCTTCCTGCGGTAATAAATGATAGAAAAAGCAACAGCACTGCAGCAAAGATGAGTACAGTTACCGCAGCTGTATTTAAAGCCAGGAAATAAATTTGGGGGAAAGCTATAACTGCCGAATGATAATCCAAATCAACTTTTTTTGGTAAATAATAATACTTTAATAAAGCAGGTTTTTAATGTTGCGTATAGGTTTACGATTCACAATATTAAAATGGGAGCCTTTCATCATTGCCTTCGATAGCCGGAGGAGGCAACTCTTCACCATGAGTTGCATCATGTACATCTCCGCCATCACTTCTTTTATCCAGCATTATCAGGTTGTCGCCAACTATTTCGGTAGCAAATTTTTTGTTGCCTTCTTTATCTTCCCAGCTACGGGTTTTTAAGCGCCCTTCTATATATACCAGGCTGCCCCTGTGCAAATATTTTTGTGCCAGATCTGCAAGCCCACGCCATAACACCACGGTATGCCATTCTGTTTGTGATATTAATTTGCCACTCCTGTCTTTATATGTTTCTGTTGTTGCCAAAGAAAATTTTGCCACGGCAATATTGCCTTCCAGGATTTGTATATCCGGGTCTTTTCCTAAATTGCCTATTAACATTACCCTGTTTACCCCTCTCATAATTTATTTTTTTTATTGCGTATCTTTTTCCAGAAATATTGAACTTAAAGATACGGCATATTTATAATAATTATTATCGGCCCTGGCTGCAATTGCTTAAATTTTAACCGCTTTACAGCTTTTTTATAGTATTAAGGTACTTATTTATAAAACCGGTAAATGCTTTGTTTTTAATATCTTCTTTAAGTACCCACTTATAACCTTCGGGTGAAATTTTTTTAGTAAGTATTATATGCATAAACCTGCCCGAAATTTGCTGATGGGTTAAGCGCTGCGAAATTTCTTTAGATAAATGTAACAAGCTGAAATTTTCCTCCGTAAATTTTTTTATTTGTTTATGGGCTAAAAACTGTTTTTTAGAGAGATTATCGGAAGTTTCAATTAATATAAATTCATATAAATTTTGCCAAATATCCTTTGCATCCCTTTTTCGTATAAGCCAACTATTTTTATATTCTGCAAGCAGGTAATGCATCCATCTTTTTTTAATAGTAATTTTCTTTTCTTTTTTTGGCAGTAAACTAGTTTGGTTGTGCTTAAAAGCAAAGCAATTGGCTTGTAAGATACACTCATTACAAAGTGGTTGCCGGGGTTTGCAAATAGTTGCGCCAAAATCCATCATGGCCTGGTTGAATTTACCCGGCTGCTTTTTATCGAGTAATTCATTTGCCAGAGTTGCAATTGTTTTTTTCCCTTTGGTGCTATCAATAGCAATGGTAATCCCAAAACAGCGGGCTAAAATCCTGTTTACATTTCCATCAACCACCGCATAAGGTTGGTTATAGGCAAACGAAACAATGGCAGCAGCCGTATAGGTACCCACTCCTTTTAGTGCAAGTACATCATTATATTTTTGAGGAAACATGCCGCCGTTTTCAGTAATTATCCTTGCAGTAGCCAGTAAATTTTTGCAGCGAGAATAATAACCGAGGCCTTCCCAAAGTTTGTAAACTTCTTCATCTTTGGCCTTTGCCAAATGCATTACTGTAGGGTATTTGGTTACAAAGCGGTTGTAATAGGCCAAGCCTTGCAGCACCCTTGTTTGTTGCAGTATTATTTCGCTTAACCATATTTTATAGGGGTCTTTTTCCCCTTTCCAGGGCATTGGCCGCTTGTTGTGCTTTTTATGCCACTCCACAATTTTTTGGCTGAAATATTGTTTATTCGGTTTATTATTGACAAGCATATTCACAGGAAATCAACTGATAATCAAGTTATTTTTTGTTTTTATAGTAAATTTTCTTAATTTCAATACTCCAAATTTAGTTTTATGCGAAAAGCAGATCTCATTGGCAAAATTTCTGAGAAAACCGGTATTCCCAAAGTGGATGTACTGGTTACATTAGAAACCATGTTTAAAGAAGTGAAAGCCACCCTCGCTAATGGTGAAAACCTTTACATACGTGGGTTTGGCAGTTTCATCATTAAAAAGAGAGCTGCTAAAATAGGAAGAAATATCAAAAAAAATATTGCAGTGTCCATTCCCGAACACTTTATTCCTGCTTTTAAACCGGCAAAGGAATTTGTGCAGGAAGTTAAAACTTCTCCTAATATTAAAGAAGCTCCACCTGTAAAAGAAGAAGGCGAGGATTAAAGCTTAACTTTGCCAAAATTTAATTTTTTAGTGAAAAAACAAGTTTTAGTAGCTGCGGTTGCTATGGCATTAGTGGCTTTTTTATTTATTGCAGGCAAAACAAGTATCGGCAAAAAGAATACGGATACAGGAGCAAAAAAAGCAAAACAAACATTTAACATTCAATTAGTTATTAAAGATTTAGCCGCCAAATTAGATCCTCAAAAAATTGAATATCTCGCCAAATTGGAAAATAGTGTAAAGCGGGGAGATGTAAAAACACAGCAAATTGAAGCTTTTGAACAATTGGCCAATTTTTGGAAAGACAGCGTTTCGGCTTTTGAACCCTATGCATTTTATATTTCCGAAGCTGCCCAGTTGGATAATTCAGAAAAAAAGCTCACCTTTGCTGCCCAATTATTTTTAGGGCGCCTAAGGCAGGAGCACGATACAGAAAAGTTGGGATGGCAAACACAACAGGCAATTCTACTGTTTAATAAGGCGTTACAACTTAATCCTGCAAATGCAGATTTAAAAATTGGTTTAGGAAGCGCTTATGTATTTGGCAGCCAGTCTGGCGATGCTCAACAAACCATGCAGGGCATACAGCAGTTGCTGAGCGTAGTGAGGGAAGACAGTAACAATATGAAAGCTCAATTTGTACTGGGTGTGGGAAGTGCGGTTTCGGGCCAATACAATAAAGCCATTGAACGGTTTACAAAAGTGGTAACTGCTGAACCCACTAACGTAGAAGCCATTGCCTTTTTAGCAGATACCTATGCTGCAACAGGTAATAAAAATGAAGCGGTTAAATGGTATAATGTAAGTAAAAAACTGGTTAATAACAGTTCTTACAGCAAAGAGGTAGATAAGCGCATAGAATTGCTGAATACCCGGTAAAAGTTTAAAGTATAAATGAACTAACATAATTAAAATTATTTTTTAACTGATTTAAAAGAATTGACATGCCTTGCGGTAAAAAAAGAAAACGTCATAAGATTGCTACTCATAAACGTAAAAAGCGTTTGAGAAAAAATCGTCATAAGAAAAGGTAATTTACCTTTACCCGGTTTCCGGCTCTGTCTTCCGGAAATTACTTACGTGTACATACCAGCTATGTTATTATTCATAGTTGTATGTTGTGCCTGTTTGCTTTTTGGTGATGTTAATTCACAAAAAATTTTCGTTGACCAAGGAACTTATTATTAATACCGCTCCCCAGGGCGTTGAAATTGCCCTGCTGGAGGATAAAAAGCTGGTAGAGTTGCATACCGAAAAAGCGGATGCCAACTTTGCCGTGGGTGATTTATATCTAGGTAAAGTAAAAAAACTTATTCCCGGGCTTAATGCTGCATTTATTGATGTAGGCTTTGAAAAAGATGCCTTTCTCCATTATACCGACCTGAGCCCTTATGTTAGGTCTATTCTCAAATTTACCCATCAGGCTATAAACGATAAATCCGAAAAAGGTTTTGACTTTTCGGAATTTAAAGTAGAACCGGAAATTATTAAAACCGGTAAAATTACCGAAGTACTTAATGGTAAGCCCAATATACTGGTGCAAATTTTAAAAGAACCAATAGCTGCAAAAGGCCCAAGGTTAAGTTGCGAACTGAGCCTGCCAGGAAGATTTGTAGTAGTAACGCCATTTAATGATATTGTGGCCGTAAGCAGAAAAATACATAGCTCCGATGAGCGCAAAAGGCTGCAAAAAATTATTGAAGCCATTAAGCCCAAAAACCTGGGTGTAATTGTTCGTACTGCTGCCGAAGGCAAACATACCGCCGAATTACACGAAGATTTGCTGGCGCTTGTAGATACCTGGAAGTCTATTCAGCAAAACCTTAAGGCTGCAGTACCTCCTGCAAAAATTTTGAAAGAGCAAGGCAAAACCACCAGTATTTTGCGTGACCTTTTAAACGAAGATTTTAACCGCATTGTAGTAAATGATAAAGGTATTTTTACCGATACTAAAGCCTACATACAAAAAATTGCACCACATAAAGCCGATATTGTTTCTTACTTTAATAACGAATCTCCCATATTCGACAATTTTGGTATTACCAAGCAGGTAAAAGCCGCATTTGGCAAAACCGTAAACCTGCCAAGCGGCGCTTATATTATAATTGAGCATACCGAAGCCCTGCATGTAATAGATGTAAACAGCGGTTATAAAAGCGTAAGCAATAACCAGGAGCAAAATGCGCTGGAAACAAACCTAGAGGCTGCTGAAGAAATTGCACGGCAAATGAGGCTGCGTGACCTTGGCGGAATTATTATTGTGGACTTTATAGACATGAAGCTGCCCGATAATAAAAAGAAACTGGCCGATGCCATGGACCAGTTTATGAAAGTAGACAGGGCAAAACATGCCGTATTGCCCATTACCAAGTTTGGATTGATGCAAATTACCAGGCAGCGCATGAAGCCCGAAATGAACATTAACACCAGTGAAGTATGCCCAAGCTGCGATGGTACCGGTAAAATTTCCAGCACACTCATACTGGAAGATGAAATTTTTAAAAACCTCAATTACCTCATAATGCAGCGCCACAAAGGATTAACCGTAGTGGTGCACCCAATTATTTATACTTATCTCACTGCCGGTTTCCCCAGCCGCAGGTTAAAATGGAGCTGGCGCTTTAAACAAAAAATAAAAATTAAAGCCAACTCTGCCAACCAGCTTACCGAGTTTAAGTTTTTTGATGATAGTGACGAAGAAATAAAATTGTAAGCCAAAAATTTTCCATTAAGGAACAGGATCGTAGCCATGGCTTCCCCAGGGATGGCATTTACTTACCCTTTTAATGGTAAGCCAAAAGCCTTTAACTGGCCCGTATTTTTTTAGCGCTTCAATGCCATATTGCGAGCAGGTAGGCGTAAAGCGGCACTTGGGCCCAAGCCAGGGAGAAATAATCCACTGATATAATTTTATAATGGCTATAAAAGGCGCTATGAGTATGGCTTTAAGCAGGGTCACCTATATATTTTTTTAGTTTGCTGATACTGATAATGGTTTTTTCTGCGAGGGTACTATAATCCGGTATTTCATTACCCACATACACAATAAAAACATAAAGGGTTTTATTGTGGGCAACGGTTTGCTCCTGCAATTGATTTTTATGTAACCTCCAGGCTTCCCTCATTTTTCTTTTAATTTTATTGCGGTCTACAGCTTTTTTAAAATGCCTCGTTGGCACAGCAATGCCGGCCTGCAATACCGGTTCTTTTGCATCTCCTGCATGCCAGTGAATTTTTAAAGGAAAAGCCATAAATGATTTTCCTTTTTGAAAAACCTGCTCAATTAGCTTGCGGCTTTTCAATTTATTTACCTTGCGGTAAAAATATCTTGGAGTTGTAACCATAAAATTAAAGCCCCTGCAAAAATACAGGGGCTGGTATTATTTTCATTCAACAAGGGAATGATGCTTTATTTTTTGGAACCATGCTCACTGCTTACGGTGAGTTTATGGCGGCCTTTTGCCCTGCGGCTTGCCAATACTTTACGGCCATTGGCGGTTTGCATACGCTTGCGAAAACCATGTACGGTTTTACGGCGGCGTTTATGGGGTTGGTAGGTTCTTTTTTTACCCGGCATGTTGTTTAAATTTTCCTTTTACAAAATATTGTTGCATTTCTCAAAACAGGGCACCATCCCCGTTTTTTGTGAAAGGACGGCAAAGGTAGGGGAAAATGGCTAATTTTTCGAAATTTTGGGCAATAAATAAGCTTTTAAAATACTGCAATTGCCGGGTTTTGGCAGATTTATTAACCATTTTATGGGCTATTGTTCTTAAAAACAAGTAGGGCAAACTAAAAATGTTCCCTTTTTGAATAAAAATCCATCCAGTGTTTTAAACCTCTTCAACCTCAATAAGTCAAAAAACCAAACATTTATTTTTTAAAGAAATCAAGTATTATGAAATCAAAATTTTCAATTTTAGTATGCAGCCTGCTCTTGGGCATTGCTGCGGTATCTATGTCGTTTAATGCAAACGGATGGAGAAATTTAGGCAGCAAAACCGTTAATTATCGCTTAGATAAAGATGTGCTTGATGTGCAACTGAGGGACGGTACTTTTCAACAATTAAAATTTTTGGTACGTGCTGGCGCCTTAAATATGCATAAAGTAATTGTGCATTTTGAAAATGGAGGCCAGCAGGAAATTGAGTTGCGCCAAAATTTTGGCCCCAGGAGTTCCAGCCGGGTAATTGATCTTAAAGGCAATAACCGAATTATTGAAAAAATTACTTTTTGGTACGATACGGTGAACTCATCCAACAGGAAAGCAAAGCTTACCGTATTGGGCAGGTAATAAAACAATTTTCCCTATTGAAAATGAACAGGCTTAAGTAAAAACCCAGGAAAATTTGGATAGATATTGAATTGCACGGGGGCAAAATGCTGTAGCAAGTGCTGCAGCATTTTTATTTTGCTTATTTTCCGGATAAGGAAAAACAAAATTTCAATAAAATAGAAAAGGGCCATGAAAACCCTAAGACCTGGTTTTTGTATAAAATAGCCCTTGTACCTGATGTGCCATTTAGCAAGTTTATTGAATGGGAGTAAAATTATTTGTTACAGCTTTAAATCTGTATGCTTTGCCGCTACCGGCTGCCCGTAAAACAGGGTTGCATGGCTGTCAAAATCTTTAACATCGCCGGTGGTATAAAATTCAAGTTGCTGTTTTTTGCTGCATTGTTGCTCTATTTGCTGCTGGCGTTGCAGATAATTTAGCAAACTTTCGGCTACAATTTTTCCCTGTGAAATGAGTTGTACATTTTTGGGTGTATATTTTAAAATTTGCCCTGCTATTAAAGGATAATGTGTACAGGCCAGTAAAATGGTATCTATTTGATCATCTTTATGCAAAAGGTTTTTTACATTTTTTTCAATGATGTTTTCTGCTTCCGGGCTATGCTGCTCATTGTTTTCTATAATAGGTACCCATAGCGGGCAGGCTTCCTGGGTAACAGATAATTGCGGAAATTTTTTTTGAATTTCTAATATATATGAGCTAGATTCTACCGTGCCTGTGGTACCCATTACACCCACATGGCCGGTTTGAGAAAAGTTGCCAATAACTTCTGCCGTAGGTCTTATTACTCCCAGCACCCTTTTTTGCGACGCAATTTTTGGCAAATCGTTTTGCTGAATTGTTCTTAAAGCTTTGGCCGATGCCGTATTACAGGCCAAAATAACCAGTGGGCAGCCTTTTGCAAAAAACCATTTTACGGCTTCCAGTGTGTATTCATAAACTGTGGCATAACTTTTATTTCCGTAAGGTGCTCGGCTATTGTCGCCCAGGTACAAATAATCGTATTGGGGAAGCAGCGCCGTAATTTCTTTTAATACGGTAAGGCCGCCGTATCCGCTGTCAAAAACAGCAATGGGTTGCTTGTTCATTTGCCAAAAATAACAAAGCTCCCGTAAAAGGAGCTTTGTAAAAAACTATTGTAAATTATTAATTTTTCTTTACCGGTACAGATGCCGTTATTCCCAGTTTTTTCTTAACCAAAGGTAATAAATCATCGCCGGGAGGCGCAATTAATAAAGAGCCTTGTGCATTATCAAATACATAGCCATAGCCGTTTTCTTTTGCTACAGCTTTTATGGCATCCAATGCTTTGTTGCGGATAGGCACAATTTTCTTTTGTGCTTCGGCCTGGTAAAGCTCCTGTGCTTCGTTTTGCCAGCCTTGCACACGCTGGTAAAGTTTAATGAGCTCGTTTCTTTTAATTTCTTTTATAGATGGGGAAAAGGAGGTAGAATCTTTTACAAAAAGGCTGTCTTTTGTATTCAGGTCGTTCATTAAATCCTGGCCCTGTTTGCCCAGATCGGTTTGAAATTGTTTTAATTCTGCATCTGCTTTTGCAGCTTCGGGCATATCGCCCATGAGTTCATCACTATTGATATAACCAATTTTGCTTTGCGCCGAAGCCGAATAAGTTCCTAAAATAATTGCCGCAGCTACGAGTAATTTTTTCATTTTTCTTTTCCTGTTTAGTTATTTATTTAGATTTTAAAAACCGGGCAGGTTTAATTTAATGCCCTTTAAATGCTGTAATTTTTTGTTATTTAATCCCCAAATTTTTCAGTACATCTTCGCTCTTGTCCAATTTTGGGTCGGCAAAGATAACGGTTATTCCTTCACTCTTATCCAATATAAAATCATATTGTTTATCGGTGGCCAGTTTTTGAACGGCATTGTACACCCTGTCCTGTATTGGTTTTACCAATTCCTGTCTTTTTTTAAAAAGGTCGCCGTCAAAGCCAAAGCGTTTGCGCTGTAAATCCCTGAGTTCCTTTTCTTTATTAAAAAGCTCGTCTTCTCTTTTCTTTTTGAGGTTATCGGGCAGCATTACCTGTTCGGCATCAAAATCTTTAAACATTTTATCTAAAGCAGCTTGTTTTTGGTCAAGTTCCTGCTGCCAAAGGGCGCTAAACTGGTCGAGCCGGGTTTGTGCTTCTTTATACTCTGGTATTTTATCTAAGATGTATTTAGAATCAATTACGGCATATCGCTGTGCATGGGCCGAAAAGGCAAATAAACAAATGATGCTTAAAAACGCTGCAATCTTTTTCATTTTTATTCTTTTTTAATTACTACTGTTTGACGTGTTCTTTTAGAAAATTTTTCTAAATTTTTTGCCAATAAATTTTTACTCAGGTTCCTGGCCAAGCATAAAGGTAAATTTAGCTGCTCCTTTTAAACCGCTTGATTGGTTATACCTGTCAAAGCCCACACCATAATCGAAGCCCAGCAAGCCAAACATTGGTAAAAAGAACCTTAAACCTACACCTGCCGACCTGCGCAGCTTAAACGGATTGTAATCTTTAAACTTGTACCAGCCGTTTGCTGCTTCAAAAAAGGCAAGGCCATAAATGGTACTGCTGGCGCTTGTGGTAAATGGATAGCGAAGTTCAACCGTATATTTATTAAAAATGGTAAAATATTCCGATGGCGTAATATCCTCAGGGTTTACTCTTGGGTCGGAATTGCTGTAAATAGGATAGCCACGGTGGGCAATAATATCGTACCCTAAAAATGCCTGAGTATTACTTAAGCCTGCATCGCCTACCTGGAAGCGTTCAAATGGCGCTATTTCCAAATCGGGGTTATACCTGCCAATGAAGCCGTACTTGGCAGCTGTTTTTAAAACAAATTGTTTATTTCTATCTTCTCCACGGGCTTTGCCAATGGGCACATACCATTCTCCGGAAAAACGCCATTTATGAAATTCGGGGAATTTGTATGGGTTTTGTGTTTTAATACCTATTAAAGAATAAGGTAGCGTAAACTGCCCGCTCAATAAAAAGTTGGAGCCGCTGGTAGGAAAAAACGGGTTGGGCCCGGCTGAATTTCTAAGTAAAGATAGTTTTAAGCTAATATTGGTGCTTGTGCCATCTTCAAGCGTTTGCTTGGTTTTAGGATCGGTAAATAAAGGATAATTCCTAAGCTTGTATTGCTGAAAATTTAAAGCATATACCAGGGTAAAAAAGTCATCGGGCCATTGCAATTGCTTGCCTAAGGAAACTCCAAAGCCTAAAGTTTTTACATAAGATGTATCGCCGCAATTGCGGCAATAATTACCAAACTGATCGTAAGTACGGGCAAATTTTGTATTGTAATAACTTACCGAAAAAGAGTTGCGCTTTTTGCCGCCGAGCCAGGGTTCAGTAAAGCTAAAGCTATAGCTGCGGTAAGCCCGGCCGTTGGATTGTACTCTTAGGCTAAGTTTTTGTCCGTCACCTGCCGGCAATGGATCCCAACTTGATTTTTTAGTAATATTCTTAATTGAAAAATTATTAAAGGTTACACCCAGTGTTCCGGTTAAACCAATACCGCCGCCAAAGCCAGCAGAAAGTTCGAGCTGATCGGCAGATTTTTCTTCTACCTGCCAGTTTATATCCACGGTACCTGCATCGGCATTGGGTACAATTTGCGGTACGATTTTTTCGGGGTCTAAAAAGCCTAATTGAGAAAGCTCTCTTTGTGTACGGATAATATCATCACGCCTGTATTTATTTCCCGGTATGGTTCTTAGTTCACGCAAAATTACATAGTCCTTGGTTTTGTTGTTTCCCGAAACGGTAATGCGGTCGTAAGTTGCCTGTGGGCCTTCCCTAAGGCGTATTTCATAATCAATAGTATCGTTGTAAACAGAAATTTCCACAGGGTCGGCCTGAAAAAACAGATAGCCATCATCCTGGTACAGGCTGCCAATGTCGCCACCTTCCATTGAGAGTTCTTTACCTACTCTTTTATTCAAGGTTTCCAGGTTGTAAGGGTCGCCTTTTTTTATGGCAAGCAGCATATTTAATACCGAATCAGAATACTTCGTATTCCCTTTCCAGGTAATGTTGCCAAAATAATATTTATGGCCTTCCTCAAGTTTTATATGTATATCCAGGTTGCCTTTTTGGTTATTGATAATGGTATCGGCAAGTATATTGGCATCCCGATATCCTTGTGCATTATAATAAGCAATGAGTTTTTCTTTATCGTCGCTGTATTTATTTTCATTAAATTTTCCTCCGCCAAGTTTTAAGCGGATGTAGGGATCAATATATTCTTTGGTACGGGTTGGCCTAAGGTAGGCCATTTCTTTAAAATATTGTTTTATGGTGAGCGGCTTATTTACTGCGCCGTATGGGCTGGTAACTTTATCGGGAAAAAGGGTGAAGCGCATCATTTCCTTAGTGCCCTTCATTTGTTTTTTTAGTTTGCCTTCGGCTATGTTTTCGTTGCCCGCAAAATTGAGTGAGTTGATTTTTACTTTTTTGCCTTTGTTGATATAGAAATTGAGCAACACGGCATTACTGATGCCGGTTATTTCCTGCTCCTGCATTTTTACCGTCATGTTGCGGTAGCCTTTTTCGTAATAATGTTTTTCTATTACTTCAAGGGCGCTCAGTTTCATATTTTCGGTGAGCACACGGTCTTTGGCAAGGCCGAGTTTTGGTTCCAGATCGTCTCGTTCACCCTTTTTAATACCTATTAAATTTATCTGTAATAGCCTCGGCCTTTCGGTAAGTTCAATTTCTATATAAAGGTTGCTGCCTTCCAGCCTGGTGAGGTTGATGTACACATTGGAAACCAGGTTTTGTTTCCATAATTTTTCAATAGCTTTTGAAAAAGCGTCGGTACCGGGAACTTTAATTTTATCGCCAATGGCAAGCCCGCTGATAGAAATAATCAAATTGGGATCAAATGCCTTAGTACCTACAACATCTATACCGGAAAGGGTATATTCCCGTGGGTACTTTTGGTGAAATATCTGGCTTAATTCCGTACTGTCATTTTGCGCAAAACCAACTGCGCTGGTAAGGATTAAAAACAATAAAAATACGTTCTGGTAAATCCGGTGCATTAAATTTTTTTTACAGCGGGCAAATTAAGCCCAATAATGAAAACGTTTTGTTAAATGAAAAAGATTAATTTCCCCTCTAAACTGCATTATACCTGGTTTTGGTTGTTTTTTACCTGTTCACCCGTTTTGCCAAACCTGCGTTCCCTGGCCTGGTAGTTTATAATGGCCTCGTAGAGGTTTTCTTTTCTAAAATCGGGCCATAGGGTTGGGGAAAAATAAAGTTCGGCATAAGCCAGTTGATATAATAAAAAATTGCTAATTCTATATTCGCCGCTGGTTCGTATCATGAGTTCGGGGTCGGGAAAATTTTTAGTAGAAAGATATTGCTGCAAAACATCCTGGTCAATCTGCCCCGGCATTAAACGCCCTTCTTTTATTTCAACGGCAATACTTTTTACGGCCTCAATAATTTCCCATCGGCTACTGTAACTTAATGCCATTATTAAATTAAGGCCGCTGTTGTTGCTGGTTTCCTGCAATGCTTCACTCAATTCTTTTTGTGCATGGGCAGGCAACATTTTTATATCCCCAATTACGTTTAACCTTATGTTGTTTTTATTGAGTGTGGGTACTTCTTTACGAATGGTATCTACCAAAAGCGACATAAGGCCGCTTACCTCATCCTGTGGCCTGTCCCAGTTTTCGGTACTAAAGGCATAAAGAGTTAAATACCCGATACCTATTTCAGCTGCGCCTTCTACTACATTCCTTACGCTTTCTACGCCATGAAAATGCCCAAAAAGACGATCTTCGCCTTTTTCTTTTGCCCAGCGGCCATTGCCATCCATAATTATGGCAATATGGCGTGGTAAACGTTGTGTATCAACTTTTTGTAAAAGAGACATATAGCGGTATGCACCCTTTAAAAAGGGAGGGCGCAAAAGTACAGAAAAATGGCCATAGAAGGCCGAAAAACTAAGGGTGTGTTGTGTAATTTTTAAAATAGAGGTTGGTAAACCCCATTGGCAGAAAGAAAGACTGGGGCTTTGTTGGTTTATGCCTGCGGCGGCAGTACATAAAAATGCTTTTGGAAAATTTTGCCGGTTAATGCTGTTGCCGGAATAAAGTGCTTCATATATTTAGTTTATAGCCCTTAAATCTTTGTTATTTATAACGTCATTGTTGCTTAAATTCCATTTTCTCAGCATCAGCGTTAAAGTAAATGTATAGCTTATCACGTTGTATTTCGTATGTCGAGGCTGCATGTATTGCACCCCAAAATTTGCAACCCCAATTTGATTCGCCAATTTTTGTTCCGCCAAAATGTAATATTTTCATTTTGTTGTACTGTAACAACTCGTATGCTCTGCCAACAGTATTTGTAACGGTGTGTCCATTCATATTTCCCATAATTCCATTGTCAGAAATCTCGATGATGATTGATCGGGAAATATTTACTGGTTCGGATTCACTTGTCCCATGCGTAAGGTTGTAATATTTAATCAATTTCCAGTTTCTGTTTAAAGAGCTGGTGGTAGGAGTTGTGTTGTCTTTGTTGCAGGCAGCCAATGTAAATAACAGTAATAAGATGTAGTTTATTTTACATTTCACTGTTTTGCAATAAAAAACTTCTGTTTAATAATTATTACTCTGCTATTTACTCCATTTCGTATTGCAGCTCGGTCTGCTTTAAAATTACAGCTAACACATATAAATACGATTCTTTTTAAAGTTAATAATAAAATTTTTTAATAAAAATCTATACTTTATTATGTTGAATTTTATAGTAATGCCCGTTGGCTGAAAACCCGGTGGGCTTGCAACTATCTTTCTTTTTCCTTTTTCAAGGGAAAAACTATCTTTCTGTACGTTTAATTGCCCGAAATATTCTTGTATATCAGCTATATTTTTTACCTGTAAACTATCCTGGCAAAATGCCTGCTGAGTGGTTATTAAAAACAAAATGAAAAGAGCGCTGCTTAAAATTTTCTTTAGCATCTTCATATAATTTACGAGGTGTCTTTTTGTGCTTCTAACAAAGTTCCTAAAATTTAGTATAGTCGAAAACTTGTTTTCGGCTATACATTTTAATACTAAGCGACAGCAGCAGTTTAGCTTTAAGGTTTTGGGAACAGCAAAATTAAAAGGCCGGGAAAAACCGGCCTTTTAATTTTATATTCAATATTGATGTTAATTAGCACCTGGGCAGCGGTAACTGCTCAGGTTGAATGAAATACCTACTTCGGCAATTATGTAAGAATCTTTTTGCTTGCTCCATCCACGCTGCTGGCCTTCAAGAAACTGGCCGTTATCAATTTCGTGCCTGCGGTCCTGCAGTTTTGCAGCATTGGAGCCCGCCGAAAATTTATCAATCCCAATAAATGTTGAGCTTACATCATCCAAATAATCGGTGCCGGTAAAGCGGTGGGCAACTTCAAAAGTGAAATTAAACTTTTGGTTGATGTTGTATTTTAAACCCACACCAAATGGGATGCAAAAGCTCATGCTGCCGTATTCTTTACGGCCCTTGTAGCCAAGGTTTTGGCCTTCTGTACCTAAAGGGCGCAAAAATATTTTTTCTCCCCTTATGTAGGAGTAAGGATCAAAACTAAATAAGCCAACGCCTAAGGTTACATAAGGTGTAAAAGCATGGTTCCAATCGCCTGGAACAAATTTAAAAAAGTTAAAATCGCCTTGAATGGCTACTTCCCACACATTACTATTGAAACTTAAGTTGCGGAGCTTTTGATAAGTGTTTTTGCTGTAGGTATCGCTATAGCCCAATTGTGCATAGCGTGCTGCAATTCTTGCACCAATATAATTTCCAAACTGCTTGCGGTAAAAAATACCAAATGAAGGTTTTGGCCTGTTTAACCCTGCCTTTGTATTTAGGTCGCCAAAATAATGGCCTGCACCAAGGGTTACGCCAAACTCACCTTTTTGTACATATTCAAATCCACTTTGGGCATTTACATTTAATGCAAAAGCTGTTGCAATTACTGCAAAAAAAAGTTTCAACTTCACTTTAGTATATTTTATTAATCTGTTGAAAAACCTGCTACATACAGGCTGTAACCTGCAAAATACAGAAATGTTTTAATTAAAATTCAAATACAACCCTTATTATACGCTTTTAAAAAAAAATTATTGTATGGCTTTTTGCACCCTTAACCCGGCGCTCATTACCTGCTCTAAGGGATTGTCTCTCATTATTTGGGCAATAGAATAGTGGTAGGTACCTGCTTTTATAAATTTCCGGGGCCTGTTTACCAGTAATTTTCTTACTTCCCATATATCATTTAGCCCTGTACCTTCCCAGCCGCCGGCATCTGAACCAAGGGTTAATTCTACTTTTTGAAAATACATGCTGTCTGCCGGGCCTTGCAAGCCAATGTTGAGCCAGATATTATTGTATTTGTATGCATCAGTATGCCTCAGTACAATATAGATATTATAAGCGCAGAGGGTGTCAATAATGTCAAAACTGCCTTTTGCAGTAAAATTATAATCCCATTTATAATTTGGAATTGGGTTATTTTTTTCAAAAAAATTAAGTTCATTATGTTTACATGCACCCAATACCAATGAAATGGCTAACAGCAATATTAAACAAGCCTTTGTATTTTTCATAAGCATAATGTGCAATAAATTATAAAACGTTTAAAACCTGCTCCTTGGCTTTTTCCAGTTCGTCTTTCATCATTACTACGCATTTTTGAATATCTGCATCATAGGCCTTGGAGCCGGTTGTGTTAATTTCCCGGCCAATTTCCTGCAATACAAAAGATAGTTTTTTGCCTTTTCCTTCTTCTTTGCCCTGGAGTATTTCTTTAAAATATTCGCAATGTTGCCTTAGGCGTATTTGTTCTTCATGCAGATCTATTTTTTCGATGTAATAAATGAGTTCCTGCTCCATACGGTTGTAGTCAATTTTTTCTGCGCCTACGTGTTCTTCCAGGAGCTGTTTAATTTCTTCTTGTATACGTATTTTTCTCCTGGGTTCAAGCTGTAATATTTTTTCTTCCTGTAGTTTTATGTTTTCTATTCTTTTCAGGAGGTCATTTTCCAGGGTTGCACCTTCTTCGTGGCGGTGCTTGTTTAAATCGGCTATGGCTTTATTTAAAACGGTATTAAATTCTAAAAATTCATCCTGGCTGAGCATTTCTGTAGATGGCGATACCACTTCGGGCAGGCGCAGCAGGGCCGAAAGCACATCTTTGGTTTCAATATTAAGTTCTTTACCCAGCGTTTCAATTTGGGTATAATAAGATTTGATAAGATCGGTATTGATTACTACGGGTTTTAAACTGCCATTTTGTTTTATGGTAATAAGGCAATCAATGGTGCCTCGCAATAATTGCTCCTGTATATTATTTCTTATTTCAAATTCAAAACTTTTGAGTAGAGCAGGCAATTTCAACTGCATCTCCAGTTGCTTTCCATTAAGCGCTTTTATTTCTACCAGGTAGGTTTTCTCGCCAATAGTTTGTTCTGCCCTTCCATAGCCCGTCATTGATTTTAACATAAAGTGATATTTATGCTGTGCAAGTTAATTGATTTTCATTTTGTATCGGATTATTAATGATGAGCCTTATTGCACTTTACGGGTAAATAAAAATAAATAAAAAAGCCCGGCTTTAAAACCAGGCTTCACTATATAGGTGGGTTAGTAAGTACCGGGACAAAAAATCCCATACACAATATTAAAAATATTTTTTGCTATCAAAAAAAAAAATGCACCTTATTTTATTAACAATTTTAATGGGCAGATGTGGAAAATGTGAAAGATTAATGCGGATGAAATCAAAATATAAGGCCTGGTAAATTTGCTACCCTGTAATTTTTATAAAAATTATTTCGCTGAAACTATTGTGGATACTACTTTTTAGGGCAATTGTTATTTTTTTAACTCATGCTTATGTTTATATTACTGTGTAGAAATCCCGGTTTTTATTTTTGTATTTTTTGCCGCTTAAGCGCTAAAAAATATTTTTTCTTTTTTTTAAGGTTTTGGGCATTTCGGCCATTATTTGGGTAAAACCAAGGTTGCTTACCTTTGGACAAATTTATTTGTATGCAATTTCCTTCCCCCGTTTCCCTGCAATGGGTTGCTTCATTTATTCAAGCAAAACTTGTAGGTAATACTTCCTGCAATGTAACCGGCATTAACGAATTGCATAAAGTGGAACCCGGCGACCTGGTGTTTGTAGACCACCCAAAGTATTACGAAAAATGCATTAACAGCGCTGCTAATTTTATTATCATTAATAAGGAAACTGCGGTTCCCGAAGGCAAGGCTTTGCTCATTGTTGACAGCCCGTTTGAAGCATATTGTAAAATTGTAAATCATTTCAGACCATTTAAACCTGCCGATAAAATGATAAGCGATGATGCGGTAATTGGCGAAGGCTCATCAATATCACCCGGCGTTTTTATTGGTGAAAACGTAAGCATCGGTAAAAACTGTATTGTATTTCCGCAGGTTACTATTTTGGCGCACACGGTTATTGGCAATAATGTAATTATACAACCGGGTACGGTTGTTGGCAGCGATGCTTTTTATTACAACACTAAAAAAGACCGGGAGCATTGGTATAAAAAAATGCCCAGTTGCGGTAGGGTAATTATTGGAGACGATGTGGAAATTGGCGCTTGCTGCACCATTGACCGTGGTGTAAGCCACGATACCGTAATTGGAAGCGGTACCAAAATGGATAATCACATTCATGTGGGCCACGATAGTGTAATTGGGAAAAATTGCCTTATAGCAGCACATGTTGCCATTGCGGGTGTTGTAGATATTAAAGATGGCGTTACACTTTGGGGGCAGGTGGGTGTAAATAAAACCCTAACCATTGGTGAAAATGCAGTAATATTTGCTCAAAGTGGTGTGGGTTCTTCCATACCTGGTAATAAAATTTACTTTGGGTCGCCGGTAGAAGAAGCTTCAGTTAAAAAAAGGGAACTGGTATGGATAAAACGCATACCTGAGATTTGGGATAAAATGAAAAACGGGTAACACTAAACAAAAAAATTAATAAGCTGCTGCCGAATAATCATAAGGCAACTGATCGGCAACTTTGCTCCAACTCCAGTAGGCGCTCACCGATAAATCGTTTTGGTCGTAGTAATAACCATTTTGTTCAATTACAATTGTTTCGTTGGGAACAAAACATAAAACCGAAAACTCAAATTCCCTGGGTTCGCCGGGAAAAGCGGCGCTGTATTTTTCCGAAGGTTTTTCTTTGGTAAAAATTACGGCAACATTGGGCTGGTTGGGATAAATTTCTACTGTATTAAGGCTGTCGTCTTTTGCATAATGAAGCGCTGTGTAAGGGTTTGCCAGTTTTAATGCAGAGTCGTTACTATTGGCTTTTACGATAAACTGTATTTCAAAACCTTCATCCTGTAAAGTTTTATAAAAAATACTCCGCATAAAATGCAGGCTTGAGCCAAGGTATGCTTTTTTTCTTGTTTCCTTCCATTGGTTATACTGGCTATCGCTTTCGGCCATCATTTCTTTAAACAAGGGGTTGCCGGTATACAGGCTTGTTTCGGTATTGTATTGATGGGTAAAAGAATCTAAGCTGTATTGAATGGAATAGCCCAGGGCCTGGTTTTCAATTTTCAAAGGTTCAGCAGCCAATACTTTTAACCGGTTTCTTTTTTTAGAGAAATAAAACTTCAATACTTCGGGGTTTTTTAAAGTGCAATTGCTGCTGTTTTCCGATTTGCCAATAAACTCTTCAAGAAAAAAGCTGCCATATTTTTGCCAGCCATCTTTTACTTCGGATGATGCAACCACGGCCACTTCGGTAAGCTCTTTCTCTTTTAACTTTAATTCAAAGTTTTGTTTTTCTGAGGCATCATTACTGCTTATGCGTTTAGAGGCAGTGCTATAACCGGTAAATGTTACTACAAGATCATAACCGCCGTTGGGTAAATAAAGCTTAAAATTTCCGTCGGCGTTGGTAGCTGTGCCCAGCGTAGTATTGTCCGCAAAAACAGATGCTCCCTGTAATGGCAAACCGGTTTCACCGGCAATAACTTTGCCGGTAATAACCAACTGCGCCTGTGATGCAAAGGGTATAGAAAATAAAAAAGTAATTATGGTTGTTCTAAACATGCGAAATGGGTTGGTTTTACTTTGCAATAATAGTTTTTAGCTTGTTAAGGATTGCAAAATATTTGCCAAAATCCTATACGGGGCCTTTTATATTTTTATTTGTTGCATAGAGTTTCAACAATTCATCACAGGTATATTTTACCGTTTCTTCCAATGACCTGTATTGGAAGTCGGGTAAAAAATTTTGTAGTTTGCTGTTATCAAAATTTGCTTTTGCCATTGCAGTGGCAGCGGTTTCTTTCGTTACCAGGGCTTCTTTTCCGGTAATAGTGGCTTTTATTGATTCAATAAAGGCAACAAGGTTTGCCAAAAAAGGCGTTACTTTTTTTGATGGTCTTTTTTTATGGAAAGTATCGGCAATGAGGTTAAATACTGCCTGGTAACTTTCGTTGTGGCCGCTTAAAATAAATCGTTCTGCAGCAATACTGCTTTTCATTAAGGCTATCATGGCGCCGGCAACATCTCTTACATCTGCAAAGCCTGTAGTGCCAGTGCTGTACCAGGGAAATTGATTGTATACCGACTTAAAAATAGCCGTAGAACCTTTATTCCAGTTTCCAGGGCCAATAATAATGGTTGGGTTTACAATAACAGCATTGAGCCCTTCTTCCATTCCCCGCCATACTTCAAGCTCGCCCAGGTATTTTGAATGGCCATATTTGCTATTGCTTGTAGCCGGGCTCCAGTTCATGGTTTCATTAATGGTTTCGTTTTCCCGTATTCTTCCCAGGGCAGCAACCGAGCTTACATGAACCAATTTTTTAACAGCCGCTGCCAAAGCAGTATTTACCAAATTTGCCGTTCCTTCCACATTAATTTTAAATAATTTGTGTGTATCTTTTTTATTGAAAGACACCAGGCCTGCACAATGATAAACTTCATCTACATTTTGAAGGGCATCCTGCAAGCCTGCAACATCAAGTATGCTGCATTGTATTTGATGGAAATGCGGTGTTTCTGTAATCGGTATTTTTGATTGGTTATATATTGCTTTAACGGTTTCTCCATTTTTTAATAAAGTATCAATAAGCGTTTTGCCTACCAAACCAGCGCCTCCTGTAACTAAAACCATTTTATGCAGTATTAAGCAAATAAATAAGAAAAAATAAATTCGGCCAAAAAGCAAAAGTGGAAATTATTTATGCCGAAGGTAAATACAAATACCGATAGTACTATCCGGCTTTCGGACAAATACTTTAATGTAGTTTTTGCTTTTTAAAAGCAACCACACTATTTAGGCTTTTCGTTGTACTGCGATTTTATTAAAAATTTAAGCGCCGCTTTTTTGCCGTATTTTAAATCTATAATTTTTCTTATAGCCCTTCTTTTATTTATTGCATTGCCGTAATACGATTTGCAAATTTGGTACCCTATAAAATATCCTAGGTCTGCCACTCCGCCTGGTGCCTCATTACCGTTATAAAGCCAGTTTTTAAAATCCTGGTCGTTCATTTCTTTTTTAAAAGCGAACCAAAGTTGTTTTTCGTGTAAGTTGCCATAATCCATATAAGAAGAAGAAACAGGTTTGTAAATTTGTTCTGCTATAAAATCACAGGCGCCTTCTTTAATACTTTGTTCCAGCAAGTTTCCACTATTGCCATTCTGTTGCTGTGTATGGCTAATTTCATGGGCAACCATTGCCGTTACGGATCCTTTTGTTGTAAATACTTTTTGCAGCCATGGGTTTAATTCGCTTGAATTGGTTTCTTTATCTGCACAGGCTATTTCGGCGCCAATTAAAATATTTCTCCTGCTTACAGTGCCCCCGGAATTTAAAACACCAATGGTAAAGTAAATTTTTACGGGTTTATAATAACGGTATATTTTTTTTAACCTTGCTAATAAGGCTCCAATATCGCCGAAGTGATTTTTTATTTGTAAGGTATTTTTCCTTACCGACTCCCAAAATTTGGGATAATTCATAATATTATGTAAATGAATTTTGGCCGAGTGCCTGCGTAATTTCATAAAATCTTTAAGGCCATCACTGGCTTTGTTAAGATATAAAGCCTGTATAAAAAATATTTGCTTTGCCGTATCCGTAGTTGACTTTACACTATCGTAAGCTATCCAAAAATTATCAATATCTGATGTGTATATTTCATCTGTATTTTGCGCAAATGTATTATTGGTAACTAGTGAAGTAAAAAAGAAGAAAAGTAAATTTTTCAGCATAAGGTAAAGAAAAAAATTGGGTGATTAGTTACGCTATTTGCTTTGCCCGGCAGTACTTATTTATAAGTGTAAAATCCTTTTCCTGTTTTTCTGCCCAGTTCATTATTTTTCACTTTTTCCAGTTGAAGTGGTGAAGGCGTAAATCTGGGTGCATGGTTAAAGGCTTCAAATAAAGATTGGGAAACAGCAAGGTTGATATCTAACCCAATTAAATCCATCAGTTTAAATGGCCCCATTTTAAAACCGGCATTTTCAAGCGCTTCATCTGCCTGCTCTATAGTTGTATTGCCTGTTTGTACCAGGTGCATGGCTTCCAGGTAATAATGCCTGGCCACACGGTTTACAATAAAGCCCGGTGCATCTTTACAAAGTACAGGAATTTTATTGATGAATTTGCAAAATTGTAAAAGCTGTAAGGCTGTATTATCAGAGGTGTTGTGTGCTTTTACTACTTCCACCAATTTCATTATATGTGCCGGGTTAAAAAAATGTAAGCCGGCAATTCTTTCGGGGTGTGGTATGGCATTTTGTATAGAGGCAATGGAAAGAGAAGATGTATTGCTGGCTAATATGGTATGCTGGCCGTTAACTAAAGCCAGTTGTTGAAATAAAGCAATCTTTACTTCCAGTTTTTCTACTATTGCTTCAATTATCAATTGTGTTTTACAGTCGCTTACAAATTGGGTAAAACTAATCCTGTTCCATGCGGCTTCCTTTTGTTCAACGCTTATTTTTTGTTTTTCAACAAGGGTTTGCAGGTTTCTTATAATCGTATTTTTGGCTTTATCCAGTACTTCAATATTAATATCGCAAAGTATTACAGGCAATTGCTTAATTGCAGCTGCGAGGGCAATACTGCTGCCCATGGTACCGGCGCCAACAACAGAAACAGATTGGATCATAAGTAAAATTATAGGCTACAATATATTTAAACCGCAGTAATAAACTGGTCGAGAAACCTTGCATCGTTTTCACTAAAAAGCCTGAGGTCTTTTACCTGGTATTTAAGCATGGTAATTCTTTCAATACCCATACCAAAAGCAAATCCGGTGTATTTGTTGCTGTCAATATTGCAATTTTCCAGTACCTTGGGGTTTACCATGCCGCAACCTAAAATTTCTACCCAGCCCGTTTTTTTACACACATTGCACCCGGCGCCTTTACACAGCAGGCAACTAATATCCATTTCTGCACTTGGTTCTGTAAAAGGAAAATAAGATGGGCGGAAACGTATTTTAAAATCGTTTCCAAACATTTCCTGAACAAAAAAGTAAAGCGTTTGTTTCAGGTCGGCAAAAGATACATTTTCGGCAATATACAAGCCTTCTACCTGGTTAAAAAAGCAATGTGCCCTTGCGCTAATGGTTTCATTACGGTACACTCTTCCCGGGCAAATAATCCGTAAAGGGAAAATACCTTTTTCCATTTCCCTTATTTGTACACTACTGGTATGTGTACGCAGTAGCCATGCAGGGCTTTCGTTAATGTAAAAGGTATCCTGCATATCCCTTGCCGGGTGGTTTTGTGGCATATTTAATGCGCTAAAGTTATGCCAGTCGTCTTCTATTTCCGGCCCTTCGGCAATAGCAAAACCCAGCCTTTGAAAAATGGTAAGAATTTTATTTTGAACAATGCTAATAGGGTGCCGTGTTCCCTGTGGCAATGGGCTGCCGGGAAGGCTAAGGTCAATATTGCTTGCAGCTTTTTCTTCCTGGCCAATAGCATTTTTAAATGCCTCAAATTTTTCTTCAATAAAAATTTTAAAATCATTTAAAGCCTGCCCTGCTTCCCTTTTGTTTTCAGGCGTCACAGTTTTCATTTCACCCATTACATTTTTCACTAATCCTTTTGTACCAAGGTATTTGATCCTAAAGGCCTCTAGCGCATCTTTTGTAGCTACATTTTCAGCGTTAATCTCATTTTTATAGGCGGCTAATTTATTAAGCAGTTCTTGCATAGGGCAAAGGTAAAGAAATGATGCTTTAACTATAATTTTTACTAATTTTAGGAATAAGGTTTTATTTTTACAGTATAATTTTAAATTATCAGATATGAGTCTTTTTAAATCGGGTAACCCCACCCTGCAGGAAAACAAGTTTACCAGCACTGTATTGGATGGCATTGTGCTTAACGAAAATGCCATGACGGTAAAGGGTACTTTACAAAAATTTGGATTTTTATGTTTGATGGTAATTGGAACCTCGGTGTATTCATGGCGGGAATTTTCCGAAGGCGGTAATGCAATGCCACTAATTATTGGAGGGGCAATTGCCGGGTTTGTTATTGCTATGGTTATTACTTTTAAAAAAACATGGGCTCCTTACCTTGCACCGTTGTATGCACTTTGCCAGGGCTTGTTCCTTGGCGCTATTTCTGCCATGTATAATTTTGCATTTGCAGAAACGGCACCCAATATTGTAATTAATGCAGTAGGCTTAACTTTTGCCGTGGCCATTGCCATGTATTTGCTTTATAGTTTTAAAATAATTAAGGCCACGCAAAAATTTAAGTCGGTAATTATTGCAGCTACGGCAGGCATTGCAATTTTCTATTTAATCACCATTGTGTTGCATATGTTTGGCGTTCAAAGCCTTCCTTTTTTGCACCAGGGCACGCCAATAGGTATAGGTTTTTCTTTACTGGTAACAGCTATTGCAGCGCTTAACCTTATTTTGGATTTTGATATGATAGAGCAGGGATCTGCAATGGGAGCACCAAAATTTATGGAATGGTACGGCGCTTTTGGATTAATGGTAACTATAGTATGGCTTTACCTTGAAATACTCCGCCTGCTGAGTAAACTAAGCAGCAGGAATTAATTTCTTAAAATAAATAGATAATAGCCGGGATGATATTGAGAATATCCCGGCATTTTTTTTGCCCAAAAATCTGTAGGCAGTAAAGGGAATTTATAAAATTACTGGTAGTTAAAATTAAATTGCACCACTACGGTAGATTCTTCCGGAGATTTATCAAATTGCATATTACGCAGGTAATTGCTTATCGCAGTTGCATACTCCTGGTTCCGGCTTGTGCTACCTTTTGCAAAGCCCATAAAACTTCCTGTACCAGCAGGAGAAACTTTTATAGAGGCCATAATACTGGCTTTTGGCAGGTTGCCGGTAAAAGAATAATAGCGGATTATTTTACGGTTGCCGCTAATAATTTTGGGGCCGCCTTTTTTTCCACCCGGCGTGTTACCATAAGAATCTTTATCGCCGCCAGGGTCGCCTGCATCGCCTTTTCCATTAGGGTTATTTCCCTGATAGCGGTAGCCATTATCTTCGGTGGCATTATTGCCTTTACCATTGCCCGGGCCATTATAGGTAATTTTGGGTTTTTGGGGTTTTGGTGCAGGTGTGGGAGATGGAGTTGTATTTGCTTTGGCTTTTACTGTTGCTTTATTTGTTTTCGTAACAGGCGCTGCATCGGGTTCTGCATTATCTTCAGGTTGTACTTTTTCTTCTTTCTGTTGTTGTGGCGCTGCTGCTTGTTGCGAGGCTACGGGTTCATCAGGTGTGGGTTTCATTTCGCCTTTAATAAGTGGTTGCTTTTCGCCAAAACCCTCTTCATTATTACCCAGGTTTATTTCAATTAAATCCTGTACAATGGGTATTGAAGGCGGGACATTTTTCCATTTAATGATAAAAAAAAGCAATAGTAAACCTGCGCAAACTATAATGGTATAGATTAAAGCTTTACGGTTTTTTTCAGATTCAAATGCTTTGTCAATAGCGTTCATAACATAAAAATATCCTTTTTGTATTATATAGATGCAAGAAGTGTGGCAAATACATATATCCGTTCTAAAATTTTAACAGCTTTATAATTTTCAAACTTTAAGATTTTCTTTGGCCAAAGAGCAGGCTGCCAATCCTTACCATATTGCTCCCTTCTTCAATGGCCATTTCATAATCGGCGGTCATTCCCATGCTAAGGGTATTAAAAGATGGAAATATTTTTTTGAATTGATGAAACATACCCGCCAATGCCCGGAACTCGCCCCTGATTTTTGCTGTATCATCGGTTAAGGAAGCCATGCCCATTAAACCGCAAATGATAATATTGGAATACAGGGATGGGTTATCAATAATTTTATGGAGCAATACTTTTGCTTCTGCAGGAGAAAAACCAAATTTCGTTTCTTCTTCTGCAATATGCACCTGTAAAAGGCAATTGATTTTTCTATTGTGTTTTAAGGCTTGTTTGTTAATTTCTGTCAATAATTTTTCACTGTCAACACCTTGTATGAGGTAAATAAAAGGCGCAATATATTTTACTTTGTTGCTTTGCAGGTGGCCAATAAAATGCCAGCGGATATCTGCGGGTAATTGTTGCTGTTTTTCCAGGAGCTCCTGCACGTAATTTTCCCCAAAATCTTTTTGACTATTTTGATAAAGCAGTATGATACTTTCTTTGGGCTGCAACTTTGAAACCGCTACCAGTTGAACATTTTTATTGATGAACCCATTTATTACCGATTGATATTGCGCTACATTTACCATGGCTGCAAATTAATAATTTTAAAATAAAAAGCCTTTGCCGCAATATGGCAAAGGCTTTGAATAAAAAGAAGAAATATTATTCTTTAATAAACTTAATTTTTTCCGGGATATTATTGACGATGATTTCTGCTACATAACTTCCCTTGGGTAATTGGGCTACAGGTATTGTGGCCACACCGCTGGCATTGAGCTTTGTTTGCAAGGCCAGTTGGCCGGAAGCGGTATAAATTCTAAAGGGAACATTTTTAAAATCCAATTCAGAAGCTATTTTAATTTCATTTACTACGGGGTTGGGATAAAATAGAAATCTGCTGTTTCTTGAAAAATCAAGAAATTTTATTTCGCTGTTGGTAAAGGAACCGTTAATATCCACCTGTTTAAGTCGGTAATAATTTATTTTGTGGAGCGGGGCAATATCGGTAAAAGAATAATTTCCTGCTGTGGCTCCGGCGCTGTTTACAAATCCAATTGCTGTCCAGTTGCTGGCATTGGCGCTACGTTGTATTTCAAATCCCTGGCTGTTTAACTCATTAGCCGTTTGCCATTGCAACAGGCTTTTATTTTGCTGCTTTGTAGCATTAAAGCCCAAAAGCTGTACAGGAACCACATTTGTACTGCGCTTAAAGTTGAGCATCCATTCGTAAATATTTTTTCCCGGAAAATTGTATTGGCCGTTATTATTTAAATTTAAATCAAAAGCCTGCGATACATAATGGGCATTGCTGTTATAAATAATTTTTTGGGCACGTGGTGTTGGGGGCGTAGCGGCATTATTTGTATTATCAACAAAAAAGTGAGTCCAGGAAGAGGAAACAATATTATCACCACTGTTGTGAAAAGCCAGGATAGGTAAATTTAGTGCAGCCATATTTTGGCAAATGGCAAGGCTGGGTTGCCATGCACCTGCTGTAGGTACTATAGCGGCTATGCGGCTACCATAACTTAAGTTTTCGCCTGCGTATGCCCAACATGTACCGCCACCCATACTAAAGCCCGATAGGTAAATTCTGTTTACATCCACTTTATAATGAGATACGATGTAATCAATAAAAGTATTTACATGGCCAATCCATGGGTTGTTGGTAAACTGTGGTGCAATTACAATAAACTTAAAACTTTGTCCATTTACATTAAACGAAGCTGGGAATTGACCGTTATTAATTTGAAAAGGTGTTCCGCTAATAAGCACTTTGTTTAAATCGCTACTGCCATTGCCCAGTTCACCCATGCCATGTATATAAATAAGCAAAGGAAATTTTTCGTTGGCATTATTATAATAGCCCTGCGGCAGGTATTCATAATATCCATTGGATATAGGGCAGGTTGTTACATTAGGCTTTGCAGAAAAGCTTTGGGCTCCTGCATTTAAGTAAATAATTACAAATAAAATATTTAAAAGGAATAGGCGAAAGGGTTTCATACAATAAAAAATTGGTTTTCGTTTAGAAATATTGGTTTGCCAGCTAAGGAGCTAAGGAAAAATGAGTGTTTACAGGGGTTGGGAATGGGCCGCAAAGTAATTACAAATAATTTATTTTTCTACAGGTAAATGCCTGTTGTGAATAAAAAAATAAATTTTGCCGCTATTTTTTCAAGGCCTTTTGATTGTCATTCAGTGATACAAATTAGTTTAATACAAATTTTCTTTTTTCAATAATACCATTGTTGCTAACCTGTAAATAATACAAACCTTTTGCCAGGCTGGGCAATGTAATTTGAATCAATCCGGTTCCGTTTATCTTTTGTTTTGCAACCAACTGCCCTGTAGTATTATAAATATTTGCATTGGCATTTTTTAGTTGGTAATCTGTGCTGATTTGAAGTGTATTTGTTGTAATAGTATTCGGTGTTAATTCTAAATACCCTTTTTTGGAAAAATCAATAAACTGTATGCGGCTATAGCTTTGCGATGCCTGGTTGTCAATAATTTTTAACCTGTAATAATTTTTACCTGTTAATAATGCGCCATCAGTAAAATGATAATTTCCAAAATTACCATTGGCCTGAACAAAGCCAATGGTTTGCCAGCTTGTACCATTTGAGCTGCGCTGGATTTCATACCCATTGATATTTACTTCGTTTTCCGTTTGCCAGTTGAGTAAGGCATAATTATTTTGTTTTAATGCATTAAAAGAAAGAATGTTTACCGGCACTACATTGTAATTTCTGTTATAATGCAGCATCCATTCCCAAACATTTTTTCCGGGAAAATTGTATTGGTTGTTATTATTGAAATTAAGCGACCAGCCTTCGGTAAGGTCGTGCCCGGTAATTTGAATGAGTGCCACTTTTGCCAAAGGGTTTGGGGGAACCGGAGCCGAATTAATATAATTAACCCAGTTAACGCTCCATTGGGTGGGCACAGAAGGATCGGGGTTGTCGTGTATAGCTAAAACTGGCAAATTGGCCGAGGCAATGGTATTGGCCATATTACTGTTGGGCGAGTATGCGCCTGCCCCGGGAACCATAGCAGCAATACGGTCGGCATAAGTGCTACCACTTCCGCCATAGCTCCAGCAAAGTGAGCCGCCCATGCTGTAACCGGAAATATAAATGCGGTTGATATCCACTTTATAATGGCTCACCATATAGTCCAGCATGGTATTAAATACCGAAGCGCCAGGCTGGTTGGTAAACTGTGGGGTAATTACAATAGGTTTATATGTTTGGCCATTAACAGTAAAGGAACCCGGCCAGGTGCCTGCATTAATTAAACTTGCAGGACCATGCATTAACAACCTCACCAAATCTGATGCAGTGCCATTGCCACATTCCGCAGCGCCGGGAACAAAAATAATCATAGGGAATTTTTGATTTGGGTTATTCCAATATCCTTCAGGAAGGTATTCGTAATAACCGTTGCTCATAGAGCAGGTAGTAACATTCGTTTTCGGGGTGTGGGTTTGGGCTTTTAAACCTAATGAACAGATTAACAACGGGCAAAATAATACTAGTAAAAACTTGAACATACTCTTAAATAACTTTTGAGAAGATTACTCCTCCCTGGTTTAGCGATATTGTGCTTTAAAGCAGTTGACTTTGCCTTTATTGCAAATTAAATGCCATAACATGCAAAGTAGATTAAATGTTAAAAACTTATAAATATGGCCAATAAAACTGTATATTAGTTTTCACTGAAGAAGATATGTATTAATTTTAATTATTGTATTAATAACCTATTTCTAAAAATGCTATCTTTTGGCCATGAAACATCTGCTGGCAACCTCCATCTTTCTTTTTTTAGTTGGGCATGCTATTGCTCAAAACAGCCAGAATGGGCTTTCTGGAATATGGAAAGGCTATATTAAAAGCACCGAAAGGAAAATTCCTTATGAACTGGTAATCTCAAGTAACGATGGTGTTTTTAGTGGTTACTCTTATACCACTTTTGGTGTAAAATCAAATATAGTAACCATGAAAAAAGTACTGCTTAATATAGAGGGCAGCAGGATAATTGTTTATGATGATTCACTATTATATAATACTATTCAAAAAGATTTGCCGAGGCAAATTGTTCAGGTAAATACACTGGAGTTAAACGGCGACTTGCTTACCGGTAGTTTTGTTACCCAGCCGCCACCCGGATTTAAAACGGCAAAGGGAAATGTTTACCTGGAAAAGCAAAGCGATAAGGAAGAAACCAGGCTCGTGGCCAAATTAGAAGAGATGGAACTTACAGATTCCATTTCTTTTTTACAAAAACCCGTAATTACAGCAAAGGCCATAGATAATATGGAAATTGTAAAAACGGAAACGCCACAAATAGATTCGGCTTCTGTTGCAACTATTGATCCAGGTATTGCCAAAATAAAATCTAAGGAAATTCAATTAAATAAAACGGAGGAAAAATCGCCGTTAGTAAATTCAAAACCTGCAGCAATTGTGGTTGTAAAACAACCTATAGCAAAGCCAAAGCCTGCAAACCCACCAGTAGCAGCGGCTAAACCAAAGCCTGCAATAATTGCCGAGGTAAAACAACCGGCAGCCCCACCGGCGCATAAACCAATTGCAAAGCACAACACTACAGGGCCCAAAGTAGATCTTTCTAAAAGAAAAATTGAAACAATAGATGAACTGGTAATAGAATCTGACAGCCTGCAGATATCCTTGTATGATAATGGAGAAGTGGATGGAGATACCGTAAGTATTATACTTAACGGCCAGGCCATTGTTTCCCGGCAGGGTTTATCTGCAAGCGCTTTTCGTAAAACTATTTACATTACTCCAGAGCTCGGCGACTCCATACAATTGGTGATGTATGCCGAAAACCTGGGTTCGTTACCACCCAACTCCGGCTTGTTGATAGTAGATTATGATAACCGCAGAAAAGAAATACGCTTTTCCGGCGACCTGAGCAAGAATGCCGCCATTACCCTGAAGCGGAAGAAAAAATAATTTATTTAAAATGCCCTTTGGGTCAATCCCAGTTCGGTTTCATCAAATGGTTCCAAAATAATGGTTTGAATAAACATGATGCGTTGTTCTTTAATGGCATCATCGCAATTTATGATGTTGGCATTACCAAATACATCATCGTAGCAATTGATACAACCTAAAATAATATTTTCTTTTTCAAAATTTATTTTGCCTTCTCCATTGCCAAATACAAGGCCCGTGTATGCCGATTTTCCTCCGCCAAAATTAAAATCGGCTTCATTAAGCAGGCGTAACTGGTAAATAGACATGCCTGCCTGCAAACCGCTTTTTGATCGCCAAAGGTTTTGGCCAATGGTTTTATCCTGTGTGGTATTGCCAGATTTAAGGTCGCCGCCAATGAACAGCTTTTGCAACTGGCAATTATTTTCTTCATCGCCCCAAATAAAAATGGCCTGCCTTGCCGTATGCGGAAACAATACCGAACATTTGCTTATTTCGTTATCCTGGAAATAATAAAAATCTTTTTGTACATTTTTCTCCCCAAAATAATAGCTCAACATTTCGTGGGAGTTAAATTTCATAAGGTCTTCAGCAAATTGGATATCGTTGCTGCCGGGCAGGGCATACTTTCTTAGCAAAAAAGAATATTGCTTTGCCGAATCAATAAGTTTTGAAGTGATATAAATACTGAAATTATTTTTTTGTAAAAAAATATTTTCATTCCCCGTTATTTTTTTTTGAGTGTTGCCTTTAAAACCTTCTTTACCGAGTTTACCCAGCATATCTGCAAATTCTTTTTCTGCAAATGTTTTATAGGAAAAGCAAAGGTTTTTTTCGCCGGTAAAGAGGGTAATTTCCCTGGGGAGTTTATCTATTGATTTTTTACCGGGCTTGTATGTAAAATTCATTTCTCCATTTACTTCAGCTGGGGCCGGGTAAAAATTTTTCTTTTTGGCCCATTCGGTAAATTTTTCAATGGTTTGGCTGGAAGCTTTAATAATATCAAAAGCAACATTTTGCTGGGCATTGGCGCAATAATGTAACAGCAGTGCCAAAAAACATATTGTAAAATGTCTTTTCAAAACATCCGGTTTTAGGTGTGAGCAAAAATTAGCCGGTATTTTGGCAGAATACCTAATTAAAACTGGTTAAAATGGGGAAGCTTTTCGGGTAAGAAGATGGATCAAACGGTATGGAAACCGGTTGGTACAAAGTTAAAATACAGGGTTTACAAATGCAAGTAAATCGCAAAAAATATTGTAGCGTTATAAAAGTTAAATTATCAAGCTGTTAAAGTTCCACTGGCTGAAATTTACAAACGGCTTCATTTAAAAAATTGGGCAATATATGTGCATAAGTGTACATAATTTTATCGGGATCGTTGAGTTGTTCAATCATGCTCTTCCACTTTTCTTCACCATAATTTTCAGTTACCGTTTTTTTTCTTTCGGGTGTTTTTAAATGCAGGCTCATACCAATGGCATCAGCTTCGGGGTGAAATTGAGTGCCAATCATATTTTCGTTAAACCGTAATGCCATCATTGCCCTTTCATAAGGTACATGCGGCCGGGCTTTTTCTATAGCTAAAATGGTAGCGCCCATTTGTTTTATTTTATTGTGATTGGGTTGAATGACCTGGTAATCCCGGCTGTCAACGGCATAAAAAGGGTCTTTTAACCCTGCAAATACCTGCTCATCTTCTGCACCCGGAAGATAATGTATCGGGAAAACACCAAAGGCCGTACTTTTTCTTTTGGTTACCTGGCCAATATGGTAATGCCTGCATACCAATTGAAAAGAATGGCAAATGAAAAAAACTTTTTTCTTTACAACATTTGCTTCATTGTAATTGAATTCTTCCACCGCTTTTAACCAGCCAAAATATTTTTTTTCCCAATTACTACCTTCACTTTCAAGTGGGCTCCCAGGCCCGCCGCTGCTGATGTAAATATCAAAATCGAGGCCCGGCACTTCATGTTTCAGGCGTACATCAAATTCAGCTTTCTCTAAATTTAAATGATGGCTATCTGCAAATTGGTTTAGAATTTCCCTGATACATCTCATTCCCTGGTTCTCCGCACCTTCATACAGGTCCAAAATAGCTACTCTTAAAGTACTGGGTTCAGTGCAATTCATATAAGGCGCAAAATTAACTAATATTTTACTTTATTTTTTAATGTTTTGGCAATTTTCTTCTAAGAAAATGGTGGATAAACCTAAACAATGCTTCTTCAATATAAAAAGGCTTGCTATTATTTATAATATCTTTGCCGGCAATTATGAAATCGGGCCGTTTAAAAAAAGATAAAGTAAATATTATTACACTGGGTTGCAGTAAGAATATGGTTGACAGTGAAGTGCTGAGCGGCCAGCTTCGTGCCAATGATATAAATACTATTCATGAAAATAGCAAGATGGATCATAATATTGTTATCATAAACACCTGCGGATTTATTGACAAGGCAAAAGAAGAAAGCATCAATACCATTCTTGAAAATGTAGCCTTAAAGAAAAAAGGAAAACTGGATAAGGTATATGTTGCAGGTTGCCTAAGCGAAAGGTATAAAAATAACCTGGAGGCTGAAATCCCAGAAGTAGATGCTTTTTTTGGCACCATGGAACTGCCTTTAATCCTTCAGCAATTTAATGCAGATTATAAAGTAGAATTATTGGGCGAAAGGATGCTGGCTACGCCCAAGCATTATGCCTACTTAAAAATAAGCGAAGGATGCAACAGAACATGTAGTTTTTGTGCTATTCCCCTCATGCGTGGCGGGCATGTAAGCAGGTCCATAGAAAGCCTGGTAAGTGAAGCAAAGCGGCTGGTGCAAAATGGCGTTAAAGAAATAATGCTTATTGCACAGGAGCTTACTTATTATGGCCTGGATATTTATAAACAAAGAGAATTACCAAAATTACTCCATGCACTAGCCGATATTGAAGGCCTGGAATGGATAAGGTTGCATTATGCATACCCAAGCAAATTTCCCCTGGAAATTATAGAAACAATGAAGGAGCGGCAAAATATTTGCAATTACCTCGATATTCCATTGCAACATGCCAGCAATAAAATGCTCAATGCCATGAAACGGCAGATTACCCGTGAAGAAATGGAAGATTTGATTGCTGAAATACGTAGCCGCATCCCTGATATTTGCCTGCGTACAACTTTAATTGCCGGCTTTCCCGGCGAAACGAGAGATGATGTGGAAGAACTCAAAACTTTTTTAACGAAAATGCGATTCGACAGGGTAGGCATTTTTACCTATAGCCACGAAGAAGATACCGGAGCTTATGGCTTAAACGATAATGTACCTCAGGCAGAAAAAGAAGAAAGGGCACAGGAAATAATGGAACTTCAGCAGGAAATTTCCCTGGAAAAAAATATGGAAAAAATCGGAAAAGAATTTAAAGTGCTAATTGATAAAAAAGAGGCGGGCCGGTATATTGGGCGTACCGAATTCGACAGCGTTGAAGTAGATAATGAAGTAATTATCAGCAGCAGTAAAAAATTACCCATTGGCGAATTTGTTAAAGTACGGGTAACAAAAGCATTTGATTACGACCTGGAGGCAGAAGTAATTTAAAATCTGTTTTTTATTAATAAAAATGGTTATTTTTAATAAACATTAAATTGTTGTAAAATGAAAAAATTAATACTCTTATTTCTTTTAGCGGCCAATGTAAATTCATTTGCACAGGATAATACAGCTTTTGTGGGCAAATGGCAGGTAGTGTTTTTAAAAGATAACAATACCTATATAGATATTGAGAAAGACTCTTTTTCTCTAAAAGGCCAAATGCAGGGTGATACACAAGAGAAAGATACCGATGCCAATGCTACAGTAAACGATGAGGTAAAATCGTTTTTAAAAGAAACAATTAACGGCATGAAATATACCTTTAATAAAGATTTTACCTCTTCATATACCATGGGCCCCGAAGGAGAAGTGAAAGGCACTTACAAAGTAAACGATGGAAACGCTACTGTAGAATTAAAAGAAGGAACCAGCGACCAGGTTTCCACAATGAAATACCGCTTTTTTGATAACAAGCTGGAACTTACGCCTTCAGTAGGAAACCAGGATCCTACTATCATCATCCTGAAAAAAATAAAATAAAACCGGGAAGCCTGCTGATGAATTTTACGGCCTCTGCAATATCATATAAGCAAACAAAAGCGTTTTCAAAACTTGCAATTGATTATATAGAAGGTGCCGATGCATTAGAACCGTTTTTTACTTTTGCCCCTAATTTGGATGGTATTAAAAATGCTATTAGCCAGCGTAAAAAATTTACCGTAAACAGGCAAGTTCTGGTAACACAACTGCAAAAGCAATATAACGCAAAAAAGCAGGGCTTAAAAACAACAGCCAATATTGAGCTGCTTCTTAATGAAAATACCTTTACAGTTACTACGGCCCATCAACCCAACATTTTTACCGGCCATTTATATTTTGTTTATAAAATTATACATGCCATAAAACTGGCAGATGATTTAAAAAAGCAATTCCCCAAAAATAATTTTGTACCGGTTTTTTTTATGGGTAGCGAAGATGCAGACCTGGAAGAATTGGGCACAATAAATGTGCATGGAAAAATATATAAGTGGGATACTGCCCAAAAAGGAGCTGTGGGCAGGATGCAGGTTGATGAAGAATTTATTGCACTAATTAATGAACTGGATGCCCAGCTTGGTGTAGAAGAGCATGGAGAAGAAATATTAAATAAAGTTAGGCAGGCTTATGCTAAAGGAAAAAATATTGAGCAATCAACTTTTGATCTTGTACATGATTTGTTTGCTGATTACGGCCTGGTTGTATTTCTGCCGGATAACCCTGTATTTAAAAAGGAACTTACGCCTGTAATTAAAAAAGAACTCAGCGAACAATTTTCTCAAAAAGCAATGCAACAGGCGCTTGTAGCACTTTCGGGTTTATATAAAATGCAGGTTGCAGGAAGGCAGGTGAATTTATTTTACCTATTAGATGGCTTAAGAGAAAGGCTGGAAAGAAAAGGAGATGGATTTATTGTACATGGAACAGACCTGCGCTTTACCCAACAAGAAATTTTACAGGAGTTAAAAAATCACCCCGAAAGGTTTAGCCCAAATGTAATTTTGCGCCCTGTTTTCCAGGAAATGCTTTTGCCCAATATTATTTTTATTGGCGGCGGGGCCGAAATTGCTTATTGGCTGGAATTAAAAAATGTTTTTGCAGAAGCAGGTGTTTTTTTCCCGGTTCTTATGTTGCGCAACTCTTTTACGGTTATTCCCAAAAAGATTGCAGAAAAAATTCAATCGCTGGGGTTAAATGAAGCATCTCTTTTTGAAACCGGCAATAAGCTCAAAGATTATTATGTAAAAAAGGAAACAAAATACCAGCTTTCATTATCCGATGAAAAACTTGCACTTATAAAAATATATCACAACATTAGGGAAAGTGCTACAAAAGTAAACCCAACTTTTTCCAGGCATGTATGGGCGCTGCAGCAAAAGTCAAAACAAAAACTGGATGAACTCGAAAAAAAAATGTTGCGCTCGGAAAAATTAAAGTTTGATGCCGGGCTAAGGCAAATCAGCAAAATTAAAGACCGCTTGTTTCCCGGAGATAAATTACAGGAGCGGGTAGATAACCTGCTGCCTTATTATGCCTTATACGGCAAAGGTTTTTTGGATGTACTCTACACCCATTCCGGCGCATGGCAACAGCAATATTGTATTTTAACAGAAACCGAATAATGGCAAGGATTTTGGCAATTGATTATGGTAAAAAACGTACCGGCATTGCTGTTACAGATCCTTTGCAAATAATTGCTTCCGGCCTTACCACTATTGCTTCCAATGATCTTATCTCTTTCTTAAAAAAATATTTAGTGGCCGAAGCGGTGGAATTAATGGTAATAGGCATGCCCGTAAATTTAGATGATACGGATACACATGCCACTCCGCTGGTAAAAGCAGTTATTAAAAAATTAAAACTGGAGTTTCCCAATATACCCATAACAGAAGTAGACGAAAGGTTTACCTCAAAAATGGCTAAAGATGCCATGCTGCAAATGGGCTTAAAGAAAAAACAAAGGAGAGATAAAAAAATTGTAGATGAAATTGCGGCTGCAATTATGTTGCAGGAATATTTGAATACCAATATATAGCGATTGTTAAAGCAGGCAGTCTTTCATTTTGCCTGCTTATCTTTGCAAAAATTTTTTGAATAATGATACTTCCCATAGTGGCTTATGGTTCGCCGGTTTTGAGGAATATAAGCCGTGATATTGATATAGATTATCCTCAATTAACTACTTTAATTGAAGATATGTGGGAAACCATGTACCGAAGTAATGGCGTGGGCCTTGCCGCTCCTCAAATTAACCGGCAAATACGGTTGTTTGTGATTGATACTATTCAAATATTTGCCAACGATGAAGATGGCGAAACAAAATCTTATCCCGATGCACCGGGTTTTAAAGGGGTTTTTATAAATGCGAATATTGATGAAGTAAATGGTAAAAACTGGAGCTATAACGAGGGTTGCCTCAGCATCCCAAAAATAAGGGAAGACATTGAAAGAAAAGATACCGTTACCCTTACTTTTTTAGATGAAAATTTTCAACAGCAAACCCGTTCTTTTAACGGCATTACAGGCAGGGTAATATTGCATGAGTACGACCATATTGAAGGTAAATTATTTATTGATTACTTAAAACCTTTAAAAAGAACTTTAATCAGGCGAAAGCTGGATGACATCAGCAAAGGAAAAATTAAAGTGGATTACCGTATGCTGTTTCCCAAATAATTAAGCATCCGGCTTTTTTTATATTAAAATGAAAAATTTTGCTGCCGCTATTTTATGCATCCTGTATTTTTCGGTAAATGCACAGGAGCCCGATACCAGCATGGTGGGTAAAAAAATTATTACCCTTAGTGAAGTGGTGGTAAACAATAAATTAAATGTACCGGCATTTATCGAAAAGGTGAAAAATGATAGTAGTTTTTATAAAGCTTTTCGCAACCTGCGCATTATTGGTTTTACAGCACTTAATGATATAAGGATGCTGGATAAAAATGGCAACCTGAAGGCATCCCTCAAAAGCCGCACCAGGCAATACCGCAAGCATAATTGCCGTTTTATGCAAACCCTGGATGAAGCGGTAACCGGCGATTTTTACGATAACAACCTTAACTACAATTATTATACGGCGCAAATGTATGCTTCTCTTTTTTTTACTAAAGATTCCATATGTGGTGAAAATAATATTGTAGCCGGCTTTGCATTTAATGCCAAAGAAAAAAGCGGGATGGAAAAAAATAAGGAACAATTGAAAATGTTGTTTTTTAACCCGGGCAAACGCATTAGCGGCCTGCCTTTTATGAGCAATAAAACCGCTATTTACGACGATGATATTGCCAGCAGGTATGATATGCGTATTGATTTAGAAGAATACAACAATACCTCTTGCTATGTATTTATCCAAAAAGTGAAACCGGGCTATGAGGGAAAAGTAGTGTTGGATGAAATGATTACCTGGTTTAATGATTCCACAATGGAGGTGGTGGCAAGAAAATATGCCCTGAGTTACAGCGCAATGGTTTATAAGTTTAAAGTAAATATGGAAGTGCAAATGACAACTTTCAACGGCCTTACTGTTCCTTCGTTGATCCGCTATGTTGGCGATTGGAAAGCTATTACAAAAAAAAGGGAAAGAGGCGTGTTTACTGCTACTTTATTTGATTTCAAAAAATAAAAGGAAACTTTATTTTTTTGATATACTGTATTGCCGCCATTTTTCAATTAGCTTTTCCATATCGGCTGGTAATTCACTGGTAAAAAGCATTGGTTCATTTGTAATTGGGTGCACAAAACCCAGTTCTTTTGCATGTAATGCATGGCGTGGGCAAAGGGCAAAACTATTATCTACAAACTGCTTGTATTTGCTGTAAATGGTTCCCTTTACAATCCTGTCTCCACCATAAAAATCATCATTAAAAACCGGGTGGCCAATATGCTGCATGTGCACACGTATCTGGTGTGTGCGGCCGGTTTCCAGCCTGCATTCTACGGTGCTTACATAATTAAAATTTTCCAAAACTTTATAATGCGTAATGGCATCTTTGCCGTGTTCGCCTTCTGGGTAAACCGTAAATAATTTTCTAAACCGCTGGTGCCTGCCCACATGGCCGGTAATGGTTCCTTCCTGCACATCAAAATTTCCCCACACCAATGCAATATACCTGCGGTGTACCGTGTGGTTAAAAAACTGTTTGGCAAGCTGTGTCATTACCAATTGTTTTTTGGCCATAACTATGAGGCCGCTGGTATTTTTATCTATGCGGTGTACCAGGCCAAAACGAGGCAGTTCTGTTTCATCAATTTTGGGGTTATTTATTTTTAAATGATGCGCCATAGCATTTACCAAAGTGCCATGAGGGTTGCCACTTCCCGGGTGCGCCACCATGCCTGCGGCTTTATTGACTACCACTAAATGTTCATCTTCAAATACAATGTTGAGCGGTATTTCCTGCGGAATAATTTCATTAAGTTCCGGGTTTCGGTTTTCCCAAACTATTAAATTATCGCCGGGTTTTAATTTGTAATTGCTCTTAATAATTTTTTCATTTACATATACATGCCCTTCTTCTATGGCCTGCTGAATTTTATTGCGGGTGGCGCCTTCTATGCGCTGCATTAAAAATTTATCAATGCGTAAAGGTTCCTGGCCCTTATCAATAATAAGGCTTAAGCGAATGTGTTTTTCGTTGGTTTCTTCACCGGCTATTGTTTCTGTAGGCATAATAAAAGCGCTTAACTTTGCAAATTAAATCATTTTTAACAGCATAATGCAGCAGGTAAGCTTTAAAGATTTGGGTGTAATGGAATATAAAAAGGCCTGGGATTACCAGGAAGCATTACTGCAGGAGAATGTGGCCATTAAATCTGAAGCAAGAAAAAATACACCCGGCGCTGATGTAAAGGGACTGCCTACAAAAAATCATTTATTGTTTTGCGAACATCCGCCGGTTTATACACTGGGTAAAAGCGGCAATATTGCCCATGTATTGTTAACGCAGGAGCAATTAGAACAAAAGCAAATTTCATTTTTTCATACCAATCGTGGCGGCGATATTACCTTTCACGGGCCGCAGCAGGTAGTGGGCTATCCCATTTTAGACTTGGAAAAATTTACCACCGATATTGGTTTATACCTGCGTAATTTGGAAGAAGTAATTATTAAAACTATTGCAGAATACGGTATAACAGGTGAAAGAAGCAAGGGCGAAACCGGCGTATGGATACAGCCCGGAGTACACGGCAGGGAACGAAAAATTTGCGCCATTGGTGTGCGTTGCAGCCGCTGGGTTACCATGCACGGCTTTGCCCTGAATGTAAATACCGATTTAAATTATTTTAATTATATAATACCCTGCGGCATACAAAATAAGCAGGTTACTTCCCTGCAAAATGAACTGGGTAAGCCATTAGATTTTGAAGAACTAAAACAAAAGCTCCGCAATAATTTTGAAAAGATTTTTGGTGTGGTATTGGTAGATTACTAATTTAAACTTCATCAAATTTAAAAAGCACCCACGGCTCTATGTTTAATGCTTTTGCAATAGCAAACACCTGCGAAATACTGGTATTAATTATTCCCCTTTCAATTCTGCTTACCTGTGAGTATTCTATTTCTGCATCGTAGGCAAGGTTTTCTTGCGAAATATTCTTAGCAATACGAATTTGCCTCACCCTTTTTCCAAAGCGCTTAATCCCAACCTCATTTCTTAAATATTTCACCTGGGCAAAGTGCCTTATTAAAAGAGAAAAAAATTAGAGCAAATTTGTGACCTTAAGAGAACAATAGAATATGACATTTTTTTAAGCATCATAGATCAAAAATTATGGATTATATGACTGCGCAATGGCGATCCAGCAATAGCTAAACGATTAATTTATCCCAACTCAAGCTAAAAATCTTCCGAACAGTTGTGGTCGGGAGAACAGGCGAGGGCGTCTCAAAGTAGAAGTATGGCTACTTACGACGCCAAAAATACTAATTTTTAATCTTCGTTGTAAGAATTGATAAGGGTTTTTCCATTATATACCCTAATAGAATATATTTTTTCTTTCCGCATTAATGCTATTTCCCACCTTTGATTAGGAGGTATTTTATCGGGGTTAGTTGGATCAATATGACTGAACTCTATTACACGAACAAAAATAAAGATATTGTTATTATAACTTATTAGTAATTTACCTGCCATATCATCTCTGGAGCCACCTAAAATTTTTAACGAATGAAAATTCTGGGGAATATGAGTTATGAATGTATCTATAGGCTTGTCCTTAAATTGTGCAAGGTTCAAATTCGTCAGAAAATTAATTAGGGTAACTTGCTGGAAAGAACTATCAATTTTAAAAATTTGCAAGGAATTTGCAGAAATAGTAATTGTGCAGGTTATTATCAAATGAATCAATACTCGTTTCATAATTAATTGAGTCTAAACCCTATAGTTGCAAATAAAAACAATTATATAGGATAACCGTTTTCTGTTTTATATAACGCGTTATCTATCCAAGTTAAATTTTTTCAACCATTTGCTGCTGTTCATTACGACAAAAACAAGGAAACATCAACATCTTTTTCGTTCTATTTCCCTTTAACCATAGATGATATGTATTTGGCCTATCCTAAACTTGAAATTTATTGGCAGGCAACCTTAAATATAAACCAATCTAGTTTACTTTATAGTCAAAACAACGGAGGAGGATGGGATACTGTGGTATATAATTTTTATAAAAATGCAATTATCGCAGATATTAATGTGCGAGAATAGAATTGTTTATTTTAGTTTAAAATTGTATTGTAGGTTAGGTCAAATTATCCTTGCGGATTTTTTAACTAAACGCCATGTAACAAAAAAAAATATTATACTTATTATCGAATTACTTCAATTGATTTTGTACTTATTGCTCTTTCGCAGGTTTTATAGATTATTTCAACTCAATTTTGATTTTATTTGCTGTGGCTATTTTATTTGTGGGCCTTTTTATCTTACGAATCAAATATCTGAAAAAATACCTTTCTAAGTTGTAAAGAGAAAAAGAGCAAGTTATTTTTCTTAAGGGTTAAACTTTAATTTTCTGTAAGCCAGGTTATTGCTGTTAATCCTTGGCGTTATTTGGTTATCATTTTTTTAATAATAAAAACAAATTTTATAATTCCGCAATTAATATTTTAATTCCTCCAAACTCCGTTCAATTATTTTCACACATTCGTTTACCTGTTCTTCAGTTATAAGTAACGGTGGTGTGAGCCTTATTTTATCGCCATGCGTTGGTTTGGCAAGTAAGCCGTTTTCTTTTAAAACCAGGCAAAGCTCCCAGGCTGCATTGTTGTTGGTATGTTCTATTTCTATGGCGCTCATTAATCCCCTTCCTCTCACTTCTCTTAAAAACGGGGAGTTGATTTTTTTTAACTCCGTTCTAAAAACTTTTCCCATTGCTTCGGAGTTTGCGGCCATTTTTTCTTCTTTTAAAACGGTAAGCGCCGCCATAGCTACGGCACAGGCCAGCGGGTTACCGCCATACGTGCTGCCGTGTTCGCCGGGTTTTATGGTAAGCATTATTTCGTCATCTGCCAGTACGGCGCTCACCGGTAAAGTGCCGCCGCTTAATGCTTTTCCCAGTATTAAAATATCGGGCCTCACTTTTTCATGGTCGCAGGCAAGCAGGCGGCCGGTACGGCTTAAGCCGGTTTGTATTTCATCGGCAACCATTAATACATTATACTTATTGCAAAGCTGCCTTATGCCGGTATAATACCCATCGTTGGGGATTATTACACCTGCTTCTCCCTGTATGGGCTCAAATAAAAAAGCACAAACATTTTTATCCTGAAATGCATTTTCCAAAGCAGTTAAATCTTTGTAGGCAATGCTTTCGTAACCGGGTAAAAAAGGCCCGTAATGATTTGTGGCAGTAGGGTCGTTACTAAAAGAAATTACGCCTAATGTACGGCCATGAAAATTATTATTGCACACCACAATTTTTGCCTTGTTTTCTTCAATACCTTTTACCTCGTAAGCCCATTTGCGGCAGAGTTTCAGCGCAGTTTCCACGGCTTCTACGCCGCTGTTCATGGGCAATACTTTTTGGTAACCAAAATACCCGGTAATAAATGCTTCATACGCTCCCAGCAGGTTATTGTAATAAGCACGGGAAGTAAGCGTAAGTTTTTGCGCCTGCTCAATTAGCGCTTCAATAATTTTGGGATGGCAATGACCCTGGTTTACGGCAGAGTAGCCGCTTAAAAAATCGTAGTAACGCTTATTGTCAACATCCCATACAAATACGCCTTTACCTTTTGCAAGCACCACGGGCAAAGGATGGTAATTGTGTGCGCCAAATTTTTCTTCGAGGTTTAAATAATATTGTGTATTTGCCGAAGCCTGTATTATAGAGGGCATAAAAATTAATTTTATAAAAATGTAGAAATAGAAAATGCAGCTTCCATATGTAAGGAAGCAAAACCTACCTTAACTTCGATGGTTGAGCAGGTCTAAATTGCCTGCAAGGAAAGTTGATATTGTAAGGAGTATTTTGATGCTGTCAAAGATACAGGGTTAAACCCATTTATAAAAATAGGTTTCCGGAAATTTTATTTCTTTTTGTTCATGAAATATCCCAAAAACACTGCTGCCGCTGCCACTCATAGCTGCATATACGGCGCCTTGTTCAAAAAGCGCCTCTTTAATATTTTTTATTTGCGGATGGGCAGCAAATACTGGTTTTTCAAAATCATTTTCCAGGCGGTTTTTCCATTCGGTAACGGGCATTTTAATAATGGATGCAATAGTTTCTCTTTGTTGTGGCTGCAATTCAATTTTGCTAAAAGCCCATGCCGTATTTACAATAATGCCTGGGTTTACCATTAATATTTTATAAGAATCTAAATTTATTTCAATAGGTAAAAGTTCTTCGCCGCGGCCATGGGCAAGCGATGGGTTGTTTACTAAAAAAAATGGGCAATCGCTCCCAAGCTTTAAGGCATATTGCTGTAATTTATTTTTTGGGATTTGCAGGTTGAATTTTTCATTGAGCAACTGAAGCGTAAATGCAGCATTTGCAGAACCGCCTCCCAGCCCGGCGCCCAAAGGAATGTTTTTATGCAGGTGTAATTTAATGGGTGGAATAGGTGAAAAATCATTTTTAATTAAGTGAAAGGCTTTAAGGCAAAGGTTATTTTCCAAATCTCCGGGAACCCTTATGCCAGAAGCGCTCCATAATACTTCAGGCGCAGGTGTATTGTAATTTTCAACAATTTCAACAGCATCTTTAAGGTTTACGGGATAAAAAACGGTTTCCAGGTTATGGTATCCATCTGCCCGCCTGGATAGAACATGCAAACCAAGGTTAATTTTTGCGTTGGGAAAGGCAATCAAAACTTTTGAAATTTATAGAATAACGTGAAAGTAAAAAACCTAAATTAATTTTTCTCCCTGCTTTTAATTTCATCCCTTATGGCAATGGCCCTTATATAATCTTCGTGTTCTAATACATCTTTTAATAATTTATTCAGCTCTTCAAGGTTCAAGTCTTTTAGGTTTTCCTTGCCGGTGGGATCTTCCTGTACTGTTGCACCTACGGCTTCAATGCCCTCTTTTTTACCTTCATCTTCCAGTAAGCCGCCGGCTTTTTCTAAAATATCTTCATAAGTATAAATAGGGCATCCAAAGCGCACGGCAAGCGCAAGTGCATCGGATGTGCGGCTGTCAATTTCTATGGTATCATTTTGAGAGCTGCAAACTAGTTTTGAAAAGAAAATCCCTTCCTGCAAATCATTAATCACAATTTCGTGGAGTTCTACATCAAATGCCATCATAAAATTTTTCATTAAATCATGCGTAAGCGGCCTGCCGGGGTTCATACGCTCTAATGCAACAGCAATTGCCTGTGCCTCAAACCCACCAATTACAATCGGCAGTTTTCTAAGGCCGTTAAGTTCTCCCAGTACTACTGCATATGAGTGCGTTTGGGTAATACTGTGGCTTAGTGCAACTATTTCCAGTTCTATTTTTTTCATATTGCCCAACAGCCCATTCGGGACTGTTTAATTTAACAAATATAAAACATTTATTCTTTTAGGTTTTACATTATGCAAACTTATCAATTTGATTTTATTTAAAAGATTTTTCCTGCTGCTAAAGCCTGCCTTCAACTTGTCGGCCTCTTAATCCAAGTTCAATTACTTCGCAATTTTTAATATTTTCCTCATCAATAGTAAACCGGGTAAGGGTACTCACTTTATGCCAGCCCTGGTTGCCAGCAGCGCCGGGATTGATGTGCAGGCATTGCAAAGCCTCATCGTACATAATTTTTAAAATATGCGAATGGCCGCAGATGAATAATTGCGGACGGTGTAACTGCAACTCTTTTTTGGTTTCCATATTATATTTTGGCGGATAGCCGCCAATATGCCGCATGAGCACTTTTACTTTTTCGCAGGTAAAAACAAGTTGCTCCGGAAAATCTTTTCTTATGCTGGCGCCATCAATATTTCCATATACGCCTTTTAAAGGTTTAAATTGCTGCAATACAGCAGCAACCGCTTCGCCAAAATCGCCTGCATGCCATATTTCATCACATGTTGCAAAATGTTCAAATATGGTTTTATCCAAAAAGCCGTGTGTGTCTGATAGTAAACCGATTGTTTTCAAAAATGATTAAATTTGGGGTAAAGTTAAAAATACGTTTTTTGCATTATGCCATTTCATAGAAATTTTATTTATATTATTGATAAAAGAAGCTGGAAGTACTACTTTCTGGTTCTGTCGCTTTGCAAAGGTTTTTGATTTTTTTTTGACTTTTTTCCAAAAACAAATTTTTCTTTTTATAAAAAATTAAACCAATGCCACATTATCACCAGTTAGGTAAAATACCCCACAAGCGCCATACGCAATTTCGCAAACCCGATGGCGGTTTGTACAGCGAACAATTATTTTCTACAGAGGGATTTAGTAATGACTATGCCCTTTTATACCATTGCCATCCGCCTACGCAAATTATTAAAACAGAGCCGCAGGTAGACATCTCCCCAAAAATTGCCGAAGAAAAAATGCTGAAACACCGCTGCCTGGAAGGGTTTCAAATAAAGCCTGCAAATGATTACCTGGAGAGCCGTATACCCGTACTGGTAAATAACGATTGCCATATTGTGCTGGCTGCGCCAAAGCAGGGAACCGGAAAATATTTTTATAAAAATGCCGATGCTGATGAAATGATTTTTGTGCATGAAGGCAGTGGCGTGGTAAAAACGCAATATGGGCAACTACCATTTAGCTATGGCGATTATATCGTATTGCCAAGAGGTACCATTTATCAAATTGAATTTAAAGAGGAAGCCAACCGGCTTTTTATTGTGGAATCATTTAAGCCGATACGCTATCCCAAAAGGTATATGAGCCATTACGGGCAATTGATGGAACACTCGCCCTATTGTGAACGAGACATCCGTGCACCACAGGATTTACAAACCTTTGACGAAAAAGGCGATTTTCTTATTCGTGCAAAAAAGCAGGGGATACTTTATGGCCTGCATTATGGAACGCATCCATTTGATGTAATAGGGTGGGATGGATGTTGCTATCCGTTTATATTTTCCATACACGATTTTGAACCCATTACAGGGCGTGTACACCTGCCACCACCCACTCACCAAACTTTTGAAACAGATGCTTTTGTGGTTTGTTCCTTTGTGCCACGCCTTTACGATTACCATCCACAGGCCATTCCAGCGCCTTATAACCATAGCAATATTGACAGTGATGAGGTACTTTATTATGTAGATGGAAATTTTATGAGCCGTAAAAATGTAACCAGGGGAATGATAACGCTGCACCCGGCGGGCATTCCGCATGGGCCGCATCCCGGCGCTGTTGAAAAAAGCATCGGCGCAAAAGAAACCCGGGAGCTGGCCGTAATGGTAGATACCTTTAGGCCTTTAATGCTTACCGAACAGGCACTGGCAATTGAAAACGATAAATATATTATGAGTTGGGCCGAATAATTTTTTAACCGTTAAAAAAATGATTTATATTCATACTCAATTTTATAAATTTTAAACCGATGTTATGCTTAAATTTAATGAACTTAGAGAAGGCAATTATGTTTTTGCCGAAAATGATGGCGACAGCCGCCGTGGGGAAATTACAGAACTAAATACCGATGAAAAGCAAGTATGTGTGGACAATGGCGTGCAGAATTTTTGGTATGAAACCAATCAGCTTGCCCCGGTTGCTATAACAGAAGTAGAGCTCAATGGGTTTAAGTTTAATAAAGAAAAAATGGAAGACGGCTCTATAAAGTACTCTAAAGGCGCATTTAGGATGATGATACCCAAAGATGGGGATTTTTCGGCTTTTGAATTATGGTACAAAGATGAAAAAAGGCATGTTCCCTACAATATGCCGGTTCACATTTTACAAAATCATTTTTATGAAATGACCAAAATGTATTTAAACGACGAAGTTTTTGGATAAAAAGTATTTTTATTGATTTAATTACTATGAATTGCCAGGGTTTTCCCCGGCAGTTTAATTTTAATTTTAAAAAGCAATGAAGAAGGCGATATTGCCTTACACCAATCATTTTATTTAAATACTACTTTTCTCACATTTACATTAATTAAGTACATCCTTAGTTTTGAAAATAATTCTAAACCGAAAAGTCATTGTGCCATGTCAAATAATAAATTATTCTTTTTTGCCCTATTTGGACTTTTGGTAAGCACCCAAATTTTTGCACAGGAAAAAGAAAATAAAAGCAAAGAGCTAAATAATATTGTAAAAATAAACCTAGGCTCCATTGCCGTAAAAAATATAGCCTTGCAATATGAAAGGGCCGTTGGGAAAAAAATATCTGTTGCAATGGGAGTAAGGTTTCAGCCTTATGGTACAATCCCTTTTAAATCGGTAATTGAAGACCAGGTGGACGAACCGGATGTAAAAGTGGGCGATATGAAATTGGGCAACATCGCCATTAGCCCGGAGTTTCGCTATTATTTTGGCAAAAAGGCATTGAGGGGTTTTTATGTTGCTCCTTATGTACGGTACGCCAATTTTAAAACGCAGACCCCAATAAATTACACATCGGGCACCGATACCAAAACAGCCTTTTTTAAAGGCAATATCAGTTCCATTAGCGGAGGTATTTTATTTGGCAGCCAATTTAAGCTTTCCAAAAACTTTGTGCTCGACTGGTGGATATTGGGAGGGCATTTTGGCAGCTCCAACGGAAATTTAAAATTTACAGCAGCGCTTTCGCCATCAGACCAGGCCGATTTAAAAAGTACTTTAGATGATTTGGATTTGCCATTATTTAAAATAAAGTATGAGATTAATGACAAAGGTGGAACCATCAGCAGCAAGGGAGCTTGGGCTGGGTTCAGGGGTTTTGGGTTAAACCTTGGGTACAGATTTTAGTAATCATATTTTGCGTTACTTATTTTGTGCTTTGTTTCTTGTAACACACGAAACAAGGCATAGTTATTTTTCATTATTTTAAAATAAGAATGTACCTACTTCCCATAAAACAAAAAAGGAGCTAATTTTAGTGAACTCCTTTTTGTGATCCCACTGTCCCGATAACAATCGGGAGAACCCAGGGCCGGAAACCCAAATTGAAAAACAGGAAACAAATGAGTTATAGCTAACAGAATATTTATTTTTTTTCAACAATAGAATTTTCCTATTGCTTTAAAACAAAAAAGGAGCTCATTTTAGTGAACTCCTTTTTGTGATCCCACTGTCCCGATAACAATCGGGAGAACCCAGGGCCGGAAACCCAAATTGAAAAACAGGAAACAAATGAGTTATAGCTAACAGAATATTTATTTTTTTTCAACAATAGAATTTTCCTATTGCTTTAAAACAAAAAAGGAGCTCATTTTAGTGAACTCCTTTTTGTGATCCCACTGTCCCGATAACAATAGGGAGAACCCAGGGCCGGAAACCCAAATTGAAAAACAGGAAACAAATGAGTTACAGCTAACAGAATATTTATTTTTTTTCAACAATAGAATTTTCCTATTGCTTTAAAACAAAAAAGGAGCTCATTTTAGTGAACTCCTTTTTGTGATCCCGCTGGGACTCGAACCCAGGGCCCTAACATTAAAAGTGTTATGCTCTACCAACTGAGCTACGGAATCTTACCCCTTTTTTCAAAAGGAGTGCAAAAATAAGGGAATATTGGTTTGCTGCAAAAAAGTTTTGACTGTATATTTTTAATAAATAGAAGATTTTATACTTAATTGTTTTTCAGCAGCAAATTATCTCAGTAATTTTGCTTTAACGTATTAATATGAGCAATTTTTTTGAAAATAAGGTTGTAGCCGTTACTGGTGGTAGCGATGGTATTGGAAAAGCCCTTGTAGAAAAGTTGCTGGTTTTAGGAGCAAAAGTTGCCACCTGTGCCCGTAACCAGGATAAACTTTACGATTTGCAACTGAGCCATTCCACCATGCCTTTGCATTGCGTAGTTGCAGATGTAAGTGATTATAATAGTTGTGCCTTATTTATTAATAGTACCATTAAGCAATTTGGCGGTATAGATATTTTGATTAATAATGCCGGCGTTTCCATGCGTTCTTTATTAAAAGATGCAGAGCTGGAAGTGTTTAAAAAAGTAATGGATATCAATTATTTTGGTTCGGTTTATTGCACCAAACTTGCCTTGCCTTCAATTTTGGAAAGACAGGGAACCATAGTTGCCGTTTCATCTATTGCCGGCTACAGGGGTTTGCCTGGCCGAAGCGGTTACAGTGCAAGCAAATTTGCATTAAACGGGTGGATGGAAGCCATACGTACCGAGCTAATGGACGATAATGTAAATGTAATGTGGGTATGCCCGGGTTTTATTCGCAGTAATATTAGAAAAGCCGCTTTAAACAATAAAGGTGAACAGCAAGGCGAAAGCCCATTGGATGAAGCTTCGCTCATGAGCGCCGAAGAGTGTGCCTCTCATATTTTAAAAGCCATTGAAGAAAGAAAACGCACTCTGGTGTTAACATTCAGGGGCAAACAAACCGTATTGATCAACAAGCTGTTTCCATCCTGGGCAGATAAGCTCACCAGAAATTTCTTTTTTAAGGATGGCAAACTCGTAAAATAATTTTTTTACCATTTCATGGCAATAGTAACTTTTACCAGCGACGTAGGAACGGGGGATTTTGTTACCGCCGCAGTAAAAGGGCAACTCTTACACGCAAATCCTTCATTTACTATTATTGATATTACGCACAACCTTTCGCCCTTTAACTTTTTTCGCACTGCTTATGTTTGCAAAAATGCTATCAAAAACTTTCCACCGGGTAGCTTTCACCTTATACTGGTAAATGTATTTGATGAAAAACCCCACCATTTATTGCTGGCACAACATAATGACCAATATATAGGCTGTGCCGATAATGGCCTGCTTACTATGGTACTCGAAGAGTTGCCCCAGAAAGTAGTAGCTTTACCGCTTCAAAAAAACAGGCAAAAGAATATTATTTATTGTGCCGAGGTTTTGGCTACGGCATTTAATGATCTTGCAAATGGGAAGCAAATGGAAGATATAGGGAATGCCGGGGTTTCGATAAGCGTAAAAAATCCGCTAAAGCCAACTTTGGGGCCTAATTGGATAGAAGGCCAGATAATATTTATTGATAACTTTGAAAACGTAGTGGTAAATATTACAAAAGAAGAGTTTGAAGAGCAAAGAAAAGACCGGGGTTTTAAAATAGTATTTAGGAGAGATGATGAAATAGATAAAATTAGTGAAACTTACGCCGATGTACAGCAGGGCGAAAAGCTGGCTTTGTTTAATGCGGCAGGATATTTGGAGATAGCCATTAATAAAGGAAATGCAGCAGGGTTATTGGGGTTGCAGGGTTTTTCCGAAAGGCAGCACCAATCTATACAATCACAGGATTTTAAAAAACTTTTTATATACCAAACCGTAAAAATATTTTTTCAATAAACCGTTTAAAATCTAATGCAATGAAAAAAATAATTTATTCAGCAGCTTTAATTATTGCTGCATCAACGGCAACAGCACAGGTTAAAATGCCGGCGCCTTCACCCACTCAAAAAATTGTACAGGATTTCGGGCTTTCCAGTATCGAATTATCCTACAGCAGGCCAATTACCAAAGGAAGAAAAATATTTGGCGAGCTGGTACCTTACGATAAACTTTGGCGCACAGGCGCAAATGCTGCTACTACCATAAGGTTCAACGATCCGGTTGAAATAAAAGGTAAAAAAATTGATTCCGGCACTTATGTCCTTTATACCATTCCACATATAGATTCCTGGGAAATTATCTTGAATAAAGGAGTTAAAAACTGGGGTATTGATGGCTATAAAGAGTCCGAAGATGTAGCAAGGTTTTCGGTACAACCTACCCACATAAAACCATTGGTAGAAAGCTTTACCATTCAATTTACTGATATAAAAGCCTTAGGCGCCAACCTGGAAATACTATGGGAAAACACTGCAATAAGCTTACCAATTTCTGCTTATGGTATAGTAGAGCGAATTAAAGCTCAATTGGATGAGGCTTTTAAAGGGGAAAAGAAACCCAACTGGCAGGCGGCGCAATTTTATAATGAGTACGATAATAACCCTAAAAAAGCGCTGCAATATGTAAGTGAAGCAGTAAAAGACAACCCCAAAGCATTTTGGGTTTGGATTTATAAAGCAAAAATTGAACTTGCCCTGGGCAATAAAAGCACAGCTTTGGAAAGCTCCAATACCTCCCTCAAGCTGGCTAAAGAAGCAGGCAACGATGATTATGTAAAAATGAACGAAGACCTTCAGAAAAAATTAAAATAATTGTTTAAAACCCTGTTGCAGGCATTTGCCATTTTATTTGCAACAGGGTTTTTTATATTCTTATGTATTGTGTTTTAATGAAAATAAAAATGCGAATAAGTATATTACTGTTTCTTTTTGTAGTTGTTTCCGAAAATTTATTTTCCCAGCTAAACCCATTTTATTATTCACAGCAAAAGGTTATTGCTGTACACAAAGCGGCCGTAGTAAGCGCACATCCATTAGCCAGCAATGCAGGTATACAAATATTAAAAGCAGGCGGCAATGCTGTAGATGCAGCCATTGCAACACAACTTGCACTTGCAGTTGTATATCCCGGCGCAGGCAATATTGGCGGCGGTGGTTTTATGGTGGCCCGGCTGGCAAGCGGGCAAAATATTGCATTGGATTTCAGGGAAACAGCGCCGGGCAATGCATTTAAAAATATGTATCTCGATAGTGCAGGAAATGCACTTCAGTTACTCAGTAAAAACGGGCATTTGGCCAATGCCGTTCCGGGAACGATTGCCGGGTTATTTGCCTCGCTTAAATATGCCAAACTACCCTTTAAAAAATTAATTGCCCCTGCCATTAATCTTGCCGAAAAAGGCTTTGCCATAACAGATGCAGAAGCAGTCTCACTTAATGTATCCAAAGAAGATTTTTTATTGTACAATAAGTTTATTCCTGCATTTGTGAAAAAAACACCCTGGAAGGCCGGTGATATTCTTGTACAAAAAGAACTTGCACAAACATTAAGACGCATCAGCAAATTTGGCGCTGCCGGTTTTTACAGCGGGCTTACAGCAAAACTAATTGTAGAAGATGCAGCAAAAAATGGCGGGATTATTTCTTACGAAGATTTAAAAAATTATACGGCAAAAGAAAGAAAGCCCATTACATTTTCCTATAAAAGTTATGAAATTATCAGTATGCCGTTACCGAGCAGTGGCGGTATTTTACTCAGGCAAATGCTGGGCATGGTGGCAAACAGGAACCTGACTGCCTTGCAATTTCAAACTGCAGAAAGTGTACAGCTTATGGTAGAAGCAGAGCGCAGGGCTTTTGCCGACAGAGCAGAATTTATGGGAGATGAAGATTTCGTAAAAGTTCCAATAGCTACACTCATGAGCGATAAATACCTGCAGCAAAGAATGGCAGATTTTCTGCCTGGAAAAGCAGGAAGCAGTAAAGCCATAGGAGCAGGAGTAATTAAAGAACATGACGAAACAACCCATTTAAGCGTTGTAGATGCCCAGGGCAATGCTGTGTCAGTTACTACAACACTTAATGGAAGATATGGCAGCAGGGTAGTGGTAAAAGGTGCCGGGTTTATAATGAATAACGAAATGGATGACTTTAGCATAAAAGAAGGCGAACCAAATATGTATGGCGCTGTGGGCAATAAAGCCAATGCCATTGCCGCAAATAAACGCATGCTCAGCAGTATGACGCCAACCATTGTACTAAAAAATAAAAAATTATTTATGGTTGTAGGAACACCCGGGGGAACTACAATCCCAACCAGCGTTTTTCAAACTATAATCAATGTTATAGATTTTGGGATGGATGCAGAAGATGCGGTGAACAGGCCAAAATTTCACCATCAATGGCTCCCGGATACCATAATGATAGAAGATGATTTTAATAAAACCACTGCATTAAAATTAAAAAACATGGGCTACAACCTTGTAAACATTGGTAAAATTGGCCGTACAGAACTCATTTTATTAAAAGATGGTACAATACATGCAGTAGCAGATAAGCGTGGGGACGACGATGCAAGGGGTTTTTAATAAATTGATAAAATTGTAATCCCGTTTTCCATATACATGGTTATTAAGTATTTTTACCTTTTTACATTCAACCACTGCAAAAAGCTATTACTATATTAAAATGGATTGCATATTCGCTGGCATTCTTGCTGGCATTTGCTTTTCTTTCCCTTAAAATCAAACCTTCCGTTCATCCTGTTATTTTTTATTTTCTATTAACCGGTTTAACGGTAGCCTGGTGGTTTGTTTTTAAAAAAATAAAACATAAAATTGGCTTTTTGCTTTTCATTGTTTTGCTCTTTACTTCTTTGTGGGGCATTATTCAATCCTCTTCGGTACAAACCTGGCTGGTAAATAAAATTGGCGCCAGCTTATCCCAAAAATTAAATACTAAATTAAGCATCCAAAAAGTAGATATAAAGTTCTTAAACCAACTGGTATTAAAAGGAGTATTGGTAGAAGACAGGAAAAAAGATACTTTACTTTTTGCAGATGAGCTCAAGGCCAATGTTACCGATTGGTTTATTTTTAAAAATAAGGTAGAAGTTAAAAATGTGCAATTGTGTGATGCAGTAATTAACCTAAACCGTAGCGACAGCATTTGGAATTACCAGTTTTTAGTTGACTTTTTCAGCACCGGCAAAAGTAAAAAAACCGATAAGAAAGACCTGGCCATTGATGTTGACGAAATACATCTCTGTAATATCCGCATTTATAAAACAGATAAATGGGTTGGGCAGGATATGCTTTTGTCTGTTAAAAAAATGGATTTAATTTTTGATACTTTTGATTTATCTCAAAAAAAGATTTCCTTTAATAGTTTGGTTATTGATGAGCCATATTTTACCCAAAAAAGCTATACAGGCAACAGGCCCGCTTACCTGAAAAAACCTGCAGGCCATGCAGTAAGCAGCAACCCCAATACATTACAATGGAATGCCGCAGGCTGGCAGGTTGCCGGTAAAGGCATTAAACTTATTAATGGTGTTTATGCAAACGAAAAGCTCAACAATAAATTACCTAATACTTATTTCGACGGGAGCCACATGGTTTTTTCAGCTATAAATGCAACACTCGAAAATTTTTCTTTTCTAAAAGATACCCTTAGTGCGCAAATAAATTTACAAACCAATGAGCGGGGCGGGTTACAGGTTAAAAAACTTAAAGCCTATTTTAAATTTACTCCAGACATAATGGAGTTTAGTAACCTCGATTTGCAAACCAATAAAAGCAGGCTGGGAAATTATTATGCAATGCATTTTAACAGCTTTGGAAAAGATATGGGCAATTTTATTGAAAAAGTTACCCTGGAGCTGCACCTCAAATCAAGTGAAGTAAACTCAGATGATATTGCAGTTTTTGCGCCAGCGTTAAAAAACTGGAAAAAGATTTTTCAAATTTCCGGAGATGCCAAAGGAACGATACAGGATTTTAAAGCCAAGAATTTGCTGGTATCCACGGGCAACAGTTCATTCAACGGAAATTTGTCTATGGCAGGATTGCCAGACCTTAATTCTACTTTTATTGACCTTAAAGCCACAGAACTTCAAACAAACCACAATGATTTAAGTTTAATAATTCCCGGCATAAAGAACAGCAAAGTTGCTTTTCACAAACTGGGAAAAATAAAATACACGGGAACCTTTACCGGTTTTCCTAAAGATTTTGTTGCTTATGGTACTTTTCAAACCTCTTTGGGTGATTTCACATCCGACCTTAACATGAAACTGCAAAACGGGAAAGACCCTGTATTTTCCGGCAGATTATTTTCCGGTGGATTTAATATTGGCGCTTTACTCAATAACCTTAAACTGGGAATGGTTGCTCTAAATGCCAATGTTTACGGAAGCGGTTTTTCGGCAGATAAATTAAAAGTAAATGTAGATGGAAAAGTAAGCAGGATAGATTTTAGTAATTACGCTTACAGGAACATAACAATGAAGGGCAATTTTAATAAAAAAGCTTTTTCTGGTTTTTTCTCCATTGATGATCCCAATATAAAAATTTCAGAACTATATGGCAAGGTTGACTTGTCCAATAAAAATACCGTACTTAATGCTGATGCAATAGTGGACAATATCAACCTAAAAAATATCGGCCTGTCAAAAGACAACCTGAGATTGTCGGGGGCATTTAACCTTAATTTTACCGGCAATACCATTGATAATTTTCTCGGTAGCGCCAGCATTCATCATGCAAGTCTATATAAAGACAGTATAAAACTTTCCTTTGATTCGCTCAGCATTGTATCGCAAGTGGAAAACAACAGCAAAGTTTTAAAAATTGGCTCCAATTTATTGCAGGCAACTATTGCAGGCAAATTTAAAATTATGGAATTGCCCAATGCCTTCACTTTCTTTTTAGCAAAATATTACCCGGCATATTTTAAAGCCCCTAAAAAAGTAAGTGAGCAAAATTTTGATTTTAGTATCCAAACAAAAGAAATTGACGATTATGTACAACTGTTCAATAAAAAACTCAAAGGCTTTAGTTATGCAGATATAAAAGGTAATGTACACCTCAATAAATATGAACTAAACCTTGATGCCGATATACCTTCTTTTTCTTACGCAGGCAAAGAATTTACTAATACCCAATTTTCCGGCCGTGGAAACAGGGATTCGCTCAAAGCCGTATTGCTTGTTGATAATATTAAACTGAACGATAGTATGCAATTCCCAAAATCCAGGGTTTATATCACCGCAAGCAATAATGTTTCTGAAATACATTTATTTACTTCAGCCAATAAAACACTGGATCTTGCAGAACTCAATGCAACGGTTACCCACCGGGAAGATGGCTTAGAAATACAGTTTGCCCAAAGCTCTTTTGTAATGAATGGCAATAAGTGGCTGCTGGAAAAAGATGGAAAAATTTCTTTGCTTCCGGGAAAAGTTACCGCCAATAAAGTAAAATTTGTACACGATAACCAGCATATTATCCTTTCTACTGAATTAAATCCTGTAACCAACGAATCTGATTTGGTGGCCGATTTAAAGCAAATTGCCATAGAAGATTTTTTGCCCATTGTTTTCACCAAACCGGAACTAAAAGGAAACCTCACCGGAAAGGCCATTATTAAAAACCCGTTTAACAAGCCGGTTTTAGAATTTAAAGGCAATGCAGATAGCTTTTACCTGGATAAAAAATATGTAGGCGATGTACAGTTAAATACCCATGCCAATACTTCAACGGGCAAAATAGAGTTTCATGTAAAATCCGATGGTACACAAAATGCATTTGAGATAAATGGCAATTACAATACAAAAGATACTACCGGCACAGCAATGGATATAGTGCTTGCAGCAAACCGGCTGAACCTTAATTTACTTGAACCTTATTTAAAAACCGTATTTAGTGAGTTTAACGGCATTGCTACAGGCAACATAAGGCTATATGGCGCAAAAGATAAAATTTATATAGTGGGCCCTGCAAACATAAGCAAGGGTAGCGCCGTTGTTGCATTTACCAAATGCAAATATTTATTTGATCAGCAAAAAATTAACTTTCAAAAAAACCTTATCGAAATAAACAGCCTGCTACTCAAAGATACTCTGGGCAATTCAGGTATTGTTAGCGGAAAAATTCACCATCATTTCTTTAAAGATTTTGACTTTGAAAATGTACGGATGGAAACATCAAAAATGCTGCTGCTCAATACCACTAAAAAGGACAATAACCAGTTTTACGGCACTGTTATTGGCAACGCATTGGTAACGCTTGAAGGGCCATTAACCGACATGGTAATGAATATAAGCGGCCAGCCCAGTGTTTTCGACTCCAGCCATATTTACCTGCCCACAACCGATACAAAAGAAAGCAACAATATAGACTATATAGATTTTATAAAGTTTGGTAGCGAAATGGATATCAATAAAAAAGGTTCCCAAACTTCAAACCTTACCGTGAATTTAAATTTGGTTGCCAACCCTGCCTGTAAAATTGATGTAATACTGGATGAAGAAACCGGCGATATTATTAAAGGAGAAGGAAACGGCAGGCTCAACATAAGGGTAGGCACTATGGAACCCTTAACCATACGTGGCCGCTACGAATTAACCAAGGGAGAATACACTTTTAATTTTCAAACCATAGTAAACAGGCCGTTTACTTTAAGGCGGGGAACCATATCCTGGAATGGAGACCCTTATGCCGCTATTATTGATATAGATGCCGAGTACCTGGCCAAAAATGTGGATGTAAGCAGCCTTTCCTCAGGTACATCTGCCAGGGTAAAAGAAGATATTATCATCCTTTCTCACCTTTCCGGTATTTTAAGTAAGCCCGATATAAGTTTTGAATTTGAGCTTCCCGAACGCAGCGCCTTACGCAATGATTATATTGTAATTCAAAAACTGGCCGACTTTACCAATGATGCAAACACCATGAACAAACAGGTGGCCAGCCTGCTTTTATTTGGCGCATTTATTAATGAAGAGCAAAATTTTTTTTCGCAGCAAAATACTTTGGGCATAGCCACCAGCACTATTGGGGGATTGTTAAGCGGATGGCTTACCAATACCTTTAGTAAAGAACTGGAACGGGCAACCAATGGAATAGTTTCCACATGGGTTGATATAAACCCAACGCTTGACTTTCAAAGTACAAAAAACCAATTGCAGGCCAACATCAGGGGCGGGTTTAAATTTACACCCGGTAAAAGATGGGTTGTGTATTTGGGCGGTAATTTAGACTACAATAACCCTTATTTTGCCAACAGGAAAGGCTTGTTTACACCCGATATTTCCGTAGAGTTGTTGCTGAGAGACGATGGCTCGCTGCGTTTGGTTGGCTTTAATAAAACCGGCGTGGATTTTACCTCGGGCCAGCGCAACAGAACAGGTATACAACTTAGTTACCGAAAAGACGTAGATAAATTCAGCGACCTTTTCAAAAGCAGCAAAAAATTAAAAGAAGAAGAAGCCAGAAAAGTAAAAGAAAGAACAAATTAAGTTTCTGCCTTGTTTCGTGCCGCCTATTTCCAAAGAGCGCTTCACTAACTCTTAGAAAAGCTTATTTTCTTAAGGGAAGACAACAGATAGCTTAAAAGCAAAGCATCATCAATAAAACTAACGCAAGCCGTTCTTTAAAATCTCATGGCCAAGCTTGTCCCTTTTTGTGGAAAGGTATTTTTTATTATGTTGGTTAGGTTCCATTTCTATGGCAACAGTCTCCACAACTTCAAGCCCGTAACCAAGTAAGCCAGCTCTTTTTTTAGGATTATTACTCATCAACTTCATTTTACTTACTCCTAAATATCGCAGTATTTGAGCGCCCACGCCATAATCTCTTTCATCCATTTGAAAACCCAGCTCCAGGTTGGCTTCTACGGTATCTAATCCTTCTTCCTGGAGTTTATAGGCCTTTAATTTATTTAATAGTCCTATGCCACGGCCTTCCTGGTTCATGTATAATATCAGGCCTTTGCCTGCTTTTTCAATTTGCATCATGGCATGTTGCAATTGCTCGCCACAATCGCAACGCATAGAGCCCAGCATATCTCCGGTTACGCAACTGCTATGTACCCTTATTAAAATGGGTTCGTCTTTTTCCCATTCCCCTTTTTTTAAGGCAAGGTGTATGTCGCCAGTATTTATTTGTTTAAAAGCAATTAATTTAAAATGGCCATATTGCGTAGGCATATCTACCCTTACTTCTTCTTCTATCAGCGATTCGGTTTTTAGCCTGTACTCAATCAAATCTTTTATGGAAATAATTTTTAGTTGCTGTTTTTGGGCAATTTCCAATAGTTGCGGCAGGCGTGCCATTGTGCCATCTTCATTCATTATTTCTACCAATACCCCGGCAGGTTTAAAGCCTGCAAGCCGGGCAATATCAATTGTGGCTTCGGTATGGCCTGCCCTTCTTAAAACTCCGCCTTTTTTAGCCCTTAATGGAAAAATATGCCCGGGGCGGCCAAGGTCTTCGGGTTTTGTTTCGTTATTTACCAGCGCCAATATGGTTTTGCTGCGGTCGCTTGCAGAAATACCCGTAGTGCAACCATTGCCCAATAAATCAACACTTACAGTAAATGCGGTTTCGTGCAATGAGGTATTGTTGTTTACCATAGGTTGCAGGTTCAGCTCTTCGCATCTTTCTTCGGTAATTGGGGCACATATTAAGCCACGGCCATTTTTACTCATAAAGTTAATTACTTCGGGAGTGGCGTGTTCTGCAGCACAAATAAAATCTCCTTCGTTTTCACGGTCTTCATCATCCACTACTATCACCAGTTTACCGACTTTAATATCGGTAAGCGCATCCTCAATTTTGTGTAGCATCTATAAATATTTTTGCAAAGTTAGCTACATTTTGCCAGCTATTTTTTTCTCTCTGTTATGGTGCGTTATCAATGATTTAATTGCAATAATTTATTTTAATTTATTATGATTTATTACTATTTATCTGTTGATTGTGTTAATTAATTTGTTTTCTTTGCTTAATAAAATTTTTTGCTATGCTTAGGAGATTAAACTTATTATTACTTTTTTGTTTTTTGGTATTTTTTACGGTGAAAGCTCAGGTTACTACCAGTGGTATTACAGGTACCATAAAAGGCGAAAAAGGTGCAGTGTTGGCCGGCACTACCATAAAGGCTACTCACACACCCACAGGTTCTGTTTATTCCAGTACAACCAATAGTAGTGGCGTTTATTCCATACAGGGAATGAGGATAGGCGGACCCTATGTAATTGAAATAACCAATGTGGGTTATCCCAATAAGGTATTAAACGATGTTTATCTTGTTTTGGGTGAATCTTATATTGCCAATGAACAATTATCTTCATCTGCTACCGAACTTTCTGAAGTTGTTGTAGCGGCAACAGGAAGAACAACCCGTTTGAACCGTTTTAAAACCGGGGCTTCAACAAATGTGTCGGTTCAGCAAATTTCCACCATGCCTGCGTTGAGCAGGAGCATTTCAGATTTTACAAAGCTTACGCCACAGTCAAATGGAAACTCTTTTGCAGGCAGGGATGGCCGTTACAATAATGTACAAATTGACGGCGCCAATTTTAATAACGGCTTTGGTTTAAGTGACGATCCTTTACCTGGTGGTGGTGGTGTATCCATTGATGCAATTGAAGAAATACAGGTAAATATTGCTCCCTACGATGTACGCCAGGGCGGCTTTACCGGTGCAGGCATCAATGCTGTTACCCGTAGTGGTACCAATACATTAAGTGGTTCTGCTTATTACTTTTTTTCTAACGAGGGTTTAATAGGCCGTAAAGTAAAAGGCGAATACTTAACAGGTTTGCAGGAAAGCTCTACAAAAACCTATGGTTTTCGCCTGGGTGGACCAATTATTAAAAACAAATTGTTTTTCTTCCTAAATGCAGAAAAAATTACCATGACGGGCCCTGCAGCCGGCGCTACCAATTATTGGGTAGCCTCTGAAGATGGCGTTGCAGACCCCGATAAAAATATTACTCGTGTAAAAAAGAGCGACCTTGAAGCGGTGAAACAACACCTTATTGATAAATGGGGTTATGACCCCGGAAGATATGAAAATTACACTAACAGTCAATCTGAGGTAAAGTTATTATTGGCTCGCATTGACTGGAACATCAGCAATAACCACAGGCTTGCCATTAGGTTTAATTCTACTAAAAGCGATAAACCTTCACTCGTAAATGCCAACTCTGGCCCTAATCCACGCACTAATTTCAACTCCTATCCTAGGGTGGGCCAAAACTCTATGGCTTTTGAAAGCACAATGTACAGCACTGTTAACTCAGTAAAATCTTTTACGCTTGAGCTCAACAGTAAATTCTCCAATAAAATTTCTAATCAGTTTCTGGTAACCTACAGTAAAATTAATACCGATCGAAAGGCCAATAGCCCCGAGTTTCCATTTGTAGATATTGGCGATGGTGTAGGAACTGGTTCTTCCAGTTTTTATCAAAATTATATGTCATTTGGCTATGAATTGTTTAGCTATAACAATAGCGTAATAAACGATAACCTGAATATTTTTAACAACGTTTCTCTTACCAAAGGCAAACATAATTTTGTATTTGGCGGAAGTTTTGAAATGCAAAAATTTGGAAACAGCTACCAGCGAGAAGGTACTTCATACTACCGCTATGCAAGTGTTGCCGATTTTTTAACAACCGGAACCCCGGGTGAAGTAGCTCCAATTCAATTTGGCTTAACCTATGTATATCCCGGAATGGATCCTTATGCAAAAGCTACTTACTTTCTACCAGCATTATATGCCCAGGATAATATTTCCGTTACCGACCGCTTTAATGTTACCCTTGGTGTACGGGCAGAGCTGCCTACATTTAAAGATGACTTAATAGCAAACCCTGGAATTGATTCATTGGATTTATTAAACCAGGATGGTAAAGTAACGCAATATGGTTCTGCTGTATGGCCCAAAAAAAGGGTGATACTTTCTCCACGAGTGGGTTTCCGCTGGGATGTATATGGAAACAGGAGCCTGATGATACGTGGTGGAACGGGCATATTTGCCGGCCGTGTACCATTTGTATGGCTTACCAACCAACCTACCAATACCGGCGTTATTCAAAACCTTATTGAACCCGGAAGTTACAGCGCTTCTGCATCATGGATTGGCGATATACGTTTTAATCCCGACAGGCTTTACTGGCTGAACAATACACCGGCCAGCGCTCAAAATGTATTTATCCAATCTCCTAAAAGTGGCGCTCCTGGAACTGTAGCTTTGGTTGACCCTAATTTTAAAATGCCTAAAGTTTTTAGAACAAGTATTGGCTTCGATCAAAAATTAGGCAACTCTCCGTTTACTTTAACTGCTGATTTATTGTACTCAAAAGATCTGCAGTCTGTTTATCAGTTTGGCGCCAACAGAAAAGAAGCTACTGCAAAAATGTACGATGGCAGGGATTATTATGCCAACTCTGCAGCTTACCAGTATAACAATAAAATTGGCGGAAACTCGGCAAGTATTTTATCAAATACCAGCAAAGGATACTCCTTTAACTTTACCGTAGGTGTTTCAATGGCACAAAAGAAAGGCTTCTATGGTTCCTTATTCTTTAGCCACACTACGGCACAATCTACTACCGATAACTTAGGCTCTAATGCAAGTTCTGCCTGGGGCGCTACTCCCATTATCAATAACCCCAATGATATATTCCTGGCATCTGCAATTGATGCCTTACCCAGCAGAATTGTGGGTACGCTTTCTTACACTAAAGAATATTTAAAACACCTGGCAACAACAGTTACCTTATATTATGATGGCTCTACTGCAGGAAGGTACTCATATACCTACAACGGGGATGTGAATGGAGATGCCATTGCTGCCGATCTTTTATATATTCCAAATGATGCCAGCGAAGTAAATTTTGTAACAGCAAACGGCTTTACGCCTCAGCAGCAGGTAGATGCATTTAATACACTTATTAAAAACAGCAAATATCTTTCCAGCCATAAAGGAAAAATAGCTGGCAGAAATGCAGCCGTAATGCCCTGGAACAGCCGCTTTGATTTAAAATTTATACAGGATGTTTTTGTTAATGCTGGAAAAACAAAAAATACCTTACAGTTTACCGCAACCATTATTAACTTTTCTAATTTTCTTAATTCAGACTGGGGAATACGTCAACAGCTAATTAATAATGCCAATACACCATTATCTGTTGTAACAAAGGGTATTAACCCTACATTTAAAATGAATACCACAAGTATTAATGGCCAAACTGTATTGCCCACAAGTATGTACAGGGATGTTACCACTTTTGGTACCACCTGGAGTGTGCAGTTAGGGGTGCGCTACCTGTTTAACTAAGTTAAAAATAATCCATAATTATTTGGCCGCCTTTTTAGGCGGCCTTTTTTTATGTATACAAAAATTACTTAATCTCTTTTACAAAAGAAATAAAAAGTACAGGTACAAAACCAACTCCTACTTGGCGATAACGTTCGATTAAAAAAAACTATTTTATCCCGGGGATAATGATTTATGCTTATTGCCGGTACTATACTAAGTACAAAAAATTTCTGTGAGGCAATTCATATTAAAATATTTTTAAGAAAACTTAGTATGGTCTTTTATGGTATAAATAGTAACGCATTTTATATTTTTCACTATATTTCTTTTAAAATTGTTTTTATATGTTCAAAGTGCCATACCGCATAATGCAAGTTTAATAAAAGTATTATTTTTAAAGGCACTATTTAAGCATTTGACATTTTATTGCAAAATACTTTCAAAAGAATGAGGTATTAAAAAAGGCTGCAACCTGCAGCCTTTTTTATAATTTATTGAAGGAAACTTAATTATTGTTTAATCAATTTACCGTTGAAGATTACTTCGTTGTTGCTTCCTTTAATAGTCATAATGTACATTCCCCTTCCTGCATTTGCAGCTTTGGTAAATGTCATACGAGAACTTCCGCTGGCAACTTTACATTTTTCTACTGCTACTTGTTTGCCGGCCATATCATAAAGCGCTATTTCTACAGGCATGCTGTTTTTGCTTAGAAAATCAATATTGATATGGTTAATAAAAGGGTTGTTGATTACTGTAGCGCTTGTTCCGTTTATGGAAACCTTTACGCTGGCAATTCTCGATAAGGTTGATCGGTTGTCTAAATCATATTGCCTTACCTGGTAAATATTGTTGCCTACTACAGGGCTCCTGTCGTAAAAATTATAAGTTTGTACAAACTGGCTGTTTCCATGGCTTTCTATCCTTCCAATCACTGTCCAGTTTACAGCATCTGTACTTTTTTCAATATTAAAGTATTTATTATTTAATTCAAAGGCTGTTTTCCATTGTACTAAAATGCCTGTACTTTTTTGAGCAGCAGTAATATCCAAAAAGTTCACAGGTAATGGTCCGCCATCGGGGCAATAGTACAATCCAAAATCATCCACAGCAAAATCGTTGCCACATCCACCACCGGTTGCATCAGAGAGCCTTATGCGAATATTGTTGGTTACTACATTTGGAGGCAGGATAAAAGTGCCGCCTTGTTGTATCCATACAGGATTGTTGCTGGTAGGAACCTGGCTGCCAATATTGGGTGAATTTTGTAAAGCTATCCAATTGCCATTGCCATCCTGGTACTCTGCATTTAAATTAACTGCCGCAAACAATGGATTGCCAAAACATGCATAAGGTACATTTGCATTAATAATATAAAATCTGAAATAATAAGCACCACTTGAGAAAGGATTTTGATTGGTTATCGTGTGAATAAAAAAATCACCTAAATCGCCATTTATAACCAACATCCTTCCATCGGTATTGCCGGTATGATCGGGTGAGTTATGCCATTCAATTTTTTGTTGAAGATTACTGGCAACCCTGTAAGATCCTTCGGCAAACAGCGGACCGGTTGGCTCATAAGTAAATGTTGCATCGGGATGACTTGTAGTATCATTTCCTGTACCAAAATCCTCCGCCCATAAGGTTACGGAATTGGTGCAGGGTTGTGTTTGCGCAATGGCAAAGCTGTTCATGAAGGCGATGGCAGCAAGCAGCATCAAACTCCTTGATAGAATGGAGCCAAGGCCATGTGTAAATTTCTTTTTCATACAAAACTTTTTGATTTTGAGGTAATTTAAATCGGCTGACAAAAGAAATAGGATGCTAAAGGGAATGGCCTTCAGTATAAGAAATTGGCTTGAGGTTAGTAAAGTTTCTTAGGAAAATTAGATATTGTAGTTATCTGTTTACGGTAGCGGATTACGAACTGTAAAACTACAGCATAGTTTCAAAAAATGCAAGAAAATGCTTTTTTTTCTTTTGAACAATATAATTTATTTATATATAAATAAACCATTTGGTTATATTTCAGCTTACTTTTTTCAAACCGAGTTTTTGGGCAAAGCCCAATTTGGAAATTGTAAAAGGAATACTTAAAACTTGAATTTTGAAGTTTTTGTTACTTAGAGAGGTTGCTAAAAAATGTTTAATAATACAAAAAATCATCATTTATTTGCTAAAACTATCTCTCTTTGGCAGCATTTTAAATTGAATACCTGTAAAGCGGATACAAAATTCCCTTATTTAATTTTTAGTGAAAAAGGAATCGAAAATTATTGAATATGCCGTAATTGTTAAGCTAATTTTTTTTCAAATTTTATTGTAGGCTCTCACCGATCTTTGTAAAAGGAATAACTGATAAATACAATGGAAAAATTTACTTTTGGAATTATTGGTTTAGGTACCATGGGCAGCAACCTGTTACAAAACATCAGGGAACACGGCTTTAGCGTAGTAGGTTATGATAAAGATCCGCAAAAAGCCAATGCGTTAAATAAAGCAATCCATTCAGAAAAGGATATTGCCTTTAGCGAATTGAAGCAATTTATTGAAAGGCTGGAAACTCCAAGGAATATTATTTTACTGGTGCCTGCAGGAAAAATTGTGGATTTTGTTTTGCAGGATTTAAAAACCTACTGGGGCGAAAACGATGTAATTGTAGATTGCGGCAACTCACATTTTACAGATACACAACGCAGGCTGGATGAGCTGGCAAATTCCAAAGTGCATTTTATGGGAATGGGTATTTCGGGTGGCGAAGCCGGTGCACGCTATGGTGCAAGCATAATGCCAGGTGGCGATATTGAAGCGCATAGCCGTATTGCGCCCATGCTGGAAGCAGTTTGTGCAAAAGTTAATGGCGAGCCTTGTACGGCCTATATGGGAAACGGAGCCGCTGGCCATTATGTAAAAATGGTGCACAACGGCATTGAATATTCTATTATGCAATTATTAAGTGAAAGCTATCATTTAATGAAAAGCTATGCCCAAATGAGTAATGAAGAAATGCAACAGGTATATGCCCAATGGAGTAAGGGAAGGCTGCATTCTTTTTTAATGGAAATTTCTGCTGCTGTTTTTTTGCAACCCGATGATGCCGGTAGCGGTTTATTGATAGATAAAATTTTGGATACCGCAGGCCAAAAAGGAACCGGTGCATGGACGAGCCAGGATGCGGCAAATGTTGCTGCTGCAATCCCTGCAATTGATGTAGCCGTTGCACAACGCATTATTTCATCGTATAAAAGCGAAAGAGAAAAATTAGCGCAAATATTTCCGGCAAAACTTTCGCAAAAGCCAAATGAAAAACAGGTGTTTTTAGCGCAGCTTGAACAGGCGCTTTACAGCAGTTATATCCTTTCTTATGCACAGGGTTTAAATATGCTGGCAAATGCATCTGCTTATTATAAATTTGATATACCCATTGCAGCCGTTGCATCAATATGGCGTGGCGGTTGTATTATTAGGGCAGCTTTGCTGGAAAAAATTACTGTAGCATATCAAAGCAACACTTCTTTGCAAAACCTGATGAATGACGGTTTCTTTTCAAAAGAGTTAGATAGTTGCAGGGAAGGCTTTCAGCAGTTGGTTTCATCTGCAATACTTGCTGCTGTTCCCGTTCCGGGATTTTGTGCATCGCTTAATTATTTCCTCAGCTACAATAGCGCATGGCTACCGGCAAATTTAATACAGGCACAGCGGGATTTTTTTGGGGCGCATACTTACCAGCGTATCGATAAAGAAGGCATTTTTCATACCAACTGGAACCAAACAATAAGATAATATCTATATATGAACAACATAAGTAATAATACGCCTGCCGTAATTTATATTTTTGGAGGCACCGGCGATTTAAGCCGGCGAAAACTCATTCCGGCTTTATATAATTTGTATTTAGGTGGCTGGCTACACGAAAATTTTTCTATAGTATGCATTGGTACTTCTATTGCCAATAGAGAAACCCTGGTTAAAAATTTAAAAAGTGGCGTTGATGAATTTTCCCGTAGCGGCAAAACCAAAAAAGCAAAATGGGAAGGGTTTGAAAAAAAGATAGAACTACTCAAAGGCGATTTTACCCAAAAAAAGCTTTATAGTAACCTCAAAAAAATTAAGTGTTCTTTTGAAAAAAAACAAGCTCCTGCAAACCGTATTTTTTACCTGGCTGTCCCCCCAAAATTTATTGGAGTAATAGCTGAAAACCTGGGCGAAGCTGGTTTTGCAACAGACAGGTTACACAACCGAATTGTTGTTGAAAAACCATTTGGTACTGACCTTAAATCAGCACAGCAACTCAATAAGCAATTGCAGGTAATTTTTAAAGAAAACCAAATTTACCGTATTGACCATTACCTGGGTAAAGAAACCGTACAAAATATTTTGGCCTTCCGCTTTGCCAATGCCCTTTTTGAACCAATATGGAACAGGAATTTTATTGACTCGGTACAAATTACCGTTGCCGAAAAAATAGGAGTGGAACAAAGAGGTGGTTACTATGAAACCAGCGGTGCTTTAAAGGATATGATTCAAAATCATGTGATGCAACTGCTTTGCTTAATTGCAATGGAACCGCCGGTAAGTTTTGCTGCCGACGAGGTGCGCAATAAAAAAGCCGATGTTTTAAGGGCAATTTTACCTTTAAAGAAAGATGAAATCCATAATGTAGCTGTAAGGGGACAATATGGCCCGGGGTGGATAGAAGGCGAAAAAGTAAAAGGCTACCGGCAGGAAGCCAATGTAGCGCCCGATTCTGTAACCGAAACTTTTGCCGCCATTAAATTTCAAATAGAAAACTGGCGCTGGAATGGTGTGCCTTTTTATGTGCGCAGCGGAAAAAGGATGGATCAGTCTATCAGTTGCATCACCATTGAGTTTAAGCCAGTGCCGCACCAATCTTTTCCAAGCGAAGCCAATGAAAACTGGCGCAGTAATTTATTAGTAATCAATATACAACCCGATATGGGAATAAAATTGCGGATGCAGGCCAAGCGCCCCGGTCCGCAAATGTTACTTTCGCCGGTAGACATGATTTTTAGTTATAAAGAAAGTTATGAAGGCACAACTCCTGAAGCCTATGAAACTTTGCTGCAGGATGTAATAGAAGGTGATGCAACTTTGTTTATGCGTGCCGACCAGGTAGAGGCTGCATGGGAACTGGTACAGCCGGTTTTGGAAAACTGGAAAGCAAACCCATCGGTAAACTTCCCTAATTATGCAGCAGGCAGTTTTGGACCCGAAGGAGCAGAATCTTTAATTGCCAAAGACGGCAACCAGTGGATCACCATGTCTATAAATAATTCAAATCAAAAAGATGATTAATGTTTTTGATAGTGCAAAAATATTGTGCCAAAGTGCAATGGAAATTTTTATTGGGCTGGCAAAAAAAAATATTGCACAAAAAGGAAGTTTTGCCGTAGCGCTTTCCGGCGGAAGCACCCCAAACCTGATGTATGATTTACTGGCGCAAAAAGAAAATACCAAAAGAATCAATTGGGAAAAACTATTTATTTTTTGGGGCGATGAACGCTACATAAGTTACAACAGTAAAGACAATAATGCCTTTCAGGCTAAAAGCCATTTATTGGATTTGGTACCAATTCCACAAAATAATATTTTTCGTATCCCCGTTTCAGGTGATTATAGAAATGATGCTTTGCATTATGAAGAAGGCATCAAAAAATTTTTCAATGCAAACCTGCCGCATTTTGATTTAATATTTTTAGGTTTGGGTGAAGAAGGCCATACGGCTTCCATTTTTCCCGGCTCGGAATTGCTGCAGGAGAATGATGCTTTGGTAAAAGATGTGTATGTAACTACAAAGAAAATGCAACGCATCAGTTTTACGCCAATGTTAATTAATGCAGCTAAAGAAATTGTATTTATAGTTGCAGGAAAATCAAAATCGGCTGCAGTAAAAGAAGTACTGGAAGGTAAGTTTCAGCCTGAAATTTTTCCTGCTCAAATTATTAAACCGGTTGAAGGAAGTATCACCTGGCTGTTAGATAAGGATGCAGCTTCGCAACTCTCACAACAAAAAAAACATAAAAAAAACGCTTCTATTATTTAGAAGCGTTTTTAAATAAAGTAATTTTCTTTTAGTTATTAATGGAAACTGTTTGGCTATACTCGTCAAGTACAATTGTGTAAGTACCTGCAAGGGCTGGTGTTTTAAAGTTACCGCCACCGGTCCATTGTATTGCCCTGGGTGTATTGGTAGAAGTAGCGCCACCGCTTGCATCTTCATAATCAAATGCGCCCCAATCGGGTCCTGAAAGGAATTTAATATCCTTATTGGCATCTAATTGTGTGGTAATAGTCCACACGCCATTTCCCGAGTAGATCATTTGAGGGCTGGCACCGGGGTTCCAGGCAGGTACACCTGTAATGCCATCACCTACCAAACGCATTTCAGCAGCAGCCGATATTTCGTATTTTAATTGTAATTTATTATCTCCGTTCCAAATGCAACGGGTACGGGGAGAAGCATTAGCCACAATATTGGCTCCATTACCATCATTGTCTAAGTTTTCTGTACCTGAAGAACCCCACCAGCGGGCTTTATCCGGGCCGCTATTGTCCCAGGCCGGGCCATCATGAAATTTAAATTCATCGCTACCGCTACTATTGGCAATAATTAAAAATTTATCTCTGCCTACTATACCACCATAATTTGGTGCAGAAGGATCCCAACCTTGCATTCCGCCAACAACACCAACTTGTTTTTGTTGAACCCAGGCCATATTATTTTCAATGTCAATGGTAAGCCTGTAAATACCTGCGGTAGTAACCTGGAAGTTACCGCCTGAGTTGTAGCCGGTATTAAAACCCGTACCGTTTGCACCATTATTTCCATAAGCAGAACCCCAGTCGCCAGGGGTTTTGGCAAATTTAAATTCGGTACCTGCATCCAATTTAATGTAGGAATAAAATATTTTATTAAACCTGTCAGGTTTTGCATCATTAATCATTTCCAATGGGTTGTTAATATCCCAGCCCTGCATGCCGCCAACAAGGTACATTTTTTGAATAGGCAGGTAAGTGGTAATATTTACTGTTACAAAAGGAGAATAAGAAATAGCGCCATGATCTGTGGTTGATTTAACCCTGAATTCAACATCACCCGAAGAGTTTGCAGCAATACCCGTATTTAAAGCAAAGCTATTCATATCTGCCTGGTTAAAGGAAATAGTATTCATACTTAAGCCTACGGGAACTGTTTGTGCACTTGCAAAATTATTTCCGGCTGCATCATATTGCAGGTCGTAGGTAACCGTGCCGGAGTAGGTTTGAAAAGCACTTGTCCAGTTAAAAGTATTGGAGTGATCATTGGCAGTGGCCAATGTACCTGTAACCGAAGTATTTTCTGTTGTTAAAATAGAAGGGTGGTCAAAACTTGCAACGGTAAAACCTACAGTATTGGAAGTACGTTGCTCATTATTATTGCCATAAGATGAAACTACCCTTGCTTCAAGCGAAACGGTAGCACCTAATGCATAACCATAGTTGAGCAGGATATTATTCATTTCTCCGCCGGTGTATGAAGCGCCAAGTGCGCCCATAACGGTTTTAGTTGTTGGGTTGGCAAAATTTTTGCCTGCAGAGTCTATTTGAATAATAAACTTATAATTAGCTGTATCTGTTGCATATTTTGGCGATGTCCAGGTAAAATTCAGGACGTTGCTGCTCGTATCTGCCAGTGTAGGCGTAGCCGAGGCAGGCGCTACGGAAAGTGTAATATCATTACCCAGGTTATAATAGGGCAAATCATCCACTTTTTCACAAGCTGCCAATCCTAAAATGGCAACCGCAGCAAGAGAAAAGAATTTTAAAAATTTTTTCATTTTATGAAAGTTTATGTGTGCTTATTATTGTGGTGTTAATTTGTATTTACCGGTTTGAAAGTTTACTTCAACTTTATATAAGCCCGGGCCGGGAGATGGAAATTGCGGATCGGCATCCATTTTTTCAAAATTACCCGAAAGCGCCAGGTTAGGTGCCAGAGCATGGTACTGGGTTCCCCACACGCCTTGCTGCTGAATTAATTTATAACCTCCGGTTGCATTAAAATTAAGTACTGCTTCATAATGCAAAATATCAATACGGGTAAATTTTTGGTTTACATCGTAAGGAGAAGGTAATGGGTTGCTCCAGCCCGATGCAAAGGCATCGCCAACTGCCCATAATTCACCATCATCATAGTTATTGGCGGCGGTGCCGGGTGGCTCTACCACAAAGTCGAGATAAGGAGTTACTTTAAGTAAAAAGCTATTGGAATAAAGCGGGGCTGCTCCATTAACCAGGGTAGTTTTAACACGCATTTCTACATTGTGTTCTACGCCAGACATTAATTCCATCCTGGATAAAATGGTATTGAGTTCTTTGTGGGTAAGGATTACGCTAAGGTCGTTGGCAAAGGTAGATTCCTGTAGAAAGGAACTTGAAAAATTGCTTCCTTCGGTATCTACCTGCAATACATAATTTACATCCTGCGAACTTACGCCGGTGTTAAACATGTAATTGGGGTTGGTCCACGTAAGTGTTATAACCGGGTCTGCTGCATTGTCTTTTAATAGTACAAGCGGGCCGGCGGTGCTGGCGGTAAATATGGGGTTGGTTCCGCCTTCTAAAATAATTTCGTTTTCTTCTTTCTTACAAGATACCAAAAGCAAGGCAAGTGCTGAAAGAATGAAAAGACTTGAAATAATTTTTTTCATTTTTTAATAATTTGAAAATTAATAATCAGTATCCTGTATTTTGATGAAGATTAGGATTTGAGTTTAAGTTGGCAGAGGGAATGGCAAAAATGTTGTACTTGCTGTTTACGGCAGTACCATTGGCAACGCCGCCTTTCCAGGGCCATAAATAAGTACCTGTTGTTAAAAGGTTATAACGTACAAGGTCTGTCCTGCGGTGGCCTTCCCAATATAATTCTCTTGCCCTTTCATCTAAAATAAATTGCAAGGTAAGTTCAGGAGAAGTAATGGTGTTTGCTGCTGCCCTTGTTCTAAGGTCGTTAATATATCCTAAGGCAGTATTTATATCGCCACCGGAACCGCCTCTCAAAACAGCTTCTGCATAAATAAGGTATATTTCCGGTAAACGAATAATAGGGAAATCAATATCAGAAAACTCAGAGTTTGGATCCCTTACTGCGCCGCCATCTGCCCTAATGTTCCTGTATTTGTTTACATGGAGCCCATTGGAGAAATTGGCAATATCATCAATATCTGCCTGGCTTAAAGTTGCGTTATAAGCGCTGGTTTGAAACATGGCTCTTTTATCGGTATTGCCCGTAAGATCGGGCCAAATGCTTGCAAAAGCTTTTGTTGCTCTGTAGCCAAACCAGCCATTATTTGCGCCAAATTCTAAATAATCTCCACCGGATGCTCCATGTATAAAAAAGGTAGTGTTTCCATAAGCTTTTCCCGTAAGCCCATCGCATGGAGCTACAAAAATAAATTCATCCTTGCTTGTCCTGTCGTTATCGGCCATAAACAGTTCCCTGTAATTGCTATGCAACATATAACCAGCGCTTATTACTTTTTGTGCGTAGGTAATAGCTTCAGTATATTTTGTGCTACCGCTATAAACTCCGGCATTTAGGTAAAGCCTTGCCAGCAAGGCCCAGGCAGCAGCCTTATCTACACGGCCGTATTGAGCTGATTTTGCCGCAGGTAGTTCTGCATCGCAAATCAGTAATTCAGATTCTATATAAGAGTATAAATCTGCTCTTGAAATTTCTCTGGGATAAAATTCACCCACGCCATCCTCTTCGGTTAAAAAAGTAGATTTGCCAAAAATATCCAGCATTACCCAATAATTAAATGCTCTTAAAAACCTTGCTTCGCCTCTAAGGTTTTTTACTTCATCGGCAGCAGCGCCGGTAATGCCCCTTGCAGACAGTTTTTCATCGGCAGATTCTCTGATGAATTCATTGGCCAAAGAAATATTGTAAATAGGGCGTGCATACATCCCTTTTAAAAAAGGATCGGCACTGGTCCATTTTAAATCATGAAAATCATGAATGGTTTGGTCGTTCCAGGCAACTACAGCTTCATCTGTAGGCAATTCTTCGCAATTAAAAAATCCACGGATAAATGCAATTTGCGAGCCTTCATTAAGTCCGCCTGCAATATCGGGATCGCCAGCTGGGCCTGCATTACCAGTAGTAGATAAGGTTTGGTATATTTTTCCTAATACAGATTTATACCCATCCGGGCTGGAATATACCTGGTCGGCAGAGAGGCCATTTTTGGGATAAATATCCAGCTTATTAGAGCAGGCATTTAAGAAAAGCCCTGCAATAATGGTGAATGCAATTTTTTGAAATATTTTATTTTTCATTTGAAATGATTTTTAAAATTAAATTAGAAATCTAAATTGGCTCCTAAACTAAAAATGCGTGGGCGGGGATAAATATTATTATCTACGCCTGAACTGCTGGCATTTTCCGGGTCGGCACCGGTATATTTTGTAATTACAAATACATTCTGTATGCTGGCATTCACTCTTAGGTTGGTTTTATTATTGATTACTTTACCAAGATTATAACCAAGGTTAATATTATCTAATTTGAAAAAACTTGCATTTTCTATATAATAATTAGAAAGGTACCTGTTGTTGGAAAAATGGGTTTCATTATAATTTACCGATGCATTGCCAATATACAAAACCGGGTTTAGTATATTTCTTAAAACCCCATTTTCTGAGTTAAAATTGTTGTACAAATAATTGCCCAGCATACCGTGCCCGGCAATGCTAAGCGTAAAATCTTTTATAGTAACACCAGTGCTGATACCAAACATATAATCCGGGGCAGGTTTTTTGAAATAATTCCTGTCGCCGGTTTCTGTTACTACGCCATCCCTGTCTATATCATCATACAATCCTTCAATGGGTTTGCCATCCTGGCCATACACCTGTGTATAAGGGAGGAAGGTATAAGGAGCGTAACCTACGGCTAATACACCAATATTATTTCCAGTACCGCCACTGATGCCAGAGGTTAATATACCTTTATAGCCAGAACCTTGATGCTGGTTGAGTTTGGTAATTTCTGTTTTGTTATATGAAATATTAAAGCCAAAATCCCAGATGAGCTTTTGAGTTTTAACCGGCACAGTATTTATGGTAAATTCAACACCTTTATTTTCGAGGTTACCAACGTTTTTCAAAATGGTAATATCAAAGTTTGCGCCGGGGGCTACATCAATATAACTTAATAAATCTTTTGTTTTCTTTTGATATACATCTATAGAACCGGTAACCCTGTTTTGGATAAAACCAAAATCAAGGCCTAAATTGCTTGTTTCGGTGGTTTCCCATTTTAAATCGGAGTTAAAGGCAGTAGGCCTGTAGTTATTGTAATATTGGCCACCAAATTCAAACTGGGCGCTGTTTTGGCCCTGGTAATAAATAGGCAGGTAGTAGTTTAAAGCAATACCATCCTGCTGGCCCGTGGTACCCCAGCTTGCCCTTAATTTTAGGTCGGTTAAAACAGAGGTATTTTTAAAGAATTCATCTTTTAATTTCCAGGCCAAAGCAACGGCAGGGAAATAACCTACTCTTTTATCTTTTGCAAATTTTGAACTGGCATCTCTTCTTATTGATGCGGTAATTAAATATTTATCGGCCAAAGTAAGGTTCATTCTTCCCAGGTACGAGTCAATGGCAAAACCATTTTTATCATCAGGATAAAGTGGTGCTGCTTCTCCGGTATTTAATGTGCCGTTTTGGAAATAGGTGGGGAAATTATCCCAGGATGTAAAAAACTCCTGGTAACCATGGCCTACCAGCACATCAATTTTATTGCCTGCTGAAAATTCTTTTTCATAAAATAATTGTACATCGGCAAGTTTGCTGGTTTTGGTTTGGTTATATTTTGTAAGGCGGCCTTTGTTGCTAAAGCTTAAAACGGAAACTACCGAAGTAGAATCAACAATATCTTTTCCTTCACCATGTGACCTGTCCATACCAATATTAGCCAAAAAATGTAAATCGGGAAAGAAGTGGAATTTATAATCTACCTGTATATTTCCTATAAAACGGTTTACGGTAGATCTGTTGTTCCTTAATTCCAGCAGGCCAAGTGGGTTACGTGGCGCTAAACCAAGAGGCGATCCACCCAGTTCCCACTCCCAAAAGCCACCATATTTTTTTACGCCGGAATTTACGGGTTTTGTTGGGTCAAAGGTAATGGCGGTTCCAATAGCGCCTTCATCGGCAAAACGGTTTTTGGTATTGGCCAGTTTTGCATTAATGTTTAGGCTAAGGTGGTTATCCAAAAATTTAGGGGATAAGTTAATAGCAGTTGTTAACCTTTTGAAATTATTGGTTTTTAAAACACCATCCTGTGTTAAATAACCAAGTGATAACCGGTAAGGCAATTCAAAATCTTTTGCCATCCTTTGTTTACCGGCAACACTAATGTTATTGTCAAAGCCTAAGGCAGATTGATATATCTGGTCCTGCCAGTCGGTATTGGCGCTTCCCAATAATGGGATGTAGGTGTTGTTGCCCGAACTGTTTACAATATTTCTTACTTCATCAGCAGATAAAACCTTTGCTTTATTAGCAACACTACCCATTGAAATTTTAGTATTGAAATTAAATACCGGTTTACGGCTTGTACCTTTTTTAGTGCTGATAATTACTACGCCATTTGTTGCCCTTGCACCGTACAGTGCAGTTGCAGAAGCATCCTTAAGCACACTCATGCTCTCAATATCATTTGGGTTAATGGTATTGAGAAGATTTGCCGAACCTGCAATGCCGTTGCCTTCTACCGGCACGCCATCAATAACAATCAATGGGTCGTTGCTGGCAAATAGGGAAGCGCCGCCACGTATCCTTAATTTACTTCCGCCACCTGCCGAACCTCCGCCGGTAGTTACTTCCAGGCCGGCAACTTTACCCTGTAGCAATTGTTCGCTAGAGGCAATGTTTCCTTTTTGAAAGTCTTTGGAAGATACTGCAGTAACAGAGCCGGTAAGGTCTGTTTTTTTACGGGTGCCGTAGGCAACCACTACAATGTCTTCAAGTTTTTGTGCCGCTTCGCTCAGCACTACATTTGCTGCATTGGAAGCTACAACCTGCTGCATGTTATAGCCAACAGATGTGAAGACAAGTACTGCATTTAAAGATGATACTTTGATACTGTATTCACCGGAACTGTTTGTTTGGGTCCTGGTGTCTGTACCTTTTATGGTAACGGTAGCGCCTACTACGGGCAATCCGTTACTGGAGTTGGTTACTTTGCCGGTAACAACGGTTTGTGCAAATACTGTTACTGAGATACTCATAAACAGCAGGCAAGCAGAGACAATTTTGGAAATTGCTTGGTTACATTTTTTCATAATGCAAACGTTATCGATTTAGAATTGAAAAAAACAATGCGTAAATTATACACAAATAGTATGTGTACATTTTACACGAAGGTATATTTTTTATAATAATTTTAACTTTTTTAACGAATTATTTTTTGCCGCTGTTTTTAACATTATCTGGCCCAAATAACCTTTCTTATACGGCTGTTTATCATTAACTTACGCTGCATGTCATTAAAAATCTATTCCTACCCATACTTTTTTTCTCTTTTCGTATTTTTTATAATTAAACTGGTAAAGTTTACCTGGGCGGTGTGGCACATCTCTTTCCATTTCGTTCATATCGGTAAGTAAATCCATCGAAAAGAATTTTTTACGAAAGTTTCTTCTGTCTAGTTTGGTATCTAAGATGGCTTCATAAAGGTTTTGCAATTCTCTAAGTGAAAATTTTTTGGGCAAAAGGCTAAAACCCAGCGGGTGTTCCTGTATGCGTTTTTGTAAACGCCTATAGCAGGTTTCAAAAATTTGCTGGTGGTCAAAAGCCAGGTTGGTTACCGATTTTACATCATGCCAGTGCAGTTCGTTATCTAAAATATTAAGTTTATGGTGTTCAATATTTATTAAAGAATAATAAGCAATGGTTACCACCCGGCCTGCAGGGTGTCTTTTTACTTCGCCAAAAGTATGCACCTGTTCCAGGAAAACATCGTCCATTCCTGTACGCTGGCGCAACACCCGGTATGCGGCTGTATCCAGTTCTTCTGTGGGTTTTATAAGGTCGCCCAAAAGGCTCCATTGTTCTTTATATTTTTTTAAATCGCTCCTTATTAATAAAACCTTTAGTGTATTCTCACTAAAACCAAAAATAGCCAGGTCAATAGAAAGGGCAATTTTATTTATTTTTTCAACCTCTCCTTGCTCTGTTTGAAGGCTCTTGGCAATGGCTATTTGCTTTTGTTCTTCTGCTGTCATTTTAATATTGCTTATGGTACTTTAACAAAGAGTATACTGTTGTGCTTTTTGTTTTGTGTTAGTTTTAAATAATAAGCGCCAGAAGCAAGGTTGTCCAACTGGTTTGTGATGGTAAAGCTATATTGCCCTGCGGTACGGTTTGCTTGTTCTAATTTTTTTACTACCTGTCCCACAGAGTTTACAACAGCAATTTCTACTTTGCCATTTTCCGATACGCTATAATCTATAATGGCATTACTGCCCATTACCGGGTTGGGAGAAATTTTAATACCAATGCCATTTTTAATATTGGTAATTTGGTTATTTCTTGATGAAGTGCCGAACTGGGAAGCAGCATAGTTCCCGCTATTGGTATTATCGCAATTGGCGCTTACCCTCCAATCGTAAGTTTTTCCCATAAGTAAATTAGAAATATCTAATGTTGTAATGGTTATTGCCGATGCTGCGGTAACCCAGCTACTGCTTGTTGATTCTTTATATTGTACATAGTAAAAACTTCCTGTACTGCCTGTCCATGAAAGGGTAGCAGATGTAGCGGTTATATTGGTTACTGTTAAACCAGATGGAGAAGCAGGCGTTGCATTAATCGTAACTGTAATAGTTGCCCTTGGGCTTTCGCCACAATTATTAAACTGGCTTACAAAATACATAGTAACGCCTGCAGTAGTTGTTGATGGAGTAGGAGCTGTGAAAGAACCTGTGCCACCTGTAGGAACCAAATACCAGAGCAGGCTGTTTCCGTTTGCCGTTAATGGGGTAGCCGTTGCATTTTGACAATAGGTAATTTCTGCTGTAACAGCCGGTGCTGCTGGTGCTGCATTGATGGTTACCGTTATCATTGCTCTTGGGCTTTCACAACCATTTGCAGTTTGTGAAACATAGTAATTAGTGTTTCCCAAATTTGCAGTAGAAGGTGTTGGCGCTGTAGCGCTTCCTGTACCACCCGTTGCATTTGCATACCAAAGTAAATTAGAGCCTGTTGCTATTAAAGGTGTTGCCGTTGCATTTTGGCAATAGCTAATAGTACTTGTTACGTTTGGCGCAGATGGTGCAGCATTTACGGAAACTGTAATCATTGCCCTCGGGCTTTCACATCCGTTTACCGTTTGTGAAACATAATAGTTTGTTGAACCTGCTGTATTGGTTAAAGGAGTAGGTGGCGTAGCGCTACTCTGGCCACCCGATGCCGAAGTGTACCATAATAAATTGGAGCCGGTTGCAGTAAGCACTGTTGCAGCAACATTTTGACAATAGCTATAATTAGCTGTTACAGCAGGCGCAGATGGGATGGCATTAGTAACTACAACAATTTCTGTTCTTGGGCTTTCGCCGCAACTTTGGGTTTGGCTTACATAATAACTAACAGACCCTACTGTTGCTGTTGATGGTATAGGTGCAGTGCTACTGCCTGTTCCACCCGTTGCATTTGCATACCAAAGTAAATTAGAGCCTGTTGCTATTAAAGGTGTTGCCGTTGCATTTTGGCAATAATTTATCGGGCTTGTTGCTGTTGGGGCAGTAGGTGTAGCTGTAACGTTTACTGTAATTGCCGTTCTTGGGCTTTCGCAGCCATTTGCAGTTTGCGATACATAATAAATTGTGCTGCCAACAGATGTTGTAGCAGGAGTAGGTGCAGTTGAAGTACCTGTGCCACCGGTTGCAGTTGTAAACCAAAGTAAATTTGAACCAGTTGCATTTAATGCTGTTGCAGCATCTCCAAGGCAATAATTTATTGTAGTGGTAGCTGTAGGTGCAGAAGGTAAACCCGAAACGGTTACCACAATTTCTGTTCTTGGGCCTTCACACCCGCCTACTGTCTGGCTTACATAATATGAAGTGTTGCCTACATTTGCGGTAGAGGGCGCAGGAGCTGTAGAAGAACCTGTGCCGCCTGTTGCCGTTGTGTACCAAAGTAAGCCAGAACCTGAAGCAGTTAATACATTTGCATTTGCCCCCTGGCAATAAACAACTGGTGTAGTAGCCGATGGCGCTGCTGTGGTACAATTGGATTGATTTACGTACACCCTGTATTCTCCTGGCTGAAGATTGATGGTTTGAGCGGCACCTGTAGCGCTATAAGTTGCCTGGGTAAAATAATTGGTCCATGTGCCGGCAGAGGGAAAAGTAACCGTAATATTTTGTGCCGTTACATCAAAGTTGGCCATGGCTACTACCGATAAATCAGGGTGGTTGATGATTAAGAATTTGAGCAGGGTGCTTCCCAGGTTCCCACTGATGGCATTACTCAAAAAGGCATTGGGCTTTGCTTTTCTCAAAGCATTTAAGCCCGATACAACAGTAAATATTTTTTTTCTTGCTGCATCGCTATAATAATTCCATAATGGAGGCTTGGGCGCTAATTTGCAATTATCTGTGCCATAAGGTTGTGGAACGGTGCCGTCTTCACACATAAAAATAGATTTATCGTAACCCAGCTCCCCAAACTCCCAAAGCATTTTTGGCCCTGGAATTAAAAGTAAAAATGGCATCATGGCTTCCGTTCTGGATAAAGCAATTTGTAAATTCTTTACATTATGTGCTGCATTGGTTGAATTGCCAAAGGTTAAATTTTTATACATGATGCGTTCTTCATCATGGCTTTCGGCATATGTAACCAAATGTAATTTCGACCAGCCTGCCCTGTTTAAGGCAAATGCCCTGTTGATATCTGAATTGGAAGCAAAGCCCATGGTATTTTGATTATACTGGTCGGTCATTTTTCCCCAAAGCAGCATGCCAATATTAGATAATGCCGCTTCTTCATCGTCGTTACCTAAGTGTTCCAATATGCAGTAGGAGCCATTGCTCACTGCCTGTGTGCTGTCGTAATACCTGTTCCAAATAGCCACCCTGCTTGGGTCGTAAGTATTCCAGCTGCCTACATTTGTAGATACATGTTGTGTAAACCCTTTGGATAAATCCCAGCGGAAGCCATCCAGTTTATATTCGGTGAGCCAATGCCGTATATAGCGTGATACAAAATATTTAGTTGCTTCCGACTCATGGTTAAAATCATTAAATACACTAAAGGGATGTGTTGAGGTAACATTAAAAAACGGACTATTGGCAGCAGGTGTATTGTTGGCGCTGTTCCACCATAGCTGTACAAGCGGGCATAAACCTGTTGCATGGTTGAGTACGGCATCCATAATTACGGCCATGCCCTTGCTATGTGCCGAATCAATAAATCGTTTTAAATTATTTTTTGTACCATAGGCTTTATCGGGTGCAAAAAAGAAATCGGGATTATAACCCCAACTGCTGTTGCCGTCAAACTCGTTAAAAGGCATTACTTCAATGGCATTAACTCCCAGCCTTTGTAAATAATTAAGTGTATCGGTAAGTGTTTGCCAGTTTCCGCTGGCTAAAAAATCCCTCAGCAGGAGTTCATAAACAACAATGCTTTTTTTATCGGGCCTTGAATAACTGCTGTTCGACCAGGTATATTGCGGCGCAGCCGTTTGAAATGTACCTACCACTCCGCTGGTTAATCCCGTGGGATAAGCAGGCATATTGGGGAAGGTATTAGCAGAAATGTACTGGTCGTTCCAGGGATCAAGTATGAGCTCTGAGTATGGATCGGCAATGGTAATAGTGCCATCTACAACATATTGAAATTTATAAATAGTGCCTGAAGTAAGCCCCGTAAGTGTAATAAAAAATCTGTTGCCATCTGGTGTTTTTTTCATTTGATAGGTACAGGACGATTGCCAGTTGGAAAAATCCCCAATTACTACAGCCGAGGTTTTCCCCGGCGCAAAAAGCACCAAGGTAACGGAGGTATTGCCGGGCAAATAATTAATGCCATCCTGAACACCAGCAGGCAGGTTTTCCACTACTGTTGATGGTGGAATGTAAAAGCTGAATGAATCTTTTGCGGTATTGGGGCCATTGGTTCCTGTTAAAATTACTTTTTGGTCGCAACTGGTACTGAGTGTTGGCGAAGCGGAAATTGTACTTAATCCATTTGCAGTGCCAATATTATTTCCATTAAGCGTTAAGGATAGGTTTGCATTTTGTGAGCTTACACCTGTAATGCCAATTTGCTGGCCAATACCGGCGGTTATGGGTTCAAGCCAGGGAATAAAACGGGGTTCAAAAGGAGGTAAGTTCATCCTTACTGCAAATTCACCTGCTCCATATACCGGTACATACATATCGCTGCCATCGGAGTTTACCTGCTTTAAACTGCCTGTTGCGTTTCTAAAAATGGTAGCTACTTTTAAAATAGTTTCACCGGCAGGCACGCCAAAAAACGCCCTGATATTGGTAATAGTATAGGAATATTTATTATTGCCTAATGGCGTAGCTTTTGCGGCAGCAGTTGTAGAGCCCCAGCTAAAAGGAACATATTGCCATGCACCAGCAACCGGGTTTACACTGGTTATTACTCCAATATGAACATATACATTATTGGAGTTTCCGCCTTCATAATTAAGTAAACCCTGGCTGCCTTTGTTGCAATCAACCGTAATGGTAATAGAAGAATTATCTGCTGCAAATTCTGGCGCCCATGTTAAAAGACGCTGCTGGGCAGTGGCAGAGAGAACAATAAAAGAAGCCAATAGTAAGATGGCAAATTTTTTCATATGCAAGTAAATTTTAAAATCTTTTTAGTAGGTTGACCAATGGTAAAATTGGTAATCCAAAAATTCAAAAAATAACCCGTATTGCCTCATGGATTTATCCCATAAAAAAACAGGCAATCATTAATGTGTAAATTTAACACATTATTTTAAAATAAGCCACTGCCTGAAAGATTTTTTTTCTTTAAGAAACAGGCGGTGCTTATTGGCCTTTTAAACGGTTATTTTGTTAATTCCAGTACCTGCATCGTCATGGCAGGTATATTAAATTTACCGGTATAAACTTCCCCGCTTATTATTTCCCGGCCTTGTTTAAAGCCCGAGGTTTGTTCGGGGTAATTATTAAAATCAATGGGTTTTTCTTTTTCTGATGTATTCATGACGCACATTACGGTAGCCGATGCATCATAACGAAAATATACATAAAGCCCATCCACTGGCAGGTATTGCATTAATTTACCGGTTTGCAGGGCAGTAGATTGCTTGCGGTATCGGGTAATTTGCCTCATTTGATTAAAAAGACTGTTTTCTTTAAATGTTCTTCCCGTTGCCGAAAATTTATTTATGTTATCTGTTTTCCAGCCACCTGGGAAATCCTGTCGTACATGACCGTCATTAGGAGAAGTAAAACCGGTTAATAAAATTTCATTTCCATAATACATTTGTGGGATACCCCGATAGGTCATTAACCAGTTGAAGGCCATTTTATACTTTGCAGTATCTTCATTTAATACAGAGTAAAACCTTGCCAGGTCATGGTTATCAAGAAAAATTACCTGCCGCATAGGGTCTTTATACATAAAATCGTATGCTGTGGTAGTGTATAATTTATTTACGCCTTCTGTCCATCCAAATTTTTCCAAAAGCGCAGGTTGTATGCCATAAAAAAGCAATTGAAAATCTGTAGTTGCCTGCAGGTTGCTTTTAAAAGGAATATTGAAATTATTTTCGCAAAAATAAGCCTGGTTGGGAACGCCATGTACCCAGGTTTCACCAAATAAAGTAATTTTTGGATACTCGGTATATAAAGCCTTGTTGCAACGGTTCATAAACTCTAAATCGTTATAGGCGTAAGTATCAATGCGCCATCCGTCTATGCCAAATTCTTCAACACACCAAATGGCATTTTGAATTAAAAATTTTTCCACAAAAAGGTTGTGCTGGTTCCAGTCGGGCATTTCCTTTACAAACCATCCATCACTCATAATTTTCTTTTCGTTTTCGGATGCATAAGGGTTAAATAAGAGCTGATCTTTATAATTGGTTTGCGTAAAAGTGGGCCATCGGTTAAACCAACTACTATCGGGTTGGTCCTGGAAAAGAAAATGCCATAAACCGGTATGGTTGTAAATGGCGTCCTGTATTATTTTCATTCCTTTTGCATGGCAGGCATCAACAAGGTTTTTATAAGCCTGGTAGCCACCCAGCCTTGTGTCTACTTTATAGTGATCGGTAATGGCATAGCCATGTTCGGTGCGGTGGGGCATGTCGTTTTCCAAAACAGGGTTGAGCCAAATTGCGGTTACGCCAAAATCATTTAAATAATCCAGATGGTTTTGTATGCCTTTTAAATCGCCGCCATGCCTGTTGAAAACGGTATCCCTGTTGAGCGATTGGTCTTTCATGCCAATGATGCGGTCGTTGGTTTCGTCTCCATTACTAAACCTGTCGGGCATAATAAGGTACAACACATCTTTGGCCGTTACTCCCTGTGCATACTGTGTGCTATTTCCCTGGCGCTTATTGTCTAAAGGCCAAAATATAGATTGGGTTTTTCCATCTTGCGTAAAATTAATTTTTACTTCACCTACTTTTGCGTTTGCAGCAATAGAAAGGTCAATGGCAATGTATTTTTGGTTTTCAAATTTTGATATTTTTTTAATGGTAACCCCAGGATGTACAATGGCTACTTTACTGTTGCTGATATTATAATCTGCATGAACCAATACCTGCACATTATTCCACTTCATACCCACCCACCAGTTGGTAGGGTAAAGGTTGATTACCTGGGCAAATACGGTAGAAACAATAAAAAAGAAAATGATAAAGGCAATATTTTTTTTCATGTTAAATGAAATTTATCCTGTTCATGTATTTGTTTCGCTTTTTGATTCTTTAATGATCAGCAAACAAATAATTGCAGCTATAATCATTAAGCCACCGCCTACCTGTACGGCAAGCACCCTGTCGTTATTCAATACCGTTCTCATTAACCACCCAAAGCCAAGCGAAGCAATAATTTCGGGCAGTACAATAAAGAAATTAAAAATACCCATATAAATTCCTACTTTATCCCTTGGCAATACGCCACTGAGCATGGCATAAGGCATACTTAAAATGCTTGCCCAGGCAATGCCCACGCCGGTCATGCAACCGTAAAGCATATATTTATTTTCTACCCATCCTACGCTTATAAGGCCAATAGCCCCAGCCAAAAGGCAAATGGCATGGGTAAGTTTTCGGCCCAGCTTATCGGCAATAAAAGGTAAAACCAATGCAAATAAAAAAGTTACCACGCTATAATAGGATAAAGTGAGGCTGCCAAAATCGGCGCCTTCGGCATAAACTTTATCGCTGGCATTTGTACCACCAAAAATATTTACTGCCACTGCAGTGGTGTAATAAAACCACATTAAAAACAATCCCGGCCAGGTAAAAAATTGTACCAGCGCTATGGCTTTCATTTTTGGCGGCATATTGGTTAATGCATGAAGAATTTCTCTTGCGCCGCCACCAAAACCTTTATTGGATTCTTTTACTTTGTCTTTATAACCTAAGTCAGCCGGAGGATATTCTTTGCTAGTAAATACTGTGTATAAAACCGCTGCAAGGAAAAAGAAAGCGCCGAGGTAAAAAGAAAATTTTACATTTTCCGGTATGCCACCGGCCACAGCTGTATTTTCTTTGCCAAAAATATTATTCATAATCCAGGGTAAAGCCGAGGCGATGCTTCCTCCAAGCCCAATCATAAAACTTTGCATAATAAATCCACGGTTTACCTGGCTATCGGGCAGTTTATCGGTTACAAATGCCCTGAAGGGTTCCATAGTTACGTTGCCAAATACATCCAATACCCAAAGCAGGCCTGCTGCCATCCATAATACACTGCTGTGTGGCATAAAAATTAATGCAATAGAACTTATAATAGCGCCAATTAAAAAATAAGGCCTCCTGCGGCCCCATCTTGGATGCCAGGTATGGTCACTTAAATATCCTATAATGGGCTGAACGAGTAAGCCGGTAAGTGGCGCTGCTAAAAACAGTAAAGGCACATCATCGGGGTTGGCGCCCAGGTTTTCGTAAATGCGGCCCATATTGGCTCTTTGTAAATCCCATCCAAACTGGATGCCAAAAAAGCCCACACTCATGTTTATGATTTGTACCAGCGAAAGTTTGGGTTTAAATCCGGTAGAAGCAGTGTTCATGCAAACGAAAATTAAAAATTGAAATCGTGTAAAATTTACACAATGCTAAAAGTAATTAAAAACAGGAAATGAAGGAGGGAAAAAAATAAAAAAAATGGGCAAAAAATATCCCGGCCATTTTTTGCCGGGAGTTAAGTATTTGTTGGGGTGCTAGGATTCGAACCCAGACAAACAGAATCAGAATCTGTGGTGCTACCGTTACACTACACCCCAGTATGTATGATGATGTCTTGTAATATTGAAAATTTAAGGGTTTTTTGTTGGGTTACTAGGATTCGAACCTAGACAAACAGAATCAAAATCTGTTGTGCTACCATTACACCATAACCCAGTTTTACTATTACCCTTTTAATTGAGGTGAACCCAATCCAAACATGGTTTTTTGGTTTGGGGCTGCAAAAATAAGGGTTTTACTTTTTATTATTAGCAAAAATCGGTTAAGAGTTTTAACCCTCCAAAACCTTTTCTTCCCTTGTTTTTAATTCTTTTATTTTATCTAATGCGCCGGCAACCACATCACACATTATTACATAAAGCGCTCCTTGTTGATAATTTTCATAAATGTATTCCAGGGCCTGGTTTTCATCGGCAATGGTCATGGTAGGTATTATCGCATTTTCTTCTTCAATACCCTGTTTGAGCAGTCCGATTATTTCATCGGCAGTGCGACCTCTTAAATTTTTATCACATCGGATGATGATTTCATCAAAATTTTTTGCGCTGATGCTTCCCAGTTCCTTAATGTCTTCATCACGCCTGTCGCCGGTACCACTTATTACCCCAATTTTTTTGTGATAGTCTAATTTATTAACAAAATCGCAAAGCAGGTTTAAACCATGTGGGTTATGGGCAAAATCGGCCAGTATGGTAAAATTTTTAAAATTAAAGAAGTTTAACCTTCCCGGCGTAAGTGTGGATGAAGGTAAAAAAGAGCTTAATGCCGAGCGAATATCTTCAATACTAATATCCCTGTACAGATATGCAGCCATTATAGCAGGCAGGCAATTATTTATATTATGGATAGCCTTGCCTTCAAAGGTTACCGGTATGTCTTTTACATGCATTACCCTTATCTTCCAGGTGCCTTTTAAAATACTAATGTATCCATTTTCAAAAACAGTAGATAAACCGCCTTTTTTACTATGCTGTTTTATTCTTGCGTTGTTTTCATCCATACTAAAAAGGGCAATATTGCAGTTGAGGCTTTTTCTCATTTCATATACAAGGTCATCGTCTGCATTTAAAACTGCATAGCCATGCGGAAATACCGTTTCGGGAACCACGGCTTTAACCTTGGCCATTTGCTCCAGGGTGTTAATGCCGCCCAGGCCCATGTGGTCCGATGCTACATTGGTAACAATGGCTACATCGCAGTTTTGAAATGCCAGCCCATTTTTTAAAATCCCGCCTCGGGCACATTCCAAAATGGCAAAATCTACCGTAGGGTCTTTAAGCACAAAAGTAGAGCTCACCGGCCCGGTACAATCCCCACGCATCATCAGTTGGTTTTGAATATACACACCATCACTTGTTGTATAGCCTACTTTTTTACCGGCAATTTTTGCAATATGCGCTGTAATTCTTGTAGTAGTTGTTTTACCATTGGTGCCGGTAACGGCAATTATGGGAATGCGGCCACTGCTGCCTTTGGGGAAAAGCATATCAACAACGGGCTCTGCAACATTGCGGGGTAAACCTTCGGCTGGTTCAATATGCATCCTAAAACCCGGTGCAGCGTTCACTTCCAAAATGGCGCCACCATTTTCCGAAACTGGTGTTTTGAGATCGGTGGCCATTATATCAATACCACAAATATCCAGGCCTATAATTTTTGCAATGCGCTCACACATAAAAATGTTGGCAGGGTGCACTTCGTCGGTTACATCGGTAGAGGTTCCGCCGGTACTTAAATTTGCCGTAGGTTTTAGTAATACCAGTTCTTTTTTGGCAGGTATGGTATCTAAAGTATAGCCTTTATCGTCCAGCATTTTTTGGGTAAACTGGTCAATGGTAATTTGGGTTAAAACTTTTTCATGGCCATATCCACGGCGAGGGTCTTTATTGGTTTCATCTATGAGTTGCTGAATGCTGCTTTTTCCATTACCGGTTACTGCAGCAGGTGTACGTAATGCCGCACAAATAAATTTGTAGTTGATTACTAAAATTCTAAAATCGAAGCCCGTAATAAAGCGTTCTACAATAACACTACGGCTGAAATACCTGGCAGCAGCAAATGCTGTTAATGCTTGTTCCCAGGTGTTAATATTGGTGGTATTTCCTTTGCCATGGTTGCCATCAATGGGTTTTATAACCAGTGGATAACCGTACCGGGTTACGGCATCTTTTAAGCCTTCCTCGGTGCGGATAACAACGCCACGTGGAACCGGAATTTCGGCAGCTTCCAGTAGGGCTTTTGTTTCTTCTTTATCGCAGGCAATATCTACGGCAATATTACCGGTAGTGCTGGCAATGGTTGCCCTTATGCGTTTTTGGTGTACACCATAACCAAGTTGCACCAGGGAATGTTTATTTAATCTTATAAATGGAATTCCTCTTTTACCTGCTTCTTCTACAATACAACCTGTACTTGGCCCAAGCCGGGTATCTTCCCTTATTTCCCTTAGTCTTTGTATATCGTCTGTTAAGTCATAAGGTTTATCATCAATTAAGGCTTCGGCAATTCTTACAGCGGCTTTAGCTGCATAAACGCCTGCATCTTCTTCCAGGTAACTAAAGCATACATAGTATTCGCCTTCAATGCCTGTTCCTCTGGTGCGGCCAAAACCTGTGTCCATACCGGCCAAAGTTTGAATTTCCAATGCAATATGTTCTATAACATGGCCCATCCAGGTACCTTCTATAACCCGGTTAAAAAAACCACCGGGTTCGCCTTCACTGCATCGGTGCTCGTATAAAGAAGGCATTAATTGTTCCATCCTTTCTTTAAAACCCTGGATAAGATTAGTAGGTTTTTGCTCCAAATCTTCCAGGTCGAGTTTCATTTGTATTAGCTTGGAACGGCGAACGCTCCAGAAATTTGGCCCCCGCATCACTTTTATTTCTACAATTTTCATTAAAATTTTTTTGGTATTTTTTAAAGCAGGAAGTTAAGAAAAAGTTTTTTATAATTGTTGAGGCAGTTTTGCAGGGAACAACAAATAACCAGTTAACCGGGAAAAATAAATTTGCTTATATCATAAAATGCTGGGTAGGTATTATAATATTTTATACAGCAATTAACACACGTTAATAACTCTTAAAGTTTATTACGATACGTTTTACATTATTTTTGCGTTAACCCAAAAAAAGTATTAATGATAGCTCCAAAAGGGAAATTAGTTGCTATAGGTGGTGCCGAAGATAAAGGCACCGATTTGGAAAAAGGCGAAATACACCGGGATAATCTCAATTTTTTTGAACTGGGTATACTCCGGCGAATTGTAGAAGAAGCTGGCGGCACCGGTGCCCGAATAGAGGTAATTACCACTGCCAGTACCATACCTGTTGAAGTAGGCAAAAACTACCTCAATGCATTTGGAAAAATTGGGTGCACCAATATTGGCATCATGGATATACGCTCCCGAAAAGATACAGTAAATAAAAGCTACCTGGAACGGATACGTAATAGTAATGCCGTAATGTTTAGTGGCGGCAACCAGCTAAGGCTTAGCGTAACCGATGGCGGCACAGAGTTTTTAACTATTTTAAAAGAAAGGTACCGTAAAGAAGAAGGCTTTATTATTGCAGGCACTTCTGCCGGAGCCATGGCCATGAGCAATACCATGATTTATGAAGGCAGCGCAGATAAGGCGCATTTAAAAGGAACAGTAAAAATTACTACCGGCCTGGGTTTTGTAAACAACGCCATTTTTGATTCTCATTTTGAAAAAAGAGGAAGGTTTGGAAGGCTGGCCCAAGCCGTAGTGTGCAACCCCGGCTGCATTGGTGTGGGCCTGGGCGAAGATACCGGTATGATTATTTCCGAAGGCAATAAAATGGAAGCCATAGGCAGTGGTTGTGTAATTGTAATTGATGGTTACGATATTGGCTACAGCAATATTGCCGATATACCCGACGGCAACCCATTTTGTATCGAAAACCTAAAAGTACATTTCCTGGAAAGAGGTAATGGCTATAACCTTGCAGAACGTAAATTTATTCCCGAAGTGAGCAAAGGTGCTGTGCGGAAAAAACAGGTAGAGGTAGAATAATTTTTAAATATAGCTAAACGGTTTTTACGAGGTAATAATTTTTTTTTCCTTTTTGAATTAAAAGGTATTGGTTGTGCAGCAACCATTTGTTATCTATCTGCTCCTGTACATCGGTAATTTTTTTCCTGTTGATGCTTAGTCCTCCATTTTGCAGCATTTTCCTGGCTTCGCCCCTGCTGCTAAAAATTTCCGTATCGGCTACAAGGCTTATTACATCTACACCTGCGGTAATTTTATTTTTGTCAATTTCTTTTTTTATAATTCCTTCCAGGTTGTTCAAATCATCAATACCCATGTCTTCTGCAGCGGCATTTTGAGCGGCAAAAAGTTTAGCCGTAGTGTCAATGGCTTTTTGGTATTCATCTGCGCCATGTACAAATAAAGTAATTTCTTTGGCCAGTGTTTTTTGCAATAACCTTTCGCCGGGGTTGATGTTGTGCTTTTCTATTATTCCTTCAATGGTTTTTTTATCCAGGAAAGTAAAAATTTTAATCCATGTTGCTGCATCGGCATCGCTGGCATTTACCCAAAACTGGTAAAACTGGTAAGGGCTAGTTTTTTCAGCATCAAGCCAAATATTGCCGGCTTCCGATTTTCCAAATTTGCTGCCATCGGCTTTTGTAATTAGCGGAGAGGTAAAGCCAAAAGCTTCACCACCGCTTTTTCTTCTTATTAGTTCTGTACCGGTAACTATATTTCCCCATTGGTCGCTGCCGCCCATTTGCAGCCTGCAGTTTTTATGGTTATACAGCCAATAATAATCATAGCCTTGTATAAGTTGATAAGTAAATTCGGTAAAAGAAATACCGCTATCACCTTCAATCCTTTTCTTTACACTGTCTTTGGCCATCATATAATTTACGGTAATATGCTTGCCTACATCTCTTATAAAATCAAGGAAGCCAATGGGTTTAAACCAATCATAGTTATTAACTATTTCGGCGGCATTGGGTAAGGATCTTTCAAAATTGAGAAATTTTTCTAATTGCTTTTGTATGCCTGCAAGGTTTTTTTGAAGTACATCTTCGCTTAATAAATTTCTTTCGGCGCTTTTACCGCTTGGGTCGCCTACCATACCTGTAGCGCCACCAACAAGTGCAAGTGGTTTGTGCCCTGCTTTTTGTAAATGCACTAATAATAATATTTGTACCATGCCGCCAATATGCAGGCTTTCGGCTGTTGGGTCAAATCCAATATAAGCCGTGGTCATCCCTTTGTTTAACTGTTCTTCGGTTCCGGGCATTATATCCTGCAACATACCCCGCCATTTAAGTTCTTCTATTAATTTATTCATGTTACTATTTAAAATGGATTGCAAAAATGAGTAGTTTTTTGCAAATGCCGGAAGTTAATTTGGCTTATCTTGCTTTAGAAACCTAAGCAGCAAAAGCAAAACTTTAATCATCTATTTTTAATATTTATGCCTTAAGGCAGATAAAAACATTAGATTTACCATTTATTCATATTATGAAAAAATATAATGCACAATTTTATTAGTAAAACTACGTTTAAATAAATGCGTTATTATCCAAACTTGTAACTTACCAACCAAGAAAACATGAAAAAAAGCCTTGCTGCTTTCTTCCTTATTGGCCTTTTACTGCCTGGTAAAAGCTATAGTCAGTTCAGAAAGTATTCCAACGAATTTTTAAATATTGGCGCAGGGGCACGTGGCCTGGCAATGGGCAATGCCCAGGTAGCCAGTGTAAATGATGCTTCTGCAGGATACTGGAACCCGGCAGGCCTTACCGGCGTAAAAGATGTCCCCAACATTGCTTTAATGCATGCCGAATATTTTTCCGGAATTGCAAAATATGAATATGCTTCGCTGGCCATTCCGGTACAGGACAATAAACGAACGCTGGGTTTTTCTTTACTGCGTTTTGCCGTAGATGATATTCCCAATACTTTGTTTTTGGTAGAGCCCGATGGCAGCATCAATTACAATAATGTTCAGGCATTTTCATCGGCAGATTATGCTTTTCTTTTTTCATTTGCCCAAAAGATTAAAGATGAAGATGATAAAAAAATAAGCGTAGGCGCCAATGCCAAAGTTATTTATAGAAAAGTAGGTCATTTTGCCAGCGCCTGGGGATTTGGCCTAGATGCAGGAATTCAAATTCAAAGAAAAAAATGGAGGCTTGGTTTAATGGCCAGGGATATTACCACCACATTTAATGCCTGGAGTTTTAAATTTACCGAGCAGGAAAAGGAAGTACTTTATTTAACTAAAAATGATATTCCCATAAAATCCACCGAACTCACTGCGCCGAGGCTGGTATTGGGCGGCGCTTATAATTTCTCCATTAGCGATAAAATTAAATTACTGGCCGAGGCAAATGTTGACCTTACATTTGACGGTAAAAGAAATACAATACTCAGCAGTAACCCGGTAAGTATTGATCCGCATTTGGGATTGGAAGCATCTATAAATGATGTGTTTTTTATTAGGGGCGGTATTACCAACTTTCAAAAAGCACTGGCAGATGAAGATACTTTAAACCAAAAGAAAGTATGGATTTATCAACCCAGCGCCGGTGCAGGTTTTAAAATTAAAAATGTATCGGTTGATTATGCTTTTACCAATTTAGCCAATCAGCAAAACCCATTATACACCCATATTGTTTCGCTGAGGATTAACCTTACCAAAAAACATGAAGATTAACTTATAATATCCTGAAATAATGAAAAAAATATTTTTAGCCCTTTTATTAATATTGAGCCTTGATGTAGCTGCACAATGGAATAATAGCTGGATTGATTATTCAAAAACCTATTATAAGTTTCAGCTGGCTGCCGATACCTTAACCCGAATTCCACAATCGGTACTTGCCGGTTTAGGGCTTGATGCCGTTAATGCAGATCATTTTCAATTGTGGAGAAACGGGCAGCAGGTAAGGTTATATACTTCTGTTTCCGGCGCAGCTTTGCCCGGTGGCGGCTTTATAGAATTTTGGGGAGAAAAAAACGATGGTAAACCCGATAAGATATTATACCGCAACCCCGATTTTCAACTTGCAGATAAATACAGCCTCATTTATGATACGGCTTCTTATTTTTTAACCGTAAACCCAGCAGGAAATAACCTGCGGTTTACCGATGAAGCAAATGGAACACCGGCAAATCCCACACCAGATGCTTTTTTTATGAGAAAAATTGTGGTGAATTTCCGCAACAACCTCAATCGTGGATGGGCACATGATGCAGGTGAATATGTTTATTCAGCATCTTTCGATCCGGGTGAAGGATGGACAAGCTCCAATATCACTTCTGCAGGATCGCTTGCCCAATCGCTCACTAATTTAAACCAATATATTGCAGGGCCGCCAAACAGCTTAACCGTGTGGGCAAATATTGCCGGTAATGCACCCAATATCCGCAATGTGAGGGTTAGGTTAAATGCAAACGTAATTACTGAAGTTCCCATAGCTGGATTTAACTATAAAAAAATTGAGATGCCCGATTTACCCTTGTCTCTTTTGGGAACCAATCCTACAGCAACCCTGTTTGTACAAAACCTTTTTGCTACAACTACTGACAGGATTGTGGTAGGCTCAATGGGTATTACTTACCCGGCTACCTACAACTTTAATGCTGCTAAAAACTTTTATTTTGAATTGCCTGCAGCAGGTGCTGGCAATCATTTACAAATATCAAATTTTACCTACGGCAGCATTCCGCCTGTGCTTTACGATCTCACCTTGGGTAAAAGATATGTAGGCGATATTACTTCGGTTCCCGGAAAAATTCGTTTTGCATTACCAGCTTCTGCAGAACCGGTTAGAAAGTTTATTTTGGTGAGCCAGGATGCCAATAATATTTATAACGTGAACCAGGCAAATACACGAAATTTTGTAAATTATAATAATATTGATCAGCAGGGCGATTACGCAATTATTTCCAGCAGCCTTTTGTTTAACGATGGTAGCGGAAATAATTATGTAGAACAATACCGTGCTTACCGGGCTTCTGCAAACGGCGGCGGCTTTAATTCAAAAATTTATGATATTAATGAAATTACCGACCAGTTTGGTTATGGTATCAAAAACCATCCCGATGGCCTGAGAAATTTTATTTTATATAGTGAACAGCAATTTCAAATTAAGCCACAATATATTTTTATCATTGGCCGTGGCGTTTCTTATTACGATTATCGTTCTCAAAATTTAGACAGTGACCCCAGGCTCCCACTCATAGACCTTGTGCCTACTTTTGGATGGCCTGCTTCAGATATCCTGCTTACCTGCCCTCCGGGAACCACGGCGCCTGTTGTGCCCATTGGGCGCTTAGCCGCCATTAACGGTGGCGAGGTACATACTTACCTGCAAAAAATGGAAGAGTATGAAACAGCGCAACGATTACCATCCTGTTATATTAATGATAAAGCCTGGATGAAAAACGTGTTGCATGTTGTTGGGGGTAAAGACAGCTCCGAAAACAATTTGTTCTCACAGTATATGTATAATTACGAAGTTATTGTTGAAGACACACTTTTTGGTGGTCATGTAGAAACATTTACTAAAACCAGCAGCAGTGTAATACAGGAAGCCAATAGCTTGCGTATTTTGGAATTGTTTGACCAGGGCCTGAGCTATATTGGATATTTTGGACACTCATCTGCAACTACTTTTGAATTTAATTTAAGTACGCCGGAAAATTACCACAACCCCGGAAAATACCCTTTCTTTCATGCAAGCGGTTGTAATGCCGGTAACTTTTATACATTCGATCCTTTACGTTTGTCTGGCGCTAATTTTACTTTATCAGAAAAATATGTATTAACACCCGAAAGGGGAAGCATTGCCTTTTTGGCTGATACCCATTTTGGCGTGCCGCCATTTCTTGATTTTTATAACAGGGCTTTTTACCGTAATTTTTCTAAAAACATGTATGGAATCAGCGTAGGTAAGCAGTTGGATAATGTTATCAACGGCCTCTATTCCCCGGGCAACGATTTTTTAACCCGTGTACACCTTGAAGAAATATCATTGCATGGCGACCCTGCACTTAAAATAAATAATTTCAACAAACCCGATTATGTAGTGGAAGACAGCCTCATCAAAACCAAGCCAGCAATTATTTCTGTTGCAGATGTAAGTTTTGAAATAGATGTAAAAATGATGAATATCGGCAGGGCAACCGGCGATTCCATAAGGGTAAGTGTAAAAAGAAAATTACCCTCCGGTACCATTCAAAATTTGTACGACAGCCTGGTTCCGGGTACCCGTTATTTGGATTCTTTAAAATTTCCCATCATTATTGCACCTACTACCGATAAAGGGTTAAACCAGGTTATAGTATCGCTTGATTATACGGGAAGGGTAGATGAACTTTGCGAAACAAACAATACAGTAACCAAAGATTTTTACATTTTTGAAGATGAGTTAAGACCAACATCCCCTTACAACTATTCCATCGTTAACCAGCAAAATATTACTTATGTGGCCAATACAGCAAACCCTTTAGGCCAAATGAGGGACTATGTAATGGAAATTGATACTACGGAATTATTTAATTCTGCCTTCAAAAAAACATATAATGCAAGTGGTAGCGGTGGTATTGTGGAGTTTAACCCATCCAACATAACATTTATTGATAGTACAGTTTATTATTGGAGAGTGGCAACTGTACCTACCGGTTCCGGCAATTATATTTGGAACAGTTTTTCTTTTACATACCTGCAAAACAGCAGCCCGGGTTTTAACCAGGCACATTATTTTCAAAAATTAAAAAGCGCATATAGCAATATTTATTTAAATGATGCCAGGAAACTGGAGTTTGACTTTAATAATACCGAGTTGAATATTTCTACCGGTAACTATCCGCCCAATACCGATCCGTTTACCTTTATAACAATGGGTGTATACCCGGTAAGCGACTGGGGAAATAGTTTTAATACTTTGCAGTTGGTTGTGTTGGATGGTATAACCGGCACGGTAAGGAAAAACGCTTTGCAAAATGGCACAGGCTTGTACGAAAGCTCAGCTCCGGCGCCAAGGTTTAACCAGTTTCAGTTTCCTTTTAACAGCGCAACCGATCGTAGAAAAGTGGTGAGGTTTATTAATGCCATGCCGGCAAATTCCATCATCATAATGTACAACCTTTTGCTAAATAGTACTGTTACCAACCAGTTTGCCCCGGTATGGGCAACAGATGCTACTACATTTGGGTCAACGGATTCATCGTTGTATCACGTGTTGAAAAATTATGGCTTTTCCATGCTCGATCAGTTTACATCCAACAAGCCATTTATTTTTAAATTTACCAAAAATAGCCCGGCAGCTACCTATCAGCAAATTGGCTTATCGGCTACGCAAATTATTACGGCTACCTTGCCATTAACTATTACCAGGGTAAACGGATTGATAACTTCACCTGTATTTGGACCGGCAAATGAATGGAAATATTTTCACTGGGGAGGTGCACCAAAAGAATCGCCTACCAAAGATTCTATCCGATATAAAATTATCGGTATCACCAATTCAGGAAACGAAACAGTAATCATGAACCTCGATAGTTCCAGCAAGCATGTAGATATTTCGTCAATAGATGCAAACCAGTATCCTTATGTGAAACTGCAAATGGAACAATACGACAGCTTAAAAGGTACGCCTTATGAACTGGATTACTGGAGGCTAAATTATTTGCCTGTACCGGAAGGAGCTGTGGCAACTAATTTATTTTTCAATATGACCGATAGCGTTACTCAGGGCGAACAGGTTCCTTTTGAAGTGGCTTTTAAAAACATTAGCCAGGTGGCTTTTTCCGATAGCATTAAAGTAGATTTAAAAGTTATAGATGAGGCCAATGGAACACATATTATTTCGGTTCCCAAATTAAAACCACTGCAACCCAACGATACGGCAATTATAAGGGCCTTAATTGACACCCGGACGCTTAGCGGAATTAATACAGTTGCATTGGATGTGAACCCCAACCAGGACCAGCCCGAACAATTGCATTATAATAATGTATTGTATGCCGATTTATTGGTAAGTGCAGATAAATTTAATCCTTTACTGGATGTAACTTTTGATGCGGTGCATATTCTTAACCGGGATATTGTTTCCAGCAAGCCAAATGTACTTATAAAATTAAAAGACGAAAGCCGTTTTCTTGCATTGCAGGATACTTCCTTAATTAAATTGCAGGTAAGGTACCCCGATCAAACCCTGCATAACTACAATTTTGGCGATACCATGCAATTTATCCCGGCCGATTTGTCCTCCGGCGAAAATACGGCCAGCATTGAGTTCAGGCCATATTTCCCCGATGATGGTGAATACGAATTGATGGTTTCCGGCAAAGATGTAAATGGTAACCAGGCAGGCTATTTAAACTACAGGGTATTGTTTAATGTAATCAACAAGCCCATGATTTCAAACCTGCTCAACTATCCCAATCCGTTTACCACTTCTACGGCATTTGTATTTACAATTACCGGAAGCCAGGTGCCGCAAAACCTGCGCATCCAAATCTTAACCATTACTGGTAAAGTAGTAAAGGAAATTACCAAAGATGAGTTAGGCTCTGTTCATGTAGGAAATAACATTACCGATTACAAATGGGACGGTACCGATATGTATGGCCAAAAACTGGCCAATGGCGTGTACCTCTACAGGGTAATTACCAACCTCAATGGAAAAAAATTAGATAAGTATGGCGGAACCAACAGTAATGGAGATGTTATTAGCGAAGGCGTAAACAGTACCGATAAATATTTTAATAAAGGATACGGCAAAATGTATTTGCTGCGTTAAATTTCTTAATTCGAAAAACGAAAAGGCTGCTCCATTACCGGGCAGCCTTTTTTAGTTTTACTTTTGCAAAAAATAATCATGGCAAAAATTCCTATAAATATTGCAACCGGCAGCCTGCAGCAAGAAGAAATAATTGTGGGTATTGATTTAGGCACTACCAACAGCCTGGTATCCATCATTCACCCCGAAAGCAAAAAAGCCGTTGCTTTAAAAGAGCACGATGGCAGTTCACTGGTGCCAAGCGTTATTTATTTTGACGAAATAGGAAATGTTACTGTAGGCGAAGCAGCACTTCAGTATTTAATTACAGCGCCGCAGCAAACTATTTTTTCGGCAAAGCGATTAATGGGCAAAAGTTATAACGATTTAAAAAACAAATCGGGTTTTTATAGTTATAAAATAATAGATGATAATACCGAAAACCTGGTGAAAGTGCAGGTTGCCGAAAAATTTTATTCCCCTATAGAACTCTCTTCTTTTATTTTAAAAGAATTAAAGCAAAGGGCCGAGCATATTTTAAAAACGCCGGTAACCAGGGCGGTAATTACCGTGCCTGCTTATTTTAACGATGCCCAGAGAAACGGTACAAGGGATGCCGGGAAGCTTGCCGGCCTCGATGTACTAAGGATTATTAACGAACCAACAGCAGCAAGCCTTGCATATGGTATTGGTTTAAATAAAGAAGAAGAAAAAGTTATTGCTGTATATGATTTGGGCGGCGGCACATTTGATGTATCAATATTGCGTATTGCCGATGGCGTATTTGATGTACTGAGCACAAATGGCAATACTTACCTCGGAGGCGATGATATGGATATGGCCATTGTTGAATTTTGGAAACAAAAAAACATTTTTAAGGGCAACCCTAAAGCACAGGGCAATACTACCAGCCAGCAACTACGCTTAAAAGCACAGGAAGCAAAAAAACATTTATCAAAGGCAAATAATTTTACTGCTGCATTTCAAAACCTCAATTTATCTATTACCAAAAATGAGTTTGAAGCATTAATTCAACCATTAATTGACAAAACCATTACATCTTGCAGCAATGCATTAAAAGATGCAGGTATCGTTAAAGAAAATATTGATGCTGTGGTAATGGTAGGCGGTGCCACAAGGGTACCGATGGTAAAAAAATCGGTAAGTGATTTTTTTGGCAAAGCAGTGAACGACAGCCTAAATCCCGATGAAGTGGTTTCTCTTGGCGCAGCAATACAGGCCGATATTTTGGCGGGAAACAACCAGGATATTTTGTTGCTGGATATTACACCGCTTAGCCTGGGCATTGAAACTGCAGGCGGATTAATGGATGTATTGATTCCCCGAAATTCAAAAACCCCCTCCAAAGCATCGAGGCAATATACAACGCAAATTGACGGGCAAAGCAATATGCGCATCAGCGTTTACCAGGGAGAAAGAGACCTGGTGCAGGACAACCGAAAGCTTGCAGAATTTAATTTAAAAGGAATACCCGGAATGCCCGCCGGCCTTGCAAAAGTGGAAATTAGTTTTACCATTAATGCCGATGGTATTTTAAATGTTGCCGCAAAAGAACTGCGTAGCCAGGTGGAGCAATTTGTAGAAATAAAGCCGCAGTATGGCATTACCGATGCCGAAGTAGAAAAAATGCTCCTCGATTCCATTACCCATGCTAAAGAAGATATTGCCAACCGGGCGCTTGCAGAAGCCAAAACAGAGGGCGAGCAACTATTGCAAACCACCGAAAGGTTTTTACAAAAAAATATTGCCCAGCTTACGGCGCTTGAATTAAAAAATACAGCAGCAGCCATGCAGGCGCTACAGCTATCACTTTCCTTAAACGATAAAAATCTGGTACATACAAAAATTGAAGAACTGAACAATATAAGCAGGCCCTATGCAGAGCGCATAATGGACAATGCCATATCTTCGGCAATGAAAGGAAAATCAATTGCCTAAATTCACTACATGAATTTATATATCGAAAGAGGCACCAATAATTTTGACTTTTTAAGGGTATTAGCGGCATTGCTCATTGCCTTTTCTCATAGTTATGCATTGCTAAACCGGTACGATGTTGAGCCATTTATGCTCGCCACTCATCACAGGTACGATGGCTCTTTTATAGCATTGGGGATTTTTTTTGCCATCAGCGGTTTTCTCATTACTAAAAGTGTGGTTCATTCCGGTTCTTTATTACAATATGCCTGGAAAAGGTTTTTAAGAATACAACCTTTGTTGATTGTAGTTTGCTTATTATCTATCTTTATTATTGGCCCATTATTTAGCAATTTAAATACGGCCAGTTATTTTAGCAACGCAACAACCTACACTTATTTGCGCAATATTTTTCCGGCAACGGGCATCCAGTTTGGCTTGCCCGGAGTTTTTGAACACAACTTAAAAGAAAACGGTGTTAACGGCTCATTGTGGACGCTGATTATTGAAGAACGGCTTTATGTTTTTACGGCCATCGTTTTTTGGCTGCATCGTAAATTTAAAAAAACGTATATAGCGCTTATTGTTTTTTACAACCTGCTCTATGTTTGGAACAATCATGTTGTATATTTTTCTTCATCTAATTTTTTAAACGGCCAATCGGCCTATTATGCTTTGCTGTTCCTCAATGCAGGCTTGCTTTACCTTTCCGGCTACGATTTTAAAAATAAATCCACGGGCCTTTCTTTATTCATGGCCTGCCTGCTGCTTGGCGCTGCGCTTATTTTTCCAGCAATAGGCTATTTTCAACTATGGTTTATCCCCTTGGCGGTTATCTTATTTTCGTATAGAAAATTGCCCACAAACAAAGCCGGTAAATGGGGCGATTTTACTTATGGTATTTATATATTTTCCTTCCCGGTACAGCAAATGCTAATAGCTTTTACCCAGGGAAATTTAAAACCCCTGCAACTATTTGCTTATACCGTTGCCATTTGCCTTCCCCTGGCTATTTTAAGCTGGCACTTGCTGGAAAAAAAGATGCTGACGCTAAAAGGGAAAATAAATTAGTTTTTAAACTGGATACAGTGGCTTTTTATTACAACAGCTTTTAAAAATAATTGCCAATAGTAAAAATTCCCCGGCCTGCATATATTTTGAAAATGCAATAGGGAAATTATGGAAAAGCATAAAGCAAAAAATTAATAGTAATAATTGCAGCCGGCTTACTACTGTATTGAGCGTAAGCAACAATAAGGGAAACAACCACTGGATACCATTGTACCCAGCCCTTACCGATGGCGAAAATATTTCGGCTAAAATATACAGGCCAAAGGCAAATAGAAATAGGTGGGGCGCTTCAGGCTTTATTTTTTGATGTGCTTTAATAAAAAAATAGGAAAGCAAAACAATAAGAATCAGAAAAATACCATAAAGCAGTTCAATGCATGGATTTACCCCGATAAAATTGAAAAAATCCACAGCGGTTCCCAGCACATAAACATTAAACCCTTTTACTTTTGTTAAATTATACATGCCTTCAATTACCTGCGGATAACTAAAATTGTTTGCGGTAAGTTGCAACGGTATTTTATCGAAATACATTTGTTTATACTTATCCATTGCATCAAAATATTGCCACCAATATTTTTGCATAGGCAATACCAATAGTAAAAATCCTAAGGCAAGCCCGCCCATCCATCCTTTTAGCCAATCCCATTCTTTTGCCAGTAAAAAAGGCACAATAATAATACCTGCAAATGGCCTAAAAAAAATAAACAAGGCCGCTAAGAGACCACTTATTACCTGGTACTTTTTTTCTTTTTTTTGGTATAAGTAATACAAAAATGAAAAAGAAAAGCAATAGCCTAAATACATTTGTCCACGCTCAATTTCAGCAAGAAAAATATCGCTGCAAAGCAACCCTGCAATTACCAGGGCTACAGGGTAAAAGTTTTTAGTTTTTGCCGTTTTAGCCAGCAGTACAATACTTGCAACTGCAAAGCCTGTTTCCAATAAAGCCCAAAGCCACCTTACATATTTATAAGGCAAATTATAAATTGGATAAAGCGAAGCCATTGCCGCAGGCGTTACTATATTTCCATTGGCCAATTCGCCCTGCTTGTTTCCCGGGGCAAGGTAGCGTTCATTGTCTCCTGGCTTCCAAAAATAAAAATAGGGAGATTGATTTGTGCCCAGTAGCCTTGTGCCGGTAACCCTTGTACGTAAATCGCAGCCGCCGTAATCTTTTACATAGTGATAGGCTTTGGTAAGTGTAACAACAATAAAGGCAAGAAGGATAACCGAAATGAAGATGCGGTATTTTTTATTTTTAGGCCAAATAATGATTGGGTTATCCATTGTATTCCTCTCCGGTATTTATTTCCCAAATAGCTGCTTTATTTATTTTGCCGGATTGTATTTGCTCTGCAGCCTCCATTGCGGTAAGCATGGAGTGGTCAGTATTGTTATAGCGGTGCATACCGTTTCGGCCAATTAAAAATAAATTATTAATTTCATTTAAATAGTTGCGTACTTCATCTATTTTATGGTAAGTGCCAAAATATGCAGGGTAGGCTTTCTCCGTACGTATCACCACATGGTCGGTAATTTCATTTTCAGCAACAAGCCCAATTTTTTGCAGTTCTTTTTTGGCTATGGAAAAAATTTGGTTGTCGGCCAGGTTCCAGAAACTATCGTTAATGCTACAAAAATATTCCAGGCCAATCCAGGTTTTTTGCGGATCCTGCACCATGCCCGGGCTCCAGTTATTAAAAATTTGCAACCGGCCGAGTTTTACGCCTTTGTCCTGTATATAAATCCAGTTGTCTTTTATATTGCCTGCTTTTAATTTATTTACCAGTACGCCAATAGTAATAAAATCCCGGTATAGCAAGCCATGGGCAATAGATGCAATAGTTGCAGGCACCTGCCCGGCTGGCATTGCAGCCACCAGTTCTTTTATTGGCATGGTAGAAATAAAATAATCACCCAAATATGTTTTTTTTTCCACGGACGAAGCTGTGCTTACCGATTTCAATAAATTATTTTCTGTAAGCACTTCTGTAACCTCCTGGTTAAAGTAAATTTCACCGCCTTTTTCTAGTATTTTTTTGGCAACGGTTTGCCACATTTGCCCGGGGCCATATTTTGGGTAAAGAAATTTTTCTATCAGTGAAGTTTGTACATTCTTTTGTACTTTGAAAGCATGCTTCAGCACTTCTTTTATGGATAAACCTTTAATGCGCTGGTGGCCCCATTCTGCCGGTATGCTGCTGCAGGGCACGCCCCAAACTTTTTCGGTGTATTCTTTAAAAAATGTTTCGTAAAGTTCTGCACCAAAACGGTTTTTAATAAAATCTTCCAAACTGTTTTCAGGCTTTACCGGTTTTATGGAGGAATAGAAATAAGAACTTACTATTTTAAAAAATTTTCCAATGCCCAGTTTTGCAATTGTGTTGAACGATAATTTTAAAGGGTAATCAAAAAACTTACCGAGGTAATAAATGCGTGAAAGCCTGTTGCGTACCAGCATTATGTTTTCAGTGTTGGTGCCAGTTGCCAGATTTGCATGTTCCAGTGTAAAATGTTTGTGCTGGTAACTCAAATCAATATTACTGCCTGCATTTTTTTCCAGGGGCAATTGTTTCAGCCACCAATTATTCACCCTTTCCGATTTTGAAAAAAACCTGTGGCCGCCAATATCCATGCGGTTACCTTTATAATTTACGGTTTTTGATAAGCCGCCAATATCTTCGCTTTTTTCTAAAATGATTGGTTTAATTCCAGCGGTTTCTAATAACTCATAGGCTGCTGTAAGCCCGGCCGGTCCGGCGCCAATTATTATAGCAGTTTTTTGCGGCATTTAGTAAATTTAAAAACTGCAATATACAGTACCCGTATTTAAGAAAGGAATTGCAACCTGCTTACATACTTTCCAATCATATCAAATTCAATATTCACAGGCGAGCTTATGGTTAGCTGTTGGATATTAGTATGGTTAAAAGTAAAGGGAACTATGGCTACAGTAAATGTGTTGGTGCCAATATTAAAAATGGTGAGGCTAATACCGTTGAGGCAAATAGAACCTTTTTCAATAATTAAAGCTGCAAATTTTTTATCTATCTCAAAACTCAGTTCTACGCTTCCCTCTTTTTGAACAATGTGGCTACAAATGGCTACGGTATCTACATGGCCCTGCACAATATGGCCGTCAATCCTGCCATTCATTTGCAGGCACCTTTCTAAGTTAATATGCTCATTAATTTGCCAACTGCCTAAATTTGTTTTGAGCAAGGTTTCTTCAATTGCAGTTACCTGGTGGGTATTGCCTTTTACTCTTTCAACAGTAAGGCATACGCCGTTATGGCTCAGGCTTTGGTCGGGTTTTAAGGCCGATGAAATCTGCGATTCAATGGTAATTTCCAGGTTTGACCCTTTTTTTACCTTATTTATAATTTTTCCTGTTGTTTCTATTATTCCTGTAAACATGCCTCAAATTTCGCCAACAAAATGTATTTATTGCAATAAAATGTATATATTTGCGCCCCGGTTTGCAATTAAACCGTTATTTTTCACCAAAAGGAGGTATTTAAATGCTTATTATTGATTCAAAAGATTGCGAAAACATTGACAAGGCGCTCAAAAAGTACAAAAAGAAATTTGAAAAAAGCCGTACTTTAATGCAACTGCGTGAACGTCAGGCTTTTATGAAGCCATCAGTAAGGCGTCGTACTCAGGTGCTCAAAGCAATTTACAAGCAGCAAATGGCATCTGGTAAACTCGATTAATTGTAGTTTTAAAATTAATAACTATATTGAAACCGGTAACTTTAGGTACCGGTTTTTTTTATGACCTTACAGGCGCATCCACATATTCAGGCATTTTTAGATTACCTCAAATTTCAAAAGCGTTTTAGCCAAAATACTTTAATTGCTTACGAAAACGATCTGCAAAGTTTTTTTAGTTATTTAACCCTGCAATATGGTGAAATAGCTATGGCAGATATAAAGCCGCCTTTTATAAGGAGTTGGCTTGCGAAGCTAAAATCGGCCGAAGATTGCAGCGCCAAAACCATCAATAGAAAAATTTCAAGCCTCAGGTCATTTTTTAAATTTCATTTAAAACAAGCTGTAATTACCGCAAACCCCATGGCTTCTATTGTGGGCCCAAAAATTCCCAAAAAATTGCCGGCTTTTATTAAAGAAAACGATTTGGAAACACTGTTCCGGCACGTTGAATTTCCCGACAACTGGACAGGGCGTACTGAAAAATTAGTTTTGACTCTGTTGTATCATACGGGTATGCGTAAGTCAGAGCTAATCAATTTAAAAGACCATCATATAGACAAAAGCAGGAATGCCATAAAAGTTTTGGGAAAGGGAAACAAAGAAAGAATAATACCATTAAGCCCGGCGCTTACCGATACGCTGCAAGACTATGTGAAAAGCAAAAGTTTATACATTAATTACCCTGTGGACGATACACTTTTTGTTACGACAAAGGGAAAAAAACTGTGCCCGAGGCAGTTGTATTCCATTGCCAAACACTACCTTTCTTTAATAACCACTATTGATAAAAAAAGCCCACATATTTTAAGGCATAGTTTTGCCACCCATTTAATGAATAGCGGGGCAGACCTCAATGCCGTAAAGGAGTTGCTGGGCCATAGTAGCCTGGCTTCTACCCAGGTATATACGCATAATACCATAGAAAAGTTAAAAGATGTTTTTAAAAAAGCACACCCCAAAGCCTGAGTTTTTTCTTAAAATTTTTTATTTTGAATAATGCGGTTAAAATCTTATTTTTAATTTACACAGCAAACAAAGAAATGAAGCATTTGCCTATGATGTGATTTTTACCTTAATTTTTTTTGATTAACATTTAAAATTTGAGCGTCATGAACGTAAACATTCAAACAGTGCATTTTGATGCAGATGCAAAACTTACATCGCATATCCAAAAAAAAGTGGAGAAATTAACCCATTTTCACGACAGGATTACCAAGGTGGATATTTACCTGAAGCTTGATAATGTGGTGCATAACATAAAAGATAAAATAGCCGAAATTAAAGTAACGATTCCCCGTTATGAGTTTTTTGTAAAACAAACTTCAAAATCTTTTGAAGAAAGTTTTGATATTGCTTTGGAAACTGTAATTAGTCAAATAAAACGCAAAAAAGAAAGGCAGGCCGCCTGATTCAGGCCCACTAAAATATATTTTTCTCCCCAAAAAGCCCCCACATTAATTGTGGGGTTTTTTTATAAGTGGCCTTTATAAAAAAGGGTTGAAAAAATCTTTTACCAAAGTTTTTGTATTAATCATTTTCACTTACCTTTGCTTTCCCAAAAAATAGGGGTAACTCGGTGTGCCCTTTTATAACCGGGAAAGTTCTTTAAATATTACTGCCGAAGAATTTTGAGATAGGTCAAGAAACAAGCCGAAATAGCTCAGTTGGTAGAGCAACTGATTTGTAATCAGTAGGTCGCTGGTTCGACTCCAGTTTTCGGCTCAGGAGAAAAAGCTCAGAGATAAAGCATCCCGACAGTAAGTGTCGGGAAGGTCGCTGGTTCGACTCCAGTTTTCGGCTCAGGAGAAAAAGCTCAGAGATAAAGCATCCCGACAGTAAGTGTCGGGAAGGTCGCTGGTTCGACTCCAGTTTTCGGCTCAGGAGAAAAAGCTCAGAGATAAAGCATCCCGACAGTAAGTGTCGGGAAGGTCGCTGGTTCGACTCCAGTTTTCGGCTCAGGAGAAAAAGCTCAGAGATAAAGCATCCCGACAGTAAGTGTCGGGAAGGTCGCTGGTTCGACTCCAGTTTTCGGCTCAGGAGAAAAAGCTCAGAGATAAAGCATCCCGACAGTAAGTGTCGGGAAGGTCGCTGGTTCGACTCCAGGTATAGGCTAAAAAGTTCAAACAGCAAGCGTTTGACTGATAAAAACAAGGGCAGATGGCCGAGTGGTTAAAGGCGACAGACTGTAAATCTGTTCACGCAAGTGTACGTAGGTTCGAACCCTACTCTGCCCACAGTTCTTTGATTATTTTGAATTTTAAATGATAAATTTTAAATGAAGTACCTAAATCATTTAAAATTTTAAATGCAATATTTAAAATAGTTATTAGCGGAAGTAGCTCATTTGGTAGAGCGGTAGCCTTCCAAGCTTCAGGTGGCCGGTTCGAGCCCGGTCTTCCGCTCAGTAGAAAGTTCTTTTAGTATCGAAAAAAGGTTTTGCTCTGCAAGCCGTGGTAGCTCAGGGGTAGAGCACTTCCTTGGTAAGGAAGAGGTCGTGAGTTCAATTCTCATCTACGGCTCAATAGATTTTTTGAAGAATTGTAGGTTATAGAATTGAAAAGCTATCATAATCTTACAGTAAATGCCGGGTATGGTGGGGTGAGTTCTCCCGATAGATAAGGGGCTTAGCTACGGTTCTTTTATTTTAGTAAGGGCAGCTCTATGCTGATTAGGGAAAATAAGGTACAAGGGTGCGACGCAACGGCTGCTGATTGCAGCTAAGAAGCTGGACACAAAAAAATAATAGCCAAAGGTTTACAGGCTTAAAATGCAAACCAATTACAAAATAAAATTAAAATTTATACAATGGCAAAAGAGTCTTTCAAAAGGGATAAACCCCACCTTAACGTTGGTACTATTGGTCACGTAGATCATGGTAAAACAACTTTAACCGCCGCCATAACCGATGTTTTGTCAAAAAAAGGTTTGGCGGAAAAGAAAAATTATGATGATATTGATGGCGCTCCCGAAGAAAAAGAAAGGGGTATTACTATCAATACCGCACACGTAGAATACCAAACGGTAAACAGGCACTATGCACACGTAGATTGCCCGGGCCACGCCGACTATGTAAAAAATATGATTACTGGTGCCGCTCAAATGGACGGAGCTATTCTTGTAGTGGCTTCTACTGACGGCCCTATGCCACAAACAAAGGAACACATTCTTCTGGCTCGCCAGGTAGGTGTACCCCGTATTGTGGTGTTCATGAACAAAGTGGATCTTGTTGATGATCCTGAATTATTAGAACTGGTAGAAATGGAAATTCGTGAACTATTAACTTCTTACGGATTTGATGGTGATAACACACCGATTATAAAAGGCTCTGCAACCGGCGCATTAGCAGGTGAAGAAAAATGGGTTAAAGCTATTGATGAATTAATGGATGCAGTTGATACTTACATTCCCTTGCCGCCACGCCTGGTTGACCAACCATTTCTGATGAGTGTTGAGGATGTTTTCTCTATCACTGGCCGTGGTACCGTTGCCACTGGTCGTATTGAAAGGGGTCGTGTAAAAGTGGGTGAATCTTTGGAAATTGTAGGTTTAATGGAAAAACCATTAACCACCACTTGTACTGGTGTGGAAATGTTTAAAAAATTACTGGACGAAGGTGAAGCCGGCGATAACGCAGGTTTACTACTCCGTGGTATTGAAAAGAACCAAATCCGCCGTGGAATGGTACTTTGCAAACCGGGTTCTATTACTCCACATACCGAATTTAAAGGTGAGGTTTATGTATTGAGTAAAGAAGAAGGTGGCCGCCATACTCCGTTCTTTAACAAGTATCGTCCACAGTTCTATTTCCGTACAACAGACGTTACGGGAGAAGTAACCTTACCAGAAGGAACAGAAATGGTGATGCCTGGCGATAATACCAACCTGTCGGTTAAACTTATTCAACCAATTGCAATGGAAAAAGGTTTAAAATTTGCGATTCGTGAAGGTGGCCGTACAGTAGGTGCAGGTCAGGTTACCGATATTATTAAATAGTATTGAGTACTAAGTATTTAATACAAAGAATAAAGAGTATTTATATCTTTACAAAGTACTTAGGTTTTTCATCTAAGTACTTTGTACTTTATATTTAATACAATACGGGCATGGTGCAACGGTAGCATACGGGTCTCCAAAACCTTTGATCTGGGTTCGAATCCTAGTGCCCGTGCAAACAAACGGTTTATTTTGCTTTATTGAATATGTACCCAGAATTTTAATACTTGTAATTTTACAACTGCATTATCATTTACAGGCACATTATTAAACCTTTGAACTGTTGAAATTTAAACAATAAGAAATGTCAAAATTGGTAAACTACGTAAGGGATTCTTATTACGAACTTACTGAAAAAGTAAGCTGGCCTAAATGGGAAAATTTGCAGCAAAGCACCATGATTGTGCTGGGCGCCACTATTTTTATTACAGCTATAGTTGCACTTATGGACTTTGTGGCCAATAGCGCAATGAAATTTATTTACTCATTATTTGCATAAGATGGAAACAGTAGTTATACCGGAAAAAGAAACCCGATGGTACGTGTTGCGGGTGGTAAGTGGTAAAGAGCGCAAGGTTAAAGAATACCTCGATAAAGATATTGTTCGTCATGGTTGGGATAAAGTGGTGAAGCAGGTGTTTTTACCGGTTGAAAAAGTATATAAGGTACTCAACGGAAAAAAAGTAATGCGTGAACGGAACTTTTATCCCGGTTATTTAATGATAGAAGTATTGGAAGGTAAGCTTTCTGATGATGTTATTCAGCACGTGAGCAACGTAAGCAATGTGATGCATTTTTTAACCGATGGTAAAGGATCAAAAGGTAATATTATTTCGCTGCGTAAGGCAGAGGTTAATAAAATGCTGGGTAAGGTTGACGAAATGAGTGATGTAGGCGGCGTTACTATGAGCGAACCTTTTATTATTGGCGAAACTATTAAAATTATTGATGGCCCATTCAACGACTTTAACGGCGTAATTGAAGAAGTAAGCGATGAAAAGAAAAAATTAAAAGTACAGGTAAAAATATTTGGCCGTGCCACACCTGTAGAACTGAGTTATATGCAGGTTGAAAAAATAAGCTAAACCCGAAATAATATTTATCACAAAAACTGTTTCTCCTGAAACAGTTTTTTTATTTTATGCAGTCCGCAAATCCATAAATCTTTTTCCGACCTTTGGCCGATGCGTAATTTTTCTTACACTGAATTATTTGAGTTTTCCTGTAAAATATTTTTGGCCATTGGCTGCAGCAAGCAAAATGCAGCACAGGCAGCAACGGTTTTACTGAGCGCCGACTTAAGGGGAATTGACAGCCATGGCATAGCCAGGCTAAGTGGATATGTAAGGTTGTGTGAAGTAAATAGGATTAATGCCAATCCCAATATTAAAATTTTACATGAAACCGCATCCACAGCCGTTGTAGATGGCGATGCCGGACTGGGCCTTATTGTTGCACCAATTGCCATGCAAATTGCAATGGAAAAAGCCAACAAAGTAGGAACAGGATGGGTGAGTGTGCAAAACAGCAACCATTTTGGTATTGCAGGTTACCATGCAATGCTGGCGCTTCCACAAGAAATGATCGGTATTGCTATGACAAATGCTTCGGCACTTGTGGCACCAACTTATAGCAGGGAAAGATTATTGGGCACAAACCCTATTGCCGTAGCAGTACCTGCAGGAAGTGAACCGCCTTTTGTAGCCGATTTTGCTACTACAACTGCTGCAAACGGCAAATTAGAAATATTACAAAGGTTGAATAAACCAGCACCTGAAGGATGGGTGCAAACCAAAGACGGGAGCAGCAGCACCAATGCAGGTGAATTAAAAAATGGTGGCGCTTTGTTGCCCCTTGGCGGCGATAAGGAACATGGCAGCCATAAAGGATATATGCTTGGAAGTATTGTAGATTTTTTTTCGGGCATCCTTAGCGGGGCAAATTTTGGCCCCTGGGTTCCGCCATTTCCTGCTTACTTACCCATGCCTGAAAATATGCCCGGAAAAGGTATTGGCCATTTTCTTGGAGCTATGCGTATTGATGCATTCCGCCCGGCAGAAGACTTTAAGATGGATATGGACAGTTGGATAAAAAGGGTTAAGAAAGCCAAAACCATTAAAGGAAAAGAAAGGATTGTGATACCCGGTGAGCCTGAAGCCGAAATGGAAAAATATAGGAAAATAAACGGATTTAATTTAGATGCACAGGTAATAGCAGACCTGGCGCAACTTGCAGCAAAATTTTCAATACCATTTTAAGCAATATTATTTTGCTGAAATAGGTGGTTTTTTTATATGCAATACAATAAAACCAATATGCAGTGCGTTATATACTTGGTTTTTCATAGGATATTGGATTAAAACGGGCTACGATTTCTATCATGGCCCCTTTTTTATTTATTTACTTCTTAGGTTATTTACTCTCATTTTTATTTTTGTTTAACATTTTTTAAGAAAACCATTTAGAATAGTAGCTCGTCTATAGAATGGTTTTTCATAGGATATTGGATTTAAAACGGGCTGCGATTTCTATCATAGCCCCTTTTTTTTGCCCCTGGTTAAATGTTTCGTTTTTTCCTATGCAACTTTCCCTAATTTTTTTGCGTCTATTTAATGGTTTTCATAAGGATATTGGATTTTTTACGGGCTGTGATTTCTATCATGGCCCTTTTTCTTTTTAATTACAATTGAGTTTTACCTGTGAAATTGATGACTGGGTTTGCCAGAAATTCTCTCATAATATAGCTGTATCTTGCAAGCCATAATTTTTTAAGAGAATAATAAAAGGGTATAAAAATTTTTACAATTAATGAAAACTGCATTAATTACCGGAATTACCGGGCAGGATGGTGCTTACCTTGCCGAATTGTTACTTTCAAAAGGCTACATTGTTCATGGTTTAAAAAGACGGTCGAGCCTCATCAATACCAATAGGATAGATCACCTGTACCAGGATCCGCATGAAAAACATGTAAGGTTTACCCTGCATTATGGAGATATGACGGATAGCACCAACCTCATACGCATTGTACAGGAAACCCAACCCGATGAAATTTATAACCTGGCTGCTATGAGCCATGTAAAAGTGAGCTTTGAAACTCCGGAATATACCGCAAATGCAGATGGAATTGGAACTTTAAGGTTATTAGAAGCAATAAGGATATTGGGTATGGAAAAGAAAACCAGGATTTACCAGGCTTCCACTTCGGAATTATATGGCATGGTTCAGGAAATACCCCAAAGAGAAACCACTCCTTTTTATCCACGAAGCCCTTATGCAGTAGCTAAACTATATGCTTACTGGATAATGGTAAACTACAGGGAAGCTTATAATATGTATGCCTGCAATGGGATACTTTTTAACCATGAAAGCCCTTTAAGAGGCGAAACGTTTGTAACCCGCAAAATTACCAGGGCAGTTGCTGCCATTGCTTTGCAAAAACAAACCTGCCTGTACCTGGGTAACCTGGATGCAAAACGGGATTGGGGCCATGCAAAAGATTATGTAGAAGCCATGTGGATGATGCTACAGCAAGATAAACCCGAAGATTTTGTAATTGCCACTGGAATTACAACAACCGTAAGGGACTTTGTATCAATGGCATTTGCCGAAGCAGGAATTGAAATAACATTTATAAATTCCGGGGTTGAAGAAAAGGGTGTGGTGAAGAAATGCCATAACATCAATTGTTCAATTAAAGAAGGTACTGTAATAGTAGCTATAGATCCTGCATATTTTCGGCCAACAGAAGTAGAAATTTTAATTGGGGACTCTTCAAAAGCAAAACAAAAACTTGGCTGGTTGCCAAAATATAACCTTGCCTCATTAATTAAAGAAATGGTGGCTGCAGATATTCATCTTTTAAAAAATTGCAATTAAGAGCATGAACAAAACTGATAAAATTTATATAGCAGGTCATAGCGGCCTGGTAGGATCGGCAATAGTAAGGGCATTAGAAAATGAGGGCTTTCAAAACCTTATTTATAAAAGATCAAAAGAACTTGATTTGCGTAACCAGCAACAGGTAAATGATTTTTTTGCTCAGGAAAAACCACAATATGTTTTTTTAAGTGCCGGTAAAGTAGGCGGTATTGTTGCCAATAATACTTATAGGGCAGATTTTTTATACGATAATATAATGATTGCAGCCAATGTAATGCATGCAGCTTTTGAAAATAAAGTTACCAAATTGCAATATCTGGGTAGTTCATGCATTTATCCTAAAATGGCTCCACAACCTATTAAAGAAGATAGCATGCTTACCGGGCCATTGGAAATTACCAATGAACCCTATGCACTGGCAAAAATTGCCGGTATAAAACTGGCACAGGCTTATAAAGACCAATATGCTGCAAATTTTATTAGCCTTATGCCCACCAATATGTATGGCTTAAACGATAATTACCACCCTCAAAACAGCCATGTATTACCTGCATTAATAAGGCGTTTTCATGAAGCAAAAATTGCGGATGCACCAGAGGTGATCATTTGGGGAACCGGTTCTCCCTTAAGGGAATTTTTATTTGCCGATGACCTTGCTGAAGCCTGCTTGTTTTTAATGGATCATTATAATGGAAGAGAAATTATAAATGTAGGCAGTGGTGAAGAAATAAGTATAAAAGCCCTCGCCGGGTTAATTAAAAAAATTATTGGCTTTAAAGGGAGTTTAGTATTTGATACCGCCAGGCCGGATGGCACACCACGAAAATTAATGGATGTAACCAAAATTCAGGCAATGGGCTGTAAGCATAAAGTAAATTTAGAAGAAGGCATTGCTATAGCGTACAAAGATTTTTTACAGCATCATGCTTCAATAATTACCCAATAAAAAAAACCGGCTTAAACACGGGTTTATAAAAAGAGTATTGTTTTTTATGCCTTTAAATAATAAGCATAGAATCCCCATAGCTGAAGAAACGGTATTTTTCTTTAATTGCTTTTTTATACGCTTCCATCATTAGCTCATAACCCGCAAAGGCACATGCCATAATAAGCAGGCTGGTTTTAGGCAAATGAAAATTGGTAACCAGTGAATCGGCTATATTAAAATTGTATGGCGGATGAATAAAATGATTGGTCCAGCCTTCAGAAGCTTTTAATAATTTTTGAGCGGTGTAGGATGTTTCCATGGCACGCATGGTAGTGGTACCAATGGAGCAAATACGTTGGCTGCTTTCTTTGGCTTTATTTACAATGGTGCAGGCCATTTCGTCAATCTTGTAATATTCGGCATCCATTTTATGTTTGCTCAAATCTTCTACTTCAATAGGCCTAAAAGTGCCCAGGCCCGTATGCAGGGTAACTTCGGCAAAGCGTATGCCCTGTATTTCCAGCCGTTTAATAAGCTCTTTGCTAAAATGGAGCCCGGCGGTAGGTGCAGCTACAGCGCCTTCGTATTTGGCATATACGGTTTGATAGCGTTCTTTATCTTCTTCTTCGGGTTTGCGTTTTATATATTTGGGTAATGGCGTTTCCCCCATAAACTCAAGCATTTGTTTAAACTCATCATCGGTGCCATCCCATAAAAACCTAATGGTTCTTCCTCGGCTGGTAGTATTATCAATTACTTCGGCTACCAGTTCATCATTTTCGCCAAAATAAAGTTTATTGCCTACACGTATTTTTCTTGCAGGGTCCACAATCACATCCCAAAGTTTATTGGGCTTGTTGAGTTCCCTTAAAAGAAAAACTTCAATTTTTGCACCGGTTTTTTCTTTACGTCCGTACATTCGGGCCGGGAAAACCTTGGTATTGTTTACTACAAACACATCTTTATCATCAAAATATTCCATAATATCCCTGAACTGGCGGTGCTCAATCTGGCCGGTATGCCGATGGATAACCATCATACGGCTTTCTTCTCTTTTTTTTGCAGGGTGCTGGGCAATAAGGTTTAGTGGAAGGTCGAACTTAAACTGAGATAATTTCATGCAATAAATAAAATTTTAAGATTTATTACATGCCGGGCTGTATTAAATTTACAGAAGATGTATCCCTTGCTGGTTAAAGGGCATTTATCATGTTACGGCATGATTTTAAGCGGGCAAAGGTAATGAATTTTTATAAAAATCAACTTTTTTATCTAATTCCTTTTAAAATTTTACTATTTTTCAATTTATTACTGCCCTTATAATATTATGCTTAACTATCTATAAACCCAACCATTGCTCTTTGCTATGCTGTACAAACGAACTTTGCGTATTAAGTATTTTTTTATAATTATACTCACCCCAATTTTTTCTTATGGACAGGTTGCACCTAACCGGCCCGTATACAATAGCCTGCTATGGGAAATTACCGGCAACGGATTAACAAAGCCTTCTTACCTTTTTGGCACCATGCATGTAAGCAGTAAAATGGCCTTTCACCTGGGAGATTCTTTTTATTTTGCCTTAAAACAGGCAGACGCAGTTGCCCTCGAACTAAACCCTGAGTTATGGCAACCACAAATGGCAAGGCTTGCCGAGCTCAATAACAATTATTTGGATTATATAAAACAGGGTGGTAACCAGTTTTTAAATGAAAAATCTTTTCAAATTAAAAAATTTGATGACCGGTTAAAATTTGCGCTTAGCTCAGAACCGCCGGCTATCAACAACCTACTCTACAGATCGTACAAAGAAAGGGAAGACTTTGAGGAAGATACCTTTTTGGATTTATATATTTACCAGGCCGGCAGAAAGCTGGGCAAATTGCCTGCAGGAGTGGAAGATTTTTTTGAATCGCAAAAAATTGTATTGGAAGCTTATGCTGATATGGCCAAAGAAAAAAATAAGGAAGCAGTTAACACCGATGAAAGCTCTGTAAGTGAACTCATGGAAAAAATGCAGGATGCTTATAGGAACGGTGATTTAAACCTGCTGGATTCCATTGAAAAAAAACTGGAGCCTTCAAAAGCATTTAAAGAAAAATTTTTATACAAAAGAAATATTTTACAGGCAGTCGCCATTGATAGTATTATAAAAATAACCTCTTTATTTGCCGGTATTGGAGCAGCCCATTTGCCAGGCGAAAGAGGCGTTATAGAACTGCTGCGCCAAAAAGGGTATACCGTAAGGCCAATTCCTATGAGCAAAAGAGATGCAGTACAAAAAGATGAAATTGAAAAAAGAAAAGTAAAAGTAAATTTTGGTACCCATTTTGCAGATGACAGTATGTACCGTGTTGACGCTCCGGGTAATTTATATTTATTACAATCACCTTATTCTATTTTTAAACGCTGGCAATTTGCCGATATGAGCAATGGGTCGTATTACATGGTAACCCGGGTAAAAACCAATGGAATTTTTTTGAAAATGGACTCACCCGGAATTTTAAAAGTGATTGACAGCCTGCTTTATGAAAATATTCCGGGAAAAATTTTATCTAAGAAAAGTATCGTGAAAAATAGTTATCCCGGCTATGATATTATTAACAAAACAAGGCGTGGGGATATGCAGCGTTACCAGGTATTTGCTATAGCTACCGAAGTAATTATTTTTAAAATGAGCGGAAAAAATGATTATGTGGCAGGCGAGGAAGGAAATCGTTTTTTTTCGTCCATACAGTTAAGGCAAAGGTCAGTGTTTTCCCAAAGGTTTTATCCAAAGCAGGGCGGCTTTAGTATTCACCTGCCACAGGAACCTACACAATACTTTGACAATACCGAGCAAAATAGGTGGGAGTACGAAGCAAAAGATACGGCAAATGGTGATGCTTACCTGGTTATGAAAAAGAGCCTCTATAATTTTGATTTTATTGAAGAGGATAGCTTTGAGCTTAAAATGCCGGAAGAATCTTTCAGGTCTCCTGATTTTTTTGGAGAGCAAATCAGCCGCCGCTATGGATGGGTTCAGCAGTTCCCGGCATTATTTGTAAGGGAAAAATTAAAAGAAGGCGATGTGGTAAATGCCGTTTTTATTGTAAAAGCCCCACATTATTATGTATTGGCAAAACGCACATCAAACTTAGCTGACAGCTCTTTTGCATTTATCAATTCTTTTAAATGGGAACCTTATCAATACCAGCAATCTGTAGAATTAATAGACAATTTTTATTTTATTAAAATGCTATCGCAGGTAAAACCCAATTTAGATAAGGGCATGAGAGAGATTATTGAAAATATAAACAAAGCAACTGCAGAAATGGGCAGTAGCCAGGGTTATTATTCTTACTGGCCTGCTAAAAAAAATATCTTATTAAAAAGCGACAGTACGGGTGAGGCTGTCTCTATCACTATTCAGGAATTCCCAGCTTATTATTATTTAAATAACCTTGATAAATTTTGGCAATACCAATGGGAAGAAGATATGCAGGGCGATGATATGTATCTCGGCATTAAACAACCATTGCGTACCCCCAATTTTGGGAAAGGTTATTATTATACTTTAAGGGACACAGGCTCGGCAAAAACTATTGAACGCATGGTATTACTGGATGGAAAATTTAAATATTCCCTTTATGGCGTAAGTGACACCTTAACAGGTTTAACGGGCCTTACTAAAACTGTTTTTGAAAGTTTTACTTTTTTTAACCCCGATAGCAACCGTATTTACCAAGACAAGGTACCTGCGTTTTTTAACGATTTATACAGTACAGACAGTGCCATTCACAAAAAAGCTTTAAGCGCCCTTACCTCGGTTAATTTTAAATATAAAGACTTGCCATTTATGTATAATGCCATTTCCGGTATGAATAGTTCTATTAAAGATTATTTTGAAATTAAACAGGGACTAATTACAGAAATGGGATTTGTTAATGATACCATCCCCGATGAAATCCCTTTGTTTTTGAAATCTATTTACGAACAAACTGCAGATACATCTTTGTTTCAAAACGCAGTAGTTAAAGCTTTGGCAAGGATACCATCAGCTTTGTCTTATAGTATCCTTAAAAAAATATTGTTGCAGGACCCTCCGGTATTTGAAAACGAAAGAGATTACAGCTATCTTTTTGATTCTTTGGGGGATTCTCTTGAACTTGCCAAACCACTTTTTCCGGAATTGCTTGCATTAACTACGTTACAGGATTATAAAGAACCCGTAATTAATCTTTTGGTGGCACTGGTAGATAGTGGCCTGCTAAAAAAACGAGTTTATAAAAACTATTTTCCATCCATTTATATTGATGCCAAAACTTCATTAAAAAAGCAATTGAATAAAGATGAGCGGAAAATGCAGGATGAAAAAAAGCAGGAAGAAACCTATAATGAAGATGAAATACGTTATGATTATGCATCGGGTTTTAATACGGAGTTAATTGATTATGCCATTTTACTTATGCCTTATTTTGATAAGGAGAAAAATGTGCAACATTTTTTTAAAAAATTATTGCAAAGCAGGAGCGAGGATATACAAATGGAAGCGGCTTTGCTAATGATAAAGAACCATAAAAAAGTAGCCGATAGTATTTTATTGCAACTGGCTTCTAAAGACAAATTCAGGGCCGGGTTGTACAACAGGCTGGCTTTATTGGGCTGGCTGGATTATTTTCCTCAAACTTATTTAAACCAGGAAATGATTGCCCGTAGTTTTATGGTTGCAAAAAGTACGGCAAACAAATTAGATTCTGTTGTGTTTCTATCTAAGCAACCCTGCACTTTCAGGAACAAAAGCGGCATGGTTTATTTTTACAAATACCGTGTAAATAAATCCGGTGATTGGAAAATTGGCCTTAGTGGCATCCAGCCGATAAATGAAAACGAAATAGATAATTATAACTGGCTTACCCAGCTTACCGGAAAAACATTAAAGGAAAATGAACTAGTGGAAAAGCAGTTAAGCAGGCAACTCCTGCAAAAGCTTTTTTCGCTAAGGAAAAGTTCTGCTGAATTTTTTATGGATGATGGCTATTATAATTACGACAGGGAAAGATAAAATGTACGGGTTACAAATTTTTTCCGGGTATGGCGTCTATCAATTGCCGGGTATATTCGTTTTTGGGATGATAAAAAATTTCATCTGCGGTTCCGGTTTCTACCATTTTTCCCTGGTTCATTACCATTATACTGTTGCTGATATAATGCACTACAGAAAGGTCATGAGAAATAAAAATGGAAGTAAATTGCTGTGAATTTTTAAGCTCATCTATCAGTTGCAGGATATGCATTTGTACACTTACATCAAGGGCCGAAACGCTTTCGTCAAAAATTATAAACGAAGGATCAACAGAAAGTGCACGTGCAATACAAATTCTCTGCCGCTGCCCGCCGCTAAACTGGTGTGGGTAGCGTTTTAAAAAATCGGCTTTTATGTTTACTTTTTCCATTAGCAAAACCGCCTTTTCTTCTCTTTGTCTTTTGCCGGATAAAAGGCCGTGTACAGCCATAGGTTCTGTAAGAGCTTCGGCAATAGTCAATCTTGGGTTTAGTGAGCCGTACGGATCCTGGAAAACCACCTGCAATTGTTTGCTTATAATTTTTTTGTCAGCATCTGTTAATGACATTAAATTTTTTCCATGTAAAAAAATTTCTCCTTTTTGTGGTTTAATCAGCCCAAGTATGGCCCGGCCAAGGGTGGTTTTGCCACAACCGCTTTCTCCAACCAGCCCCAGTGTTTCATTTTGTGCCACACAAAAACTTACCCCGTTTACCGCCGTTTTGTAATTTAAAGGCTTTCCCCAAATATTTTTTTTCTCCTTAAATTGTACAACTATGTTTCTTACTTCCAAAGCAGGTGCTTGGCTGGCGGCGATATGATGGCCGGAATTATTTCCTACGGCACTTTTTACGATATCCGGTTTAGGTTTTTTGGATTTTCCAGGCCTGCTTGAGAGCAATAATTTTGTGTAGTTATGTTGAGGGTAATGCAATACTTGCTGAGCATTACCATATTCTGCTATTTCACCCTTTTGCATTACTATTATTTCATCGGCTACATCGTTTACCAATCCCAGATCGTGTGTTATCAATAATACGGCCATTGAATTTTGTACCTGTAAATTTTTAATTAACGAAAGAATGTTTTTTTGTACGGTAACATCCAATGCTGTGGTGGGTTCATCGGCAATAAGCAGGGTCGGGTTGCAGCAAATGGCCATGGCTATCATGATCCTTTGCTTTTGTCCTCCACTTAACTGGTGCGGATAACGTTTTAATATTTGCTCAGGATTAGGCAAGCCGGTTTTTTCAAAAAGCTGTATGGTTATTTCCCTTGCTACTTTTGAGGAATACTTTTTATGTTTCACCAATACTTCTATCACCTGCCGGCCACAGGTTAATACAGGATTTAGCGAAGTCATGGGCTCCTGGAAAATCATGGAAATACTATTGCCCCGTATGGTATTGATTTTTTTTGAGCTTAAATGCAGAAGGTTGGTGCTGCTTTGGCAATTGCAAAAAAATATTTCACCGGTTGCATTTGCATTTGAGGGTAATAGTTTAAGAAGCGATAATGCTGTAATAGATTTCCCTGATCCGCTTTCGCCTACAAGCGCCGTAATTTTGCCTTTTTCAATGGCAAAATTAATATCTTTTACAACTGTATTTATTATACCATCGTTTGTAAAAGTTACCCTAAGGTTCTTTATGGTTAATAACGGCGGCAATTATTATTTACCGGGCTAAAATTTCAAATGTCTTACTGTTAACCCGTCATTGATAAGTTGCTTAAGCGAATCTATCCCGATTTTTAAATGTGTTTCCACAAAATTTGTGGTAACGGATTTGTCGCTATCTTCTGTTTTTACCCCTTCTGGAACCATGGGCGAATCGCTTACCAGCAGCAATGCACCGGTTGGAATTTTATTATGGAAACCTACGCTGAAAATGGTGGCGGTTTCCATATCAATGGCATAAGCCCTTATTTTTTGGAGGTATTCTTTAAAGTGGTCGTCATGTTCCCACACTCGCCTGTTGGTAGTATAGCACACGCCTGTCCAGTAATCCACTTCATAATCCCTAATGGTAGTGCTTATTGCCTTTTGAAGTGCAAATGCCGGTAATGCAGGCACTTCGGGTGGAAAGTAATCGTTGCTGGTGCCTTCGCCACGAATGGCAGCTATTGGCAGTATGAGGTCGCCTATTTTATTACGCCTTTTAAGGCCGCCGCATTTACCTAGAAACAATACAGCTTTGGGTTGTATAGCACTTAAAAGGTCCATAATAGTAGCGGCGCCTGGGCTTCCCATACCAAAGTTTATAATGGTAACTTCGCCGGCTGTTGCACATTGCATGGGTTTATCTTTTCCTATTACTTCCACTTTATTCCATTCTGCAAACAGGTTTACATAGTTGCTGAAATTGGTGAGCAATATATACTGCCCAAATCCATCTAATGCATTTCCTGTGTACCTTGGAAGCCAGTTTTCTACTATTTCTTCTTTTGTTTTCATTTTTATATTTTGTTGGCTTTGAGTAAAAATACAAAAAAAAATCTACGGCTGATTTGTGAGGGGTGTAAAGGCCATTGCAATCATCTTAATAAAATGTGCGGTAATTTTTAATATATACGGTAAAATATTATTAAATTCATTGCCAAATTAATTGCAAATGATAAAATTTATTGCCTTTCTATTTACCATCATCTTCTTTATTGTATCCTGTAAAAAAACTTCATTGAACCAGGGAGAAATTGCGGCTGAAGAAGATTTAATGACCACCACTCAAATAGATGCATTTATTAAAAGCCAGTGTAAAGATGCCGGCCATTTTGAATGGAATACAGCAAGTGATGTAATGGTTTGGAGCGCACTGCAACACAGCGACAATGTAATGGCCGTAGGCTATAAACCTGAAACAGAAGCTAATATTGACAACCGCATTCATTTAATTAATATCAACGATGCAGCATGGAAAGCAGTAAAAGAAAAGCTCCTTCAAATGATTTTGGCATCAGAGCAAAAGTTGGATAAATCCATAACAATGTCCCAAATTATACAATGGGAAGAAGATGTGCTACCGGTACTGGATGTAAATGTAAAAAACCTGGAAACTGTTAAAATGCTGAGGGCAAATAAAATGGTAAGGTATGCCGAGCCCATGGGTTACGAACCTAAAGAAGCAGCCGATATGGCAGCGAAGGAATTAAGTAGCAGTGGCTGTAGCAATTCACCACAAAGTGGTTTGGTGAATGGTTCAGATTACAGTACAATTTCCCCCAACGCAAAGCAATCCTGGAATTTGATCTATCACAATATCCCATCTGCATGGGCAAGAACGAGTGGGGCAGGCATTAAAGTTTTTGTAATAGATACCGGTTGTGAATTTGACCAGGAAAACCTGGGCTCAGCATTTAACCAGGGAAACTCTGGAGGAAGAACGGTTGAAAAATCGGTAACACTTCCCCGTAGTACAATATTTGGCATACCATATGGGCCAACGGAAACACCCGACGATGGTTGCGGGCATGGCACTGCAATGGCAGGAGCTTTGGCTGCTCCAAGAGGTATTGACGGTGCAGCTTGCGGTGTGGCATACAATTGTAATTTAGTTACCTGCCGTGCTGCAGAAGATGTTTTTTTAGATGCAAGCCGTGAGGCCAAAGGCGTTGCCAATGCGTATATTAATGCGGCAAACAGGACCGATGTGAAAATAATCAGTATGAGCATGGGTAGAATTACCAACAGTTCGCAGGTTGCCGATGCCATAAATTATGCTTATGGAAAAGGTAAATTAATGTTTTGTGCTGCAGGCACATCATTTAGCTGGGCTGCCGGTTGGTATGGCGTTGTTTTTCCTGCATGGCTATCTAATGTAAATGCAGTTACCGGCGTAAAAGAAAATAATGTAAACAGCACCTGTGAAACCTGCCATAGCGGTTCAGAAACCGATTTTACTGTGGTAATGGAAAAAGCCTCAACTAATTTGCACCAGCTGAGCCTTGCTATGCAGGGCGATGTACCAAGTACAGTAGGTGGCTCATCTGTTTCAACAGCAACCATGAGCGGCATTGCTGCATTGGTGTGGAGCAGGTTCCCCGGTTATACAAGAGACCAGGTATTGAATAAATTAATCCAAAGCAGTTCAAAATATCCCAATAAAAGCAGTTCACTTGGTTGGGGAAATGTAAATGCCGATGTAGCAACAAACTAACATACGATAATATTTTCGCTGCAAATAATTTGCCCATAGTATTTTTGCAGACTCTATTTACCAGGGCATTTGTGCAGAATGATTAAAATTAATTATCCCGATAGCAAACCGGCAATTCAGCAGGACAAAGGACGAGAAAAAATTTTTTGCATTATTCGTAAAACCTGGCTTGTACTTACGCCTGAAGAATGGGTACGTCAAAATTTTTTATTGTATTTAACTGAGGTATTGAATTATCCTCCAGCATTAATAGCAGTAGAAAAACAGGTAATGGTTGGCAGCCTTAAAAAGCGTTTTGATATTGTAGTGTACAGCAATGATATTTTCCCACAAATGGTAATAGAGTGCAAAAGCATGAACGAAACTTTAACCCTGCAGGTATTGAACCAGGTGTTGCGCTACAACCAAAGGTTACAAGCGCCGGTTTTTGTAATTACCAATGGTAAAAATTGTTTTGCCTTTGAAAGGAAAAATGAAAAATTTACGGCTTTAAAAAAATTACTTTCAGCAAAGGCAAAAAAATAGCCCCATTTGTATGAGGCATTTTTAGCTACAAAAAAGGGTAGCTTTAAGGGTTAACCAGTTTAGGGTTCAGGGCAAATAAATATTCCACTTTTTGCCGATTATAAAAAACTAATGTTAACTGCATTGCCGCTCAATGTTTTATTTTATCTAAAATAAATAAAAGAAAGGCTTTTAATGCTTTAACTCGTTATCAATCAAATAAAACAGGTGTTTTTGCAGGTGAAAAATTTGAAAAACAAATTCTCCTGTATATAGACGGATTGCATGCTTCAGAGGTTTCTTTTTTATAAAAAATAAGCAATATTCATTCTTAACCATTAACGTATAGCAGTTTATATGCAAGCAAAATCATCATTGATTTTACTACAATAAACTAAAAGAAATTTCGCACACCTTCGGCTTCATTTTTGCGTTATAAACGCAAACCAATATCTTAAAATTCTTATGAAAAAACAGCTTATTGCTTTTCTATCCTTACTCTTTGCGGTTTTATTTGTTAATGCCCAACCTTCCTTTAACGCCCAAACTCAGGTTAATTCCTATAATGGCCCTTTTAGATACGGTATAAACCTTGGCTGGTACGATGGGTCATGGGATGATTTTACAACTTCTAATATTGCTGCTGGCAATCCTTCTTTAAATATTCCTGGAATTGGCGTTACAACGCTAAGGCCCAAAGTGTATGAACAGTTTACAGAAACCTGGGGAATGAATATTCTGAATGGGCGCTTTCAACACTTTCAATCTATTGGGCTTGCAGAACACACCCTGTTTGTAGATTTACCTGTAGCAGCCGCACATGCAGATAATACAAAATACCAGGGTTGTTCAGAGAGCTCACGGCTTTATGCCAATATGTATGAACCTATTTGGGATGGAGGTGTAAATGGTACGCCGGTAAATGAAAATAATTATTACGCAGTATATATTTATAACCTTGCCCAAACTTATAAAAACTATGTAAGGTTTTGGGAAATAGTAAATGAACCCGATCAGGATTGGGGCATGTATGGCTGGAAAGACCAAACTTACACTGACAGTTGGTGGAACAATGCACCCACAGCCTGCCAGTTAAAAAATATTTATGTGCCCATTTATCAATATATACGGCTGCTGCGTATTAGTTACGAAGTAATAAAATCGGTTGATCCATCGGCTTATGTAACACCGGGTGGTATTGGCTATGCAAGTTTTTTAGATTGCCTCCTGCGCTATACTGATAATCCCACAGATGGCACAGTATCGGCCTCATATCCAAATTTTGGTGGCGCATATTTTGATGTATTGAGTTTCCATTCTTACCCACACCTTAATATGGGAAGTAGTAACCGGAACTCAGACAGAGCCAGCCAGATGTTTGGCGCTACAATTAATGAATTTGAAACTGTTTTAGCCAACCGGGGTTTTAATGGTATAACCTACCCCAAAAAATATTTGATTTGTACCGAAAATAATGCACCGGGCAAAAGCATTGGCGGCGAGTGGGGCGGCCTGGCAGAGCAACGGAACTATATCATAAAATCTTTTGTTACCAGCCATAAAAAAGGGTTGTTGCAAACACAATTATATTGCCTCGGCAACCTGGAACCCTATAATACGGCAACAAACTCATTTAGTGTAATGGGCATGTACCAGGATTTACATAATATTGGGCCGCTATGGAATGGCGGGGCATACCTGCAAAAAATTACCGATGCAGGTGTGGCTTATAAAACTACTTCGCAGTTATTATCTGGTTATACCTTTAACCAAACGCTTACCAATGCATTGAATTTACCGGCTACCATTGATGGCGCAGCTTATAAAAATAATGCTGGCGAAAACTTATATGTTTTATGGGCCAAAACAACAGCCAACAATTCCGAATCGGCATCGGCAACATTTAGCATACCGCTATCGGCCGATGTTACCGCTCATTTGTATAAATACGAATGGAATTTTTCTGCGTCAAATACAGTAACAGACCAATTGAAAGATAATATTGCCCTTACCGGCTCACCACTTTTTTTAAAAAACAATTACAGCATACTTGATTTGCCCGACGATACTACGGGTAATATAAATCCACAGCTGGAATTTACATACGCCGTTTTTCCTAATCCTGTTACCGATAAGGCAAACTTGCAGGTAACTGTAGAAAAAAGAACAGAAATCTCAATGCAGCTCTTTGATATAAGCGGAAAATTTTTAGGGGAAATAATTTCAAAAAGATATATTGACAGCGGCATGAACCAAATAAACCTTATTCTGCCACAGCAGTTGAGTAGAGGAATGTATATTTTTAAAATACAGGTAGGCTTCCGTTCTTATCCGGGAAAATTATTGATAAATAAATAAAACCAGTAAAGCTCGTTCTATAAAAAAAGCCTTTCGCAAGAAAGGCTTTTGTGTTTATATGGAATAACGTTATTAATAATCCCTTGATTCTCTACCGCCGCCATAACCGCCACGGTTTCCACCGCCGCCATAGCCACCACGGCTTCCACCACCACGGTTTCCACCACCAAATCCGCCACTGCGTTTTTTAAATCCACCACCACCACCTTCTCCGGCAGGGCGAGGCTGGCTTTGGTTAACAATAATCTTACGGCCCTGAATTTCAGTTTCGTTAAGATTAGCAATTGCATTATTGGCTTCTTCATCGGTTTCCATTTCTACGAAACCAAAACCTTTACTGCGACCGCTAACTTTGTCCTTAAGGATTTTTGCGCTTGTTACGCTTCCAAATTGAGTGAATAAATTGCTGAGGTCATCGTCTGACATTGACCAACTCAGGTTTCCAACATAAATGTTCATTGTAAAAAAACTTTTTTTTTAATAAATAAATTATAAATCCCTTAATGACTTAATGCTTTACAATGAACTGAAGGACTTAGAAAAAGCAATATCAGATAACAGTGTTAAAACCAAAACCATTAGAGCAGCGCAAAGATAAACTATTTTCTTAATAAATTAAAGAAAATCAGGGATTTAAATTTTTTTTGCTCCTATTGTAAACGGGTAAAGGGTTGTACAACTATTTTATGCTTTATAAAATATTGATGATAAAGGAGAAAGAAAATTATTTTTAAATATAGATTTAAAAATTAATATATAAATTGACTTTTAAAAATGTTGGCCGATTTCTTTTATTTTTCCCTGTTTAATAAAAATTCTGCCAAATTTTGCAGGGCTTTTTTTCTAGAACTAATAACGGCAACTTCTTCTAAATTTTGTAAAGCCTGCTTATAGTATTTTTCTTTTAATTGCCTTGCATAAATGTCGGCTCCACATGATTTATACAAAAGCAACATTTTGCCCACCTTTTCTTTATTGCTGGATTGAAGCAACGCGTTAAATTCATTTTTTTGCTGAGGGCCGATATTATCTCTTGTAAATAAAAGCAAAATTGTTTTTTTGTTCAATAAAATATCTCCGCCAACCTGCTTGCCAAATTTATCTGGGTTGCCAAATGCATCTAGGTAATCATCCTGTACCTGAAAGGCAATGCCGAGGTTTTTGCCAAACTCATACATCAATTGCTGGTTCCTTTTTCCTGCTCCTCCCAAAATAGCACCCAGTTGCATACTTGCCCCAAGCAATACCGAAGTTTTTAAAGCAATCATTTGCAGGTATTCTTCTATGCTTACATTTTGTTTTTGCTCAAAGTCCATATCCAGTTGCTGGCCTTCGCAAACTTCTTTAGTTGTTTTATTAAACAAGCTAAGAACTGGATGAATAAATTCATTAGAAACCCTTGAGATATAATCATAAGATTGTGCAAACATTACATCACCGGTAAGTATGGCTGTAGGCGTTCCATATTGTACATGCACTGTGGGTTTCCCCCTTCTTAAGGGTGCATTATCCATTATATCGTCATGTATCAAAGTAAAATTGTGGAATAGTTCTACGGCTAAGCCTGCGTTAAATGCATTAGGCCCCAATTCCCCAAATAACTCATTACCCATCAGTACACATACGGGTCTTATCCTTTTTCCGCCAATAGATAAAATATATTGCGCCGGGTTGTATAATGTTGCCGGCTCATTAGGGAAATGCCTGCAATTAAATTTTTCTTCAAACAGTTCAGATAGCTCAGCAAAAGTTCTCATGTTGTAATTTTAAACCCGGCTGTTGCAATGCACAATCGTTATTTTTTGCGTTTGGCAGGTATCTTTTTTATAGCTGCTTTATTACCGGTTTTTTTATTGTCCTGTAGCAATTCAAAATCCATTTGCCTTTTTTCCAGGTTGGTGGCTACTACTTTTATCTTTATTTTATCGCCCATGCGAAATTTTCTTTTTGTTTTTTGCCCCAGCAATGCATAGTCGGTTTCATCATGGCGAAATTCATCCATGAGGTTCAATTCCCTAATGCTTACAAAGCCTTCGCATTTATGTTCCAGGGTTTCTGCCCAAAACCCAAAAGGGGAAACGCCACTGATTACGGCATCAAACTCATCTCCCAGGAATTGCTGCATGAATTCTACCTGCTTGTATTTATTGGCACTGCGTTCACAATCCATGGCGCTACGTTCCCGCTCACTGCAATGTTTGCATTTTTCCTCCATGTGTTTATCCGTCTTTAAATCTTTATCGAGGCAATGCTGTAAAATTCGGTGCACCAATACATCGGGATATCGGCGAATGGGTGATGTAAAATGGCAGTAAAATTCAAAGCCCAGGCCATAATGCCCAATATTTTCTGAGGTATAAATGGCTTTGGCCATGGTACGTATGCCCAGTTGCTCCAGCACATGCTGCTCAGGTTTTCCATGTACTTCCTTCAATAATTTATTAAAAGAAAGTGCCACAGAACGTTCATCTTTTAAATCGAAATGGTAACCAAATTTTCGGGCAAAAGCCACAAAAGGTTTTAGTTTTTCTTCATCGGGCTTGTCGTGAACCCGGTAGGGAAAGGGTATGGGTTGTTTATTGATTTTTATTTTTGAAACATACTCGGCAACTGTTTTATTGGCCAGCAGCATAAACTCTTCAATAAGCTGGTGGGCTTCAAAACTTTCTTTAATTTCTATGCCCACAGGCTTGCCCGTTTCATCCAGTTTAAATTTTACTTCCTGCGATGAAAAATTTATGGCGCCTTTGCTCAGCCTTTCTTTACGCATACGCTGGGCAAGGTCGTTGAGCAATAGAAGCGCTTTAAAATGAAGGCCATCTTTGGTTTCAATAATTTGCTGCACTTCTTCATAAGTAAACCTGTGATTGCTGTGTATTAAAGTGCGGCCAATCCATTTATGTTTTATTTCGGCCTTGTTGGTAATTTGAAAAACGGCCGAAAAGCAGTATTTGTCTTCATTGGGCCTTAGGGAGCAAAGCTCATTGGATATTTTTTCCGGGAGCATGGGGTTTACCCTGTCGGGCAGGTACACGCTGGTTGCCCTTGCGTATGCCTCTTTATCCAATTCCGTATCGGGTTTTACAAAATGGCTGATGTCGGCAATATGTACACCTATTTCGTAGCAACCGTTATCCATATTGCGTATAGAAATAGCATCATCAAAATCTTTGGCATCTGCAGGGTCAATGGTAAAAGTGAGTATATCCCTAAAATCTTTACGCTTACGGGTTTCTTCACGTGTAATATCGGGTGATAACTTTTGGGATTCTTCAATTACCTTTTTATCAAATGAAAGCGAAAAATTATTGTTCAGCAACAGCTCTTTCATGGCAAGGTCGCTGGCATTTTGCGCATCTATTTTGGCTACTATTTCACCTTCGGGCTTTTTATCGGCCTTGTTCCATTTTATAAATTTGGCAACAACTTTATCGCCATTTTTTGCACCGCTTAATTTATGGGGTGGAATAAAAAAATCGGGCATGCCTTTATCGCCGCCGGCTATAAAAAATGCAATATTATTATTGATTTGCAGGCTGCCGGTAAAAACCAACTGCTTGCGCTGCAGCACATCGGTTATTACACCTTCCACCCTTTTTTCTTTAAAACCGCCTTTTTGCGGCACCTGTACACTCACTGTATCGCCATTAAAGGCCTTGCCCAGGTCGTGCGGTTTTACCATAATGTCTTTATCCAGCCCTGCTACACTTACAAATCCCATCCCGCTTTTGCTGATGTCCAATACACCTTGCAAAATATTGGATGCTGCGTTTTTTTTAGAACTTCCTTTTTTGCTCATATAATTATTTTGCAATTTAGTTAATTTTCGGCTAAGGCGTAAAGCTATTGTATTTGCCTGTTTTTTATTTACTACTTGTTGCCCTGGCCATATTTCATTTTATTATCTTTGCCGCCCAATTGCGCTGCATTAAACCGGTGCCGTTGAAGTGAGTGACACAACGATGCTGCCCAAAGTTGATAAAGCCGGTAACATAATGATTTTTATGTACCCGGCAGAAATAATACTATTGGGCTTCATTGGCGTCGCACTCTTATACATCAATTCATTATTCAACATATTTTTTATGTTTAGAACGCATACCTCTGGCGAATTAAGGATTACCGACTGCAAAAAAGAAGTAACCCTGGCCGGTTGGGTACAAACCATTCGCAAGTTTGGCAGTATTACATTTGTGGACCTAAGAGACCGCTATGGCATTACCCAATTATTGTTTTCTGAAGAGCTTAATGCCCAATTGGAAGCCCATCCTCTGGGGCGTGAATTTGTATTGCAGGCAACCGGCATTGTAAATGAACGCAGCAATAAAAATGCACAAATACCTACCGGCGATATTGAAATACTGGTTTCAAAATTTAATATACTTAATAAAAGCACTGTGCCGCCCTTTACCATACAAGATGATACTGATGGCGGCGACGACCTGCGTATGAAATACCGCTACCTCGATTTGAGACGCAATGCCGTTAAAAAAAATATGGAGCTGCGCTATGCCGTAAGCCGCAGCACACGAAACTATCTGCACCTAAAAGGGTTTATGGATATTGAAACACCTTTTCTTATAAAAAGTACACCCGAAGGTGCAAGGGATTTTGTGGTGCCAAGCCGCATGAACCCGGGCCAGTTTTATGCACTGCCACAAAGCCCGCAAACTTTTAAACAATTATTGATGGTGAGCGGCTACGACCGTTACTACCAAATTGTAAAATGCTTTAGAGATGAAGACCTGCGTGCCGACAGGCAACCTGAGTTTACACAAATAGATTGCGAAATGTGTTTTGTAGAGCAGGAAGACATTCTCCAAATGTTTGAAGGCCTGGTGAAACAAATTTTTAAGGATATAAAAAATATGGATTACCCCGAAGCCGTTCAGCGCATCACATGGGAACATGCCATGTGGACCTTTGGCAATGATAAGCCGGATATTAGGTTTGATATGAAATTATGCAACCTTAAATTTCCGGCACACAGTTTCCCAGGTAAAGAAAATATTGCTTCATTAATATCCGGAGCAGATTTTAAGGTATTTGATGAAGCCGAAACCGTAATTGCATTTGCCGTTACAGGCTGCAGTGAATACAGCCGCAAACAAACCGATGAACTAACCGAATGGGTAAAACGGCCGCAAATAGGTATGAAGGGCCTGGTATTTATTAAATGCAATGCCGATGGCAGCTTTAAAAGCAGCGTAGATAAATTTTACAGCGAAGAAAAATTAAAAGCAATTGCTGCAGCAGCCGGTGCAAATGCAGGCGATTTAATTTTAATAGTTGCCGGCGCCGAAGAGCGAACCCGTAAAGCCGCCAGCGAATTAAGGTTGCACATGGGCACACAACTGGGCATGCGCAAGCCCGATGAATTTAAATTGCTGTGGGTGCTGGATTTTCCATTATTTGAATATGCCGAAGAAGACAACCGCTGGGTAGCAAGGCACCATCCTTTTACTTCTCCCAAGCCTGCGGATATAAACGTTATGATCAATAACAACCCGGTTATAGAAAATGCAGCAGAATATTTAAAGCATCCTTATGCCAATATTAAAGCTAATGCTTACGATATGGTTTTAAACGGCAACGAAATTGGCGGAGGCTCCATTCGCATTTATCAAAAAGAATTGCAGCAAAAAATGTTTGCTGCATTGGGAATGGATGAAGCCGAACAGCAACATAAATTTAGCTTTTTACTGGGCGCATTTGAATATGGCGCACCACCGCATGGCGGCATTGCTTTTGGTTTCGACAGACTTTGCTCCATACTGGGCGGCAGCGAAAGTATAAGGGATTTTATAGCCTTTCCCAAAAACAACAGTGGGCGGGATGTAATGATTGATGCACCCGGTGAAATAGATACCAGGCAGTTTGATGAATTACAAATAAAACTCAACCTGCTACCCAAATAAATAACTGAATAATAAAAGAAAGAAATAAGATTTTGAATTATTTAACACAAAACCTTCCCATGTCTTTACTTACTAAGGTTAAATTTTATAGTATTGTGTTATTGCCTTAATGGTATTCAATGAAAAAATGGTTTGCAATTTTATTTTGTGCTTTTTGCTTGCAGGGCTTTTCCCAAACCATGACTTTGTACACGAAAAATGTATTGAAGAAAAACAGAGAAAAATTTTACCGTAACGTGGTAAACAATGTTATCCTCAAAAACCTGTCGGATAGCCTTACGGCAAATAATGAAGAAGCCTGGGCAAATGCCTTTGACGCAATAGCGCTCATTCAATATAAATCTGCATTTGTAAATACCCAAATTGATAAAGCGGTAGTTTTATTTCCCAACTTAAGTAGTAATTATCAGCGCTCGTTATTGGATTTGCTCAATGCACAATATCCCGTAAAATATATTGGCCCTGTAAAAAAATATTTAAACGTTATAAGCAACGATAAAGTTTTTGCTATGGCAGCAAACTATATTTTAAATAGCGGCAATGAAGACGATGCTGTGTATATTGAATATCTTACACAGGAGCGCATGAGTATGTACAAAGAAAACCCGTACTACCAGCAAATCTATTACCAGGCGTCTTTATACAATAAAAAAAATGCGGTTCCCGAATTGTCGGGCTTTTTTCAAAAAAATTATTTGCCTGGTAATGTTTTATTGATAAGCTTACAGCGCAAAAACCGGAATTATCCCGGCCTGGTTTTAATAAGAGATGCCAATGGGAATTTTGTACGGGACAGCAAGGGGAATATTTTTCATGTTCCACAACTGGCAAGGAGCATCAGCAATATGCCCGGCTATATTTCTAATGGAAACACACCCGAGGGAATTTTTCGGATGGATGGATTTGAGGTTTCCAATAATGCTTTTATTGGGCCATCGGTAAATGTACAAATGCAAATGCCATTTGAAGATAAGGCTTCGCATTTTTATAAAGAGGTAAATAAAGTAGATTCGGTTTGGGAAAAAGAAGATTATAAAAAACTGCTGCCGCAAAATTTTCAAAATTATTATCCGGTTTACCAGGCGTACTTTGCCGGTATGCTGGGCCGTACAGAAATTATTGCCCATGGCAGCACCGTAAACCCTCAATTTTATACCGGCGAAATATATTACCCGTTTACGCCTACTGCAGGTTGCCTGGTAACCAAAGAAACCTGGAGCGAAGAAACCGGTAAGCTGCAATACAGCGACCAATATAGCCTTGTAGAAATGCTGCGAAAAAGCGGAGGTGCAAAAGGCTATGCCATTGTAATTAATATTAATGATGAACAGCGGCCGGTTACATTACCTGATGTTTTACCATACCTGGAAAAAAATTAAAAGGAACCGGACAATTTGTACATAGCCGGTTGTTGCTCCCATCCTTAATTCTGTAACTTTACTGCATGACGATGCTTTCTCCACTTGCAGAACGGATGCGCCCACAAACGCTGGATGATTTGGCAGGACAGCAGCACCTTACCGGCAAAGGAAGTATTTTGCGTACAGCCATTGAAGCAGAAAAAATTCCTTCCCTAATTTTGTGGGGACCACCGGGAGTAGGTAAAACAACTATTGCCAATATTATTGCAAAAACAATACGCAAACCCTTTTTTCAACTCAGTGCAATTTCTGCAGGTGTAAAAGATATCAGGGAAGCCATAGACATGGCAAAAAAATCTACCGGCGCTATTTTGTTTATTGATGAAATTCACCGTTTCAACAAAGGGCAGCAGGATGCTTTGCTGGGTGCAGTGGAGAAAGGTATTATTACCCTCATTGGCGCTACTACCGAAAACCCATCTTTTGAGGTAAACAGCGCACTGTTGAGCAGGTGCCAGGTTTATGTGTTAAAGCCATTGGATAAAGAATCGCTTATTGCGTTGTTGCAAAAGGCAGTAGCAGGTGATGAAGCGCTAAAAACAATGAATATTAAAGTGCAGGAGCATGAAGCGCTCTTAAATATAAGCGGTGGAGATGCAAGAAAATTATTGAACCTGCTTGAGTTAACCACAGAAACTTTAGGAAAAAATGCGGTGATTAATGATGCAAGTGTGATGAAAGTTGCCCAGCAACGCATTGCCTTATACGACAAGCAAGGGGAGCAACACTACGATATTATTTCGGCCTTTATTAAAAGTATGCGGGGTAGCGACCCCAATGCAGCCGTTTACTGGCTTGCCCGGATGATTGAAGGAGGAGAAGATGTAAAATTTATAGCACGACGCATGGTAATATTTGCCAGCGAAGATATTGGCAATGCCAACCCTAATGCTTTGTTGCTTGCAGTAAATACTTTTCAGGCAGTAAATATGATTGGCTACCCCGAGGCGAATTTAATTTTGAGCCAGTGTGCCATTTACCTGGCTACTTCTGTAAAAAGTAATTCCTCAACAGTTGCCATTGCCAAAGCGCAGGAAGCAGTGGTAAAATATGGCGATCTTCCTGTTCCTTTGCATTTACGTAATGCTGCTACAAAATTGATGAAAACGATGGATTACGGAAAAGGATACGATTATCCGCATAACCACGATAATAATTTTACAGAAGCCCAATATTTGCCAGATAAAATAAATACTACTGCATTTTATGCACCGGGAAATAATATAAGGGAAGAAGAAATAAAAAAATTTTTAAAAGAAAGGTGGAAAGATAAATACGGTTATTAATAAATAAAAGCAGTAACCTATTTTGCTGGCAACGAAAAGTATAAAAAATTATTGTGATAAATGCCCAGTGGTTATACCAGAATTTTTCCACACTCACCGCTTATGAGTTGTATGAAATATTAAGGCTCCGCAACAGGGTTTTTGTGGTGGAGCAAAATTGCGTTTATCCCGATACCGATGAAAAGGATCTCAATAGCTGGCATTTGTGCTGCTGGCACAATAATCAATTAATTGCTTATGCCCGTATAATTCCGCCGGGTATAGCTTTTGCCGAAGCTAGTATTGGCAGGGTGGTTACAGCGCCTGAATACAGGCGCAAAGGCCTGGGCAAAGAATTAATGCAGGAGGCTATAAAAATAGTACTTGAAAATTTTAAAGTTCCCTCTATAAAAATTGGCGCACAGTTATACTTAAAAAATTTTTACGCCCAATTGGGTTTTATACCCTGCAGCGAAACCTATCTTGAAGATGGGATACCGCATATAGAAATGCTCCTCTCTGTATAATTCGTTTTTTACAACAATATTTTATTGCTGTTTGCCGTTAATACACATATATACGGGCAAATAATGCCCTCGGTTATTATCCAATACTTGAAAAACAAAATAATCAACCATGAAACCTGCTTTACATAGGTTATTTGTTAAATGCTTGGTGCTGGCACTTTTCCTTAACCTGCGAACTGCCGCAAATGCGCAACACATTTTACTGGGCAACTCACAAAAAGTGAGTGTAGAAGCCGGGCTTAATTTTGGCCCTACATTTTTTCTAGGCGACCTTGGCGGTAACAGGGGAAAAGGCACCTACTTTGTAAAAGATATAAACCTGGAGTTGACCAAAATGATGAAAGGGGCTTTTGTATCTATCTATCCCAACTCATGGATTGGTTTAAGGTTTGCGGCACAATACACTTACTTATCCGGCGAAGATTATACCATTAAACCCGAAGGCAGCCATGAATTGTGGAGGTTGGAAAGAAACCTCGATTTTAAGAGTAATGTTTGGGAAGCTTATTCGGCAATAGAGTTTTTTCCTTTAAACTATATGTATAGGAATTATGAAGATTACGATCCAAAATTTCGCCCCTATGTTTTTGGAGGCCTGGGCATATTTCACTTTGACCCCATGGGATCTATAAAAAACATTAATGGTGGAAGAACCTGGTACAAATTACATCCCTTGCGTACAGAAGGACAGGGAATGGAAGAATACCCCGAAAAGAAACCGTATAAACTTACCCAGTTGAACCTTCCTATGGGATTTGGCGTAAAAATAAAACTGAGCGACAGAGTATTTACCGGCACCGAACTTTTGTACCGGCATACTTTTACCGATTATGTGGATGATGTAAGTACCACTTATATTGATCCGAACTATTTCAGGCTTTATATGTCGCCGCAGGACGCAGCGCTTGCCGAGCAAATATCCGATAAGGTAAACGGCATTTTTAACGTGGGGCTCAACAGGTATCCTCCAGGCACCCAAAGAGGAAACCCCAATAAGAACGACGACTATTTTTCCTGTGTGATAAAACTCGGCATAAAACTTGGTAATAACGATAATATTTATACCAGGCAAACCAGGTGCCCGCACTTTTATTAAAAAGTACTAACCCAATATTACATAAACATTAAAATTTAAAAATTAAAACAACCCATTAAGTAAGCATAAGGTATATAATAGAAGTTAACCCCCGGAAAACGATGTGTATTCTTACACGTTGCAGCCCCTGAAACCACTTTATTTCATTAATATGCTTTAGCTTATTTTAAAAATTCCACAGCTTGCTGTGGTTTTTTTTGGCTAATACTGAAACTACTTTGCGAAATAAGGTTAAAGCCATTCTGCATAAATAAATTTTGTATTTTAAAAAATATTAGTAGCTTAGGTTATTAATTCACCTAAATTATTTGCTATGAAACGTAATTCCCCCCCCCTCTTAATTCCAGGTTTTTAGTTTCTGTAATTTTACTGCCTTTTGTTTTTTCTTTATTTAGTTGTAAAAAAGAAGCAATTGTAGAAAGTACTTTTAAAAATCCAATTGAAAAAAGCGAATGTGTAAATAGCATTGCCGGAAGAAATGGAGCTGCTGAAATAAGGAAGTGGCTGGAAGATCAAAAAAGAAAAATTGGGAGAGATAGTAACAATACCATTGATAAGATACAGGCAAGCGTAATGTATGATGAAATGTATATTGAGCCATACCGCAGAGAAAATTTTATTATTGTGCCTTTAGATAAGCGAATGCCCCTGACTAATAATATCAGAACAGATTTGAACGAACCGTTAAGATATTTATTACTGGTAGAAAATGAAAAAGGCAGAATATGGAAAGCTGATATAGTTTTGTTTTACCCGGCTGATTCTTTATTAAATGGGCTTCCAAATAATTCGTTTCATGATTTCTTTATCAAACAATCCATAAATGTGAGCGGTACATTTTGTAAGATTTCATTAAATGAAATTAGGCAATATGAAATGGATTTTGGGAATGGTGGATTGCCTATTGAGTTTAGGCTATGGTATGGAAGGCCAACTATTACAGAACCAGTTCCCGATCAGCCTTATTGTATAGATTGGTATCTTACTACAACAATTTATTATTCAGATGGGACAGTTCAAGTTTTTGAAGAATTTTTATACACTCAATGTTATGATGAAGCAAGTGGTGGTGTTAGCGACCTGCCTAATTATTCTGATCCTGAGTATAAAGAAATTGAAATTGAGTATGAAGTAGCCTCAAGGAATCAAGGTTATGAGAATTGGAAAATGTATGCAACTTATAAATTTTTTGGTTGGAGTTATCCGGGAAATAGTGCTTCAAATTCTTTTGATTCAAGCCCGGAATATCAAGGGTCAATAATTATGTTCGGTAATGGGTATCATTTGTACCCGCCTAACGAACCCTGGCATATTAATTTTTTAGTGGTAAGACATTTAGGTGGTTTAACTAATTCAAATACAGCATACACTGATTTTAAGGCTATTTTGGAATATACAAATCAACAGCCATATCCTAGAACAGAATTGCAGGGTATACCCAAGAGTTGGAATGCTTCAATCGTGTTACAATAAATAATTTGAAATGAAAAAAATATGCTTATTTTTCATACTAATTGCCTTGGGAGAGGTGCAATATTTATATGCACAAGATTCACTTTTGGCAAAGGAGGGTTTATTTTGTGTAACCTCTAATTACGGCCGAAAAGATAGTGTTTTTGTTAATTTGGTATGGTTTAGGGACAGTGTAGCAATACATGAAGGAAAGATGTTTATTCATGCAGATTTTGATTCGTTTCAGCTTGAAGGGTATGAATTATATAAGTATAGTTTTAATAATTTAAGAAATTCGATTTGTCAGGACTATCATAGTTTTACCGATACCGCTTCAGTAATTTGTTCGTACCAATTAAAGCCTGGGGATGCAACTGGGTGGTACACATATACAGGCAGGGACAATAGGCCTATAGAGAACTTTCAGGTAATTTCAGATACCATAATTGATGGTAATCTTTATAAAAGGGTAAAATATACATCAAAAATAGAGTCTTCCAATTATTTGTCAGAGGAATATTATTACCTAAGTAATAAAATGCTAAAAAGTAATTTATTTAAAGTACATCGTGGAATTGAAGCTATGTTACCTGGTTATACAATCTGTCGTGTCGTATTAAATTTAGTAAGACCAGATACAATTCTCCAAACAACTGATTTTAAAATTTTACGAAATTGGCTAACGGTTGAAGAAAGAAAAATTTTTGAAAAATGGGGAGCAAATGCGTTGGAGACAAAATTACCATTGAGTTCTTTAAGCGAAGTAAATTCAATGCCGTCTATACCTATTAAGTATAAAGATGTATTTATAAAGTGGTATAGTACTTTTGATTTAAAGGGAAAAGCAAACCCTTAAAAGAGAACTATTTTTAAAATTATACTACTATTACTATGAGGTAAAGGTAACATTGATAAAAAAATATCCGATTTTAATTCATTAAACAAAATTAGAGGAGCTGTGTTTCCCGATAAGGATTATTGTGTTGCAGCCTTTAATGCTTATACTTATAAAAATCATGATGGGGTTGTACAGGAGATTGATTCTCTAAGAAATTTAACTCAAAAAGAAATAGCCATTTGCAAAAGCATGATTGAAAATAGTAAATTGGCGGTAATAGACACTATTACAGGATTTACAAAAAAGGAGCAATACCTTATAAATAGAAAGGAATGATTATTTTGGGTTGTTTTTGATTTTTAGAGGAGTTTTTTGAAAAGAAAAAGCTCCTTTAAAAATTAAGCCTCATTGAAGAAAGGAAATATTGTTTGGACTAAGAAGGAGTATCTTTTCTTCAACTCCGCTTCAATTCTTCCGCCACATATTTTGCCGTAATGCTTCTTTTTGCGGTTTTTATTTCTTCCGGGCTGCCTTCAAATAATATTTCTCCTCCGCCACTACCACCTTCGGGGCCAATATCAATAATATGGTCGGCAACTTTTATTATGTCGAGGTTGTGCTCAATTACCAAAACGGTATTGCCCCTGTCCACCAATTTATTCAAAACATCCAGCAGGTGCTGTATATCCTGAAAGTGGAGGCCGGTTGTGGGTTCATCTAAAATATAAAAGGTTTTGCCGGTGTCTCTTTTACCCAGCTCAGTAGATAGCTTTACCCTTTGGGCTTCGCCACCGCTGAGGGTTACAGCGCTTTGGCCAAGGCTGATATAGCCAAGGCCTACTTCCTGCAATACTTTTATTTTGCGGTAGATATACGGCACAGCGCTAAAAAATTCCACGGCTTCATCTACCGTCATGTTTAATACATCGCTTATAGATTTTCCTTTGTAGCGAATTTCTAAAGTTTCCCGGTTGTATCGTTTGCCATTGCATTTTTCGCAATGCACATATACATCGGGCAAAAAGTTCATTTCTATTACCCTCATTCCGCCGCCTTCACAAGCATCGCACCGGCCGCTTTTTACATTAAAAGAAAAACGACCTGCATTATAACCCCGTATTTTAGCTTCGGGAACGCTGGCAAATAAAGTACGTATATCAGTAAAAAATCCACAGTAAGTTGCCGGGTTGCTCCTGGGGGTACGGCCAATGGGGCTTTGGTCTATCTCCAGCACTTTATCAATATTTTCCAGGCCTTTTATGGATTTATGCGGCAAGGCAACGGCTTTGGAGGAATAGCAATAACTACTCAGCAAAGGATAAAGGGTTTCATTAATAAGCGTAGATTTTCCACTGCCGCTTACGCCGGTTACGGCAATAAATTTTGCCAGTGGAAATTTTACCGATACATTTTTTAAATTATTTCCAGCAGCGCCTTTGAGTTCAATAAATTTTCCATTGCCTTTTCTTCTTTGAGCCGGCACGGCAATATTTTTTTTGCCGCTTAAATATTGTGCCGTTTCGGTATTGGCCTTTAACACCTGCGCTGGCGTGCCTTGTGCTACAATACTGCCGCCATACTTACCGGCCCTTGGGCCAATATCCACCAAAAAATCTGCGGCAAGCATTATTTCTTTATCATGCTCTACCACCAAAATGCTGTTGCCAATATCCCGTAGGTTTTGTAAAGCACCAATAAGCCGCTGGTTATCCCGCTGGTGAAGGCCAATGCTGGGTTCATCTAATATATAGGTGATGCCCTGCAACTGGGAACCTATTTGCGTTGCAAGCCTTATGCGCTGGTATTCGCCGCCGCTTAAGCTTTTAGATGGCCGGTTGATGGTGAGGTAGGTGAGGCCCACATTCAATAAAAATTGCAGCCGCTCCCTTATTTCTTTTAAAATATCTTTTGCAATAGCATTTTGTTTTTGGCTAAGCCTTAGTTCAAGGCCGTCAAACCAGGCATATAAATAATCCAGGTCAATTGTGCTGAGCTCAGCAATATTTTTTTCATCTATTTTAAACCAAAGGCTCTCTTTACGCAGCCTTGTGCCTTTGCATTCTTCGCAGGGTTTTAAACTCATATAGCTTTCTACCCAATCTCTTAAAGATTCGGTAGTGTTAGTGCCGGCAAACCATCGTTTTATCATATTGATGATGCCTTCATATTCGGTGGTATAATACACGGCGCCATCGCCGGCAATTTCCTGCTCTTCAATGGTAATATCTGCTACTTCTTCTTTACCATACAATAATATGTTGAGTGATTTTTTGGGCAGGTCTTTTAAAGGTTTGTCTAAATTTATTTTATGTTTTTTGGCAATTTCTTTTACCTGTTTAAAAACATAGGCTTCTCTTTCTTCGCCCAGTGGTTTTATGGCGCCGTTGTTTACGCTAATACTTTCATCGGGCATTACAGCTTGCATATTTACATGGTAAGTGGTGCCCAGGCCTTTACAAACGGGGCATGCGCCATACGGCGAATTAAATGAAAACGAATTTGGAGAAGGCTCTTCGTAAGAAATGCCCGTATCCACACACATGAGCTGTTTGCTGAAAACTGCTTCGGTAATTTGTGCCGAAGTAAAAAGGTTTTTTGCCGCAGGCTTTGCATTTTTGTATTCCTGTGGCGCAATAAACAATAAATCTTTACCTATTTGCAATGCTTTTTGTACACTTTGGCTTAAACGGTATTGCATATCATCGGTTACTTCTACACGGTCTATCACCACTTCTATATCGTGTATTTTATAGCGGTCCACCTGCATGCGTTCTTTGAGGTCGGTTATTGCGCCATCTACCCTTACTTTTAAAAACCCTTTTTTGCGGATGTCTTCAAACAGCTCCCGGTAATGGCCTTTGCGCCCACGCACCAATGGAGCAAGGATATTTATTTTTTGCCCGTAATATTTTTCAAAAATGGCCTGTACAATTTCTTCTTCGCTGAACTTTACCATTTTTTTGCCCGTATTGTAGCTGTATGCCTCGCCGGCACGGGCAAAAAGCAAGCGCATAAAATCGTAAATTTCGGTGATGGTGCCTACGGTACTGCGTGGGTTTTTATTAGTGGTTTTTTGCTCAATGGAAATTACGGGGCTTAGGCCGGTAATTTTATCAACATCGGGCCGCTCCATATCACCAATAAACTGGCGGGCATATGCGCTAAAACTTTCCATATAACGGCGCTGGCCTTCGTTATAAATTGTATCAAAAGCCAGCGACGATTTACCGCTGCCGCTTACACCGGTAAATACCACCAGTTTATTTTTTGGAATAGTTATATCAATATTCTTCAGGTTGTGCTCCCTTGCGCCACTTACTTCTATATTATCTGTAGGTAAAGTTGAATTTTCTGCCGGTTTCATAAAAAAGAGGGTAAAGGTACAAATAAAATTTGCTAAAAAATTTATCAAATTTAATATTTCAAAGCTGATTTTTATACCATTAAGGCTATTATAACCAGTAGATACATCGCATGCTGTAAATGTGTAATGTAATAATTCCCCTTTAAAAATAACCCACATACTTTACCCATAATTTCCATATTTCCCTTACCTTTGCAGCCCGTTTTTAAACGGTAAACAAAATATTATTTATTAACAAAACAAGGGAAAATGAACAATTACGAATTGATGGTGATTTTTACCCCTGTGCTATCTGAGGAAGGATTTAAAACTACCCGGAGCAAATACGAGCAACTCATTAAAGAAAATGGCGGCTCGGTTGTGCACAGCAATCCCTGGGGATTAAAATCACTGGCGTATCCCATAGCCAAAAAAACCACCGGTATTTATTGGGTATTGGAATATAGTGCGCCATCCAGCTTCAATGAAAAGTTGAAAATTCAACTTTTGCGTGACGAAAATGTAATGCGTCACATGTTTACTGTGCTCGACAAATACGCCGTTGAGTACAATTCAAAAAAGAAAAGTGGCGTAGCATCTTCTTCACCAGAAAAAGCGGAGGTATAACATGGCAAAAGCAAATGAAATAAAATACCTTACGGCTATTAAAGCCGATAAGCGCCCAAAAAAATACTGCCGCTTTAAAAAATTGGGTATCCATTATATTGATTATAAGGATGCAGATTTTTTAAAAAAATTCCTGAACGAACAAGGTAAACTATTGCCTCGCCGCATTACCGGTAACTCTTTAAAATACCAGCGTAAAGTGAGCCAGGCAATTAAAAAGGCCCGTCAAATGGCTATTTTACCTTACGTAACGGATTTATTTAAATAAACTATTTTTTTCACCACCCTAATTTGCTTTATGGCAGAGAAAGTACCGGAAGAAATTTCTGTATTGGGTAAAAATGCACAATCATGCAGGTAATATTAATTCAGGATGTAAACAACCTGGGAAGCGCAAATGAACTGGTAGCCGTAAAAAACGGTTATGGCAGAAACTACCTTATTCCACAAAAGTATGCCATAGAAGCCAGCCCTTCTAACCTAAAACAACTGGAAGAAAAAATGAAGCAACTTGCTAAAAAAGAAGCAAAACTGCTTGCAGAAATCAACAGTGTAATTAGGGTATTACAGGATGGCACTTTAAAAATTGGCGCTAAAACAGGTACCAGCGGAAAAATATTTGGTAGCGTAACTACGGTTCAAATAGCCAGGGCTATAAGGGAACAAAAAGGCTACGAAATAGACCGCAGGCGCATCCACATTATTGACGAAATTAAAGAATTAGGCACTTACAAATCAAAGGTTGATTTTGGTAACGGCAACGAAACCGAAGTTGAACTGGAAGTTGTAGCCGAATAATTTTTTGGTTTAAATTTTATTTGCCGCTCCTCTACGGGAGCGGCTTTTTTATTATTTGCTGTTGTGGCTGCTTAAGATTATCTCTATAAGCAATGCTATTTTTCTAAAATATTTCCCTTACTTTAGAAAATATAAATACACTGGCTATGTCTAATTCATTGTTTCGTACAAAAAAAATTGCAAATATTTTAGCCGAAGGAAGTGATGACCCTCATGCAAGTGGTGGATTAAAAAGGGTGCTTACTGTAAGAGACCTTACTTTTTTTGGCATAGCTGCAATTTTAGGTGCAGGCAGCTTCAGCAGCCTTGGCTATGCGGTATTTCATGGTGGCCCCGGTGTGGTGGTATTATTTGTAATTACAGGTATTGCTTGTGCGTTTACCGCTTTATGTTATTCAGAATTTGCCAGCCGCATACCCGTTGCCGGTAGCGCTTACACTTATGCGTATGCAAGTTTTGGTGAGTTATTTGCCTGGGTAATTGGCTGGGCGCTTATTATGGAATATTCAATTGGGAATATTTATGTTGCTTATAGCTGGAGCGATTATTTTACATCTTTCATTGATAAATTGGGTCAGGGCTTACATATCAACCTTCATATCCCTGAATATTTTTCAACCAGTTATATGGAGGCCAAACATGCCATAGAACGGGGAAGCGCCAATGCAGATGAAATTGCCGCCTGGAACAATGCCCCGGTTGTGGGTGGACTAAGAATGATTTTGGACATTCCGGCTTTGGTTATTAATTTCCTCATCACATACCTGGTTTTTCGTGGCATTAAGGAAAGCCGAAATTTTAGCAATGTGATGGTGGTATTAAAAATTGCTGTAGTTGCCCTCATTATTATTGTGGGTGGGTACCTTGTTTTTTCTAATGGGCTTACCGCAAACTGGCTACCGCAAAACGATGAAGGTACCCGATCATTTATGCCTAATGGGTTTGGAGGAGTAATGCTTGCTGTTTCCAGTGTGTTCTTTGCCTATATTGGTTTTGATGCAGTGAGTGTACTGGCCGAGGAAAGTAAAAATCCACAAAGAGATTTGCCCCGGGGAATGATTTTATCGCTGGTGATTTGTACCGTTATTTATATTTTATTGAGCCTTGTATTGACTGGAGCAGTTAATTATAAAAATTTTGATGGAGTAGGAGATCCGCTGGCTTTTATATTTGAACCACAAAACCTTAATTTGGGCTGGATGCAGTTTGTAGTTGCCATTGTTGCGGTAATTGCCATGACGAGTGTGCTGCTCGTTTTTCAAATGGGGCAGCCACGTATTTGGATGAGCATGAGCAGGGATGGTTTAATGCCGCCAATGTTTCAAAAAATACATCCTAAATACAAAACACCTTCTTTTGCAACTATAGTTACAGGCCTTGTTGTGGGCATTCCTATTTTGTTTACCGACAAAACATTTGTACTCGATTTTACAAGCATTGCAACCCTTTTTGCATTTGTATTGGTTTGCGGTGGCGTGTTGCTGATACCACGAAAAGAAAAAATCGGCGGACGTTTTCATTTGCCTTATATCAATGCCCAATTCATTTTCCCATTAGTTGTGCTTGGCGCTATACTTATGGCACATGCATTATCCAAAACTTATTTTACCGATATGTTTAAATTTGATTTTAGTGCCAATGCAGATTATGTGGCTGGTAAAAAAACATTTATGGACCTGGCTACACCTAATATTTCATTAATCATATTTTGGATAAGCGCAGTTTTGCTGGCAATTGCTGCATTCATAAAAAAATATTCACTTATACCGCTAATGGGTGTAATAACCTGTATGTATCTGCTTACGGGTATGAGTAAAAGCAACTGGCAATGGTTTATTGGATGGCTCCTGCTGGGTGTTGCCATTTATTTTTTATACGGCCACCGCAATAGTAAATTAAATACTAAATCCTAGCAGGATTGTACCTTAGTTTTTTATTTCTTTCCCATTGGGAGAAAAATTGTTTTAGATGAAATACGAGGTTGGCGATAAAATTTTACTGCTCCAAACAGATGAAGAAGGCATTGTGGTAGACATTATGAATGAAAAAATGCTTATGATAAAAGTTGGAGACGTAACCTTTCCTGTTTTTACTGACCAGGTGGATTTTCCTTATTTTAAAATGTTTACCCAAAAAAAGCCTTCTGAAAAAACCAGGTTGTATGTAGATGATGTATACAAAGAAAAAAAAGACCAGGCAAAAGAAGGTAAAAAAGTAAAAGACGGAGTGTACCTCAATTTTATTCCGGTTTATGATAAAGATATTTTTGATGATGATATTGTAGAAAAAATGAAGCTGTACTTAGTGAACCAAAATGAAGAAGCATATCGGTTCAGCTACCAATTATATTATACCGGCAAAAGTGAATTTCAGTTGAAAAACAATATTGACCCGTTAAGCGAATTTTACCTGCATGATGTGTTGTTTGAAGATATGAACGATAGCCCTAGATTTGGGTTTGAGTTTTCTTTGGCTGCTGACAACAAAAAGAAAGCGCCAATTTTTGAAGTTTCGCTTAAGCCAAAAGCAAAGCAATTGTTTAAAAAAATTGAGGAACTGCAATTAAAAAACGAGCCTTCATTTGCTTATGAACTTTTTATAAATTATCCTGACAGGGAAGAGCCTGAGCCGGTAGATTTAACCAAATTGGGTAATGCAGGCTATAAAATTTACGATGCCAAACATATACGGCAAAACCTGCCGCCTGCCCTTGATGTAATTGACCTGCATATTGATAAACTTATCAGCGATTTTAAAGGGTTAAGTAATTTTGAAATATTGCAACTGCAATTAAAAGAATTTGAAAAATATTTTGAACTCTCCATTGCTCATATAAAGCCCACGCTTACCGTAATACATGGTGTAGGGGAAGGGGTTTTAAAAAATGAAATACACAGTATTTTAAAAACAAAGGATAATGTAGCTTCTTTCTCAGATGATTATCACCCGTTGTACGGAAATGGTGCTACACTAATTAAGTTTAAATAGGATTAAGTGAAGCGGGTAATTATACTATAAAAAGAATAATTTTTGGTTATTGAAAAGTATCGTAGCTTAGGCTAATAATTCACCCAAAATTTAATCGGTTATGAAACGTAATTCCCTTTTCACACACACACACACACACACACGATTTTTTAATTTTCGTTCTTTAGTTTCGGTATTTTTAATGGCGGTTATTTTTTCTTTTTGGAGTTGCAAAAAAATAAGTGTTTCAGATGCTGGTTTAAGCAACCCTGAAGAAAAGATTGAAAATACCTCCATGTTTTCACGGCACAATGGAGCAGATGAAATAAGGCAGTGGCTTGAAGAACAAAAGCGAATAATAGGAAGAGATAGCAATAGAACTATAGATAAAATTTTAAGTAGCATGATGTTAGACAGAATGTACAGAGAAAATTATGAAAAAGAGACTTTTCTTATTGTTCCATTGGAAAGGAATGCAGATTTATCTCAAAACATTCGTAGAGATTTAAATAATCCATTAAGGTTTTTACTACTGGTTGAAGATACATCCGGCCGGATACGCAAGGGTGCAGTTGCTCTTTTTTATCCTTTAGAAAATAATGTATCCGTTTTACCCGAAAATTCATTTCATAATTATTTTATCAATCAAATGATAAGATTAGAAGGAACTTTTTCTATGATTTCCCTGATGGATATAAAACAATATGAAATGGACTTTGATAATAATGGCAACCGGAAAGAATACAGGTTGTGGTATGGCAAGCAAACAATTTTGGAGCCATTGCCCCAGTTGCCTGTTTGTATAGATTGGTATCTTACTACAACAATATTTTTCTCTGATGGCACCACCTACTATAACGAAGAGTATTTATACACCCAATGTTACGAAAATCCCGAAAGTGGAGGAGGTGGCGGTATCTATAGCCCTGCCTCAAACCAGCCAGGTGAAACTTTTACAAAACAAGTTCAAAATGTGGTTGTTCAAACAATATATTATGAAGTTATATTTATCTATACGCTGCAAGGAATGAAATTTACAAATTCCAGTAATAATTATTACAGTTCAATAAGCGGTGATAATGGAGATAATGGTGGCTTAGGATTAACAGGTTTGGCAATTGAACCAAGCCATCATAATCATTGTTTCTGGCATCAATTAGAAAGTACATATGAAATGGGACCTTATATTTCAGGAGTGAATTATTATGGTTCTAAATCAGCATCTGCAAGAGTACGAGGAACTCTTACTTTCCCTAATAAAGATAACTATGTACAATATTTTGATAAACCAATTTCCTGGCAAGCATCAAGCACATTCTAATTATTTCTATGAAATATATAGTTTTTCTTTTTTTAATTTTTTGTTTTTTTAACTGTAGCAATAAACATTTTTTAAAAAAGGGAGTTTTTAATATTCACCACTATTTTATCAATTATGACAGCACTAAACCAATGCCCTTACCAATTAATCATAAGGTAGACAGTATATGGTATAACGATAGTTGTGTTATTATTGTAAGAAATGTTATAACAAGCCGAAGTGATTTTACTTCACAAGGAGAAATTGTAAGTAATAGCTATAATTTTATGTGTTACACATATATAAATATGCAGACTAAACAAAGTCAGGATTATCTTAATTTTTCAGACACAGCTCAGCCAGTTTCTAATTTTTTTGTGGATTATCATTCCTTTGGCAATGGAAACTTACTGGCAGAAAAAAGAGACTCTGATTGGAAAGGAAATATTAGCTGGTTGCCTGATACTGTAGAAAACAATATACGATACAAAAGGTTGCATATGATAAATAAATACAAGGATGGTCCTGCAGAATTTATATATTACCTGGATTGTAAATCGCCCAAAACTGTATTTCATTTAAGCCGTGCAGTGGATGAAAAATATCCCCAATGCCAGGCGGTAAAATTTATAAATTGGAGTCATACTTCATTTGTTAATTCAGGTAAACCCCTTATATGGGTACACGAAATTAACTTAGTCAACAAAAAGCTTTCTCAAAAAGAAATTAAAATATTTAAGCAATGGAAAAGAAATTCACAGCTTACAAAGTTGCCAATAATTAGCAATGAAAGCGCCACTAAAGCTGCTTTTCAAAGAATGCCTTAGTTATCCGAATATTAATGAGTATATATTTTGTGTTTTTGAACTGATAAATAAATTTTTTAAATATTAATAACAAGGTTAGCATTTTATTTTTTTGTAGCATTATAGCTATCTTGATTAGTTGTAAATCATCTGAAACAGCTTATTATTCTTATAATGTAAAAACTTATAGAATAAATACATCAAAAACTGTATTGTACACCCATTGCCTGATTACTTTTGGAGATTATTTGTTTGAATTTAATCCAGGCATTTATCTAAATGGCAAATTAAATGAGCAGGCAAATACCATAGATGCAACAATTAGAATTGATACGACAAGTGTTTATTTAATGCAGTTTAGCCATTTATTTTACCAGGAATTTGACACTTTTGATTTGCCCAGTAATATGATAAGAACAGGAAAGCTTTGGAAAAAATTTGATGGGTTTCATTTTGACAGTGCAGAAGTGGTTCAAAAACTACCTTCGCCCTATATAGAACCCATTGATACGGTAATCAATAATATTCAATGTTATTATTTTACAGTGCATAAACCGGATATAAAAGCCGGAGATTTCAATGAAATAAAAGTAATACTAATTAAAAAGCCAGGATTTACTTCCTTAAATAAAATTGGTGGGTCGGTTTTTCCTGACAAAGATTATTGTGTTGTAGGTATAAACGCATATTCTTATAAAAATAAAGATGGGTTTGTACAGGAGCTTGATTCTCTAAGGCCATTGGCCCGAAAAGAAATACATATTTGTAAAGACATGAGTGCAAAGAGTAAAACAGCAGTTTTAGATACGATCAATGGGTTTACAGCAATAAAGGAACTGGAAAAAAAGAGAAATTTAAATTAAAGCGTAGCTTAAAAAAGAAAAATCCTCCTGTTACGGAGGATTTTTCTTTTTAACCCTTAAAACAACCAACATGAAATGTGCTGGTATTGTAATTACGTTTATTTTTTGTAATTGAGTTGCTTTTTAAAGATGAAAATTATGTTAAAGCAATATCCAGCACTTGCTGCAAGGTTTTTACATAATGAAATTTTATTCCTTTAATAAATTGCTGGTTAATCTCTTGCACATCTTTTTCGTTTTGCCAGCACATAATAATTTCTTTTATGCCCAATCGTTTTGCCGCCAATACTTTTTCTTTAATTCCGCCAACGGGCAACACCTGCCCACGCAGGGTTATCTCACCCGTCATAGCTAAGTAGGGTTTTACTTTGCGGCCGGTAAAAGCGCTTGCCAAAGCAGTCATCATGGTAATGCCGGCGCTTGGCCCGTCTTTGGGAGTGGCACCTTCGGGTATATGTATATGGGCATCTTTATTGCTAAAAACTTCAGCTGCAATATTTAATTTTTTAAAGTTGGCTTCCAGCCAGGTATAAGCTGTGCTTGCACTTTCTTTCATTACATTGCCCAGGTTGCCGGTGAGTTTTAACTCTCCCTTGCCTTCGCTAAGCTGTGTTTCTATAAATAAAATATCTCCGCCTACATAAGTCCAGGCAAGGCCTACGGCTACGCCGGGAATATTGGCGGTTTTATATAATTCATTACTGTACCTTGGTTTTCCCAAAACTTTTTCTACATCGTTATTGGTAACGGTAGGTTTTAATTTTCCTTTAAGCACCAGTTCTTTTGCCTGGTAGCGCATAATGCTGGCCAGTTGCCTGTCCAGTTCCCTTACGCCGCTTTCACGGGTGTAGTCGGCAATAATTTTTTCCAGTACGGTTTCGCTCAGCTTAAATTCTGCTTTTTTTAACCCATGCATTTCTTTTTGTTTGGGAAGAAGATGTTGTTTGGCAATTTGAATTTTTTCTTCAATGGCATAGCCACTAAGGTCAATTATTTCCAGCCTGTCCCTAAGCGCAGGTTGAATGCCAGCAAGATTATTTGCCGTTGCAATAAACAAAACTTTACTAAGGTCGTATTCCAGTTCTAAATAATTATCGTAAAAATTATTATTTTGTTCGGGGTCCAGCACTTCCAGCAATGCCGATGATGGGTCGCCACGGTGGTCGCTGCCTACTTTATCTATTTCATCTAAAATCATTACTGGGTTGCCGGCTTTAGCTTTGCGTATGCTTTGTAAAATACGGCCGGGCATGGCGCCAATATAGGTTTTACGGTGGCCACGTATTTCACTTTCATCATGCAGGCCGCCAAGGCTTACCCTAATATATTTTCTGTTGATGGCAGCAGCGATACTTTTTCCGAGGCTGGTTTTACCTATTCCCGGAGGGCCTACAAAGCAGAGTATCGGGCTTTTCATATCACCCTTTAATTTTAGTACGGCAAGATATTCGAGGATGCGTTCCTTAATTTTGTCCATGCCGTAATGGTCTTTGTCCAATATTTTTTTTGCTTTCTTTAGGTCGTATTCATCTTGTGTATATTCTTCCCAGGGCAAGTCGAGCATGAGGTCGAGGTGGTTGTACACTACGGAATAATCCGGTGTGCTGGGATGCATACGGTCTAATTTTTCTACGCCTTTATCAAACATTTCTTTTGCAGCCTTGGTCCATTTTTTGTTTTCTGCTTTCTTCATCATGTCCTTTACCTCGGCGCTGTTTTCGCCGCCCAATTCATCTTTAATGGCCTTCATCTGCTGTTGCAGAAAATATTCCCGCTGTTGTTTATCCAGTTCGGCACGGGTTTTACTGGTTACCTTATTTTTAAGTTCGGCATATTGCAACTCGGTTTGCATAAGGCTAAGCAATAATTCTGCCCTCGCTTTTGGGTTGCTTATTTCCAGTAAACTTTGTTTTTGTTTAATATCGCTATTAAGGTTACTGCTTACAAAATGAATGAGAAATGAAGGGTTTTCGATATTTTTTAAAATAATGGAAGCTTCGCTGGGAAGGTTTGGGCTAAGGCCTATGATTTGCCCGGCAAGGTCTTTGATACTGCTGATCATAGCATCAAAATCGCTATCGTTTTTTATAGTTTCTTCCTCAATTGGAATTACTTTAGCTTTAAAATAAGGGTCTTCCTGGGTAAGGCCTGCCAGTTGTATCCTTTTTTTACCTTGTATAATAATGGTTGTGCCACCATCGGGCATTTTTATAAGTTTTACCATTTTTGCAACCGTGCCTGTATTTTCAAGGTCGGCGTAAGCTGGCTCTTCTATATTACTGTCTTTTTGCGCTACAACGGCTATCAATTTGTCAGCCTTATAAGCATCGGTTACTGCTTTTATGCTTTTATCCCTGCCTACGGTAATGGGTATTACAATGCCGGGAAAAAGCACGGTATTCCTAAGCGGTAAAAGCGGTAATTCTTCAGGGATGTCTTTATCATCGGTGTTTCCTTCTTCTTCATTTAATGGAATAATGGGCATAAACTCCATTTCATCTTCCTGCCCGGGATTAAAATATCTGTTATTCATTATGTTTTATTAGTTCGCCAAAATGGCAAAGTTAACCCTTTAAAAAGCTATTTTTTTGCTGGATACTTAGTAAGTCAATATTAATGCCAGATAACTGGCTTAGTGCTTTATTTGCAGTGCGTATCAGGTAAGTATTTCCTGTATTTCTGTGGCAGGCAAATTGGCGTTACGCATGGCAATTCCCCTTGCAGCATTTCCGGCAAATTGCAAAAAGGCTTTTTTAGATATTTCATCATCGCCTACCATTAAAGGCACTCCAATATCGCCGCCTTCTCTTATGCTTTGCACCAATGGAATTTGCCCAAGCAATGGAATATTAAAATCCTCGCAAAGATTTTTTCCGCCATCTTTTCCAAAAATATAATATTTATTATCGGGCAATTCTGCAGGTGTAAAATAGCTCATGTTTTCTACCAACCCAATTACCGGAACTTTTAACTGTGCCTGGCTAAACATGGCCACACCTTTTTTAGCATCGGCAATTGCTACGGTTTGCGGTGTGGTAACAACTATTACGCCGGTTACCGGTACGTTTTGTACCATCGTTAAATGTATATCGCCTGTGCCCGGAGGCATATCTATTACGAGGTAATCCAATTCGCCCCAATCCACATCATTTACAAATTGTTTAATAGCGCTACTCACCATTGGGCCACGCCAAATTACTGCCTGTTTTTCATCTATGAGCAAACCAATACTCATGAGTTTAATGCCAAATTTTTCCAGCGGAATTATTTGTCCTTTGCCACTTCCATCATCTTTCATTAACGGCCTTTCTCCCCTTAAGCCAAACATAATATGCTGGCTGGGCCCATAAATATCGGCATCCATTAAACCTACTTTTGCACCTTTTTCGGCAAAGGCAAGGGCAAGGTTTGCGGCAATGGTGCTTTTGCCTACGCCACCTTTTCCACTTACCACACAAATAATATTTTTAACTGCTTTGAGTACATTTTTTGCATCGAGCCTGTTGCTACTGGTATTGCTGGTAAAATGGATATGTATATCGGCATTTTTATTCACCAGCAGTTTTATGGCATTTTCACTTGCGGTACGCATCATATCTTTTAGCGGGCAGGCTGGTGTTGTAAGTACTATTGTAAAAGAAACTTTATTGCCATCAATAGCAATATCCTGTACCATATTTAATGTTACCAGGTCTTTCCCCAGGTCAGGCTCTTGTACATTACTTAATGCTTTTAGTATATCTTCTTTGGTCATCGTTCAATTATTTGTTAAAATAAAACTTAAGCTGCAAAAATAATCATTGATGCCTTTACTTTGTTTGCTTTAATGGGAATTTGAATGAATAGTTAGAGTTAGTTTTTTTGTTGAGAAAGATTAATTTTGCACTAATTTTTAAAACTTTTCCAAATTTTTTGGATGAATAAATTTTTACAATACGGGTTACTGCTTTTTATACTTTTTCCGGTTGCCGCAAAGGCACAGTTTGAAAGTTTTAAAGATTCTGTGGTACAATTGTATGGCGTAGTGATGACGGCAGACAGCCTGCAGGGCATACCTGCTGTGAGCATAATGCTGAAAGGGCAAAACCGGGGAACGGTTACCAATAATGGCGGCGTTTTTAGCATTGCTGTATTAAAAGGCGACCAGGTGGAATTTACTAGTATTGGCTTTAAACCCGTTTTAGCAAAAATACCGGCAAACCTGGAGGGGAACCAATATAGTTTAATACAATTAATGGTGAACGATACTATTTTTTTACCGGCAACTATATTAAAACCCAGGCCTACAAAGGAGCAGTTTGAAAGGGATTTTATAAATGCAAAAGTGCCCGATGATGAAATTGCGGTTGCCAGGAATAATAACAATAAAGCAACCCGGCAATTTTTAATGGCAGCCTTGCCCAAAGACGGAAAAGAAGCCAGCAACCTGTATTTGAAACAAAGCGCTACAAAACTCACTTATGCCGGGCAGTTGCCGCCTCAAAATATTTTTAACCCAGCTGCATGGATGGAATTTATTAAAGCCTGGAAGCGTGGGGATTTTAAAAAGAAAAATTAATTAAGGTTATAATTTTTTCTGCATCACATAATCGTTCATAAAATAGCCGCTGCCAATATCTATATCTTCTTCTTTTATAGTTATAAAATCATTTTTAAAGTAAAAGTTTAGGGCACTTTGATTATGGCGGTTTACATTTAATTCTATAAAACCAGCCCCGGATTTTTTTGCTTCTTCAATAATAAAATTGAGTAATAACCTGCCTGCTCCTTTGTGCTGCTGCTGCGGCAACACATATAATTTGTGCAGCTTTGCCAATTTATGGTTTAATTGGTTTTGCATAGAAAAAGAAGCAAAGCCAATGGGGTTACCGTAAAGAAGTATTATATAAAATTGATGCTGGAGGTTTTGTATTTGATGTTCTATTGCAGGCTGGCTGTACATTTGCGCCAGCATATAATTTATTTGTTGCGGGCAAAGTATGCTGGCATAAGCCTGTGGCCATATTTGATGCGCAAGTTGATGAACCAACAAAATATCATCTAAGCCTGACCTGCGTACCTGCATTATTTAATAGTAAGTTTCAGATTGCTGGAATACATTACCCTTCCTTTTTCATCTTTAGCCACTACTTCAAAAAAATAAAGTTCATCGCCGCTTTTTATTTGTGCCCTAATAGTTTTTATCCAAATTGGAGAAACGGGAGTTTCGGTAAAAAGCTGGTAGGATAGGGTAGATGTAGGAATGAGTTTACCGGTAATTTCATCTTCACGGATACCTGTTTTTTTATAGGCCAGCTGATAGTTGGCAACCGAATAAGTTTTTTTGGCAGCGTCATATATCTTTAATGGCAAGCCAATAATTTGAGCTGCCGTTTCTTTGGTAATGCCTGTGGAGTCTTTAAATTCACCCAGCATGGTGGTGAGCTTTGGCGGTTTAAATTTTGCAACAGGTTTTGTTTGGGCATTTGCCTGCAAAGAAAAAAGGCAAAATAATACAGCGGTAAAAAATTGAGTATGCTTCATGTAAATTGTTTGTAATGGTTGCGCTATCGAAGCTAACAAAACAAAAGTTAAAGCTGCGTAAAATTTATAGAAATTTATAGAGTTGCCAGGCTTTCTTCTATAATTTTTATTTTCATTTCTGCATCTGCTTTTTTCTTTTTTTCCAGGGCAATTACTTCGGGCTTGGCGTTTTGTACAAATTTTTCATTGCCCAATTTTTTGTCTACCGTAGCCAGGAAGCCTTTATGGTGCAGCAGTTCTTTTTCCAGGTCGGCTTTTTGTTTTTCGGTATTTAAAGGCTGTTCAGTTTCCAGGTAAAATTTATCTTTTCCAATTACGCAGGTTATGGTATTGTTTATTGCCGCTTGGGTGAAAAGAATTGATTTGGCATTAACCTGTTTTGCCAATATGGGTACAATGGCTTTAAATACGGCTTCATTTGCTGTTTGAATATGCAGTGTAATGGCATCTTTGGGTTTTAGCTGTTGCTTGTTCCGTACATCTCTTAAACCGGTGATGCTGGTTTTTAGCAGTATGCCATTTTGCAATACTTGTTGATTTATTTTTTCCGGAGATGGGTATTGGGTAACACATAAGTCGCCTTTTTGTGTAGTAAGCTGCTGGTAAATTTCTTCTGTAATAAACGGCATAAACGGGTGCAGGAGTTGCATTAGTTCAGAAAAGTATCCAATGGTTTTTTCATAAACCGGGGTTTCCATAGGTTGCTCAAAAGCAGGCTTTACCCATTCCAGGTACCAGCTGCAAAAGTCGTCCCAAATTAACGAGTAAATAGTTTTTAAAGCTTCGCTTAGCCTGAATTGTTTTATTAAATTATCTACTTCTGTTTTGGCTTCATTTAAGCGGCCAGCAAACCATTCCGTAGCAAACTCATTTTTTACTTCAACGGGTTGTGTTGTTTTTCTTGTTTCCCACATTTTTACCAGCTTCAGTGCATTCCACATTTTATTATTGAAGTTGCGCCCTTGCTCCAAAGCGCTTTCATCAAACAATAAATCGTTTCCGGCAGGCGCCGAAATTAAAATACCAAACCGCACTGCATCTGCGCCATATTGATCAATCAACCTCAGTAAATCTGGCGAATTGCCCAACTGCTTGCTCATTTTTCTTCCCTGCTTATCCCTCACCATCCCGGTAAAATATACATCTTTAAAAGGCGGTTGGTTTTCGTATTCATAACCTGCCATAATCATTCGGGCCACCCAAAAAAAGATAATATCCTGGCCGGTTACTAAAGTGGTGGTAGGGTAATAATAATTTGCATCTGCATTGCCTTTTTGGCTGATGCCTTTAAATACTTCAATTGGCCAAAGCCAGGAGGAAAACCAGGTGTCCAGCACATCTTCATCCTGGGTAATTTTTGAATTTTGAATATTAAAAGTTGAAAACTTTTCGGCAAATAATTTTTTAGCTTCGCCTTCTGTGCCGGCTACCATGCAATTGCCCTGCTCATCGTACCATGCAGGTATACGCTGCCCCCACCATAGCTGCCGGCTGATGCACCAGTCTTTAATATTTTCCAGCCAGTATTTGTAGGTATTCTTCAGTTTTGCCGGGTGAAAATTAATTTCATCGCTGAGCACGCTACTCAATACCTGTGGGTTTTTTTCCATAAATTTTTTCATGTCAATAAACCATTGCAGCGATAATTTATTTTCAATTACTGCGCCTGTTCTTTCGCTGGTGCCTATTTGGCCTATGTATTCCTCTGTTTTTTGCAGCAGGCCAAGGGCTTCAATATCTTTTGCAATTTTAGTTCTTAGTTCAAACCGGTCCATACCCACATAGTCCAATATTTGTTGCGATGGCGATTCATCCAGTAATTCTTCAGCGGTAAATTTTCCGTTTAAATCCAATGTGTCAATAGATTTAAGCTTGTATTTATTACCAATAAGGTTATCGTTTTTGTCGTGTGCAGGAGTAATTTTTAATACGCCGGTTCCAAAATCGGCAGTTACATATTCATCGGCAATAATGGGCACTTTCCGATTGATGATGGGTACAAGTACTTTTTTTCCTATAAGAGATTTGTACCGTTCATCCAAAGGATTTACACAAATGGCCACATCGCCTAAAATAGTTTCAGGCCTGGTGGTGGCTACGGTTATACTTCCATCGCTTTCTGCAAACTTATAAATAACGTAATAAAGCTTTGATTGGGTTTCTTTAAAAATTACTTCTTCATCACTCAATGCGGTTAAACTTACGGGATCCCAGTTTACCATTCTTTTTCCCCGGTAAATAAGGCCTTTATGGTATAAATCAATAAATACTTTAATTACGGCTTTGTAATAATCTTCATCCATGGTAAAACTGGTGCGGCTCCAATCGAAACTGCAACCCAGTTTCTTGAGTTGCTGTAAAATAATACCGCCATATTTTTCTTTCCATTCCCAGGCATATTGTAAAAACTCTTCCCTGGTTAACGATGATTTTGTAATGCCTTTTTCCCTGAGCATGGCCACTACTTTAGCTTCGGTGGCAATGCTGGCATGGTCAGTTCCGGGAACCCAGCATGCATTTTGGCCATTCATTCTTGCATAACGTATAAGGATATCCTGTATGGTATTGTTTAAGCAATGGCCCATGTGCAATACGCCGGTAACATTGGGTGGCGGAATTACAATAGTGTAGGGTTCCCTGCCATCGGGTGTGCTGTTAAAATATTGTTTATCCAGCCAGTGCTGGTACCACTTTTGCTCTAAAGCATTCGGCTCAAAATTTTTTGAAAGTTCCATTCTTACAGTCCTGATTTTAGGATGGCAAAAGTACAAAAAGCAGTCGGATTTTTTTGAGATTATGCTTTGCCGGTGAATTTATAAACCCAAAGCCCAATAACTTCTTTTAATAACAAATCCCAGCCCGTAAAAGCGCTTGCAGCAGGCATCAATACCGAAGCAAAAGTTGGCGGGTTGTCCAGGGCAATAAAATTGGCCGGATAGGGCACGCAATTCATGCCTGCTTTAGAAAATGCCTGCAGGGAGCGCTTCATGTGTAATGCAGAGGTGATGAGTAAATATGGTTGTGGAATTTTTAAGGAATCGAGTATTTTTTTAGTATATACGGCATTTTCAAAAGTGTTTTTACTTTGATTTTCTGCAATAATATCCTGCGCTGGTATGCCTTGTTCCAAAAATTGTTCTTTCACAAAATCGGCTTCTTTATACTGTTGTCTCCAGATGCTTCCGCTGCCACCAGTAATTACAATTTTTTTTATATGGCCAAGTTTGTACAACCTTAAAGCCTGTATAAAACGGTCGGCTGCCTGGCCGTAATAGCCCTGGTTATCTTTATAATTAAAACTAATAAAACCTGCAAGTACAATCCCTGAAGAATAATTTTCATTTTGCGCCAACACTTTCCTGGGTTGTTGCCAGGCTAAGGTAAGTTTATGGATAATAAAAGGATTTGTAAAGAAAACCAACCAGCAAATGCTGATTATCGCAAACCTTTTCTTTCTTATTGCATTTTTGCCAAATAATGACATAGCAATAAAAAACAAAAGCCAGTAAAACGGCGAAATTAAAAAGTTGAGCAGTTTTGAAAGGATGAAAAACATGCTGCAATTTAATAGTTTTTACTGCTTCATAACTTTGATATCTTTAAGGGAAATAAAATACCAGCATGAAAGTTTTATTGATTTCATTATCCATATTAATTTCCTTTTCAGTTAAGGCTCAGGAAAAACAATATTACCCTGACACAACTGCAGGTATTTCCCAAAGGCTTGAAGACTGGCAGGATCTCAAGTTTGGCCTGCTCATGCACTGGGGCACTTATAGCCAGTGGGGCATTGTGGAAAGCTGGAGCATTTGCCCCGAAGATTTGAGCTGGGCAACTGGTGGAAGAAAACCAGGAGTTGCCGATGATTATTTTTCTTATGTGCAAAACTATGAGGCGCTCCAAAAATCTTTTAACCCCGTAAATTTTAATCCGCAAAAATGGGCCAAAGCTGCTCAATATGCAGGGATGAAATATGTTGTTTTTACTACCAAGCACCACGATGGTTTTTGCATGTTTGATACCAAAGAAACAGGATATAAAGTAACGGATAATGCTTGCGCTTTTTCCAAAAACACTAAAAGTAATATTGCCAAAGAAATATTTGATGCATTTAGAAAAGAAAATTTTTGGACTGGCGCTTACTTTTCAAAACCCGACTGGCACTCGGATTTTTACTGGTGGAAAAAATTTCCTCCGTGTGACCGAAACGCAAACTATTCAATACAAAAATATCCCCAGCAATGGCAAAAATTTGTGCAGTACACCCACAATCAGGTAAACGAACTAATGAGTGATTACGGCAAAATAGATATCCTTTGGTTGGATGGTGGATGGGTAAGAAAAACAACGGATGAAGAAGTTAAAAATTATCTTGCCGAAGTTTTTGAATGTAGCCGATGGGCACGTAATCCGCAAAGCCAGGATATAGATATGGCAAGGCTTGTAGCCAATTCAAGAAAAAAACAACCTGGCCTTATTGTGGTAGACAGGGCTGTGCCGGGCACCTATCAAAATTACCTTACACCAGAGCAGCACATCCCCAATAAAGGCCTGCCTTATCCTTGGGAAACCTGCATGACTATGGCCAATAGCTGGAGCTATGTACCCAACGATGTGTACAAGCCAACTGATGAGCTTATTGAAAAATTAGTGGACGTTGTGAGCAAGGGTGGAAATTTTTTACTGAATATTGGCCCCGACCCGTTGGGTGAATTTGACTCTGCAGCTTATAACCGCTTAAAAGCCATAGGTGACTGGATGAATTTAAATGGAGAAGCTATTTATAACTCAAGAAAATACTCTTCGTTTAGCGAAGGCGATTACATACGCTACACACAAAGCAAAGACGGAAAAACAGTGTATGTATTTTTTTTCAATGAACCCAACCCGGTTGTTACTCTTACAAACCTCCCTTTTCAAAAAGGCATGAAAGCAGTTATGCTGGGTAGTAGTAAGGCAAAATTGCAATTGAGTAATATTGAACTGGGCACCAAAGTAATTATTCCCAAAGGGGCTGCAGAAAAATTGAAAAATGTGTGGGTGATAAAAGTAGTTAAATAGGTAGTTGATTTATTTAACTAAAAAAATTAGTATTTTTGAGTGCTCATCTAAAAACAAATTTTTTCAGTACCTGATTTTTTATAAATGTACGCAATTGTTGATATAGAAACCACCGGCGGCCACGCTTCGGGCAATGGTATTACCGAAATTGCCATTTATATTTTTGATGGGGAAAAACTACTCGATCATTTTCACAGCCTCATTAACCCGTTTCAAAAAATCCCTGTTTATATTACAGCACTCACGGGCATTAATGATGCTATGGTGGCGGTGGCCCCGGGCTTTGAAGAAGTTGCTGGGAAAGTGTTTCATTTATTAAGCAATAAGGTTTTTGTAGCGCACAACGTAAATTTTGATTATTCATTTATTAAGCAACAGCTCAATAATTGCGGTTACGAACTCAATGTAAAAAAACTATGTACAGTAAGGATGGGCCGTAAAATTTTTCCGGGCCTGCCTTCATACAGCCTTGGTAATTTTTGTCGCAACATGGGCATTATCATGCAAAACCGCCACCGTGCCGATGCAGATGCAAGGGCAACTGTTGAACTTTTTTGTATAATGCTTTTACAGGATGGCGCAAAGGGAATCATCAGTAAAATGCTCAAAAAAACTTCGGCAGAGCAATGGCTTCCCACCTATCTCGACAAAAATGTAATTGATAATTTACCGGCCAGGCCAGGCGTGTATTATTTTCACGATAAAAAAAATAAAGTTATTTATGTGGGTAAAGCTATCAATATAAAAAAGCGGGTGAGCAGCCACTTTACGCATAATGATACAGATAAAAGGCGCCAGCATTTCTTACGTTTTGTGGCATCGGTTTCTTTTACCGTTTGTGCAAGTGAGCTACATGCCCTGGTGTTGGAAAGCACTGAAATAAAAAGGCTTTGGCCAAAATATAATAACAGCCAAAAAAGGCCGGTGCAGCAATTTGGGTTATATAGTTTTGAAGATGCCAAAGGTTATTTGCGCCTGGCCATTGACAGAAAAAAGAAAAACCTGAAAGCCCATTACCAGTTTAACCTGTTAACAGAAGGTAATACCCTTTTAAGAAAAATGGCCGATGAATTTGAACTGAGTTATAAACTTTGCTTTATTGATAAAAGTCCAATGGAGCAAAAAGACTGGGATTTTTTGGATGCGCCAAAAAAGTATAATAATAAAGTGCAGGCAGCATTAACGCAGTTGCAAATTCAATTACCCAGTTTTATATTGGTAGATGAAGGGCTGAATGCAAATGAAAAATTGTGTATGCTGGTTGAGAAAGGCAGTTTTTGGGGAATGGGGTTTATTCAGGATAACGAACAAACACAAAGTCTCTCTGCTCTAAAAGACCTGTTAATTCCCTATGCCGATAACGATTATATACGGAATTCAATTTATGCTTATGTAGCAATTCATCCCGAAAAGAAAATTGTAGTGAAGCCCATTGCATCCTAATTTTTTTCAGCATTTTTTAAGTTTCCGTTAACCCTTTCCTAAATAAAAATTAAGATTATGGGTAAATAATGCTTTGTGCTTATCTTGCCGACTTAAAATTAAAATTGAATGAAGAATATTTCCACTCTGTTAAATATTGTTCTTTTGCTTGCCCTGGGTTTTTTGTATTATAAAGTGTATAACGATAAAAAACCTGCAGGAAAACTGTCTGCTCCCGGTATTTCTCAACCAGCAGTATCATCTGCAATTAATGGACCCGTGAGGGCTTTAATAGCCTATGTAGAGCTGGATTCTTTAAACGATCAGATTAGTTATATTAAAAACCGGAGAACGCAACTGGAAGCAGAACAAAAAGCCATTGAAAACGAATGGCAAAACGGGTACAAGAGCCTTGAAGCCAAAAAGGATAATTTTATTAAAGTAAAAGGCCAGAATATGACGCAGGAAGAAGCCGAAAAATTTCAGATTGATTTAATGCAGCAACAGCAGGCTATTGACAGCCGTAAACAAACCCAGCTCCAAAGCCTCAGCGAAAGGAGTTATAAGTTTATGGAAGATATCCAAAAAAAGCTAAAAGAATTTTTGGCAGGCTATAACAAAGAAAAAAACTTTCAATACATCCTCACTACCGGTACAGGGCTCGATTACCTGATTTTTAAAGATTCTACACTTAATATCACCGCCGATGTTGTAACCGGTATGAACAAAGTGTTTTCAAAAAATTAAAAACATTGGTTTTTAGGCAAATCCCGGTATTTCTGTATCGGGATTTTTTGTTACTTTACCAATTAATAAATTTTAAATGACAGAAACTGTACACGGTTATAAGCCATCGCTCAAATTGATAGATGCCACCATGATAGTTGCCGGTTCTATGATTGGTTCCGGTATTTTTATTGTAAGTGCAGATATTACAAGAAATGTAGGCAGCGCCGGATGGCTTATTGCTGTATGGTTGCTTACCGGTTTTATGACGCTGGTTGCTGCCATGAGTTATGGTGAGCTGAGTTCTATGTTTCCCAAGGCCGGTGGCCAATATGTTTATTTAAAAGAGGCCTACAACCCTTTAGCAGGTTTTTTATATGGCTGGAGTTCTTTTATGGTTATTCAAACCGCTACAATTGCAGCAGTAGGTGTGGCATTTTCTAAATTTTTGGGAACCTTTGTGCCTGCATTGGATATTAATGATGAAAACCTCATAACGCAAATTGGCATTTTTAAAATTTATCCTGCACAGTTTGTTTCTATTGCCATTATTGTATTACTTACTTTCATTAATACCAGAGGTGTAAAAGAAGGAAAGTGGATACAAACCAGTTTAACTACAATAAAATTGTTGTCGTTATTTGGATTGATCATCCTGGGCTTTTTTCTTGCTGCAAAATCAGAAGTTTGGGATGCCAATTGGACGGATGCCTGGAGCATGACCAGCCGCAACAACACTGGCGAAATAACCGGTAAAGTGTTTGGCAGTGCAATTCTTGGCGCTATTGCAGCCGCTATGGTAGGCTCCATTTTTAGTAGCGATGCATGGAATAATGTAACCTTTATTGCCGGTGAAGTGCATAACCCAAAGCGTAATGTTGGGCTGAGCCTTTTTTTAGGCACGCTGCTGGTAACCCTTATTTATGTGGCCGTAAACATAATGTACATAAGTGTAATGCCTTTACAGGAAATTGCTTCTGCTCCGCAGGATCGTGTGGCCGTTGCGGCAAGTAAGGTAATTTGGGGCGATGCCGGTGCTGCCATTATTGCTGTAATGATTATGATTTCTACTTTTGGCTGCAACAACGGATTGATACTCTCCGGCGCAAGGGTGTATAATACCATGGCCAACGATGGGCTGTTTTTTACGGCTGCCGCAAAACTCAATAAAAACGATGTGCCCGAAGTGGCATTGTGGCTGCAATGCATTGTGGCATCTGCGCTTTGCCTCAGCGGGCAATACGGTAACCTGCTGGATATGATATCGTTTGTGGTGGTAATTTTTTATGCTATCACCATTGCCGGTATTTTTATTTTACGTAAAAAAAGGCCCAATGCAGAAAGGCCATATAAAGCTTTTGGATATCCTGTGCTACCAGCCATTTACATTGTTATGGCTTTGGCATTTTGTATTTTACTTATTATTTATAAACCTGCGTTTACATGGCCGGGATTAATTATAGTTTTGCTGGGCATACCCGTTTATTATATTGCCGTAGCTAAAAAAAATAATAGCTGATGAACTTTGATGAATTATTTGATTCATTTAAAAAAATAAAAGTAGCTGTACTGGGAGATGTAATGCTCGACACTTACTGGTGGGGAAAAACCGAACGCATTTCCCCAGAAGCGCCTGTGCCCATTGTGTCTGTTTCAAAAAATGAATATAGAATTGGCGGTGCCGGGAATGTAGCTTTAAACCTGGCTTCTTTAAAAGTAAATAAAGTAAGCCTTATTAGTATTTATGGAAACGATAATGAAGCAGTGCTATTACAAAACCTGCTACAGGATAGCGGTATAGACACATCCTATTGCATAAGCAGCGCTAACAGGGTAACTACAAATAAAATACGTATTATTAGCCGCAACCAGCAAATGATGCGGCTGGATGCTGAAATTACTTCGGCTTTGCAGCACAAAGATGAAGATTCGTTGATTAAGAATATTGAAGCTTATATTGAAGCCGAAAAGCCTTCCATTATTGTCCTTGAAGACTATAATAAAGGCGTGCTCACCGAAAAAGTAATTGCTGAGGCAATTGCATTATGCAAAAAGCACAATGTACTAACCGCCGTTGACCCGAAACGGTTGAATTTTTTTGCTTATAAAAAGGTGGATATTTTTAAGCCCAATCTTAAAGAAGCATTGGAAGCTTTGAATATTGTTGGCAATAACCTTTCCGAAGGCTTGTTAAAGAAAATACACGCAGCGTTATACAATACGCTGGGGCACCGGGCATCTTTTATTACATTATCCGAAAACGGTGTGTATTATCAAAGCGATAAAGAAAGCGGCTGGATACCTACACATGTACGCAGCATTGCCGATGTGAGTGGGGCAGGCGATACGGTAATTGCTGTTGCTTCTCTTGTATATGCGGCAACAAAAAGTTTTAAGCTAATGGCGGAAATAGCCAATATTGCCGGCGGAATGGTGTGTGAAGAAGTAGGTACGGCGGCTATTCATAATGAAAAACTTCTGGCAGAATGTAAGCTGCTGTTGAAGTGTAACTAATTTACTTAACCTTATATTCTAATTGATTTAATGCATACTTTTTCTATTGCAATACATGGCGGAGCTGGTACAATTTTAAAATCGGAAATTACCCCGGAGTTGGAAGAGGCGTACCATACTGGCTTAAAAGAAGCTCTACATGCAGGTTATACAGTATTGGAAAAAAAGGGATCTGCATTGGAAGCAGTAAAAGCTGCGGTAATAAAACTGGAAGACAACGTCTTGTTTAATGCCGGTAAAGGATCAGTTTTTACAAAAAAAGGCAAACACGAAATGGATGCATCCATTATGGATGGAAAAACCCTTGATGCCGGCGCAGTAGCTTCAGTAAAAAATATCCGAAACCCGGTTTTGCTTGCAGAGGCAGTAATGAAATGCAGTAACCATGTATTATTGAGTGGCGAAGGGGCGATGGATTTTGCCAAAGAACAAAAAATTACCACAGAACCCGACGATTATTTCTATTCTCAGTTTCGCTATAAACAATGGCAGCAATTACAATCAGGTGATGCCGTTGCACTGGACCATTCTGCACAGGCACAGCTTGGCTCTTCCAATAAAATGGGCACAGTTGGCGCAGTGGCTTGCGATAAATATGGAAATGTTGCAGCAGCTACAAGCACAGGCGGAATGACCAATAAAAATTATGGACGCATTGGCGATACGCCAATAATTGGTGCGGGCACCTATGCCGATAATAAAACAGCCGCTATCAGTTGTACCGGCCATGGAGAGCCATTTATAAAAGCAGTAGCAGCATTTTCCGTAATAGGTTTAATGGAACATAAAAATTATTCCCTGCATGAAGCAATGAAAGAAATTGTGCATCAAAAACTTATTAAATTTGATGGCGAAGGAGGAATGATAGGAGTAGATGCACAGGGCAATGTAGCCATGCAGTTTAACAGCGAAGGAATGTACCGTGCCATGAAAAGCAGTGCAGGAAATGAAGAAATAAAAATTTATAAAGATTAACTTTTTGCAGCAATGAAAAAGTATGCATTAATTGTAGCCGGTGGTACAGGAAGCAGAATGAACAGTACATTACCCAAGCAGTTTATGCATATTAACAACAAGCCGGTTTTGTATTATAGCATCAATAGTTTTTACCGGGCTTTTGATGATATGCAAATTGTTCTTGTACTCCCTGAGGCTTATATTGCCAGCGGCCAGGAAGTAATTGATGCATGGTTTGATTATAACCGTATAAAAATTTGTGTAGGGGGCGAAACAAGGTTTCATTCCGTTAAAAACGGGCTTCAATTGGTGGAAGAAGAAAGTATTGTTTTTGTGCATGATGCAGTACGTTGCCTTGTTTCGGAAAACTTAATTCAAAAATGCTTTGTAACGGCAATGGAACAAGGTTCCGCTATCCCGGTTATTCAATGTAAAGACAGCCTTCGAATGCTTAAAGAAGATAACAGTAACGAAGCGGTGGACAGGAGCAGCATAAGAATAGTGCAAACGCCACAAGTTTTTCACAGCAAGGTTTTATTGCCGGCTTTTGCCATAGATTTTAAAGAAAAATTTACTGATGAAGCCACTGTAGTGGAGGCTTTTGGGATGAAAGTTACACTGGTTGAAGGCGAAGAAAATAATATTAAAATTACCCATCCGCTCGACCTTGCCCTTGCCCGGCAAATACTGGAAAGCTAATAGAGACAAGTTTATTTTTTTAAAAATTTTACTATGGCCGGTAAATTATTCCATTTTATAAATGGATAGGGTTGGTTTATAGTGCCAAATTTTTTGTAAAAATCAGCAATACCTTTTATGTCGGATCCTTCAAAATCAAAAATCAATCCCGATCCTGAAAATTCTTCAATAATTTTATCATAAATAAAATAATTGGCTTGCCTGCTCCTGCCAAAGTCTGTACTGCAGGATATTACATTGTACAACCTGTTTTTATCTTTTAGCATTAGTACCAATGCTGCAAGTTGGTTGTTTTGCGCTGTTGCTGTTCTTAGTACAAGGTTATCGCTTGTGTAAAGTTGCGAACAAAGGATTTTAAAATTTGTGTAATCTTCAGCGGTAACCGATGACAATTTTTTTCCATAAAGTGATTGAAATAAATCAATGGCTTCATAATACCCGTTACCTGCGGAATAATTTAGTTCAAATTTTTGCAGCCAGTTTAAATTAGATTTTAATGAACTGCTGTAACCTGCTTTTATGTTTTTATAAGCCGCCGATAGGTTTAAAATAAAATTATTGCAGGGCTTAAATATTTTGCCCGTACTATTATTATGGTTCAATGCAATTTCTGCAAATGGATATTTTTGTGAAACTATTTCCAGTGCGGCATCGGTTTCTACATTTCCTATTATGCCCAGCTGTTGCGTAAAAGCAGGTTGGTATAAATAATTTATTTTCCATTTTTTCCTGTTGGGCAGCGGCATTAAAGCCTCGTAATCTCCTACAACCAGTGCATCCCACTTGCACATGGCATCAAGGTAAAAAGATTGGGAGTAAATTAAACTGCAGGGAAAGTTTAAAAGGCTATCATCCCATTTTTTGCGGTCAATTTCTTCATTGCTGATTATGCGTGCATTCATCTTTAAAGTGGAATTTGCGGATGAACCATTCTTGGCGACAATTGTTTAAAGCTAATGGAGAAAGTAATTTTCTTAAAAAATTTATTTTCTTCCGGATCAGTTTTTAGTGTATTCCTAAAATCTTTACTCATCAATAAAGGGGCAGAAACCGTTAAAATATCTTTAAACAAACTTACCTGTAAGCCTGCCGTATATAAAAACCTCCCGGTACTGTGGTCTTTGTTCCATGCTTCGGCATAGGTGCCAATATCCAAAAAAACATATAAAGGCAATTTTATGGGAAAAAGTTTAGCCGGTAGGGTGCTCCTAAAGTTTAGCGCTGCTATCCAATTGTCAGACTGGCCTTGTAAGAAAGGATATTTATCCATTCTTAATTTTAATCCGCCGGTATTATCCACTATAATTTGCCTTGCTGCCAAGCCTTTGTTGAATACAGGAAAATCGGCATTGGCGCTTGATGCGCTTCTCCCTATAAAGTAATGGGCATAAGTATAATCATCATAGCCCGAACCACCCAGCAATTTTGGTTGGTAGATATACGTGTAATAGTTTTTTTGGCCTATATAACCAAATTTTGCAGCAAAAAACCTTGCATTTAAACCACCGCCTTTTGCATAATTCAAAAAGTAATCGAGTGTGGCATTTGCCCTGTAAAACCCTTTACCTTGCTGTATTTGCAGTTGATAATGGTAAGGATATAATTTCCGGTAGTCTTGTTTTGAAAAGGTAATTTGGTTTATGTACCGGTCATTGGCAACATGGCCTGCCGGATAACTGTTTAAACTGTCGCTTCCTGAAATATAATAGTAGCCTGAAAAATTATTTTCCCTAATGAAGTAAGTTTTAAATTCTAGCCATTTACTGCTGCTGCTTTGTGGTTTTTCTAAAAAATAAAAACGTATTGCCGGGGCAATTTTTGAAAAACGTTCATACGTTTTTTTTAAGCAGGGTATCTTTTGATTGCCGGGATGAAAAGTTTTCCCAACTGGCGCTTAAAACTACTTTCTCAAATAATTTTGTAGGATAAATAGCATAGCCAATGCGGCCGATGCTGTTTATTTTACTGCTTCCAAAGCCATACAAAGTTGTAGCAATAAATTGTAATTTTTGCGGAGGTAAAGAATAATTGTGGAGCAATACTCCGGCCATAAATTTATCGTATTGGTTAAAACCTAATGCCGGCATAATGGAAATATAATGGTATTTATCGGTTTCTTTAAGGTTGAAAAATGAAGTGAGTTTTAATTTTTTTGGTTTGGAGGAATCAAGGCTCCCTTTTTTATGCAGCAAACTAAAAATAGCATCAAGGTTGCTGTTGCTTGCTTCTTCAATGCTTTGTTTAAAATCTTCAGGCTGTGGGTGTTTAAACTTCCACTTGTTATAATATTCCTGCATGGCTTTGTCAAACAAACCGACACCCAGTTTATCTTCAAGCATTTTCATCCATTTGCCTGCTTTGCCATATGCCATAAGGCCATAATTAATTGTTGAAAAATCCCCCGAACTTGTTTCAATTGGCTGGTCTTTTTTTATAGCTGCCATTGTACCAATTCCCAAGGCAGAGAAATCATCGGGAAAGCGTTTCTTTAAAAATGAAGATTGGTAATTTAAATAAGAAATATTGCTATTATAATATTGATCTAAATACCTGTTGTCGTAATAGGTGTTCATGCCTTCATCCATCCATGGAAACGCTCTTTCGTTGCTGCCAATTATGGCATAAAACCAATTGTGCCCTACTTCATGGTTGATTAAAAAGTCAAGATGTTTTTCATTTTCCGGGGTTGAAACAAGGGTAATGGTTGGGTACTCCATCCCACCATCGCTGCTTCCTTTTTAGCTACAACAGAAACATTGTTGTAGGGATATTCTCCCAGCCAGCCTGATTTTGAGAGGATTGCCCTTTTAATATGCCGGATACTGTTTTGCCAAATTTTTTCATCTTTCTTATAATAATAGGCAAATACATTTATGAGTTTTGAGGGTAGTTGTAACGTATCCTGTTGTACCAAAAAATCTTTTGAGGCAAACCAGGCAAAATCATGCGTATTATTTAGAGTGTAGGTAGTTGTCTTAATATTGTTGCTGATAGTTTCCCGGGTTTTTTCACCCGATGCGGCAATAATCAAATCTTCAGGCGCTGAAATATCAACGGTAAAATTCCCAAATTCGCTGTAAAATTCTCCCAACTCAAGGTAAGGCATTTCGTGCCATCCTTTTTTATCGTACACAGCAGGTTTGGGGTACCATTGTGTAATTTGATAGCTGTTTTCCACTACGCCGCTCCGGGAAAATTGTTTGGGTAATTTAACATGAAATGCTGTTTGGATATTTATTTTGCCATTAGGTATCAGCGGATGAGGAAGTAAAAGCTTAACAATATCCTGGTGTTTTGGATGGTCAGTTGTTGCAGTGGAAATATTATCTACCGTAAAATTTAGCCTGTTGATATAACCCCTTTCTTCTGAATTGGAAAAATAAAAACCAGTATTACCTATTTGTAGTTGTTGTTCAGAAAAAGCGGTGCGGTCATTTTTATAAGCATTGGGCCACAAATGTATCCAAATGAAATGTAAGGTATCCGGTGAGTTATTGTAGTATTTCATTTTCACCGAGCCATCAAGTGTATTTGCTGCCGTATTAAGTGTTACAGAGATATCGTAATTTACTTGTTGCTGCCAATATGCCTGCTGACAAAAAGATATTTTACTTAATAAAAGAAGTGCAATACCGGGCAGTAAGTTTTTCAATACTGATTATTTTTTCAAAAATAGCAAATAATATTTGCTGAAGTATCGTTCTGTTTATTTTCCTTTTCCTGATACAATTATTTTTACGGAGTGAAGCAGGATGGTAAAATCGAGCGAAAGTGAAATATTTTCCACATAAAGTAAATCAAAAGGCATTCGTAAAACAATTTCATCAATGCTTGAAGCGTAGCCGAATTTTACCATGCCCCAACTGGTAATGCCTGGTTTTACTTTAAAAAGGTATTTATATTCCGGGTGCAGGGCTACCACCTGGTCCACATAAAATTTTCTTTCCGGCCTTGGACCTACAAGGCTCATTTCACCTTTAATAATATTCCAAAGTTGTGGTAGTTCATCCAGTCGCCACTTTCTCATTACTCTTCCCCAGGCTGTAATGCGTTCATCATTTTCGCTACTCAATTGAGGTCCGTTATCTTCTGCATTTACGTACATACTGCGAAGCTTGTACATAGTAAATGGTTTGCCTTTAAATCCTAGTCTTTCCTGTTTGTAAAATACAGGGCCTGCAGAGGAAAATTTGGTGCGTATCATGGCAAAAAGCAGCAAAGGCGAAATAATTACAAGGCCGGTTAATGCAACAGTAATATCAGCAAACCGCTTTAAGTTTTGTTGCCAACCAGGTAACTGTCCGCTGTGTATATCTATTAATGGTACGCCTAAAATATTTGTAGTTTGAAGAGCACCAGTAAGGATATCAATCATATCAGGCGATATTTTTACATTAACCTCTTTATCGCTTAACAGGTTGAGTATTTCACCTATGAGCAGTCTTTCTTTTTTTTCTACCGCAATAATTACTTCTTCAATGGCATTTTTATTTATGGCTTCATCCAAATATTCAAGTCCGTTATACGTTTGCAGTTGATTTAATGCAGGGTCGCTGCATGGCCCGTTTACATTTAGAAAAGAGGTTAAAATATAGCCGGAATTATCTTTTGCATTTGTAAAGGAATCATATAACTGTTTGGTTTTATTTTCAGATCCTACCAGCAAAACATTAAAATATACTGTTTTTTACGCAACTGTTTTTTTGTGTAATTAAGTATTAAGCTGCAGGCAAATAACGATAGTATTATAAAAGGTAACAGTAGGCTTAAAAATTCCACATAATAACGCATGTTATCTACCTGCGGATTTTTTAAAATAAAGAAAAATAAAAGTATTGTACAACCTAAAACGCTTGCAAAAATAATTTTTAACGCTTCACCAATCCTGGATTTAAGGTATAGGGAAGCATAAGCACCACTCAAAAAGTGCAAAGAAACCCATCCGGCTGTATATAAGAAAAGTCCAAGGTAAAAGCCCGGTGGAACAGAAAATTCATAATCATAAATCCGGGTGCGTAAATAATAGAATAATAGCCAGGTTGCCGCACATACTACCAGGTCTGCCAGGATATACCAACTGATATGTAAACGGGGTTGATTCAAATTGATAATTGTTTGGGGTTTGTTGCATCAGGCCTTACCTTGATTGATTTTCTCCAAAATTTGGTGGGCCACTTCCATTGCAGCAAATCCATCCAAAATAGTTACAGGTGTTTCGGTATTGTTGATGATGGCATTTTTGAAAGTTTCTAATTCCATTTTTATGGCATTTGTATCTTTAACAGGTGGATTTGCAATAGCAATTGTTTTTTTACCGTTGCTTGTTTCAATATCAAATGTAAAAACATTTTTTGCTCCCTGCTCATTGAGTTTTATAACTTCGGTTTTCTTTTCCAGGAAATCAATACCAATATAAGCGTCTTTCTGAAATAAGCGCATTTTTCTCATTTTTTTCATGGAAATGCGGCTGCTGGTAAGGTTGGCTACACAACCGTTACTAAATTCAATACGCACATTGGCAATATCCGGTGTGTCACTCATTACTGCAACTCCATTTGCCGAAATATAACTTACCTGGCTTTTTACCAGGTGCAGGATAATATCAATATCATGAATCATCAGGTCGAGTATAACACTTACATCTGTGCCTCTGGGATTAAACTGTGCAAGGCGGTGTACTTCAATAAACATTGGGTTTAACGCACTTTCCTGTAGGGCAAGAAAAGCGGGATTGAACCTTTCTACATGGCCTACCTGAAATTTTACATTGGATTCTTTGGCAAGTTTTACCAACGTCCTTGCTTCATCCATTGTATTGGCCAGGGGTTTTTCTACAAAAACATGTTTGCCCAATCTCATTGCCTGTGAGCAAAGTTCGTTATGGTAAATTGTTGGGGCTACTATATCTACAGCATCACAATCCTGCATGAGCATTTCGGCAGTTGCATATCTTTTTATCTGGTATTTTTCTTCAATTAATTTTGCATGGGTTTCATCGGGGTCAAAAAAACCGACAACTGTTACCTGCTCAATTTCTTTCCAGTTGTTTAAATGAAATTTTCCCAGGTGACCAACTCCAAATATTCCAATCCTTAACATAAAAGTTTATGGGCGGCTATCAGGCATTGTGATTAATAACCCCGGGTTCGGATGTTTCTTCCCAAAATCCCATACGGTTAAATTTTGTTACACGTTCCTGAAAGCGTTGCTCGGGGGTTTTTGCTTTAACTGATGTATTTGTTCAAGTAAATAATTTTTTAAAATAAAGGCGGCTTCATCATAATCCCAATGGGCGCCGCCCAAAGGTTCGGGAATTACATCGTCTACAAGGCCAAATTTCATCATGTCATCTCCGGTAAGGCGAAGTTGCTCTGCTGCAATTTCTTTTTTATCCCAAGTGCGCCATAAAATGCTGCTGCAGCTTTCTGGTGAAATAACGCTATACCATGTATTTTCGAGCATTACTACTTTATCGCCTACGCCAATTCCTAATGCGCCACCACTTGCACCTTCGCCAATAATGGCACAAATAACCGGAACTTTCAGGCTAAGCATTTCATATATATTTCGGGCAATGGCTTCTCCCTGCCCACGTTCTTCGGCTTCAAGGCCAGGGTATGCACCCGGGGTATCAATTAATGTAATTACGGGTTTATTAAATTTTTCGGCAAGTTTCATAAGCCGCAAAGCTTTACGGTAACCTTCGGGGTTGGCCATGCCAAAATTTCGTATTTGACGAGTTTTAGTATTGTGGCCTTTTTGCTGCCCAATAATCATAACCGTTTCATCGCCCAGTAATGCAAAACCACCTACCATTGCTTTATCATCTTTTACGTTCCTGTCTCCATGCAGTTCAACAAAATTGCTGCACATTTTCTCAATATACTTTAAGGTATATGGCCTGTCGGGGTGGCGGCTTAGTTGTACTTTTTGCCAGGGAGATAAATTGTCGGTAAGCTGTTTTTTGGCTTCTAATATTTTTGTTTCAAGCGCCGAAATGCCTGAACTAAGGTCGGTTTTGCTTTTTTCCTGGGTAATTTTAAGTTGTTCAACCTGATCAAACAGGTCTTTAATGGGTTTTTCAAAATCCAGGAACTGGCGGTTTTCTAATTTTGGCATATTGAGTTATTTCAATAATTATTGACTTTACTTTTAGAGCCGAAGTGTAAAAATAGGGTAACCATAGCTTTTTTTAAAAGTTTTGTTTTGAGATTATAAATTTACCTATCTTTGCCGTCCCCAAAAAACAAGGGAATATAGTGTTTAAAAAAAATGTTTTTTGGAATGGTAGTTTCCCAAAATTTCCGGGTTAGAAAGCTGCCCTGTCACGGTCTCGGCTGAGCCGGGAGGGGTTCGATAAAAAAGATTTTTTTTATTTATAAAAGTAGTTGGATCGGTAGTTCAGTTGGTTAGAATGCTGCCCTGTCACGGCAGAGGTCGCGGGTTCGAGTCCCGTCCGGTCCGCAAGTTATCCCGAAGTTTTCGGGATTTTTTATGCCCTTTTTTGTTTATATTATTAAATGCCTTCAGGATGGAACCTATTACAAAGGTTCTATCGAAAATTATTTGCAAAGACTTAATTACCAAAATGCAGGCAAAAGCAGGTACATATCTGCCAAAGTTCCTTGGAAATTAATTTATGATGAAGAAAAGCCTGATAAATAGGAGATGCTTATTAGAGAAAAAAAATTGAAGCGGCGTAAAGCTGGATTCTTTGAGTGGCTTTGCTTACTGCCACAAAATTTACTCAATAAAGAATAATGCCCTGTAACGGTCCTGGCTGAGCCGAGACGGGTTCGAGTCCTGGTTCGTAAATAAATCCGATGGTTACGAGATTTTTTTTTGTAAATCTTAAATACATTTATTGAGGAGAATGGGGCACGCCAATGCATCACTTTTTTAAATCTCAAAATGTAAAATAAAAAGAAACTGCCAGTTTAGATAGCTTCGGTTTCATCTTGCATTCTATGCGCTTTATAAAATATGGTTAAGTGCAATAATAGTAGTGGTTACAAATTATTACAAACCTTACTATCTGAAGCTGCCTGTCTTATATTATTTGTAATTTATCATTACAACTTTTGATGCAGACCTTATTCCATCTTTGTCAACCTGAACGATACGAACAAATAACTTTTTGCCAGTATCATCTGCAGACAAATCCATCTTTTTACAACCACTATTAAAAATAAAAAGACCACTGAAAATTACCGTAGCTCCAACAATGTATTTCCTCGATTTATTTTTAAACATCGGTAAAAGCAATAAAGTAAACATGCCCCCCAATCCCAAAAGCAGGATTTTATTTAGTGGCATAGAACAAGTATATTTTAATGGAGAAGAAGAATAACCAGCTGGGGCTTTTGATAACACGGTACCTGCTTTTTTGAAATTTTTACCATCGGCGGAAATTTCAATATCAAAATAGCTATTGTTATTTTCAGTATTTGTTGTCCAGGATACAAACAATTGGCCATTTGAAATTGAGGCGGTGAAATCCTTCATTGTTACGGGTACAACAATATTATCGTCAATTGCAGCTAAATGATTTCGTGCTGCTCCATTAACAATTTTAAAATTTCCTCCTGCATAAACTATATGGTTATCCACTCCAAGTGCTTCAACAATGTCGTTAAGTAATGGATTCCATGATGTAGCGTTGCCACTGGTTGGGTCAAGTGCAGCGATGTAATTTCTGGTTTGACCGCCAATAGTTAAAAACTGCCCACCTGCATAAACCATGCTGCTATTAAAACCAAAGGTATATACCGAGTTACTTGCATTGGGGTCCCAAGCAGTAAGCATTCCTGTAGTTACATCAAATGCTGCAATATTATTTCTTGTTTGACTATTGATGGTATTAAAGTGTCCACCAATATATAAGGTATTGCCATTTACATCCAGGCAATAGATATTTTCATTTGTACCCACACCGGGATTCCAGGAAGTAGCCAACCCTGTGTTTAAATCAACGGCACCAATATGATACCTGGAATCGGAACCTATAGAAGTAAAATATCCCCCGATATAGGCCGTATTGTCTTTTATTGCAATGGCATCTACCTGTGAGCTTGGATTAGGATTCCAGGTAGTAGCATTACCTGTTGTTGGATCGAGTGCTGCCAGGTTATTTTTGGATTGCCCACCTATACTGGTAAAATTTCCACCAACATAAATTAGATTATTGGCCGCAACAATGTCTCCAATATGGGCGAAGGCAGATGGATTTGGATTAAAAGTAGTGGCATTACCATTGGTTGTGTTTAATCCTGCAATTCTGTTTCTACTTTGGCCGCCAATGCTGGAAAAATTGCCTCCGGCATAAACAGTATTATTAAAGAAAGCAAGTTCCTCAACAATATTACTTGCTTCCGGCGCCCATGAGGTTACCTGTCCGGTTGTAGCATTAAATGCTGCAATGAATTTTCGCTTTGACCAACCAACGGAAATAAAATCTCCGCCTGCATAGATATTCCCACTACCATCCGTAGCTAAACAAATTACACCACCACCACCAATGCTCGGATCCCATGAATTGGCAAGCCCGGTAGTTAAATCTAATGCAACCAAATTAAGCCGGGGCTGCCCACCAATAAATCCAAAATAACCTCCAGTATACAATAAACCACCAGAAACCACTAAAGATTCCACAATACCTCCTGTAGGGCCAAGAGCATTCCAGGATGTAGCATTTCCTGTACTAAGGCTAAGTGCAGCAATACCGCCGTCTCTTGATGCTCCGCCTATAGTTGTAAATTCACCACCCACATACAACGTGGTGCCTGAAATTGCCATAGTAATGACGAGTTCATCTGCATCCGGATCCCATGAAGTAGCAAATCCGGTAGTTGTGCTTATAGCTCCTATATTATTTCTAGCCTGGCCGCCCAGTAAAGTAAATGACCCTCCCACATACGCAACACCTCCATTTATCAGTATTTTAGTAACCCCTCCATCTGCATCGGGCGCCCATGTGGTAACGCTTCCTGTTGAAGCATCAAGTGCAGCAATATTATATCTGAATTCAGAACCAATCATTGAAAAATTTCCTCCAAAATAAACCTTGCCTCCGTCTATAGCAATGGTAGTGATATCGCCATTCGGCGCATCGGGATTCCAGGAATTTAATGCACCTGTAGTGGTATTAAATGAAGCTAAACTGTTTCTGGGCTGCCCTCCAATATTTGAAAAATTTCCTCCTACATACAAGGTATTTCCGCTCAATGCCAATGTATTGATATATCCATCGGCTCCGGGATTCCAACTATTCAGGCTGCCATCTGCATTAATTTTGGCTATATAGTTTCTGGCAACAGCACCAACTTGTGTAAACTCCCCACCAATATACCAGCCACCGGCACCATCAGAAACTACCGTATTCACATAATCATTGGGTTTTACATAATTAAGGTTCGGCAACCCTGTTGTTGTGCTTATTGAAGAACCCTTAGGAACATTTGGACCTAGCCCGGTAAAATTTCCTCCAATGTAAATTGTATTCCCATCTCGTACCAGCGATGATACCCGGCCATTTGTTACTGGTATATTTTCATGTGCCATTTGGGCAATGCATAATTGAAAACACAAAACAGAAAGTATAAATGGCAATAACCGGCTTATGGAGAGCATGGTAAATAAGGATTTCATTATATTAGTTTATTTAAGTGATGAATGTTTTACCGCTATAATCTTGAAATAAATTTCTAACTAACTATTTAAATACAATTTTTTGCAAACTAAATTGAAGTACTTTCCTGGCAGCACAGTTTCTCTTCGAAAAGGATGAGAATTTTCCTTAAAGTTTTTTGCAAAAACAAGGGCTGTGCAAAGACCAAAGGTTATGAAGAGAAAAAAAAAATTCAACAGCTGTAATTTATTGCACTAAATTAATGTCTCCTCTACGCCGGAAAAATACTTCTTTTGGATTATGCATTACAATTAATTTATATTGAAATATTCTTTTCTCAACCCGTTTTATTCGCTCAAAACGTATAAACCCTGGATTGTGGCGTACGAAATAATACAATAAATTTTACCACAGTTTTTAATGTTTTAGGCTTAGATTGAGTAGCATACGAAGAGAAATAATCAAATGTCACTTTACAAACTGCCCGGCAAAATAGAGCATCACTATATGCTTTACAGTTCCTTAAGTAATGTTTTTGATTACTGGGTTATCTCAAGTGCAAAAAATAGACAAAGAAAGGAGGAGATTGTGGAAGCGCTGCTAAAAATTTTATAGGAATAGGAAAAATCTTTGGGCCTAGTAAAATTACAATTAGCCAGATAAATTGTTTGCTTTTTAATAGGCGGTTTTATCTTCCTTATTTTTCCACTCAGTAAAAATTTTTATAGCTTCTTTTCTTAATAGCGGAATGATGGGTATTTTTCTATGTTTAATATCTGCCGATATTTCATCATAAATCATGGAGTCGTCAAAGCCAATTTCTGCGGCATCCTGCCGGTTGTTGGCATAATAAATTACTTTTGGCCTGGCCCAGTAAATTGCGCCAAGGCACATTGGGCATGGTTCGCAGGATGTATAAACTTCACATTCATCTAATTGAAAAGTTCCCAGGTTTTTGCAGGCATCTCTAATGGCCACAACTTCAGCATGGGCAGTTGGGTCGTTGGTGCTGGTAACTTTATTATTTCCCCGGCCTACAATTTTATCATCTTTTACAATAATGCATCCAAAAGGGCCGCCTTCATCATTTTGCACTCCTTTTTGTGATAAGGCAATTGCTTCCTGCATAAATTTTTCTTCTTTTGTCATAGCTATTAAGTTGAGTGCCTGTAAATATAATCTAATTTGTAATTTTGCTCAAATCTTTCCGCATGCGTTTTTTAAGACAAATTGCCGAATATCTTTTTTTAAAAAAGCCCGATCCAAACGATAAGCTAACAAAATGGATGGGTTATATGCATGGCATTAACCGTATTTCAATTTTGCTTTTTTTGCTGGCCATGATAATACTTGTTGTTAAATTATGCAGGCGGTAATGGGCTTTTACAAAAAGCAACAATAATTTTTGCGGCATTGCAGGAAGCAGGGCCAGCTTCGGTTAAAATACCCTTCAGTTCTTTATAATCTTCTTTTATGGCTTTTAATTTGGCTGTAGTATTCAAAAGTTCACCCAGCTCAAATGCAAGGTTTTTTTCTGTAAGGTTATTTTGAATGAGTTCTTTTACCACTTCTTTATCCATAATAAGGTTTACCAGGCCTATATATTTTATTTTTACCAGCCTTTTGGCAATTTGATAAGATATATTTCCGCCTTTGTAGCAAATAATTTGCGGCACCTCAAATAGTGCTGTTTCTAAAGTAGCTGTTCCGCTGGTTACCAGTGCAGCTTTTGCAGAGCATAGCAAATTATAGGTTTTCCCCGAAACCGTACTTACATTCCTATATTGCCCCAGCATTTTAGTATAGAAACTTTCTTCGGTACCCGGTGCTTTTGCCACAATAAAACGGTAATCCGGAAACTGTGCTGCCACTTTTAGCATAATGGGCAGTTTTTGAACTATTTCCTGTTTCCTGCTTCCGGGCAACAGGGCTATAATATTTTTATCTTCTGGCTGCTTGTCAGTAAAATTTTTTTCCTGCGATTGAATAAAATCGCTAATCACTTCTACCAAAGGGTGACCCACATAATCAACTGCATAATTCCATTTTTGATAAAAGGCTTTTTCAAATGGTAAAATAACCAGCATTTTATCCACGTATCGCTTAATTGTTTTTACCCTGTTTTCCTTCCAGGCCCATACTTGTGGAGAAATATAATAAACTACTTTAAACCCTTGTTGTTTTGCCCATTTGGCGATCCTAAGGTTAAATCCCGGGTAATCTATTAAAATCAGAACATCTGGCTCAAATGAAACCATATCCCTTTTGCAAAAACTTAAATTCCGTAAGATAGCCGGTAAATTTTTTACAACTTCAGCAAAACCCATAAAAGCAAGCTGGCGGTAATGTTTTACTAAATAGGCTCCATTTTGTTCCATTTTTTCGCCACCCCAGCAACGAAATTCAGCTTGGGCATCTAACCGTTTAATTTCTTTTATCAGGTTACTGCCATGCAAGTCGCCACTTGCTTCACCTGCTATTAAATAATATTTCACAATAAACTTTGATTGAATCTAAAAAGCAAAATTAGTGGCAATAGGCAAATTTTAAGTGTTCGCCGCCATTTATTGTTTTAATCTAATAAAACAAGCTAAATAGAAAGATTCCTTTACTGGTATTTACTTGTTATGAATATCTTTATTATTATTGTACTCAATAAAAGATAAAATTACCCACCGTATGTCATGGAGGGCCTTATATCAACCTGTTCTTGTACTCCTAATTGCAACTATATTTTTTTCCTGCAAAAGAAAAGATAAGCACAATACTGCAAATAGCGACATCTACATAAAAGAAGACGACCGGCCCCTGGATAAAAAAATTGCTGAAGCCCTTAGCTTGAAATTGCAGCATCCCAAGCCTGCTGAGAATATCAACCCCGGGCTTTTTAGCCTTTTAAGATATTATTATGCTCAAAACGGTAATTTGCCTGTGTGGAGCAAAGAAGGAACATGGAATAAGCAAAGTGATGAATTACTAAGGTATTTAGATACCTGTATTTACGAAGGCCTTTTTAAGAACGATTATCATTATTATGGCCTTTCTGAATTAAAAAATAAACTCTTCACCGATTCTTTAAAAAAAATGAAACCGACTGATTGGGCAAAAGCAGATATTGGCTTTTCTGCAGCATTCATGCAGGTTTTACAGGATCTTGCACAAGGCAGGTTATATGGCATTAAACAACTATGGTACTCCGATTCAAGTAAATACGAAAGCTTTTTTGTAAAGTATATCAATCAGTTTTTGAAAGCAGGAAATTTATTGGTTATTACCCAATCCATCCAACCCGCTCATTTGGGGTATATCAACTTAAAAATTGGGATAAAGAAATTTACCGATAGTATGGATAAAACTATGTATACTTATTTACGCTTCCCTTATAGTTCTAAAGATTCACTTTTTTTTGTTAAATCATTTAAAAAGCGCCTTGCGGAAAGTGGTATTATTTTCAACAACAATTTGCCGGATAGTACCGTTATGCAGGAAGCCATTAAAAAATACCAGGCAAAAAAACTGGTTAAGCAAGATGGTAAAATATCTACTGCACTGGTAAGAATGATGAATAATACCGATAAGGAAAAACTTATACGCATTGCCATCACCTTAGACAAATACAAGCAATTGCCAGAAAAATTTCCCGATAAATATATTTGGGTAAACCTGCCTTCATTTTATTTGCAGTTGATGAGCCACGATACAGTGTTGATGCAATCCAAAATAATTTGTGGTAAATCGGCAACGCCTACGCCGGAAATCACTTCTTTTGTTGACAACCTCGTAACTTTTCCTACCTGGACAGTTCCTTCAAGTATTATTGAAAAGGAAATCCTTCCCGGGTTAAAGAAAAATCCCGGATATTTGGCCCGTAAAGGGTTGGCCTTATATAAGCATGATGGAACGCCGGTAAACCCCTATGGTATCAATTGGGCAAAATATTCTAAAGGCATCCCGTTTAAAGTAATGCAAAGCAGCGGAGATGAAAATGCATTGGGCGTAATGAAATTTAATTTTAAAAATGCACACGATGTGTACCTGCATGATACCAACCAACGGTACTTATTTAAAAAAAATGTACGCAACCTCAGTCATGGTTGTGTAAGGGTACAGGATTGGGAGCAACTTGCCTTTTACATTGCCAGGAACGATAGTATTTTATACCAGCCCAAAGACACATTGCGCTATAATACCGATTCCATTACTACCTGGATACGCAATGAAGAAATGCATAAAATTGCCATAAAAAATAAATTTCCCATATTTATCCGTTATTTTAGCTGTGATTTTTCCGGTAATAATATCAAATTTTATGATGATATTTATGGAAACGATGTGAAGTTGAGAGAAAAGTATTTTGCTTTAAAATAATTTCCTCATCATATACTTTTTTATGAAGCAACTCCTTGCTCTGGTTTTTATTTTTTTCATTTTGCCTTTGAATTCTATTTCACAGGTAAAAACCGGTGCAGCCAATACTGATGTAAAGCCCTCTCAAAAACAACATACGGTTATATACGGGCAGGCAAGTTATTATGCCAGTAAATTTCATGGCCGAAAAACAGCCAACGGTGAAATATTTGATCATAAAAAAATGACGGCAGCCTGTAATACTTTGCCCCTGGGTACCTGGGTTTTAATTACGAATTTAAGAAATGGCAAAACTATTAAAGTAAAAATAAACGACAGGTTGCATCACAAAACCCGTAGGTTAGTAGATCTCACAAAAGCCGGGGCTCAAAAGCTGGGGTTTATAAAACAAGGTTTAACCAGGGTTAAGGTAGAAGTGGTACAATATCCGCCAAAAAGAAAATCCAGAAAGAAAGTTTAAAGTTTTATTTATTTTTAAGGTTATTATACTGTTTTTATTAATATTTTATCATTTGAATTGAACCGAGTATTTTTGTAAGGATTAACGAAATCATAATTTATGAAGAAATCTATTTTACTGCTTGTAAGCCTGGTTTGCATCACTACTGCATTTAGCCAGAATTATACAAAACCCAATGGTTTTGCAATTCATTTTATTTTAAATGATTTTCCTACCGCAAAAGAAATAAGGACCAATGGTATTGGCGAAACCATAAACCAAAAAATGTGGTATAAAACAAGAAGGATGAACGCCGGTATTGGCGTAAGTTACATCAAAGGGTTAAGTGAACATGTTGATTTTGCCGGTACACTTGCCGGAAGCTTCCTGAAATATCCCATACCGGACCGTGTAAGCAACTCTGCCGACCAAAAATTATTATTGGAAGGCGTTGTAACCCTTAACTTAAAATTACTGCCCGATAATTTCTTTGCTGTACCTTATTTTACGGCAGGTATTGGCGCTTCGCAATACGACGGGTTCTATTCCGCAATACTTCCAATAGGTGTTGGTTTACAATTTAAGCTAGGCCCGGATGTATTCTTTTTACTCAATTCGCAATACCGCATACCGGTAACCAGCAGTGCAGAATATCATTTATACCATAGCTTTGGAATGGCCAAAACATTTCCCAAAAAAATTGAAGCACCGGTAGCAGAAGTTGTTGTACCCGTGGTTTTGGATAAAGATGGCGATGGAGTGTTAGATGCAGACGACCGTTGCCCTGATGTTCCGGGTATTGCAGCGTTGCAAGGCTGCCCCGATAAGGATGGAGACGGAATAGCCGATGCAGAAGACAAATGCCCTGATGAAGCCGGAATAGCCAAATACCAGGGTTGCCCAATACCCGATACTGATGGAGATGGTATTAATGATGAAGAAGATAAATGCCCTTCGGTAAAAGGGGTTGCACGTTACCAGGGTTGCCCTGTGCCCGATACCGATGGAGATGGCATTAATGATGAAGAAGACAAATGCCCATCAAGGCCAGGCGTAGCAGAAAACGCAGGTTGCCCGGTAATTGCAAAAGAAGTAATAGAAAAAATAAACTTTGCGGCTAAAAATGTTTTCTTTAATTCAGGAAGCTTTAAGTTGATGCCTAAATCTTATAAATCATTGAACAATGTGGTGGCGATACTTAAAGCAGATGAAAGCCTGTTTCTTGATATAGATGGCCATACTGATGCATCAGGCGCTGATGATAAAAACCAGGTATTGTCAGAAAACAGGGCAAAAGCGGTTAAAGATTATCTTATTAGCAAAGGCATTGCAGAGAGCAGGCTTACCTTCACCGGCTATGGAGAAGCAAAACCTGTGGCCGATAATGCAACAGCAGCAGGACGTGCTAAAAACCGCAGAACAGAAATGACGGCCAGGAACTATTAACATTGATTTTCTAAAAATAGAATAATAATTGCCCGGCTTAGGCCGGGCTTTTTAGTTTATGCTGTTCATTAAGTATTCCAAAAACTTTTCTATATTTGCCACCCGATAATTTTGAATGGGGGATTAGCTCAGTTGGCTAGAGCGCTTGCATGGCATGCAAGAGGCCACCAGTTCGAATCTGGTATTCTCCACAAAGGCTGCAATTTGCAGCCTTTTTTGGTAATACACAGAATAATAATTGTTGATCTGCTGATTTAAATTGCTGTAATTGTTTAAGTCAACCGATATAAAAAACAAGCGCTCGTTTTGCTAAAACTTTAACCATTTTGAATTACATACGGTTTATCTGGTATTTTTTTGTTTAGGATTCCTTTTTTATTGCATTAATCTAAGTGCTGGTTGAATATTTTTTTGTTCAATACTTTATGCGTAGCGGCAAAAAAAACCTCCCAGTGGGAGGCTTTTATATTAATTAATTAGAAATTAATTGCTATGGGCAACTGAAGTAGCCGAAGTTTTTTTAACGGCTTTCTTCATTGAATGTTTGTCTGATGCTGCATCTTTTTTTACAGGAGCAGGAGTTGCATTTTGCAATTTTGGTGCAACTGTATTTGTAGCTGCAGGTGTGCCGGAGTTTGAACCATTTAATTTTGCATATTCTTCTTTGGTTAAAACATCGCCTTTAATAGTAATACTTTTCATATCATCTGCACCAGCAAATTTTACCGTAAGGCGTTTTTCAAAATGACCAACACCTACTGCATTATAGGTAGCTTTAATTTCACCGTTTTGTCCCGGGGCAATGGGAGATTTGGTATAATCACCAATGGTGCAACCACAGGTTGGGTTAGCTTGTTCAATAATTAAAGGCGTATTGCCAATATTGGCAACTGTAAAAATAGCAGTAGTAGGTGTACCTTGCTGTAATTTACCCATATCAATTGTTTCTGATTTGAATTTACCCAGTTCATCGGCCTTTTTTTGGGCATAAGAAAATGCTACAAAAGAAAATGCTGCAACAGTAAAAAGTAATTTTTTCATGTTCTTATTTTTATTTTTAATTTATTTGATATTAATTCAGGTCGTTAAGTGATTCATTGGCCGGTGCGCTGCTTGCGGGGGTTTTCCATACCTCACCTTTTATTTGAAAAGCGCTGTTTTGATTGACATTATAAGTAACCGTAATTGTTTTAGTAAAAGGGCCTTCTGCAGCAGCATTGTAACCAACGGTAATTATAGATTTTTCTCCGGGGGCAAGGGTTTTATCTTTGTCCCAAACCGGGGTGGTACAACCGCAACTTGCCTGTACATGATCTATTTTATAGGAAGCATTACTGCTGTTCACCACTTCAAAAATGTGGGTTACAGGCTTACCCTGTGGAATTTTTCCAAAATCAAATTCCCGCTCCTTAATCTGAATACCGTCAACTGTAGCTTTGGAGGTTTCCTGTGTGGCTCCATGGTTATGGCCACTATGGTCATCCTTTTGGGCAAAGGCAAAACTACCTGTGGCGCAAATAATAGCGATGAGTAAAATTTTTTTCATCTAAGTGTTTTAAGGAATCAAAGATAATAAATGCACTTAAAATTTACTAATTTGTAAGCCAGTTAGCAGATTTTTAACAAAAGCCGACAATTAAGTAAATTTGTACATAAATTCTTGAAAGCGTATGGGAAACAGTATAGAAAATGGCAACTCAATAATTGAAAAATTAAGTTTTGATAAATTTCGCAACGAAGTGCTGGATGATTATAGATTGGCTTGTATTAGCCGGGAAACCAGCCTGTTAGGCAGGAAAGAAGTATTAACTGGCAAGGCTAAATTTGGCATTTTTGGAGATGGAAAAGAAATTGCCCAGGTAGCTATGGCCAAGTTTTTTAAACCTGGAGATTTTCGTAGTGGTTACTACCGTGACCAAACTTTTATGTTTGCCAGTGGCCTTGCTACAGTGGAGCAGTTTTTTGCTCAATTGTATGCCGACCCTGATGTAAACAACGACACCTTTAGTGCTGGCAGGCAAATGAATGCCCATTTTGCAACAAAATTTGTTGATGAAAATGGCCAATGGCTGCCTCTTGCAAATTTAAAAAATGTATCATCTGATATTGCACCTACTGCTGGGCAAATGGCACGTGGCCTGGGTTTGGCTTTTGCTTCAAAAGCCTTTCGTAATATACCGGAACTTGAGCAATACGGCACTTTAAGCAATAATGGTAACGAAGTTTGCTTTTGTACCATTGGCGATGCTTCTACAAGTGAAGGGCATTTTTGGGAAACCATAAATGCTGCAGGTGTTCTTAAAATTCCCATTGCTGTATTTATATGGGATGATGGTTATGGGATTTCGGTTCCAAAAAAATTTCAAACAACAAAAAGTTCTATTTCTGATGCCCTTGCAGGTATGCAAAAAAATCCAGATACCAACGGCCTGGATATCTACAAGTTAAAAGGCTGGGACTATGCAGGCATGTGTGAGGTATTGGAAGCGGCAATTCAAAAAATAAGAGAAACACATACGCCTGCACTTTTTCATGTAGAAGAAATAACCCAACCGCAAGGCCACTCTACATCAGGCAGCCATGAACGTTATAAAACCACCGAAAGGCTGGCCTGGGAAAAAGAATGGGATTGTATAAAACAAATGAAAGATTGGTTGCTGGCCAACGCACTTTCATCGGAAGACGAATTAAAGCAAATTGAAGAAGTAGCAAAGCAACAGGTAAAAGATAGCAGGCATAGCGCCTGGGAAAAATATATTGCTCCCGTAAAACAAATGCTGGATGAAGCCGTTCAACAAATTCAATCTTCTTCAACTGGGATTGAACAAATCCAAAATATTATTTCTGAACTCAGGGCATTAAAAGAGCCATTAAGAAGAGATATCCTAAAAGCGCTGGCAACCTGCGTACATCTTCACGAAATAAATGGTACCATTCAACCACAGTTAATAAATTATTATCAAAACTTGTTGCATAAAACAGCAGGTATTTACGATAGCCATTTATACAACCAGGGCGAAAAATCGGCCTTAAAAGTGAAAGCTGTTTTGGCAGAATATGCTGAAGATGCACCGGTAATTAACGGCTTTGAAGTATTAAATAAATATTTTGATGCTTTGTTTGCCAGTAATAATAAGGTATTGGCTTTTGGTGAAGACCTCGGTATGATTGGCGACGTAAACCAGGGATTTAGCGGCTTGCAGGAAAAATATGGCAAGCGCCGCATTTTTGATACGGGCATCAGGGAGCTTACTATTATTGGCCAGGGCATTGGCCTTGCTTTAAGGGGTTTGAGGCCAATTGCCGAAATTCAATACCTGGATTATTTGCTTTACGGCCTGCAGCCTTTAAGTGACGATGTGGCCACAACCCATTTTAGAACAGCAGGGCAACAAAGTGTACCCTTAATTGTGCGAACCCGTGGCCACAGGCTGGAGGGAATTTGGCATAGCGGCAGCCCAATGGGTGTTGTAATAAACGCACTAAGAGGAATGTATGTGTGTGTGCCCAGAAACATGGTTCAGGCGGTAGGCATGTATAATACTTTATTACAAAGCAACGATCCCGGAATAATTGTAGAATGTTTAAACGGCTATCGCTTAAAAGAAAAACTGCCGGCTAATTTATTGAATTTTAAAGTGGCGCTTGGTGTACCTGAAATTTTAAGCCCCGGTGATGATATTACGATGGTAAGTTATGGCTCCACTTTGCGTATTGTTGAAGAAGCTGCAAATACGCTCCTTGAAGCAGGTATTAGTTGCGAACTAATAGACGTACAAACACTATTGCCTTTTGACATTAACCATAATATTGTTTCTTCGCTTAAAAAAACTAACCGTATTGTATTTATTGATGAAGATGTACCCGGAGGAGCTGCAGCATTTATGTTCAATAAAGTAATGGAAGAGCAGGGTGGATACAGGCATTTGGATGTAAGCCCACGCACCATTACGGCAAAAGCACACCGGCCCGGCTACGGAAGCGACGGAGATTATTTTGGCAAGCCAAACACGGAAGACATTGTACGTGTGGTAAAAGAAATGATGGCAGAATAATTTTAAATTAAGGCTATTGTATTTTTGCTCACTTTAATAAAAGTTTAAAAATACTTTACTAGCCTTTCTCAGCCATATCCGGTATTTTTTCTGCTTTATATGCACCGGCATCCAATTTTTTCTTTGTGGCTTCAAAAGCTTTTAAGGTAAGTTCAATATCTTCATCGCTATGCGCTGCAGTAGGTATAATGCGGTAAATTATATCTCCTTTTGGAATTACTGGATATACAACTATAGAACAAAATATATGATAGTTTTCCCTGAGGTCCATTACCATTTGTGTAGCCTCCGGCACATCACCTTTCATATAAATAGGTGTTACAGGGCTGTTGGTATTGCCAATATCAAAACCCCGTTCTTTAAGCCCGGCCTGGAGTTTAGTTACATTACTCCATAGTTTTTCCCTTAGCTCAGGCATAGTTTTTAACATTTCCATTCGCTTAAGCATTCCATCTACAATAATAAGGGGCAGGCTCTTTGCAAAAATTTGCGACCGTACATTATACCGCAAATACATCAAAATATTTTTTGGCCCGGCAATAAATGCGCCAATACTTCCCATGCTTTTTACAAAAGTGGAAAAATATAAATCCACTCCTTCCTGGCAACCTTGTGCTTCATCTGCACCTGCGCCTGTAGGCCCCATATAACCAAAGCCATGTGCATCATCTATTAATAACCTAAACGGGTAATTCTTTTTTAAAGCAACAATTTCTTTTAAAATTCCCTGCTCGCCATCCATGCCAAATACGCCTTCTGTTATCAGCAAAATTCCTCCACCGGTTTTTTCTGTCATTTTTACGGCACGTTGTAATTGCTTTTCGCAATCGGCAATATTGTTATGTTTAAAAGCATAAGTTTGGCCCATGTGAAGGCGAATGCCATCTACAAGGCAGGCATGGCTTTCGGCATCATATACAATTACATCACGCCTGTTGGAGAGGGCATCAATACAACTCATAATGCCCTGGTAACCGAAGTTTAGTAACATGGCATCTTCTCTTTTTACAAAACGGCTGATCACTTTTTCCAACCCTTCATGCAAAGCAGTATTGCCACTCATCATTCTTGCGCCCATTGGGTTGCCCATCCCATATTTTGCTGCAGCTTCCGTATCTGCTTTTCTCACTTCGGGGTGGTTTACCAGGCCTAAATAATTGTTCAGGCTCCATACAATCATTTCTTTTCCCCTAAAATTCATTCTTGGCCCCAATTCCCCTTCCAATTTGGGAAATGCAAAATATCCATGTGCCCTTTCCATGTGCTGACCAATTGGTCCGCTGTTCTGTATCAGTTTTTCAAATATATCTGCCATATTATATAATTATTAAAATATGTGAAGTAGAAAATTGTTGCAAAATTAGGGAATTGCTTCCAAGCGGTTTAGTGAATCCATTATTTTTCCATGCACATTCAATTAACTTTGCCATAAAACAGGAGTTTATATGGTTAAAAATATTTTACTATTTATTGTTTGCTTTAATTTTTTCTTTAAAAATGCAAACGCCCAAAATGCAGAAGATAACCCAAAATTAGTTGTAGGTATTGTAATAGACCAAATGCGATGGGATTACCTTTACCGGTTTGGTAATAACTACAGCAATGATGGGTTTAAAAGAATGCTTAATAATGGCTATAGTTTTGAAAATACCTATATACCTTATTTGCCCACTTATACAGCAGTGGGGCATACCAGCGTATATACAGGAAGCGTGCCTGCCATTCATGGAATTGCTGGTAATAACTGGTATGAGCGCAGTATAAGTAAAAAAGTTTATTGCACCGATGATTCAACTGTAACCACTGTAGGCTCCAATACCAGCCAGGGAAAAATGAGCCCGGTAAATATGTGGGTAACCACAGTTTCCGATGAACTAAGGCTTAGTACCAATTTTAAAAGTAAAGTAATTGGGGTGTCCATTAAAGACAGAGGAAGTATATTGCCCGCAGGCCATAGCGCCAATGCCGCTTATTGGTACGATGATAAAGAAGGCAAATGGATTTCGAGCAGTTATTACATGAACGAACTGCCGGCATGGGTTAAAAAAATAAATAATGCCGATGAAGTTGCTCAATATATGAGCAAAGACTGGAACCTCCTGCTCGATAAACAAAAGTATTTGCAAAGCGATAACGATGCCAACGATTTTGAAGGCACTTATCACGGGCAAAAAAATAATAGTTTTCCGTATGATTTAAATGCAATAGAAAAAAAAGAAAAATATGCTGCATTTAAAACCACACCATTTGCGGCTACCTATACCTTTAATTTTGCCGAAGCCGCTATTGAAAATGAAAAACTCGGGCAAAACACAGTACCCGATTTTTTAGCGGTAAGCATTTCTTCCACCGATTATATTGGCCATAGAAACGGCCCCAATTCATTGGAAATTGAGGATGCCTATTTGCGACTCGACAGGGATATTGCCCATTTTTTACAATTTCTGGATGCTAAAATTGGAAAAGAAAAATACCTGATCTTTCTCACTGCCGACCATGCCGTAAACCACATACCAGCTTATTTAAATGCACACAAACTGCCCGGTGCAGTATTTGATAATAAAAGCTTTGTAAATCAAATAAATGATGCAGTTGAAGCTGCGTTTGGCATTAAAAAAATTATCCTCAACTCCGATAATTACCAGCTTTATCTCGATAGGAAAGCAATAAGCCATTCAGGTAAAGATGCCAATTTGGTAAAAGAAAAAATAATGGAAGAAGTAAGGAAATTTCCATTTGTTACAGATGTTTTTGAAACCCAAAAAATTTTGGTAACTACAATACCTGAACCACTGCATACAAGGTTAATAAACGGGTATAATGCTTTAAGAAGCGGCGATATTCACTATATAATAAAGCCAGGTTATTTTTCCGGCAGCTCAAAAGGTACAACTCATGGTATGTGGAACCCTTATGATTCGCATATTCCCTTAATTTGGTATGGCTGGCACATAAAGCCCGGCGCCACACATAAAGAAGTATATATGACCGATATTGCGCCAACGGTGGCCGCTTTGCTCAAAATTCAAATGCCCAGCGGATGCGTAGGAAAAGTATTGCAAGAAATAGTAAATTAAACTTACTGTTTCAATTAACTTCGATACATGATTGATGAAATAAAATTGCTGGCAAAAGAGTTTAAAAATGACCTGGTAAAATTCAGGAGGTATTTGCATGAAAATCCTGAGCTAAGTTTCAGGGAATTTGAAACATCAAAATATATTCAACAGCAATTAAAAGATATTGGTATAGAATATACCGTAATGGCTACCACAGGAGTTGTGGCAATTATAAAAGGTAAAAACCCGGCTTCAAGGGTAATTGCTTTAAGGGCAGATATGGATGCATTACCCATTACGGAGCAAAATGAAGTTGATTATAAATCAAAAAACATTGGGGTTATGCATGCCTGCGGCCACGATGTGCACAGCGCCTGCCTGCTTGGCGCAGCAAAAATTTTGCAGCATACAAAAGATAAATGGGACGGAACGGTTAAGTGTATTTTTCAACCCGGCGAAGAAAAAAACCCGGGTGGTGCTAGCATAATGATAAAGGAAGGTGTTTTGGAAAATCCTGCCCCGCAAAAAATTTTCGCAATGCATGTTCATACCGTTATTGAAGCAGGGGAGTTTAGCTTTAGGGGCGGGATAGTAATGGCCAGTGCCGATGAAATTTACATTACGCTAAAAGGAAGGGGTGGCCATGCTGCTTCACCACAGCTCACCGCCGATCCTATTTTCATAGCTGCGCATATTGTTACCGGTTTACAGCAAATCATCAGCCGCAATAACAATCCCTTTAATCCATCGGTGTTATCTATTACCTCATTCCAGGGTGGCACAACAACCAATGTAATACCATCCGAAGTTAAATTGATGGGCACTTTCAGGGCTATGAATGAAGAATGGAGATTTGCGGCACATAATATCATAAAAAAGTATGTGGTTGAAACCGCAGCATCTATGGGTGCTGTGGCAGATATTACTATTGATGTGGGTTATCCTGCCGTATTTAATGATGAAATGCTGAGCCAAAAAGCAAGGGAACAAGCTGAATTATTTGCCGGCAAAGAAAAAGTATTTGAAACCGAGTTGAGAATGGGCGCTGAAGATTTTGCTTTTTACGCTCAAAAAATACCGGCTTGTTTTTTCAGGCTAGGTACTGCCAACAAATCAAAAGGAATTACCAGCGGTGTGCACACCCCAACGTTTAATGTAGATGAAGCTGCTATTGAACACGGTATTGGAATGATGGCCTGGCTTGCAGTGAGTTGTTAGCTTTAGGTTTTATAAAAATCATGGCTTCCACACCTTACCATAAATTGTTTTTTTTACTTCACAGTCGGTTTTACTGGTATTAAATGGCAAAGCTATATTACTGTAGTTAGTATAATCGGGTATTATACTTAGCATTTGCTTTAACGAAATAAAGATTGTTGTATCGCAAACTTGTATTATCCTAAGGCTGTCCCCTTTTTTTGTTTTAATTATGGTTATTGATGCAGTGGAAATATTGCCGCAGGCAAATGGCGCTTTTTCAAAATAGATTACCGAACCTGTAATAGTGTCTTTTACAAAAGTATAATCCCATTTTTCTTTACAATGTTCATAAGTAGGTATAATAATATTCTGCGGATCTTTTTTTTGGGCAAATGATTGCAGGCCGAAGATGAGGAAAATTAAAATGAGAAATTGCATCCGCATACGAAAAGAACGGGCAAAAAATAAAAATATTGCAGGGGAAATACTTAAGGTTTCAGCAATTTCAAATCGGGCTGTGCATATTTGTACACTTTAAAATAAATGGTGGTTTTGGTTTGGTTTACCCCTTCTACTTTGCTTATATCATCTACAAAGTTTACCAGGTGGTTGTTGTCCCGGCACATCACATCCACTTCAAGGTCGTAATCGCCACTGGTCATTGCTAAAAAGCTCACCTCAGGGAGTTTGGCAATTTTTTGGGCAACTTTTTCTTTAAGCGTGGCGGGCCGCACAAAAACGGCAATATGGGCATAACACATAAATCCCACTTTATCCGGGTTAACCCTGCCAATAATATTCACCGTTTCATCTGCAATTAATTTATTTAACCTTGTTCTAATGGTGCCAACGGAAACACTAAGGTTATCTGCCATATCGGTAAATGACATTCTCCCGTCTTTCTGAAGTTCTGAAAGAATTTTAAAATCCAACTCATCCAGGCTGTTCTCGTCATTTTTGCTCATGATGTGGTAATTGTCAGGGAAAATAAGCATAATCTTTTATTTTATTGCAAAAAATGCAGTATTTTTAATTTTAGTTTATATATTCTTTAAATTATTTATTATTATTTTATTTTTTTGCAAAATCAATAGCTATTGTTCTTTATTTATGTAATCAAACACATTTCATTTTTGATAAATTGCAGGTAGAAATAAACAAATTTTCATTTAATGAGGCATAAAATTTCATAAGCGCCAGTACTGTAAGGCAAAAACTTATTTGCCAACCGGCAATGAGAAATTTTTTTACGAAATTTATGTAACAAAAAAAATAAAAGGTTACTAGTACAATGCTCTATTTACAAGCATCATAGGATTTTAAATTTTGACAAAACAAGCGACTATTTAAAAAAATAATAACAACAAATGAAATATCCCCCATTAAAAAATTACATTAACGGAAAACCTACAGCAGCTTCTACTGCAAAAGCATTAGAGGTTATTTCGCCAATAGATGGCACCCTGCTTTCAACCGTACCCATGAGTACGGCAAAAGATTTAAACGATGCCGTAATGGTGGCACAAAAAGCTTTTGTAAGCTGGAGCAGAAAGCCCATAAAAGAAAGGGTGCAGGTTTTTTTTAAATTTAAAACTTTACTGGAAAGGGATTTAAATATACTAGCCGCATTGGTGCAGGAAGAAAATGGTAAAACCCTCGGCGAAGCGGTTGCCGAAGTAGAAAAATGTATAGAGCTTACCGAGTTTGCCACTTCATTGCCGCAGCTCATCTCCGGAGAAGTATTGGAAGTAAGCAAAGGTGTAGAATGCCGTACAGAGCATGTTCCATTAGGTATTGTTGCCTCAATTGTTCCTTTTAATTTTCCGGCAATGGTGCCCAACTGGACCATTCCCAACGCCATAGCACTGGGCAATTGCATGATTATGAAACCTTCGGAAAAAGTACCGATGAGTTGTATGAAAATAGCAGAACTGTTGCAGGAAGCTGGCTTGCCCGATGGCGTATTTAATATTGTAAATGGCGATGTGGAAATTGTAAATGCCATTTGCGATCACCCGGCAATAGAAGCGGTATCTTTTGTAGGTTCTACCAAAGTAGCTAAAATTGTGTACCAAAGGGCAACGCATAATTATAAAAGAGCGTTGGCATTAGGTGGAGCCAAAAATCACTTAATGGTTTTGCCCGATGCAAAAGAAGATATGACCGCTGCCAATGTGGTGGCCAGCATGAGCGGATGTGCAGGGCAGCGTTGCATGGCAGCAAGCGCAATGGTAGGCGTAGGAAAAATAGACCACATTATTGAAAAAATTGTTGCCGAAGCTAAAAAAGTTGTTCCCGGTCAAAACCTTGGCGCAGTAATTAATAAAGAAAGTAAAGAGAGAATAGAAAGGTATATTGACCAAGCAGAAAAAGACGGGGCAAAAATTTTGGTAGATGGCCGTGGCGCAATTGTTAAGGGCAAAGAAAACGGCACTTATGTGGGCCCCACCGTAATTGATTATGTAAAGCCCGAAATGAGTGTGGCCAAAGAAGAAATATTTGGCCCGGTAATTTCCATTATGCGTACCAACACTATTGATGAAGCACTGGAAATTGAAAATGCAAACCCTTACGGAAATGCAGCAAGCGTGTTTACGCAAAATGGCGGGCTTGCCCGCTACATCATAGATCATGCAAGCGCAGGTATGATTGGCGTAAACGTGGGCGTGCCCGTACCCAGGGAGCCTTTTAGCTTTGGCGGATGGAACGAAAGCAAGTTTGGCGTTGGCGATATTACCGGCAAAAGCTCTGTTGAATTTTGGACAAAACTAAAAAAGAGCACCACAAAGTGGAATCCGGAGGCAGGCGTAAACTGGATGAGTTAAAAATAAAAATTGAAAGCCGAAATTTTTTTTGTTACAAGCGGTGGTACTGCTATTAAGTATTGTTGTGTCACTCACTTGTACTTTTTGTACTTTGTTCATCAGGTAAAATTAAACAGGCAAAAGTCACAAATAAAATTTGGCCAGGGTTACTGCTCAATAACATTTTACCGTATGAAGCAATCATCAATAAGAATTATCTCATCAGGGAGCAAAAGTTTTGAAATGATCAATAAAGATTTTTTGGTAAAAGGGTGCGACGCAAGGCCGATGCCATAAAAAATAAGAGCCGGTAACAAAAAATATAAAATTATGAGTACAAAAACAATTTCCGAAGCAACAGACATTATAAACGATGCCCAGGAGTTTACATTATTTAGCTGGAGCAGGCAAAAAGGTACCAATCCCATTGCAGTGAAACATGCCGAAGGCGTTTACCTTTATGATTATGACGGCAACCGCATCCTCGATTTTTCCAGCGGGCTTATCAATCTTAATATTGGCCACGGAAACCAGCGCATTACAGAAGCCGTTGTAAAACAAATGCAGCAGGTGGCTTATGTATCGCCAAGCTGCGTTACCAAAGTAAGGGCCGATTTAGGAAAAAAGCTGGCCGAAATTTGCCCAGGCGATTTAAATAAATCATTTTTTACGCTTTGTGGCGCTACAGCAAATGAAAATGCCATAAAGCTGGCAAGGCTTTATACCGGAAGGCATAAAATCATCACCCGTTATCAATCCTATCATGGCGCAACTATGGGTGCTATTTCTGCAGGTGGCGACCCAAGGCGCATTCCCGTAGATGTAAACCAGGCGCCTAACTTTGTGCATTTTGATTTACCGTATTTGTATCGCTGGGAGTATGGGGAAGAAAATTTGCTGAAAGAATCTGTAGCACAACTGGAACGTATTATTGCTTACGAAGGCCCCAATACCATTGCAGCCATTTTGCTCGAAGGAGAATCTGGCACTTCCGGATGCTTAAAATATCCCGATGGTTTTTTAAAAGCAGTAAGAGAAATTACAAGGCAACATGGTATATTACTTATTATGGACGAAGTAATGAGTGGCTTTGGCCGCACCGGAAAATGGTTTGGTTTTCAAAACCACGGTATTGTTCCCGATATGATTGCTATGGCAAAAGGATTAACCTGCGGTTATTTGCCTTTTGGCTGTTTACAGGTAAGCGAAAAAATTGCAGAAAAATATAACGATGCTGTTTTGCCTTTGGGCTTAACTTATTCGGCACACCCGGTTTGCTGTGCGGCGGCTTTGGAAACAATTAAAGTATATGAAGAAGAAAACTTAATTGAAAGGGCTGCGGAAATGGGAAAATATCTGGAACAAAAAGTGGATGAGCTTAAAATGAAGCATCCTTCCATTGGCGATTTTAGGAATACCGGTTTATTGGGATGTATTGAGTTGGTGAAAAACAAGAAAACAAAAGAACCCATAGCGCCATTTAATGCCAATGCCAATGAAATGACAGTAATGAACAAAGTAGCGGCAAAAATTAAAGAACTGGGCATGTACACATTTGTAAGGTGGAATTTTATTTTTGTTGCCCCTCCTTTAATTGTTACAAAAAGCCAAATAGATGAAGGCCTTGCAATAATTAGCGAAGCGATACAAATTGCTGATGAAAATGTTGTTTAATTGTTTTGAATAGTACATTTTAAATTTTGAGCAAATTTTTTTATTTAAAATAATTTCATGACGGAGCACCAAGACTTCACTAACTCTTCTCTCATAAACGAAGACCTTGCACCGGTTGCTGCCAGCAATCGCAAGTGGGGAACATGGAACTATGCTGCCTTATGGATTAGCATGAGTTTATGCATCCCTACTTATATGCTGGCAAGTTCTTTAATAGATGGTGGAATGAATTGGTGGCAGGCGGTACTTACCATTTTTTTGGGCAATTGCATTGTATTAATTCCAATGATACTCAATGGCCATGCAGGCGCAAAATATGGAATTCCTTTTCCGGTTTTTGTGAGGGCAAGTTTTGGAACAAAGGGCGCAAATATACCGGCAATGCTCAGGGCAATTGTTGCCTGTGGATGGTTTGGCATACAAACCTGGATTGGTGGCGCTTCTTTATACAATATTTTCCGGGTATGGTTCCCTTCACTTGCAGGGATAGATAATACAACATTAATTCCGCAGGCTTTCCCCATGGTTTGTTTTTTTGTTTTTTGGGTGTTAAATATGTACATCATTTATCTTGGTGTGGACAGCATTAAAAAACTTTTGGTTTTTAAAGCCATATTTTTACCTGCTGCTGCTTTGGCATTATTAATTTGGGCAATTGTTGCCGCAAAAGGCCTTGGCCCCATTTTAAGCCAACCAAGTAAATTTTCAAACAACCAGGAGTTTTTTACATTTTTTTTTCCGGCCTTAACCGGTATGGTGGGTTTTTGGGCAACACTTTCTTTAAATATCCCCGATTTTACAAGATATGCCAGGTCGCAAAAAGCACAGGTAAACGGCCAAATAATCGGCCTGCCACCATCAATGACATTTTTTGCTTTTGTAGGAGTAATTGTTACTTCGGCCACTGCAATTATTTATGGAAATACCGAATGGGATATTGTAAAGCTTGCCGGAAAATTCGATAATAAAATTATGGCTACTGCTGCCATGATTGGTATTATTATTTCTACACTTGCAACCAATATTGCCGCAAATATTGTAAGCCCTGCCAACGATTTTTCTAACCTGTCGCCTAAAAAAATTAATTTCAGAACAGGTGGGTACATCACTGGTATTATTGGTGTGCTTATTTTTCCCTGGAAATTAATTGCTGACCCCAATGGATATATTTTTACCTGGCTTATTGCTTACTCAAGCTTGCTTGGGCCCGTGGGCGGAATAATGATTGTGGATTATTTTTTTATAAGAAAAAAAGAGCTGCAATTGGATGAATTGTATAAAACATCCGGTGCTTATTCTTATAGCAAGGGTTTTAACCAAAAAGCCATTGTAGCGTTGGTATTAGGGATACTGCCCAACTTGCCGGGGTTTTTACTGCAAATAAAATTAATTGGGGCAAATGTTTTTCCGGGTTGGATAAGCCAGCTATATAACTATGCATGGTTTGTAGGTTTTGTAGTAAGCGCACTGCTGTATTATATTTTAATGAAACAAAAGAAATAGCTATTTTAATCTTTGAATTTTTCGTGTTGCATTATGCCACTCATTTAAAATTCAAAATTCATTATTTAAACTAATAAGATGAGTGTTTTAATTAAAAACGGCCGTATAATAACTGCAGATGCAGATTACAAAGCCGACATCTTTATTGAAGGAGAAACCATTGCAACCATTGGTAAAAATTTAAACATAAGAGCAGATAAGATTATTGATGCAAGCGGTAAGCTGGTAATGCCCGGCGGCATAGACCCTCACGTGCACCTTGACATGCCATTTATGGGTACCTACAGCAGTGATAACTATGAAACAGGAACCCGTGCAGCTTTGTTTGGCGGTACCACAATGGTAATAGATTTTATTTTACAAAAGCAAGGCAACTCATTAAAAGCAGCTTTGGATGAATGGCGGGGAAGGAGCAATGGCAATTGTGTTGGCGATTATAGTTTTCATATGGCCGTAACCGATTTTAATGATGATACAAAAAAAGAGATCAGACATTTTATAGAAATTGAAGGTATTACTTCATTTAAAACCTTTATGGCCTATAAAGGCGCTTTAATGATTGACGACAGGCAAATGATAGGATTAATGGAAGAAGTAAAAAAATGCGGTGGCCTCATTAATGTACACGCCACAAATGGCGATATGATTGATTACCTTGTTCAAAAACACCGAAGCGAAGGCAAACTTTCTCCATTGTATCATTATTTGTCGCAACCCGAAGTTACCGAAGCAGAAGCGGCGGAACGATTTGCCGATATGGCCAATTATACAGGATGCCCGGGTTATATTGTTCACCTAACGTGTGAGGGTGCATTAAATGCCGTTCGTAATGCCACCAAAAGAAACCAAAATTTATTTGTAGAAACCTGCATCCAATATTTAATTATTGATGCATCGCTTTATAAAAAGGAAGATGGTGCCAAATGGGTAATGAGCCCTCCGCTAAGGGAAAAGAAAGACCAGGCAACATTGTGGGCAGGCATTAACCAGGGTTTGGTGCAGGTAGTGGCAACAGATCACTGCCCATTTATGTGGGAGCAAAAGCTGATGGGTAAAGATGACTTTAGCAAAATTCCCAACGGCCACCCAGCCATTGAAAACAGGATGGAACTATTATTTAGTGAAGGCGTAAGTAAAGGAAAAATTACCTTAAACAAATTTGTAGAAATATCCTCCACCAATGCAGCAAAAATATTTGGTATGTTTCCACAAAAAGGAACCATTGCCATAGGCTGCGATGCGGATATTATACTCCTCGACCCAGTTGAAAAACATAAACTCTCGGCCAAAACGCATCACATGAATGTTGATTATAGCGGTTACGAAGGCTGGGACTGTACCGGTAAAATAAAAACGGTTTTGTTAAGGGGTGAAGTTGTTATTGATGATAATAAATGCTTAGTTCAAAAAGGTTTTGGTAAATTTATAAAAAGAAGTAAAGTAGCGCAGGTAATTTAAAATTATGAATTAAGGGTTATAAATAGTAGTAAAGTAAAATTGCAATGTGTTATTTGTATAAAATCTTATTCATTTGCTATGGAAGCAATAAAAGGGTATAAATTTTTAGTTAACGAAAAGAAGGCGTTTGTACTGTCAAAGGGGTTATTGCGTGCGGGTACTCCATTTGGGGCAAATATAAGCGAAGCAGTATCAGGACAATCAAAAAGAGATTTTGTTAATAACTTAAGCATTACTATAAAAAACGCCCGGAAAACACTTTATTAGTTGAAAATTTTAAAAAATTCAGTAAATGTGGAAAAAAATTATTTTCATAACAAAGGCGAAAGTTGCGAAGAAAAAGATAGCATATTAAGTAGTATTTTTTGACAACAAAAGAAAAATATTTTTCAAATTCTTAAGCTATAACGCATAGTTCACAATTCATAACTCTAAACTATATTAAATGCCACGTAAAATTAAATCAGGTCTTATTCAGCTTTCGTTACCTAAAACAGAAGGGGAAGGAAGTATTGAAGAAATAAAAGATGCCATGATGCAAAAGCATATTCCTTACATTGAAGAAGCCGGCAAAAAAGGGGTGCAAATCCTTTGCTTCCAGGAAATTTTTAATACACCCTATTTCTGCCCCGGGCAGGATAAAGCTTGGTACGAAAGTGCAGAAACTGTTCCCGGCCCTACAATTGAACGGATGCAGGAGTATGCCAAAAAGTACAGTATGGTAATTGTAGTGCCGGTGTATGAAAAAGAACAGGCCGGTGTTTTATACAATACGGCAGCCGTAATAGATGCCGATGGAAAGTATTTGGGCAAGTATAGAAAAAATCATATACCACATACCTCTGGCTTTTGGGAAAAATTTTTCTTTAAACCCGGCAACCTTGGTTACCCGGTTTTTGAAACTCGTTATGCAAAAGTGGGTGTGTATATATGTTACGACCGCCATTTTCCCGATGGTGCGAGGATACTCGGATTAAACGGAGCAGAAATTGTGTACAATCCCTCGGCAACCGTAGCCGGACTTTCTCAATATTTATGGAAGCTGGAACAGCCTGCACATGCGGCCGCCAATGGATATTTTATGGGCTGTATCAACCGGGTAGGCCAGGAAAAACCCTGGAACCTCGGCAAGTTTTATGGCAGTAGTTATTTTGTAGATCCACGTGGGCAAATTTTTGCACAGGCCAGCGAAGACAATGATGAACTGCTCATTGCCGATTTTGATTTGGATATGATTGAAGAAGTAAGGTCAACCTGGCAATTTTTTAGAGATAGGAGGCCGGAAACTTACGGGAGGTTAACCGAACTGTAGGGTATTTTAATTTTTGGATTATAAATTTTAAATGAGTATTCATTGAAATCATAATTCAAAATTCAAAATTTAAAATTCAAAATAATGATTCAAAACAATAGGCTTACTAAAGAGGAATATACAAAAAATTTCAGCGATGTGCATCCACCATTTGAAACGTTGAATGCAGCATTGGTTGAGGCCAATCGTTGCCTTTTTTGCTACGATGCACCTTGTACAAAAAGTTGCCCTACAAGTATAGATGTTCCCAAGTTTATAAAACAAATTACTACCGGTAATATTAAAGGCTCTGCACATACTATTCTAAGCAGCAATATTGTGGGCGCAGGTTGCAGCAGGGTTTGCCCGGTAGAAAAACTTTGCGAAGGTGCCTGCGTATTTAACCTTATGGAAGAAAAGCCTATTCCCATTGCCAGGCTGCAACGGTTTTCTACAGATGCAGCTATAAAAAATCAATGGCAATTATTTGAAAGAAAAAAACCAACGGGTAAAAAAGTAGCCATTGTTGGCGCTGGACCGGCGGGCCTTAGTTGTGCCCACAATCTCAGTTGCCAGGGTGTTGATGTAACCATATTTGAGAAAGAACAAAAAGGCGGCGGGTTAATGACCTATGGCATAGCAGCATATAAAGTATCGCCACAGTTTTGTGACGATGAAGTAAACTTTATTACTGCTATTGGCGGTATTACAATAAAATATAAAAAAGAATTAGGAAAAGATTTCACACTTGAAGAACTTCAAAAAAATTACGATGCCGTTTACCTGGCCATCGGCGTAGGTTTGGCCCGCCAACTTAATATTCCCGGAGAAAATGCACAAGGGGTTGAAGACGCAATAAGTTTTATTTATACTTTAAGAAATAACGGCTTTTCATCGGTTGCAGTAGGTAATAATGTTGCTGTAATTGGATTGGGGATGACAGCAATTGATGCTGCCACCCAGGCAAAACGACTCGGCGCCCAAAAAGTAACCATCATTTACCGGCGTACCGAAAATGAAAAACCCTGCACTCAGGTAGAATTAGATTTGGCTTTATTAGATGGCTGTGAAATTATATGGCTGGCAGCGCCAAAAGAAGTATTAACGGAAGCTGGAAAAGTAAAGGCGCTTGTATGCAGTAAAATGCAATTGGGTGAGCCTGATACAAGCGGCAGACGTTCGCCAATTGAAACGGGTGAAACTTTTACCCTGCAAGCAGATATGATAATTAAAGCAGCAGGGCAAATGCCTTTTGAAAATTTGATAAGTCAATACAATATTTCCAATGCAAAAGGTAAAATAAAGATTGATGAAAATAGTTCAACAAGCATTAAAGGAGTATTTGCCGGTGGCGATGCCGTAAATGGTGGTAAAGAAGTAGTAGATGCAGTGCAGGCCGGAAAAGATGGAGCAAAAGCAATTTTGCATTATATTTTTCACGCAAAGGCGTAAAGCTAAATAGCCGCTATAAATGCCAACTGAAACCGAAATATCAAAACTAGTTGTTGATCTATACTTTAAATTACATACACAATACGGGTTAAGTTTATTTAAATCAGTTTACGAAGAAATATTTTGGTATAAATAGTAAAAAAATGGGACACAATTTTTACGAAAGCAACCATTATCATTAGTTCACAAAGGAATAAAAATGGATGCTGGCTTTAGGGTAGATTTTTTAATTGATACCAAAGCAATAATAGAATTAAAATCAATGAAAGTTTTGGCTTCAGTTTATTTTAAGCAAGTTCAAACATATTTTAAAGTAACGGGCTTTAAGCTTAGATTATTAATCAATTTTAATGTAAGTCTTATTAAAGATAGTATTCATCGAAATGTAAATAAACTATAAAACCTTTGCATCTTCGCTCCTTTGCGGCTTTGCTTAAAAAAAAAAATTATGGCAGACATCAGTTCAAACTTCTTAGGCATTAAATCTCCCAATCCATTTTGGCTGGCCAGCGCTCCGCCTACAGATAAAAAGTATAATGTGCTCCGGGCTTTTGAAGCCGGCTGGGGTGGTGTGGTATGGAAAACCCTGGGTTCGCAGGTAAAAAATGTATCCAGCCGTTACTCGGCTGTAGATTACAACGGCACAAGAATGATGGGCTTGAATAATATTGAACTAATTAGTGACAGACCTTTGGAAATTAACTTAAAAGAAATAAAAGAATGTATTAAATTATTTCCTGACAGGGCAATGGTTGTTTCTTTAATGGCCGATAATAACCGAAATGCCTGGCATGAACTTATTAAAAAAGTAGAAGATACAGGCGCTCATGGTTTTGAACTCAACTTTGGCTGCCCTCATGGAATGACAGAAAGAGGTATGGGAGCTGCCGTGGGCCAGGATCCTGAAATTGCTTGCATGGTTGTGGAATGGGTAATGGAAAAAGCAACTATTCCCGTTATCACAAAACTCACACCCAATGTTCACTCGGTAGTGCCTACCGGCCGCTCTGTTGTAAAGGCCGGCTCAAATGGCTTATCGTTAATAAATACCATTCAATCTGTTACCGGTGTTGACCTGGATAGTTTTGTTCCCAATCCTTATGTTGGCGGCAAATCTGTTTTTGGCGGTTATTGCGGTCCGGCCGTAAAACCTATTGCTTTAAAAATGCTCACCACAATTGCACAGGATGACCTCACATCAAAAGTGCCAATAAGCGGCATTGGAGGTGTAAGTACATGGAAAGATGCAGTAGAATTTATGCTGCTTGGTGCAAGTAATGTACAGGTTTGTACCGCAGCTATGCATCATGGTTTTCGCATTGTGGAAGATATGGCAGAAGGCTTAAATAATTGGATGAATGAAAAGGGTTTTAAAAAACTAACTGACTTTATTGGAAAATCTGTTCCCACTGTTACGCATTGGGAAGACTTAGATATTAACTACCATCATGTTGCCCAAATTAACCAGGAAAAATGTATCCATTGCGGGCTTTGTTATATCGCCTGTGAAGATACCTCTCATCAATCCATTAACCTGGAAAAAGGAATGCCTTACAATACCTATACAATAAAGGAAGAAGAATGCGTAGGTTGCAACCTTTGTCAATTGGTGTGCCCGGTAGATAACTGCATAACTATGGAAGAACGCCGTGTTGCCCCTGAATATATTAACTGGGTTGAATGGCAAAAACGGGGCCTTCCACTAAATAACCATTGAGATTTTTTTAAGGGTATATTTGTACAAAATCATCGCCTTGAAAAATTTGCTTTTTGTTTTCCTCGTTGTGTTGTTTTCATGCAGCATTAAAAAGTACGATAATCCGCATATTATAATTTATACCGACTATGGAAAAATTGAAGCAGAGCTTTATCCTAAGCAAGCGCCTAAAACCGTAGCTGCATTTCTTTCATATATAGATAGAGGGCTTTATAATAACGGCAGCTTTTACCGTGTTATGAAAGATGAAACCCTTAGTGAAGAATATAATTCCGGCTTTATACAAGGAGGAATCATAAAAACCAATCCCGGATTGCAACAAACGATTCCCGGCATAGAAATGGAATCCCCAAAAACAACAAGCCTTTCCAATACAAGCGGCGCTTTATCTTTTGCCCGGGTTAACAACGGCAGGGCCACATCTGAATTTTTTATTTGCATTGGCGATCAAAAACAGTTGGATGGGAACGAGCCTTCGCCCAATAACGATGGGCAAGGATATGCTGTATTTGGTAAAGTGGTTAAAGGCATGAAAACCGTAATAAAAATTCAAAGTATTAAAAGCACGGGAGATGCTCTTGCTTTCCCGGCTGTAATTCAAAATATTAAAAAGCTTTAGTAGATTTTTTCATGAATAAAATTTTCAGTTTAAAACTTACGGCTTTAAAACCGGAACTTGTATTTTGGGTTGTAGCCTTGTTTTTGCTGTTTATTATACAGCCCGGTAATAACGGGCATAGCCTGTGTTTGTTAAAGTTCCTGAATTATTCTTATTGCCCGGGTTGTGGTATTGGCAGCGCTATACATTATGCATTGTTTCTGGATTTTTCAACATCATGGCAAAATCATTATTTTGGCATTCCGGCATTATGCATAATTTTACACCGTATTTATTCACTTTTAAGAAATAAGCCATGAACAACAATCAACTTTTCCTGAGCCAAATACCCTCTTTGGATGCACAGGAATTAAATTATCTTTTGGCATTTACCAAAGACCTGCCACAGGATAAGCTCCAAACCTTTATAGCCATTTATAACAGCCGAAGAAAAAAACCCGATATTATCTTAATTACCTGTTTACTGGGTTTTGTTGGTTTTGCAGGGGTACACCGTTTTTTAATGAATCAATGGGGAATGGGGATACTCTATTTTTTAACAGGCGGATTGTGCCTCATTGGTACTATTGTGGATATTATCAATCATAAGCAATTGGCGTTTGACAATAACCAATCAGCAGCTGTAGAAACAATGACCATGGTTGGCGGGGTATAGTAAAAAAGCCATTAAGTATACAGTAAATAAATTTTTGCAATAATGTAACCAGTCTTTAGCGAAACCTTAACACCATAAACCTCATTTTCGTCCGACATTTGTGTTGCAAGTTAAAATGAAGAATTTCTCATAAGCAGTTAGTTTTGGTAAACGAGGCTCCTATTCTTAGGAGCCTTTCCATTTAATACACTATTAAATATGGAACAAACCGTTTACAAACTGGTCTTTATCAAATACCAATAAATCTTCTGCTTTTTCCCCCACACCAATAAATTTTACCGGTATTTTAAATTGATTGGCAATAGCTAATACTACACCGCCTTTTGCTGTGCCATCCAATTTTGTAATGGTAAGGGCAGTTACCTCTGTTGCAGCAGTAAAATGCTTTGCCTGTTCCAATGCATTTTGCCCGGTACTGCCATCCAATACCAGCATTACTTCATGTGGCGCCTCGGGTATTACTTTTTGTATTACTTTTTTAATTTTTGCAAGCTCATCCATTAAATGGGCTTTGTTATGGAGCCTTCCCGCAGTGTCAATAAGCACCACATCTACATTTTTGGCCAGTCCGCTTTTTACGGTATCAAATGCAACAGATGCCGGATCGCTACCCATTTCTTTTTTTACAATGGGTACCTTGGTACGCTCACTCCAAATGGTGAGTTGATCTACCGCTGCAGCTCTAAAAGTATCGGCTGCACCCAATAATACCGATTTGCCTGCTAAGCTAAAATTATGCGCCAACTTACCAATAGTAGTAGTTTTGCCCACACCATTAACGCCAACAACTAAAATGATATGTGGTTTATGGCCTTGGGGTAATGCATAATTATTGTAGCTGCTGTCTTCCGGCGCAGCCACCAATATTTTCTTAATTTCATCTTTAAGAATCGCATTAAGTTCTGCCGTATTGAGGTATTTGTCTTTTGCAACACGGGCTTCCAGGGCATCAATAATTTTTACGGTGGTATCAACTCCAATATCTGCCGTAACCAGGGCATCTTCTACCCGGTCCAGTACTTCTTCATCAACCGTGCTTTTTCCGGCAATAGCTCGGGAGATTTTTCCTAAAAAACCTTCCCGTGTTTTTTGCAGGCCATGGTCCACTGTTTCCTGCTGTTGCTTTTTCCCAAATATTTTATCAAAAAAACCCATATTATTTGTTGGTTTAAGAAATGAGCTAATGGCTTAAAATAAAGAAAGCCTCCGGAAATCAATCAGGAAGCTTTTATGAAAAAGTTTGGGCATAATTATTTAGCCAAAAATTCTTTGATTTTGTCCTTATGAACAATGGATTCTTTAAACGTGTAAGCGCCAGTTTTTGGGCTACGAACCGTTTTAATTACTTTGCTCCAGTTTTTTGCTTCTGCGGCGGCTTTCTGGTCTTTGGTTTTTATCGCCGTTTTTGCTGCTTTTGCCATAACAATATATTTAACCCGAAATTATATCGGAAGGTGAATTTATTTAATTTCTTTGTGAACGGTTGTTTTTTTCAAAATGGGATTGAATTTTTTCAATTCCAAACGGTCGGGTGTATTTTTTTTGTTCTTTGTAGTAATATAACGACTAGTTCCGGGCTTACCGCTGGTTTTATGCTCGGTGCACTCTAATATTACCTGAACCCTGTTACCTTTCTTTGCCATTGCAATATTTTATTAGTTGTAAATAATTAAATTTTTTCGCCTGCTGCACGCATTTCTTTTACTACGGTATATAAACCGTTTTTATTAATGGTACGTATCGCTTCAGCCGATACTTTTAGCGTTACCCATTTATCTTCTTCTGCAAGAAAATAACGCTTAGTTTGCAGGTTGGGTAAAAACCTGCGTTTTGTTTTAATATTCGAATGTGATACCTTATTTCCTGTAACCGGCTTCTTACCGGTTACTTGACATACTCTAGCCATTTCCTAAAATTTTGGACGGCAAAGGTAGGTAAAATTGACTAAATACAGAGATAGAAATTTCGATATTTTTAATATTTTTATAGAAATAGCTTTATTTAATAGTAAAAGCACAAAAAATTAAAATATGAACCATTTCATGAATGCCAAACATAAGGAAAATATGCAATTTAGCGCTCTTATTGACGGGCATGATCTAAATATGGACACCAGTACGGCTGACGGCGGCAATAATAGCGCCGCAAGCCCTAAAAAGCTGATGCTGGCTGCGCTTACGGGCTGTACCGGTGTAGATATTGTAAGTATATTAAATAAAATGAAAGTACCTTTTTCTGACTTGTCTATAGAGGCAGATGCCGAACTTACCGGAGAGTATACCAAAGTTTATTCAAAGGTTACTGTTATATATAACATTAAAATTTCCCCGGAAAACCGCCCTAAAATGCAAAAAGCCGTCAATTTATCTGCTGAAAAATATTGCGGAGTTATGGATATGTTCCGGTCTTTTGCCCAAATCAAAACCGTAATTAATTACCGGTAAACTAGTCTATTACAGCTTAAGAATAATTAAATAATAATAAAATTAAACAAACGTTTAATTAATTTAAACAAATGTTTAATTTTGTCCCATGAATACTCGGGTAAAATCTTTAGCAAAACCGGAGTTGATTTTAGCAAAAGCAGAAAAATTAATTGCCCTTAAAGGGTTTACGGCAACATCAATAAGGGAAATAGCCAAAGAAGCAGGCGTTAATATTGCCATGATATCGTATTATTTCGGCTCTAAAGAAAAACTCCTCGAAAATTTGCTCCAAACAAGAATGGAGGAAAAACAAGAATACGTAAAGCAAATTATTAGCGACCCTAAAATTAACGAATGGCAAAAATTTGAAAAAATTATTGACGGCTATGTTGAGAATGTGAAAAATAACCAGGACTTTTTTCACATCATGGTTTCTCTGCAGCTAACTACCAAAAATAAGCGTATCCTTTCTTTTATCCGCAATTTCAGGTTTGTTTATTTAAATCTTTTTGAATCTTTAATTGTTGCAGGCAACCGTAATAAAATTTTTACCAAACATCCAGATGTAGTTATGCTGCAGGCTACTCTTACGGGAACTATTTTTTTTGCATTGAAAAGTAAAGCCCTGTATAAACTTTACAAAAAAAACTACCAGCCCGAGCAGGAATATGATGAAGTATATTTTAGCGATATAAAAAAAAATTTAAAATCTATAATGAAAGCCCTGGTAGGTTATGAAGCTCAATAAATTTATTACCCTGTTTATTTTACTGCTCATGGCATTTGCACAATTGCCTGCCCAGTACGTAAAGAAAATTACCCTGGAAGAAGCAATACAAATGGGCCTGCAACACAGTAGGTATTTACAAATTGATAAGGCAAAAGTTGAAGAAGCCAATGCAGAGTTATTAGCTGCAAAAAATAAAAGCCTCCCTGATTTTAAGTTCAATACTAGTTATATGCGACTTACCAATGCCCAAATTGACATGAAAAGTAAACCAGGTAATGGTGGGAGCAGCAATAACGAACAGGGGCCCTCTGTAAACCAGGCAATGTTGGGTATGGCAAACTTTTCTTTACCAATTTATGCAGGCAAAAGAATAAAATACGGCATTGCTTCTGCTAAGCTACTTGTACAAGTGGCCAAACTTACTGCAGAAAGCGATCAAAATAAAATTGCTTACAACATTGCCAATGCCTTTACTAATTTATTTAAAACCGCAAAAACTATTGATGTTTTAACAGAAAACCTTGCTGCATCGCAGCAAAGAGATAAGATGTTTCTGCGGCTGGAAGAAAACGGAATTATGGCCAAAAACGACCGGCTTAAAGCCCAACTACAAACTGCCAATATTGAATTGCAATTATTGGATGCCAATAATAATTACGCCACCGCAATGCTTTCTATGAATTTATTGCTGGGCTTGCCCAGCCTAACTACAGTGCAACCCGATTCTTCATTTATCCATTTAGACCTGCAGAATATGCCTTTTTCTAATTTTGAAGCTGCAGCTATTTCAAACCGGAAAGACCTGCAATCCTTAAAGCTGCAACAAAAAGCTGCAGCGTATGCTACCCGGTCCGCAAAAGCAGAAAACATACCGGTGCTGGCGCTTAACGGTGGATATGTTGCGGCAAATGTGCCACATTTTATTTCGGTTTATAATGCGGTAAACCTGGGTATTGGTATTCAATATAACCTGGCAAACCTCTGGAAAAAAAATGCCGGGCTTCTTCAAGCCTGTGCAAAAGAAAAACAACTCAATGCAGTTAATGATGAATTGAATGACAATATTAAATTAACGCTGCACAAAAATTACCAGGATGCAATGTATGCGGCCAAAAAAACGCTGGTATATCAAAGGGCGTTGGAACAAAGCACAGAAAACTTACGCATTACAAAAAACAAATACAACAATAGCCTGGCAACAATTACCGATTTGCTGGAAGCAGATGCTGCATTGCTTGCAGCAAAAATCAATATTATAAATTCCCGGGCAGATGCTTCCCTGGCCTATTATAAATTGCTGGAATCAGCAGGTTTATTGCCGCTTAAAAAACTAAATAACTAATAAAATATTTTAGAAAAGTTTATAATGGAAAATAATACAACTGAAAATAATAAAGATGTAAAGGCAAGTATCCTGAAGAAAAAAAGGAGCCCGGTTTTTGCAATTATTTTGGGCATATTACTAGTAGCCGGAATTTATTTTGGGTACAACCGATGGCAGTATAGCCGCATGTATGAAGCAACAGATGATGCACAGGTAGCTTCAAATTTAAGCCCTTTAATATCAAAAATATCCGGGTATATCAAAGAAGTAAAAGTAAAAGACAACCAGTTTGTGCATAAAGGCGATACTTTAATTATTTTAGATAACCGGGACCAGCTGATGCATTTAAAACAAGCGCTTGCCGCTTTGCAAACGGCCAAAAGCAATGTATCTTCTGCTGTAGCCGGAACAAATGTATCTGTACAAAATGTATCAACTTCAAAGGCCGCAGTTGCCACCATTGCAGCACAAATTGAAGTAGCTAAAATAAACTCATGGCGCACAGGTGAAGATTTAAAACGGTATGAAAACCTCGTTAAAGACCATTCAATTACCCAACAACAATATGAGCAGGTGCTGGCTGCAAAACAATCTGCCGATAAGCAATTGCAGGTGTTGGTACAGCAGCAAAAGCAGGCAATGCAACAAACCGGAGCCGTAGCCTCACAGTCGGTTGTAACATCGCAAAATATTGGCATCGCCAATGCTGTTGTTCAGCAGCGGGAGGCAGATGTGAACAATGCACAACTCAATTTATCTTATACTATAATTATTGCGCAGGTGAGCGGCTATGTTTCAAAAGTGCCGGTTCAGCCAGGCCAGTATATACAGGCAGGCGCACAACTTTTTAGTATTGTATTGGATAACAGTAAATGGGTAATAGCCAATTTTAAAGAAACCCAGGTGGAGAGAATGACCGAAGGACAAAAAGTAAAAATTGAAATAGATGCATTTCCAAAACATAGGTTTGAAGGCGTTATTAGTTCTTTTTCACCGGCTACAGGCGCAACTTTTGCCTTGCTTCCGCCAGATAATGCAAGTGGCAACTTTGTAAAAGTTGTTCAAAGGCTGCCTGTAAAAATTGATTTTTCCAATTTATCAGACAGCCTCATTAGTAAAGTGCGTACCGGCATGAATGTAAAAGTGGAAGTAAGTTTAAACTAAAAAAATGCAGGAAGATTCGCTGGTTGAATATGGCGCAAGACGAACAGTAATTACCCTTACGGCAATTTTATGTGCTTTACTGGAAATTGTAGATACCACAATTGTAAATGTGGCGCTTAATGATATGAGGGGCAATCTTGGGGCAACACTTTCTGAAGTGGGCTGGGTAATTACGGCTTATGCAATAGGTAATGTAATTATTGTGCCCATGACGAGTTGGCTTTCGCAACAATTTGGCCGTAGAAATTATTTTGCAGCATCCATAATTATTTTTACCATTTTTTCATTCTTATGCGGTAATTCCACCAGCATTTGGGAACTGGTTACATTCCGTTTTTTACAGGGCATTGGCGGAGGTGCACTTTTAGTAACCTCACAAACAATTATTACCGAGAGTTACCCTGTTGAAAAAAGGGCAATGGCCCAGGCTATATATGGCCTTGGCGTAATTATAGGCCCCACGCTTGGCCCGCCACTTGGTGGTTTTATTGTAGATAATTACAACTGGCCCAATATTTTTTTTATTAATATCCCCATTGGTATTGCAGCAACATTGCTTACGCTGCAATTTGTGAAAAGCCCAAAGTACAGCGAAAAAAAATCAATTAAACAGGTAGATTGGATGGGAATTTTTTTGTTGAGTATTACCGTAGGTTCGCTGCAATATATTTTAGAAAAAGGGCACGAAGACGATTGGTTCGAAAGCAGCCTGATTCTTTTGTTAACGGTTACTTCCATTTTTGGTTTGTTCTTTTTTATATGGCGCCAATTCACTTATAAATATCCTATTGTAGAACTGAGGGTTTTAAAAAACGGCAATTTGCGCATTGGTACTTTTATGTCTTTTATCCTGGGATTTGGTTTATATGGTTCTACTTTTATTATTCCTTTATATACGCAAAGTATTTTGGGGTGGACCGCCATGCAATCCGGCATGCTGATGATACCGGCAGCGCTTACTACTGCTTTTATGATGCCGATAATAGGTAAACTTTTGAGCAAGGGCGTTAAACACCAGTTGTTAGTTGCCATTGGTTTGTTTATATTTTTTATTTATAGTTTTTGGGGTTATAAAATCCTTACTCCACAAACCAGCGCCGATAATTTCTTTTGGATGCTTATAGCAAGGGGCGCAGGGCTAGGGTTGCTGTTTATACCCATCACTACACTGGCCTTAAGTACTTTAAAAGGCCAGCAAATTGGCCAGGGCGCAGCATTTACAGGAATGATGCGGCAGTTGGGCGGATCTTTTGGCGTAGCCTGTATCACTACATTTATTGCCAACAGGAGCATGATGTACCGGGGTGATATGGTTTCTATGTTGAATGTAAATGATGCCGCTGTGCAACAAAGAATTGACCTGTTGAAAAATAATTTTTTGAGTAAAGGCTTTTCTACAGATGCGGCACAGCAATCTGCCTACAAAGTGTTGGATGGCATGGTAACGAAGCAATCGGCAATACTGGCATATATGGATGTATTTTTATACCTCGGCTTTGCCTTCCTGGTTTGTATCCCTTTTATTTTACTCGTTCGCCAAAAAAAAGATAAGCAGCAAATGAAGGGCTTGAGCGAAGCCTTGCATTGACGGGCATTTACAAAGCGGAGAGTTTTTTTCTTTCTTTAAGGATTAAAAAGCTGTGCAAAACAATAGATAAAATAATTAACGATAAGCCAATGTAAAATTGAGAATGAAAAAGTTTATTTTCATTAAAAAATATAAAAGCCATCAGTAAACCATATACCGGTTCTAAGTTATAAGTGAGGTTTACGGTAAATGCTGAAATTTTTTTTAGCGCTAGCAATTGCAAATGAAACATTACCACGGTACACAATATGCTCAATATGAGCAACCATAGAAAATCTGTTTTTGTTGGGATATAATAGCCGGGTTTGGTTACAGATACATATAAGGGCATTATCATACTCAGCACAATTATACCCCCAATAAATTCATAAAGGGTGAGTATCCTGGGTGCAAATTGTTTTAAGAGTTCTTTGTTGAAAATTGGAAACAGTGCGCTGCCCACAGCCGCCACAATTCCATATATGATGCCTGTTTTAAACGCCGGGTAAAAATCAAAAATAATGTAGATGCCGGCAATAACCAGCAAGCCCAAAAATACTTCGGTATAATTTATTTTTTTTCGCAGTATTAAAGGTTCAAGTAATGCCGTAAAAAAACCAGTTGCCGAAAAGCATACTAATGCAACGGAAACATTTGCATATTTTATGCTGCCGTAAAAGGCTACCCAATGAAAAACTACCACCGCACCTACGCCAGCAATTTTAAAAAAATCTTTAACGGAAATTTTTACGGGCTCTTTTTTATGCCACATCCAAAGCGCTAAAACCGAAAGGGCAATTAAAAGCCGCCACCAAACCAGTAAGCTTTCATTGAGCATTATCAGTTTACCTAAAATAGCCGTAAACCCCGCCAGTAACACGGCTATGTGTAATTGTAAAAATACTTTTTTCATATAAAGAATTATCAAAGATAAAGGAGTCATTCATTCGCAAAAATTCAAAAAATTCATAAATAATGTAATCAAATAGCACAAAAAGCCAAACATGATTATATTTGCCCACCTATAATACAAGGAAACATGAATTTTAAACGGATCAACAACATTACCGGTTGGGTAGTATGCTTTATTGCCTGTACGGTTTATATTATGACAATGGAAGCCAGTGGCAGCCTTTGGGATTGTGGCGAATTTGCATCCAGCGCTTATAAATTGCAAATTCCGCATCCGCCGGGAGCCCCTTTATTTGTATTGATTGGCAGGTTATTTATGGCGCCATTTGGCCCGGCTCATGCTGCAACCGGCATTAATCTTATGAGTGCCCTGGCAAGCGGCTTCACTATTTTATTTTTGTTTTGGAGTATCACTCACTTTGCCCGTAAAATTGTTTCTGCCGATGATAAGGAATTAACACAGGACAATATTTTTAGCATTATGGCTGCCGGGGTTGTGGGTGCATTGGCTTATACCTTTTCCGATTCGTTTTGGTTTAGTGCAGTAGAAGGCGAAGTGTATGCTTTGAGCTCTTTTTTTACTGCCATTGTTTTTTGGGCAATGCTCAAATGGGAGCATAATGTTACCGAAGAACAGAAAAACGGTATTAAAGGGCATTTTACAAAAGCAGACAGGTGGATCATCCTCATTTTTTATCTTATGGGCCTTTCCATTGGGGTACACTTATTGAATCTGTTGGCAATTCCTGCTTTGGTGCTTATTTATTACTATAAAAGATACAAGGTTACCAAATGGGGTGCCTTTTGGGCTTTTGTAATTGGCTGTGGTATTACTGGCCTGGTACAAAAAGCAGTAATTCAATGGAGCATTAAGGGCGCTGGAAACCTTGATATATTTTTTGTAAACAGTTTTAAACTTCCATTTTTTAGTGGCTTTGCTTTCTTCTTTGTATTGATGGCAGCGCTGGCTTATTTTGGTTTTAAAATGGCCAATAAAAATGGCTGGAACTTTTTAAAACTCGGCCTATGGAGTTTTTTATTTATGCTCCTGGGTTATTCAACTTATTTTACAACCCTGGTACGCAGCAGCGCAAACCCTTCGGTAGATATGTTTAATGTAGATAACCCGGTAAACCTGGTAGGTTATGTAAGCCGTGAGCAATACGGCGACTGGCCCATTTTATACGGCCAGGATTTTACCGCAGAAATACAGGACACAAAAATTACCGAAACCTATATTAAAACCGATAACGGTTATGAAAAAAACGGTCGTAAAGTAGAGTATGTTTTTGCGCCACAGGATAAGCATATTTTTCCACGAATGTGGGATATGAGCAACGACCAGCAACATGCCGATTACTATGCCTCCTGGGCCGGAATAAATAAAGACGAACAGGGAAGATGGGACAGATCCCCAACCATGGCAGAAAACATTGGCTTTTTTATGAGTTACCAGGTAAACTGGATGTACTGGCGCTACTTCCTTTGGAATTTTGCCGGTAAGCAAAATGATGTACAAGGCGTAAATATGGGCAACGTAAGAGACGGTAACTGGAAAACCGGTATTGGCTTTTTTGATAAAATAAGATTGGGCGATCAAAATAAATTACCCGATACTTTAAAGAATAACAAAGCCAATAATAAGTTGTTTGCTTTACCATTTATTTTAGGTATCCTCGGCCTTATGTACCAGGTTAAAAAAGATAAACGGGATGCATTTGTTACAGGCCTGCTCTTTTTCTTTACCGGTTTTGCCATTGTTATTTACCTCAACCAGGCAGGTAATCAACCCCGTGAAAGGGATTATGCATTTGTAGGTTCGTTTTATGCCTTTGCCATTTGGATTGGTCTCGGTGTATTTTATGTAAGAGACCTAATAATGCCTTATATCAAAAATATTAAAACCAGTAATATAATTGCCGGGCTTTTATGCCTGCTTGCTGTTCCGGTATTAATGGCATCGCAGGAGTGGAACGACCACGACAGGAGCAAAAAACTTTTGGCTCCCGACCTTGCTACCGATTACCTTGAAAGTTGCGCACCCAACGCAATTGTTATTTCTTTTGGCGATAATGATACTTATCCTTTATGGTTTGCACAGGAAGTGCTGGGCGTAAGAAAAGACATAAGGGTAATTAACAGCAGCCTTTTGGGAACAGACTGGTATATAAATCAACTTCGCTATAAAATAAACGATAGCAATCCCATAGACCCTATTTGGAGCAAGGAGCAAATTCAGGGCTCAAGCCGTGATGTTATTTATGAAGCATCAAGGGTATTTGGTGGTAATGCCGGTATGGCAAATCAGTTTTTGCAACAAGCTGGTATCACAGATCCATCTCAACCCATGGACCTTTATACCATGATGAAAGATTTTGCAGGAAGCGATAGCCCCAATAAAACACAGGCATCGCAGGATGGAACGGCAATTAATATTTTTCCAACAAGAAAAGTAAGCATCCCGGTAGATGTAAACCTGGTTCGCCAAAACAAAACCGTAAATGCCGACGACTCCGTGCTAAGCAGCATACAGTTTGAAATACCTAAATCAATTTTGTATAAAAATGATGCGGCTATTTTAAATATTATTGCTGCCAATAAATGGAAAAGGCCAATTTATTTTACCTCACCCTATGGCGAGTTAGGTTTTGGAAATTTCTTAAGGCAGGATGGACTTACCTATCGCCTGGTACCTGTTGCCAATAATAAAGAAGTGAACCGGGATTGGGTGGTAGATAAAATGGGCAGCAAATTCAAGTTTGGTAATGCCAATGTACAAGGTGTTTATTTTGATGAAGAGAACAGGAGGCACCTTAATACCATTCGCCTGGCCTATGCTTCGGCTGCCAGGAACCTTGCAGAGAACGGCCGTAAGGAAGATGCCCGCAAATTGCTGAATAAATGCGACCAGGGGATGTTACAATCGAACATGCCTTACGGTATGGTAAGCCGTGGGCAGCAGCAAAACCAAATTTCGTTGCAAATGGCCCTTGCAGCTTATATAGCCGAGGATACGGTGCTGGCAACAAAAATTACCAATGCATTGCAAAAAGATATGGAGCAGCAGCAGGCCTACTATGAGTCGTTGCCAGTGAATAAGCGGGATGCCCTTTCATTTGAAGAAGAAAGAAACGCAGGATTACTCAACGCTTTGCATAGCCTTAAACAACAATTTGCAGCACCGGTAAAAGCGCCTGCCGAAACAACGGCGCCGCTTACCACACAGCCCGTTGCACCTAAGCCTGTAGATTCACCAAAAAAATAATAAAGGCTTAAATTAAGTTTAAAATAAACCCGGTTAATCACCGGGTTATTTTATTTTGTTTATTTGCAGTAGAACTGTAAATAATCATTATCCTATTAAATATAATACCGTAGTAATGAAAAAAATATTAGCATTTTTATTTTTATGTATGCTGGGCTTTGGTGCATATATTGGCTGGAACCTTTATGGGCCATCGGTTTCTTCACCCGAAGGAAAATATTTTTATATTAAAACCGGCGCATCTTATGATGAGGTTAAACAGGCCTTACTGGATAAAAAAATTATTAAAACCGCATTTTGGTTCAATAAAGTTTCCAAAAGGGTAAATTATGCCAAAAATATAAAACCCGGCCGCTACGAAATTAAAAATGGCAGCAACTTAATTAACCTTTTAAAAACACTTAAACGTGGCTGGCAGGCGCCGGTAAATTTTGTAATTACAAAATTACGTACCAAAGAAGACCTTGCCGCAAGAGTGGCCCGTTATTTTGAAACCGATTCTACAACCGCCATCCGGTTTTTATTAAGCAACGATTCTTTGGCAAAATTTCATTTAGATACCAATACAGTGATGACTGCCATAATACCCAATACCTACAGCATAAAATGGAATACCCCTTTCAATAAAATTTTTCAACGCCTGAAATCAGAGGAAGATAAATTTTGGACGGAGGAGCGAAGGCAAAAAGCAAAAAATAAAAATCTAAGCCCTCAACAGGTATATACCATTGCCAGTATTGTAGAAGAAGAAACTAATAAACAGGAAGATAAAGGCCTTATTGCAAGCGTATATATAAACAGGGTTGCCAAAAATATGCGGCTTGAAGCCGACCCAACCGTAAAATTTGCGATGCGAAATTTTGCATTAAAAAGGGTGTTGCATAAGCACCTGGATTATCTCTCTCCTTATAATACTTATCGCAATAGCGGTTTTCCGCCGGGGCCAATTTGTACAGCGTCTGCATCTACAATTGATGCCGTGCTCAATGCGCCGGAAACCAATTACATTTTTTTTGTTGCCAGGCCCGATTTTAGCGGCTACAGCAATTTTGCCGAAACCTACCAGCAACATTTAATTTATGCAAAGGCTTATCAAAAAGCATTGGATAGTTTATTTTTGAGCAAACAAAATAAACCTGCTCAATAACTTTGCTCCGCATACAACGCATATTACTCAACTTAACACCCATTCCCTGGTTGTTGCAAAAAAGTAAAAACTGGTACCCGCCGGGCTTTGAAGGTGTAGCGCTATATGATGTACTTAACTTTTTTCGCAGGCAACTTACCCATTACAATATTATGGAAAGGGCATCTGCGGTTTCTTTCAATTTTGTAATGTCGCTTCCGCCATCGTTACTTTTTTTACTTACCCTGTTGCCCAATTTGCCTTTTATATCCAAACGGGTTATTAAAATCCAGCTGCACAGGTTGATACGAGATATCATTCCATCCTATACTTACAATAAAGGAGTAATAGAATTTGTAGATAGTTTTTTGGCGGCAAATAAATTCGGCCTTATTTCTTTTGGTCTTTTGCTCTCTTTATTTTTTGCATCAAATGGAATGATGGGCGTATTGCGGTCGTTTAATAAAAACACTTATATGGGCTTTAGTAAAAGAAAAGGCCTGCACAACAGGATTATTGCCATAAGGTTAACTTTTGTGTTATTTGGATTATTGCTTGCATATTTTTTATTGCTCATACTACAAGGCCAGTTGCTCAACCTGCTGGTTAAAAATGTTCACCTTAAAAATATAATTATTTATAGCCGATGGACCTTTATCATCATCTTATTGTTTTTAGCCATCGGGTTTATTTTTAGGTATGCGCCGGCCATAAAAAAAAGATGGAAATTTATTTCTCCCGGCGTAATATTTTCTACCAGCCTTTGCCTTTTGGCTACCCTGGGTTTTTCTTATTTTGTTTCGCACTTTGCCGCTTATAATGCCTTGTATGGTTCCATAGGTACCATAATGATGGTGATGGCTTTAATTTTTATTAATTCCCTGGCTTTATTGCTGGGTTTTGAGCTCAATGTAAGTATCAATTCCTTAAAAGAAATATCAGCAAAAAGGGTAGTAAATACCTGATTTACAATGTTTTTACAATAAATTTACCGGTAATATTTTTTTTGTTAACTTTATCCCTCTTTTACTAATAAACTGTTTATAATGAAAAAAATATTTTTTATACTTGCTCCTTTGGCTTTAGTATTTTCTTTTGCTTTTGTTACCAGTGAAACATTGCCTATTGGCGCAAGATTACCAATGGCCGATTACCAAATGGCCAATGTGAAAACCGGCTATTTTACATCGGTAAAACAAGAGGCCAGAGAAAATGGCGTTTTGGTAATGTTCAGCAGTAACAATTGTTTAGCTGTAGAAAAAATTAAAAGCCGCACTTTGGATGCAGCAGAGTTTGCCCAAAAAAATAATATAGGTGTAGTATTTGTAAACAGTAATGAAGCCCAAAGAAATGGTACTGAAAGTTATGATGCTATGAAAGCTTACTTTAATGCCAATAAATACGATTGGAGTTATGTTTTAGATGCAAAAAATGCTTTGGCCAATGCATTTGGCGCCAACTTTACACCGGAGATTTTTCTCTTTGATAAAAATATGACCCTGGTTTACCATGGTGCAATTGATAACAATTTGAATGAATCTGGCGCTGTAACACATAAGCATCTTTTGGAGGCGCTTTCAGCAGTTTCTGCCAACAAGCCGGTTTCTGTTACCGAAAGCCCGGTTACAGGTTGTGCCATTAACCGGTTAATGAGCAATTAATAATTATCAAAAAAAAATTTGAAACCCTGGAAGTTTTCCGGGGTTTTTATTTTTTTACTTATGGAGCAGCCGGTACAAAATAATTGCTGCTGATACCGCTGCGTTAAGCGATTCTGCACTACCTGTGCGCTCTATGGTGATTTGTTTATCACATAAGCTTAAAATTTCATTGCTTATGCCTTTAGATTCATTACCCACGATAATTATGCCTTCCTGTATTGGTTTTATTTGTTGCAAGGGCTGACCATTTAATACCGTGGCATATTTTTTAACAGGAGATTTTTTTAAAAAATCAACTAAACTGGTATAAATAATATTCACCCTTCCAAGGCTTGCCATGGTACTTTGTACAACTTTGGGGTTGTACATATCTGCTGAATGTTGTGAACAAATGATATTTCTAATGCCAAACCAATCGGCAGTGCGGATAATCGTTCCCAGGTTTCCCGGATCCTGTATTTCATCTAAAGCCAAAGAAATTTTTTGCGTAAGATCAGGGTTTTCATTGCTGGAAACTTTTTCAAAAACGGCTAAAACCTGGTTGGGTGCAGGCATTGCCGAAATTTTTTCCAGCTCAAATGCTTCAATAATGGTTATGCTCCCGGCGCTTTTAAAACCCGGTTTTCCGGCATTTTCATCAACCCAGTTTTGCAGGGCAAAAACCGATGTACATGTAAAATTATTTTCATTTAAAAATTCTGCAACCAGTTTTGGGCCTTCCGCCACAAAGCAGCCCGTTTCATCTCTAAATTTTTTGTGCTGTAAACTTTGAATATATTTGGCAGTGCTTTTGCTTAACATTTGTAATAATTGTATGAAATTAAAGGAGTATCCTTTTAAAATAATCGCCAGGTTAAATTTTTTTTTACTTGTTGCTGTATTGCTTTTCTCCTGCACTATCACCCGTTACAAAAAACTGCCTTTAAATAAACCCTTTGTTGCCAAAAATACCATTAAAGTTTCGGATGATAAATTAACAAAAGGCGAAAAAGAGTTTATTGAAGAAAAGTTATACACCCAGTTAGATGACAGCGCACAGGTAAAAATAAAATCACCTATTTTTTTTCTTGATATAATTTCTGCACCGCCGGCTTATGATACTATCTACTCTTCCCTGTCGGCAAATAACATGGAAGCATCGCTTTTTCACTTAGGCTTTTACGATGCACAGGCAGCTTATAAAGCTGATACCTCCGGTAGAAAAGTAAAGGTTCATTATACCATTAATGCCGGTAAAAGAACTTTAATAGATACTATTGGGTACCAGCTGCAATTGCCGGAGTTACAACAGTTTGCAATGGCATCTAAGCCCAATAGTTTATTGGCAAAGGGGTTACCCATTACAAAATCGGCTGTAATGGGCGAAATTAACCGGCTGGTAGATACTTTTAGAAATAACGGGTATTATAAATTTACCGCAGCAGAATTAAAAGTAAGGGGAGACACCACAATTGCAGCATTAACTACTGTAAGCGATGACCCTTTTGAGCAACTGGAATTGCTGGCCCAGGCACAGGCATTGAAAGACTCTCCTAAAATTAAACTTGCCCTTATTTTAAATCCGCCTGAAGACAGCAGCAAACTTGAAAAATATTTTATAGATAAAATTTTTCTTTTAATAGATTATGTACCTGGCGATAATTTAATCGATACAGTAAATATTAACCAGCGAACCACCGCTTCGGGCAACTTTATTTTGCGCTATCACCAGCAATTTTTACGTATAGGGTTTATTGCCCGAAATATTTTATTCAAACGGGGAGAAGTGTTTCGCCAAAATGACTATTACCAAACATTGACCAACCTGGCAAAAGCCGGTATGTGGCAAAGTGTAAATATCCAAATTGTGGAACATCCACAATCCAATAAATTAGATTTAATTGTAGAGCTCATCCCCATAAAAAAATTTGGTTTTGAAGCTACATTGGAAACCAGTTACTCTGCCGTTACCAACCAGGCCAATGCAATAGGCGGTAGCCAGTTTGGCTTATCGGGTAACTTATCTTTTGTAAACAGAAATATTGCCAGGGAAGCCATACACATGACGCATAGCCTCCACTCCGGTGTGGAGTTTAATAACAATGCCAGGAGCAATACCACCAATCTCATCAACTCCAATGAATTTCGTTACAGCAATAGCATCATCATACCCAGGATAATAAATTTATTTCCATCAAAAGATAAAAATATTACTGGCAGAAGAGGAAGGTATAAAGCCGGTGAAACTTTTTTCAACACTTCTATAGCTTATGCCAACAGGTTGCAATTGTTCAACCTGCAATCGGTTGATTTAAGCATTGGTACCAGCAAAATAAATAAAGAGGGTGCAAAATGGGTTTTCAGGCCGGTAATTGCAGAATTTAATTACCTGTTTAATGAAAGTGATAGTTTCAGGAATATTTTAAAAGACAACCCTTTTTTACGTTACTCATATAATACAGCATTTGCAGGCGGCATGGGCCTTAGCTGGTCAAAATCTTTTTTTAATCCACGGCATTTGCGTAGCACAGGTAAAGAAAGAACAATTAAATGGAACGTTGAAGAATCTGGTCTTACCTGGGGCTTATTGCCCTTTCTTAATAAATACAAGAAAAAATATATTAAAACCGATGTGGAATATCATTACACGGTTAGTTACAAAAAAACGGTTTTGGCATTTCACTTTTTTGGTGGCGTGGGCATTCCCTTGTCAAAAAAAGATACTACACTGCCCTTTTTCAAACAATATTTTGGCGGCGGAAGCACCAGTTTAAGGGGCTGGCCGGTAAGGGGAGTTGGGTTGGGTTCGCAGCCTTTAAAACCATATCAAAAAAATATTTTTAACGAACGTACAGGAGATATAAAGCTTGAGGCCAATGTAGAATACCGGTATGATATTGCAAAAATAATTCCCAATACACTTATACTCCGTGGTGCTGTATTTGCCGATGCAGGCAATATATGGAACTGGAGACCCTCTGTAAATAATGGAATTACATCGGATACCGGACAGTTTAAACTTAAAAACCTGTACAGGGAAATAGGTTTGTCGGCTGGTACGGGTTTGCGCCTCGATTTTAATTATGTGGTGCTGCGTCTCGATTTTGGTTTTAGAGTGAAACGCCCGGAAACAAGCTATTTCAATGATGGATGGAAGTTGCCTTCACTCAGTTTTAATGATATAATCCCAAAACTTTTTTCCGGAAAGTACCGGCAATGGCGGTATGAAAATTTTAATTTTTCCATTGGTATCAATTATGCCTTTTAATGATATTGCACTTTGTTACATACATTCATTTTTTGTAAATTTGCTACCCTCACATCAATCTAAATTTAATTATGGGAAGGATATTTGAAGTAAGAAAAGGCGCCATGTTTGCCCGATGGGACAAAATGGCCAAAGATTTTACCCGTATTGGAAAAGAAATTGCCATTGCTGTAAAAGCCAGTGGCCCCGACCCGGATAATAACCCTGCATTAAGAAGATGCTACCTTAATGCCAAAGCTTGTAATATGCCCAAAGACAGGGTAGAAGCGGCTATTAAAAGGGCAATGGGTAAAGATACCAGCAATTATGAAGAAATAACTTATGAAGGTTACGCACCGCATGGCGTAGCACTTATGATAGAAACAGCTACCGACAACCCTACTAGAACCGTTGCTAATGTGCGGATGCATTTTACAAAAGGAAATGGCTCATTGGGAACAAGCGGAAGCGTAGCTTATACGTTTAACCGTATGGGCGAATTTAAAATTAAAAATTCAGGACAAAATATTGAAGAGCTTGAACTGGAATTAATTGATTATGGCCTGGAAGAAATTGGCGAAAACAGCGAAGGGAATATTATTATCCGCACGGCTTATAATGAATTTGGCCACATGAATAAAGCACTTGAAGAAAAAAATATTGAAGTAATAACTGCCGAGCTTACCCGGATACCGGTAAATACTGTAGAACTGAGCGAAGAAGGTTCTAATGAAGTATTAAAACTGGTAGATAAATTAGAGCAGGATGAAGATGTACAAAAAGTTTACCATAACCTTAAATAAAAAAACCCGGTTTTTCCTGGGCTTTTTATTTATCCTTATTCATCTACACGAAAAGAAATTTTGCATACCACTCCAAAAGTGGTAACCTTACCATCTTTTACGTGTGCTTTAATATCTTTTACATAAACAGAGTCTATGTTCCTGATGGTTTTTGAAGCTTCTTTTACTGCAATTTGAATTGCATCATCAACCCCTTTACTGGACGATGAAATTACTTCTACAACTTTTACAATAGCCATAATCTAGATTTTTTGGGTAAAAAATTTTATAAATATATTGCATATATTATGCCGAATTAAAGATAACCCCTTTTTTGCTTTAATTTTTTTTGTAGTTTTTCAGTTTATTGGGTAATAATAAAAATAAATTTAATTGATAAAGCCAACCCGGTTATTTAAAGAGTTTTTTAATAGTGAAAAAGCCGGTGGGCTGCTGATTATTTTTTGTACCATTATTTCACTGCTTATAGCCAACAGCAGTATGGGCAATGCCTATCATAATTTTTGGCAAATGCCTTTTGCCGGGCATAATATAGAATATTGGGTGAACGACGGCTTAATGACCGTTTTCTTTTTATTGATTGGCCTTGAGCTGGAGCGAGAAGTTTACAAGGGCGAATTATCGAATTATAAAAATGCCATGTTGCCTGTATTTGGTGCTATTGGCGGCATGATTGTACCTGCGGCATTTTTTTTATTTTTTAACTACGGTACAGAAACCCAGGCAGGTGCTGGTATTCCCATGGCTACCGATATTGCATTTGCGCTTGGTGTGCTCTCTTTATTGGGAAACAAGGTGCCCACATCATTAAAAATTTTTTTAACAGCTCTTGCCGTAATTGATGATATTGGTGCAATTTTAGTAATTGCATTTTTTTACAGTAAAACTATTTCATTGGTTAACCTGTTGCTGGCATTGGGCATTTTTGGTTCACTTTTAATAATGAACCGTTTAAAAATACGCAACCTTGTTCCTTATTTAATTGGTGGCGTGGCCATGTGGTATTTTATGCTCAATTCTGGCGTACATGCAACTATTGCCGGAATTTTACTTGCTTTTGCAATACCTTTTGGAAATGGTAAGCCACAATCCAGCTCTTATATTTTGCAACATTTTTTGCATAAACCTGTGGCTTTTTTCATTGTACCTATTTTTGTACTTGCCAATACGGCAATTGTACTAAAGGGTAGTATTGCAAACCTTTTTACTTTGGATTATAGCATAGGTATAGCTGCCGGCTTACTATTGGGTAAACCCGTTGGTATTTTTTTGTTGAGTGTTATTGCAGTAAAATCCGGTATAGGTAAAATGCCGAAGGACCTGAATTGGAAAAGTATTTTTGGCGCTGGCATTTTAGGCGGCATTGGTTTTACCATGTCTATTTTTATTACGCTACTGGCATTTGATAACGTGGAAATAGTCAACAAAGCTAAATTGGCTATTTTAATAAGCTCCCTCGTTGCAGGCGTTTTAGGATATTTAATGCTGCAATTTATTTTGAGGCACAAAGCAAAAAATTAATTTACTGTAGTGGTAATTCGAAGAAAATATTTGACAGGGAAAAGGAAATTGTAAAAAGCACGTCAGGCCTCAACAATTTTTACTTCATAAACGGCGCTAAATAAATAGTATTTTTTTGTAGCAGGTTCAAAACATTTATATCTTGTTCGTATCCTTGGCCCTTTTTGAAAAATCCGTTTGTCGCTGGTGGTAAATAATGCATTATTGGGCAGTTGCTCCACAAAAAAATGATTGTCTTTTTTTATATCGTATTTATTTAATACACGCATCAGGTGGGTATCAGCGCAACTGCTGGCAGCTGGGTTGTGCTGCGATTGTAAAAGGGCACTTTCAATTTCTTCCGGAAAAAATTTTTGTTGAATAAATTCGGATAAAATATTCCTAAATTCATTTTTCCATTCTTTACCATGCGAAGCAACCCGGTTGCCGTAGCGCTCAAAAGTAAACAGGTGCGCAAGCTCATGCAATATGGTTATGAGAAATGAATAGCTGTTCAAATTGCCGTTTACACTTATACGGTGGCCTTTATGGTTTGTTGCGTGGCGGTAATCGCCAAGTATGGTTTTGCGGCTTTTGGTAATAGTAAGTTGCACTTTGTATTGGGTAATATAATGCATTACCATATTAAAACTGCCCTGGGGCAGGTAAGATGCCAGCGCAGAAAATGGATGCTCTTCTTTAGGCATTGGGTTTGCGGTTCAATTTCAGTAAGGTTTTTATTTCTGCAAAAAGATAAAAAAGGTACATCAGCATGGCTGCAACTACGGAAAGGCTGCTGAATTTTTCGGTTACAAAATAATAAACCAGTATTGCAGCAACGGTTAAAAACATTTTCAACATCATACCCGTAATGGTGCTGCGTATAAATTGATGGGGATTTGGGGCATGAAGGCTTTTCTTCTGGATAAAAAATACCAGTAAGGATAAAATCAGGAAAAATACATTGGCAAGTATTAAAATATTTTTCTGCAAGCCCCATTTTTCAATTGAGCCCCAAAGAAAAAATATGAGCAGGGTAAAAAAAGAAAATACAATTAAAAAAGGTAAAAAAATCCGCTTTCTGAAATCCATTTTATTATTTTTTGGGTGCTGTATCTTTTATTACTTTATAAATTAAAAGGGTAATAATGAACAAAGGTAGCACCCAAACGGCTAATGGCATTTTAAAATTTAGCCAATGGTCTATTTTTAAACCAAAATAAACTGCAGCGCCAAGGGCCACAATAATTTGTGTGCCCAGGCTTAAATATTTCCACAATAAAGCGTTATTGTTTTTTTTATTCATTTACGGCCACAGGTAAGCCTGTTGACGAATTTAGTTCTACCACATTGGCGCCCATTTTGCACTGTCCATTGAAACTTACCGTATGTTCCATTTGTAATTTACCGGTATTAATGTCGCCATCAATTATGGCCAGGTTTTTTAATTGCAGCAATTCAGCAATATTTAAATTGCCTTTTACATGGCCAAAAATATCGGCATCTTTGCTATGCACATTTCCTTCAACTAATGCATTGGCGCCAATAATAATCCTTGCTTTGCTGCGTATATTGCCTTTAATTAAACCATCAAGCCTTATATCGCCATTGCTTTCAATATCCCCTGTAATTATGGTTCCCTGTGCAATAATGCTGCAACCTGCATTTTCTTCCGGCGAAGATTTTGATTTTGAGGTAAACATAGTAAATATTGGTAGTTTTAAAGTGATAGAATAAATTGTTAACGTTGCCGTTTCAATTTTATTCTTAATCGTCGGAATTTTCCACTTTAGGCAAGGCTAATTTATTGGTATCCAGCTTAATATCTTTTCCACTTAATACTTTTTGAAGATCTTCAAGGTACTGGTGCTGTAGCTTTAGCGATTGTTCCATAGAATCGGTACGCATCTTTAGCTCCCTGTATTCTTTAATTTGTTTTGCATTGCCCAGGCCTACGCCGGGTAAATAGTATTTTAACGGCGTAAAAATAATAAGGGCAGTAGTTAATGCCACCAAAAGCACAAATATTACGCTTAGGGCTGTATAAACACTCCAGCGGGATAATTTAAATTTAACTACTTCTTCATAAGTATCCTCGTTCATAATTATCAAACGGTACTTATTTCTTAGTCTTTTTAATGTAGTGTTGGTATCCATAGTTTTATAAATCAGCTTAAAATTAATCAATTGCTATGGTAATGCGGAATATTCAAACAAGCTGTCTCTTTGTTTTTAACATATTTTAGCCCGGCAAACTAATGATTTTCATACATTAGAGCTTAATTTTGGCTATTCTTATTTTTAAGCCGATATTTAAGGTTATATCTAACCGTAATTAAACATGTTGAAACCATTGAGCCGTATTTTTTGTTCCCTTTGTTTTGCTTTTTTATGGCATCTTTCCATTGCACAACCCGGTTGGACAATTGACCCCTTTGGCAAAGAAAAAAAGCCAGAAGAATATGAAAACAAAAAATTGGGCTCTGAAAAAACTGCCGATAAGAAATTTACTGTAACCCGGCGCATTATACAAAATACTGTTTCTCATTTTAATTATTATTTTAATGCCAATAATAAATTAAATGCGGTGATAGACCAGGCCAAATACGGCCATAAAGATGATTATGCCAGGTTGCTTCCTTTTTATCCTTACAGCCTCGATGTTACTGCACAACAAAAAACCGAACTGGATTCGGTAATTTATAAATGCACCGCAGGCATTTTATTGCATGATTTAAGAACAGATTGGGTTGATAATTTTTATTTGCTAATGGGCAAATCTTATTTTCTTAAAAAAGATTTTGACTCGGCTACCAAGGTGTTCCAGTTTATTAATTACAACCTCTTTCCCCGTAAAAAGAAAAACGATGATGATACCAAAGTTATTGGCACCAATAATACGCCGGGTATGGGGCTTAGTATTGCCGATAAGGAAAAACGCAATGTAATTCAGCGGGCATTTACACTGCCGCCAAGCAGAAACGATGCTTTAATATGGCTGGTGCGTACTTACACCGAGGCTGGAGAATACGGAGATGCAGCAGGGCTTATAAATATTTTACAAAACGATAAAAATCTGCCCGCCCGGTTAAAGAACAACCTGGAAGAAGTTACTGCTTACTGGTTTTTTGCACAGGAAAATTATGATAGTGCAGCCAACCATCTTTCATTGGCATTATCCAATGCCGATACCAGGCAGGATAAAAGCCGCTGGGAATATTTACTGGCACAGTTGTACGAAATGAAGGGAAGTTTTGATTTGGCAAAAAATTTTTATGCAAAAGCATCCAGGCATACCACCAATCCTGTAATGGATATTTATGCCCAATTGAACAGCGCTAAAATGCTCGAGAAAAAGGGCGATTTTAAAGAACTGAATAATGTAATTGCCAATTTAGTAAGAATGACCAGGAAAGATAAGTATGCAAATTACCGGGATATCCTTTTCTATTCAGCAGCCGTACTCGCCATGCAAAAGCCAGATACGGCAAATGCTATTACTTTGTTTGAAAAAGGAACAAAGTTTTCGCCCGAAGACAGGCTAGCCTATAAAAATAAATCTTTTCTTTCGTTGGGCGATATTGCTTACAGCCAAAAACGTTACCGGGATGCATCGGGTTATTACGACAGCCTTCAACTAAGCGACCCGGATATGGCCGATGTAGCAGTGGATATTGAAGCCAAAAGAAAAGTTTTGCATAAGCTGGTACAGTATTATACCACAATGGAAAGGGAAGATAGCTTAATGAAAATAGCCTCCTTGCCAGAAAAAGAAAGAGATGATTTTGTAAAGGAACTGGCTAAAAAGTACCGCAAACTCCAGGGGAAAAAATACGTAGAAGAAAATGTTGCCTTTACGCCTATCGAATTTAAAAATGATAAGGATAAACAGGGCGATATGTTTGAAAAAGACAGGAAAGACAAAAGCGCCAAAGACGGAGCTACCTGGTACTTTTCAGATGCAAGTGCAAAAAGCCGGGGATCATCTGAGTTTAAATCGCTTTGGGGAAAAAGGGAAAACGTAGATAACTGGAGAAGAAAAGCAGCTATTGAATTGTTAGCCAAGCAAAAATTGGCTGCTCAAAATAATAACAATCCCGATGAACCGCTGCCCCCGGGAAGTGAAGATGAAGTAACGATACAGGCAGCAAAAGAAGCGAATTATAGTTACGAAGGCATGATGGCCAGCCTTCCGCTAAGCCAGGCCCAAAAAGATACCAGCAACAGTATTATTGCTTCAAATCTTTTGGCTATTGCTACTATTTTTCAAAATGAATTGATGGATTATGAACAAGCGGTAATTGCCTATATCGAGTTCCTGGAAAGGTTTAAAAATAATGATAAGGAAGCAGATGCTTATTTTGGTTTATACTATTGCTATACCAAATTGGGTATGACCAGTAAGGCAGAATATTACAAAAATATAATTACCAATAAATATGCAGCTACAAAGTATAACACTATTATCCAAAACCCACAATCATTAAACCCCGATTATAAAGAACCGGCCGTAACTGCTTTGTATGAAAATATTTACAGTTTGTATATCGAAGGTAAGTTTGATAGTGCAGCTTTAGCTAAGCAAAAAGCAGATAGCTTGTATGGAAATAATTATTGGACACCCCAATTATTATACATTGAAGCGGTACAACTCATACAACAAAAAAAAGACAGCGCTGCTATTGCCGTGTTAACCGATCTGCAGAATTTATACCGTACATCACCCTTGTCACTTAAAGCTGCCAACCTTATAGAAGTGCTGGGCCGTAGGGCACAAATTGAAACATATCTTACCAATCTTGAAGTAACCCGGGCAAACGAAGAAAAAATTATAGTAGGTGATGAAACGGCACAGCCTGTTGAAACTAAAAAGCCATTTCAGCAGGTTGCGGTTGTACCTGTAAAAACTATTGCATCCACCACTATTAAACCCCAAACATCCGATTCTTTAATAAAAATATTACCACAATTTAAAAGTGGGGCATTTGCACTTGAGCCAGAAAAACCACAAATGGTAATTATGATAATGGATAAGGTAGACCCTGTTTATGTAAACGAAGCTAAAAATGCCATGAACCGTTATAACCGGGGAAATTATAATTACCGGAATATTACAGTAAATAAAGATGCCCTGGATGCCGATAAAGCATTATTGGTATTTTCCTCATTTAATAATGCTGCAGAAGCCATAGCCTATTACGATAAAGTAAAAAAAGCCGCACCTTCTGAAATTTCCTGGTTACAACCTTCCAAATATTATTTTTTAATAATTTCAGATGCCAATTTAACTGTTTTAAAAATTAATAAAGATATACCTGCATATAGAAATTTACTCAATACCAATTTTGGGAACAAATTTTGATGATACTAATGCCGTACTAAACATTAAGTAGCTGAAGGAAAAGTGCCATTAAATTTTTGGGCGGGTTCCAGGTAACAAGAGATACAATAAAATTAATACATGAAAAATTCGGTTAAGTTTTTGTGGCGCTTCTTTTTTTGGGGGTTGCTATTTGCAATCTTCATATTTTCCCTAGCCTATTTTGGGGTTTTTGGAAAAATGCCCTCATTAAAAGAACTGGAAAACCCCGAAGCCGACCTAGCTAGTGAAATCATAAGTGCTGATGGCCTGCTTATGGGAAAGTATTATGCCGAAAACCGCAGCGAAGTAAAATACAATGAAATTTCACCCAATATTATTCATGCATTAATTGCCACAGAAGACCAGAATTTTTATGACCATTCCGGTATTGATGCAAAGGCAGTAGCCCGGGCTGTATTTAAATTAGGTACAGATGGAGGCGGAAGCCCAATTACCCAACAGTTGGCTAAAATGATACTGAAGCAGGGAAGAGGAAATGTAGTAGAGAGAGTAATTGATAAAATGAAAGAATGGATTGTGGCCGTAAGATTGGAACGAAATTTTACCAAAGAAGAAATAGTAACACTTTACCTCAACAGGGCGCCATGGGGAAATTTATACGGTATAAGAAATGCCAGCAGGACCTATTTTCAAAAGGAACCTTCTGCATTAAAATTAGAAGAGGCCGCCGTACTCGTAGGTATGTTAAAGGGGTTTATTTATAACCCAATATCCCGGCCCGATGCTGCACTCAACAGGAGAAACACAGTAATACAACGGATGGTTGATGCAAAACAACATTACCTCCCTCAAGCCGATGCCGATAAGCTTAAATCCAGGCCACTTATTACCAATTATAAACCCATTGATGAAGCTATAGGAATTGCCCCTTATTATCGCAGAGCTTTAATTGATGTAATAAAAAAATGGTGTAAAGAACATACCAACCCAAAAACCGGGGAGCCTTATGATTTATACCGGGATGGCTTAAAATTTTATACCACTATAGATACCCGAATGCAGAAATATGCCGAAGAAGCCGTATTACAACACATGCCGGTACTGCAAAAAAAACTCAACGGCTTTCTCAAAGCAAGAATCAGCAAATTATGGGATAAGCATCACGAAGTTATGGAAAACGGTATTAAATATTCTGAGCGCAGGAAAAATATGCTTGAAGCCGGGTTAAGTGAAGAACAAATCCGCAAATCATTTGATAAGCCCGTACGCATGAAAATATTTACCTGGGATAACCCAAAGCATGAAAAAGATACTGTGATGACGCCTCTGGATTCTATAAAATATCATAAGCAATTAATGCAGGTAAGTTTTGTGGCAATGGATCCCAAAACCGGTGAAATAAAAGCTTATGTGGGAGGGTTCGATTACAAATGGTTTAAGTACGACAATGCTTCGGCCATGCGCCAGGTGGGCTCTACATTTAAGCCATTGCTTTATACACTTGCCGTTACCGATGCCGGCTACACGCCGGAAACGGTAATACCGGGTGGTGCATTAACCTTAAACGGCAAAACTATTTCCGGAGGAGGAGGTACAATGGCCTATTGCCTGGCCCAATCAAAGAATGCTGCTGCATGGAGGCTCATGTCTGTAATAGGAGTAAAGCGTACTTTAGAGTTTGCTCAGCAATGCGGTATTAAAACTAAGCTTCCGCCTTATCCATCCATTGCTTTAGGTTCTGCAGAAATACCCATGGTAGAAATGTTGCAATCTTATACCATGTTCCCTAATAGGGGTTACAATACCGAGCCTGTTTACTTAACCCGGATTGAAGACAAAAACGGCAACCTGATTTTTGAATTTCCCCTTGCTCAAAGCAAGCAGGTGATAGGTGAAGTAGATGATTATACCATGGTTAAATTAATGGAAGGAGTTGTAAAATCGGGTACGGCACGCTCTTTAAACAGCTACAATATACCGGTGGCAAAGGCTGGCAAAACCGGTACAACCAATAATTATACCGATGGCTGGTTTATAGGATATACACCTGATTTGCTGGCCGGAACCTGGGTTGGCTGTGCCGATCCTTTTATTCCAATTTATTCCAACAATGTTGGCGGTGCAGAAATGAGCGCCCCACGCTGGGGAATTTTTATGAGTAAAGTAGCAGCGGATAAAAAACTGGACTATAATAAAAAGAAAGATTTTGATGAACCGCCGGAAATGAAAATGGATCCTATTTATGCTGATAACAGCAGGTTTGCAGAATTATTGAACCAGGGCGACAGTCTTACTGTGGACTCAGGCGTAAATGATGGAGGCGACTTTTTTAATGAAGAACCCATTGATGAAACACAAGGCACTAATGACATAAATTCCCCGAAGCAGGATACAATTAAAATGCCTGCCGGTAAAGATCCGGCAAAAGGGAACGAAAGTAAAAAGCAGGAAAAAGTAGTACCTAAAAAGCCCGAAGAAAAAGGGAATGACTATTGATTCTTCTAAATAATTTATGATTTAAGGCTGAACTGTTTCAGCCTTTTTTAATGACAAATACCCCGAGGGAGACCGAATAATTGTAATTGAATTTTTTTCACTAATTCTTTTTCAATTTAAGCAGTTGTTTTATTTAAAAATAGTGCTTAAAAAAGCGGATGAAAAACTTCATCCGCTATCCTTAAAATTTTAATGCACTTACTATGCTTCTTTATTATCTTCTGCTGAAGCAGGTGATTCATTATCTAACTTTGCTTTAATATCTGCTAAAGCGCTAAGGTCACCAAGCGTAGCTTTTTCTACTTTATTTTGGATATTTTTAACCACTTTTTTAGTTACTTCAGCTTCGGCTTTCTTTTCTTTAATGTGGGCTTGTTTTTCTTCTTCTTTTTCCTGCTCCCACAAGCGGCTATGGCTAAGTACTATGCGTTTGTCTGCTTTTTCAAATTCTAAAACCATAAAGTTGGCTATTTCATCCATGCCTATAGATTTACCATCTTCTTTCATTAAATGACGGGCCGGTGTATAACCTTCGAGACCGTATGGTAACAATACCATAGCGCCTTTATCGTCTTTTTTAATTACAGTGCCTTCATGTACAGAACCAATAGTGAAGATTTCCTGCAAACCTACCCAGGGATCTTCTTCAATTTGTTTATGGCCCAATTGTAATTTGCGTCCTTCTTTATCAATGCTAAGGATGATGCTTTCAATTTCATTACCCACTTTGGTATATTCGTTAGGGTTGTTAAAACGTTTCAGCCAGCTTAAATCGCTAATGTGAATCATTCCGCCAATACCTGTTGCTAATTCAACAAATACACCATAGGGTGTAATATTTTTTACAATGCCTTTGTGTTTACTTCCTTCGGGGAACCTGTTTTCTATAGTGCTCCATGGGTCTTCTGTCAATTGCTTAATAGAAAGGCTCATTTTACGGGTTTCTTTATCGAGGGTTACTACTTTAGCTTCGTATTCATCACCTATTTTAAAGAATTCTTTAGCATTAATTGGTGTATTTGCCCAGGTAATTTCACTTACGTGTACCAGGCCTTCAACGCCGGGGTTAATTTCAAGAAAAGCGCCGTAATCTTCAATATTTACCACTTTGCCTTTTATAATTTCACCTTCTTTAAGGTTTTCTGCCAAAGTATCCCATGGGTGAGGAGTGAGTTGTTTTAAACCAAGGCTGATGCGTTTTTTATCATCATCAAAATCCAATACCACCACATTTAATTTCTGGTCCATCTTTAGCACTTCTGCAGGATGGATAATTCTTCCCCAAGAAATATCAGTAATGTATAGCAAGCCATCTAAGCCGCCAAGGTCAAGAAACGCACCAAAGTCGGTAATGTTTTTGATAGTTCCTTCAAGTACCTGCCCTTTTTCAAGCTTACCAATAATTTCTGCCCTTTGTGCTTCAATATCGCTTTCTATAAGCGCTTTATGGCTCACTACTGCGTTCTTAATGGCTTCATTAATTTTTACAACTTTAAATTCCATAGTTTTACCCACAAACTGATCGTAATCGGTTACAGGTTTTACATCTATTTGAGAACCGGGAAGAAAAGTTTCTAAACCAAATACATCCACAATAAGCCCGCCTTTGGTTTTGCTGGTAACGCAACCAGTAACAATTTCGCCGGTTTTGTTTACTTCCACAATTCTTTCCCAAGCACGGGTAATACGGGCCGATTTACGGCTAAGGTTTAAGTTACCATCCCTGTCTTCTTTTTCTACAACCATTACTTCTACTACTTCTCCTACCTTTACACCACCTGGTATATCTCTGAATTCATTAAGGGAAATTAAACCATCGCTTTTAAACCCAATATTTACTACAGCATCGGTTTTGGTTAATGATTCAATGGTTGCCATAATCATTTCACCATCGTTAATTTGTCTGAAAGTAGACTCATAAACTTTGTCGTACTTTTCTTTTTCATCCTGCGAATAAGCAGAAACATTTCTTTTATCCCTGCTCCAGTCAAAGTCATCATGGGCAGTTTCTGGTGTTGCTTCTGTTGTAGTGGTTTCCTGAACAAGCTCATTTGTTGACGCAGTAGCTTCAGCATTTTCGGCAGCTTTTGGCTCCTGTTCTTCTGCGTTTAATTGTTTAATAATATTGAATGACATAATATATCCCCGTGTTTTTTAATCGGGGCAGCAAAGGTACAGGTTTTTAGGGTCAAATCAAACAGGAAATCAATCTTTCGTATGTGATTGGGTATCAATAAAAAAGCCCTCTTAATATTAGAGGGCTTTTTTAATTTAAAACGGGTTCTTACAAAACAAGTACTCTTCCTGTTTTTATACGTTTGCCACCTCTGTCGGCAAGCTCAACTGTATAAATTCCTTTACTTAAATTAGAAAGGTTTACAGGCATATTGGTATATGGACCAAATATTGTGAAAATTTTGCTGTACACCCTTGCACCTTTACTATCAAATACATTTAAAGTGCGGCCACCCTGGTTGGTAATACTGTGATACCTCACATTAAATTGTCCGTTAGGTGCCGGGCTAGGATAAATAAATAGTGTAGCTGTTGCAGAATCTCTAATAGTATAAGATGCAGAAGTGGCCATACAACCATTTACGTCTTCTACTACAGCATAGTAATTACCAAGATGATCTACATCAACAGGCAGGTTTGCTTGTGTACCTGCCACAGATCCATCATATATCCATTCAATAGATTCTGCAGCATTGGGTGATGTAGCAACTGATAATGTAGTAGTGAGGCCGGGGAACAAAGCAGAGTAGGGATTGGCTGCAACAACAAGTGTTGGGTTTGGATATACGGTTAATGTGCCTGCTGTAGCCTGCAAAACGCTGTTACAAATAGGTACATACATTGAATCGTAATATACATAGCCATTCATATCGGGGTTAATTGAGCTAATGCTCAATGAACTTGTTGTGACACCGCTATATCCGCCACCATTACTTAATGCAGTAAAGGTTGCTCCTCCATTTGTACTTAAATACCATTGGTGATTAATTATAGAACCACCTTCTGGTTCTGAGGCAGTAAAGGTAACACTACTGCCATCGCATGCTGCCTGGTTATCTACTGTAGAAGTACCGGAAATGGCTTCATTAACGGTTACGGGTACTGTAGCTACAGTTGATTGACATGTAGCTGTACTGAAACTTACATTATAATTGTTTACACCTGCTGCAGTAGGTAGTACATAAACTGTAGTTGCAGGAGTTCCGGTGTAAGGAGTAGTTGCTGATGCATCCGTAAATATTGTACCTGCAGGGCCTGTCCATACACCTTGTGCAAAGTTTGGTGCAGTATAAGTAATGAATAATTCAGCTGCATTTACACTACCTACATCACCGCCACCAAGGTCTGCTACAAGTATGTTCCAGGTACCGTTGATGGTAGATAATAAACCTGCCCACGTAGTATTTGTTGTAGCGATATTACCAAAACTTGGATTGGTAATCAACCATCTTTCTGCGCCAAAGCTACCCGTTCTTGGAGCAGGTGCGCCACTTATAGCTGTGGTTGAAATAGAATCAATTGTTGTATTGGTAAAGTTTGCAGTACCATTACTACCTGAAGCATTATCCAATAATGCAAACATGCTTAATGAAGTGTTGTTTGGCGCTTGCAGGTTCATCACAACATCACCTACCCATGTATGAGGTAATGTAAATTTAATACCAATATTTTGGATAATAGAGCCTGCCGGTATTCCCGAAACTTGTATAGGAACTGCTAAAGCATTGGTTATTGGGAAGGTATTATCCGGAATATTAACCGGTAAACCTGTTGCAACAAACGTAGTTGTTTGTACAGAGGAAACGGTATTTGTTAAAGATAATTGTTGAATGGTTCCGCTGCAAATATTTGCAGATGGAGGATTTACCACAGGATTTAAAGGAGTGATAGATAATGTTACCACACTACTAAAATCAACTGCGGCGCAGCCACCCTGGTAAACTGCACGGTATTGGTATCCATTTATTGAACCAGGTGCATTTGTTATTAAAAGTGTTGCAGTATTTACATCACTGTAAGGTGCTGAGTTGGGTACATTTTGCCAGTTGGCAGAAGCACTTGTTCTATATTCCCAGAACACTGATGGGCTGCTACCAGCCAATCCTATATGGAAGCTGGCGTCCTGTCCGCAAGCTGTTGATTGGCTTGTGGGTTGCTCCGTAACGGTAACAGGGATACAGGGTAAAATATTTACCAGGTAATCTTCGGTTTCTCCAAATGCCAGGGCATTACAGGCATTTCCTCCGGTAAATAATGTTGAGAATTGTACCCTCACCCTCATACGGGTAACACCTGTTAGTGCAGTGCCTGGTACATTAATAGTACCTGCATGTATGCCACCACTGCCAGCGGCTGTTGTACCTAAAGATGTAAATTCACTGGCTTCAAATGTACCACTTTGGTTATAGTCAATCCATACACCCACGGCTTCTGTCCAGGAATCTTCGGTAGTTACAGAAATAGGCGCTGCATCACCTGCAGTAATATCTGTTGCAGGTATGGTTGAAGTGTAATCACCATATCCGTTAGTAGAGCAAGCAGATGTATTATTTAAAGATGAACCGAAGGTAACATTGGTCATTACATCATCATCGGTGCAATTGAAAGCAGTGGTTGGAGGAATGCAATAACAGGATGATGGCGGGTTCATCGTAATTCCAACTGGTGTTGAGGTTGCACTATTGGCACCGCAGTTTACTACGCATTGATAGAAAATAGCGCTTGACGTATTGGTAACATAAGTTGCTGTTGTAGCACCGGTAATATTTGTCCATGGGCCGGTAGCAGATGGGCCCGATTGCCATTGATAAGTTATACCAAGGCCACCTGGATCTTGTAATGATAAAGTAAAAGGAACACCGGGGCAAGCTGTAGTTGTTGTAGATAGGGTGTTTCCAGGAGTTGGCGTGCCACTGCAAGATGCGCCGTAAGTAACCTGGTCAATTCCCATATAATCAGAATTGTTACCTGCTGGTCCGCCATCTTCCACAAAATATCTAAAGGCAAATCTTCCAGTTGTTGGCCCGGCTAAACCTGAAAGTGTTACGGTAAAAAGCGTCCAGGTATCCGGGTAAGTTGCGTAAGTAGAGTTAATATCTAAAAGCAAAGTGGTAAAATCTCCAACCGAAGTTTCAGATGTTCCTGCATTAACGCTGGAGCCTGAAGTACTTAAACGTAGTTGGAGCCTGTCAGGAAAAATACTTCCTGTACCACGGGTATAAAATGAAATAATATTTCCATTGGCTAATGGAACTTCCGGGGTAAACAACCAGTTACTGATTGTTCCCGAACCTGCAACATTATTAAAATTTGCAGCAATGTAAGAAGTAGGTGCGCCATTATAGGCATTGAAAACAGTAGTGTTACCCTGAAACCAACCGGTACTGCCAATTGTTGGTCCACTAAGGTTTTGAGAGGCCCAGCCGGTTGGCAAAGGAATTGCCGTTGTAAAACCCTCGTTTATTTGGGCAAATACATTTGTTGCAACTAAGCTGCTGATGATTAATAAGAACAGCCTTGCTTTCTTGTAAAAATGTTTCATGTGATGAATGGTTTAATGAAAAAAAGCACTTTTGGTAAATTCAGTCATAAAGTTAGGGGAAAAAAAGGGGCTGACGAAAATCAGCCCCTTTTTTTTAAAAAAATATCAATCTTTTTTATAAAACTAATATTCTTCCTGTTTTAATACGCTTTCCGCTTCTTTCTGCCAGTTCTACGGTGTAAACACCTTTACTAAGGTTTGAAAGATTAACGGGCATATTGGTATACGCTCCAAAAATTGAAAATGTGTTGGAGTAAACTCTGGATCCTTTGCTGTCAAATACATTTATCGTACGGCCACCCTGGTTAGAATTACTGTAATACCTTACATTAAACTGACCATTATTTGTTGGATTAGGATAAATGAATAAGGTTGACGTTACGGAATCCCTAATGGTTATTGATGAAGAGGAGCCTTCGCATCCATTTTCATCTACCACAGTTACATTATAAGTACCTAATTCATCTACATTTACAGGTAAGCTTGAGCTGGTATTTCCAATAGTTGATCCATTGTAATTCCAGGTATAGCTTCCGGATGCGCCATTTACATTAATCGTTGTGCTTATTCCCGGGAATAAAGCAGATGGATTTGCTGATAAAGACGGTGTTGGATTTGCATGTACGGTAAGGGTTCCGTTTCCTGAATGGAGTGTACTGTTACATACAGGTATGTATAAAGAATCATAATAAACATATCCATCCATACCCATTGAAACACTGCTAATGGAAAGTGATGCTGTGGTAGCCCCACTGTAAATTCCACCGTTATGTACTTCAGTAAAGGTTGCTCCACCATCGGTACTCATATACCATTGGTGATTTACCGGCTGGCCGTTTTCGGGTGTAGATGAACTAAATGTAGTACCTGTTCCTTCACACGCTGATTGATCATCTACTGTTGATGTTCCGCTTAAAGGAATGTTTACAGTAACAGGAACGGTTGTTACACTTGATTGGCAAATAGCAGTACTGAAGCTTACATCATAATTGTTTACGCCGCCTTCTGTAGGCAATACATATACAGTAGTTGCAGGTGTGCCTGTGTAAGGAATGGTTGCGGCTGCATCGGTAAAGATGGTACCTGCAGGGCCTGTCCATGTTCCTTCTGCAAAAGTTGGAGAAGTGTAAGAAATAGTGATGCTCCAGTTGTTAAGCGTGCCATCATCCGATGCATCAAAATAATCATAAAATGCCAGTGTCCAGTCGCCATTTAAGGTACTATACAAATTATTCCAAGTGCTGGTAGTTGGAGTATATCCTACAGGGCCGCTTGGTGGGAAACCAGTTGGAACAGTAGCTGTCATGGCATCTGCTTTGAAAAGCCCTGTCCATGGGTTTGTGCCTGCATTTAGCACAGTGGTTCCCAAAGGACTAAATACGGTATTCGTAAAACCAGTAGATATGTCTACTCCACCAGTTCCTGTTAAGAAGTAATCAAGGTTTAATACTTGTCCGTTTGGCCCTTTCAGCACAAAACATGCATCGCCAATCCATGGGTGTGCAACATTTAATGTTACTTTAAAATCGGTAATAATTGAGCCTGCAGGGATACCGGAAACAGGTATCACATTTGAATCAAATAAACTTCCATCATCTGCAGAAGGTATTGCAAGGTTTACACTACCTGAAGCAAAGGTGGAAGATTGCAGGGTAGAAGTTAAATTGGTTAATGATAATTGCTGAATAGTACCTGCACAAATTGTTGCAGATGGTGGATTAACATCGGCAATTAAAGGCGTAACTGTTAAAGTCCCTATACTGCTGTGGTCTAATGCAGTACATGCCCCCTGAAATACGGCACGGTATTGATATCCCTCTAATGCTGATGTAACTGCAGTAATCGTTAGTGTGTTGGTATTTACACCGCTATAGGGTGCAGCATTAGGTACATTTTGCCAAATGCCGCTAGCACTTGTCCTGTACTCCCATGAAGCCGAAGGTGCGCTTCCGGTTAATGCTATAGAGAATGTTGCATTTTGTCCGCAACTTGCCGATTGACTTGTTGGTTGCGTTGTAACGCTTATTGGAACACAAGGAGTAACATTTACGGTGTAATCTTCTACTTCACCCCAATTATCGGTACCGCATGATCCATTATTATCGCTATCTGTATTATCATACAACCGTATTCTCATTCTTGTTGCACCAAGGGTAGCACCGGAAGGAATGATGATGGTGCCATTGTATGGTCCTGCACTGTTTGTAGGCGCTAAATACACTTGTTCACCCGGATCTGTAAAGTCAAAATCCTGGTTAAAATCAATCCATATTTTTATCCTGTCTCCACCAAAACCATTTGTTGAAGTTACGGTAAAAGGCATGGTTGCTCCGGCAATTACATCTGTAGAAACAGCGGTAAAATCCTGGTATCCGCTGCCGCCTGTTGAGCTATTATCAATAGTTCCTAATTTTACGTTTCCAATTCTTTCAAAACTGCCCGATGCACCTGCATCGCAATAGCAGGGTACCATATTAATAAGTACCGGTGTTGAAGTGCCATTGTTACCACTACAGGTAACAACGCATTGAAAATATGTTGTGGCTGTAAGTGTAGTGGTATAAGTAGCATTTGTTGCTCCTGTTATATTTGTCCAGGTTGTTCCATCTGCTGAAGATTGCCATTGGTAGGTAACTCCTGCACCGGAAGTGGCATTTTGTAAACTTAAGTTTAAAGGAATATTTTGGCAAATTGTAGTTGCGCTTGCAATAGTATTACCAGGAGCTGGCGTACCGGAACATGAACCGGTATTATAATCGAGTTTAAATGGCATGTCCTGTGCATTAGCACCATCTAATAAATTTACCCAGGTAGCAGCATTTATGTCATGTTGTTTGCCGTTCCACCCTGCCTGGGTTACCTGGCCCACAATTGTTGCCGGAGGTGAAAAGTTGCTGATACCACCATTACCCAATTGCCACTCTATCCAATATGTACCCGGGGTAAGTGAAGTGTTAATGTTTGCAACAATTTCCCAAATGCGCCTTGTAGTACCAGGTGCACCATTAAATATGCGATACATATTTGCATCTGCAGAAGATACAAACCTGTTGGTTGTAAGGTTGCCAAATATTGGCGTAGGTGAACCTACTGAAGGGTCGGTATTAAAAATTTGTATTCTCACATCTACAAAAGGAGATGTAGTACCAGCAAATCCTGTAGAATAGGCATAAAATCTTGCTGTAGTTAAATTCCAGCCGCCTGCAGGTACAGTAAAATCATCGGCAACGGTGAAGCCTGCAGTAATATTGGCGCCAAAACCGGCGTTGGTATTACCTGCCTGAACTTCGCTCCAGGTATATCCTGTAGGGGCGGCAGTACCTGTAGATGAAGTGGCTCCGGTGCTTAAAGGGCCGTTGGTATATGTTTGGGCTCCTGCCAAACCTGTAAATAAAGTAAGGAAAGTTATGGCTGTTAATGTCCATAATTTCGACAACTTAATTTTGTTGATAGTAGTTTTGGATTGCATCATTTTAATTTATTTAAAGAAGAGCATGGCTTAAGCAATGCATAATACCGGGTAAATTTTACCCGGGATAAAGAGATTATGTTACAAATTATTAATTGTCTTTTTTATCTGCTTTTAATTTTTCCCTGGAACCTTGTGAAGTAACAGCAGGAGTAAGTTTGCCTGCTTCAATAGCAGCAGCTTTTTCTTTTTTAATTTTTACTTTTTCCAGGTATTCAGGAGTGTTGTAAGGATTGGTGGATTTATCCGCTGTGCCAAATGTACGCTGGATAACTTTTTTCTTTTTGACAACTTTTGCCGATTCTTGCGCATAAACTAAATTGCCAAAACAAAACCCAACAAAAAGAGTAAGTAAGATTTTTTTCATTTTGATATATTTTACATTAACGTATTGTAGCCCAAATATAAGAGATAAAGTTTTACCGAAAAAATCATTATTATTTTCAAATATATGTTTGCCTGATTGAGCTTTAAATAGAAATCTTTTTTATCCCTATATTTGAAATGGGTATTATATAAATACTTAATCAGACTTGCAGCCAAAAAATGCAAAAACTTTTTTATTCTATCAAAAACTCATCAATTGTAAAAGGGCTGGTGTATGGTTTTGTTGGCATTTTTACATATCCCGGCTTAAATATTATTAACCGTATGAAAATTTACGGCATGGAAAACCTAAAAAATCTTCCCCGTAATAATGTACTATTTGTTAGCAACCATCAAACCTATTTTGCCGATGTAATTAGTTTTATACATATTTTTTGTGCATCCCGCTGGCGAAAAAAAAACAGGCTTGGATTGCCCTATTACCTATTATGGCCTTTTACCCGTATAAAATATGTTGCCGCAGAAGAAACCATGAAGGCAAATTGGCTTACCAAATTATTTACACTTGCGGGCGCCATTACGGTAAAGCGTACCTGGCGTGCCGAAGGCCAGGAAGTAAGGCGTGGATTGGACCCGTCGGACACCAGGAAAATTACTGAAGCTTTGCAAAAAAATTGGGTAATTACTTTTCCGCAGGGTACTACTAAACCATTTGCACCAGGCCGCAAAGGAACCGCATTTATTATAAAACAAAATCAACCTGTAGTGGTACCTGTGGTAATTAATGGTTACTGGAGGGCATTTAATAAAAAAGGGCTAAAGTTTAAAAAGAAGGGTTCGCAGCTTTCCGTAACCTTTAAAGAGCCTATGTATATTGATTACAACGATACTGCCGAAAATATTTTAGACAAAGTAATGGATGCCATTGAGCAAAGTAAAAAATATATGCTCAAAGGCAAGCACCATTTAATGAGCCTTGCCGATAAGTAAAAAAATACAAAATCTTTTATCCTTTTATAAACAAAGCTTTGAGCTCCACTGCTTCATTAGGGCTCATTTTACCACCAAGTATCAGCCGGAGTTGCCTTCTTCTTAATGCGCCATCAAAAAGCCGTATTTCATCATCAGTTTCGGGAATAATTTTAATAATGGGTTTTGGTTTCCCATTAGGATCGAGCGCTACAAAAGTGTAATAAGCTTCATTGCTCTTATATTTATATTGCTGCAGGGCATCTTCTCCCCACACATTAATGTGTATTTCCATGCTGCTGTTAAAAGCCCGGGTTACCTTAGCTTCTATATGCACTACGTTACCCAGTTTTATGGGAGATTCAAAAGAAATATTATCTACCGAAGCCGTTACTACCGGCGAAGCACAATGCTGCATTGCCGATAAAGCTGCGGCAATATCCATCCAGTACATCAACCGGCCGCCCATAAGGTTACCAAAGGTATTGGTATCATTGGGCAGTACAATTTCCGTCATTATTACCCTCGATTCGGATGCTTTTTTATCCATAATTTTTTTTGCAAAGATAGTGGCGAAAAGCTGTTTTCACCTGCCCTATATTATTTTGACATTAATAACTATTTTTGCTAAAAATTTTTCATCTTATATTGCCATTATGCTGTCATTCGATAACACCGAGCTTGCGTATGCTTACAAAACCAATGCTGAATTAAAAAAAGCCAAATTTCTTTTTTGGGCAATGAACAGCCCATTATTACTAAAAATAGGCCTTGCTATTACGCCGCCTGCTATTAAATGGAATTGCCCGTTTGTAAAACCGCTTTTACGCAAAACAATTTTTAGCCAGTTTGTTGGCGGCGAAAACCTGCAGCAAACCGCATCAGTAGCCAAAAAACTGGGTAACTATAATGTAAAAGTAATTTTAGATTATGGTGTGGAAGGTGGAATTAATGGCGAAGAGGGTTTTGACCATGCAACAGAAGTTTTTATTGATGTAATTAATTATGCTGCCACGCAAATTAATGTTCCATTTATGAGCATTAAAGTAACCGGAATTGCCCGGGGCGCTTTGCTGGAAAAATTAGATACATCAATGAAAGGCAGTGAAGGCACTTTAATGAACCGCTACAGCAAAGCGGTGGATGCATTATCGCAAAATGAAAAAGAAGAATGGCAAAAAGTAGTAAACAGGCTTGCTAAAATTTGCGAAGTTGCAGTGCATAAAAAAATAGGTGTTTTGGTAGATGCAGAAGAAACCTGGATACAAGACCCGGTAGATGCCATTACCCTAATGATGATGGATAAGTTCAATAAAATTGCACCGCTAATTTATAATACTGTTCAACTTTACCGCCACGACAGGCTGGCTTTTTTGAAAGAATGCCACAAGGCGGCGCTTGAAAGGGAATTTATACTGGCTATAAAAATTGTACGTGGCGCTTATATGGAAAAAGAAAGGGAAAGGGCTGCTGAAAAAGATTATCCTTCGCCCATACAACCCGATAAACAAAGTTGCGATAATGATTTTAATGATGCCATAAAATATTCGCTGGAGCATATTGGTTCCATTTCATTAATTGTAGCCTCACACAATGAATTTAGTAATATGCTTACCACCCAATTACTCGATGAAAAAAAGCTACCTCACAACCATCCACATATTCATTTTTCACAACTCTATGGCATGAGTGATAATATTACGTTTAACCTTGCCCACAGCAATTTTACCGTAAGCAAATACCTGCCATTTGGCCCCATAAAAGATGTAATCCCATATCTCATGCGCAGGGCACAGGAGAACAGTTCCGTATCTGGCCAAACAGGCAGGGAACTCAGCATTATTCATAAAGAAATGATAAGGAGAAAAGCGAAAAATTAGCAAAAAGACGGTGCAGGGTATTTATTTTATACCTACATTATTTTCATCACTTTATTTTCTGCAATTATATACACACTATCATTTTTTTTTGGGCTTACGATATGTGTACCTGTAAAATTTCCAAATGCAGGTAATACTGCATGATATTTGGAGAAATAAAAACAAGGAAGTGTTAACGACTGCTTGCCAGCCCCGCTCAATTTTACTGCCGGGTGAATATGCCCGCAAAAAGTATAAGAGTTGCCTGGTAATGCCGAAATATCTGCATCATGCATAAAGCAAAATTGATTCAATATTAATTTTTCCTCATAAAGCGAAATGCCTGCATCTCTGTACCATTGTTCATTCAATACATCGTGGTTACCTAAAACCAGTTGAAAATTTACATATGCAATACCTTTTTTCCACCTTAAAAAAAAATCATGCTCCTTGTTGGCATGGCTATGAAAAAAATCGCCGATAATTAATACATACTTTGGTTTAAAATATTGTATTAGCGATAGCAACTGCTGCATATCTTCTTTAAAAATGTTTTGAGGAATTCCGATACCGTTTTTGCGAAAATGGCCACTCTTGCCTAAATGCAAATCTGAAAGCAATAATGTTTTTTGGTTTTCCCAATACAGGCATTTTTGAGGCAACACTAAAAAATTTTCGTTTTGTATTGTATGTACTAAAAATCCCCTCATTTAAAACAAAGGTAAATGTGAAGAATTTTCATTTGCTTAATTTCTTTTGCCTGCTTAAATTGTGAAAAATTATTTTATTATGGAATTTACAACCATTGACCAGGGCGAATTTGAAAAACCTAAATTGACAAAAACGCTAAACATTCTTACTATTTTAACCATAATTGGTTCGGCATTTTTCCTCATTTCAATACTCTTAACACCTACTTGCTCCGGGTTTAGTAAAAAGATGATGGCCAAAGCTGCAGAATCTGGCCAGGAAATTTCTGCAAAGGATATGGAAAATATTAGAAAAGCCAATGTAAAATTGGAGATAATAGAAAAGAACATGGTTCCCTACATAGCAGTTAATATTCTTGGCGCCGGGCTTTGCCTATTAGGTGCTGTACTAATGCGTAAATTAAAAAAAGATGGTTACTGGCTTTACATTGCAGGCCAGGTATTGCCCTGGGTTGGTAATTTATTGATATTGGGAGCAGGATATTTTTCCGGGGAAATGGCAACCACTATGGTAATGGCAATGATAACTCTTTTGTTTATTGTGCTCTATACCATGCAGCGAAAAAATCTTATTTATTAGTTAAATATTCCTGCAATTTTTTTATAGCAAAAAAATGGCTAATTTTGCGCCTCAATAAATTGAAAATTTTTTATGAAGAAACTTCTTTTTGTTACCTTAATCACTGTACTTGCATTTTCCGCAAATGCACAAAACAAAACAGCCAACAGCTTAAGTTATAAAACGGCAGCAGGTATAAAAATTTGGGATGGCGCCGGCCTTTCCTTGAAAACTTTTCTTAACGAAAAAAATGCATTGGAATTTGTAGGCTTCTTTAATTCCGCAGGCGTAAGGGTTGTGGGCCTTTATGAAATTTACGGCGATTTAAATACCGAAGGCAACCTTAAATGGTATCTTGGCCCCGGTGCACACGTTGGTTTTTACAAAGGCAACAATAGTGTTATTGGTGTAGATGGCGTAATAGGTATAGATTACAAATTTGCAGAACTGCCTTTAAATTTATCACTCGACTGGCAACCCTCTTTTGAATTTACAAAGGGATATGGTTTTGCAGGTGGCTGGGGCGGCCTGGGCGCACGCTATACATTCTAAAAAAATAATGTTCAATATTTTAAGGCGAAGTATTAAACTTCGCCTTTTGTTTAATACAATTATCCGCTTTAAACTTCTTAATTTTGCAGTTATGACAATTGAACAAATTAAAGATATGAGAGACCGCATCCTGGTTTTGGGGAGGTTTCTTTGACGTGGACAAAAGAACGGCATTAATTGCCAACGATAAACAGCTTACACTTTCACCCGGATTTTGGAACGACAATGCCCGGGCAACAGCCATTTTAAAAGATATTAAAGAAAACGAGTATTGGGTAGATCTTTATAAAGCCGTAAATGGCGCAGTAGAAGACTTTGCCATATTATTCGACTTTTGGAAAGAAGGCGAAGCCGAAGAAGATGAAGTAAAAATGGCTCATATTAAAGCTAATGATTTAATTGAAGAAGCAGAATTTAAAAGTACACTCAACGACCCCAGCGATGCCTTACCTGCGGTGCTGGAAATCAATAGCGGAGCGGGTGGAACCGAAAGCCAGGACTGGGCAGAAATGCTTGCCCGAATGTACCGCATGTACGGCGAGAAACAAGGCTGGAAAGTTACAGAACTGGATTGGCAATGGGGCGATGGCGCCGGCATTAAAGCCGCAACCTACCAGTTTGACGGGCCTTTTGCTTATGGTTTTTTAAAAGCAGAAAGCGGCGTTCACAGGTTGGTGCGTATTTCACCTTTCGATAGCAATGCCAGGCGGCACACATCCTTTGCCAGCATACATGCCTACCCACTTGTTGATGACAGTATTGAAATTGACATAAAAGATGCCGATGTAAAAATGGAAACTGCAAGAAGCGGCGGTGCAGGCGGCCAAAATGTAAATAAAGTGGAAACCAAAGTTTTTCTCACCCACATTCCTACAGGCATCACCGTAGTGTGCCAAACCGAAAGGAGCCAGTTAGGCAATAGGGAAAAAGCTATGCAAATGCTTAAAAGCCGCTTGTATGAAGAAGAATTAAAAAAACGCAATGAGCTTAGGGATGCAACAAATGCCAACAAGAAAAAAATAGAATGGGGCAGCCAGATACGCAGTTATGTTTTTCATCCCTATAAAATGATAAAAGACCACCGCACCGATTACGAAGTAGGCAATATTCAACCGGTAATGGATGGAGAACTCGATGGATTTATTAAAGCGTATTTGATGCTGGAAAAAGAAGCAGAAAGTAATTAAGAAAATAAAAGAATATGGGGTATTAGAATGATAAAAAAAGTTGAAAAGACGAACTGTATCTTTGTGTGCTTATAATTAAGGATTTAAAATCTACTAATAAAATAAAATACCATGCAATACGGAGACTATTATTACCCTTTACCCGCTAATGAACCTGTATTGAGCTATGCTCCGGGCAGTGTCGAAAAGAAAAGGTTAAAAGAAGTTTTGAAAGAATTAAAATCTTCAAAAATTGATGTTCCCATGTACATCGGCAATGAAGAAGTAAGAACCGGTAAATTATCAGATATTCGCCCGCCACATGAACACCAGCATAGCTTGGGAAAATTTCATGCAGGCGAAGCAAAGCATGTAACCAAAGCTATTAATGCAGCATTAAAAGCAAAAGATAAATGGGCAGCGCTTAGTTGGGAAAACCGGGCCAATATATTTTTAAAAGCCGCCGATTTAATTGCAGGAAAATACAGGCCGTATTTGAATGGCACCACCATGCTTGGCCAAAGCAAAAATGCTTTTCAGGCAGAGATTGACAGCGCTTGTGAAATTATTGACTTTCTCCGTTTTAACGTTCATTACTTAAGTGAAATTTACCGGCAGCAACCTATCAGTAGCCCGGGTGTAAACAACCGTTTGGAGTATCGCCCATTGGAGGGTTTTGTATTTGCATTAACGCCATTTAATTTTACGGCAATTGGCGGCAACCTGCCCACAAGCGCCGCTATGTGCGGCAATACCGTAGTGTGGAAATGCGCCAACACACAGGTTTTTAGCGCTCAAATGTTTATGCGTATTTTAAAAGAAGCCGGCTTGCCCGATGGTGTTATCAACCTGGTTTTTGTAGATGGGCCTACAGCAGGCGAAGTAATTTTTAATCACCCCGATTTTGCAGGCATCCATTTTACAGGCAGCACAGGTGTGTTTAACCGCATGTGGGAAACCATAGGAAAAAATATGAACCTCTATAAAAGCTATCCCCGAATTGTTGGCGAAACAGGTGGTAAGGATTTTGTAATAGTACATAAATCTGCCGATGTAGATACCGTAGTTGCCGCCCTTGCCCGTGGCGCATTTGAATACCAGGGCCAAAAATGTTCGGCAGCATCAAGGGCATATATACCCTCAAATATTGCGGCTCAGGTAAAAAAGAAACTGGTAGATGAAATTAAAACTATGAAGATGGGTGCTGTGGAAGACTTTACCAATTTTATAAATGCAGTGATAGATGAAAAAAGCTTTGACAAACTCGAAAGCTATATTAAAAATGCACGCAAGCGCAACAGCGGAGCCAAAATTTGGGTGGGTGGCCATTGCGATAAATCCAAAGGTTATTTTATTGAACCTACCATTATTGAAGCAACAGACCCTAAGTATGTAACCATGTGTGAAGAATTATTCGGGCCGGTTTTAACCGTTTATATCTACGATGAAAGTAAATATGAAGAAACCTTAAAGCTGGTAGACAGTACTTCAGGATATGCATTAACAGGGGCCGTAATTGCCACTGACAGGCAGGCCATTGAAACTGCCGTAAACAAATTACGCAATGCTGCTGGCAATTTTTATATTAACGATAAACCAACAGGAGCCGTTGTAGGCCAGCAGCCTTTTGGCGGCGCAAGGGCAAGTGGTACCAATGATAAAGCAGGCTCTGCTTTAAATCTTTACCGCTGGCTGAGCGCAAGAACGATTAAGGAAACTTTTGTTGCCGCAACCGATTACAGGTACCCGTTTTTACTTGAAAAATAGTTTTAATTTTTTGTGAAAAACATGTGAACAATACCCACTGTTAAAGGCTTGCAACATCTGGTTTAGCTGCTGTTAAATGCGTACTTTTGCAAAAATTTTGAATACATGTTAACAAAAGTTCATTTTACACTTCCTGCAAATTATGTAGCAGGGGCAACTGAAGGTTTTTTACTAGGTGAATTTAATAAATGGAACCCAGAGGAAGCTGTGGCATTGCAAAAAAATGAAGATGGTTCCATGATAGCAGAAATCAAACTGGAAACCGGAAAATCTTATCAATACCGCTATCTTTTAAATGACGGCCGATGGGTAAACGATGGTACCAATACCATTTTGCTGCATGAGCAGGGCAATACTATTGAAAATTGCATAATTCATGTTCAGGCAAATGAAGAAAAATCTGTTCTGCCCCAAAAAACAGTTAAAGCTGCTGCACCAAAATCCAAAAAAGTAAAACCACAGGCCGATGACCTTACAAAAATTGAAGGCATTGGAAAAAAAATAGCCAGGCTTTTAAACGAAGCAGGTATTTACCGTTATAAAGATTTATCTAAATCGTCAATTAAAAATCTTAAATCAATTTTAAACGAAGCCGGAAACAAATTTGCATTGCATGAACCAAAATCATGGCCAAAGCAGGCTAAACTGGCTGCAGATGACAAATGGGTGGAATTAGGCGCATTGCAGCAATCACTAAATGGAGGAAAAGAATAGCAACCCTGTATGCTGTTTTTATATAAGATTATTCTGGATCATAAGTAAATATCAAATCCCTGTTATATTGCAGGGATTTGTTTTTTTGTAAAGGTTAAAACGGCTAATTTTATCGAATAAATTATCGCTTTTGAAAATAATTTTAGACAGTAACCAGTTGCAGTTTACCATTAAAAGGCTGGCCTATCATTTAGTAGAAGGTTATGCCTCGCTTAGTGATGTGGTTTTTATTGGCCTGCAACCCAGGGGAACTGCGGTGAGCGATAAAATAGTAGCCATAATTCAATCTCTGCTTCCCCATGAAAAAATACAATATGGTCTGCTGGATATAACCTTTTACAGGGATGATATACGGGAAGAACTGCACCAGCCGGCAAAAACAGATATTAGTTTTTCTATAGAAGGGAAGCAGGTTGTACTTATAGATGATGTGTTGCATACCGGCCGTACCATAAGGGCCGCATTAGATGCATTGAACGATTTTGGCCGCCCTGCCGGGGTAAAATTATGCGTACTGGTTAATCGCCGTTTTAGCCGGCAATTGCCCATTCAGCCTGATTATTGTGGTATTGCAATAGATACAAGCCCTTCTCAAAAAGTAAAACTCAACAGGCAAACCAACGAAGTGGAGCTTTACTAATGGTAAATGTTTTTTAATGGAAATAGCAAAACCCAATTTTTTACTTTAGCTTTGACTTTTAATGCAGCTTTCAACCAAACATTTACTCGGCATTAAAGAACTCACCTCAGGAGATATTTCATCTATTTTAGCTACCGCAACCAATTTTAAAGAAGTACTGCAAAGGCCCATTAAAAAAGTACCTTCCTTAAGAGATGTTACCATCGTAAACCTTTTTTATGAAAACAGTACCCGTACAAGGATATCATTTGAACTTGCCGAAAAAAGACTCAGCGCCGACACTATAAATTTTGCTGCATCGGGTTCATCGGTTTCAAAAGGGGAAACTTTATTGGATACGGTAAACAATATCCTTAGTATGAAGGTGGATATGCTGGTAATGCGCCATAGCTCAAGCGGTGCGCCACATTTTTTAGCCAGGCATTTGCCTCATACTGCAATTGTAAATGCAGGTGATGGAATAAATGAACACCCGTCTCAGGCATTGCTCGATGCTTTTTCCATCATTGAAAAACTCGGCACCCTCCAGGGGAAAAAAATTGTTTTGGTAGGAGATATTATGCATTCCCGAGTGGCGCTTAGTAATATTTATTTGCTTACCAAAATGGGCGCAGAAGTAATGCTGGCAGGCCCGCCTACTTTAATTCCAAAATATATTGAACAAGCCCTCAACGTAAAAGTAGAATACAACTTACGTAAAGCTTTGGAGTGGTGCGACGTAGCCAACATATTGCGTATCCAATTAGAAAGGCAAAACCAGGTGCTTTTTTCTTCACTTAGGGAGTACAACCTTTCCTATGGCGTAACTTCCAAAATGCTGGATTCTATAAAAAAAGATATTGTAATTATGCACCCTGGGCCAATAAACCGTGGTGTGGAAATTGACAGCGATGTTGCCGATAGCCGGCATTCCATAATTTTACAACAGGTAGAAAATGGCGTGGCAGTGCGAATGGCAATTTTATATTTACTTGCAGGTAACAAAAGCCAATCATAAATTATTAACTAAACTATTTCTTTATGAAAATTTGTTTGTTTCCGGGAACGTTTGACCCAGTAACCCTTGGCCATAAAGATATTATAGACCGTGCGCTCCCATTATTTGATAAAGTGGTGATTGGCATTGGCAGTAATATGAATAAACAACCCATGTTTAGTGAAGAACAACGCCTTAAATGGCTTAAAGATATGTATAGGAGCAACCCAAAAGTAGATGCTGTAGTGTATGGTGGACTTACCATTGAATGTTGCAAGCAGGTAGGTGCAGAATATATTTTAAGAGGCATCCGTTACGTAAACGATTTTGAATATGAAAAAGCCATTGCCGATATGAACCGCAGCCTAGCCAATAATATTGAAACTATATTTTTAACCTGCCTTCCTCAATATACTTCAGTTGCATCCACCCTGGTGAGGGATGTATTGAAAAACGGTGGCGATGTTTCTTCATTTCTTCCCGATGTGGTGAATGAATCTTTAAAACATATTTCGGTTGTTTAAGGGTAAACAATTTTTAATTTCTTTTATTATTAAATAAATTTTTGTGAGCAAACCTTCAATTTGGTTCAATAAAACTATTGACATTAGCCAGCTTAAATCTATAAAGCCCATGGGCATGAGTGCATTATTAGGTATGGAGTGGGTGGATATTGGCCCTGATTTTTTGAAAATGAAAATGCCGGTATCAGAAAATACCATTCAGCCTTATGGCTTATTACATGGCGGCGCAAGCTGTTCCCTGGCGGAAACTATTGGAAGTATTGGCTCTTATTTGGTAATAGATAATACAAAATATATTTGCGTTGGTATGGAGATAAATGCCAATCATATTAAAGGGGTACGAAGCGGATTTGTAACCGCAACTGCTACGCCGCTGCACCTGGGTAAAAGCTCCCATGTGTGGGATATTAAATTGGTAAATGAAAGTGGCCTACTGGTTTGTGTAAGCAGACATACCGTGGCCATTGTGGACTTTGACAAAATAAAATAGAACATATTATTAAGCTTTGTTGAAATTTCCAGCAGATTTTTTAAACTCTTTAGCCAACTGTCCGGGTTTTGAAAAAGACAGTTTTATTGCTTCACATGAAGCTGGAGAGCAGGTTACGGCTGTCCGGATCAACACCCAAAAAAATTTTTGCAACAACTTGAATTTCCCTTTTCGGAGCATGTTCCCTGGAATGCCGATGGGTATTACCTTCCTGAAAGGCCTTCGTTTACACTCGACCCTTTTTTTCATGCAGGCGCATATTATGTGCAGGAAGCAAGCAGCATGTTTTTAGCAGAAGCGCTCAGGCAAACCTGTAACCTTAAAGAAAATTTAACGGTACTGGATTTATGTGCAGCACCAGGTGGAAAATCAACACTTATTCAATCCTTGATTTCAGAAGACAGTTTACTGCTTAGTAACGAAGTAATAAAATCCAGGGTAAATATACTTTCGGAGAATATTGCAAAATGGGGCGCAGCAAATGTTGTGGTAAGCAATAATGATTCATCTGATTTTAGCAGGCTTAAAAATTTTTTTGATGTAATAGTAGTGGATGCGCCATGCAGCGGCAGCGGCCTTTTCAGGAAAGATGAAGCGGCCATGAGAGAATGGAGTTTAAAGGCAGTAGAATTTTGCAGCCAAAGGCAACAAAGGATTTTAGCTAATGTATTGCCTGCTTTAAAGCAAAATGGTATTTTAATTTATTCCACCTGTTCTTATTCCCTCCAGGAAAATGAGGCTATTACAAATTGGCTGATGCAACAAAAAAATATGGCTTCCCTGGAGCTTTCAATAAATCCATTATGGAATATTGTTGCGTCAAAAGCTGAAGGCAGCAATGCTATTGGATACCGATTTTATCCGAATAAATTAAAAGGCGAAGGGTTTTATATGGCTGCTTTCAGAAAAAATGAAGATATCGGAACCATAAAAATTGCAGTGGGAAATAAATTTAACCCGCTTTCAAAAAATGAAATAAACCTGGTGCAGCAGTATACCGATATTAAGGGCGATATTGCTTTATTTAAATTCAATAATGATGTATTTGCTTTTCCGCAAAAGGGGTTTGCCCATTTGCAACAATTGCAGCAAGTACTTTATTTAAAAAAAGCCGGTGTGCAGGTGGGCGCTTTGTTGCGTAATGAGTTGTTGCCACATCATGAGTTGGCTTTGGCTACACAAATTGCCGGAAAATTTCCTGTTATCGAAGCAGAGAAATCAATTGCACTCGATTATTTACGCCGGAAAGATATCCGTATTGAAACAGCGGTAAAAGGCTGGGCATTGCTAAAGTATAAATCACTCGGAATTGGGTTTATTAAAATTTTACCCAATAGGGCCAATAATTATTATCCAAAGGAATGGCGTATCCTTAACAAATAAGCATATTTTTTAACGCTATTTTTTTGCATCTTTGTAGCCACTAATTATTAACCATGAAAAAAATAATTGCCCTGTTGTTGTGTGCTTTGCCATTGGCTGCAATGGCGCAAAAAACACATACAGTTGCAGCCAAGGAAACACTTTTTTCAATAGGCCGTTTATATAATGTTCATCCCCGTGCACTGGCAGAGTACAACCATATTCCATTTGATAAAGGCCTTAGCCTTGGGCAGGTTTTAAAAATCCCATCATCGGCAGCGCCCATGCCGCAAACGGCTGCTACTACCGCTGTTACTGAAAAACCAGCCGAACCCATAAAGAAAAATGTTCTGGAGCCTGAAAAGAAATCAGCTCCCATTGCACAGGAACTCAAAAATTTACCGGCAATATATTATACAGTTCAACCCAAAGAAGGGTTATATGGTATTAGTAAGCGGTTCAACACTTCTATAGAGAATATTAAAAAGTGGAACCATCTTTCTGGTGAAAGTTTAACAATTGGTGAAAAGTTGATTGTAGGGTATGAAAATGGCAACGCTAAAACTGAAATTGTACAAACGCCAATTAATAAAAATTCAAAAAAGCAGGATGAGCCGGAAATAATAAAAGAAAAAGTAGAAATGTCCCAATCAAAACCTGTGCAGGAGCAGCCATCCAAAACTACAGTTACCAGCTTAGGTTTTTTCCAGGCAAAATACCAGGAGCAATCAACTAATAAAAATCTAAAATCAGAAACCGGCTTGGCCAGCACGTTTAAAAGTACCAGCGGCTGGGACGATGGAAAATTTTATTGCTTATACAATATGGCGCCGGCAGGTACCATAGTAAAAATAACTTCGGCGCAAACGCAAAAAATAATTTATGCCAAAGTGCTGGATGTAATTCCCGAAATGAAACAAAATGATGCGTTAACCATAATTGTAAGTAATGCTGCCGCCGCCAGCCTTGGTGATGGGGAAACCAACTTTAATTGTTCAGTTCAATATTAATGTAAAATGAAAAAATTTATTTTTTGTATTTGTTTTGTTACAAGCTTTTTATTTTTATCTGCCCAGGATATCCCGGAAGCATTAAAAAATGATTTTAGTATTGAAAAAGCAAACCTTGCCACCGCAGTAAAAAACCAGGGGCAAACGGGTACCTGCTGGTCTTTTTCCACCACATCATTGCTGGAGAGCCAATTGCTAAAAAATAACAATAGCAATATTAACCTCAGCGAAATGTTTACGGTACGAAATATTTATTTAGATAAAGCTACCAATTATGTTATGCGGCAAGGAGCAGCACAGTTTGGCGAAGGCGGGCTTGGCCATAATGTAATAGAGGCTATTGCCAAATACGGATCCATGCCCGAAGAGGCTTATAGCGGCTTATTGCCCACCCAGCAAGAGTATAACCATAGTAAGTTAGTGAATGAATTAAAAATTTATCTTGACAGCTTATTGAAACATAAACCACTTATGCCGCATTGGCAAAAAGGAGTAGCACAAATCTTGGATAAATACATGGGCGCAGCTCCTGATAAATTCAATTTTGAAGGCAAAGAATATACGGCAAAAAATTTTGCAGTAGAAGTCTTGAAGTTTAATGCATCGGATTATGTAAACCTTACTTCGTTTACGCACAAGCCTTTCTACGAGACTTTTATTATTGATATACCCGATAATTTCAGCAATGGGAGTTATTATAACATTCCAATGGAAGAATTAATAAAGGTTACCAAAGCAGCCATCAACAACGGCTTTACGGTATTGTGGGATGCCGATGTGAGCAATAACGGTTTCAGGCAAAAAAAAGGCTTGGCCTTGTATATTGACCCGGTTAAAAAAGTTGCTGCCGATTCTTTTACTGCCGATATGCCCGAAGCAGAATGGAACCCGGCTATACGCCAAAAGTTATTTGAAAACCTTACTACGCAGGACGATCACCTGATGCATATCACCGGGCTGGTTAAAACAAAAGAAGGCAAAGAATTTTTTACAGTAAAAAATTCCTGGGGAAATATTGGTCCGTATAATGGGCTCATTGAAGTTTCCGGGCCTTATTTTGCCATTAATACCATCAGCCTGGTAATGCCAAAGGCGGCGCTGAGCAAGGAGTTTTTGGCCAGGTTGAAACTAAAATAAATGCAGGTACTACGCAATTTACAAAATGGAATTTCCATTTATGGTAATGGGTATACTCGCCCTGCTTTCATGCCTTTCTATTTTATAGGTTACATAATAGCTGTTTTGTGTAAAAAAGTGCTCAGTAGCTAAAAAGTAAAAATAATTTTAAAAAGGCTTCATTAAATATAATTTATGAGCAGTAAGTACAAATTCCTTATTCAAACCTATATCCTCTTAAAAACTCATCAATCTTCATTTTCTTTTTTCCTTCAAGCTGCAATTCCAGTACGCTGATATATCCATTGCTACAGGAAAAGTACAAAAAATTCTTTTTATCCGATTGCCATTGCCCGGAAGGTATTTGTGGCTGCGTTTTAATTATTGCAGCTTTATAAATTTTTAATTTTTTATTATTAAGTATGGTCGAGGCAGCAGGGTAGGGCGATAATCCCCTGATTAAATTAAATACTTCGTTAGCTGGTTTATTAAAATTAATAAGGCAGGTTTCAGTAAATATTTTAGGTGCATGTTGCAAAGCCCTGTTATTATCTGTTAATTGAGGTTTAGCTTTAAGCGTTCCAGATGCAATGGCTTTTACGGTTTTAAGCAGAACAGCGGCGCCAATTTTTTTCATTTTATCATGTATGCTACCGGCATCATCCGTTTCTTCAATGGCAAAACCTTCCTGTAATAAAATATTGCCGGTATCTATTTCGTGTTGTAATAAAAATGTAGTTACACCGGTTTGTTTTTCGCCATTAATTATGGCCCAGTTAATGGGTGCGGCGCCCCGGTATTGCGGTAGCAGGCTTCCATGCAGGTTTATGGTGCCCAAGGGTGGCATATTCCATACTATTTCGGGCAACATCCTAAAAGCAACCACAATTTGTAAATCTGCTTTCAACTCTTTAAGTTGATCAATAAAATCCTTATTTTTTAACTTTTCGGGTTGTAATATTTTTAAATGTTTGCTTAATGCATATTGTTTTACGGCGCTTTGCTGCATTTGCATCCCACGTCCGGCGGGCTTATCGGGCGCTGTAATTACCGCAACAATATTGCAACCCTCATTTACCAAAACCTCCAATGAAGCAACGGAAAACTCAGGTGTACCCATAAAAACAATACGTAAATCTTTATATAGAATCATGCAACAAAGTTAATGGCCAAAAATAAAAAAGCGGCAGGGAAAACTACCGCTTCAAAAAATCATTAATCATAACTGCTATGGGAAAATTCCCAGTTCGGCATAGCTGGTTGCCACTTTATTAATAGCATTTACATAAGCTGCTGTACGCATGTCGGGGATAGCAGGATTGCTTTGCCATATATCCATAATTTCCCGTGTTGCAGAAATCATGGTTTCTTCCAGTCCGCTATGTACCAGGTCAACCTCTTCGGGCCCATGCATAATAAATTTGCGTTCCTCATCGCTCACTTGTTTATCGGTAAGGGTTTCCATTGTGGAAAGTATATGGGCATTTTGGTTTTCGGTAAATCGTTTTTCCATACGGCCGTAGCGTACATGGCTCAGGTTTTTTAGCCATTCAAAATAACTTACGGTTACGCCACCTGCATTAAGATACATATCGGGAATGCATAGGATGCCTTTTTTTGTAAAAACTTCATCGGCTTCAGGCGTACAAGGGCCATTGGCTGCTTCGGCTACAATTTTTGCTTTTACCCTGGGTGCGTTTTCGCCATTAATAACATTTTCTAATGCGGCCGGTACTAAAATATCGCATTCCATTTCCAGTGCATCGGTATTTTTTGCCAGGTTGGTTGCCCCTGGAAAGTTTAATATAGACCCTGTTTTTTTACGGTGTTGAAAAACCTCATCTTCATTAAGCCCGCTGGCATTAAAAATTGCGCCTTCGTATTCGGCAAGTCCTATAACTATTGCACCAGCTTCTCTAAAAAATTTGGCAGAGTGATAGCCTACATTACCCAATCCCTGCACTACCACTTTTTTGCCGGCAATACCTGTAGTTAAACCCATTTTTTTCATTACATCTTCCATATTGCACACTTCCCTGGTACCAAAGAAAACGCCCAGGCCGGTTGCTTCTTTTCTTCCCCTTACGCCACCTTGTGTTACCGGTTTCCCGGTAACGCAGCCTGCAGCATCTATTTCGCCTGGTTTAAGGGATGCATAAGTATCTACAATCCAGGCCATTTCCCTTTCGCCGGTTCCATAATCCGGCGCAGGTACATCTATGCCCGGGCCAATAAAATTTTTCTTTACCAACTCGGCAGTATAGCGCCTGGTAATTTTTTCCAGTTCATAAGTAGAGTAGTTGCGTGGGTTTATTTTTATGCCGCCTTTACCACCACCAAAAGGTACGTTTACAATGGCGCATTTATACGTCATTAACGCACTTAAAGCCATTACTTCGTCCTGGTTTACTTCATCACTAAAACGGATACCTCCTTTACATGGCGATTTATGCTGGCTGTGTTGCACACGATACGCTTCAATAACTTCAATTGTGCCATTATCTCTTTTAATGGGGAAGCGCATCCTGTAAACACTGTTACAGGCTTTTATTTGTTCTAAAATTCCCAAATCCCATTTGGTAAATTTTGCAGCTTTGTCAAAACTTTTTTCTACACTTTGAAAAAAACTGTACTGTTGTGAACTCATATGATTTATTTTTTTTGTGAAAAGGGCAATTACCCTGCAAGCAATAAAATTAATGCAACAAATGTATAAAAGCTTTAGGTGATTTAGTTCACCTGTTGGGCTTTATTGATTTTTCTCCAGCCTGGTTATTTTACGGTCTAATCTCCATACGTACAAAAACAAACCAATGAGTATTACCAGGCACACCGTAACTACCACATAAATTTTTCCATTACTCCTCATGGTATCTGCCATTTCAGGCTGGTTTTGGGCAAATGAGTTTATAGAACCCAGGCAAGCTAAAAATAAGATGCTGCAAAATCTTTGTAAATAATGGGCCGTAATTTTATTCATGCAATAAAGATTTTTCTTTCATTAATTCTAATCGTATTTTTAAAGTGCCAATCCATACGCCCAGCAAGGTCCAGCCGATAACTGCCGGATAAAAAACCATTCTTAGCCTGCTATCTATATCTTTAAAATTAAGGGCAGGGTTACCACTATCGCTGCCCGGTGCGCCAGGATGGAGGCTGCCAACAAGGCGGGGAATGATCCAAATGCTGGGAAAAAGCATGGAAAATGCAAAAATATTATACACGGCGCTTACCCTTGCTCGTTTATCCATATCTAAAAATGAACCCCTGAGTACAAAATATGCACAGTAAATTAATACGGCAATTGCTGCGCCAATAAGTTTAGGCTCTTTAAGTACTGCGCCAAGGCTTTGGCCCTGATCGGTAACCCAGGTATAATTGGCCCATATTGCGCCGGTAGCATAGCCTAATAACCCAAAGAGTACACCTACTGCTGCATAGTTTTTTGCATAAATATCGTAACGGTAGTTGTTATTACCCAAGTATTTAATACTATAGATAATACTTAAAGTAAAAAGCACCATCATTGCCATCCACATACACACATGAAAGTAGAGATTACGAATGGTTTCATTTAAAATAAACAAACGGGGAACATCACCTAAAAAACCGGCAACAATTGTATAAACCAGTATAAGAAAAGATAATATTTTCCACCAACTTTTACGCACCCTTTGAACTACTTTTGTAGATTGAGCCGCAAAGTTATGGTAAGGATAGTTATAAAACCTTCTTTTTTAAATTTTTAGAGGAGGAAATACAGAGATTAATTTTTTTTTAAAACTCTTGCCTAAATTCGGTAAAAAGCCCTAACTTTGCCGCCCCAAATAGTTCTTTAAGAATTTTTTTATTGGGAGTTTGCCTGTTGGCAGACGTTAACACCAAAATTTTTTAAAAATGGCAAAAGAAATTACCGGCTATGTCAAACTTCAGTGTAAAGGAGGACAAGCCAATCCAGCGCCGCCAATTGGCCCGGCACTCGGCTCTAAAGGTATCAATATCATGGAGTTTTGCAAGCAGTTCAATGCTCGCACCCAGGATAAACAAGGAAAAGTACTTCCTGTATTAATTACCGTTTATGCCGACAAATCATTCGATTTTATTATTAAAACTCCACCGGCTGCCGTTCAGCTAATGGAAGCTGCAAAAACTCAAAAAGGCAGTAAAGAACCCAACCGTATTAAAGTGGGTAAAGTAACCTGGGCACAGGTAGAAGCAATCGCTAAAGATAAAATGGAAGACCTGAATGCTTTTACAGTAGAAAGCGCCATGAGCATGGTTGCCGGAACTGCACGCAGCATGGGTTTAACCGTAGAAGGCCAGGCTCCCTGGGAAAAAAATTAATCATCAACCTGTTTGTAACAAAAGCAAACTTTAAAAATCTTTTACAATGATCTCTAAAAAAAGAAAATTAGCAAATGCTAAGGTTGATGCCAACAAAGCCTATACGCTGAGTGAAGCCTCAACTTTAGTAAAAGAAGTAAACACAACTAAATTCGATAGCTCTATTGACCTCCATGTACGTTTAGGAGTAGATCCTAAAAAAGCCGATCAGGCAATACGTGGAACTGTTTCCTTGCCACATGGTACCGGCAAAACCAAAAAGGTATTGGTACTTTGTACACCCGATAAAGAAGCAGAAGCAAATGCTGCAGGCGCCGATTTTGTGGGCCTGGATGAATTTATAACCAAAATTGAAAGCGGATGGACGGATATTGACGTAATTGTTGCAACACCATCTGTAATGCCAAAAATTGGTAAACTGGGTAAAGTGCTTGGGCCACGTAATTTAATGCCAAACCCTAAAACCGGTACGGTAACCAATGATGTAGCAGGCGCAATAAACGATCTTAAAGGTGGTAAAATTGCCTTTAAAGTAGATAAAGTGGGCATCATTCATGCCTCTGTAGGCAGGATAAGTTTTGCCCCCGAAAAAATTGCCGAAAACTGCCAGGAGTTCATCAATGCTATAATTAAATTAAAACCAGCCACTTCAAAAGGTACTTACCTCAAAGGAGTAAGCATGGCCAGCACAATGAGCCCCGGCATTATGATTGATACAAAATCTGTTCAAAACTAAACCTAAGCAATAGGTTATAAAATATATTTGTTATGACAAAGCAAGAAAAGAACGAAGTAATAGAAGTGCTTAAGGGCAAGTTTGCACAGTACAACAACTTCTATGTTACCGATACGGAGAGCCTTACTGTAGAACAGGTGAGCCAGTTACGCAAACATTGTTTTAACCAACAGGTAGAAATTAAAGTGGCTAAAAATACTTTAATAAAAAAAGCGCTGGAAAGCCTGGATGCGGAAAAATATGCAGCCGTTTATGATTCACTGCATAAAGTAACTGCACTTATGTTTAGCGAAAACCCCAAAAACCCAGCGGTTATCATCAGCAGTTTTCGTAAGCAGAGCAATGGTGAAAAACCTGTGCTTAAAGCGGCATTTATAAATGGGGATGTATTTGTAGGCGATAACCAGTTAAAGGCGCTTACACAAATGAAAACCAAAAATGAACTCATTGGTGAAGTTATCGGCTTGCTGCAATCACCAATTCAACGTGTTATTGGCGCTTTGCAAAACAGGCCCGAAGCAGCAACTGCGGAGTAATTTTTTTAAAATACACCTGGCTGACGGTACAAGAAAAAGGCAAAACAATTTTTTTAATCATCCTCCGGATCCGAAAATTTTTTGGATATGAAGGAGGAAAAAATTTAACTTAAAATGGCAGACGTAAAATCATTAGCAGAAAGCCTGGTAGGCTTAACAGTAAAAGAAGTTCAGGAATTAGCTGAAGTACTTAAAGCAGAATATGGTATTGAACCCGCTGCAGCAGCAGTAGTAGTAAGCGCCGGTGGTGATGCTGGCGGAGCAGCAGCAGCCGAAGAAAAAACGGCTTTCAATGTAGTGCTGAAAAGCGGTGGTGCAAATAAACTTGCTGTAGTTAAAATCGTAAAAGATTTAACCGGCCTTGGTTTAAAAGAAGCTAAAGACCTGGTAGATGGCGCACCTAAAGCTATTAAAGAAGCTGTAGATAAAGCCACTGCAGAAGAAATGAAAGCTAAATTAACTGAAGCTGGAGCCGAAGTTGAAATAGCCTAATTAAGCGTTCAATTTATTTTATTTAAAGGCTGTATCATATTTGATACAGCTTTTTTATTTTTAATAAATATCGAAAAGGTATTTTTTTCCGCAAAGCTTATATTTGCTGCCCAGCAATATTGATCACTACAGCTTCACTCAGGCGTTTTTTTACAAACTCTTCATTTCGTATATACAAGGTATTATTAATATCCAGTTTATTTTTTTGAGTAAGCTTTCTTTCGTAGGGCGAATATGAATACGTGTTGAAACCCTGCTGTAGTAAGAAATAGTGCATTTCTTTTTCATCGAACCCATATTGTTCCCCAAGGCCGTTTAGTTCCATAATTATTGCTTTTACCGCAGGGTTGGATAGCAATTTATTGCTGCCCTTCAATACTGCTGCCTCAAAACCTTCTACATCTATTTTCAATAAAATATTGGAATGATCAGGTTCTATTATATTGTCTAAGGTATCCACAGTAACCTTTACTGTTCCTTCCTCTTCTTTATATTTAATGTTATTAATGGTATCATAGGTTGAGGTAATCAACAGTTCTGTTTTCTCATGGCCAAGTGCAATATTTAGCGGCTTTACTTTGGGTAAAATATGATTGATGGCAATATTGTTCATTAAGTTTTTAAAAGTAGAAGGTACTGGTTCTACACTTATAGTATTTGCACCTACATGTCCGCTTGACAATATGGTATAGCTGCCAATATTGGCGCCCACATCAATAAATAAATCTTCCTTTCTTAAAAAGTGCATTAAAAAAACCATGTCTTCAAAGTCGTGTAGCCCGCAGTAATAATTTCCTGTTGCACCAGTCATTCCTTTTTTAATAATCAACCAGGTTTTATCGGTAAAAGGAACAATTACAGGGTAATTTAAAATTTTGGAAGCAAGTTGCCATTTTATAAACCGCTGAAAAGCTTTCAACTTATGTTGCCTGTTAAACGGATGATTGAGGATATTGGAAATTACCCTGGTAAAATTCATATTGCTTTATGCTTTAAAAAAAGATTGAGTGGAAACTTACCATTTTTTTATCGAAAAATCCGTGATAAATATTCACCTGCTGTTGGCAAGTGAGCAGTTATTCCATTATAAAAACCTTAAAATAATTTCATTTCAAAAAAAATGAGGCCTTATTGTGTAAATAGCCCAAAAACCGCCATTCAAATAAAAAAACTACTTAAAAATAACCAATAGTATTTTTTTTGTATACATTGTGTACTTATTAAATTTTTAATCTTTAACTGGCTAAAATGAAAAAAATTATAATCTCCTATGTTTTAATTTCACTGTCTGCAATATCAGGTGCACAGCAAATTGATGCCGGGCTTTTCCGTTTTCCGGATGTTTCCCATACACAAATTGTATTTACTTATGCCAATGATATTTGGATAATGCCCAAAACCGGGGGAACGGCACAAAAGCTTAGTTCACCTGCAGGCCTTGAAGTATTTCCAAAATTTTCTCCAGATGGTAAAACGGTAGCATTTAGCGCCAACTACGATGGCAATAATGAAATATATACGCTTCCAGTTACCGGCGGTGTGCCCGAAAGGCTCACGTATCATGGGTTTACAGAAAGGGTAATAGACTGGACGCCGGATGGAAAAAATGTACTCTTTGGTTCCGGAAGGGAAAGCGGCAGAAACAGGTTTGGCCAGCTTTTTACCATACCTGCAAAAAAAGGAGCAGCAACAAAATTACCCTTTGCTTATGCAGAGTTTGGTTCTTATTCGCCAGATGGCACCAAAATGGCCCTGGTTTTTGTTTCGCAGGCTTTTCGTAACTGGAAACGCTACCGGGGTGGTTGGAAAGCCAATATCCATATATACGATTTTGTAAAAAATACTTCACAAAATATTTCAAAGAATGAAGTTGCAGGTAGTGAATTTCCTATGTGGAACGGAGATTATATTTATTTTTTATCCGACCGTGGCGCAGAGCAACGTATGAACCTCTGGCGCTATTCTTTGGGTTCTGAAAAACTGGAACAACTTACTAAGTTTACCGAATACGATATCCATTTCCCATCTTCCGGACCCGATGATATTGTATTTGAACAAGGCGGAAAATTATACCTTTTTTCATTTGCCACCCAAAAATGCCAAAGCGTTAATGTAAGCCTGGTAATGGATAAAACCGATTTAAAACCCAAAAATGTATCAGCAGAAAAATATGTGCAGCATTTTTCCATAAGCCCCGATGGCAACCGGCTGCTTGCAGAAGCCCGTGGCGATATTTTTTCGTTGCCCGCAGAAAATGGTTTTGTGAAAAATATTACCCAAAGCCCGGGTTTTGCCGAAAGGTACCCGGCATGGTCGCCCAATGGCAAGCAACTTGCTTACTGGAGCGACGAAGGCGGTGAATATAATTTATGGATAAAAGAAAATGACCTTGCACCAAAAAAAATAACAAATTTCACTTCAGGGTTTAATTATAGTTTATACTGGTCGCCCGATAGTAAAATGCTGGCATTTATTGATAAAGCAATGAAGATAAAATATTGCGATGTTGCTACCGGCAAAACCTATGATATAGATAAGGCGCTTTATTTTATGCATGGCGCCTGCGAAGCTTTTATTTTAAGCTGGTCGCCCGATAGCAGGTGGATTGCTTATACACGGGATTTAAGCAATTTCCATAAAGCAGCCTTTATCTACGATACAAAAAACAAAACCACAAAGCAGGTAACCAGTGGCTATTATAATATTGGCGACTTGGTTTTTGATGAACAGGGAAAATATTTATTATTAACCACCAACCAGGCTTTTAACCCCTATTACAGCGATTTGGATAATTCATTTGTATATGGCAATTCTACACAATTGGCTGCTATTTCCCTGAAAAATTCAGATAAATCATTGCTCTATACACAAAATGATACAGTAGATATTAAATTGAATGATAAAAATGAAGGAAAAAAAGAAGAAGGAAAAGAGGATAAAAAGAAAGATAGTGTAAAATCAAAAAATGATATAAGCGCAAAAGAAAAAGATAAGGTTGATGTAACCATTGATTTTGATGGTTTGGAATCAAGAATGGTAATATTGCCGGTTGCCGCAGGCAATTATGCCAACCTTTCTGCTGTAAAAGGAAAAATTATTTACCAAAAATACCCTAACCTTGGCAGCCCCGATGATGCAAAACCAGCCTTAAAATATTACGATATTGAAGACAGGAAAGAAAAAAATATTTCAGAAAATATAGAGAGTTACCAACTGAGTGCAAACGGGGAAAAAATACTGGTAAAGCGGGGCAATAGTTATTCGGTAATTAAGCCATCGGAAAACCAAAAAATGGAAAAAATGATTCGCTTAAACGAAATGGAAATGAAGGTGGACCCTGCAATGGAATGGAAGCAAATATTTACCGATGCATGGCGCCTGGAACGGGATTATTTTTATGACCCCAACATGCATGGCGTAAATTGGAACCAGGTAAAAGAGCGTTATGAAATTATGTTGAAGGATGCGGTAACCAGGGAAGAAGTAGATTTTATTATTGGCGAAATGATAGGCGAATTAAATGCATCACATACTTATCATGGCGGTGGCGATATGGAAAGGTCGCCGGTAAAACCCGTGGGCTACCTGGGTATCAATTGGGAAGCAGATGGTAACTTTTTTAAAATTAAAAAAATTATTCGTGGAGCAAGCTGGGATGCTTCGTTAAAATCACCACTTGATGAACCGGGCATTGGCATAAAAGAAGGCGATTATATTTTGGCAGTAAATGGCATGCCCATTACAACCGAAACCGAGCCCTATGCTAATTTTCAGGGCCTTGATAAAAAAACAGTAGAATTAACCTATAATACAAAGCCTGAATTTGCAGGAGCAAAAACTGTAGTGGTGGAAACAATAGCCAATGAATATAATTTACGGTACATGGCCTGGGTAGAAGACAACCGTAGGTATGTAGCCAAAGCTACAAATGGAGAAGTAGGCTATATTTATGTACAAAGCACCGGTACCGACGGGCAGGAAGATTTGCTACGCCAACTCAATGCACAATGGGATAAAAAAGCATTAATAATTGATGAACGGTTTAATAGTGGCGGGCAAATTCCCGACAGGTTTATTGAGCAACTCAACCGTACACCATTGGCCTATTGGGCAACAAGAGATGGCGAGCCCTGGCCCTGGCCGCCTTTTGCTCACTTTGGCCCCAAGGTAATGCTCATAAACGGCTGGAGTGGTTCCGGCGGAGATGCCTTTCCTGATTTTTTTCGTAAGAAAAATTTAGGATTGTTAATTGGCACCCGTACATGGGGCGGCTTAATTGGCATAAGCGGTGTGCCAAACTTAATTGATGGAGGAAGTATTACTGCGCCTACTTTTAGGATGTACAACCAGGATGGAAAATGGTTTAGAGAAGGCCATGGTGTGGACCCGGATATTGAAGTAGATGAAAACCTTGCCGAAATGGCCAAAGGCAACGATGTGCAACTTGACAGGGCAATTACCGAAATTAAAAATGCCTTAAAAAACAAAGGCTATAATGCACCCGTAACGCCTGCTTACGAAAAAAGAAATTAAGTAAAATTTTATTTTAAACGAATGCCGGGAGTTTTCTTCCCGGTTTTTTTTATTAATTTAATACAATGCTTTTTAACTTTACACAGCAATTGAACTGTGAATATGAACATACCCATTTTAACCGATGAATTAATATTCCCCCCAGTAACCCAAACCGGCCCCACTGGTATTGTAGCCATAGGCGGCGATGTAACGCCTCAAAGGATTTTACTGGCTTATCAAATGGGCATTTTCCCCTGGTACGAAGAAAACTGCCCGGTGTACTGGCATTATCCCAATCCCAGGTTTGTACTTTTTCCCGATAAACTCCGTATCAATAAAACCGTAAAATCATTAATCAAAAAAAAATGTTTTGAAATTACCGTAAATCAAAGTTTTTCTAAAGTAATTGAAAATTGCAAAAATCTGGAGCGTACCAACCAGTTGGGAACCTGGATCACTAACGACCTTATGAACACATTTGTGCAGTTGCATAAAATGGGGGTTGCCCATAGCGTGGAAGTATGGCAAAACGAAAAACTTGTTGGCGGCCTGTATGGCATTAAGCTGGGCAAAATATTTTTTGGGGAAAGTATGTTTAGTAAAGTAAGTAATGCTTCCCGTTTTGGTTTTGTACACTATGTGCAGCAATTGCAAAATGAAGGCATACAAATAATAGACTGCCAAATGTACACCGATTACCTGGCAAGCTTTGGTGCAGAAATGATCAGTGCAGAAAGATTTACAAAAAAGATACATTCATTCATAAATAAGTAATCATTTTTTATGTGCAATTTCTATGGCCATAAAGTAGATAAGATGAATTTTATCCGGTTAAACAATATAGAGCTGGAGCTGGGCTATATTGCGGCAATAGAAGAATTACAGGAACTCATCAACGGCTTTAACTATGGCAAAGCTCCAGTAATCCGAAAAAAAAATGAAAGCAGTTACGAAGTAGTGCCCATGCATTGGGAGTTTATCCCTTTTTGGATAAAAACAATGGAGCAGGTGCAACAGGCACGCAGGCAGGGGATACCCTGGCTCAATGCTTCATCTGAAAAACTGCTGGAAAGTAAAATGTTCAGGGATGCAGCGCTCAAAAGAAGATGCCTGGTTTTGGCATCGCATTTTTTTGAATGGCGCAGTTTTAAACCTGCAACGAAAAAAAAAGAAAATAAATATCCATACTGTATTGAACTTAATAATAAAGAGTATTTTTTTATGGCCGGCATTTGGCAACCTTTTACCGATAAAGAAACCGGCGAAACCATGGATACCTTTGCCATTGTAACAACAAAGGCCAATGCCTTAATGGAGCAGTTGCATAACCATAAAAAACGCATGCCGGTAATACTCACCGAAAAACTTGCGGAAAAATGGTTGCAGAATGATTTAACTGAAGAACAAATTAAAGAGATTGCATCATTTCAATTACCCGCAAATGATATGGTTGCTTTTACTATTGCCAAAAATTTTAAAACAAGTATAAGCCCTTTGGAAGCTTTTTATTTTGAAGAGTTACCAGAACTAATAAAATAAAAAATACGTTACTGTATTTTGTTAGTGACCCCTCAGGGACTCGAACCCTGGGCCTACTGATTAAGAGTCAGTAGCTCTACCAACTGAGCTAAGGAGTCAATTTGTTCTCAACATTTCAGTAATAAAAAAAAATTGAAAACTCTTGCCACAAAATTTTTGTAGCGGGTAAAATTAAATTTTAAATTATTGCAAAACAAAACTAAGGCCAATTGTATCACAGTGAAACTACCTGGTTGCTTTAAATTGTATGCAAATCCCGTTAAATAAACATTTTTTTATATAACATTAGGTTTGTAGCAAAATATTTTGTTTTTTAAAAAACCAGGGTTAAGAAATGCCGGATTAGAAAAAATTTGAAGCATAAACTGTTTAAACTTTTGGCTCATACTAGTAAAATGGCAAAAAATACTACTATATTATAATTATTCAATATTTGACAGTTTGGTAAAATATCAAAAATCTTACCATCTTTATAAAAAACCGCATTTTGTTTCTATTAGTCCGGTCAAAATTCCCTAACTTTGCCGTCCTTTATGAAATTTGGGTTAGTGGCATTCCGCAAAACCCTTCTTAAAATAAAGGTCTTCGCACTTTAAAACGTTTTAAATAAATATGTCTGCAACAAAATCAAACGCTGCTAAACGTATCAATTTCGGTAAAGTTGAACTTTTAGCAGAGCAACCCGATTTGCTCGGAATCCAGATTCAATCGTTCAAAGATTTTTTCCAGTTAGAAACCACACCCGATAAAAGAAACAACGAAGGTTTGTTTCGTGTATTTAAAGAAAACTTTCCCATCACCGATACCCGGAACATTTTTGTGTTGGAGTTTTTGGATTATTTTGTAGATCCACCACGCTATACCATTGACGAGTGTATTGAAAGGGGCCTTACTTATGCGGTGCCTTTAAAAGCAAAGCTGCGCCTGAGTTGTAATGATGAAGAGCATGTGGATTTTCAAACCATTGTTCAGGATGTTTTCCTGGGCAATATACCCTACATGACGCCAAGGGGAACTTTTGTTATTAATGGCGCCGAAAGGGTTGTAGTAAGCCAGCTGCACCGTTCACCAGGTGTGTTCTTTGGCCAAAGTGTGCATCCCAATGGTACCAAAATTTATTCTGCCCGTGTAATTCCTTTTAAAGGTGCATGGATGGAATTTGCTACCGATATCAACAATGTAATGTTTGCATACATTGACCGTAAGAAAAAATTTCCGGTTACTACATTATTGCGTTCTATAGGTTACGAAACCGATAAAGATATTTTGGAATTATTCGGCATGGCCGATGAAGTAAAAGCCGACAAAAAAACACTGGAAAAAAATATTGGCAAGCGTCTTGCTGCCCGTGTACTGCGTACCTGGGTGGAAGACTTTGTGGATGAAGATACCGGTGAAGTAGTATCGCTGGAAAGAAACGAAGTGATATTAGAAAGGGACACCGTACTGGATGAAGCCAATATTGCCCTCATCCAGGAAATGGAAGTTAAAAGCGTATTTATCCAAAAAGAAGAAGTAAGCGGTGATTACGCAATTATTTATAATACCCTTAATAAAGATACTTCCAATAGTGAGCTTGAAGCCGTGCAGCATATTTATAAACAACTGCGTGGCGCCGATGCACCCGATGATGAAACGGCCCGAGGCATTATTGATAAATTATTTTTTAGCGATAAGCGCTATGATTTGGGCGAAGTAGGCCGTTATAAAATTAACCGCCGCCTGGGCTTAAATTTTCCTATTCAAAAGAAAGTGCTTACCAAAGATGATATCATCGTAATCATTAAAACCCTGGTGCAATTAACCAATGGTAAAAGTGAAGTAGATGATATTGACCACCTGAGCAACCGCCGTGTACGTACCGTAGGCGAGCAATTATATGCACAGTTTGGCGTGGGCCTTGCCCGTATGGCACGTACCATTCGGGAAAGGATGAACGTAAGAGATAATGAAGTATTTACTCCGGTAGATTTAATTAATGCCCGGACTTTGTCTTCGGTTATTAACTCCTTTTTTGGTACCTCACAGTTATCACAGTTTCTCGATCAAACCAACCCGCTTTCTGAAATTACCCATAAGCGCCGTATTTCTGCACTCGGGCCCGGCGGCTTAAGCCGGGAAAGGGCAGGCTTTGAAGTACGTGACGTACACTATAGCCACTATGGCCGCTTGTGTACCATTGAAACGCCTGAAGGACCAAATATTGGTTTGATTTCTACACTTTGCGTTCACGCAAAAATCAACGAAATGGGTTTTATTGAAACACCCTATCGTAAAGTAGATAATGGAAAAGTAGATTTGAAAAAAATTACTTTTTTAAGCGCCGAAGAAGAAGATACCGCAAAAATTGCACAGGCAAATATTGATATAGATGATAAAGGGAATTTTGTTGAAGACATGATCAAAAGCCGTCAAACCGGCGATTTCCCCATCTTACCCAAAGAAGAAGTAGAGTTTATGGATGTGGCGCCCAATCAAATTGTGGGCTTAAGTGCATCCTTAATTCCTTTCTTAGAGCATGATGATGCCAACCGTGCACTCATGGGTTCAAACATGCAACGTCAGGCGGTTCCGCTTATTAAGCCCGAAGTACCCATTGTAGGTACAGGCCTTGAAGCCAAAGCTGCCCGTGATGCAAGGATACAAATACATGCCGAAGGCGATGGTGTGGTAGAATTTGTAGATGCCAACGAAATACATGTTCGTTATAAAAGAAGCGAAGCACAGCAACTGGTAAGTTTTGAAGACGACCTTACCATTTATAAACTCACCAAGTTTGTGCGCACAAACCAGGAAACCTGCATCAACCTGCGCCCTGCTGTTGTTAAAGGCCAAAAAGTAAGTGAAGACGATTTCCTTACCGAAGGCTATGCTACCAAAGGCGGTGAACTTGCACTGGGCCGCAACCTTAAAGTGGCTTTTATGCCCTGGAAAGGCTACAACTTTGAAGATGCTATCGTAATTTCTGAAAAAGTTGTAAAAGAAGATTTATTTACTTCAATCCATATTAGCGAATTTGAAACTGAAGTAAGAGATACCAAATTGGGCGAAGAAGAATTAACGCCGGATATCCCTAACGTAAGCGAAGAAGCCACAAAAGACCTGGATCAAAATGGTATCATCCGTATTGGGGCCTCTATAAAAGAAGGCGATATAATTATTGGTAAAATAACGCCCAAAGGCGAAAGCGACCCAACTCCTGAGGAAAAATTATTGCGTGCCATCTTTGGCGATAAAGCCGGCGATGCAAAAGATGCTTCCTTAAAAGCGCCAAGCGGAACCGAGGGTGTAGTTATTGATAAAAAATTGTTTCAGCGTGCCAAGAAAGATAAAAATGCCAAAGTGCGTGAAAAAGCACAACTGGAAAAAATAGAAAAGCAACACGAAGACAATGAAAAAGATTTGATGGAGTTGCTGCAAAATAAATTGCAAAACCTGCTGAAAGATAAAACCAGCCAGGGCGTTACCAATAGCTTTGGCGAAATTTTAATTGGCAAAGGCGTGAAGTTTACCGTAAAAAATATTTCCGGTATAGATTTCAGCAATGTAAACCCACTAGGTTGGACGGGTGATGCAAAAACCGATAACCTTATCAACGTTTTATTGCACAACTATAATATTAAGTTTAACGAAGAGCTGGGCCGTTACAAAAGAGAAAAATTCAACATCAGCATTGGTGATGAGTTGCCTGCCGGTGTATTAAAACTGGCAAAAGTTTATTTGGCCGTTAAACGCAAACTAAAAGTAGGCGATAAAATGGCGGGCCGCCATGGTAATAAAGGTATTGTTGCCAAAATTGTAAGGCCAGAAGATATGCCTTTCCTGGAAGATGGCACACCCGTAGATATTGTATTGAACCCACTTGGTGTACCCAGCCGTATGAACCTGGGCCAGATTTATGAAACCGTATTAGGATGGGCCGGCGAAAAGCTTGGGGTGCGTTTTGCCACACCAATATTTGACGGCGCTTCTGTAGAAGAAATAGATGAAAGGGTTAATGAAGCTGCGCTACCAAAATTTGGCCATACTTATTTATACGACGGCGAAACCGGTGAACGCTTCGACCAAAAAGCAACCGTGGGCATTATTTATATGATTAAGCTGCACCACATGGTAGATGATAAAATGCATGCCCGTTCTATAGGGCCCTACTCACTCATTACGCAACAACCCTTAGGTGGTAAAGCACAATTTGGTGGCCAGCGTTTTGGTGAAATGGAAGTGTGGGCGCTTGAGGCTTATGGCGCATCCAACATTTTGCAGGAATTACTTACGCTTAAATCCGATGATATTATTGGCCGTGCCAAAACTTATGAGGCAATTGTAAAAGGCGATAATATCCCTAAAGCGGGTGTTCCGGAATCGTTTAATGTATTGGTGCATGAATTAAGAGGCCTGGGTCTTGAACTTACTTTTGAATAAAAAAAATTACTGTTTAGCAGTAGTGAAAACAAATATTTTACTGCTGTGATTTTGGCCAACTCTATTCTAATTATATTTTTTAAAAATTATTAGCTTTTAATATGGCATTCAAAAAAGAAAACCGACAAAAACAAACGTTTTCAAAAATTACAATCGGGCTTGCTTCACCGGATACTATTCTGGAAAGGAGCTATGGTGAAGTGCTAAAACCAGAAACCATTAATTACCGTACCTATAAACCGGAAAGAGACGGCTTGTTTTGCGAAAGAATTTTTGGGCCCGTAAAAGATTTTGAGTGTGCATGCGGCAAGTATAAACGTATCCGTTATAAAGGCATCGTATGCGATCGCTGCGGTGTAGAAGTTACCGAAAAGAAAGTTCGCAGGGAACGTATGGGCCATATTAAACTTGTAGTTCCTGTAGTGCATATCTGGTATTTTAAATCTTTACCCAACAAAATTGGGTATTTACTGGGCATGAGTTCCAAAAAACTCGAAACAATAATTTACTACGAACGTTTTGTGGTAATTCAGCCCGGTATGCGTGCCGATAAAGGTCAAAATTATGGCGACTTGCTTACCGAGGAAGAATACCTCGATATTTTAGATGCCTTGCCAAAAGAAAACCAAATGATGCCCGATGAAGACCCCGATAAATTTGTGGCCAAAATGGGCGCAGAAGCCGTTCATGCTCTATTGGAAAGATTGGACCTTGATCAACTGAGCTTTGACTTAAGAACAGCTGCAGCAAATGAAACATCTCAGCAGCGTAAAGCAGATGCTTTAAAGCGCCTGAGCGTAGTAGAAAGTTTCCGTGAAGCAAATTCAAAAATCAACAACCGTCCGGAGTGGATGGTTATGCAATACATACCAGTTATTCCACCGGAATTGCGTCCATTAGTTCCTTTAGATGGTGGCCGCTTTGCATCATCCGATTTAAATGACCTGTACCGCCGTGTTATTATCCGTAACAACCGTTTAAAACGATTACTTGAAATTAAGGCGCCAGAAGTAATTTTGCGCAACGAAAAACGCATGCTGCAGGAAGCTATAGATTCTTTGTTTGATAACAGTCGTAAATCCAACGCCGTAAAAGCCGAAGGTGGACGTGCATTAAAATCTTTGAGTGATGTGCTTAAGGGTAAGCAGGGTCGTTTCCGCCAAAACCTTTTGGGTAAACGTGTGGATTATTCCGGCCGTTCTGTAATAGTTGTGGGCCCCGAATTAAAAATGCATGAGTGCGGATTGCCAAAAGATATGGCGGCAGAATTATTTAAGCCATTTATCATTCGAAAACTTATTGAAAGAGGAATTGTAAAAACCGTAAAAAGTGCCCGTAAACTGGTAGATAAAAAAGAAGCCATTATTTGGGATATTTTAGAAAATATTTTAAAAGGCCACCCCGTAATGCTAAACAGGGCGCCAACGCTTCACCGGTTGTCCATACAGGCATTTCAACCCAAGTTAATTGAAGGAAAAGCAATACAGTTGCATCCTCTGGTAACTACGGCTTTCAATGCCGACTTTGATGGTGACCAAATGGCGGTACACGTTCCGCTAAGTAATTCAGCAATTTTGGAAGCGCAATTGCTCATGCTTTCATCTCACAACATCCTTAACCCGCAAAATGGTACGCCTATTACCCTTCCTTCACAGGATATGGTGCTTGGCTTGTATTATATCACCAAAGGCAAAAAATCTACACCTGAAGAAAAAGTAAAAGGTGAAGGAAAAGTATTTTATAATGCCGATGAAGTAATTATTGCCTATAATGAAAAGCAAATAGATTTACATGCCAACATAAAAGTAAAAGCCAACTGGCGTAATTCCGATGGCACATTAACCTATAAGCTTATTGAAACTACAGTAGGCAGGGTAATTTTTAACCAGTTTGTTCCCAAAGAAGTAGGTTTTGTAAATGCATTGCTTACCAAGAAGAACCTGAGGGAAATTATTGGTGACATTATTAAATGGACAAGTGTTCCGGTAACCGCCAAATTCCTCGATGATATTAAAACACTAGGTTACCGTATGGCATTCCGTGGTGGTTTGTCATTTAATATTAATGATCTTATCATTCCACAGGTAAAAGCAGACCTTATTGCAAATGCCCAAAGCGAAGTTGCAGAAGTGTGGGAAAGTTATAATATGGGGCTTATTACCAATAACGAAAGGTATAACCAGATTATTGATATCTGGAGTCGTGTAGATACAAAAGTAACGGAAACACTTATCCGTGAACTTTCAGCCGATAAGCAAGGATTCAACTCTGTGTTTATGATGCTGGATAGCGGTGCCCGTGGTAGCAAGCAGCAAATTAAGCAGCTTGCCGGTTTAAGGGGATTGATGGCAAAGCCACGTAAAAGCGGTTCCTCTGGTTCAGAAATTATTGAAAACCCCATTTTGGCCAACTTTAAAGATGGTCTAAGTGTATTAGAATATTTTATTAGTACCCACGGTGCCCGTAAAGGCCTTGCCGATACGGCATTAAAAACAGCCGATGCCGGTTACCTAACCCGTAGGTTGGTTGACGTTGCACAAGATGTGGTAATAAATGAAGAAGATTGCGGCACCTTGCGTGGTATTGCTATAAGCGCATTAAAAGATAATGAAGATATTATTGAACCATTGAGTGATAGGATTGAAGGCCGTACTTCATTGCATGATGTTTACCACCCTGTAACCGACGAATTAATTATTAATGGCGGTGAAGAAATAGATACAGAAACAGCACATAAAATTGAAGAAAGCGGAATTGAAACGGTTGAAATACGCTCTGTATTAACCTGCGAAAGCAAAAGAGGTGTTTGTGTAAATTGCTACGGTAAAAACTTAGCTAGCGGAATTTTGGCACAGCGTGGCGATGCAGTAGGTATTATAGCCGCACAGTCCATTGGTGAGCCGGGTACACAGTTAACGCTGCGTACATTCCACGTAGGTGGTGTGGCAGGCAGTGCATCTGTTGAAAGCAGCCTCTACTCAAAGTTTGATGGAACCCTGCAATTTGATGGTTTGCGTACTGTAGCTACCGAAGCTGTAGATGGAAAGAAAATACAAGTGGTTATTGGCCGTACCGGCGAAATAAGATGTATAGATGTAAAGAGCGACCGCTTACTCAACAGCATGCACATTCCTTACGGATCTGTACTTATTGTAAAAGACGGACAAAAAATTAATAAAGCTGATGTGATATGTACCTGGGATCCGTTTAACAATGTAATAGTAGCCGAAAGCAATGGTATTATAAAATTTGACAGCGTAATTGAAGGTATAACTTACCGGGATGAAGCCGATGAACAAACAGGTCACCGTGAAAAAGTGGTTATTGAAACAAAAGATAAAACAAAGTTACCGGCAATTGTTGTAGAAGGAAAAGATAAGAAATCTTATAACCTTCCTGTAGGTTCCCATATTGTTGTGGAAGAAGCCGATGACGTAAGGAGTGGCCAGGTGTTGGTAAAAATTCCACGTATACTTAGCAAATTAAAAGATATTACGGGCGGTTTACCACGTGTAACTGAACTTTTTGAAGCAAGGAACCCAAGCAACCCTGCCGTAGTTTGCGAAATTGACGGTGTGGTAACATTTGGCGCTATAAAAAGAGGTAACAGAGAAATTATTGTTGAAGCAAAAGATGGCGTAATTCGTAAATACCTTGTACCCTTAAGCCGCCAGATACTGGTTCAGGACGGAGATTTTGTAAAAGCCGGTTCACCACTGAGCGATGGCCAAATTTCACCTGCTGATATTTTGGCAATAAAAGGCCCATTTGCCGTACAGGAATATGTGGTAAATGAAATACAGGAAGTTTATCGTTTACAGGGTGTAAAAATTAACGACAAACACATTGAAGTTATCGTAAGGCAAATGATGCGTAAAGTAACCATTGAAGATGCCGGCGATACCAAGTTCCTGGAAGGGGATACAGAAGATAAAATGGACTTTAATACCGAGAACGATTACATTTTTGATAAAAAAGTGGTAACCGACCAGGGAGAAAGCGCCAAACTTAAAACCGGTCAAATTGTTTCTGTAAGGGAATTGAGGGAAGAAAATTCTACCTTAAGAAGGGCAGATAAAAAGCTAGCCGAATTCAGGGATGCAAAACCTGCAACATCTTCACCCTTGTTGCTGGGTATTACCAAAGCATCATTGGGCACGCATAGCTGGATATCCGCAGCATCCTTCCAGGAAACAACCAAAGTGTTGAGTTCTGCAGCCATCCAGGGCAAAACAGATGATATGCTCGGACTTAAAGAAAATGTTATCACAGGCCATCATATTCCAGCAGGCACAGGCTTAAAAGAATTTGAAAACATGATTGTAGGCAGCAAGGAAGAATATGAATTACTGATGACAACCAAAGAGGTAATGAGCTTTGATGAGGAAGAATAACAGGGTTGAATAATCAAAAATTATTAGAGCAGGTTTATGGCCTGCTCTTTTTTTATAGGTTAACCGGAAAGATTTAATGTAAAAGTATTTATTACTCTTTTACCTTCTTCAAAAACACCACATACACCGGAAAGTGATCGCTATAACCATAATTATACGTATTACCGTCCCAGGTTCTTTTTCCATACCCACGGTATTTACCCGTTTTTTGCACCAAAAAATCTTTATTGAAAATTAAAGCTTTATTATAAAAATAACCATCCTTTTCTTTATTAAGCCAGCCATGCGAAATGATCACCTGATCAAATAATCCCCAGGCATCCTGATAAGCCAATGTACCAATCCCTCGCCTGTACATTTCCACCCAGGGGTTAAAAAGTTGCCCGGGGCCCACTTCTTTCATTTTACCTTTTGCACCCAAAACTTTGGTAATGCTTGGGCTTATAGGATCATCATTTAAATCGCCCATTAATAAAACTTTTGTTTCAATATTAATAGCCATTAAGGAATCAATAACTTTTTTTGCAGTAGCAGCAGCTGCAGCCCTGCCCGGCATGGAACGCTCTTCGCCACCACTACGGCTGGGCCAGTGGTTTACAAAAACATGAATGGTATCTCCATCCAAAATTCCTTTTACATACAACACATCACGGGTAAGGTATGAGTCTTTTGCCCCACCAGGTAATTTTACAAAAAGTGGTTTACTATAAACTGGGGTAAAATATTTCGGGTTATAAATAAGCCCTACATCCACGCCACGTATATCTGGCGAATTATAATGCACATATTTTAGATGCCTGTTTTTTAATTTTTCCTGTTTCACCAAATCATTGAGTACGGTATCGTTTTCAATTTCTGCAACACCTAGCATGGCCAACCCATCAGGTGTAATATCTGTACCCATTTGAGAAATAACATCGGCAAGTCTGCTCAATTTATCCCAATAAATCCTTCCATTATATTGCCTTGTGCTATTAGGCAAAAACTCTTCGTCATTTTTATTTGGGTCGTTAATAGTATCGTACAGGTTTTCTAAATTATAAAAACCTATTAAAGAAACATTGTATTTGTTTTGTGCAAATGTTGAACTATTGATAATCAATAGACTAAAGAAAATAATTTTTTTCATAACTATAAAAAAGTAATCAAAGATAGGGTTTGCCTGAAAAATAATGGAAAATATTGGGTTATGGTTAAAGAATGTGTAGAAGTCTTAACAGTTATTTCGCAATTGCTCATTACCTTTGCCGCTCTCAAAAAAATGTAATTATGAGAAATTTTACTAAGGGTTTTGTTCTTTTATTATTTTCTGTTTTTTTAATACAGGTTATAGCTATTGCCCAGGAGTCGCAAAAAAACTCCAGGGATAGCGTTATCCTTCAGGAAGGCAGGGAAAGTATGCTGGAAAATATTCCGGTAATTTCTTTGGATGAAAGTGATATGCAGGATGGCAGCGCCCAAAATATTTCATCACAGTTAAGTGCTGGAAGAGATCCTTTTTTAAGTGGTGCTTCTTTTCATTTTAATGCCGTTAGGTTTCGTATCAGGGGTTATGATGCAGATATGTTTAGTACCTATATTAATGGTATGCCCATGGAAAACCTCGACAATGGCTTTACTCCTTATGGCCTTTGGGGCGGCTTAAACGATGTAATGCGTAACCGTGATCAAGTTCATGGTTTAAAAATTAATCCTTATGCCATGGGTGATATTGGCGGCCTCACTTATTTTGATACCAGGGCAAGCAGGCAGCGTGTGCAAACCAGTATCAATTATGCCATAAGCAATAGAAATTACAGTAACCGTTTAATGGTAACCCATAGTACCGGCCTCAATAAAAAGGGATGGGCATTTAGTGTTTCCGCATCTCGCCGCTGGGCTACCGAAGGATATTCAGATGGTTCTTACTATGACGGTTATTCAGGATTTTTAGCAGTAGATAAAAAAATTAACGATCGTAATTTGCTTTCTTTCACCGCAATGTTAGCTACAACCGAAAGCGGCAGACAGGGTTCTTCTGTTCAGGAAATGCTGGATATAGCCGGAGATAAATATTATAATCCATATTGGGGATATCAAAACGGCAAAAAAAGAAACTCCAGTGTTGCAAAAACAACTCAGCCGGTATTTATTCTTAGCAATGAGTGGAAACTTAATGATAAAACAACCATCAACTCTGCACTGTCTTATATTTTTGGTAACAGGAGCGTAAGTGGGTTGGATTGGTACAACTCTGCCGACCCAAGGCCCGATTATTACCGCTACCTGCCAAGCTACCAGCTTGATCCCGAAAATGTAGATGCAGTACGCCAGGCAATGCTCAATGATGTAAACCAGCGCCAGGTAAACTGGGACAGGCTTTACAATGTTAACTATGGTAATATTGCAACCATCAACAACGTAAACGGTATTGCTGGAAATAACGTAACCGGGAAAAGAAGTGTTTACATTGTGGAAGACAGAAATATATTTACGCAAAAGGCTGGCGCCAATACAGTTTTAAATACTTCGCTTGGAAAAAATATTGATTTTACCGCAGGTGCTTCTTACCAGCAGCAAAAGAACCATTACTTTAAAGATGTAAATGATCTTTTAGGTGGTGACTTTTATGTAGATTTAAACCAGTTTGCAGAAAGGGATTTTGCAACCGATAACCAGGCCAATCAAAACGACCTAAATCATCCCAACCGAATTTTAAAAGTAGGCGATGAATTTGGCTATAATTACGATATCAATATTAAAAAAGCTGCAGCCTGGGTACAAGCAGTTATTAAATTCAATAAAATAGATTTCTTTATTGCCGGCGAACATTCTTATACAGAATTTTACCGTACCGGAAATGCAAAAGTAGGTTTATTCCCAGATGATTCTTATGGCAAATCGGCTAAGCAAAGGTTTTATAATTATACCGCAAAAGCAGGGATAACTTATAAAATAGATGGCCGTAATTATATTTTTGTAAATGGTGCTTACCTTACCCGTGCACCATTTTTTGAAAATGCTTACATAGCGCCACGTACCAGAGATTTGGTACAGGATAACCTTACAAACGAAAAAATACATACTGCCGAAGCAGGTTATGTATTGAATGCACCCAAAATTAAAGCAAGGCTTACCGGCTACTATACCCAAATAGAAGACCAGATGAATGTACTTACTTTTTATCATGACGAGTACAGGAACTTTGTAAACTATGCCATTAGCGGAATTGATAAACAACATTTTGGTGGAGAGTTTGGCGTAGATGCAAAAATTTATAAAGGCTTAAGTTTAAATGCTACTGCAGCCGTTGGCCGCTTTTATTATACCAGTAGGCAAAATGCAACGGTAACGGTAGATAACAGCGCAACGCTTGTTTCTAAAGACCTGATTTACTCCCAAAATTACCGCTTGCCTACACCGCAGGAAGCTTATTCCATCGGGCTCGATTACCGCTCTCCAAAATATTGGTTCCTCAATATAAACTTCAATTACTTTGATAACATGTGGTTCGACTTTAACCCTTTACGCAGAACCGAATCTGCGGTAAGTGGCGTAGATCCTTCATCTCCGCTTTGGGGACAAATTATTGGCCAGGATAAATTGAAATCGCAATATACGCTTGATGCTTTTGCAGGATATTCGTGGAGAATGAACAATAAATTTAAGAACCTTAAAAAAGCAACCTATATTGTATTTAATGTGGGTGTAAATAATATCCTCAATAACCAGTCAATTGTTACCGGTGGATATGAGCAGTTGCGTTTTGACTTTGCAGAAAAAAATGTAAATAAATTTCCATCCCGTAGATTTTATGCTTATGGTATCAATTATTTTGCCAGCATTGGTCTCCGGTTTTAATCTTATTAATTTTCAACTTTTTAAATAAACATTTATGAACAGGTTTTTTAAAATTTCATTAGTTGCAATTTTCCTTTCAGGATTTGCAATTTTATTAAACTCGTGTAAAAAAGAATTTGATTCGCCTTCAGGCCCAAAAGACCAGGATATTGTAGCCAATACTACAATTGCCGATCTTAAAGCAATGCACCCGGGAAATGGCGCTTATACCATAGTAGGTACCGATATTATTATTTCCGGTATAGTGGTAGCCAATGATAAAAGCGGAAATTTATATAAGCAATTATATATAGAAGATGCTACCGGGGGTTTGCAAATTTTATTAGACGCTTCCAGCCTTTATGGATCTTATCCTATTGGCAGAAGGATTTATATTAAATGCAAGGGCCTTTGTTTAAGCGATTATAACAGACTCATGGCTTTGGGTGTAAAAGCCAATGTTGCCGGGTTACCTTCGCAGGAAGGTATCCCTTCGGCTTTAATTAACCAATATGTAATTGGTGGTTCTTTGGGCAATGCAGTAACTCCTCATATTGTAACTCTTAATGACCTTACTACAAATATGCAGGACCGCTACCTGGGTTCTTTGATACAGTTGGAAGGGTTTTACTTTCCTAATTTAAACCAAACCTATTCCGATACGTCTGCTTACAAATCAACTCAAAACAGGGATATTAAAAATTGTGATGGATTAACCACTATTATCCGTACCAGCGCTTATGCAAATTTTGCCGGGCAAAGAGTGGCACAGGGCAGAGGAAGCGTAACCGCTATTTACACTGTGTTTGGTAACACCAAGCAATTGCTAATAAGGGATACAGGAGATGTAAAATTTAATGAGCCTTATGATTGTCCTTTACCTGCAGGCGTATTATTCCAGGAAGATTTTGAGGGACAGGTAACGCCGGGCCCATTAGTACTCAATAATTGGTTTGTAGGAGCAGAAGCGGGTACAAAAACATGGGAAGCCCGTTTGTTTAGTTCTAATAAATATGCACAAATGAGCGCTTTCTCCACCAACGATGCATCTGCAAAAGCATGGATGGTAACAAAAGCCATCAACCTGGGAACTTTTGCTTCTAAAACTTTAACCTTTGAAACCAATGCAGGTTTTCATAATGGCGCTGTGTTAAAACTTTTGATCTCTACAGATTATTCCGGCACCGGCAACCCATGGGCAAGCGGCGTAAACTGGACAGACATCAGTTCATCGTCATCATTTTCACCTGGTTTGCCCAGTGGATACCCACCTTCTTTTACTCCATCAGGCAATGTAGATTTGAGCAGTTATTCCGGCACGGTATATATCGCTTTTAAATATGAAGGCGCAGATCCTTCAGGAAGCTCAAGTGACAAAACCACTACCTGGCAGGTAGATAAAATTAAAGTAACCGGTTTATAAATTTATTAATGTAGATGAAGCTGCAGATTGTTGCAGCTTCATCTTTTTATAAGATTTTGTAGTTCATTTTTTAATATGAAGTTTATGAAGAAAATATTTACCTTCTTATTGTTGATATGTTGTATGGCCGGTTTTTCACAATCCACTACACTGGTAATAAGCCAGGTGTACGGCGCAGGTGGAAACAGCGGTGCAGTGTTAAATGCAGATTATGTAGAGATACATAATATTTCTGCTACGCCTCAAAGTTTAAATGGTTTATCGGTTCAATACGAATCGGCAACACCTGCGGGCCAATGGAGCGGGGCAGCTGTTTTACCTAATGTATCCATTCCTGCTGGCGGATATTACCTGGTACAAATGTCAACTCCTGGTTCCAATGGAGTACCTTTACCAACGCCAGATTTTACAGCCGTAATACCCATGGGCGGATCAAATGGAATAGTAGCCATTATTAATGATATTGACACTATTACAGGTTGCCCTTCTACTAATGTAATTGACCTTGTGGGTTACGGAACGGCAACTTGTTTTGAAGGTGCTAGTGCATCTCCAGCAATTAGCGCCACTTTAGCCGCATTCAGGTTAAATAACGGTTGTACAGATACCAATGTAAACGGAAGCGATTTTTCTACAGGTGCACCAGCTCCAAAAAATAGCGCTTCACCTGCATTTATTTGTGGTGGTGGGCCTACACCTCAATTAACCGTAACCGGAACAATAAATGATTTTGGAAGTTTACAAGTGGGTAATACATCTGCATCCCAAACCTATAATTTATCAGGCACAGATTTAACCGGCGCACCGGGAAATATAACTGTAAGCGCACCTTCAGCAGATTTTCAGGTTTCAAACGATAACAGTACATGGTCGGCATCTGTAAATATTGCTTATGCTAATTCCACACTTTCTGCAACACCTGTGTATGTAAGGTTTTCTCCGCAAAGCGCAGGCTTAAAAGCAGGTGATGTAACCAATGCCGGTGGTAGTGCAGCTACAGTAAATGTTGCGGTGAGCGGTACAGGCACCTCATCAGGTGGTGGTACTGGCACATTGGTTATTAGCCAGTTTTATGGTGCAGGTGGAAACACCGGCGCATTATTAAATGCAGATTATGTAGAGATACATAATATTTCTTCTGTACCACAAAGCCTTAATGGTTTATCTGTTCAGTACGAATCGGCAACACCTGCAGGCCAATGGAGTGGAGCAGCGGTTTTACCCAATGTATCCATACCACCCGGTGGATTTTATTTGGTGCAAATGTCAACTCCCGGTGCAATAGGAACGGCCTTGCCTGCACCAGATTTTACAGCAGTGATTCCCATGGGCGGATCAAATGGAATTGTTGCCATAATTAATGATGTTGACACTATTACAGGTTGCCCTGCAACTAATGTAATTGACCTTGTGGGATATGGATCGGCCACTTGCTTTGAAGGTAGCGGCGCAGCGCCACTGGTAAGTGCTATACTTGCAGGCTTTAGGATAGATAACGGTTGTACAGATACCGATAACAATACCCCTGATTTTATTACAGCAACACCAGCCCCAAGAAACAGTGCTTCACCGGTGCAATTGTGTTCTTCTTTACCTGCCCCTTTGTTAACAGTAACTGGAACAATAACCGATTTTGGAAATATTGATATTGGTACTAATTCTGCATCACAATCATACAGCCTTTCAGGTGCAAACCTTACAGGCGCACCAGGTGTAATTACGGTTACATCTCCATCAGTAGATTTCCAGGTTTCAAATAATAACAGTACATGGGGAGCAAGCACAACAATTGCTTATACTTCTGCAGTATTGGCCGCAACAAATGTGTGGGTAAGATTTACCCCGCAAAGCGCCGGGCCCAAAGCAGGTAATGTAACCAATGCAGGTGGTGGCGCTGCTACAGTAAATGTACCTGTAAGTGGAAATGGTATTGTGCCTTCAACACCTACCATTACTGCAACAACGCTTACAGCATTTGGAAATATTTGTACCGGCACAGTTGCAGGCCCAAATTCATTTACTATAAATGGTACTAATCTTACCAATGCCAATATTGATATTGCTGCATTGGCCGGCTTTAGTTATGCTACATCATCTGCAGGGCCATTTAATGCTACTCTTTCATTAACACAACCCGGCGGAACTTTCAGCCAGCAAATTTTTGTACAATTCAATCCAACTGCTTCACAATCTTACGATGGAAATATTGCCATTAGCGGAGCTGGTACTACGGCAATTAGTGTTGCTGCAAGTGGCTCAGGAAATAATAACCCACCAATGGTTAGTACTGGTGCAGCATCTGCAATTACAAGCAGTAGCGCAACCCTTGCAGGAACTATTACGGATAATGGTTGTACTGCTGTAACTGCTTATGGAATTACTTACAGCTTAGTAAATGGTTTTACTACTGGTACAGATGTAGCTTCAACAAATATTTCTTCCGGAAGCTTTACTTCTTCCATAAGTAGTTTGTTGCCTTCTACTACTTATTATTACAAAGCTTATTCAACCAATAATGGTGGAACTGCTTTTGGCGTGCAACAATCATTCACTACTGCGGCTCCGGTTTTAACTGCTACCACTTTAAACAGCTTTGGTAGTTTGTGTGTAAATATTGCATCTGCAGCCCAAAATTTTACAATTACAAGTACTGCTTTAACCACAGCTAATGTGGTTGTAGGGCCATTGGCGGGTTATACTTTTGCTACTACAGAAAATGGTACTTATTCAGCCTCTCTTAATATTACTCAACCCGGTGGGGCTTTTTCACAAGTGGTTTATGTAATATTTACACCTGCTGCAATACAATCTTATAATGGCAACATCCCTGTTTCTGGCGGAGGAGCAAATACTTTGAATATTCCTGTAAGCGGAAGCGGTTATAATGCACCGGCCGATGTTGTTACCGGTGCATCAAGCGCCATTACTGCTAATACTGCTACACTTGCAGGTGTATTGGCAAGTACGGGTTGCAGTAATATAACTTCTACCGGTATTGACTTTAGTGGTATTAGTAACATGGGCATTTATACAAGGGTGCAATCTTCTAATTTAACTGGGGCAGATTTTTCTGTTAACCTTAGCGGCCTTGTACAGGCTACTAAATATTATTACAGGGCTTATGCCATAAATGATGCGGGCATTGCTTACGGTGTAATTGATTCATTTATTACAAAATCTATTCCAGATGGATTAACACTGTACAATATACCGGCAGCTAAAGGGCAGGTTTTACATTTTACCTTTAAAACAAACCGTACCGGCCATTATGCTGTGAAACTTTTCAATGCTTCGGGCCAACTGGTTTTCCAGAAAGGCTTTACCATGCAGCTTAATTTTATGGACGAAAGATTTGTAATCCCTTCTTCTCTTGCTCCCGGGGTTTATTTGTTTGTACTGGAGAGTGTAAACGGCTTTAGAGAAAAACGCAGTATCCTTATTCAATAAGCGGATAGCACAATATTTTTTAAAGCGGTTGGGTTTTCAACCGCTTTTATTTTTTTAATAAGGAGAATACAACGGTATCTAAAAACCTGCCATTATAAAATAAACATTCTTTAAAATAGCCTTCTTTAATAAAACCGTTTTTGATTAATATTTGTTGCGATGCTGCATTGGCAGGGTTGATATGAGCTTCAATGCTATGCAGTTTCATTTTGGTAAAACCATATTGAATAACGGGCTGAATAGCTTCATGCATAATGCCTTTGTTCCAGCAACCGGGGTGAAGGATATAGCCAATTTCTGCCCGGTAATTTAGTGGGTCAATTCTCCAATAGCAAATAGTGCCAATCATTTTCTCTGGCATTTCTTTAAATGATATAACCCAAAGAATGGCCTTGTTTTCAAACTCATTATTTTGAACCGTGGTGATTAATTTTGTTGCTTCTGAAAGTTTCTTCATGGGGTCCCGGTCAATATAACGCATTGCCTCTGCGTTGTTCCTTATAGCAAATAATGCAGCGGCATCTTTTTTTAAAAGCCGTCTCAATACCAGGCGCTGCGTATTGATTTTTGGAAAAGGATGAAAATTGAGGTGCAGCATTTTTTCATTTAAAAAATAATATCGCTTATTACAAAAATGGAAAAAATAAGGGAAGCAATTCCATTGGCTGTCATAAACCTAAGGGTTACTTTGCTCAGGTCGTTGGGTTTTACCAGGGTATGCTGGTAAAATAAAACCCCTGTAAATACAGCAGACCCAATCCAATACAGCCATCCAAACCCTCCATACCATCCGGCAAAAATTACACATATTGCAGAAAGTACATGCAGCAGTGAAGATATGCCCAGCGCATTTTTTTTGCCCACAGCAGACGGAATGGAAAATAATTTGTTTTCCTTGTCGAAATCTTCATCTTGTAATGCATATATAATATCGAAACCGCTCACCCAAAAAATTACGGAAAAAGAAAAGAGTAGGGGCAACCAGGCAAATTCACCGGTTACAGCAAGATAGGCGCCAATTGGCGCTAAAGATAAGCCCATGCCCAAAACCAGGTGGCATAACGGCGTAAATCTTTTGGTATAGCTGTAAAACAAAACTACAAATAATGCCAAAGGTGATAAGTAAAAACAAATTTTATTAATAAAAAATGTAGCAATAATAAATAGGATGCAGTTAATGATTACAAATCGCAATGCATGAGGAGAAGAAATGATCCCACGGGGAATTTCCCTTAAAGCCGTTCGAGGATTTTTGGCATCAAAACTGCGGTCTAAATACCGGTTAAAAGCCATTGCTGCCGAACGTGCCGTTACCATACAAACAATTATCAAAACAAAAATTTTTAGATAAAATTCTATTGGTGGGTTTAACCCATGCAACACATGCCCGTTTACATGAAACTCAAAGGGGTTTTGGAGTAGTAGCTTTATTGGGGAATCGTACCTCACAGCAAGGGCAAAGCCAATTAACGCAAAAGGCATGGCAAATACTGTATGCGAAAATTTAACCAGGGATAAATAATTTTTTATAGTAGACATGGTCAAAATGATATCAGAAAAAAGTTACGCAAATTTATATAGTTTTTGTATAGCCTAATGAGGCTGCGGTTTGCATCATATATTCGTAAGCGGCCTCGTAATTATTACTTATGTTACCGTCTAATATAGCATTGCGTATAGCATCTTTAATAACACCCACCGGCTTTGAAGGCGCAAGGTTAAAAGTTTTCATAATTAATTCTCCGCTTATAGGCGGCTGCCAGTTGCGGATATGGTCTTTTTCTTCTACTTCGGCACAGCGCCGCCTTACGAGTTCAAAATTTTCGATGTAGCGCTTTACTTTTTGTTTGTTTTTGCTGGTAATATCTGCCTCACAAAGCAACATGAGGCTTTCAAAATCTTCGCCGGCATCAAAGAGCAGCCTCCTTATTGCAGAATCGGTAATTTCTTCTTTACTTAAACTTATGGGCCGCAAATGCAGCTCTACCATTTTTTTTACAAACCGCATTTTTTCATTTTGTGGTAATTTGAGATGGGCAAATATTTTTGGCACCATTTTAGCGCCAACCACTTCATGCCCATGAAAGGTAAAGCCATGGCCTTCTTCAAATTTTTTGGTTGCAGGCTTGCCAATATCATGTAATACTGCAGCCCAGCGCAACCATAAATCTCTGGTGGTTTTTGCAATATTGTCCACTACCTGCAGGGTATGATAAAAATTATCTTTATGGCCTTTGCCCTCCACATATTCTGCACCGGCAAGCAGTACCATTTGCGGAAAAATTTCTTTTAGTAAACCGCTTTTATACAATAAGTCAAACCCTATTGAAGGGGTATCGCTCAGCAAAATTTTATTGAGTTCATCGGCAATGCGTTCTTTACTTACAATTTTTATCCTATGCACATTTTTAGTAATAGCATCAAATGCTTTTTGCTCGATATTAAATTGCAATTGCGTGGCAAAACGTATTGCCCTTATCATCCGCAATGGATCGTCACTAAAAGTAACTACCGGTTCCAAAGGCGTAATGAGGCGCTTTTCCATTAAATGTTTTAACCCATCAAAAGGGTCAATCAACTCGCCAAAATCACCATCATTAAGGCTCATGGCCATTGCGTTTATTGTAAAATCCCTCCTGTTTTGGTCATCCTGCAGGGTACCGCTGCTTACCTCGGGCTTTCGGCTATGCATTTGATAGCTTTCTTTTCTGGCGCCAACAAATTCTACTTCAATGCTGTTGCTTTCATTTTCACCGCCTGTGTTTTCAAAAAAATATTTAAACTGTGCCGTTCCAAAAGTTTTAAAAAAATTTACCATTGGCCTTGGCTCCAATTTTTCGGCAGTTTTGCTGGCCAGCGCTATGCCATCGCCTATGCATACAATGTCTATATCTTTTGTAGGCCTGTTCAATAGCTTATCCCTTACAAAGCCGCCTACAACCCAGGCTTTAATACCCAGTTCTTTGGCGGCCTGTGCCGTTTTTTTAATAATCAATAATTCTTTATCCGAACATGATAAATTCATGGGGCAAAAATAAAGCCTTTATAATTTTACAAAGGCAGTTTTTAATTATTAGTACTTTAATACAAATGCCTGCAAATGCAGGCATTTAAAGAATATGGTATCAAATATATTATTCCGGTGTATTTTCTTCTGGGTTTTCCAGCTTTTCCTGTTTAATTAGTTTTCCTAACCCGGTATCTGCTTTTTTGCTTTTTTGCGATTTTGGGGCAAACATTACATGCATCCTTTTTCCTTCCATTTTAGGCATGCCTTCAAGTGCGCCAATATCTTTTAACCTGTCGGCAAATTTTAGTAACAATAATTCTCCTCTTTCTTTAAACATAATAGCCCTTCCTTTAAACTGTACATGGGCTTTTACTTTATTGCCATCCTGCAAAAACTTTTCGGCATGTTTACATTTAAATTCAAAATCGTGGTCATCGGTATTGGGCGTAAAGCGAATTTCTTTAACCTCACTGGTTTTCGCTTTTGCCTTCATTTCTTTCTTCTTCTTTTTTTCGGAGTAAATGAATTTATTGTAATCAATAATTTTACAAACGGGTGGATTGGCGCCTGGAGAAATTTCTACAAGGTCCAAGCCCTCATCCTGGGCCATTTTAAGAGCTTCCGGTGTGGGATAAATCCCCGGTGTAATATTTTCGCCTACAAGCCGCACTTCGGGTACTTTTATCATGTGGTTGGTACGGTGCTCCTGCTGTTGTTCTTTTTTAAACCTGGGATTAAAAGTGCCCCTGGGTTGCCTGGGTGGAAATGCCATTTAATTGTTTTAGTTTACAATAGTATTTAGTGATGCAAATAAAGTTAAAAATTATTAACTCTTTGGTTAATTTCTTGTTTTATTGTTGAAATAAATTCTTCAATTTTTTGTGTGCCCAAATCGCCTTTTCCATGCTTGCGAATTGATGCCGTGCCTTCGTTCATTTCTTTTTCGCCAATTACCAGCATGTAAGGTACTTTCATTAATTCAGTATCTCTTATCTTTTTGCCAATCTTTTCGTTTCGGTCATCAATTTCTGCACGAATATCTGCATTTTTAAGAGATTGCAAAACCGAATTTGCGTAATCGGCAAACTTATCACTGATAGGTAATATTTTTACCTGTAAAGGCGCCAGCCATGTGGGGAACCTCCCGGCATAATGTTCCAGTAAAAATCCAATAAAGCGCTCATGTGTTCCCAGCGGCGCACGGTGAATAATCAACGGTATTTCCAGCTGGTTGTGTTGATTGGTGAATGATAGTTTAAAACTGCGGCTTTGGGCAAAATCTACCTGGTTTGTAGCCAGGGTAAATTCCCTGCCTATGGCGCTCCAAATTTGTACATCAATTTTTGGCCCGTAAAATGCACCTTCGCCTTTTACTTCTACAAAGGGTACACCGGTTTCAATTAAAACATTACGTACCAGTTCTTCGGTTTCCTGCCAAAGCTCGGGCTCGTTTACATATTTCTGGCCAAGTTTTTCGGGGTCGTGTAAGCTGAGTCGCATTACATATTTTTCAATGCCAAATATTTTAAAGTACTTAAGATATAAATTATTTACGGCTTTAAATTCCTGTGCAAATTGCTCTTTGCTGCAATAAATATGTGCATCGTTCATGTGCAGGCAACGCACACGCATAAGGCCAAATAGTTCCCCGCTTTGCTCATACCGGTAGCAGGTACCGTATTCTGCAATCCTGTAAGGAAGGTCTTTATAACTTTTGGGCTCGGCATCAAAAATTTTATGGTGGTGTGGGCAATTCATTGCTCTCAGGTAATATTTTTCACCATCCATTTCCATAGGCGGAAACATACTATCGGCATAGTAGGGCAAATGGCCACTGGTGAGGTACATGCTTTCTTTTGCAATATGCGGTGTAACCACTCGCTTATAACCCGCTGCATTTTCTGTTTCTTTGGCCAGCTTTTCCAGTTCTTCAATAATTACAGTGCCATTGGGCATCCATAAAATAAGGCCCTGGCCCACATTATCGTCCATGGTATAAATACCCAGTTCTTTGCCCAGTTTTCTGTGATCCCTTTTTTTGGCTTCTTCCAGCATGGCCAGGTATTCATCCAATTCTTTTTGTACCGGGAAGCTGATGCCATAAATACGGGTGAGTTGTTTGTTTTTTTCATCTCCTTTCCAGTAAGCGCCGGCTATGCTGGTGAGTTTTATAGCTTTTATAAATCCGGTATGTGGTATATGCGGCCCACGGCATAAATCGGTAAAATTTCCCTGGTTATAAAAAGTAATTTCCCCATCGCTGAGGTTTTGTAATAAATCAAGCTTGTATTGATCGCCTTTTTGGGTAAAATAACCTTCAGCTTCTTTCTTAGGCATTTCTTTTCGGGTAAAAACATTGTTCTGCTTTGCCAGTTCATTCATTTTCTTTTCCAGCAAAACAAGGTCTTCTTCTGTAACCTTGGTTTCGCCAAGATCCATATCATAATAAAAACCTTTATCTATTGCCGGGCCTACCCAAAACTTTACCCCTGGAAAAACAGCTTCTACGGCTTCGGCCATTAAATGCGCCGACGAATGCCAAAAAGTTGATTTTCCTTCGGCATCATCCCAGGTTAATAATTTTATTGAAGCATCATTATTTATGGGCCGGCTGGTATCCCATACTTCGCCATTTACTTTTGTTGCCAGTACTTTTCGGGCTAATCCTTCACTTATACTTTTAGCCACATCCATCGAATTAATGCCTTTTTCAAATTCTTTTACCGAACCATCAGGCAAGGTTATCTTTATCATTTTTTAATATATGTAGTAATTTTTTTGGAATGCAAATTTAACGAACTCTTTGCAGAGGAAAAACAAATGTGGAATAACTTTGAAAATCGGCCAAAAACCGCATCGAATATGATTAAACGGTTACTAATTTTAATAATTTTTACTTATGGGTTTTGTGAGGGATTTGCCCAAAAAATTACCGGGCAGTGGAAAGGTATTTTTATAGATAAAAGTACATCGAGTATGCACTGGGGCGGGGACAGGTGTGAATATACTTTAGAACTCGAAATGAATGGTACAGCAGTAAGCGGTTATTCCTATACTTATTTTACCGAAAATGGAAAAAGATATTATACCATTTGCAAACTAAATGGTTTTTATGATGCACATACAAAATATGTGGAGGTAAAAGAAATACAGCGTACCAAAACCAATGTACCAGTGAATGTTCATAACTGTTTTCAAATACATAAATTGAAGTATACAAAACAGGGCAACGATGAATTGCTGGAAGGTACCTGGGTTCCTGCAGAAGGGCAGGATTGGGATTGCGGTAAAGGAATTACCAGTTTGCGGCGCAGGGTGTTGAAAGATATTATTCCAGGGTATACCATGCCGGTGGTAAAAAATAATGTTGCACCTAAAAACAACACAAAGCCACAAACCAAAAACCATTTGGTAAAGAATAAAGCGCCACAAAAAAATATCGTAAATCCGGTAAAAAAGGCAACGGTAATTGCTAAAGATAACACCGCAAAAACAAAATCCACAGCACCCGTCATTGCCAGAGAAAAATCACTCATTAGAAAAATAGACCCGGTAGTAAGTGCTATTGAAGAGCCTGTTGTGGTACCATTGCCTGCCATATCCTTACCCAAAACTTATGAAAAACGGATAAGTTCAATTGTAAAAACCATACCTGTAAAAAATAAGCAATTAAAAATTTGCCTGTATGATAATGGCGAAATCGACGGAGATAGTGTATCCTTAATTTTTAATGGAAAACTTTTGTTATCTCATAAGCGCTTATCTGCCGGGGCTTTGAGTATAACCGTAGATTTGGATAATGATAATAATGCCGTAAATGAATTGGTAATGTATGCAGAAAACCTGGGCTCTATACCGCCCAATACTGCTTTAATGGTAATAACTGATGGCACCCAAAAGTACGAACTGAGGATAAGCAGCGATATGAAAAAAAGTGGGGCAGTGCGCTTTTTATATGTGCCCGATAAAAAGGAGCCATAATTTTACCGATGTTTTTTTTATAGGAATTGAATAACAGGAGTTTAATTTTAGTAATAATAGAGCCAATTCCACCAGTTTTTTCCATTTGCACGTTTGCCATTAATGAGATAAATTTGCCCACTTTTACTTAAACCAGAATTATAAAATTATGCGACAAATTGCATTCAGGGAAGCTTTGAGAGAAGCTATGTCGGAAGAAATGAGGAGAGATGAAAGGGTGTTTTTAATGGGTGAAGAGGTTGCGGAATATAATGGCGCCTATAAAGTAAGCCAGGGAATGCTGGATGAATTTGGGCCTAAAAGAATTATTGATACTCCAATAGCCGAATTGGGTTTTACAGCTATAGCCGTAGGCGCTGCACAAAACGGGCTAAGACCGATAGTAGAATTTATGACCTGGAATTTTGCCGTTTTAGCATCGGATCAAATTTTGAATACGGCATCAAAAATGCTGGCCATGAGTGGCGGGCAGGTAGGTTGCCCTATAGTGTTTCGAGGTGCAAATGGCAGCGCAGGCCAGTTAGGCGCACAACATTCAACTGCTTTTGAAAGTTTTTATGCCAATATACCCGGCATAAAAGTTATTTCAGTAAGCAACCCTTACGATGCAAAAGGCCTTTTAAAAGCTGCCATAAGAGACGATGACCCCGTTGTATTTATGGAAAGCGAAGTAATGTATGGCGAAAAGGGAGAAGTGCCCGAAGAAGAATATATTTTACCCATTGGAAAATGTTTTATTAAAAGAACAGGTAAAGATGTAACCATAGTATCTTTTAATAAAATGATGAAAGTAGCGCTGGGCGCTGCAGAAGAACTGGCCAAAGAAGGTATTGAAGCCGAGGTGATTGATGTGGCCACGATTCGTCCGTTAGACTGGCATACCATTTTGGAAAGCGTTAAAAAAACCAACCGCCTGGTAATTGTTGAGGAGCAATGGCCATTTGCTTCGGTAAGTTCCGAAATTGCTTACCGCATACAAAAAGAAGGCTTTGATTACCTGGATGCTCCAATAAGGCGTATCACCAGCGCCGATGCACCTATGCATTATGCACCCAACCTGGTTGCAGCATATCTTCCCAATGTTCCCCGTACGGTGAGCCTGGTAAAAGAAGTAATGTATATGAGAAAATAAAAAGTCAATTTTTTCGTAAATACCATGGAGATTATAAATGAAAAAATATATTACTTTATGGATATTTGTTGCTTTGGGTTACCAGGCCTACCCACAAAAATTTTTTACAACCTTTTTTGGGGGAATCAGTAACTATAATGGCGACCTGAATGGGTCAAACCTTTTTTTACGCAACTCCCGCCCGGCATGGGGATTGGGCATTATGAACGAAATTAACGACAGGATGTTCATAAGGGCAGATTTTACTTATGGTAAAATAAGAGGCGATGATAAGCTTGGCGATAAAAATAAATCCAGGAACCTTTCTTTTGAAAGTAATATTGCAGAATTTTCTTTGGCTTTTGAATACAGCCTTTTTAATTTATACGATTTCAAGGTTTCTCCCTATTTCTACACAGGCGCTGCAGTATTTCAGTTTAAACCTACTACACACGACAAAAACGGGAACTACATTATTTTGCCCGATTATAATACCGAAGGCCAGGGTTTTTATAAAGACCGGAAACCCTATAAATTACGGCAATTTGCCATTCCATTAGGTGCTGGTTTATTGTGGGCAATCACCGATAACAAACGCATTGGTGTGGTATTTGGATACCGCAAAGCTTTTACCGATTATTTAGATGATGTTAGCACTACTTATGTTAGCGCTACATCATTGTCTCAACATTATGGAAACGGCGCTGTGGCCATTGCCTGGCGTGGCGATGAAATTAATGGTGCTGCATACCCTGCCGAAGGCGCAGTAAGGGGCAATCCCAAAAGCAAAGATTCCTATTTTTTTTCAGGGCTTACACTTAGGGTGCGTTTACAAACAAAAGGTAAAAGAAGGATGGGCGACTTTGGATACCCCATTAAAAGAAAAGCCCGGTACGATTGCCCTGCTGCAGTTTGGTAAATGAATTAATCTATATCTATCCCAATTTTTTTCATGAGCAGCGATGCATTGAGGCTGGTACAAATACCTGGCTTTAATAAATAATCAAAATGCAGTTCTTCATTGGTTACCTTTACATCAAAGTGAAAGTTTTTTATATTGCCGGGATGTTCTTTTTCTAAACCGGCAAGGGCAACATCATGGGTAGCAATTATTGCCGGCGCTGCTTTGCGAATTAACTGTTTAATGAGTGCTACGGATCCGGTGTGCCTGTCCAGTGAATTGGTACCCCGTAGAATTTCATCCAGTAAAATAAAAACAGGCTCCCGGTTATTTACTTTTTCCAGTATGGATTTTAGTTTTTTTAATTCTGCATAAAAAGTGGAGGTGTTTTCTTCCAGGTTATCGGTAATACGCATACTGCTTATGAGTTGCACCGGCGCCATGCTGAATGCTGTGGCACATACAGGTGCACCTGCCATTGCCAATACAATATTAATCCCTACGCTCCTAAGGTATGTACTTTTGCCAGCCATATTGCTTCCGGTAATGAGCATAATTTTTTCATTTCCGGCAATTTCAATGCTGTTGTTCACCCTGTTTATCTCTGGTATAAGTGGGTGCCCCAATTTATTTGCGTTTATATTAAAATCCCCTTCTTGTATCGCTGGCATTACCCATTTGGGATGGTTGAAACGCAAAATGGACAGGCTGCAAAGGGCATCAAATTCAGCCAATGCACCCAGCCAATTTTTTATTGATGAAGGGTTTTGTTGTTTCCATTTTTCAAGTTCAAGCGCCTGTTGTAAGTTCCATTGCAGTAAAAGATTGAGCGGCGCAGCCATTACGAGGTTGTACCGCATATCCATTTTATGGAGTATAGTTTTTAATTTCTTAATTTCTATTGAAGCAGGAGTATTAGCGTTGCCTTTAAATTTCTCAAGAATTTGTTGCAATAACGGCGCCTCAAATTTTTCTTTTTCAATTAATGAAATTATTGCTGCAATACTGTCTATTTCATCAGTTACCTGAGATAATTTATTATGTATGGGTGAAAATACCTTATTTACCTGATAGGCTACAACTGCCATAAGAAATAATACAAGGTAAAAACCATTTAATGGGAAATAACCAAATATGGTAGTCGCAAAAGCCAGCAATGCTATTGCAGGCAAAACATACCTTAGCCATTGCCAATGCCTGAACTGGATAAAGGATGTAGGTTGCTGCATCCAGCTTTCTAAAATGGATGCAGAGTTATTGGTTAATTTTTGCCTTTTACCAATACAGCAAAGTTGTTGTATCCATATTTGTTTTTGAGAAAGCTCGTTAATAGCTTGTTGCCTCTTTTTTATTAAATCAAAATTGGCTGATTGTGCCAGCATTTGAGCTAAATTATCACTGCCTGGTTCTGTAAAACTCCGGTTTAGGTATTGAAATAATGAAGCATGTTCAAAAATATCAAGATCGTTGCTATAAGGATGGTCTTTATGATGGTATTGGGCTCCCGGCTCAAATTGAAAATATTCCCCGTTTAAAGCATTCCGTTCGTCCTCGTTAATGTCAATTAACCTTTCATTATCTTCCAAAGCCTGTTTATTGTTCAAGTCTTTTAAAACCAAACGGGTAAATAAAATTATTAAAAGGAGCGCTGCTATAAATATTGCCCACCACCCAATATCCCATAAAATATAAAGCGAAACAAATAAAGCTACCAATGCACCCAGCCGAAAAATGCCAAAGTACTTTTTTTTGGTGTTCAATATTTTTTGTTCCAATTGGAGCGTTTCCAGTCTTTTGTTGTAAAAAACATCAGGCATTGAGCAAAAGTAGCCGTTTAAATGCAAATAATTTGGCTTGCAGAAGCAAATGAAATTTGAAAATTAACATTAAATCAAAAAGCTAATTCGTAAATTTGCAGGCTGGCTTAATTTGAAAGATTAAGTTCAATTGGGGCCGTTTTGGTTTTGACAGCAAAGTTCTTTGTAGGTGTAAGCATGTACTGCGTTGCGTAATTAGCAGTTAAATCTGAATACGAAAACTTTAAATGGCAATACTTCGTATGCCATGGCTGCCTAATCAGTGATTAGATAGTCATTTGGGCCGCAGCACAGGATTGCCTGTTTCCAGATGCCGCCGCCGACTCAACAAACAAAACAGGTTGCTGCAGCAGCATGATGTTACTGTTGCTTAAGATAAACATCTAAGGAAATAGTTGGTTTGTTATGTTCCGGCTGTTTCCCTACAATTAATGCATAAATAAACATGTAGAAAGCTTACGATGGGTTTGTTTGGACACCGGTTCGAGCCCGGTCGGCTCCACATTTTAAAAGGAAGGGTGTACCAAATTTTATTTTATATAAACTTGTTGCACCCTTTTTTTATCCTATATCTTCTTCGTCTTGTTTAATGGAATAACTAAATTTCAACTCGCTGTTTAATTCTGTTTCGGCATCTTCAAAAACAGTAATTAATTTTTCAAATTTTTTTAAATGAAAAGGGCCCAGGTTCAGGAATTTTATTTTTGCCGGCAGCTCAATATACCCGGTAAGGCAATCATAAAGTGCATCAAGGTTATTGCCAAAATGTTCAGGCAAATTCAATTGATGTTTTATTTCCCTGTAAAGTTTTTTCCAGGTATGTATTTGTTGAAAATCTATTTTTACCAGCCTGTTCATTTTTGGGTAAAGGTTTTATAATGATCAAAGGTTACAAACAATAATCCATCGCCGGAAAACAGCAACCGGTCTGCATTACGATGGCCGCAATTATAATTTAAATCTGCCTCAAACCATTTTCTTCCTTTTTTTTGGGGTAATTGTCCTTCTCTATTGGTAAAAATATCGCCACCAATGGCTTTGCCCGGTAATACGTTGCAAAGGTTTCCTTTTGAAGCATTCCACCCACGGCGCCTTGCTTGCTGCTTAGTGATATAATAATCTGGTAATTTTACGTGTTTTTTTACAAAAGCTACCACTACATCGGTCTTTGTAAGTTGATCTATATCATTTACCTGGTTATTATTTTCAGGCTTCATTTCTTTGTTGCCCGTATTGTTTTCGGGCTTCCTGTTGTCTTCAATTGCCGGTGGGTTTTTAGGCGTATCAATATCTTTTGTTGCGGGTTTATAATTTTTAAAAACCAAAAGCATTATAATTACCAGGAGCAGTGCGATAATTATTATGCTTTTGTAGTCTTTTGTTTTTGATTCGTTCATACCGGTAAAATAATAAAAGCGCTACACTTATACTTATTTAATTTTAAACCTGAAGCCAAAATAAATGATTCTTTCATTAACAGGCCCCCATACCATGCCCGCATCAAAGTAAGGACTGAATGGGTCATCGGCAGAAATAATAATATTTTTTTGGGTGTAATTGGTTATATTTTCTGCACCAGCATAAAGGTCCCATTTTGTACCCAACGTTTTAGTAACCTGCGCCATCATTTGAATATAAGCTGGCGAAAAATCTGCCATTTGCTTATCTGTCGGGTTCGATGATGTATTTGGTATCCTTTTTTTGCCGTTCCATTGTGTAGTATAGTCAAATTTCCAATTGGATTCTGTTTCGTATGCAAGGTTAATAAATGCCCGATGCTTTGCAATAAGTGGTTTGGCAAGTGTTCCGCTCATGTATTTTGTTTTTACATCAAGGTAGCGGTAAGCGAGGCGTATATCGAACCTATCCAAAGGGGAATAATTTAATTCGGCTTGTATGCTGCTTGAATAAGATTTGCCCTGTAACGGATAAATATTTACCTGTTGCGGATTTGCGTCAACGTCAATTACTGTTTGCTTGTTAAAATTTGTACGGTAAGCATCAATACTCAAACTGCCATGGTTGGTATTGATTCGAAATTTATGGGTAAAATTGAGCCCAAAGTTCCAGGCTTTTTCATAGCCGAGGCCATAGCCGTAATTATTTTGCGACTGTATTAAAAAATTACGGTTACTTGCCAAATGGCTGATATTATCTGCAAAAATATTGGCAGTTCTAAAGCCGGAGCCTGCTGTAAACCTAAAGCTGCTGTTTTTGTCAATATCATATTTTAAGTGCAGGCGAGGGGTTACCAAAAAACCATATTCATTGTGTTGGTCTGCACGAATGCCGGCAATAGCGGTAAAATTAGTAATTGCACTCATGGTATATTCAAAAAAAGCACCGGGTACGGTTTCCCTTCTTTTAAAATTTTTATTGATGAAGTTTTCCTTTACGTTTTCATTGGTAAAACTTAAGCCGGTTCTAAATTTATGAAAACTGTTTCCTATAATGGATTGATAAATGAGGTTACCATATAAAGTATTTTGTTTTCCTGTGTAAGGCCTCATGCCATAATAAGCTTCATTTTTAAAATCTGTTGCAGAAAGTATAAGGCCCAGGCTTTTGAATTTTTTTTGTGGAAACGAAAAGCCAATTTTTGCAGTAGCGGTATATTGCTCAATGTTATAACCCAAGCCGTAGTGGTTGCTGGTAAATTTATCTTTGTTTGGATTAAAATCTACTTCGCCTGCCTGCTTTTTGTCATTCACCGCTTTTATGGCCAGTTGCACTATCCAGCCTTTGTTGTCCATATATTTCCAGCGGTTAATAAGGTTTATTTGCCTGCCCATAGGCATATCTAAAAAGCCGTCTTTGTTATTATCGTTTTTGGCAATTGCGGTACTGTAATGGGAGAGCAGTGCAGTGCTCCATTTATCATTTAATTTATGGATTAAGTTGAGGTTGCTTTCCAGCCTTCCCATATTATTGGCATAGCCGTTAAGTAATAATTTTTCAGCTTTATCAGGTTTTTTTTCTTCAATATTAATTTGCCCGCTAATACTTTCATAACCATTTACCACGCTGCCTATGCCTTTGGTTACTTCAATACTTTCCAGCCAGGTACCGGGTACAAAGTTGAGGCCAAAAGTTCCGGTAAGCCCCCTTATTTCCGGTACATTTTCAGTAATTAATTGTGAGTAGCTACCAGATAAACCAAGGAGTTGGATTTGTTTTAAACCGGTAACGCCATCGGAATAATTTACATCTACCGATGGGCTGGTTTCGAAACTTTCGGAAAGGTTGCAGCAAGCAGCTTTGGTGAGCTCTTTTGAAGTAATGGTTAATGTATTTAAGGTGCTTAAATTTGAAATGTAGGTTGACGGCCTTTTTGATTTTACAATTACTGCTCCAAGGTTTGTGGTAGAGGAGTTTTTGAGAATTACTTTTATTTCGCTTAAGCTGGTAATACTTACCGTGTCTGACTTAAAGCCTACATAGCTAATTACCAGCTGGGTGGGTATTTGCGTGGTAAAACGAAATACACCGTTACTGTCTGTCATTATCATGTTATTATTGTGCAGGCTATGGATAGATGCATTACCAATAGGGGTAAAAGACCCTTTTTTATTTTCTTCCATTACTACTCCGGTAAGAATGCCGCTAGCTGCAAAGCCAGCTTCATCGTTAATACCTGCGGGGCCCGAAGGGCTTTTACGGTTATATTTACAACAATCGGGTAAATTGTTATAATCATACGCAGATGCTTTTACATCATGCGTATCATGGCCTGATGCAGCAATTTTTTTCTCAATTTTTAAACGGTTCAGTTTGGTAGAATCATAGGTAACGGTTAGCATGTTGGTTTCTATAACCCATTCTGCAAAATTCACTTTTAATTTATGGGCTACTCCTTCAATTCTTTCTTTACACATTTCACAACTCCCCAAAACCCTGAAAGATTCGGTTTTTAAATTAATCTGGCTGTAGGTAAATTGAGTGAACAGCAGAAATACTATGGATAAACTTATTGTTTTCATTCTAAAATTATTATTGATAAGAAATAAAATTCATTAAGGCAATTATTGCTTATCAAAATCAAATCCTGAAAACACAAATGAATATATTTTTTCCCTGCTCAAATGGTTTTGGCGGGCTTTTATATGTAGTTGTATTTAAAAATGCTGTAAAGCTTGTAGCCTGATGTGGTAAAAAAGATAAAGGAAGTAATGTAAAAGATTTGTTAACAGGGTTTAAGCCTATATATTTCTGGTCTTGCTGGTCAATATTAAGGTTAAAATTTACCAGTTTATTCTGGCAGCAATTTTTTTTAAACGTTTCACCCGAAATTGGAAATGAAGCTTGCTTTTTACTTTTGCAGCAGGATGATGTTTTGGGTTTAACAACCTGCTTTGAACAATTTTTGCTTTGCTCTTTTAAAGAAACCGATTTTAAAATACCGCAACAATAAAAAAAGTTTACACTCAGCCCCAGGGTGGAGAAGCTGTAGCAAACCAATAATAGTATGGCGATAAATTTTTTCACCCTGCAAAACTAAATAAAAAAACATCTTTTTTTATAATAATCCGTCTTTTTAACTGTTAAATAGGCGCTAATCTGATTGTTTATCATGGTTAAAAGTTCGGCAAATGTGCATTGAAGAAAATAAATAGCTGCAAATGCTGTAAATCATTATAAATTTGGAGGTTTTTACCAGGCAAAACTAAAAAGTTTCTTTTGTGAGTAATAATGTTAATAAGGTATCTACCGTTGGTTTGTTGGTTGCGTTAGGTATCATATTTGGCGATATTGGTACTTCGCCGCTTTATGTATTTAATTCTATAATTAAAGGCAGGGAGATAAGTGAAGCGCTTATACTTGGGGCACTTTCATTAATAATTTGGACCATAACCATGCAAACTACGGTAAAGTATGTAATCATGGTTTTGCGTGCCGACAACAAAGGTGAAGGTGGCATTTTTGCACTTTATGCCCTGGTAAGAAGAAGGCGTAAATGGCTTGTGGTTCCGGCAATGATAGGAGGCGCTGCATTGCTTGCCGATGGCATAATTACACCACCCATTACAATTACATCTGCAATTGAAGGGTTAAAAGAAATACCCACTTTGGCCAATATGGAGCAATCTACAATTGTGGCTATTGTAATTGGTATTTTAGCATTGTTTTTTTTCTCCCAGCAATTTGGCACCCATTCCATAGGCCGGTTTTATGGCCCGGTAATGGCGGTGTGGTTTTCCGTTTTGGGCATTTTGGGTATAATGCATATTTCCGATGATTTTACCATTTTAAAAGCGCTCAATCCTTTTTTAGGGATTCAATTTTTAATTACCTATCCTGAAGGATTTTGGATTTTGGGAGCAGTATTTCTTTGTATTACCGGTGCAGAAGGTTTGTACAGCGATCTTGGGCATTGCGGCCGTGGAAACATCCGTATATCCTGGATTTTTGTAAAATCAATGTTGTTGCTCAATTATTTTGGCCAGGGCGCCAGCCTGCTCAAGCACCATACCGGAAAGGTAATGACGGCAGATGTAATTTATAACGATGGTATCAATGCCTTTTTCGACCTTATGCCGCAATGGTTTTTAATTCCCGGAATCATAATTGCCACTTCGGCAGCAATCATTGCAAGCCAGGCAATGGTTTCGGGGTCATTTACTTTAATTAATGAAGCCATCCGTTTAAATCTTTGGCCTAAAATGAGGATTATTTATCCATCAGAGGCAAAAGGCCAATTGTATATTCCCGGGTTAAATTTATTGCTTTTTGCAGGCTGTGTAGGTGTTGTATTATTTTTCAGAGAATCGGCAAAAATGGAAGCTGCTTATGGCTTAGCCATTATTACCACTATGTTTATGACCACCATATTATTTGCCAACTTTATGGTATTGCGCCGCTGGCCGGCATGGTTTATTTATATTTTCCTGGGCAATTATATTATAGTAGAAACGGCCTTCTTTATTGCACTAATGGATAAATTTAAACATGGCGGTTATATTACTTTAATGATTGGGTTGCTAATGTTTGTGGTAATGTTTGTGTGGCTAAAATCGAGAAAAATTAAAAACAGGTATGTAGAATTTGTAAGGGTAGATGAATATGTGCCCAGGCTGGAAGAGTTGAGTAATGATATGACGGTACCCAAATATGCCACTCACCTGGTATATTTAACCAGTGCAAATAACCGCAGGGAAATTGAACATAAAATAATGTACAGCATTTTGAGCGGCAAACCCAAGCGTGCGGATATTTACTGGTTTGTGCATGTAGATACATTGGATGACCCTTACACAGCCGAGTATAGCGTGGAACATATTATCCCCAACGATATCATCAGGGTAGAATTCAGGCTGGGCTTTAGGGTTGCACCCAGGATTAACCTTATGTTTAAAAAAGTGGTAGAAAATTTAGTGGCCAATAAAGAAGTAAATATTATGAGCCGTTACGAAAGCCAGCAGAAAAACAATATGGTGGGCGATTTTCAATTTATTGTAATGGAAAAATTCCTTAGCCAGGATAATGAACTGCCCTTTATTGAAAACATGATCATGAAAATTTATTTTTGGCTCAAAGAACTTAGCCTTAGTGAAGAAAAAGGCTTTGGCCTTGAGCAAAGCAATGTTGCCGTTGAAAAATTCCCTCTTATAGTTGCACCGGTTAGCCGCCTTAAACTCACCCGTATTTATGATAAAGAGGAGGAATAAATCATGAAATCCATATCTGCAATGGAATTATTCCAAATAGTACAACGCAAAGAAAGTTGCCAGCTAATAGATGTAAGGGAGGTGGTTGAACATAATGATTTTAATATTGGCGGAGACAACATCCCCATGAGTGAAATTTTTGAAAATATACAACGGCTTTCTCCAGATCAACCGGTTATTATTTATTGCCAAAAGGGCATCCGTAGCGCCATAGTAATACAAAGGCTCGAAGAAAAATTTGGTTTTATCAATTTAATTAACCTTAGCGGTGGGGTAGATGCCTGGAGAAAGGATATTATTGACTGATTTGATTTGCATTAGTTAATAAAGGTTACTTTTAATTAAAACTGCAAAGTGAACCCTTTATTAATTTATATATTGGGCGGTTATTTAGCGCTGTTACTTATTATTTACCTGGTACAGGAAAAATTTATTTTCAAACCTGAGAAACTCCGGCAGGATTTTAGATATAAATATGACATCCCGTTTGAGGAACTTTTTTTTAATGTAGCGCCGGGTGTAAAAATTAACGGCCTCCATTTTTTCAACGAGAAACCGCATGGTCTTATACTTTATTTTCATGGAAATACCCGTAGCATTAAAGGCTGGGCAAAGTATGCCAAAGATTTTTACCGCTTTAATTATGATGTGGTACTGGTAGATTACCGGGGCTTTGGAAAAAGTACCGGTAAAAGAAGTGAAATAGAAATGCTGGGCGATATGCAATTTGTGTATAGCCAACTTGTGCAACAATATACCGAAAGCCACATGATAGTTTATGGCCGCAGCCTGGGGAGCGGCTTTGCTACAAAAGTAGCCAGTGATAATAACCCACGCTATCTTATTTTAGATGCACCCTATTTTAGTTTTGCCAAAGCCATTGAACGGTTCCTGCCCATACTGCCGGTAAGGTTAATTTTGCGCTTTCATTTGCGTACCGATTTATGGCTGGGTAAAGTAAAATGCCATACTTATATCCTACATGGAACAAAGGATTGGCTTATACCCATAAGCCATAGTGAAAAGTTAAAAGCAATAAACCCAAGGATGATAACCTTAATTAAAATAGAAGGAGGCAAGCACAATAACCTTCCTTTTTTTGATGCCTATCATAATATCATCAGGGATATTTTAAAATACTAAAACAGGGAGTTTAAACAGCCGTTTTGTTACAACCTAATTTTTTTACCTACATGGTTATCAGTTCATATTGAAACTTTGGCTTTCCCCTTGTACCGCCATCGGCGCCTACTCCCATGCTCAGGCAGCGTAATTTATAATTATTGCCATTTGCATCTTTAATTAAATAAAATCGGTCAAGTTTTGCACCGGTTGCAGGTTGTGTGCTTCTCCATTTGCCGGCAATGACCCACTTTCCGGTTGCGGTTGCATTTGCCAATGCATTTACACTGTCTTTATTAAACGCAGTATATGCGGCTGTAGCTGCGTTGGCATCAGCATAAATTTTTTCTTTTACCTGCACATTGGATAAATGGTTTGTTTCAATAAGGTCGGAAAAATTATAGGGCACCATACCACCGCCAAAATTTGTTTGGTATAAGGAATAGGTCCAGGCCAAATCCCATGCATTTTTCCTGGGCTGTCCATTGTTCAATACCCCATTGTCAAACGAAAATAAAAGATAATGATAGGCTTCATCTTTTGCAATATGCACTGTTTGATATGTGGATGATAATATGCCGGCATATTGAATAGTGTATCCATTGGCACCATTGCGTAAAACCCTGAGCTTTATCCATGGCCTTTCTGCAATTCCTCCACCGGCGCCACGGTTTATAATAACTACATTATTATTGGCGCCTGTTGCAGAAATTTCAGGAATTACCGTTCCTGTAATTGCCCCATCTATATGATCAAAATATGCAAAATCGGCAGGTACAGGTGCTGCATGGTTTACCGCAAGTGTAAGGCCAATAGTATCGGCAGCATTTACTGCAGAAAGATCATTGATGGATAAAACTTTTGCTCCTGCACCCGAAGTATTATTCAGTGCAACCCTAAATTCGTTACCGCAATAAAAAGCAAGGTCCCAATTTGCCCTGGTTACATTTGTAGTAGTGTTGCTGCTTAAATCCAGGTAAACGGTATTGCCTGCTGTTGCACCACTCATTTCGGTTCCGGTTAATCCATTTAATACAAGTGTAGAACCGGTAGATGGCGGAACAATTATTATCGGGTCCTGGTCTTTTTTGCAGGAAGCAAAAAGGAACATTGAAATGATAACAAGGGCTTGCAATTTTTGAGTATTCAACATAATGGCTGGTTTATATTTTATTGATGTTTTGTATTTAATTGAAAGCTGAGGCCAATAAAGTATGACCTGCCATAGGACATATCAATGGCAGCACCGGTACTGTGTACGCCATCGGGATTGGTGGATGTATTGGTTAGCTGGGTTACGTTAAAAATGTTTTTTACACCACCCGAAACCGAGAAGTAGGTAAATAACTTTTTGTTTATTGTAAAGTCGGCAATATGGCATCCGTCAATATGGGTAAGGTGAATTTCCTGTGCCCCGGTGCTGGTATTGGTTACGGCTTCATAACCCGGTTTTTTTCCTGAAAATTTATAAAACAATGCCAGGCTTGCGCCAGTTTTTGAAAATTCGTAAATCATACTGGCATTTAGCTCGGGCGACCACATAAAATGCGGTAGGTTTTCATTTTTGAACCCTTCCGCATCTGCCAGTTGGTTATAGCGGCCAATATAGGAAAAGCCAAGGCTTGCAGTAAAATTTTTCGATTGCAGTTTATCCTCAATCATAATTCCTGTGGTTTTGTACTTATCTATGTTTACGGTAATGGTTGTATCTGTTGATGTAGGTGAAGTAGCGTAGTTAATTAAGTTGTTGAAAGTATTGTAAAAACTACTTAATGTAATTACGTTTTGATGGCCTTGTTTTGTTTTAGGCAAGGTACAGCTTAATGAACCGTTAAAGCTGCTGGAGTGCTCTGCTTTTAAATGTGGGTTGCCCACAATAATATGATTGGCATCTACAAAATTGTAATAAAGCTCTCTCAATGCCGGAGAGCGAAAACCATAAGCATACGCTACTCTTAAATCAAAATTATTGTACAAAGTAAATTTGGTATTGATAGATGGAATTACCGGCGGTGCGCTATAAACAGAATTTTTAATGAACCTTAAACCGGGCCTTATGTTTATTGTGTTGTTGGGTTTTATTTCTGAGGAAACAAAAAAAGCAAAATCATTTATTTCGGGGGTGCCGTCAATTCTTGCTCCGGTTGCTTTTTCATGATTAATATCTATACCCGGTTGCAAAGAAACAGCAGGTGAAATTTGGTACTGTAAAGTATTACGGAAAACTAAATTTTTAAATGTAGATTTATCCTGGCTGCCGGGCTCGTTACTTAAATAATTGATGCCATCGCTAAACTGGTGTTTAATGGTTTTTGTGCGCCTGCTGTAATCTGTAAAAGCCAGAATGGATGAAAGTTGCAGGTTATTATTAATATTCCAGTTGTTTTGCAGTTGCTGTAAAAATCTTTTGCTTATGTAATATTGGCTAATGGCTTCGTAAGTAACTGGGTTCATGGCCATGCGGTTGGAAATGTTTTCGTGCATGCCGTCTAATTTATAATAGAGATCAATTTTTTTATTATGAAAACCAATTCTTCCATTGCCCAGCCATTGTTCTTTTGGTCTCCAGCTTTTTCCTCTGCCAAAGCTATCGCCACCATATCCGTCAAAGTCAATATGGCTGCTGCCTAATGTGTAATTCCATTTTCCTTTTGAACCGCTAATGCCTGCGCTTTGTGTATGCACCCCTTTGTAACTAAAGGGATAATATTCCTTACCTGCTGTTTCTTCCTGCACTTTTGCAAAAATGGAAAAGCGGCTTTTTTCTGGTCTTTTAGAAATGAGGTTTACCACACCTGCAAGTGCATCTGAACCATAAGAAACACTCATTGGGCCTTCTACCATTTCAATCCTGTCAATAGTGTTTAAGTCAACCTGGTTAAGGCTTTCACGGGTATCGCCCCGGTCAACAAGGGGCACACCATCCAGTAATATTTTTACGTTGCGCCCACTCATGCCCATTATTTGGATATCTGATGTGCCTAGTGTATTATCATTTGAAAAACTTAGGCCCAATTGATTAAAAAGTACCTGCTGAATATTTGTAGCGCCACTTAAAAGTATGCGCTGGCTTTTAATAACATTTACTTTATAAACCGAATTTTTTAAAGACTGTGGCCTGTACTGCCCGGTAACTACCAATTCATCCAATATTTTTGAAGTAGTATCTATTTGTGAAAAGCCAATTGCTGCAGTGGAAAGCAAGGGTAATAGCAGGTAAATTTTTTTCATTGTTGAAGGATCTTATGAGGGATAATTTTGGTTGCAGGCAAAATTCAATCATTGTAAATGAAATTCATTTAAGAAAAAAAGAAAACATGGCTGGAATTATGAAATCTTACTTTGTTATGACAAACCTGGCAATACTTATGTCATGAGTTTGTCATTGTTAATTATAGGTAAGTTGTATTGGGTTGATCATTCTATAAAAAAATATTCTTGTTAAGTAACTGAATAGGATTTTTGAAAAAAGCCTGCAGGCCAGTTCATTATTTTTTGAGTATAATTGCTTCGAGGTATTTCAATTTTTTAGTATGAAAAATTTGCCGGTAACCAGCGCTTAAAAATAAATGTTGTTGCAGTGGGTTAAAATAAATTATGGTAATTGGTCGTGCATTTTTTTGTAAACTTATTTCAATATTTTCCAGCACGCCACTCATAATTACGTCGTCAAAAGGGTTGAAGAGAAAGATGCAGTCCACATCGGGCGGAATGGAAAAATAAAATGCATCATTGGTAAAAATGGAGTATTGAAGGTTGGGGAATTTTTGTTTGGTGAGGCTCAGGTTTTCGATAGCTTTTTGGCAAAATGATTTTGAAAAATCAACACCGGTAAGTTTTGTAGCGCCAAAATGAGCGGCAACACAAAGCGCCCTGCCTTTGCCACTTCCAATATCTACGATATGTTTATAAGAACCCATATCAACTTTTTGAAAAGCCCATTCCAGCAAGCCGTATGGAGAAGGCATATAAATTGTGGCATGTTCAATATCTATATCCTGCTTTTCCAGCGATTGCAATTCATCGGCTCCGGTGGTATTGATGCCATATTTTTTTTCACCTTTTATTTCCTGCTGCAGTAAATGCCAGGCAATACGGAGGTTCCAGTTTAGGGCAATATAAAAAAAATAGCGAATGAATTTCATGAAGCAAAAGTATAAACAATTTTAGCGGTAAGCTTATAATGCCATGTATTGGCCGGGCCTTAAATCAATTACTTTCAGTTGCAATGATTTGTTGCCGTTCCATTCATTTTCATCTATGGTAAAAACCAAATCAACCGGTTGGTTACCGAGGAGGTAAGAAAATTTATGGGCCAGGTTAAAACCAATGCCTTCAAAAATTTTGCTTTGCTGACGCATCGAAAATTTGATGTGATTGTCTTTTACAATTTTGCTGTAACCCGTGTCGCAAATGTTTTTTACTAAAAAATGGGGGCGCATATTTCCCGGGCCAAAGGGTTCCATCTGGCAGATAATATCATAAAATTTTTCGGTAATATCGGCAAAGGAAATTGTTGCATCTATATTTATTTCCGGTATCAGCAAGTGTTCATCAATAGTTGCAGCCACCACTTCTTCAAACTTTTGGCTAAAGGCGCCAACATTTTCGGGCAGCAAACTAAGGCCGGCAGCAGCAAAATGCCCGCCATATGCTGTGAGGTAACCCCGGCATTCATAAATAGCATCGTATAAATTAAAGCCGGGGATACTCCTTGCGCTTCCGGTTGCGGTATCCCCACTTTTGGTAAGCACAATTGTAGGGCGGTGGTAGCGCTCAATCAACCTGCTGGCTACAATTCCCACAACTCCTTTGTGCCAGCCTTCATTATATACAACGGTGGTTTTTTTTATTTCGGCTGTTTCAATTTTCCTTAGTATTTCCAGTGCCTGTAATGTAATACTGCTGTCGGTTTCTTTACGGTTGGCATTATCGGTATGCAAAGCTTCGGCATATTCAAATGCTTTGTGTTTATCTTTTTCTATAAACAGTTGCACCGCTTTTCGGGCATCATCCATCCTGCCGGCTGCATTTACCCTGGGTGCAATTACAAATACCACTGTGTTTATGGATAGTTTTTTATTTACGCCACCAAGTTCAATTAGCGCTTTAATGCCTGGCCGTGGATTTTTATTAATTACATCTAAACCATAAAATGCCATCACCCTGTTTTCTCCGGTAATAGGAACTATATCTGCGGCAATTGCCGTGGCAACCAAATCCAGGTAAGTAAAAATTTTATCTTGTGGGATAAATAACTTTTCGGCAAGTGCAGTTATGAGTTTAAATCCTACACCACAGCCGCATAATTCTTTATAAGGATAAAAACAATGCGGTTGCTTTGCATTTAAAATGGCCAAAGCTTTGGGTAAAATTTTATCGGGAAGGTGATGGTCGCATACAATAAAATCAATACCCAGCGTGGATGCATAAGTAATAAGTTCGGTAGATTTAATACCGCAGTCGAGGCAAATGATCAGTGAAAACCCATTTTTTCTGCAAAATCTATCCCGGCTTTACTCACACCATAGCCTTCTCTATATCGGTGCGGAATGTAAAAATCCAGCAATTGGGTTTCATAAACAGAACATAAAAAATCATACATGCAGGCAACGGCAGTTGTGCCATCCACGTCATAATCGCCAAAAACCAGTATTTTTTCTTTTTGTAAAAATGCTTTTTCAATTCTTGCTACGGCTTTATCCATGTCTTTCATTAGCCATGGGCTGTGGAGGTGCTCAAGTGAAGGCCTGAAAAAATTACGGGCTGCGGAAAACGTCTCTATATCCCTTTCTATCAATAAGCGGCAGAGGCTGGTATTAATGTGGAGTTGCTCTTTTAAAAGGGCAACTTTGTTCTCATCTACCGGTTGTATGGTCCATCTTTTTTCCAAACTAGTATTTTCGTTCTGTTGTAAATTTCACCAGGTTTTCTAAAGTATCCCTTACTTCACCCTGTGGAAATTGGTTTAAAATATCCAAAGCTTCAAGTTTATATGCATTCATCTTTTGCTCTGCATAAGATATGCCGCCTGTTTGCTGTACAATAGCTATAACTTCCTTTACTTTTGAGGTGTTCTTGTTCTCGTTTTTAATAATATTGATAATTTGCCTTTTGGTTGGTTTATCAACTTTGTTTAGCGTATATATTAATGGTAAAGTAAGTTTTTTTTCTTTTATGTCGTTGCCGGTAGGTTTCCCAATATCCTGGTTGCCATAGTCGAAAAGATCATCTTTAATTTGAAAAGCAATACCGGTTTTTTCACCAAAAATTTTCATTTTTTCGGTAATGGTTTTATCCTGCGTTGTGCTCCAGGCACCGGCAGCGCAGGCAGAGGAAAGAAGAGAGGCTGTTTTATTTTTTATAATTTCAAAATAAACCTGTTCTTCTAAATTAAGTTTTCTCGATTTTTCAATTTGCAGCAGTTCGCCTTCGCTCATTTGCTTTACGGCTTCAGATAAAATATGGAGCAATTGGATATCTTCATTGGTGGTTGCCAGTAACAAACCTTTGGAAAGCAGGTAATCACCCACCAATACAGCAATTTTATTTTTCCAAATGGCATTTATTGAAAAAAAACCCCTTCGTTCCATAGATTCATCCACTACATCATCATGCACAAGGGTGGCGGTATGGAGCATTTCTACAAGCGCTGCTGCCCTGTAACTCCTTTCATTTACCTCGCCATGTAATTTTGCGCTCAGTAATACAAACATGGGCCTTAGTTGCTTACCTTTTCGCCGGATAATATATTTCATAATCGTATCCAGCAAGGGCACATCGCTTTTAACGGCTCCAGAGAACCTGGATTCAAAAGTCTTCAGTTCTGCTTCAATAATATTTGCGCTAAACTTCATTTGTGGCGGCAATTTAAGCAAGCGCAGATGATTACCATAATATAATTATAAGAATAAGATAAAAATGTACTGTATTACAAAGCAGCTAATTTATTCTCGTGTTCATCTATATACCACAAATTTTGCAATCTCAATATATTAAATATTTAAATAATTGCTAAAAAAATTTGTATTTTGAGCCTCAACCCCATAAATTTGCAAATTAATCAACTCGTATATTTAGAAATCTATCAATCATTTAGTTATGTTTAGCAAAAAGTTCAACTTATTATTTATGGCATTTGCGCTTATGGGAACCGCCGCAATTGCACAACAAAAAGACGATGGAGGCTATAGTATATACGACTCTTCAGTTATAAGAGCCAAAAGCCTTCCGCAACAAACCGAGTTCATGGCCAATAATTACGACTATCCCGCAAAGCCTCGTAATATGTGGGAAGTGGGTGCCTCTATTGGCGCATTTACCATAAGCGGCGATGTATCTCCCGAATGGTTTACCATGCCTAACTTTTCCGTACATGTGAGAAAAGCATTAGGGTATGTGTTCTCTTTACGTTTGCAATATTTAAATGCAACCGGTAAAGGATTAAACTATACGGCAGCTCAAAATTATTATAAAAACCCAGCCTGGACAACCAGCCTTCCTGTAGGCCAAAGATATATGACCATTGGACCCGATGGTACCATTAATGACCAGGCAGGAAATACACAGGGTAATGTAGATTTTGTTTTCTATAACTATAAAGCCAAAGTTCAGGATTTAAGCCTGCAAGGCCTAGTAACTTTAAACAATATCCGTTTCCATAAAAATAAAACTGCCCTTCAAATTTATGCAGGTGGCGGTATAGGTGGTACTTTATACCAAACAAAAATTAATGCCTTAAATTCAAATGGTAATACTTATGCCAGCGCTTTTAATACCATTGCCTCTAAATATAATTATGGCGGATGGGATAGCAGGAAAGATGTAAAAAAAGATTTGAAAGCTGCTATGGATGATGATTATGAAACAGATGCCGAAAACCAGGGAAGGAGAAGGAAGCATTTGGGTAATAATACTTTCAGGCCATCTGGTTCTATTTTATTTGGTGTGGCATTTAAACTGGGCAAACGCATAAATATTGCACTGGAAGACCGCCATACCTTTATTAAAGACGATTTGATTGATGGGCAAAGATGGCAGGAACACCCAACTGGTGATGCTTCTCTTACAAGAGATTATGATTCATACAACTATGCATCTTTAGGCCTTAATTTTAATATTGGCGGAAAATCAGTTGAGCCGCTATACTGGCTTAACCCACTAAACTATGCATACAGCGAGTTAAACAATCCAAAACACATGAAATTGCCAAAACCAGTATTGGATGATGCTGATGGTGATGGTGTTACTGATCAATTTGACAGAGAACCCAATACACCTGCAGGTTGCCCTGTGGATACTCATGGTGTTTCTTTGGATACAGATGGTGATGGTGTTCCGGATTGCAAAGACAAACAATTAATTACACCTACCGAATGTCAACCGGTTGATGCAGACGGTGTAGGCAAATGCCCTCCTCCTGCATGTTGCGATTCACTAAGGGCGGCTCCGGTTTCTGCTTGCCCTACAGATTATCCAAGCGTTAATTTCCGTAACGGAAGCGCTTCTATAAGTTCTGATGCTAAAGCAATGTTATCTACTGTTGCAGCTAAACTTAAAGCTAATCCAAATTGTTCAATTACCTTAAATGCTTATCCTGAAGCCTCTAAAGCCTCACAAGCATTAGCTCAGCGCAGGCTCGATGCTGCAAAAGCTTACTTAGTTGATAAAGAAGGTATTAGCACCGATAGGATTACAACCAATAGCGAAATTGGGGGTGGCGATAAGAATACAGTTGACATCAGTTCAAACTAAAGATAGTTTTAATTCCACTTTTTGCTCAATGTACGGCCCTCCCATTTGGGAGGGCTTTTTTATTTAAGTAATCCTTAACTGGCCGCTTTTGGATAATATATATTTATAGCTGATTTTTGGCCAAAAACCGCTAATTTTGCGCTTCTTATGAAATTTAAAGTATTTCTTACCGGTATTGTTTTGGCATTAGTTTTTGCATCCTGCAGTAAATTTTCAAAGGTTCAAAAAAGTAAAGATGTTGATTATAAGCTAAAAATGGCCGATGAGTATTTTGCCAAAAAGAAATACAACCATGCACAGCAACTTTTTGAAGAATTGTTTCCTATTTATAAAGGCACACAAAAATTTGAAGATCTTTATTACAAGTATGCATATTGCTTTTTTTACCAGGATTTTTATATGGACGCTGAAAACCTTTTTAAAGGTTATTTAGAAGTGTTTCCCAATAGTGTAAAAGCCGAAGAAATAGATTATATGAGGGCATATTCTTTTTACAAGCAAAGCCCAAAGCTGGAGCTGGAGCAGGTAAATACCTTAAAGGCAATGAACATGATGCAAACATTTATTAATACACATCCTGGCTCGGCAAGAATAAAAGATGCCACAGAAATTATTGATAAATGCAGGGGAAAAATGGAAATGAAAGAATTTCGATCAGCTCAATTGTATTATAACCTGGAGCAATATAAAGCTGCGGCACTTGCATATACCAACCTACTCAATAATTTTCCTGAAACACAAAAAGGAGATGAGTATAAATTAATGGTAATTAAAGCATACTACCGTTATGCAAAATTAAGTGTAGTGGAAAAACAGGTTGAACGCTTTGAAAAAGTGATTGAAGAATACCAGGATTTTATGGACCGCTTTCCGGATAGTAAACTTTTAAAAGAAGCGGAAGAATATAACAACTTAAGTATAAATCATCTAAAAGATAAAAAAAATGAGCAAATTTCGTCGTCAGCTAAGCGCTAGTACCAGTAGTGTAGTAGAGCCAAAAAAATTGAGCGAACTTAAATCCAAAACTGGTAACCTGTATGAATCTATTTCTATAATTGGAAAACGTGCCAACCAAATTAATATTTCTATTAAAGAGGAATTGCACAGCAAGCTGGAAGAATTTGCCAGCCATACCGACAGCCTTGAAGAAATTCATGAAAATAAAGAGCAAATAGAAATTTCTAAAGCTTATGAACGTATGCCCAACCCGGCATTACTGGCTACAACAGAATTTTTGGAGGATAAAGTGTATTTCCGTAAAAACGACGAAGACCTGTTTAGCTAATAAGTTTTTAGCTTTACTTTTAAAATAGAATGTATAATTTTAACGGCGGTAAAACCGCCGTTTTTACTATATGAATCTTAAGGATAAAAAAATTTTGCTGGGTGTGAGCGGAAGCATTGCAGCTTATAAAACTGCTATGCTGGTGCGCCTTTTGGTAAAAGAAGGGGCAAAGGTAAAAGTAATTATGACCCATGCAGCAACCGATTTTGTAACCCCATTGACCCTTTCTACATTAAGCAGGAACGAAGTGCTGTATGAATTAAGCGACAATGCCACCTGGGCAAACCATGTAATGCTTGGGCGCTGGGCAGATATTATGCTTATTGCACCGCTTAGCTGTAATACCTTATCAAAAATGGCACATGGTATTTGCGATAACCTTTTAATGGCTGTTTACCTTTCGGCAACCTGCCCTGTAGCCGTTGCCCCGGCAATGGATGAAGATATGTGGAAGCATGCTTCTACTACTGAAAATAGAAATAAGATAAATTCATTTGGTAATATGCTATTGCCTGTAAATAATGGTGAATTGGCAAGTGGCCTTATTGGAGAAGGTAGAATGGCTGAGCCCGAAGAAATACTGCGATGGCTTTTGGACTATTTTCACAAAAAAAATGAACTCAGCGGAAAAAATGTTTTAATTACAGCCGGTCCTACTTACGAACATATAGATCCGGTGCGGTTTATTGGTAATTACTCATCCGGCAAAATGGGCATTGCCCTTGCAGTAGAAGCTGTAAACCGTGGTGCAAATGTTACACTTGTGCTTGGCCCCACTTTTGAGCCTGTTCCCAACGGCATTGATGTAATCCGGGTAAAGTCCGCCACTGAAATGTTTGAGCAATGCACTGCAAGATTTTCAAAAATAAATATTGCAATTCTTAGCGCAGCAGTTGCCGATTATGCCCCTGTAAAAGTGGCAAAGGAAAAAATTAAAAAAACAGAAGATCATTTTGAACTGGGTTTGCAAAAAACACCCGATATTTTAAAAACATTGGGCAGCCAAAAAAAAGCTGGCCAGTTTTTGGTGGGCTTTGCTTTAGAAACCAACAATGAAAAAGAAAATGCCTTAAAAAAATTAAAACAAAAAAATGCCGATATCATTGTGCTCAATTCACTGGCTGATAAAGGGTCAGGCTTTGGCCACAACAGCAATAAAATAACTATTTTTGACAACAATGGAAAAGAACTTGCTTTTGAATTAAAACCCAAAAAGCAGGTTGCAAAAGATATTATTGACACTATTATATCCTACACTCATGAGTAAAGTTTATTTAACCGTTATTGCAGCCACCCTTGCCTTTTCCACCTATGCTCAGGAGCTAAATGCCCGGGTAACCGTAATGGCCAATCAGGTAGGCAATGCCGTAAACCGGAGCACTTTTACCACTTTGCAAAATGCGCTGATGAATTTTTTAAACAACCGCAAATGGACATCAGATGTATTTGCGCCAAATGAAAAGATACAGTGTAATTTTTTACTCACCATTGAACCTGCAGGCGAAACTAATGTATATAATGCCTCGTTAACGGTTCAATCCGGCAGGCCGGTGTTTAACAGCAGTTATATTTGCCCGCTTATTAATTATAAAGACGACAATATAAAATTCAAATACGTAGAATTCCAGCAATTAGATTTTAACGATAAAAGGGTAACCGGACCCGATGAACTGGCATCGAATTTAACTGCTGTTTTTGCTTATTATGCTTATATGATTTTGGGTTTTGACTATGCTTCTTTTTCAATGCACGGCGGCGATGCTAATTTTCAAAAAGCGTTAAACGTAGTAAATAATGCACCGGATGGAAGGGGAATCAGCGGCTGGAAAGCTTTTGATGGCTTACGTAACCGCTATTGGCTGGTAGAAAATATGACCAACTCCCGATATGCTATTATGCATGATATTTACTATGGTTATTACCGCCAGGCGTTTGATAAATTAGTGGAAGATGAAAAAGAAGCAAGAAACGCCATGCTTGCAGTGCTAAGAAAAATGCAAACCTATAGTACCGATAACCCAAACACCATGATCGGCCAGTTTTTTTTTCAGGGTAAGTCAGATGAACTGATTAATATTTTTAAAAAAGCGCCACAACCGGATAAAGCGGCTGCAGTTGAAATATTATCTAAAATAGATATTTCCAATTCTTCAAAATATAAGGAGCAACTGAAATGATAAGGGTATCCTGTTTTATATGGTTGCTGGCATTTTTTAGCTGTAAGCAAAATAAAAATAATGAAATATTACCACCCAAAATAATGCAGCAGGTGTTGTGGGATTACATAAAAACAGATGCTTATATTACTAATTATGTTACTAAAGACAGTTCTCAAAATTCTCAGCTAATCAATGCTAATTTGCAGCAGCAAATTTTAAAAAGATACCATATTACAAAAGAACAGTTCGATAAAAGTTATGCCTACTATGTAGCTCATGGCAGTGAATTGGTAAAAATTACAGATTCTATTTTTGCAAAGAACCAAAGGGAACAATTAAGTAAATTTGTACCGGGTGCATTGCCGGCAAAAAAGAATAGAATGGATTCTGTGCAGATAAAAAAATCAAGAATAAAAAAATTAAGCATTGATTCACCTATAATTAAAAAGCCAAACATCAATAAAAAATTGTATGAATAAAGTTTTTAAAAATGCAGATGATGCCATTAAAGATGTGCAGGATGATGCAGTGATAATGATTGGCGGGTTTGGCTTATGTGGCATACCCGAAAATTGCCTCAAAGCACTGGTAAAAAAAGGAGTAAATAATATTACCTGTATTTCTAATAATGCCGGCGTAGATGATTTTGGCATAGGGCTTTTATTAAAAGGCCGGCAAGTGAAAAAAATGATTGCATCTTACGTAGGTGAAAATGCAGAATTTGAAAGGCAGTTGTTAAGTGGCGAACTAGAGGTAGAGCTTATTCCCCAGGGCACATTAGCCACACGCTGCATGGCAGCAGGGTATGGTATGCCTGCTATTTATACACCAGCTGGTGTAGGTACCGAAGTGGCCGCTGGAAAAGAAAGCCGTGTGTTTAATGGAAAAGAATATTTGATGGAATATGCATTTGATGCAGGGTTTGCATTGGTAAAAGCATGGAAGGGAGATAAGCTGGGCAACCTTATTTATAAAGAAACTGCACGCAACTTTAACCCTTTAATGGCAATGGGTGGTAAAATAACTATTGCAGAGGTAGAAGAGCTTGTAGAGCCAGGCGAACTTGATCCCAACCAGGTGCATACACCGGGTATTTATGTACACCGCATTTTCCAGGGAACAAATTATGAAAAACGCATAGAACAGCGCACCGTAAGGTCCAAAAAATCTTAATTACTTAATTATGGCATTAGATAAATACAAGTTAGCACAGCGAATTGCAAGGGAATTAAAAGATGGTTACTATGTAAATCTTGGCATTGGCATACCTACTTTAGTAGCCAATTATATCCCCGATGGAATAAATGTAACCCTGCAAAGCGAAAATGGCCTGCTGGGCATGGGGCCTTTTCCTGAAGAGGGACAGGAAGACCCGGATTTAATAAATGCAGGGAAACAAACCATTACTACTTTGCCCGGATCGGCTTTTTTTGACAGTGCCTTAAGCTTTGGGATGATAAGGGCCGGTAAGGTTGATTTAACCGTACTTGGCGCTATGGAAGTAAGTGAAAATGGAGATATTGCCAATTGGAAAATACCTGGAAAAATGGTGAAGGGGATGGGCGGCGCTATGGATCTTGTTGCCAGCGCTAAAAATATTATTGTGGCCATGATGCATACCAACCCAAAAGGCGAAAGTAAATTATTGCCCGAATGTAGCCTGCCATTAACCGGTATTAAATGCGTGAAAAAAATTGTAACCGACCTTGCTGTAATTGAAATCGTTAACAATCAATTTAAATTACTGGAAAGGGCTCCGGGAGTAACGGTGGAAGAAATTAAAAGCAAAACAGCAGGTAAGCTAATTGTAGAAGGTGAAATACCAGAAATGAAATTTTAAAAAAATAAAAGGTTGCCCGTAGAGCAACCTTTCCGTAATCATTAAATTTTTTATCGTACTTAAGCCACGGCTTTATTTACAAGTAATGCTGCTTCACTCAATAGTATGGCGCTTTGTACTTTTAAACCGCTTTCATCTATTAATTTTTTAGCCACATCAGCATTGGTACCCTGCAGGCGCACAATAATGGGTATATCAATATTGCCTATGCTTTTGTAAGCATCAATAACACCCTGCGCCACCCTGTCGCAACGAACAATACCCCCAAAAATATTGATGAGTATGGCTTTTACTTTTGGGTCTTTTAAAATTATTCGAAAGCCTGCTTCCACCGTTTGGGCATTAGCGGTTCCGCCCACATCAAGAAAATTTGCTGGTTCGCCACCACTCAGTTTAATCATATCCATTGTAGCCATTGCCAAACCAGCGCCGTTGACCATACAACCTACATTACCATCCAGTTTCACAAAGTTCAGGTTATGTTTTCCTGCTTCAACTTCTGTGGGGTCTTCTTCTGTAATATCCCGTAAGGTAATAAGGTCTGCATGGCGCATCAATGAATTTTCATCAAGGTTCATTTTGCAATCCACAGCAATTATTTTATCATCCGATGCTTTAAATAATGGGTTTATTTCCAGCATGGAGCAATCCAGCCCCGTAAAAGCATTATAAAGGTTGGTTACAAATTTTGTACAATTTTTAAATGCCTCGCCACTAAGGCCAAGGTTAAAAGCAATTTTTCTTGCCTGAAAGGCTTGCAGGCCACCGGCAGGATGTACCCATTCTTTAAAAATCTTCTCAGGTGTGTTATGAGCTACTTCTTCAATATTCATTCCTCCTTCGGTGCTGTACATAATTACATTTTGACCTTTGGAACGATCCAGTAAAATAGAGAAATAAAATTCTTTTCTCTCACTTGGGCCATCATAATACATATCGGCAGCAACAAAAATTTTATTCACCACTTTACCTGCCGGCCCGGTTTGTACGGTAACTAAAGTACCGCCCAATATTTTTTCGGCAAATTCCTGTATATCTTCCATTGATTTGGCAACTTTTACCCCATTAATGCCATTTTCCTTTATGGTGCCTTTTCCACGACCGCCTGCATGTATCTGCGCTTTTACAATCGCAAACTTGCTACCAGTTTGGGTTTTTATTTGGCGGTAGGCATCTTCTGCTTCCTGAACTGTTGTGCAGGCATAGCCATATTGTACGGGTACATTGTATTTTTTCAATAATTCTTTGGCCTGGTATTCGTGGAGATTCATTGTAGAAAAGATTTTGGCGAAGATAAGTAAAAAAATGCTTTCTCATTTTGAGCAAAATAAGCCTTGATATTTTTTTGGTGCATGCAATATTGCTGCCTTTTTTGGTAATAAATATTTTGTTCTTTGCCTGCTTTTTTAAATGGGATTATTTCAATTTTTTAAATTAGTAGCAGATTGTTTTTGGGGTGATTAAAAGAGACCATAATTTAACAAATCGTGCAAATTTAGATGGTACAGCAGGTTTGCCTATTGGAGCTTAAAACTTACATTTGCACATAAAATTTTAGGAATTATGATGCAAAAAATACATGAAGCAGTAGCCTATATAAAAAATATAATTAATGCAGAACCTGTAGCAGGTATTGTATTGGGCAGCGGACTTGGAAATTTTGCTGAGGAAATAAAAGTAAAGCATGAAATTGCTTATGGCGATATTCCTCATTTTCCCGTAAGCACTGTTGAGGGCCATAAAGGAAAATTAATTTTTGGCGAATTAAGTGGAAAAAAAGTAATTGCCATGGCGGGCCGATTCCATTTTTACGAGGGTTATCCCATTCAGGATATTGTATTTCCTATAAGGGTAATGAAATTCCTGGGTATTAAAACACTTTTTTTGAGTAATGCCGCAGGTGGTACCAATCCTTCTTTTAAAGTTGGCGACCTAATGATTATCAGAGACCATATTAGCTTTTTTACGCCCAATCCCTTGGTTGGAAAAAACGTGGATGAACTTGGGCCACGTTTTCCGGATATGTCGGAGCCTTATTCTTTGTCATTAATCAGTGAAGCCAAAAAAATTGCAGCCGAAGCAAATATTGATATTAAGGAAGGCGTTTACATTGCAGTTACCGGCCCAACATTTGAAACTAAGGCCGAATATAAGTTTGTAAATATTATGGGCGCCGATGCAGTAGGTATGAGTACGGTTCAGGAAAATATTACAGCAGTTCACATGGGCCTGCCGGTTTTTGCCGTAAGTGTAATTACCGATTTGGGGATGATGGAAGGCAACCACAGCATCACCCACCAGGAAGTACTGGAAGCCGCAAAAGCTGCCGAACCCAGGCTCACCCATATTTTTAAAGCGTTGATTGCACAGCTTTAATTGCTCCAATGAAAATAATATTTTTTTTATTGCTGGTTTTTGGTTTGCATTCTCTGGTTTTTGCACAGGATCTTGAAATTATCAGGCGGGCTGGAGCCATTGGAAAATCTGTGGGCGCAGGTTCCCAAAGGCAGGATACTATTGCTTTTGAACATCGTAAAGATGATACCCTTTTTTTAAGTTACCGTTACCTGGATTCTACAAGAAGAAGTACGCTGGATTCTTCCATTAATGATTTTGACCACTATTATTCCGTTCCTTCTTATTGGCAAAACCTGGGCAATAACGGAGCTGCGGCCACAGCACTTATTTATAACTCTTTTGCAAAACCCGGGTGGGATGCAGGCTTTCATAGCTTTGACCTTTACCGCTTTACCACCGAAGGAACAAAACTGTACAAAACAAACCGGCCTTTTTCAATGCTGGCTTACCAGTTGGCTTCAGGAAAAGAACAAATGATACAGGTTGTGCATACCCAAAACCCAAGGCCCAATGTAAACTTTGGATTTGATTACCGTTTAATAAATGCACCGGGATTATTCCTTAACCAAAACAACAACCATAATGCATGGCGTTTATATGGAAATTACCAGGGCAAACGCAAAAGGTATAACGGAACAATAATTTTATTGGGCAGTAATATTAGGGCATCTCAAAATGGAGGAATTGTAAACGACTCCCAACTGGTAGATAAAAACAGGAAGCAAAGATTTGCCGTAGATGTAAACCTTGGGGATATAAATGGCTACAGGCCAAACCCTTTTGTAACCTCGGTAAAAACTGGTAATATTTATAAAGACTTTACTTTTTTCTTACGGCAAAGCTACGACTTGGGTAAAAAAGATTCTATTGCCATTAACGACTCTACAACCGAATATTTATTTTATCCCAAATTGCGTTTTCAGCATACGTTTACTTTTAATAAATATAGCTATCGTTATTTAGATGTGGAAGCAGACTCAACACTATATGAAAACTGGTTTGCAATTCGCTTGCCCAATGCCAATGATACCGTAGTGCTCAATGAAAAATGGCAGATATTGAGCAATGATTTTTCGCTGTTGCAATTTCCCGATACTAAAAATACCGCTGAATTTTTTCTTGCAGGTGCCACTATTCAAAATATTAAAGGAACACTTGATTCGGGAAATACCAACCTGCATAATATTTTTGTGCATGCCGAATACCGCAATCGCACCCGTAATAAAAAGTGGGATATTTTGGCCAAAGGCGAATTATATTTCAATGGATATAATGCCGGTGACTATGGCGCTTATGCCAGCCTTAGCCGTTACTTTAATAAGCGCTGGGGTTATGTAAATCTTTTTTTCAATAATGTAAACCGGAGCCCATCATTTATTTTTGACCCACGCAGTAGTTTCAATTTGGGCAATGCCGGAAATTTTAAAAAGGAAAATATCATCAGTTTTGGCGCTACTGCCAATAACCCTTTTGTTCAATTGGGCTTTACCAATTATCTTATTACCAACTATGCTTACTTTGAGGGGAATACTAAAACTGCCCAGTTTTCAAAACCAATAAACATTAGCCGCTTTTCAGCTTCAACTAAATTAAAACTCAGTAAAAAAATTAACTGGTATATTGAAGGTGCTTTGCAGCTAACCGATGCAGCGGCACCAATTAAGGTACCCAATATTTATACCCGTAACAGGCTTGCTTTTGAAGGTAAATTCTATAAAAACCTCATGTTAAGTACCGGCCTCGATGTGCGGTATTTTACGCCTTATAAAGCTTATGGCTTTTCTGCAGTAACCGGGCAGTTTGTAACGCAGGATTCTGTAACTATAAAAAACCTCCCCGATGTTGCAGCCTACCTTCATTTTCGCATCAGGGGTTTTGCCGCATACATCCGGGCCGAAAATTTAAATACGGTAAGCACAATAAACGGGTTTGGATTTATTAATAATAACTTTGCAGCGCCGCATTACCCAACGCCGGGTTTAATAATAAGGGTGGGTATACGCTGGTGGTTTTTGAATTAATTACTGTGAAGTTTGTGCATACCATATTGGCCTTTCTTAAGAAAATAGGTAAAGCCATTTTTGTAAGAAAAAAAGAATGCTGCAAGTAACTATTCGCTGGCTTTTGCTATTCCGTAAACCAATTTATTAAGGTTGCGTTCTTTAAAAAAGTCAGTACAAATGGTATGGCAATAGTGCAGTATTTGCTCAAGCGCTTTGGCATTACCCAGTAAAATTTCGCCGGCCCTTGCTATGGCTTTTTCTTTGTCAAGGTTTTCGGTATGTTCCAAAGCTGCTGCAAGCTGGTATATACCCAGGCCTTTATCTTTCTCATTGCCCAGTTCATTTATCATCCAGCTCAGCGAAAAGAAATAATTTTTTTCCAGCAGTAAAAAATATTTATTGCTCCCTGCTTCAGGAAAAATATTATAAGGCGAGTTTAATATTTCCGGTGTTAAGTATTTAGGCAGTTCTGCAATAGGGTGGGCGCTGTTGGTATATTGAATACTGCCCAGCATGGCTTGCGGATAAATGCTTAACCAGCGTAGTTTTCTCCTTAATTCATGTACCTGCTCTTCCAGTTGGGTAAAGCCATTGCCAATTTTTTTATAAAAATCAAATATCTCTTTTATTTCATTATCATAAAAATCCAGCAACAACTTTATTTCCTTTTTCTCTTTTTTCCAATCTGCACCTTCTAGTTTTTCTTTAATACAAGTAATGCGGCTTTTATTTTCATCTATCCATCCGTCTTTAATCAGTATTTCATTTAAATCAGTTAATTTTTTTTGCATCTGCTCTTTTAAATATGCAATTGCCGTTTTGGGTATGGTTATAATGCCTTCAAATTCTTTAATATAAAAATCATAATAATCAATTTGGCCAAGGCCGTCTTCAATTATCTTAAAATAATTGTTTCTTATTTTTTTAAACTTTTTTTTATTGTGAAATGCTTCATGGATTTTTGCCAGGCCTTGCAGCATAAAAAAAGGCGTGCGGCCATTGTGCTGCAGTAGCCATAATGCCGGGTTGGGCTGCTTCGCTGCATTGATTATTAATTCATTTGTTTTTTCTAAAAAATGGATAAAACGGATATATCCGGGCCGCATAGTAATTGTTTTTATTGCTTAAGTTTAATTGGTTTACATTTCAAAAAAAGCCACAGAGCCACCCACCCAATCTTTATCTTTATTATAACGTGTACCAATCATTTTTCCTTTACTCAGTCTTGCCAGGTTAAGTACGCCTACGGGTTTTTGCCATTCGTTTTTCCAAAAATAGAATAAGCGAATTTCTGCTTTTGCCGGTTCATTGGGCGTTTCTATTACGGGAGCGTAGTTTACTTTTTTTTGCAATATCCAGTTTTCCGGGTCTTTTATGGCATCAATGTCTGATTGCTGTACATCAATTACCACACCCATTCCGGCAAATGAAAACAATGGTTTTAATACAAATTCATTTAAGTTTACAGCTTGTTTTATTTCATTGAGAAAATAAGTTTCCGGCACACATTGATGTTGTATAAAAGGCAAAGTAAATTTGCTGATGCGGTTGAACCAATTTGGGTGCGGCGCCCATTCTACATCATATTCTTTGCTTAAATCTATAATGGGTGGTAAATTTTCTTGTTTTTGCAGGTCGTCAAAAATTACCCTGTTGTAAATTCTTTTGATAGCTGTTTTTTTTCCTGCATTTTCATAATAAAGGTTTTTTCCATCGGCTTTTACTTTTGTGAGGCAAACGGTTTTAATGCCCAATAAAGTTTCGGTGCAATAAAAATCTATCCTGGTTTTTTGTTGCTCAGGAAAAATTTCCAATAAAATTACATTTTCGGCGTTCAGGTTGCCTACAATTATTTCTTTTAAGAGTTGGGTATAGGATTCTTTATTGTATCCGTTTAAATAAGGGCTGTAACTTGCAGGGAGTGCAGCATATTCGGCTGTGAGTTGGCTGTGGTACACCTGAAAGCCAAATAAGGTTGGGAAGCCCTGCATTTCTATAAGCTGGGGCTCCAGTTCGCCTGCAGCATTTTGGCAAACACCAAAATCAAAAACCAAAAACTGGGTGTGGGCATCCTCTCCGGGTACGTTCATATCTTTGGGGATGCTGTTTTGGGTAAGCTCCATAAAGTGCGGATCGGTTATTACTTCAATAATTTCATCGCAGGCGCTTAGCATTTTTTCTTTGAATGCTCTGGGAACAAAAACAGGTGTTTCGGCATTGCGAAAATCTAAAGCGCCTGGATGCAACGCTTCAATTTTTTGCATGTAAGTATCATATTTTTCCTGGGTAAATGAACGATTGAATTGGTCTCTTAATTTTTTATCCATAGTATTTAAATCTTGTAGCTAAAAGTACGCATAAAGCCATAAAAAAAATTTAATAACCTGTATTAAATATTTGTACTTTCATATCATAAAAAAAATAATTGTATGCAACATATCCGTACCGAAGATATTATCATCATAGATATTGAAACTGTTTCTGAAAAACCATTTTTTACAGCGTTGCATGAAAGCTGGCAGCAGCTATGGCAGGGTAAAGTGGAAAAACAACTTCCACAGGATGTAACGGCAGCAGATTTTTATACACAAAGGGCAGGAGTGATGGCAGAGTTTAGCAAAATTGTGTGCATCAGTATGGGTTATTTTATGAAAGAGCCGCAATTGAGGATGCGTATTAAATCTTTTTACGGCCACGATGAAAAAAAAATACTGGATGATTTTTTGGAAACTATGACAAAAATTGAAGGCCGGAACAGTAAATGGTGTTTTGCCGGGCATAATATCAAGGAGTTTGACATTCCATTTATTTGCCGCAGGCTATTGATCAACCGTATCCCTATTCCCCGGTTTTTGGATTTTCAAAATATGAAACCCTGGGAAACCAACCTGGTAGATACTTTTCAATACTGGAGGTTTGGCGATTATAAAAATTTTACATCGCTTAAATTGCTGGCGGCAGCGCTTGAAGTGCCATCGCCTAAAGACGATATTGATGGCAGCATGGTAGGTAATGTGTATTGGAAAGAAAACGACCTGGAACGCATAAAAATTTACTGCCAGAAAGATGTTGCCACTGTGGGTAATATTTTTTTGCGTCTCAAAGGAAAAGGCCTGGTTCACCCCGATGATATTGAGTATGTATAATAATTTTTTTGCTGTTAATAAGCCCACTTTACCCAAATAGCGCCCCAGGTAAAGCCACCGCCAAATGCTGAGAGAATAATATTATCTCCTTTTTTTAATTGGTTTTCCCATTCCCAAAGGCATAGTGGTATAGTGCCAGCCGTGGTGTTACCCAGTTTATGGATGTTGATCATTACTTTTTCTTTGGGTAAACTCATGCGGTTTGCGGTAGCATATATAATACGTAAGTTGGCCTGGTGGGGCACAAGCCATGCAATATCGTCTGCAGTAAGGTTATTGCGTTGCATCAGTTCATAGCTTACATCTGCCATTCCTTTTACAGCAAATTTAAAAACGGCTTGCCCTTCCTGGTACACATAATGTTCTTTGGCCAGTACGGTTTCAACCGAAGCTGGTTTTACAGAGCCACCGGCCTTTTGGTGTAAATATTGCCTGCCGCTGCCATCGCTTTTTAAAATACTGTCTTTTATACCTGTATCTTCCTGTGTTGGCTCTAATAATACGGCGCCGGCGCCATCGCCAAAAATAATGCAGGTTGCCCTGTCGCTATAATCAATAATACTGCTCATTTTATCGGCGCCGATAACTATTACTTTTTTATAACGGCCGCTTTCAATAAATGCAGCACCGGTACTAAGGGCATATAAAAAACCCGAACAGGCTGCGCCAATATCAAAACTAAATGCATTTACAAAACCTGCTTTATCGCTTACAATATTTGCCGTTGCCGGAAAAACCATATCCGGTGTAACGGTGGCACATATTACACATTCAATTTCTGCAGGATTGATGCCAGCTTTCATGCAAACTTCTTTCGCTGCTTCTGCTGCCATATCGCTAGTGCCTAAACCTTCACCTTTTAAAATTCTTCTTTCTTCAACACCGGTTCGTGTACGTATCCATTCATCATTGGTATCTACCATAGTTTCTAACTCCTTATTGGTAAGCCTGTACTCGGGTACATAACCACCCACAGCCGTTATGGCAGCATTTATTTTACTCATGAAAAATAATTTGCCACAAAATTAATGGAAAAAACAGGTAAGGTTTTACAGTAGCCCAATCTACATTGTATTACCGCCGGATTCATCCCGGATAAAATAATAAATAATTATGCAAAACTGTAATATATAGAGTGCTTCTTTATGCCGAAAAAACCTTATTTTCGCCACTTTACCAGTTAATAATGATTGCATACCTGGAAGGAAGATTGGCATTTAAAAGCCCGGCTCTATTGCATTTGGATGTGAATGGTATTGGTTACGAGGTGAATATAAGTTTACATACTTACAGCGCTATACAATCATTAGAAAAGGTAAAATTGTACACTTATTTGCAGGTAAAGGAAGATGCACATACTTTGTATGGTTTTTTTGAACCGCAGGAAAAGGAAATTTTTGTATTATTGATTAGTGTTTCGGGTGTAGGTGCAGCTACGGCAAGAATGATGCTGTCTTCTCTTAAACCCAAAGAGATTGTAGTAGCAATTTTGGTAGGAAATAGCAAGGCACTTGAAGCAATTAAAGGAATTGGCAAAAAAACTGCTGAGCGATTGGTACTGGAATTAAGGGATAAAGTGCAGCGCCATGAAAATACCGGAGAAATGCCAACAACCTCAAACAATACAATGGAATATGATGCGTTAAACGCTTTAACTGCATTAGGTATTCCAAAATCGCAGGCAGAGCAGGCTTTAAAAAAAGTTGCCAGCTCCCAAACCGGCGAATTACAACTGGAAGATTTGATAAAAAAAGCACTTAAAGCCATTTGACAGAATCTCTACGTAAACCCATTTATTACCTGAATGTCGCTAAGCAGAAATTCTTTCTTAAAATTGCTCATGATACATGTGCTGGTATTGCTATGGGCGCCAGTTTCCTTTGCTCAAAATAACGACAGCCTCCATTATCCTATTCACGACAGGTATTCAGATGTACTTTCTTCAGGCGGCAGAAGCGCTTTTGACCTCAACGACCCTTCTAATATTAAAGACTCTGTTGTTTACGATGCCATAAACCGCCGGTACACGGTTTATGAAAAAATTGGCGATAAATATTACCGGGTTCCCATTACTTACAGCTTTGATGAATACTGGCAAATGCGCAACAGCCAGGCCGAAGAAGAATATTTTAGAAAAAGGGCAAATACTACCAGCCTGCTCAACCGGGGAAAATTCACCAAACCAAAATTATCTTTATACGACAATTTTTTTAACCGGCTTTTTGGAAGCGGTAAAATAGAAATTAACCCACAAGGCAATGTAGATATAACCGCAGGTTACCAGGGCCAGAATATAGATAACCCAACCCTACCCGAAAGGGCAAGGCGCAATGGCGGGTTTGACTTTAATATGAATGCCCAGGTAAATGTAAATGCCAATATTGGGGACAAACTTAAGTTCCCTATAAACTATAATACCCTCGCCAACTTTGATGTAGATAACCAACTAAAACTGGATTATACAGGAAGCGATGATGAAATTATTAAAAGGTTTGAAGCAGGTAATGTAAGTTTTTCCAGCCGGGGAACTTTAATACCCGGGGCGCAACAACTGTTTGGATTAAAAACACAGTTGCAATTTGGAAAGCTATATATCACCACCGTATTGGCCAATCAAAAATCGCAAAGGCAAAGTATGGATTTACAGGGTGGAACAGCCGCACAGCCTTTTGAAATAAAAGCAGATGAATACGAAGAAAACCGCCACTTTTTACTAGGCCAGTATTTTAAACGCAACTACAACCAGCGCATGAGCAATTTGCCGGCAATTACCAGCCCGGTACAAATATTGCGCCTCGAAGTATGGGTAACCAATAAAACAGGTATTACTACAGAAACAAGGGATGTAGTAGGCCTTATGGATCTTGCCGAAGACCAACCCTACAGCCCTGTGGTTACACCTACAGGTACATTTCCTGTTCCATCAAATAATTCCAATGATTTATTGCAGCAGGTTTTATCAAGGCCCGACCCACGAAACCCTGCATTGGTGTACAACAATTTATTGGGCCTGGGTTTGCAGCCCGTTCAGGATTTTGAAAAAACCTTTGCCCGTAAATTAGATTCTACACAATTTATATGGAATGCTCAAATAGGTACCTTATCCTTAAGCCAGCCTCTGCAACCCGATGAAGTACTTGCTGTGGCTTACCAGTTTTCTTATAATGGAAAAATTTTCCAGGTAGGTGAATTTTCACAAGATGTACCGCCAGACAGTACAACGGCAACACAAAAAGTATTGTTTTTAAAATTATTAAAAGCCACCTCTCAGCGTACCAGCCTTCCGCTTTGGCAATTGATGATGAAGAATGTATACACTATTGGTTATGGTGTAATATCTCCACAGGATTTTAAACTGGATGTTGTTTACCAGGAACCCGGCCTTGGCGCAAAACGCTATGTACCTTTTGGTGATAAAGAAAATGGCACACCAATAATTTCTTTAATTAACCTGGACCGGCTAAACTCTCAACTGGATCCGCAGCCCGATGGCGTATTTGATTATGTAGAAAATTTTACGGTGGTTTCGCAATATAGCCGGGTTATATTTCCGGTGCTGGAACCATTTGGACGTGACCTAGCCAATAAAATTTATACCACCGTTCCCGCTACGGCAAAAGATACTTTATATTATGCATTGTATGATTCTATAAAAGCCGTAGCACAGCAATATCCCAACTTAAATCGCTTTGTATTAAAAGGCCTTTCAAAAAGTACAGGCTCATCCGATATAAGTATAGGCTATAATGTTCCCCGTGGTTCGGTTTCTGTAACTGCTGGTGGCCGCTTATTGCAGGAAGGTATAGATTATGATATTAACTACGATTTAGGTACCATTCATATTACCAACCAGGCCATAATAAATTCAGGTATTCCTGTACAGGTAAATTCTGAAAACAATGCCACATTTGGCCTGCAACAAAGATCGTACATGGGTTTAAGGCTTGATTATTTGGCAAAAAATACCGAAAAAGAACAACTCTCTTTTGGTTTAACAACCGTAAGGCTAAGCGAAAGGCCCTTCTTCACCAAAGTAAATTTAAACGACGACCCTATACGCAATACTATGTATGGTATAGATGTGAGCTACAAAAAAGATTTACCAAGGCTTACCAAGTGGCTGGATAAATTACCTTTTTATACAACAACAGTACCCTCTGCAGTAAATGCATATATTGAAGGAGCAGTTTTAAAACCCGGCCATGCACCGCAAATAGGCAGGGGAAATAATGGCGTAATTTATATAGATGATTTTGAAGGAAGCAAATCAGGTATTGATTTGCGTTTTCCACCAATAAGCTGGATGCTTGCATCTACACCCTCCGGCTCAAAAGATATTTTTGGAAATGCAATGTTTCCTGAAGCAGACTCATCCAATAGCCTGGTATATGGAAAAAACAGGGCTAAAATTTCCTGGTATCAAATAGAGCAGGCGCTGCAACAATACAAAGGCGCCAATAACCCTATTGAAAATGTAAACTTGCTGAGCGACCCAAGGACTCGTGCCGTATATCAAAAAGAAATTTTTCCGCAGCGTACCACAGGTTTTGGAGAAAGCCAGTTGGTAACTTTTGATTTATCTTTTTATCCAAGGCAACGTGGGCCTTACAATTACTCTTCAGCTCCTGCAGAAATTGAAGCAGCAGGTAATTTAATTAATCCCAAAAAGAAATGGGGCGGAATGATGCGTAGCCTGGACCAAACAGATTTTGAAACAGCCAATATTGAGTTCATAGAATTCTGGATGCAGGATCCCTATATTTTACCGGAGTACAATTCTTCCTCAGGCGGTAAATTATTTTTTAACCTGGGAAATATTTCAGAAGATATTTTAAAAGATGGCCAGCGATTTTATGAAAACGGCTTGCCAACACCCAATGCACCTGCGGCAGTAAACAATACTATTTGGGGCAGGGTGCCTCGCAATCCCATACAGGTAACCAATGCATTTAGCAATGTGCCCGAAGACAGGGTTTACCAGGATGTAGGCTTCGACGGGCTTTCCGATACGGCAGAAGTAAACTACCGCCAAATTTACTTAAATGATTTGGCAGCCAATTTTGGAACCGGTTCACCCATTTACCAGCAAGCATTGAATGACCCATCTTCTGATAATTTTAAAAATTACAGGGATGGAAATTTTAATGGGCAGGATGGGATACTTGCCCGTTATAAAAATTATAATGGCCCCGATGGAAATTCTCCCATCAATTCTGGCGGCGTTTATACCACAGCAGCAACTTTATATCCCGATGCTGAAGACCTCAACAGGGATAATACACTCAATGAAACAGAAGAATACTTTCAATACAAGGTTGATATTAAACGTACTGATGCACCCGAAATGCAAATTGGCAGCAACTACATTGTAGATAAAAAAGTGGTAAATATAAGTTTGCCCAATGGCACCAACAGAGATGAAACCTGGTACCAGTTCAGGATACCTATTGGCAGCTACGAACAAAAAATTGGCAATATCCCCGATTTTAAATCTATCCGTTTTATGCGGATGTATATGACAGATTTTGACGACAGCCTTGTGGTGTTACGTTTTGGCCAGTTGCAACTGGGCCGTAATATCTGGCGCAAATTTCAATACAAAGTAGATACCACAGGTATGTTCAATACCGCAAGCACTACACCGCTAAATGTAGGCGCTGTAAATATTGAAGAAAACGATAAGCGTGTGCCTTTGCCTTACCGTACACCCAGGGAAATTGAAAGGGTGCAAACAACCAGCAATAACGGTGTAAACCTTTTGCAAAATGAGCAGGCTATGACTTTGCAGTTTTGCGACCTGGATTTAAAAGATGCCAAAGCCGTGTTTCAAACATTTGCCGACAGGGATATGCGCCAGTTCAGGAAACTGCAAATGTATATCCATGCCGAAGAAGCAGTAAAAAATGCGCCGGGCAACCCGATAAAAGACAAAGAACTTACCGCAGTAATTCGCCTGGGAACCGATTTTGTAAACAACTATTACGAAATTCGCATACCGCTTTATGTAACGCCATTGAGCGCTGGAAATATGAACCCAGATTCGGATGCTTACAACGATACACTTTGGAACCCTCATAACTCACTTGACCTGGATTTTGCCGTACTCACCAGGCTAAAACAAAACAGGAACCTTTCTTCAATTCCAATTGGCCAAATTTATAAAGAACTGCAATCCAACGGGCAAACCTATTCAGTAATGGGCAACCCCAACCTTGCAGAAGTGAGAGGAATGTTAATTGGTGTGGAAAATACTTCACATGCCGAAGTAGCCTGCGGCGAAATTTGGGTAAACGAACTAAGGCTTTCATCTATTGATGAAAAAGGCGGATATGCCGCATTGGGCAGGGTAGATGTAAACCTTGCCGACCTGGGTACTTTATCCCTATCCGGCAATATGCATACTGCTGGCTTTGGTACACTGGAGCAAAGAATAAATGAAAGGTATCGGGATAATTTTTTCCAGTTTGATGTAACCGCAAATTTAGAATTGGGAAAACTGCTTCCTAAAAATACAGGGTTGTCTATACCCGTAATGGCAAGCTATTCCAAAACGGTAAGCAACCCCGAGTATGATCCTTATGATAAAGACATTAAGCTAAAAGATAAATTAGCCAATGCCAATGGCCCGCAAAAAGATTCTATAAAAAATGCTGCTGCGGATATTACCACCATTAAAACGCTCAATTTTACTAATGTAAGAAAACAAAAAACCAATGGGAAAAAGCCAAAAATTTATGATATTTCCAACTTTGATGTAAGCTACTCTTATATCAATACCCATATTCAAAGCCCGTTAATAGAATATAATGATGTAACACGCCATAGAGGCGTTTTGGGCTATAATTTTGCGCCACAGCCAAAATACATAGAACCATTTAAAAAATTATTTAAGAAAACAAAAACGCATTGGTTTGACCTGATTAAGGATTTTAATTTTAACTATGTACCATCGCAGTTAAGTTTCAGGGCCGATCTTACCCGGCAGTTTGGTGTAATAAGGGCAAGGAGCATTGGTGGCGATGATAAATATAAAGTGCCCGAAACCTTTGATAAATATTTTGTGTTTCAGCGGGATTATATTTTACGCTGGAACCTTACCCGATCAGTAACGCTGGATTATACAGCAACCAATAACAGCCGTATAGATGAACCTTTTGGCAGGATAGATACCAAAGAAAAGAAAGACACCGTTTGGAAAAACCTATTAAAAGGCGGAAGAAATACCATTTATAATCAAACGGCTTCATTTCAATATGCAGTGCCTACAAATAAATTACCATTAATAGACTGGACCACAATTAACCTAAAGTACCAGGCAACCTATAACTGGATTGGCGCCAGCCGCCTTGCTGTAAACCTGGGAAATATTATTGAAAACGGCCAGCAAAAAGAAGCTACTGCCCAATTTGATTTTACAAGGCTCTACCAAAAAAGTAAATGGCTGCGCCAGTTAGATGCACCCAAAAATATTGAGGATAAAGAAAAATGGAAAAACCGGGTAACTAAAGTAAAAGATACCGTAATAACTAAAACCGGGAAAAAAGTAATTAAAACACGGCGTATTGTAGATAAAACCGCAATGCCTTATGTGGGCACGGCAGGCAGGGTTTTGGGCAAATTACTCACCAGTGTTAAACAAGCCAATTTCTCCATTACAGAAATGGCCAATACAAGGTTGCCGGGCTATATGGACAGTACGCAATATGCAGGTGAAAACTTCAGGAGCATGCAGCCCGGATTCGATTTTATTTTTGGCAAACAGCCCGATAAAGCATGGCTCAATAAAAAAGCGGCACAAAATGTAATATCCAGGGATTCTACATTTAATACCATGTTGCAGCAAAATTTTGATCAGCGTATAACCGTTTCCGGTACTATTGAACCAGTAAAGGATTTAATGATAACGGTTAACCTGAGTAAAACATTTAATAAAAATTATACCGAAACCTTCCGCTTTGTAGATACCAGCGGCGGCCCTAACCCCAGCTTTATGCACCTAAGCCCTTATGCAGGCGGAGGCTTTGATGTTTCTTATATTTCATTTAAAACACTTTTTGAAAAAACAGGGCCCAATCAGGTTTCGGAAACCTTTAAAAAATTTGAAGCCAACCGAATCATTCTATCCCGTAGGCTGGGCAAGCAAAATCCTTATACGCAGCTCCAGCCAGGCCAGGGCCAGCTTGCCGATGGCTATTATTACGGGTATAATAAATATGCAGTGGATGTGTTGATTCCGGCATTTATTGCTGCATACACTGGCCAGGATCCTGATAAAGTGGGCTTGATTGACCAAAATAATGCAAATATTAAATCCAATCCGTTTAGATCTATAAAACCTAAACCAAACTGGAAAATTGATTATACCGGCCTTACTAAAATAAAGGGCATGGAAAAAATATTTACCAATTTCACCCTTTCCCATGGCTATACCGGTAACTTAAGTATGAACGGGTTTACTTCTGCATTAATGTACCAGGATCAAAGCAACTTTGGGTATCCTTCTTTTTACGATAGCACATCTGGCAATTTTATTCCTTTCTTTTTAGTACCCAATATCAGCATTGGTGAGCAATTTAGCCCATTAATTGGTTTTGATATGATGTTCACCAATCAATTGCAGCTAAAATTTGAATATTCAAAATCGAGGCAGTTAAGTTTAAGCTTATACGATTACCAACTGAGCGAAGTTAAAAGTACAGAGTATGTAATTGGCGCAGGCTACCGTAAACGTGGGCTTAAATTATTTGGCGGTTTAAAACTTCCAAAATTCCTCAGCTCAAAAGCTGATGGAAAATTAGATAATGAAATTAATTTCAGGCTCGATTTCAGGATAAGAGATAATATTACTTCCAACAACCGGCTTGACCAATCCACCAATTTCCCCACAGCTGGCAGCAAAGAAATTTCTATTAATCCCACTATTGACTATTACCTCAATAACAGGGTAAACATAAAACTCTACTTTGACCAGCGAAGGGTAATTCCATATATTTCCTCTAGCGCTCCCATAACTAATACCAGGGCAGGTGTGCAGGTGCGTATTTCACTTGCACAGCAATAGAGCTGTTGTTTTATTATTTCCCTATAAGAATTTTTTTCCAATATAAATGCCTTATACCACAAATTGCGTATGTCTTTTTTATTAAAATCAGATAATTTGTGAATAACTGGTAAATAAATTAAAAAAAAAATTACAGCATTTTCCACAAGGCAATTTTTTTATACTTGTATTTGTATATTTACGGCATATAAAGAACCCGGATAAAATTTTTTAGCAATGGTAAATACTTTAAAGGAACAATTTGAAGAAGCTGTAATTAATAGCAAATCACTTTCGCAAAAACCCAGCAACGAAACCTTATTAAAATTATATTCATATTATAAGCAAGCTACCGAAGGCGATGTAAGCACCGAAGCGCCATCTAACCCTTTTGATTTTGTTGCTAAAGCCAAATACGAAGCCTGGGTATCTTTAAAAGGCACAGCTAAAGAAAATGCAATGAACGATTATATCTACCTGGTGGAAAAATTGCAGGGATAATAGCCGTTCTTATTACTCTTTTAACATCTTTTGCCACAGAATTTATTTTTTGCCTGGCTTTTACAGCACAATAATATCCATCATATTATCGTAAAACAGGGATAAATGCTAATTTTAGCAGGTATTAACTCCCATTGAATTTAAGAAACATATACCTGGCTCTATTTTTCCTGCTTACCTGGTCGGTGGCCTGTGCACAGCAAAATCCATTATCTAATTTGCGTAAAAAATGGATTGGCAACTCTGCGGCTCCAATTGTAATCGATACACTTAGCCTGGTTCCAGGCACTTTTATTGCCGAAGGAGTACCTAAAAATTCCTATGCTTTGGATGAAATTAATGCTACCTTAAACTGGTTGCAAATGCCTGCTCTAGATTCGGTGCTTGTGCGTTACCGGGTTTTTTCTATAAAACTCAATGCCGTTGCAAGGCACTTACATTACGATAGTATACGGTTTAAATTTACTGCCGAAAACCCGGTTACCATCCGCAATGCACAAAACCCCGTAAACCCTTTATTTGATTTTGGCGGATTGAAAACCGAAGGAAGTTTTGGCCGTGCAATTTCTTTTGGTAATAGCCAGGATGCCGTGGTAAACAGCAGCATGAACCTTCAACTCAATGGCTATATTGGCGACAGCCTGGAAATTACTGCAGCCGTAACCGATAACAACCTTCCCATTCAGCCGGATGGTAATACCCAGGAGCTTAGGGATTTTGACAGGGTTTTTTTACAGGTAAAGAAAAAGAAATGGCAGGTAAATTTTGGCGATATTGAAATAAGGGAAAGTCAAAACTACTTTATAAAATTTTATAAACGTTTGCAGGGCGCTTCGTTTATTACCGATAATAAAATAGGTAAAAATATTAATAATTCATTGTTATTTAGCGGAGCAATTGCCAAAGGAAAATTTACTAAAAATATACTGGTGCCTCTGGAAGGAAACCAGGGCCCGTACAGGCTTTATGGCGCCAACAACGAACTGTATTTTGTAATACTTGCAGGAACAGAAAGGGTTTACATGGATGGCGAATTGTTACAGCGTGGAGAAGACCAGGACTATGTAATTAACTACAATACCGCAGAATTAACCTTTACCCCAAAACGACTGGTAACCAAAGACAGGAGGATACAGGCAGAGTTTGAATATGCCGACAGGAATTTCCTGAATTCTCAGTTTTATGTAAATGATGAAATCCGGTTTTCTAAAAAACTGGATATTTATTTGGGCGCTTATGCAAATACCGATGCAAAAAATTCAGCCATTGACCAAACCCTTGATGCATCACAAAAACAATTTTTAGCCGGCATTGGTGATAGCATTAACCTTGCTTATTACCAGGCAGCTTTTAGGGATACATTGGGTACGGGCAAAATTTTATATAAAAAAATTGATACACTTTATAATGGCACTTTGCACGACTCTATATTTGTACAATCCAATAATGCCGCCGACCTGCTGTATTCACTTGGGTTCACCTATTTGGGGCCCGGTAAAGGCAATTACCGGCAACTGCTCAATGCTACAAACGGTAAAGTATTTGAATGGGTGCAGCCCGATGCAGCCAATAACAAAATGGGCGACTGGGAGCCGGTAAGTTTATTGGTTACTCCCAAAAAGCAGCAAATTTTCTCCGCAGGGTTCAGCTATGCATTGTCCAAAACTTTTAAGCTAAAATCCGAACTGGCCATGAGCAACTATGATGTAAATACTTTTTCTTCAAAAGATAAAAGCAACGATAATGGCCTGGGTGGAAAATTTTCATTAACAGCACAAAATACGGGTATTCACATTTTAAACAAAACCTGGAAACTTAACAGCAACTTAGGTTATGAATTTGTGCAGCAAAAATTTAAACCGCTGGAACGCCTGCGTAATATAGAATTTTTAAGGGATTGGGCATTGGCCTTTGACGCAGCACTTACCGATGAAAAAATTATAGATGCCAGTGCCTCAATTTCCGATTCTGCAGGTAATCAATTTCAAATTGGCATAGTAAACTATATCCGCAGCGATGGCTATAAAGGATGGAGGCAATATTTGGTACATCAAATAGCCATTAAAGGCTGGAAGTTTAGCAGCAATAGCAGTTATACTTTGTTTAATACTTTATTAATTAAAGGAAATTTTTTTAGGCCGGGATTGGAGCTAAGCAGGCAACTAAAAAAAATGGGAAATTGGGAAACCGGTTTAAAATATAATGGCGAGTTTAACCAGAATTTAAACAAACAATGGGACACACTCAATACTTTAAGTTTTGGGTTTAATATTTACGAATTATATTTACGCAGCAACCAGGCATTGCAAAATAAATGGGCATTTTCCTATATTAAAAGAAACGATAAACTTCCCGTTGGCAATAAATTACTAAACGCCAACCATAGCGATAATTTTAAAATTGCTTCCGAGTTTTTAAAAAACGAAAATCGCAAACTAAGGCTTAGCTTCAATTACAGGGTTTTAAAAGTTACTTATGCTGGCTTTACAAACCTCAAGTCAGACAATAGTATTTTGGGCCGGGCAGAATATGAGTTTAATGAATTTAAAGGGTTTTTAAACGGCTTTTTTCTATACGAAACCGGGAGTGGGCAGGAGCAGAAAAGAGAATACAGTTATATAGAGGTACCTGCTGGGCAGGGCCAATTTACCTGGATAGACTATAATAATAACGGTATACCGGAACTCAACGAATTTGAAGAAGCCCTTTTTCCCGACCAAAAAAAATACATCAGGGTTTTTACGCCGGGTAACGAATATGTAAAAGCCAACTACATACAATTTAATTACGGTATTAACCTGGAACCGAAAATGATACTTAAACCCGGAAGGGGTTTGTTGCGTAAAATTATTACCAGGAGTAATACGGCATCGGTATTACAGATCAATAAGAAAGATTTATATAACGGTAATTTTTTGTTTAATCCTTTTAGTAAAGAACTTGCCGATACCAGTTTAATAACCTTAAGTTCTTTTTTTAGTAATACCTGGTTTTACAACCGTAGCAGTACAAAATGGGGTTTGGAATTTACGTATAGTAAATCTTCAGGTAAATCGCTACTGGCCTATGGATACGAAAGCCGGGCGCTGAGAAATATCATTGGTAAATTAAGGGTGAACCTGGGAAGGAGTTTTATAAGCAGCCTTGCCATTAAAGAAACCAAAAATGTTTTAAACAGCAGTGCAATAAGTTTTACTAATCGCAATTTTCATATCAATCAGTATAGCATTGGCCCCAATTTTAGTTATGTATATAAATCCAATTTCAGGGCAAGCTTTGAATATAGTTTTACACACAAGCAAAATACCATTGATTCAATGGAGAAGGCTACCAACCATTCACTTTCCGGCGGTATAAAATATAATATCCTTTCCGGAAGCAGTTTCAATGTAAATTTTACTTTTAACCAAATAAATTTTAATGCATATCCAGGAGCGCAAAATACTACTACGGGTTATATGATGCTGGATGGCTTGCTCCCCGGCAAAAACTTTTTATGGAATGCTGAATATACCCGTAGAATTGGTAGTTCTATTGAGCTTAGCATAAGGTACCAGGGCCGAAAACCAGGCAATACCCGAATTATTCATACTGCAAATGCGTCCGTAAGGGCTTTATTTTAAATTTTGGGTTCAAAATAAAATTACCCCGGAATACGGGGCAATTAAATGTTGTGGTTGCAACTGTACGTCTTTGGATAGATATTCGATTTTAAGCTTAGCTAAAAAGCCCGCCTTTTTTTAGTGGCCTGTAGGCTTCGCCAACTTTAAAGCCATTGTTAAATACTTCAATTTTGTAATTGCCCGTTTGGAAATTGTTATTTTGTTTCCAATCGAAACTAACGGTCTTTTTCTGGCTCTTAATATATTCTACATTTATTTTTTTTGTATAGGGTTTCGATTCTCCTTCACGGGTTACAAAAGTACCGGAGCCTAATGCCTCTACAGATATGGGGCTGCCATCGGGGCTGGTTATTATCACATACAATTCTTTAGTGCCCGAAGAGGTGATCCTGTTTTCATCCAAATCAAAAGTAATACGGAGCTTATCTACCTTTTTTGCTTTTGTAGTGGGCTTTTCTTTGCTGCTTCCTTTTTCATTTACACCCACAATATTAAAATTAGATACATGTAAAGTAGAACCTACATCAATGAGGTCGTCTTTTGTTTTGATTACCGTTTCCGCAGAATCCAGGTCCTTTCTTGCCCTGTCTCTTTGCTTGGTTACAAATTCTTTTTCCTGGGTTAATTGTATTTTTTCGCCCTGTAATACTTCTACCTGTTGCTTGTAGCCTTCTATATCGGTATTTAAAGAGGCAATAAGCTTTCTTGCTTCTGCTAATTCTGATTGTGTGGCGTTTGATTTAGTAATGATGGTTTGAATGCGGATTTTCTTTTCTTCAATTTCTTTGTCTTTTGCCGTTATTACACTGTCCTTTTTCGAATTAGATGTTTTTAGCATATCATAACGCATAGCCGCATCTTCCAGTTCTTTTTGTAATTCATCACGCTGAACACTTGTAGTTGCAATAACATTCTCTTTTTGATCAAGCGTTTCCTTGGTTTTATTTTTATCATATATAATATAACCCCAGGTACCTAACAAAGCTGCAACTAATACAGCGGTTAAAACCGTTCTACCTGTATTGCGGCCAGAAGGCGGAGGGGAAACCTCAGAAGGTTGCTTTTCTGTTTCGGGAAAATTTTCAAAAGCCATAATAATAATTTTTCAGTTTAATAATTGTTGTTAATTTATCATTCCAGTATTTAATACCTGCTCAATTATGCGGTACATTTGCCTGGGATATTGAAACATTTTAATATTTTTTCCAAAACTATGCCAAATTCTATTTTTAAAATGAAATAGCTCGTTAATACTGGTTTAAATTACAGGTAAACAGCATATTATAATAATATGAGTGTAGAAAAAATTATCAGCAGCTGGAAGAAAAAAAGCTTTAGTGCGGTATATTGGCTGGAAGGAGATGAAGATTTTTATATAGATGAAATTACTGCTTATGCGGAACACCATATTTTGCCCGAACAGGAAGCTTCCTTTAATCTTACGGTTTTTTACGGCAGAGATGCAGATTGGGCTTCGGTTATTAATAGTTGTCGCAGGTATCCCATGTTTGCAGAACGACAGGTGGTGATACTCAAAGAAGCCCAGCAAATGAAAGATATTGATAAGCTGGAAGCATATATTGCGGCTCCGCTTACAAGCACCCTGCTGGTAATTGCATTAAAAGGTAGCAATACCGATAAGCGCACTAAATTTTATAAGCTGCTTCAATCAAATACCGTTTATTTTAACGCTGCTAAAATAAGAGACAATAAAGTGGTAGATTGGATTACAGATTACATTGCTTCCAAAGGATTATCTATAAAACCCAATGCTGCGGCGCTTTTAGAAGAGCATATTGGCAACGACCTTAGCAGGCTGGCCAATGAAGTGGGCAAACTCCAAATTAACCTTAAAGGAAACCGTAAAGAAATTACAGAAGATGATATAGAAACCTATATCGGCATTAGTAAAGAGTATAATGTTTTTGAACTTCAGGCCGCTATTGCCTACCGAAACCTTGCAAAAGCCATTCAAATTATTAATTATTTTGAAAGCAACCCAAAAGCTAATCCTATTCAAAGAATTTTTCCGGCATTATACAGCAATTTTAGCAGGATAATTTCGGTATACGGGTTAACGGATAAAAGTGACAACGCACTTAAACCTTTATTTTATTATAATCCCGATGCGTTGACCCAGGCAAAAGCTATGATGAAAAATTATGGTTTACCAGGCATGGAAAAACTTATACTGTTGCTGCACTTATATAACCTAAAGAGCCTTGGTATAGGCGATACAGGCAATGATGGGGCCACGCTTTTAAAAGAAATGATGGTAAAAATAATAGAGTAACCTACATTTATAAGTAAAACTAAAACCGGTAATTAACTTGGCAAATAATATGAAGTTTGTGTTGGGGATTTTATTTTTTATTTTCCCATCAACGTTTGTTTTTTCTCAAAAAATTTTTGGTACGGTTTATAACGAAGTAGGCGATTTGCTCCCTTATTCCTCCATTACCATTAAGAACAGCACAATGGGCGCCAGCGCAAATGAAAATGCAAAGTTTTCCTTTAAGCTTTCCCCTGGAAAATATACCCTTATTTGCCAGCGCATAGGATATACGGCAACCGAAAAAACGGTTGAACTTAAGGCCAACGAAAATGTAGAATTTAGTTTTATTTTAAAATTGCAAAAACTTATTTTAGATGAAGTTGTGGTAAAAAGCGGAGGAGAAGACCCCGCTTATGAAATAATTCGCAACGCTATTAAAAAAAGAAAGTTTTATCAAAACGACGTAAAAGGCTTTTCCTGCAATTTGTACGAAAAAGATATGGTAAAGCTGCTCCACCTGCCCGATAGAATTATGGGATTTAAAGTACCCAAAGAAGACAGGCAGCAAATGCAACTCGATTCTTCCGGGCAGGGAATTATTTATCTTTCGGAATCGGTGGCAAAAGTTGATGTGCAAAGGCCCAATAAATTTAAAATGAATGTTACCAGCAGCAGGGTAAGCGGTAGCGGCAGTTTTGGATTTACGTTTCCGGCCTTTATTAGTTTTTACAGCAACAATATCAATGTATTTAGCGGCCAGATAAATCCACGTGGGTTTGTATCGCCTATTGCTGATGGGGCTTTAAATTTTTACCGGTATAAATTTATGGGTTCTTTTGTAGAAGATGGCAGATTGATAAATACCATACGGGTATGGCCCAGGCGCAGCTACGAACCTTTGTTTTACGGCGTAATTAATATTATAGAAGATAGCTGGCGCATCCATAGCCTGGACCTTACACTTACCAAAACCGCACAACTGGAGTTGCTGGATACATTACAAATTGTGCAACAGCATGTGCCTGTGGGCAACAATGTGTGGCGGGTAAAAAACCAATTGCTGCATTTTAGGTTTAAGCAATTTGCTGTGGCGGCATCGGGCAATTTTGTAAATGTTTATTCCAATTATGAAATCAACCCGGCATTTGATAAAAAATATTTTGACAAAGTGATTATTAAATACGATACGGCTGTGAATAAACGCAGCCGCCAATATTGGGATAGCATAAGGCCAGTGCCTTTGGAATATGAAGAATTGAAAGATTATAAAGTAAAAGACAGTGTTTATGATGCATCAAAAGATTCACTGTACAGGAAATTTAGTTTTGATTCTTTAAATAGAAAGCAACCTAAGTTTTCACTTTTCAGCGGGCTTTTAAACGGTTACAGCCGCACACATTACGGGCATAAAAAATATTATGAATGGGGCATAGAGCCGGTTTTGCCAAAAATGGAATATAATTTTGCCGAAGGCATTGTGCTCAATTTTTCTGCCCGGTATAGCAGGTATTTAAAAAGGCGTAAAAATAAAATTACCCTGCTGCCCTATTTGCGCTATGGTTTCAGCAATGGGCATTTTAATGCCTGGGCTTCTGTAGTTATAGATAAAAACAGGAATGCCATTTCGCAAATGCAAACCACCAAACGTTCCATAACCATTAGCGGCGGAAAAAGGGTGAGTGAATTTTACAAGCAAAGCGCTATAGATCCTTTGGTAAACAGTGTGTCTTCTTTACTTTGGGGCACCAGTTATATGAAAACCTACGAAAACTGGTTTGCCAATATCCATTATAAAAAAACTTTGGAGTCGGGTTTGCAGTTTTATGTAAATACGCTTTACGAAAACCGCATACCGCTCAACAACAGTACCCATTTTACCCTTCGAAAAAAAGACAGCATCCACATTACGCCAAATTACCCTGATGAAATAATGGCAGGCCAGTTTCAACCGCACCAGGCTTTTGTGGTTTCGGCAATGCTCAGTTTTAAACCGGGGCAAAAATATATTCAGTTCCCTTATAATAAAATTCCGGTAAGTTCAAAATATCCCACTTTCACCATTGCATATGCAAAAGGCATCAATCATATTTTTGGCAGCGATGTACATTTCGATAAATGGCTTTTCAGCATTAACGATGATATGAATTTTAAACTGGGCGGGCTTATGAAATATAAAGTTTCGCTTGGCTGGTTTATTAATAGCAAAGCCGTAAATGTTCAGGATTATCAGCATTTTAACGGTAATATTGGGGTGCTTGCAGGAGAATACGTAAACAGCTTTCAGGTAGCCGGATATTATAGCCAAAGTACCGTATCGCCATTGTATTCACTGGCGCATATTGAACATCATTTTAATGGCATGCTCACCAACAAAATACCTTTGTTTAAAAGACTGAACTGGAATTTAACCGCAGGTGGAAATGGGTTGCTTACCCGGCAAAATAAATATGGGGAAATGTTTGTTGGCCTTGAAAATATCCTCAAAATTTTCAGGGTAGATTGTGTGTGGGCTTTTAGGGAAACGTATAAGCCGGAGCTGGTGATGCGTATAGGAATGGGTGGCCTTTTAGGTGGAAAAATGCAACGTTCGCAAAATAAACCTGTACTTGAAGGTGGCTTTTAATTGATTATTGCAACGCTGATGATTTAATAAATCCCCCTAAATAAAGTACCTTTGCAGGGTTAAAATTTGGTTTGCCCTGCAAGCATCCAATCATTTTTTGATTTTTTACAAATTTTACTGTTATGGCAGTTTTGCACAACCGTGTAAACCAGGATGAGTTAAAAAAACGTTTATACGAGGAAACTGAAAAGCGGGTTACCGTTTCATTTTACCAGTATTTTTTTATTGAAGATACACAGCAGTTCAGGGATGATATGTATAAAGCATTGGCTGCATTAAATGTATTTGGCCGTATATACATTGCCCATGAGGGTATTAATGCCCAGGTGAGTTTCCCCCAATCGAATTTAGAAGGGTTTAAAAATTACTTATACAGTATTGGGCCTTTAAAAGATTTGAGGCTGAACATTGCCGTAGATGATGACGGAAAATCTTTTTGGGTGCTGAAGGTAAAAGTGAGAAATAAAATTGTGGCCGATGGTATTGAAGACCCTTTGTTTGATATGCGTAAAAAAGGCAAATATGTAAACGCAGAAGAGTTTAACCAGTTAACTTCCGATGTAAAAACAATTGTTGTGGATATGCGAAATCATTATGAATATGAAGTAGGGCATTTTGCCAATGCCATTGAAGTGCCCAGCGATACTTTTAGGGAGCAATTACCTATGGCTGCCCAAATGCTGGCCGATAAAAAAGACAGCAATATCATTATGTATTGTACCGGTGGTATCCGTTGTGAAAAAGCCAGCGCCTATATGCTGCATCATGGTTTTAAAAATGTATTTCATCTTGAAGGCGGCATTATACATTATAGCAACAGCGCCAAAGAAAAAAATCTTCCCAATAAATTTAAAGGAAAAAATTTTGTATTCGACAACAGGATGGGGGAGCGCATATCCGATGAAATAATTGCTCAATGCCACCAATGCGGCATGCCTGCAGATACGCATGTAAACTGCCTTAATGAAGCCTGCCACTTATTGTTTATACAATGCAGTATATGCAATGAAAATTATACGGGCTGTTGCAGCAATGAGTGTAAGGCGGTTTATCAGTTACCTGAGGAAGAACAAAAGCAATTGAGAAAAGGAATAGTTAAAGGGAGGATGGTTTTTAATAAATCCCGGCAAAGGTTGCGGCCCAAACTAAATAAAAGATAATGTATTAAGGCCCTTTATAATCGTACTGTATTTTAATCATGTTATTTAACCCGTAATTGGTGCTTATATCATAGGCCTTGCGGTATTTGCCATCAATAATTTCCAAAATTGATGTATTGGGTGGAATAAGCCCTAAATTATCTGCAACAAAAATAATATCATTATTGCCGGGCTGTAATGTAACGGTGAGAAACTGGGGTTTTTTCTTAACCGCAAAACCTTGTACAATCCATTGTTCATTCAGGCTTAAAGAAATGGTATCTCCATCTTCTACGGCATCATCCCAAAGGGCCAGGGTAATTTCTGCAGATGTAATTTTAAAACTGTCGAGTAGTTTGGTGTTTCTTTGTAAAGCCCTGTCGGTAATTTGTTTTTGCCCGGCTTGCGACGTGTTGATTCGGATGTTTCCCGGAAAATCTGGTATGGAGGGCTTGCTGGATTCCTCAGGATAATAATAAATTTTTGCCACAATAAAGGTTGCCGAAATATCGGCTTTATCCGTAAAATCCAAAGAGCGGTTTATCGTTCCAAAATTCACTTCCAGCTTTCCGGTATTGGGTGGAGTTTTTCCAAAATTGTCTGCAAAAAAAACCAGCAGGTTCATACCGGTATCGAGGCGTATATCATCATCGGGTTTAAACTGGCTTAAGTCAACATTATCAAATACAGATTTACCGTTTAATACTACGCTTACAGAATCTTCATCGGCCCGTTTGTTATCTGCCAGAGAAATATAACCAAAATCTGAATTTACATGAAAGGTATCAATAAGCCCATAATAAAATGATGAAGTGGAAGGGTTCAAAATTCTCTCAATAGTGGGGCTTTCCCAGGCATTGTTATTTAATTTTTGTAAAATAAAATTTTCATCTTTTAAAATTTCCCGTAACTGCAAAGCAGTGCTTCTTTGCTCTTCAATAAAAGTCATAATGCCCGGCATGGTAACGCCATATTTTTTTGCAGCTATCCTGTTTACCATTAAATAAGGTTCTCCCTTGTTATTTTTTTTCAATGCAAGGGTTCCATTTAAATAAACGGTCCACGACCCGGCGCTAAAGGGTTTTTCTTCTACGGGTATTTTATTACGGCCAATTGCCAGCTCACCGTTGTTTTTTTTCACCAGCAATAATTCATAGGTAGCAGAAAATTCCTTTAAATTAATTTTAAGCTGTGCCGGATAGAGTTGTTTTTTTTCGCCAGCAGCTATTTGAAGGGTTATAGAATAGCTGTTGCTGGAATCGCCGCTTAAAATGCCTATGGCCTGCCATGTGCCCTGGTACTTATCGGCTTGTGCTATAAGCAAAAACGGAAAATAAAGTAAAGTGCATAATATGATGAATGGCTTTATAGGCATTCGTTTGTTTTATTATTCAAAAATATCCAATTTATTTTTAGGCCTCCTGGAATCTTGCCAATGAAACCCTTTTAAATATTTGGAATCTGGCGGAATTTGTTTTAAAGGATATAAAGTTCCATCTACGGCATTGATGAATTTTATTTTATTCAACTCTTTGTTAATAAAATAAATATCTATTACATCGCCGGAACTTCGGTTCATGCCCACATAAGCGCTGTCGTCATCTATGGGAAAATATATACTTTCGGCTGGCGATCCTTTTACCCTCACATAATCTATATTGCCGTTAATAAAATAAGCATTAAGGGTACGCCCTGTAATTTGATTGTACATCTGCTCGTTTTCCCTGGCAATTACCATACTGTTGTAAAATACATATAACTGTTCCGGCTTTTGATTTTTGGTAAACAGGTACATAGTATCGCCGCTCACCTGGTTATTTCCATTCCAGCATACCGGGTTTTGATACATGCGAAAAACCGAGTCTTCGGTGCCGTAATACAGGCTGTCGCTGGCTGCCTGAAGTGAGTCATTGTATATTTTTACATGGTGAAAGGCCAAAAAATACCTTATGGTATCCTGCTTTTGCGATGTATTAATGGCAATAGTATTGTTTACCGTATCTCTTTTTACAACAGTATTTTTTGACGTAGAATCGTATTTTCTTACTCCGGAAAATAAAGTATCGGCAGTAATATAGGTACTGTCATTGTCCCGGTAAATTATCATTACCGGTTTACGGGTTCCTAAAAAGGTATTTTCTTTTTTATTCAGGTAAAGTTCGTCGCCCAGCATTATTATATTATTCACACTATCTACAATTTTACCTTTATCCTGTACTTGTAATATCCCGCTTTTTTCATCGTATGCAATTCTGCCGCCGGTTACGGAAAATGTACTGTCTGCCATAGATGTACGGTCAAAAAATTCTGCCTGTCCAGTTTCTAAATTATATATTCCGTTTTTGGTATTAATTACCGTACCATTTTTATTTACAATTCGGGTAGGCGCAATAAAATAAGCTTCTTTTCTAAGGGTATTGTAACGCAGGCTGTCTGCTTTTATATCGTTTTGTGGATCGGTAAGGTGAACAAATTTTTTGAAGAACACATCTTTGGTATCGGTAAAATAAGTGGCATCGGTACTCGTAAGTATGGTATTGCCGTTTACCACTTTGCCACCATTGGCATAGCTGCCTACGCCGCTGGCAATATTATAAACCATATCATCGGTAAGTAAAGTACCTTTTCCATCGGTAAGTTTTACTTTTTTCTTTAAATAGGCTATGCGTTCCTGGCCAATATATTTTAAATACTGGGCGTAGGTATGTACACTGTCGGCATCGTTGATATGTACATTTCCAAAACATTCGGCTATACCAGTGGCCTGGTTTACGGCTATACTATCGGCAGATATAGTGCTGTTGTCTTGTTTTACTATGGCATTGCCGGCAAGTGTTATTAATGTTGTGGAATCGCTCAATTGTAGCTGCCTCATTCTTTCTCCATTAACGATATTGATGGTACGAGTTGGTTCAGTTTGTGCATACAAAAATATGCAGCTTAAAAGCAGTGGAAATAAAAGTAAATATTTTTTGAAGGGTAGCGCTAATTTCAAGTGCATGTATTAATTACTGCAATATGCATAAATATTAGCTAATACAATCATAAAAATCAATTACCTGAGGTAGCCTTCTCAATATAATAAGGCGAATTTAAAGTATCGGGCAGGGGAATAAGCAGTGGCTCGTTTTTTTGTTTTTTGCCAAAAACAGATACGTTGATATATCTTTTGGGATGGAGCCTGATATCGTCTAAAAGCAGGTTGAGCTTATTGCCTGTTGAAGCCAGGTTTTGGTAAAGCGTAGGGTCATTCATTAGTTTACCAAAAGTGCCATTGGGGTTGTTAAATTGATTTAGGGCAACTTTAAAATGGTTAATAGCCGAATCTAAAGTTAGGTAGGTTTTTTGAATATCCAGTTGGGCAAATTTGTCGGTTGTTTTTTCCAGGTTAGAAGTGATGTTGCTTATTTTTTCGTTATTAGCGGCAAGGTTGCCGGTTATTGAGTTGGCATTTTTTAAGGTTTGTGCCAATGCGCCATTTTGGTGGTTCATCAATACATTTAAAGAGGCAGTAGTGGTTAAAAGCGCTTCTGATATTTTATTGAGGTTGTGGAGCATGGAAGCAATATTGTTTTTTGCCGAAGGATCCAATACGGAGTTTACATTACCGGTAAGCGTATCAATGGTAGTAATGGCTTTTCTTACATCGAGTAATAAAGGGTCAACCTTTGTTAATACTTCGCTAAACAGGCCGGCATGTGCAACAGTGGGAATGGTATCTTTATTTTTGAGAAAAGTTGATGCATTGCCCAAAATAATTTCTACCGATGATGTGCCTAATGGATTAGATTTTATAAACGCAACGGAATTGGAAGGTATCGTAATGTCCTTGGTGATATTCATTTCCACAGTAATGGTTTTCATATCTTTTGCAGGGGAAATTTTATATACCGTACCTACTTGCATACCGTTTATTAAAACCGGGTTGGAATTTTGCAGGCCCTGTATGTTTTGATATAAACCATAAAAAGTGGTGGCGTTGCTAAAAAGTTTTTTGCCTTTAAGAAAGTTAAGGCCAAGTATCATCAGTGCAATGGCAACAGCCACAAGTACGCCTACTTTGGTTTCGTTTGAAATTTTCACTTATTACAATATTTTGAATTCAATTAAGCCGGCCGGCTTAACTAATAAACGTACTTTGGGCTTTGTTTATTACTTTTTTTTAATTCCGGCAAAATTAAGTAATTATCTGGGAGTAGCGGCTGTTTGTATTGGGGTTGTTGTTTTATGTGATTCTATAATTTTTTTGTACCGTACAACAGCTTTGGTAATTACTTCAGCAAGTTCCTGCTGGCCTTTTTCACTGTTGAGATACCTTTCGTCTTCGGGGTTGTTTATAAAACCTGTTTCAATAAGTATAGCGGGCATATTGGTTGCCTGCAATACCCAAATCCCTTTTTGGCGCTGGTTTACACCCAGGGCAGTGCGGTTAGTTTTTTCCACTTCTTCATTTACCAGGGTTGCAATTCGATCGCTCTTTTCCTGGTAGCGCTTGGCATACATTTGTGCCATTACTTTTCCTTCGGGTGTGTTAAAATCAAAATTATTATAAGTAGAATCTGCTTCGCCGGTTTCAATTTCAAAATCACCCTCTTCTTTCATGATGGCTTTTAATTTGTCGCTGGTTTTATGTGCGGCAAATATCCATACACTGGTTCCGGAGCGGGTAAGCGGTAATTTAAAGTGTTCATACACCGGTACCGTAACCTGGTATGCTGTAGAAATTTTTTTTCTTTTCTTACCTTTTCCTTTGTAGCTAATTTTATGGCGTGTTACTTCATGTGTGCCAATTTGCCTTTTACCGCTTTTTAAAGGCCCGGAGTCGGCGTGGATGCATAAGAATAAATCGCCTTTTACTTCATTGGCAATATTGGCCTTCTCTTTAGGATCTTGGTAAATATCAGTTGTTCGGGTAGGTACAATAGTTACATCCGGCAACTGCTTTTTTAATTCTGCCACCAATTTTTTTGAAATGGCAAGGGTAATATCTTTTTCTTTTGAGCGTAAGGAATGTTCGTACTGGCCAATTGCGCCAGGGTCGTGAGCACCGCCATGGCCGGCATCTACAACAATTGTTTTTAATTTTTTGGGCAACTGTGAAAAAACAGTGGTGCTGAATAAGGAAATAAAAAAACAAAAATGTAAAAGTGCAATAGGTTTTACTTTCAACATCGGCATGCAGATTTTAATGGGTTGGGTTTATCACAATAATATTAACAATAGGTTTTGTATTAATAGCTAAATTTGCTGCTCTACAATTTATGCGCTACTGCTACAAAGTTAAGGTAAAAAATAAATTAACCTGGCTGTATGGGTTATTATTCTTATTGATATTAACACAATCATCTGCACTTTATGCAAATAGTGCAAATTATTTTCACACTTGTTTAACTATTTCATTACAACAAGAACCCAGCTTGCTACAGCAAGATACTACCACTAGAAATAAGAGGAACAAAAGTGCAGACACTGTTTCCCTTGCAACTATAGATACTTTTAATTTTAAAATGTCTAAAGATTCATTAACGGCCCCGGTAGTTTATCATGCCGATGATAGCATGGTGATGGATGTTCCTCAAAAAAAATTATTCCTCTATGGCAAAACATCTTCGGTAAAATATACCGATATGCATTTATCGGCACCATTAATTGCTTACGATCAAAAAACCAGCCTGGTAAAAGCACAGCTTTCAAAAGACAGTGTAGGCAATGTTGTGGCTTTTCCGGCATTTGTACAAGGCGATTCAAAAATGGTAAGCGATACCATTGTGTTTAACATGAAAACAGGCAAAGGGCTCACCAAGGGAACTTATACTCATCAGGGGGAATTATATGTTTACGGCGAAAAAATTAAACGGGTAGATGAAAATGTTTTTTATGCACTTAGGGGCAGGTTTACCACCTGTAATTTAGATACGCCGCATTTTGCATTTATCAGTAAGCAAATAAAATTCATTAATAAAAAATGGGCTTTTTCGGGCCCGGTTCACCCGGAGTTTGAAGGAGTGCCTGTGCCCATAGTTTTGCCTTTTGGTATCTACCCGTTAAATGCAGGCAGACATTCAGGTTTACTGGCGCCCACTTTTACTACCAACAATCAATATGGTGTAGGCCTTGAAAACCTGGGTTATTACCATGTGTTTGGCGATTACTGGGATTTGGAAACAAGGGCCTCTATTTTTTCATACGGAGGCCACCGCTTTACTGTGCGTCCACGTTATTTAAAATTGTATCGCTTTGCTGGAAACTTTGAATTTAATTATCTCAACACCAAAGTGCTGGATGTACCGGCTGCAAAATCATTTAATATAAGATGGAGTCATAGAATAGATAATAAAGCAAGGCCGGGTGTGAGTTTTAGTGCAAGTGTAAATGCTGGTAGCAGTAAATATAATTCCAGCGTACCCAATAGCCCTGTGCAAAATTTCCAAAGTACAATGACGTCATCTATTGCTTATGCAAAAGTGTGGAAGAACAAACCTTACAATATCTCTATTACTGCCAACCATGATCAAAATACTTTAACCAGGCTGGTAAACCTCAATTTACCTTCGGTAAATTTTAGCATGAATACCATTTACCCCTTTAGGAGAGAAGAGCCAATAGGGCCATATAAATGGTACGAAAATTTAGGTATTGGTTTAAATACACAGGCCAATAGCAAAACTTTTTTTTATGAGGACACTACAACAAAAGCAACGAAACAGATAGCAGATAATTTTAAATGGGGCGCAATACATTCCGTTCCCATTACTTTGTCATTGCCATCCCTTGGCCCGGTACAAGTTACGCCCAACGTAAGTTACAGGGAGCAATGGTACCAGCAAAAAATATTAAGAAAATGGAATACCGATAAAAAAAGGGTTGATACATTATCACTTAAAGAGGGTTTTTTTGCAGAACGGGATATTTCATTTGCAGTAGGCGCAACCACACGTATTTTCGGTATGTTTACCTTTAGTAAAAAAAGCAAAGTACAGGCAATAAGGCATGAAATAAGGCCTACTATAGGGTTCTCTTATAAGCCCGACATCAATAAAAATCATTACCAGTATATACAGTCAGATACCGCTGGCAGAATGCAATATTATGGCCAGTATGCCAATAATCTTTACCCGGGATTTAGCAAAGGAAAAGCTGGTAATATAAATTTTGGTATAGACAATATTATTTCCATGAAGGTGAGGAACAAAAAAGATACTTCGGCAGGGGCAGTTAAAAAAATTGTATTGTTAGATGGGTTTAATATCTCCGGGAGCTATAACCTATTGATTGATTCTTTTAAAATGAGCAATTTAAGCATTTCGGCACGAAGCAACCTTTTTGAAAAAATTCAAATTACAGCAAGTGCATCAATGGACCCTTATCAAATAGACCCTGCAACCGGCAGGAGGATTGATAAGCTCGTTTGGGGCAAAAGACCCTTTTCACTTGGCCGTATGACATCCGGCGGTATTTCTTTACAAAGTTCTTTTAATGGCGGCAACAACAAATCGGGAGGCGAAGACAATTTATCTATACCCAAAAAGCGTGGCGTAAATTTAGTAGATGATTTTGGAAATGCGATGAATGATTATGAGGCCGAAACACAATATATTCGAAACAATCCCGGCGAATTTGTAGATTATAATATCCCATGGGATATCAGCTTTGGATATTCATTGCGGTACTCTAATTTTTTAAATGCTAATGGCAGCTTTTCCAAATCACTAAGCCAGGATGTGAATATAAATGCATCTATGAACCTTACTCCTAAATGGAAGTTGGGCGCCAACGGATCATATAATATTTCAGCAAAAGAAATAGGAATGGTAAGCATGTTCCTTAGCAGGGATATGCATTGCTGGCAAATGTCCGTTAATATTTCTCCGGTTGGAAAGTTCAGGTATTTTAGTATCAATATTTCCCCCAAGTCTGCAATTTTGAGGGACCTTAAAGTAAACAGAACAAGGTCGTTTATGGAATTGTAAGTTACTTTATTTACTTTTTTTTAAAAGCGAGGTAAGCATAGAATCGTAAACTTTTTGTTTTAGTGCTTTATCATTATTTCCCGGTTCTATAGGTGTTAAAAAATGCATAGATAATTTTGTAGGCAACAAATAAAATGTTTTGTTTATGGGCATGGCTTTTTTTGTACCGGTAATAATACAAGGTAAAATGGGTTTTTGTGTATCAACTGAAAGTTTAAAAGCACCATCATAAAAATCTTTTAAAGGTTTGGCGCTGCGGTTCCTTGTTCCTTCGGGGTAAATGCACATGTGCATACCCTCTGCTAAAACCTTTTTCATTTCTTCAAAACTTTTTATACGGCTTTGTTCATTTTTTCGGTTTACCAGCACCGAACCCCGTTTATAAAACAGGCCAAATACCGGTACTTTTGAAAAGGAGTCTTTTGCAATGGTTTTGTTTGCCCCAGGTACAAATGGCGCCGAAAGAGGTACATCTAATAAGGCATTGTGGTTAAAAGTAACAATATAATTTTTGCCTTTTTCAAAATTTTCATAGCCTTTTATTTTCAAAGGACAAGCTATGAGAAACAGCCAAACCTTCATCCACACACGGGCTACGGCTATAAAATAATCCTGGCCTTTACATTGGTTATTAAATGCATAAGCCATCATTGATACGGGAAAAAAAAGGAGGAAGGTAAGGGTGAAGCTAAGCATACTCCAAATAGCCCAAATACGGCCAAAAATATTTTTTAATAAAGTCATGTTTTTATAATGCTTAAAATTAAGGGCTTAATAAGGCCCAGTCCACAGGTTCAATTCCATTTTTTACTAGTAATTCATTGGCTTTAGAAAAATGCCGGCATCCGTAAAAACCCCTGTCTGCCGAAAAGGGAGAAGGGTGTGCTGCCTTCAAAATAAAATGTTTGGTTTCATCAATTAATATTTGTTTTTCCTGGGCAAACCTTCCCCAAAGGATAAACACAATATTTTCTTTGCTATCGGAAATTTTTTGAATTACCGCATCAGTAAATTGCGCCCAACCTATTTTGGCGTGGCTAAAAGGTTCGCCGCACCTAACTGTAAGCGCTGCATTGAGGAGCAGTACACCCTGGTTTGCCCAGGATGTAAGGTTGCCATAACCTATGGGCATCTTTAAACCCAGGTCTTTTTCCATTTCTTTAAAAATATTTACCAGCGAAGGTGGTGGCGCTACGGTATTAGGAACAGAAAAACTTAGGCCATGTGCCTGGCCGGGGCCATGGTAAGGATCCTGACCAAGGATAACAATCTTAACTTTGTCAAAAGGAGTTTGGTTAAAGGCATTAAAAATGAGCGTGCCCGGAGGATAAATATTTATACCGGCTTGCTTTTCGGTTTTGAGGAAATATACCAGTTCGCCAAAATAATCTTTGTCAAATTCTTCTTTTAATATTTTTTTCCACGAAGGGTGAATTTGTACTTGCATATTTATTGAAGCATTAATTTTTCATTCGAAGTACAATTCAGATTAATTAATATCAAAAAACTTAGTGATCTGGATTGGATTCGAACCAATGACCCACAGCTTAGAAGGCTGTTGCTCTATCCAACTGAGCTACCAGACCAATTTTGGGCTGCAAATATAGCATACCCATTATATTTGCAGGTTAGTTTTTCGGCAAAGGTAAATATATACGAATAAATAATTATTTATAATAATAATTTAAACCTATATATTTGTTAAAAATTTGTTCGATTGGTTCAGTTTTAGGCATTACCTTTGCCACATCTTAACCATAAAAAACAACTAAGTCGCCCTTTGGCGCATTTAAATTAAAACTTAGCGTTTATGAAACAAAAACTTGCGTTAGCATTTATCTCGGTTCTGTTTTCTTTTGCCGCATTGGCGCAGAATTCGAAAAGTAATTTCCGTTCAGAAAAGAAGCCGGCACTTTTTGGTATCCATTTTAGTGCTGCTGATTTTACTACTCCCGTAACTTTTAAAAGCCAGGGTGTAACTCCACGGAACTTTGCCAAATTGAAAGATATGGCTCATGGATTTTCACTATCTTATTGGAAAGGAATAACTCCTACAATAGATTTCTCAGGAAAATTAAGTTCCATTTTTGCAGAGTATGCTGCAATGCGTAACGAATCAGGTAATTTTAAAGAATTTGGCCTGGAACTGGAACCCAGCCTTAATTTTCGCCCCATAAAAGATAATAACTTATTTGCTCCTTTCCTTACAACTGGTATTGGCGCAGGATATTATACCGGTGATTTTGGAGCTTACGTTCCAGCCGGTGGCGGTATCCAGGTAAACTTTAACAGCATGTCTTATATCATGTTGCAAATGCAATACCGCTTTACGCTTACTAAAGATGTAATGAAGGACAATATGTTTTATTCATTAGGTTTCCTCCAAAATTTTGGTCCTGAAAAACCTGCAGAAGTGGCTCCTCCACCTCCACCAGTAGTTTTAGACCGTGATAATGATGGTATTGCCGATGCTGATGATAAATGTCCTGATGTTCCCGGTTTAGCTTCTTTACAGGGTTGCCCCGATAAAGATGGCGACGGTATTGCCGATGCTGATGATAAATGCCCGGATGTAGCCGGTATTGCAAAATACCAGGGATGCCCAATACCCGATACTGATGGTGATGGCATTAACGATGAAGAAGATAAATGCCCTGCAGTAAAAGGTGTTGCCCGCTACCAGGGTTGCCCAATACCCGATACTGACGGTGATGGCATAAACGATGAAGAAGATAAATGCCCAACTAAACCTGGTGTTCCGGAAAATGCAGGTTGTCCGGTAATTGCAAAAGAAGTTATTGAAAAAATAAACTTTGCTGCTAAAAATGTATTCTTTAATTCAGGTAGCTTTAAGTTGATGCCTAAATCTTATAAATCATTGAACGAAGTGGTTAATATTCTTAAAGCAGATGAAAGCCTGTTCCTTGATATAGATGGACATACCGATGCTCAAGGTGCTGATGATAAAAACCAGGTATTGTCTGAAAACAGGGCAAAAGCTGTAAAAGATTACTTAGTAAGCAAAGGAGTTGCAGATAGCAGGCTTACTTCTACAGGTTATGGTGAAACAAAACCCGTTGCTGATAACGCTACAGCAGCAGGCCGTGCTAAAAACCGCAGAACAGAAATGACAGCTAGAAACTATTAATAATAGGATTTCTATAAATAAAAACCTCCGGAATTACCGGAGGTTTTTTTATGTTCCATATCTTTAATAGATTGTGGTTTATAATTGGGATAACTCAGTAAATAACTGTTGTTGTTTCTCGTTAAGATTTGTGGGTACAGTTACATTAAAAGTTACATATAGGTCGCCAAAATACTCTTCGGATTTGTAAATAGGGAACCCTTTGCCTTTTAACCGCATTATACTGTTATTCTGTGTGCCAGCATTTATTTTTAACTTCACTTTTCCATGAAGCGTATCTAATGTTATGGAGCCACCCAAAACAGCGGTATAAAGGTTGATGTCTTTATTTACATACAAATCGTTCCCTTTGCGCTGAAAAGCTGTGTTGTTTAAAATGTGAAATGTTATATATAAATCGCCTGCAGGGCCATTACTTAATCCACTTCCACCTTGTCCGGTGAGCTTAATTTTTTGGCCATCTTCCACACCTGCCGGAACGCTAATGCGGATATTTTTGCCATTGATGGAAAAGGTTTGTTTGTTGGTAGTAAATACATCGCTTAGGTTGAGTTGTAAAGTGGCTTGTATATCCTGTCCCTTCATTTTGCTACGGCCTTGTTTCCTTCCATTTCCAAATAAAGAAGAAAAAAAGTCGGAGAAATCACCATTTTCAAAATTGCCGGTAAATTCATAATCATCAAAACCTCTTCTTCGGCTCCCAGCATGTTGTTGCCGTGCTTTTTCAAAGGCATCACTATGTTGCCAGTCTTTGCCGTAGGTATCATATTTTTTTCGTTTGGCAGGGTCGCTTAAAACTTCATTGGCTTCATTTATCTGTTGAAATTTCCTGTTGGCTTCTGTATTATTGGGATTTACATCGGGGTGGTATTGCCGGGCAAGCTTTCGGTAAGCTTTCTTTATATCTTCTGCACTGGCAGTTTTGGAAACAGCAAGAATTTTATAGTAATCAATATATTCCATCTTACCGGGTATTTTATTTACGAATACTCCATAGCTTCTGCTATCAAATATTGTGCTATGCAGTAGGTAGCCATAATAGCAAGGCCATGTAACGGAAATGTTGTCATAAACTTACTGTAAGCCAGCAGGCTATCTGACAATACAAACAGCAATGCACCTAACACAAACCTAAACCCAATTTTTTTATCCAGGCTATTATAGGCATGAATGCTAAACAAAAACATACTGCCAATTACAAAAGTATAAATAATTACAGGAACTTTTAATGGCCCCAAATGAGGGTACAGGCAAAAAATAAAGTTAATAATATAAGCGAGCAGTAACAATCCAATAATTGGGCTTTGTTTTAAAAGAGTTGGTTTGACTTGTGGGATTTTTATAAAATAAAGGATATAAAGCAAATGGGTAATTAAGAAACTTGCTAAACCAAAAATAAACATATTGGCGTTTGAATTTTCAAACATGAGCAAAGTATCGCCTGCTGCAGCAAAAAGTAAACCGCTAATAATTAACCATGTATTTTTGTTTTTTGCTGCCGGTAAATACATCACATATACGGCAAGAACCAGCATGAGCAAAGGCTTGGTAAATAGCCTTAAAAAATCTTTTTGAAAGGCTATGAAAAGTAAATCGGTAATGGCCAAAAACAAAAAGAGAATTTTTCCATATCTCAAAAAAACATATTTCATACCATAAACTTAGGTTTAAAATTCAACATAGGTTTTTGCATCAAAAAATTTGCGCAGAGAATCTTTTGCCCTGCTGGTATCGGCTAAATTGTTTTTAAAAGGTATGTACAGTTTATATTTTGTAGAGTCTACCTGGTACATCATTACTTTATGGCCAAAGTTTGTATAACGCTGCAGCGCTTTTTCTGCTATAACTTTGTTGTTATATTCCCTAATCACTACTTTAAAAGTAAAGCTGTCTGTTGTTTTTTGGGTTAATAGTTGTAGAGAGTCGGCTTTTTGTTTTGCGGCAACACTATCAGTAAAAAGTTTTGCCCTTTCTTTTTCTACGGCAATAGAATCGGCTGCCTTTGCATTTTGTTCTTCTGTGTGTTTACTTTTATTTTGGTCGTAAAAATAATAAGCAACGGCAGCAGCACCGCATACTAAAAGGGTAATAAGACCGGCAAGCCATTTTTTAGAATTGCTGCTGGTTTTTTTGGGTGACGTGGAAAAATTGACTTCTGCAGATTCTTTTTCTTTTAACTGGCTGGCAGGGGAAGATAACTCCAGCTTTGGGTTCAAGGCATCTCCTTGTAAAAAAGCATAGGCACCTTGCTGTGTTTTGTATAAACTGCCCAGGCCGGGAATAATTAAAGGTTTTCCAATATTTAAAAATTGGCGGGTTAATATGGAGTAAGATTCCAAATCGGAACTTGCCAGGGGTTTTATTTTTCGGGTATGCTTTACAATAAAATCCAAAAGGCCTGCATCTTGCGCAGCATTGCTGTTATACACAAAATTGATAGCATTAGGCGGAAGTGAAACCGGATCATTTTCGGGTAAAAGGTCTACTTCAGGTGATAATTGAAATGTACCAATATTTTCAAGCGTTACGGATTTTGCTTCATATAGGTATTGTACAACCAGATTTTCTATTTTCATTTTAGATAATTAAATTAAACATTTGCTAAGATAGTAAAGCTATCCTTAATTTTACACTATGTTATCAGATAAGGAACTGAGTTTTATTGAATATTGGAAAGACCGAAGACTCCCTTACAGCAGTTTGCAAAGCAAAATTGCAAGGGGTTTACCTATGGCCACTCTTTTTTGTGTGCCGGTTATTATATTGTTGATAGTTGTGTATTTGTTTTTTCCCGACTGGTATGCAAAATTAGCACCCAGTTTTGGATCGGTAGTAGTAACGGTAATTGCACTGTTTATAGCCATGATTTTTATGGCTTTTTTTCGGATGCATTTCAACTGGGAAATGAATGAACAGGTATACCAGCAACTCCTGAAAAAAAAGGAAATGGAAGATGAATTTACCGGTAAACAAAACCAGTATTAGCTGAACATTTCCCTCACCTTATCAAAAAAAGATTTCTCTGTTTTTTCCGGGTGTGGTTCAAAGTTTTTAGAGCCCTGCATTTTTTCAAGCATGGATTTTTCTTCCTGTGTAACTTGTTGTGGGGTCCAAATACTTACATGTATTAACTGGTCGCCTTTTTCATAACCCTGTACCTGTGGAAAACCTTTCCCTTTTAAACGGAATATTTTACCGCCTTGGGTTCCGGGTGGTATTTTTATTTTGGCTCTGCCATCAATGGTGGGTACTTCTACGGTGGTGCCAAAAACTGCATCGGGAAAAGTTAAGTAAAGTTCAAAAGCAACATTTAGTCCATCTCTTTGTAATTGCGGGTGTGGTTCTTCTTCTATTTGTACTAAAAGGTCGCCTGGGCTACCGCCCCTTTCACCGGCATTACCTTTGCCCGAAATGCTCAGCTGCATTCCTTCACTTACGCCTGCAGGTATATCCATATTTACCGTTTCTTCGCCATAAACACGGCCTTCTCCACGGCATGCGGTACACTTATTTATTATTGTGGAGCCTTCTCCATTGCAGGTAGGGCATGTAGTTACCGTTTGTACCTGCCCTAAAAAAGTATTTTGTACACGGCGTACCTGGCCCGAGCCATTACAACTGCCACAGGTTTGTACGCTGGATTTGTCTTTTGCACCACTACCTCCGCAGTTAGTGCATAATATATTCTTTTTTACTTTAATGGTTTTACTGGCGCCTTTGGCAATTTCTTCAAAAGTCAATTTTAATTTTACCCTTAAATTAGTGCCACGGGAGCCGCTGCCACGGCGGGATCTTCCTGAGTTGCCCCCAAAAAAACTTCCAAAGCCACTGTCGCCAAAAATATCCCCAAACTGGCTGAAGATATCGTCCATATTCATTCCGCCACTACCATAGCCGTTGCCCCTGCCATTGCCAAATGCATTGTGGCCAAAACGGTCGTATTGCGATCTCTTGTCCGCATCATTCAATACCTCGTATGCTTCTGCTGCTTCTTTAAATTTGTCTTCTGCTTCTTTATTGCCGGGGTTCCTGTCCGGATGAAATTGCATGGCCACTTTGCGGTATGCTTTTTTAACTTCTTCGGCAGATGCGTTTTTTGCTACACCTAATATTTCGTAATAATCTCTCTTCAAAGTAAATGGGAGTTTTTTTAATATTGGGTGATGGTTAATTGCCTACTACAACTTTTGCAAAGCGGATGAGCTTATCGTTAAGATAATAGCCTTTTTGAAGTACATCCACTACTTTTCCCTTCATTTCTTCACCTGCATTAATTTGCGAAACCGCTTCATGTTTTTCTACATCAAAATTGCTGTGGATGCTTGGCATTTCTTTTAAACCTTTTTGCTGTAAAAGAGATTTTAGTTTAGCAAAAATGAGTTGGTTGCCTTCTGCTACTTTTTCTGCATCCGTTTGAATTTCCATTTGCTTTTCGCCACGGTCCATATCATCTAAAATTTCCAGCAGATTTACAATTATATCTTTGCCCGCTGTTTGTATAAGCTCAATTCTTTCTTTGGCGGTACGGCGTTTATAATTGTCAAATTCTGCAAATAAACGCAAGTATTTGTCTTTTTGTGTTTCCAGTTCAGCAGTTAATGTTGCTAATTCCGAATCATCTTCTTTTAACGGGTTATTGAGATGCGTTTTACCGGGTAATTCCGCATCGGAATTAATGTCTATTTCTATCTCTGAATTTTTGTTATCCTTCATTGATTCATGTTTCGTATGGTTATCCTTCATGATGCTAATTTTTTAATGGCTGCAAAGGTAAGCAGACAAACATTCTGCCAATACATTTTTGGCAGTCAAAATGGCACTAAAATAGTAAAGGGAAATAATTATTTAATTACCTGGAATTTTCCAGACTCTATTATGGAGCCGAATTTATCCCGTAACTGGTAAATATAAACCCCACGATAAAAATTATCGAGGTTTACTTTTAATTGAGAAGGGGGGTTTTTAAATTCCTGTACTTTTTTACCTATAAAGTTGTAAATCTCTATGGTATAGGACTTATCATAGCTATGTTGAAAGCTGAAGTTGATAACTACAGAAGCAGGGTTAGGATAAGTCTTTATCATTTTTTGCTGCATATTTACAGGATCTGTATCAATACTCCTGTTTTGTGCAAATGATGTAAAACTAAGTCCTATTGTAAAAATTAATATATATACTAAACGTTTCAATTTCACTTAAAAGTAATAAATATTCCGATAACAGCAAATTTAAATAATTATGGCTAAATACTTAACTCCAAATGGTTTCTCTTATTGTTATTTAAGATAGTATTTGCAATACAATAATATATAATTATTTCTTAATTTTTTTTGGCAAATAAATATAAAAAAATATTCAAATATAAATGAGATAGTATTAAAAACAGAGAGCCCTGCTCTGCAGCAGGGCCTCCGTTATCCAAACAATCCATAAAAACAAAATTTTACCTTAAGTGCACTTATTTTCAAATAATTATAAATATATATAAAACATATATTAATATGTATTCTTGCATTAAAAAAATATGTATCAGGAAATAAGTAGAAGTTGGTTAAGCGGTGTTTTTCTATGGTTATTTCCGGGTATAAAAATTATTATATAGAACGGCTAAAAAGTGAAAATATTTTTATGAGTGATTTCATTTTATCCACAAAAAAAATGTTTAGAGCCTTCTCATATAAAGCCTGGTAACGGCAGGGTCGGGCATTCCCCATGGGGCAAGTTTCATTATGGGCAGGTTTTTTTCTAAAAAGCGCCAGCTGCGGTTAAAAAAATCAAAGCCTGTAGGTGGGCTAATAAAATTTACAGTAAGCTTGCCGTATTGTTCTGTAGCCAGCCAGGTGCCATTTATTGTACTGTCGGCTTTTTTGGCCGTAATTGGGCCGCTTGCAAGGTCTGCGCCTTCCAATAATTTAATTTTAAAACCGGCAAACCTTGCTGTAACATCAATACCATTATTGTAAGCGGAGTCAATAACAAAATCGCTGTTGAGGATATTGTTTTTGAAATATTGCTGGGCAATATCCATTTGGGTATCTTCTACAATTTTTTTACAACTAAATAAGAACAGGATTAAAATAGCCGTAGCAATTGCAACAGCAAAGCGCCATTTAAAAAAAACTTTTATAAAAATGCTTTTGTGTGGCATGTGAATTTCGTTGTTTTGAGCATCCATCTTTTAGCAACTTTTGATAGGTATAACGTTGTACCTGGCAATATGTTGTTGCATAAGACAGTATCGGCATGCAAAATGATGCTTGTAATTATATAGCTTTTTTTCCGAACTAAATTATCGTGTTTTTTCATAAAAAAATAAAAATATTACAGAATATTGAAGGTAGCTTGCCTTTGGAGGAAATAGTTTAGTTAGTTTTATAAGGCAAAAGTATAACTATGAGTATAGGAGAAATTATTAAGCCATTAGAAACCTTTGCTCCACTTGCATTACAGGAAGGTTATGACAATGCCGGGCTTATTACCGGCAATGCAAATTGGCCATGTAGCGGAGTGCTGCTTTGCCTGGATGCCACTGAAGCAATTGTAAAAGAAGCCGTAAAAAAAGGGGCAAATTTAATTGTGGCCCACCATCCCATTATATTTCGAGGTATTAAAAAGTTAAATGGAAAAAATTATGTAGAAAATGCAGTAATTGCTGCTATTAAAAATGATGTAGCAATTTATGCCATACATACCAACCTGGATAATGTATTAAATGGCGTAAATGACCGTATTGCAGATAAGCTGAATTTGCAAAACCGTAAAATTTTGGCTCCCAAAACAGGAATTTTACAAAAGTTGGCTGTTTTTGTACCTCATGCCCATAAGCAAAAACTTATGGAAGCCCTGTTTGCAGCAGGTGCAGGGAATATTGGTAACTACAGTGAATGTAGCTTTTGTGTAGATGGCATGGGAAGTTTTAAGGGTAATGAAACCTCTAATCCATTTGCAGGCAAAGCCACGGAAAGGCATATTGAGCCGGAGAGCAGGGTAGAAGTAATTTTTCCGGAATGGCTTGCTGCACAAATTGTAAAGGCCATGAAAAAAGCACATCCTTACGAAGAAGTGGCTTTTGATATTTATTCATTAACAAATGCTTGCCAGCAAACGGGCAGCGGTATTGTGGGAACATTAAGAAAACCGGTAGAAACCACCGTTTTTTTGGCAAATTTGAAAAAGATTTTTAAGGTTCCTGTGGTGAAACATAGCCGTATTTTAAAGAAAAAAGTAAGAAAAATTGCTATTTGTGGCGGCGCAGGTAGTTTTTTAACCGGACATGCAATTGCTTGCGATGCAGATATATTTATTACTTCTGATATAAAATACCACGAATTTTTTGATGCCGACGATAAACTGGTTTTAGCCGATATAGGCCATTATGAAAGCGAGCAATATACAATTGAACTTCTTTTTGAGGTTTTAAAGCTAAATTTTCCTACCTTTGCCGTCCAAAAAACGGCGCTTAACAGCAACCCGGTGCGGTACTTGCTCTAATGGCTGAATAGGATTAATAACAGTACAAGTGAGTGACACAACCGTGGTTGATGGAAGTACAAATGCCCGTTACAAAAAAACAAAAAAATTTCTATGGCAAAAGTTGCAGATTTTTCAATTGAAGAAAAATTAATCTCTCTTGTACGCTTGCAAAAAATTGACAGCAAGCTTGACCAAATACAAATTTTAAAGGGGGAGCTCCCGATGGAAGTGAAAGACCTTGAAGATGAAATTGAAGGTTTGCATGCAAGGCAGGTAAGGGTAGAAGAAGAAATTAACGGCATCAACGAATTTATTGAGCAAAAGAAAGATGAAATTAAAGAAGCGCAGGCGCTGATTAAAAAATACGAGAAGCAAAGCGATAACGTAAAAAACAACCGAGAGTTTGAAGCCATCAATAAAGAAATTGAAATGCAGCAACTCCAGGAAAAACTTTGTGAAAAACATATTAAGGATGCTACGGAAGAAATAGCGGATAAAGCCCGGCAACTGGAATTGGCCAAAAAAGCCGTTGGCGCCAAAGAATCTAACCTTGCGGCTAAAAAAGGTGAGCTGGAAAAAATTATTGCTGAAACAGAAAAAGAAGAAAAGCATTTTGATAAAAACATACAGGCGGCAAGGGAAGATGTAGAGCCCAGGCTATTGATGAGCTATGACCGCATCCGCCAAAATTACCGCAATGGATTGGCCGTGGTGCCCGTAGAAAGGGATGCCTGTGGTGGTTGTTTCCATTCTATTCCACCACAAAAACAAAGTGAAATTAAATTGCGTAAAAAAATTATGGTATGTGAAAACTGCGGCCGTATTTTGGTGGATGACGAGCTGAATGAAGGCGTAGCTTTAAAATAATTTTTTATAAACTACTTATGGCCCTGCAATTTGCGGGGCTTTTTAATGATATGCTGTTTAATAAATTAAATAACTTTAATGTAGGTTTGCAACCAACATGATGCATAGCAACGAAAAATATTTTCCAACTGTAGCCATTGTAATTTTAAACTGGAATGGTAAAGCTTACCTGGAAAAATTTTTACCCATTGTACTCAAAAGCAGTTATGAAAATAAAACGGTAATTGTTGCCGATAATGCTTCTACGGATGATTCAGTATTATTTTTGCGTAACCACTATCCTGGTGTAAGACTAATTGAAAACGCAGCCAATGAAGGGTTTGCCAGTGGGTACAATAAAGCATTGCAACAAGTAAACAGTGAGTATTGCATATTGCTTAACAGCGATGTGGAGGTAACTGAGCAATGGATTGAGCCGGTAATTGCAATTATGGAGGCCAATAAAAAGATAGCAGCATGCCAGCCAAAGATTTTAAGCTTTAAACAAAAAAAATATTTTGAGTATGCAGGCGCTGCCGGCGGATGGATAGATAGCATGGGTTACCCTTTTTCCAGGGGAAGGGTTTTTGATTGTTGCGAAACAGATAATGGTCAATATAATAATGCATCACCCTGTTTTTGGGCAACTGGAACCGCAATGTTTGTAAGAACAGAAGTGTTTAAACAATTAGCGGGTTTTGATGAAAGTTTTTTTGCCCACCAGGAAGAAATAGATTTATGCTGGCGAATGCAACTGGCAGGTTATGCTGTTTTTGTACAGCCAGCGTCAGTAGTGTATCATATTGGGGGCGGCACTTTGCCCAGTGGAAACAGTAGAAAAGTTTATCTCAATTATAGAAACAACCTGGTTATGCTGTATAAAAACCTGCCTGTTTCTGAAAAAATTTGGAAAATACCTGTGCGTTTGGTATTGGATGGTATTGCCGCCTGCAGGGAATTAGTAAGTGCAGATGCCGGTTATTTTATGGCAGTAATTAAAGCCCACATGTATTTCTATGGCTGGCTCATTGGCAAAAAAAAGAAAAATAAATTTACCCCAAAACGACTGACAGGTTTACATGGAGTTTATAAAGGGTTATTGATATGGGAATATTTTATTAAAAAGAAAAAAGCCTTTGCAGAAATTGTAGGAAATAATTCATAAATTATTGATTTGAAACCTTATTTTTGCTACGAAAAAATATATAAAAATGGCACAAACAGAAAAAGAAATTATTGATAATGCCAATCTCGATCTTAAACACAATTGGGTATCCACATCAAGATTTATTTGGTTTGCCCAGGTTTTTTTGTTTATAGCTCTGGTTTTGGGAGGTTGTTATAATTTGTATACCCATCGATATAAGCATCCAGATGTAAAAGTTCCCGAAAATACCCTTTACAATCCGAAATACAAATAAAATTTTTTCATTCGGATTCAAGCTGTAAATTTGCACTCCGAAAAAAAGGAAGAATTCTTTTTATAAAGTATACGGAAGTAGCTCATTTGGTAGAGCATCTCGGCTGAGCCGAGACCAAGGTTGTGCTGGCTGGTTATTAAAATTTGCAAAAGTTCTTTTTTATAAAGTATGCGGAAGTAGCTCATTTGGTAGAGCACGACCTTGCCAAGGTCGGGGTGGCCGGTTCGAGCCCGGTCTTCCGCTCCATTTCCTCCGGCCTATTTGGCGGAGGTTTTTTTTTGAGACAGGATAAATTACCTTATTGCCCCGGTGGTGGAATTGGTAGACACGCAGGACTTAAAATCCTGTGGTCAGCAATGGCCGTAACGGTTCAACTCCGTTCCGGGGCACAAAATTTAAGCGGCATATGCCGCTTTTTTGTTTCCGTCATTATTATTCGCTTCCTTTTTATTGCTTATTTTTATTTAATGTTTTCTCAACTTTTTAACTGGAGAATTGGGCTTGCTGCTGCAGCCATAGCCATTGTTGTGGCAAGTTTATATTTATCTGATTTTTTGGCAAAAAAAATAGCGCTGGATGAAAGAAGAAAAATTGAACAATGGGTTGAAGCTGTTAAGGAAGTAGGTTCAAATATGGTGCAAACCAATTTAACCGGGAGGATATTAATTGAAAACAGTAAAGACATACCTATAATTGTTGTTACTGAAAAAGACAGCATCCTGGATCATCAAAATTTAGATAGCGCATCAATTTCCAAAGACCCTTCTTATATAAATAAAAAACTACGTGAGTTTAAAAACATTAATAAACCCATAATATGGAAAAACCCTTTTAACACAAAGCAAAATAATTTTGTTTATTATGGCCAGTCAAAATTGTTAAAGCAAATCCGTTATTTTCCCCTGGTTCAATTACTTGTGGTTTCCTTGTTTATTGGTGTGATTTTATATGCTATTCAAACCCGTAATAAAAGTACACAAAACCAGGTATGGGCAGGCATGGCAAAAGAAACTGCCCATCAGCTTGGCACCCCGTTAAGTTCTTTGCAGGGTTGGGTAGAAATGCTCAAAGAGTCAAACGGTAACGAAAAAATTGCTTTAGAAATGAGCAAAGATGTAGAAAGGCTTAAATTGGTTAGCGACAGGTTTGGAAAAATAGGAAGCACACCGCACCTTGAAGAAGAAAACCTGGTGAAGCAGGTAGAAAGTATGATTGCTTATATTAAAAGAAGAACACCGGAAAAAGTAAATTTTTCGCTTAATGTGCATCAGCAAACCCATATACCGGCAATGATTAATGCGCCACTATTTGACTGGGTGATAGAAAATTTATTGAAAAATGCCCTGGATGCCATGGATGGCCATGGAAAAATTGATATTGAAATTAAAAATGAAATTTCACAGGTAATAATTGATGTAAAGGATAGTGGTAAAGGTATAAGCAAGGCTAACGCAGCAAAAGTTTTTAAACCGGGCTTTACTACAAAAATGCGGGGTTGGGGCCTTGGCCTTTCATTAAGTAAACGCATTATAGAGCAATACCATAAAGGTGAATTGTATGTAAAGCACAGCGAGCCGGGCAAAGGAACCACATTTAGGATTGTATTAAAAAAATAATGAGATGAAGCTGGCTTTTGAAACTAGGTTATTAAAGTTTGGTAAAATGGGAGAAAAAACCGGCTGGACCTATTTTAATATACCCGCAGCCCTTGCCCATAAAATTGCACCAGCAACAAAAAAATCTTTTAGGGTAAAAGGAAAAATTGATAAAATGGAAATTCGGCAATCATCCCTTTTGCCCATAGGTGATGGTAATTATATTCTTCCGGTAAATGGCGCAATGCGAAAAACCCTCAACAAAAAAAACGGAGATAAAATACAAGTGGTTTTACAGTTAGATAAAGAAGAAATAAAAATAAATTCGCTTTTACTCGATTGCCTGGCCGATGAACCGGAAGCCTTAAAACAATTTAATGCCATGCCCAAATCGCATCAAAAATATTATTCCAAATGGATTGAAAGTGCAAAAACAGAACCTACAAAAATAAAACGTATTGCCCTTGCGGTGAGTACACTTGCCCAAAAAATGAATTATTCGGAGATGATACAGTCGCAGCAGGCAGGTAAAAAATAATTATTCTTCCACTACCAGTTTATAAGCTAGTATTTCCCTGCCATCTGCTAAAATTATTAATGGATATTCGCCTTCGGTTTTACAGGTGTAAGTAAATTGCATGCCCGCTTCTGCCGAAGAGAATTTAACCAGCATAGGTTTTGGTTTTTTTCTTTCTTCACCTGCAAGTATTTCCAGTTTTGTAATTTCTTTTTTTCCATTTTGCAAAATCGTAAAATTAATTTTCCCTCCTAATTTCGATTTCAGCATCCCGATAGCAGGAGCCGGTTTTTGAATACCCAGCTCAAAAGCAGCGGAGCCAATTACAGGCAAAGCATAAAAATCTTTCAGGCTTTTTGGCCCCGGGCCGAGTTGCCATGCGCCATTATCGGGGTAATTGCCCAGGTTAAACAAATTTTTATCCGCAAAAAAGTAAGCGCTGCAAAATTGTGGCGTAAAAATAGATTGCTTTTTATCGAGGAAGCCGGCTGCTTTGGCAGCATCTACATAATACCATTCATCTTTACTTTGGCCAAGTTGCACTACGTTCCAGGAGTGGTTCATTTCATCTGCCGGGTCGTTAATTTCTCCTGCAAAATTTTTGCTGTACCCATCTACCGAAAGGCACCGGATACCTGCCTGGCTGCACATTTCCTGAAACAGTAAAGAAAAGCCAAGTGGCGTTGCTTTTCGGAGTTCAATAACTTTCACAGGGTCGCTGTTTTTCTGGTCATTGCTCCGGGTGGCTTTGGGGTCAAGGGCAATATTTTTTGCAATCCAATAATAAATAGCACGGGCTTTACTAATTTTTTCAGGAAAAGCGAGTGTAATAGTTTGGGCAATTGTAGCTACATTTTTATCGCTCATGCTACCAAACTGTTTTACAGCGCTATCAACACTTGCAAAATTTTGCGCAATTGCCGGGGATACCAATACCGTAAAAAGGAACAGTAAAACATTTTTTATGTACCTCATTTTTTTCATGCTATAAAAATATAACAGGTAAAGTTAAAACTATCCAAAATAGGTGCAGGTTTTTTTTACATTTGCGGTCTATTGACGCATCAATTTATATGTATCTTTAACAAAATTCCCGGTTATATGAAAAAAATTACTTTTTTCCTTTTGATATTTATTTTTACTGCCTCCTTTTCTTCAAGGGCAGATGAAGGCATGTGGTTACCTCAGCTTTTGCAAAAGCTTAATGAAAGCCGCATGAAAAGCCTGGGGATGAAAATAAGCGCAGCTGATATTTACAGCATCAACAAAGGCAGTTTAAAAGATGCCATTGTAAGCCTGGGTGGTTTTTGCACTGCCGAAGTAATCTCTTCAAAAGGGCTTATACTCACCAATCACCATTGCGGTTTTGATGCTATACAAAACCATACCTCTTTAGAAAAAAATTATCTTAGGGATGGGTTTTGGGCAAAAGATAATGCTGGTGAATTACCCAATAAAGGGCTTTTTGTAACTTTTATTGTGCGTATAGATGATGTGAGCAATACCGTAATGAAAGGCGTAAACAACAATATGGACGAAAAAGAAAGGCAATCACTAATTGATAAAAATATAGCAGGAGCCATAAAAGATGTACAAAAAGAGGCAACTCAGGATGCTTTTATCCGAGGTTTTTTTGAAGGCAACCAATATTATCTTTTTGTAACAGAAACTTACCGGGATATTCGATTGGTGGGTGCACCGCCATCTGCTATTGGCAATTTTGGTAAAGATACCGATAACTGGATGTGGCCAAGGCACACTGGTGATTTTTCAATGTTTCGCATTTATGCTTCCAAAGAAAATAAACCGGCTGAGTATGCTGCAGACAATATTCCTTATTCCCCAAAAAAATCTTTAAAAATTTCATTAAAGGGAATCAAAGAAAACGATTTTACCATGGTATTTGGTTTTCCGGGAAGAACCATGGAATACCTGCCTGCAATTGCCGTTGAACAAATTAGAACGGTAAACGACCCTGCAAAAATTGCCATTAGGGACAAAGCACTGTTGATTATTGACGGTTATATGAGAAAAGATGAAGCTCTTAAAATTAAGTATGCTGCTAAGTATGCTTCCATTCAAAATGCCTATAAAAAATGGCAGGGAGAAGTATTGGGCCTTACAAAAACCAACGCTTTTTTAAAAAAGAAAAATTACGAAAATATTTTTCAGCAAAGGGTAAATGCCAATGCCGGCTTGAAGCAGCAATACGGTAATGTGTTGCAAAACCTGGCAGAAGCATATAAAAATATGGAACCCTTTGGCCTGGGAAGGGATTACTATAATGAGCTATTCAGTAAAATAGAATTGTATGCCATTGGTATGCAGTTAAACAGTTTGGTTACTGCCCATAGTAAAGGTGAAGCAGTATATGCAAGCCGTTTAAAGCAGGTGCAAACTTCTATTAATGATTTGCTGGACGAATATGATGTACAGGTGGATAAAAAAATTTTTGAAACCCTTATTGAAATATATGCCAAAAGGCAGGATAAAAATTTTGTGGCTCCTCAGCTTTTACATGAATTGGAAACTACCGATGGAAGCTATGCTGCATTTACCAACAGAGTGTACAGCCAGCAAAATTTATATAACAGAGACAGCCTGAATGCCCTTTTTGCTAAACCCGCAGAAGAAGCAATTGCACAAATAGGCAAATTTGATGCTATTAACCTTTTTAAAAGTTTACAAGTTACTTATCAACAAAATGTGCAACAGAAATTAAACGAATACCAGGCACAGATCAATAAATTTCAAAGGCTTTATACAAAAGGACAGTTGGAGGTAATGAAAGAAAAAAAATTTTACCCCGATGCCAACAGCACTTTAAGGGTTACCTATGGCCAGGTAAAAGGGTATAATCCAAGGGATGGGGTTTATTATAATTATTATTCCACATTGGATGGTTTAATGCAAAAGTATGTACCCGGAGATTATGAATTTGATGTACCCGAAAAACTCCGGCAACTGTATGCAACTAAAGATTACGGAATATATGGTCACAACGGCGTTATGCCAGTATGCTTTATTGCCAGCAACCACACCACAGGCGGAAATTCCGGCAGTCCTGTGCTGGATGCATACGGCAATTTAATAGGGTTAAATTTTGACAGGGTTTGGGAAGGAACCATGAGTGATATTAATTATGACGCTTCTATTTGCCGGAATATTATGGTGGATATACGATATGTTCTTTTTATTGTTGACAAGTATGCCGGGGCAACTCATCTCATTAAAGAAATGAGCCTTGTAAAAGCACGTTAAGGACAATTTGTTCACATTTATTTTTGGGGTAATTGAATTTTGTTGTTTACAAATTATTAAACTTTTAATTTTAAGGAGCAAAATCTTACTTACAAAATATTATGTAAGTAGTTCGAACAATTGTTCAGGATAAAAAAGATTATTATGCCCAAAAAAGGATACCAGCATGGTACACGAAAATTTCAATTTAGCGAAGCCTATGTTGACCAGGAGACCAAGAAGAAAATAGACGAGCACTTATTCAATTTCAATCATCAAATTTCAGCCGAAGATTTGCAAGGCGCCAAAACTGATATTTCCCTGCTTACAAAACCGGGGAGCCAGCAAAAAATAACAAGGGAGTAATATTTTTTTGAGTAAATTTATTTTTAACGAATCGGTATATACAACATATATTTTCCCCGAAAAAAATCTTCCTCAAAAATTTTTTCCAGTTCCCATATATAAGGCCTGCATTGACTTTCATGAATTTCACGGGAAAGGTCGCCGCCTTTTAGGCAAATGAGACCATTGGGTACATTGTTACCTTTTTCTTTATTTTTTTTGAGTAAAGGTTTACTCCATTTCCATAAATCTTTAAGAGGTGCTACGGCACGGGAAACCACTACATCAAAATTATTATCCTTAAAATCTTCAGCTCTTGAATGCGTAGTAATGATATTTTTAATTCCTGTTGCCTCTGTAACCTCATTTATTACTTTTAGTTTTTTATTGATGCTGTCTACCAGTTGAAACCTTGCGCCGGGAAAAAATATTGCCAGCGGCACCCCAGGAAAACCACCACCAGTGCCGAGGTCCATCACTTTCATATCCTGGGTAAAATTAAATTGAGTTGCAATAGCCAGGGAGTGGAGCACATGGTGCACATAAAAATTATCCATATCCTTGCGGCTTATTACATTTATTTTACTGTTCCAGTCCTCATACAAATGCTTGAGCAGTGCATACTGTTGTAATTGCGACAGTGAAAATTCAGAAAAATATTTTTGCAATATGCCACTATCCATTATTTCCAGGTTTGTGCAGGTTTTTTAAAAAGAGAAGTGGAAAATATAAGGTAATAAAAAAACATCCATATATCAAATAACCAAAACCAGGGGAGCAGGTCGTGTTCATTGAGCTTTTTGGTACTGCGATAAAAAATTAAAAATTGCAGCAAGTACCTAAATGAAAAAATACAAAGGCTAATTTGCCAGTTATAAAAAATACAACTCGCAACCAATAAAGGGTAATACAGTATTTGCGAAATGGCATAATGCGATAACAAAAACTTGTGCTTTGCTTTATAATATTTTGATGTGGTATAGTGCCTGCTTTTTTGGGCTTTCCATTGTTTCCAGCTTTGGGCAGGTTTGCTTAAGGTAAAGCTTTGTTTATCGGTATTAATCCTTGTGTTTTTTGCCGTTGCTGCCATATTAATAAACAAGTCATCATCTCCACCGGGAATGCTGTTATAAGACGAAAAACCTTTATGCCTGAAAAATACACTGCGTTTATATGAGAGGTTCCTGCCTACACCCATATAAGGAATGCCAGCCAATGCATAACTCATGTATTGTAAGGCAGTATGAAAAGTTTCCCAGCGTATGAGCTTATTTAATATGCCGGGTAGTTTTTGATAGGCGCCATAGCCCAGTATAATTTCTGTTTCGGGCCGGTAGGCATCCTGCATACTTTGTATCCAATACTCTGTTGCCGGTACGCAATCTGCATCGGTAAGCAATAAAATTTCATGTTTTGCCGATTTGATGCCTATGCTCAAAGGGAATTTTTTGCCCGGTATCATTTTAGCTTCCTGGGTAAGTTCAATTATATGCAATTGCCGGAACTGTTTGCGCAATTCTTCCAAAATGTATTTGCTTTCATCATAAGAATTGTCGTTTACCACTACTACTTCATGGGTGCTGTTGTATTGCTGTACGAGTATGCCCGGGAGGTTAAGGGTAATATTTTGCGCTTCGTCCCTTGCACATACAATTACCGATACAGCATGGGTTTGTGAAACATCTTTTTTTTTGTTTTGATAAAAAGCCAGCCTAATAAAAAAAAACAAGTAGTAAAAAATTTGAATAAAGGCGATAATACAAAAAGCAATAAACAGTATCAGCTGCCAGTTATGTTGCAGCAGTTTTGGTAAATCCATAAAGCAAAAATAAGCCGATATTAAGCTTGCTGAAAATAAAAATTCAGAAAAATAAAAAACTGTTTACGGTTCATTCACCACCGGCCTTATTTTAGGGTTTCAGCCAGCCATTTATAAAACTCTGCCTGCCATACTTGTGCATTCTGCGCCTGTAAAACCCAGTGGTTTTCGTCGGGCAGGTAAACCAGTTTACTTTTTATACCTTTTAATTGTGCTGCCTGAAAAGCCTCCAGGCCTTGTTCAATGGGCACCCTGTAATCTTTGCCGCCCTGGTAAATTAAAATTGGTGTGTTCCATTTCTCTACCAGGTTGCTTGGGTTAAAATTATCGTATGAGTTTTGGGCTTCTTTATTGTGTTTGTCCCAATAAGGCCCGCCCATATCCCAGTTTACAAACCAAAGTTCTTCGGTAGTGCCATACATGCTTTTAAGGTCAAAAACACCATCGTGTGCTATAAAAGTTTTAAAACGGTTGTTATGGATGCCGGCTAAATAAAAAATGGAATAACCGCCATAGCTTGCACCCACTGCACCCAACCGGTTTTTATCTACAAATTTTTCTTTGCTCATTTCGTCAATTGCAGTAAGGTAATCCTGCATTACCTGCCCGCCCCAGTCTTTGCTAATTTTTTCGTTCCAGGTAGTTCCATGACCGGGCATTCCCCTTCTGTTGGGCGCAACTACAATATAGCCATTTGCAGCCATTAACTGAAAGTTCCACCTGAAGGAATAAAACTGGGTGAGTGCAGATTGTGGCCCACCCTGGCAATAAAGTAACGTAGGGTATTTTTTTGTAGTATCAAAACCCGGAGGATAAATAACCCATACCAGCATTTGTTTTCCATCTGAAGTGGTCATCATTCTTCTTTCTGTTTTGCTCAACCCAATTTTTGCATATACATCATTATTTACTGTAGTTAATTGTTGCATGTTGCCTTTAGCAATATCTACTGTATATATTTCAGAGGCATGGTTCATGTCGGTACGGCCTACAACAAGCGTGCTTCCTGCCTGGCCTATAATATTGGTAACATCAAAATCGCCATGAGTAATTTGCCGTATAAGCGGCAGCATTTTTGTTTTGCCCGGGTATTTTAGTTCAAAAAGTTGCGTAGTGCCGTTTACTGCTGCAATAAAATAAATAAATTTTCCATCGTTGCTCCAGGAAAAACTGTTTACATGTAAATCGTCCCTAAACCTGGTGAGGTTCATTTTTATGCCATTGGCCATAGTTACAATATCCTGTTTATCGGCTTCATAGCCATCTCTTTCCATACTCAGCCATGCCAATACGCCATCTTTACTGTATGCAGGATTGAGGTCGTAGCCTTTCATTTCTGCCGTTAAATTTTGGGTAATACCGGTGGCAACATCATAAGCATATAAATCGGTATTGGTACTTACAGCATAGTCTTTACCATATTTTTTTTTGGTTACATAAATTACCTGCCTGCTATCGGGGCTCCAGATATAATCTTCATCTCCGCCAAAAGGTTTTTGAGGGCAATCGTAAGGTTCATTGGGCATAATATCCTTTTCCTCTTTTGCATTTTGGGTTGGGGCAATAAATACATGGTCAAAATTTCCATCTTCCCAGGTATCCCAATGACGGTAAGCAAGGTTATCGAATATATATACATTTGATTTTGTGAGTTGCGGGTAATAATCGGAGCCTAAAATATTTTTAACTTTCACTTCTTTGTTGCTGATGCGATATTTTCCATCGGGAGAAATATTTTTGTTGGCAAGCAACGAATCGAGATGAGTAATTATTTCTGCAGTTCCACCGGTAACGGGTACCCGGTAAGTTTTACGGCTACTTTTGTTGGTTTCTACATTTGGCGTGCTTACGCTGTACACTACCCACTTTTTATCTTTGGAAATGCCCATTGCAGAAACCCTGCCTAGTTTCCAAAGTAATTCGGGTGTCATTACCTCTTGTGCATTGGCAACAGAAAAAGAAAAAAGCAATAAAAAAAAGAGCAAGCGGTTCATAAAAAAATATTTTTTTAAAGTTAAGCATATTGCTTTAATGGCAAATAATATTAGCGCATCCTTATAAAATTATTATTGGTACTGCCAAATAAAAATTTATTTTTTTAAGGGATTGCATTTACCCTTATTCCTTCGCTATGGCTGCTAAATTCCGGCGCATACATACATTGAATACTGGTGATGCCATTGCTAAAATTACCGGCATGGGTTACATACATTGGGTATTCAAATACAAAATTGCCTTTGGGTAAATATGGAAAGAAAAAATTGGTGCTGGCATCTTTTGTGCTTTCGTAATAACCCAATCCGCCCTGCCATTTATAACTGCTGAGCACATTTACCGGTTCCATGCAGGCGGCACGCATATCTTTCATGTGTACATACTCCATTTCTCTGTCTGCATACAATTCTATACGCACCACAACTTTATCGCCTACTTTTAATTCGTCGCCTTCATTTATTACCTGCAATACTGGCCCGGAGGCAGAATTTTTTTCTACAAATAATTTTTTTACCAGTTTCAAAGGCGTTTGGGCGGTTGTTATTTTATCCAGGTCTTCAAAATATTGCCAATACACAGCGCCCCAGCTTGTAGCTGTAGATTGCGGCTTTACAGTTACTATTATATTGCCCATGCCCTGTTGTACTTTATTTCCGGCAATTGTTTGTTTAAAATAACCTGTTCCTGCTTCAACTTTATCATCTGCAGTACTAAGCGATAAATTTCCCAGTTGAATAGTTACATTTTTATCTTCGCTAAGCCAGTTGCTGCCCTTGAGTAATAGTGCGTAACATGCTTCGGCAGTGGCTTTGGTGCTTTCCCAACTGTTGGTTTGTTTGTTTTTTAAAAGCCATGTTTTTAAATTATCAACTGTTTGTAGGTTTTTATCAATATCCGAAAAAGCTTCAATTAAAAGAGAATGGCTCTCAATTGGCGACTGGTACCAATAGTATCCTCGTTTTGTAAAATCTTTCCAATACATGCCCATTTCTTCGCTCTCAATGGCATTTTCTTTTAAGGAGTTAATTATTTTTTTTGCGGTAATTTCATCACTATTGCGAAAAAGTGATAGCGCTATCATTCCCTGGTAATATTTCCCAAAACCGGTCCAATATTTTTTGGATTGACTGCGGTAGTAATTATCTGCTTTTTGCAAAGAAGAGCTAATGGGATATTCCGGAAAAAAACTACGCATGTACAAATATTGAATGGCATAACCAGAAAGGTTGTTCTGACTCAATTTTATTTTATGTTTTATTAGGTATATATAATCTTCTTTTATTCTTGCATCAAGATATTTCAACGCCTTTTCCACAATAGGGGTGAGGCTACTGTAATCATCTTTTGAAATGGCATTAAGCTTGCGTAAATGACCAATGCCGGTAAGGATGTATTGGGTGATATACCGGTCATCAGGTCCGCCTTTAAACCAGCTAAAACCACCGTTGGATGTTTGCGCTTCGGCAATTTTTTTAAGTGTATTATTTTTTTCATTGGCCAGGCGAACCAAATCAAAAAGAAGGGCAATATTTTTCTTTTGCTCATTTTCATTTTGCGCCTGCAATACCCAGGGTGTTTCTTGCAGCAATACCAATTTTAATTCTTCATTTTTTTGAAGATTACCCAATATAGCAGCGGTATCAATTGTTTTCCATTTTTCAAAAACAGCTTTTATTTTTGGCATACTGCCGGCAATAAATGCAGCTAAACTATTGGCATAATAGCGGTTAAAAGTTTGCTCCGCACATTCGTATGGATATTCCATTAAGTAGGGTAAGGATTGAATGGCATACCATGCCGGGTTGCTGGTAAATTCAACCGTAAGTGATTGATGGGTAAGCGTGCCACTTACATTGGCATTGAGCAGTTTGCTAAACGTAAAATTTTTATTGCTCGTATTACGCAGATTTAAGGGCAACGATTCGGTAACCAGTGTTCGGTTGGTTAATACAGGTAATGCCATTTCTTCACCATCAGAAAACGATCCGTCTTTTGCAATGGCTTTTATGCGGTAAACCATTGCGCTGTTGAATTGGTAAGGTATTTCCATGGGAAATTTTACCAATACACTTTTGCCGGCTGCAACTGTAAAATACTGGTTGGGAAAAACGTTTTTAAACCATCCGTCAACCGGTTGGTTGGTTGCTGCATCCAGCAGTTGCAATTGAGATGTGCCGGTAATTTCTTTATCACTGAGGTTTACAATTTTTGCGCTAAATTCCATTTGGTCTCCTTCTCTCATAAAGCGTGGCGCAAAGGGTTGTACCATCAATGGTTTTTGGGTGATTATGGTTTTTTCATCGTACACGCTGGCCAGGTTTTTATCATAAGCCAGGGCCATCATTTTCCAGCTTGTAAGCGCTTCGGGCATGGTAAATGAAAATTCAATCGTGCCTTCTGCATCTGTTTTTAAATCCGGTAAAAAGAGGGCGGTTTCATTAAAGTTTTTACGAAAAGTAAAATTGTTGTTTTGGGGGTTATTAACTTGCCTATCTGAAATACTGTCTGATAGTATTTCTGCTATGCCTGAAGCTTCTCTTTTTTGTTTAGGAAGTTTCATGTGTTTGGGATTGTCTGCATCGCCTTCTTCTATTTCTGTAGGAGCAGCCATAGCAATATTTCCTTCATTAATTTCAGCGTTATTCAACGTAGAAAAGCCGACAGTATTTTTTTGCTTTGGCTGAAATTCATTAAAGAGCAAGCCTTTATCCAGTAATACATCATAAAATTTTTCTTTCTCCTGTAGGTATTTTACAGATACGTTATTAAACTCAGTAGAATTGAGAAGCATAAAATTCCTTGAGGTAAAGCTGCTATAATTATTAAGTAAAGGCCAAAGGTTTATTAAAGAATTCCATGAATGAGGTTTAAACTGGTCAAGCGATGCATCGTACATGCTGATGAGCGCTTCGGCAGCAACCTTATCGGCTTTTTCGCCGCTAATTTTTATTTTCCATTTTTCTTCGCTGCCCGGCAATAATTTTTCCCTAAAAGTTTCATAACGGATATGTAGTTTTTTATTGCTCCAGGGTATTTGAATGGTATTGCTACCTGAATATACCCGGTTGTTTTTTACAAATACATAGGCAATATTAATACCGCCACGGTCATTTTCGGTAATCGTAAGTTCGGTATTTAAAGGTTTGTTGCCGGTTACAAATGCGTATTGGGTAGTGGTACTGTTTTCGTTTCTGCTTATAGAAACTATGGACCATATTTTATCAAATCCGGTTTTTAAAGTAAAGTTTGTTTTTTCTCCGGGTAAGGCTTTCTCATTTGCTTCGGCCATAACGGGATCCTTAATTGTGTTGTCTTTTGCAAAAAGGTATACCAATCTTTCTGCGTTTACTTGTTCCCCGTATTTATCTTTTGTAATTGCTGATATTTTATACCATCCTGCGGCTAAAGGTTTTTGGGAAAAACTGTATTTCCCATTTTCCTTTGTACTGTCTGTTTTTTCAGTAATGGTTTCATTTACAGGCCATGTGCCTGCCTGGTCTTCATTGGCATAAACATCATAAGGAAAATTTTGGTAGTATTCTTCTTTTGACATTATAAAAAGGTCGGGCTGGTGCCAGTAACGGTTACGGGAAATGCGATTGGGTGCGCTTAATTTTTGTAACGTAACTTTTACGGCCGTTTTTTCAAAAATACCATTGCTGTTTTTACTGGTTATTAAAATACTGTTGATGCTGTCTGCAGGTATTTTTTCAGCAGAAGCAATTTTGAGTTGCAGCGCCTGGTAGCTTACGTCAATATTTGTTTCTGCACTTCTTGTTTCTCCGTTAATATCGGTTACATTGGCAATTACCTGGTAGGTAAAAACGGGTTGATTTTTTTTGTCGGCGGTTTCATCGGGAATGGCCAAAAATTTAATACTAAAATTTCCATCGGCACCTGTTTGTGTAGTGCCATTGCTAATTTCCACTTGGTTATTGTTGCCATGGGGCGGCCATATTTTTCCCCTGTAACCCCACCAATATGGGTATTGCACCATGCGTACCACACGGTATTTTACCAGTGCGCCATCTATATTATTTCCAGCATAGCCTTTTGCATTACCGGTAACCTTAATGCTGTCGTTTACACGGTAGGTTCCAGCAGGCTTTATAATTTCTACTGAAAATTTGGGCCGTTTATATTCTTCCACACTAAATGCAAGCATGCCATTATTAACTGAGTCTTTTAAATAAAAAATTCCATTTAGCAATCCTTCCGGCAGTTTAAAACTACCGTTAAAAGAACCGTAATCATTTGCGGTAGATTGGAGCGATGTAATTTTTTTTGCGTTTGCATTTAATAGTTGTACTGTTGTTTTATATCCTGCTGCTATTTCACTTTTTCTTGTTTTTTGATTGGTGCTTAAGGCAATACCTTTAAAAAATACTGTTTGCCCTGGCCGGTAGATGCTCCTGTCTGCAAAAAAGAATGTACGGTGGTATTGTCCTTCGGGATAAACACTATTATGTCTTTCATAATAGTAATCATCGGTAAATAATTCATCTTTTTCGTGGGTTATTTGATACAGCTCGGAATTATAATCTTCATCTTTATTTACCAGTTGTACAAACCCGTTTTTATCTGTTGTGTATTTTTCTTTTTTTAAATCTACATAGCTGCGGCTGTTGTAATTGTAGTTTTGTTGCCAGGTTTGTACCGTAGCATTGGCTATGGGCATTCCAGAACTTCTGTTCAACACATACAGTTGAGACTTATTATTGGTTACATAGCTAATGTTGCTGATAAAAACAATTTGCTTTGCCATGTAATTGTTAACAGTTTTAAAATTTGGTTCCACAGAGGCAAGTATTATGTACGTTCCTTCATTTAATGAATTTGCTTTAATTTCTAAACTGTGGTTTTGAAAATCGTTGGTTTGCGGTAAATTAACTATCCATTCTTTTTCTGGTTTTTTAGCGGCAATTTCGCTCCATTGCTTACTGTAATCGTTGTAACTATGAATTTTTTTAAGTTCCTGTCGGCTGGTTTTTATGGCACGCAAATATATTTTTTCAATATTTTTAAATTGTACAAGTATGCGAAAAGGCATATTGGGCACATTCACTTTTTCTGCGCTCATTTGCAGTGAAGGGGCGTTGATTTGAGAAAGGAGGTTGCTGCAATTAATGGCGCCATCTGAGTTGGGATATTTGGTTATGGCAACTTCACAAATTTCTTTTGCCTTTTTTATTTCAAACCGGTTTGTCGTATCCGTTAAAGGGTTGTAATCATTTCCTTTGTTTTTATAAATAAGGGCCCGCAAATACATGGCTTGTGCTGTAGCAGGAAGGGTTGAATAATTTTTTTCAACAGCCAGCAGTGCATTTTCATACAATTGGCTTTTACTGTTAAATATACCTTGCTGGTTTACAAAATTGAGCCTTATTAAATCGGCATCTAAAAGCGCTTCTGTATTTATATCTGCAAGGTGAAATTTTAGTATGTTTTGCAGTAAATGAAGGGCCTGTAAATATTGGGAACTACTGTCTTTTGAGGAAAAAACGGTGGTTACAAACTGGTCCGCAGGCGAAAATGCTTTTTCATCGTTAATGATGAATTTATAGGAAGGGTCAGTTACATCGTTTTCCTCATCCATATAATAATTGAGCGCCCTGTGTGCCAGTAAATCATATAAAGTAGGCCGGAGTTGCCTTGTGTTTGTGCCTTTTTGTAAAATGGCTTCAAAGTTTTGTAAAGAAGTGTTTTTAAGTAAATCATCATTTTTTAACGATGCTGTATATAATGCATTTATTTGCAGGTTTAATTTTTGAAGGCTCCAAGTACTGATATCCTTACTGTTTTCATCAACCAGTGCAGTGCGGCTGTATAGTTTATAACGGTTAATTTTTTTATAATTCCAATACATGCCAGCCTGTATGGTTTGCAAAATATTTTTTGCAGGTGCGCTGGTTTTGCTTATTAAAGTATCGAGGGTGTAAATACTCTTCTCTAAATAAGTTTCTTCAAAATAACTGCGGCAAAGTATTAAATAAATGGCTGCTTTTACCTGCTGTGGCTGATTTTTGCCGGCTAAAGCCGATTGCATAATTTTGTTTATGCCTGCTAATGCGCTTTTGGGTAAACCTTTTTGTATAAGTTGATCTATTTTCTTCCATTCAGCTGTGTAATTATTCGTTTGTGCCATAAGGGTAATAGAAAATAACATACTGGACGAAACCAGGATGCAGGTTAAAAATTTTTTCATTTTCAATTGTATTGTTTCCATATTATCAGGATAAACAAGGTAATAAATTTTATTGTTTTATAGTGTATAGATGTTGAATTCTATATATTGCATAAGTATTCCATTAAATTATGGGTTTAACTTTTTATTAATGATTGCCAAGTAAACTAAGAACATTTTTACCAATCCTAAAAGTAGTATCAGCTTTATTTCACCTTAAAATCTACAACAATGAAACAAATTTTTACCCTTTTACTGTTTACCCTGTGTTTTTTATCAATTTCAGCTCAAAACAGGAATGGCCGCACCAAACTTACCATAACTAACGGCAGTAATGAGCAAATTAAAGTTCAGGTTGATGGCAGGCAATATAATATGAATGGCAGAAATGATGATGTTGCCATAAACAACCTTGCAGCAGGCTACCACTCTGTAAAAATTTACAAGGAAGACAGGAAACGGAATAACGGCAGATGGTCTTCTTTGAGCCGTTACAAAATTGTTTTTCAAAAATCCGTTTACCTTTCCAGGGGTTACCAGCTTGATTTAATGATTAACCGTTTTGGAAAAGTATTTATGGATGAAGCAGTGTTGGATAATAACTATTACAATGACCAGTTTCCTGATGAAGATGATGACAATAACTGGAGCAACCAGCACCGTGAAATGGACCAGCAGGTATTTAACCAATTAAAGACTTCATTACAAAATGAATCATTTGATAATAGCAAGCTAACCATGGCCCAGCAGGCAATTGCGGCAAATTGGGTGAGTACAAACCAGGTGAAACAATTACTGGAAGTTTTTTCGTTTGAAGACAATAAATTAGCCCTTGCTAAATATGCGTATCCTTTTACTACCGACAGGAATAATTATTTCCTGCTTTACGATACATTTACTTACAGCAGCAGTAAAGAAGCCCTGGCAAAATTTATAAGAGAATATAAAGATTAAATTATTTTTTACATTTAAACTGGTAATAAAAAGCCGGCTCAAAATGAGCCGGCTTATATTTTGAAACAACACCAAATTATTGCTTTACAAAACGCAAAGTTTGTTTTGTGCCATCTTCACTAAGGGTATTAATAAAGTATGTGCCTGCAGGTAAATGAGCCAGTTTTAGCATTAATGTATTTGAACCTGTGTTTAAAACCTGCGATTGGGTAAGGATAATTTTACCGGCAACATCAGTAATTTTTATGATCAGCTTTGATCTTACTGTACTTACCATTTCAATAGTGGCATTTGTTTCAACCGGGTTGGGAACCAACCTTGCCATTTCAAAAGCCTTATCGTTATTTAAAAGGGTAATAATTGTACTGTAATTTCTGTCGCCATCAGCATCTATTGTTCTTAAGCGGTAATAATTAATTCCGGTAACCGGGCTATTATCCGTATAATCGAAAGGTTGCTGGCAGCGAATATAATCAGCAGTAATATTATAGATGGGCTCAAACCTCCTGCCATCTGTACTGCGTTCTAAAACCATATTGGCTTCACCACTGGTACAATTTATTTTCCAGTTAATGAGGTTTGAAGTTTTAGAAAGTTTTGAACCCTTAATATATTGGATGGTTATGGGCAATGCTGCACCAGAAACACTTATGTTGAATGGAGCAGAGCTGCTGTTATAACCATAAACCCTTACATAATAAGTTTGGTTTGCCAGTAAACCGGTGAGGTTAAGTACTTCATTATCGCCGGTTACGGTTGCATCTGCACAGTCTATTGGAACCAGTGCGCCACAAGTTCCGGAAAATGCCTGTACAACAATATCCAGGCCGGGGAACGTGGTATTTTCAACTAAAATAGATGCACCGCCATTGGATGATGTAGTAAACTGATACCATACATCATTAGCATTGGGCGAAGTAAAGCCGCCACAATTTACCGCCGGCATTGTTTGCGTACCGCCAACATTTGTACTGCTAATAGCGGTTGGTCCAATGGTTATTGCGCCGGTGCATTCATCGTTTGAAGGCGCATCTGCCAAAGTTTGAAAATTCATCACTAAAGAATTTGCACTATAGCCATTGCCTGTACCAGTACAATTTTTTCTTACATATACAGAGTATATTGTAGTAGCAGTTAAACCGCTAATTGCCTGAGCAGAAACCGCAGGATTAATAACCGTACCACCAACTCCTGCTGTAGCGCCTGTTCCCGGAGTAAACCCCGGAGGACCATATTCCAAAACAAAATTGCCTGAACCACTCCAGGAAATATTTGCTGTATTTGCAGTAACATTTGCCACCGTAACATTTGTAGGAATGTTACATGTACTTGGGCAGGTAATTTGTAAAGAATAATTTCCATAGCTAAATACAGAATTATCGTATCCGCCCAAAAGTATATAGTAAGTTGTGCCTGCTGTTACATTAAGTAGCATCGCCGCTGGACCAAACATAAATCCGCAACCACTATTATCATAACCAACACAAGATGTAATTGTACCACAACTTGTGCCTGTATAAACCCTAAGGTAGTTGTCATAATCAGATTGTGCACAGGTAGAAATGGATACTTCCCCACTTGTTGCTGCGGTGTATCTAAACCAAACAGCTTTATAAAATCCGTCTGCAGTATTGTCAATACCACCACAACTTACGGCTGGTAAAACGTCATTAGTAGCATTTACTGTGCTTCCTGTATAAAGCGTTCCGCATGTTACCACCGTTGCGCCTGCGCAATTATCATTTGCCGGCGGAGGGCCAAGTGTGGTAAAAAATGCCACATCAGAGTTAAGGCTAAAACCGCTGCCTGTACCGCTGCAATCCTGGCGGATATATACATCATAAGATGTGCTGGTTGCAAGCCCGGTAATGGTTTGTACAGAAGTTGCAGGATTAATAACCGTGCCACCAACACCTGCTGCGGATCCTGTACCCGGCGTAAAGCCCGGAGGACCATATTCTAAAATAAAAGTTCCGGTTCCATCCCAGCTTACATCAACAGTGCTTGATGTAGGATTTTGTGCAAATACATTCGAAGGCCTTACACATGCTGTAGGGCAGGAAACCGATAAGCTGTAATCACCCGAACTGGAAGGGCCATAGCCCCCAAGCAAAACGTAATAGGTTGTTCCAGCTGTTACAGTTACATCAATGGATGAAGGACCTGAAAAAGTACCGCAACCATCATCGTCTGATGCTTCGCACTGGTTAATAGAAGCGCAATCTGCACCTGAGTAAACTCTTATGTAAGTATCATAAGTAGAGCCGCAGGCAGAAAAAGTAGATTGCCCGCTTACTGTAGGTGTATATTTAAACCATACGCCATGATAAATGCCAGTTGTTAAATCAACGCCACAATCAAGAACACCGGTTGGCAATACATCGTCAGTAGCAGATAATGTTGTACCTGCATAAGTAATGCCGCAGTTAACCGTAGTGGCAGTTGCGCAATTATCATTTGCAGGCGCTGGTGGCGGTGTGGTAACGCTTAAAGTAAATTCGCCGCAATCCGGCGGTGGCCAGGTATCCACAAAAATAAAATAAAGGCCATTGCTGGGAAAATTTACTACCGTTTGTCCAAATCCCGATTCATTGGTAAATACACCCCCAATTGCATTGGCAGATGTAGGAGGGCAGGAGGTATGTACCGACAAGATTTTCCATTCTGCAGAACCTCCTAAAGTAAATTGGTAACTTACGGGTGCGTTGTTTACAAACATACTGAAAACATAATCTTCCCCATCTCCGTAAAAAGATGAAAAATAACTTCCCTCGGGATAATCATTAACCGTACCGCATGTGGTTAATGTACCGCTGATATACGGTATGGATGTGATTGGGACACTAATGGCACAATTATTTTGTGCATTGGCAAAAAATGAAATCAATAAAAAAAACAACAGCAGGAGCTTGTAGAGTTTCTTCATACAATTAATTTAAAGTAATAAAAACTAATTACAGGATCGTTTATATAGGTGGGGAGCTATCAAAGTTATATAAAATGTGGACAAACCCAATAGATTTGTTGATAATTAATTTAAGGTAAAATTGATTTTTTTTGAAAGAATGCCGGCTGTTAAATGCAGGCTGCTATAGCCATTGCTACTCTTTCGCCATCCATTGCAGCGCTTACAATACCGCCGGCATAGCCAGCGCCTTCTCCACAGGGATATAAATTGTTAATTTGCGGGTGCTGTAAATTTTCCTTGTTTCTTGGAATACGAACCGGGCTGCTTGTACGGCTTTCTGTGGCAACTAAAATTGCTTCGTTGGTTAAATAACCCTTCATTTTTTTTCCAAATGATTGAAAGGCCCCGCTAAGTGCATTGGATAAAATTGCGGGTAGGATTTCATGAATGGCTGAACTATTGACTCCCGGTAAATAAGAATTTTGGGGAAGCGACGGTGAAATTTTCTTTTGAACAAAGTCCTGCATTCTTTGAGCCGGGGCAACAAATTTACCAGATCCTGCTTTAAAGCATTCCTGTTCCAGCATTTGCTGAAAATGCATAAAACGCAAAGGATCATTATTGTTTACGGCATCCTTATAATATTTATCCTGCATTAATGTATTATCATTTACTTCTGCTACCATTCCGCTATTGGCAAAAGGGTTATTTCTTTTAGATGGGCTCCATCCATTTACCACTAGTTCATTTTGGGCTGTAGATGCCGGGGCAATTATGCCACCCGGGCACATGCAAAAAGAAAATACCCCATTATTATTTACCTGTTGCACCATGGAATAGGAAGCCGGCGGCAGGTATTTATCCCTTACTGCGCAATGATATTGGATACTGTCAATTAATATTTGAGGATGTTCAATACGTACGCCAAGGGCAAAAGGCTTGGCTTCAATAAGCCATTTTTTTTGCTGGAGCAGCAAAAAAATATCCCTTGCGGAGTGGCCGGTGGCTAAAATAAAAGCATCAGCCAATATTAAACCGCCATCAGATGTGCCGGCACTGATAATCGTATTGCCGGAGGTATTAAAATCAATTAATTTTTTTTCAAATAATATTTCACCTCCATTGATAATGATGCATTCCCTTAGTGCAGTAATAATACCCGGGAGTTTGTTGGTGCCAATATGTGGATGAGCTTCAAATAAAATATTTTCGGGTGCACCAAAATGAACAAACAACTGTAATATCCTTTGAATATCGCCCCTTTTGCTGCTTCGGGTAAATAATTTGCCATCGCTGTAAGTTCCTGCACCACCTTCGCCAAAGCAGTAATTACTTTCGGTATTCAATATTCCTTCTTTATTCAGTTTTGCAAGGTCTCTTCTACGGTTTCTTACATCTTTTCCCCTTTCAATAATAATGGGCTTAATACCCGCTTCCAGCAATTTTAAAGCGGCAAATATGCCGGCAGGCCCGGCACCAATAATAATTACTTTTTTAGCATCGGGGCCGGGTATTTTGAATTGTGGCTTAAAATGGGAAAGCCGTTGGGGTGGTTCATTAATATATGCCGTAAGCGAAATATTGATAAAAACTTTTTTGCCACGGGCATCAATAGATTTTTTATGGATGCAATAACCGCTTAAAGCAGATTGATTTACAGGCAAAACATCAAAAATAGCTTGCTTTATACAGAGCTCATTTGCCGCTTGTGAAGGTAAAAGTTTAATAGAAAGTTTTTGTTGCATTGGTTGTGTAGGTTGCAACCCGTTGCCACTGACAATTTTTGAAAAAGGAAATCCAAAAATTGAAATTTGCTACGAGGTTAGATAGTTATTCTAAAATTCGTAAAAAAGAAAATTATTATAGGTTTATCCGTTTAAATTCCTTTTAAAAGGGAAGGTCGTCTACTGCATCCTGGTTTGTGGCAGTAAAAGTATCCAGCGGCTCCATATATTCACTATCCGTTTGTGATTTGTTGCCCGTTGGTAAAATTTGTTCTATCCGCCATGCGTCAAGGTTGGTGATATAATTTGTTTTACCGTCTCTTTCCCATTTGGAACCTTTAATATTGAAATATACTTTTATGTCATCTCCAATATTTACTTTATCAATAATGGCTGTTCTATCCTGCACGCACTGAAACTTTACATAATTTACCGCTGTACGTCCATTAAATTCATCGGTTTTTTCCACGGCAAATTCCCGGGTTTTAAATGTTTCAGTTTTTTGTACGGCATCAAATTTAGCCACCAATTTCCCCGTTAATTCGTAACTCATATAAAATGATTTTAAAAATTTTGCAGGTATCTTTTTAAGAAGGGTACCTTTATTTTAATATAAGGCAAATTAAAGCCTTTTCAAAGTTACAATATGTACTTATCATTACTTTAGTTTTTTATGCCCATCCCATCTTACTTTATTTAAAAAAGAATGTGGAAAAGTTGGGAGCATTGTAATTTTAAAGTTAGCCAAAATAAGTAGTATTCCTAATTTTTTTTGTAGAATGATATTTTTTTCCGGGCTGTATTATTTTGCCGGCAATAATAAGCTAAGAGGCGTTTCCATATTAGGTTTCCATGGAGAGGAATTAAGTATAAAAATGCTTAATTATGAGGGTACGGGTAATAATGGGAGAAATCAAAGGAAATTAAAATTTTTTTTTCAACAATTTATTTTGATATTCGCTGTCCTGCCGAAAATTTTTCCTGTATCAGTACATTTTTAGCAGAGAACCACCGGAAGAAAAAAAATAATAACTCAATATATAAATTACATTAATTGTAATGGAGAAAGCGTTTGATAAAATTTGGTCTAATTGCTTGGAGATAATAAAGGATATTGTAGAATGGCAACATTTTAAAACATGGTTTGAACCCATTAAGCCGGTAGCGTTAAAAGAAAAAGTTTTAACTATACAGGTGCCCAGCCAGTTTTTTTATGAATATCTTGAAGAACACTATGTATCGCTATTAGCTAAAACACTAAAAAGGGAATTAGGTAAAGAAGCAAGATTGGAGTACAGGATAATGGTAGATAGTGGCAACAGCAAAAATAAACCACTCACTATGGATGTGCCCGGCCATGGCTACAGGCAATATCCTAATAATGAAATGGATTTTCCTTTGGCAATCAACAATCATAAAGTAACCAACCCATTTGTAATTCCGGGATTAAAAAAGGTGCAAATAGATTCGCAGCTTAATGGTGCTTATATATTCGAATCGTTTATAGAAGGCGATTGTAACAGGGTTGCCCGAAGGGCAGGTAAAACTGTTGCAGAAAAGCCCGGCGCCACTTCCTTTAACCCTTTGGTGGTTTATGGCGGCGTAGGTTTGGGTAAAACGCATCTTGCCCAGGCAATAGGTAACGAAATAAAAAGGCTTCATCCTAATAAAGTGGTGCTTTATGTAAGTTCAGAAAAATTTATCAACCAGTTTATAGATCACAGTAAGAACAATGCAATAAATGATTTTATTCATTTTTACCAGTTGATAGATATTTTAATCATTGATGATATCCAGTTTTTTAACCGGGCAGAAAAATCGCAGGATGCTTTTTTCTCCATTTTCAACCATTTGCACCAAAGCGGTAAACAACTGGTTTTAACCAGCGATAAATCCCCCAAAGACCTGGAAGGTGTGCAGGAACGTTTATTAAGCCGTTTTCGATGGGGATTGAGCGCCGACCTGCAAAGCCCCGATTACGAAACCAAAATAGAAATTCTGGAAACTAAAATGAAGCAGGATGGCTTTGATATGCCCAAAGAAGTGGTTAAATACATAGCCTATAATATTAATAGTAATGTACGGGAGTTGGAAGGTGCATTGATATCATTATTGGCACAATCTTCGCTTAATAAAAGGGAAATAGATCTCGAATTGGCAAAAAAAGTATTACGCAACTTTGTGAAGTCGTCAAGTAAAGAAATTACTATTGATGCAATACAAAAAATGGTATGCGAATATTTTGGCGTGCCCTACGATAAGTTGTTGCAAAAAACACGAAAAAGAGAGATTGTACAGGCAAGGCAAATTACGATGTACTTATCTAAAGCATTTACCAAAAACTCGTTAAAAACCATTGGCGAACATTTTGGCGGAAGGGACCATACTACAGTAATTCATAGTTGCCAAACTGTAAAAGATTTAATGGATACCGACACTTTATTTAAAGAAAGTGTATTGGAATTACAGCAAAAGGTACAATTAGCAGCTATGTAAATTTCATAAAAGTAAATTTTATCAACCGGGGTTAAATCCCCGGTTTTTAATTTACGTAAATCCCCGAAAATGATTTGGGCATTATAATTTGGAATTGTATTTTTGCAGCCCTCAAAAAAGGGATTGTATTTGGAGAGGTGCCTGAGTGGCCGAAAGGAACGGTTTGCTAAATCGTCGTACGGGTTAAACTGTACCGTGGGTTCGAATCCCACCCTCTCCGCTGGTATTTGATAGCTGATAAGCAGTATCAAACAATAAGGCAGCTTAAAGGTTATTAATTTTAAGCGGAGATTAGAGGATTTAAATTATTGATATACAAATGTTCGGGATGTAGCGTAGCCCGGTTATCGCGCCTGGTTTGGGACCAGGAGGTCGCAAGTTCGAATCTTGCCATCCCGACTATATCTCAAGCGCCTTTCATTTTTATGAAAGGCGTTTTTGTATTTAAAAGGAGAGGTTTGCAAGTATGTAAAGTAATTTAAAAATGACTGGATACGCTGGAATTAAAGTTTAAATTATATGATTATTGTCATTTAATTTTTAGTAAAAAATGCTTAAACCAGTATTATTTTGGCAGATAAAACCATATTTAAAAATTATTTTTTTAGTGAGTTTGGCTACCAGTATAACTTAATCAATATCTGCGATTTATATAAAAAAATATTATAATAATATGACTACAATCATACTATAATTCATAATCACTGTTTACTTTTGTGCTCAAATTAATAAAAACAATAAAAATGAAAAAGCTAATCATAACAGGCATAGGCATTTTAGGCATTATGTTCTTTATTTCCTGTGGTGGTGCTGATACAAAACCAGCTTCCGATACAACATCTGCAGAGCAACCCAAAGCAACTACAGGAACAACTTCTGATTATGATCCTAAGCGTGGGGAAGGTAAGTTTGATTCAACCAATGTAACCATAGGCCCTTTGGATGCTGCTATGGCTGCAAAAGGCAAATCAGTTGCTGAAACAAAATGCTTTTCCTGTCATAAAACCAGCGATGAAAAGCTTGTAGGGCCAGGATGGAAAGGTATTACTGAAAGGAAAACCCCATATTGGATTATGAACTTTATTACTAACCCCGATCCTATGATTGATAAAGATCCGGAATTGCAGGCACAACTGGAAATTTGCCTGGTGCGTATGCCCAATCAAAATCTGGTGGATTTAGAGGCGAGGGAATTAGTAGAGTTCATGCGCCAAAACGACGGAGCAAAATAAAAGTTTCAAGTATATAAGACTGTTCGTTTTTTTTAAAGGCGGCAAAATTGAAAAAATTAGCCGATAGGGTAAGATTTGCATTTTTTTGAATTAGGAAACTATAATTTTCAAGTATAAAACTACATTTATGTTTATTAAAAAATCCCCATTATTAATGTTGGCTATAACAGCACTATATTTTAGCGCCTGTAAGCCAAAAAATACTGGTACTGCTGTGAGTGGTGATGCTGCATCAAAAGTTTATGTGGCACCCGGTAAGTATGACGAATTCTACAATTTCGTTTCCGGTGGTTTCAGTGGCCAATTGGCAGTTTATGGACTTCCAAGCGGTCGTTTACTTCGTGTAATCCCTGTATTTTCTGTTGATCCGGAAAAAGGCTGGGGATATAGCGAAGAAACCAAACCTATGTTGAATACCTCACATGGTTTTGTGCCCTGGGATGATTTACACCACGTTGAAATGTCAATGACCAATGGCATGGCAGATGGTAAATGGGTTTTTGTAAATGGTAACAATACCCCAAGGTTGGCACGTATTGACTTAACCACTTTTCGTACTGCAGAAATACTGGAGCTTCCTAATAGCGGGGGTAACCATAGCTCGCCTTTTGGAACAGAAAACTCTGAGTATATTGTTGCCGGTACCCGTTTTAGTGTTCCTGGTGATGATGTAAATGGGGACGTTCCTATTGATACCTATAAAGAAAACTTTAAAGGCCACATTAGTTTTGTAAGTGTTAATAAAGATAATGGCGAAATGAATATCGCTTTTCAGTTAAAAACACCAGGTGTAAACTTTGACCTTGCCCGAGCAGGTAAAGGAAAATCCAACGGCTGGTTTTTCTTCAGTACTTATAATACAGAACAAGCCAATACCTTACTTGAAGTAAATGCTTCTAAGAATGACAAGGACTTTATTATGGCGGTAAACTGGAAAAAGGCTGAAGAGTATATTAAAGCCGGTAAAGGCAAAAAACAAGCGGTAAAATATGCCCATAATAAGTTTAATGAGGAATCACATACTGCATCCAGTGAAATGAAAAATGAAGTAACCGTGCTGGATGTGGCTGAGTATCCTGATATTGTTTACTTCATCCCTTGCCCTAAATCGCCGCATGGTTGCGACGTAGACCCAACTGGTGAATACATTGTGGGCAGTGGTAAATTAGCGGCATTGCTACCCGTATTTAGCTTCGATAAAATTCAAAAAGCTATTGCCGATAAAGCATTTGAACAGGAAAAATATTCCGGCTTACCGGTTATTAAATACGAAGCAGCATTATACGGCGAAGTACAAAAACCAGGCTTAGGCCCATTACATACAGAGTTTGATGATAAGGGTAATGCTTATACTTCTATGTTTGTTTCATCAGAAGTGGTGAAATGGAATATTAAAGATTTAAAAGTAATTGACAGGCAACCTACATTTTATTCAGTAGGCCACTTAATGGTTCCCGGAGGAAATACTAAAAAACCATTTGGGAAATATTTAGTTGCTTATAATAAAATTACCAAAGACCGTTACCTGCCCACAGGCCCAGAATTATCTCAAAGTGCACAACTTTACGATATTAGCGGAGAAAAAATGAAATTATTACTTGACTATCCAACCATTGGTGAGCCACACTATGCTCAGGCAATACCAGCAGAATTGATTAAGGACAAACAAGTGAAGATTTTTGACATCAAAACCAATAAACATCCGTATGTTGCCAAAGGTGAAGCTGAAACAAAAGTGGTAAGAGAAGGAAATAAAGTACATATTTATATTACTGCTATCAGGTCGCACCTGGCTCCGGATAATATAGAAGGTATTCAAGTAGGAGATGAAGTACTGTTTCATGTTACCAACCTTGAGCAGGATTGGGATGTGCCACACGGATTTGCCATTAAAGGCGCTAATAATGGTGAGTTATTAGTAATGCCTGGTGAAACAGTAACATTAAAATGGGTTCCTGAACGCACCGGTATTTTCCCATTCTATTGTACAGACTTCTGTTCTGCATTGCACCAGGAAATGTCTGGCTATATCAGGGTTTCACCCAAGGGCAGTAATGTTCCTATTAGTTTTAAACTTGGCGTTAAAAGAACAGACTCGATACCCGCTGCAAAATAATTTGTAGGTTAGCAAACTTATTTACAAAGGGGCAGCATTAAAAGTTTGCTGCCCCTTTTTTATTGCTATGGATTTTTGGCAGAGCAATCCAGCATATGAAATTGAAAACTACTTGAAGATGGATGCTATTATGAATAAGAATGAATTTTAAAGAGGAAAGATTAAATTTATTGTATGGAAAACAAAATTTCAGGTTTCTCAAAATTACTTTTGCTGGCAGCAGCATTGTTTTTAATTGTATCCTTATTTGTTCCTTTATGGAGTATTTACCTGGATGCACCACAATACCCGGAAGGATTAATGTTGGAGATATGGCCAAATAAAATTGCAGGTGATGTTGATATTATTAATGGCCTTAATCACTACATTGGTATGAAAACTTTGAAAACCAGCGATTTTATTGAGTTTACGGTATTGCCGTATATCATTGGTTTTTTTGCACTTTTATTTTTACTTACTTTGGCCATAGCCCGAAAAAAATGGCTATACATAGTTTTTGCCAGTTTTGTAATATTTGGCATTATTGCTATGGTAGATTTTTGGAAATGGGAATATGATTATGGCCACAACCTTGATCCTAATGCTGCAATAAAGGTTCCGGGTATGGCATACCAGCCGCCATTAATAGGGTTTAAGCAGTTGCTCAATTTCGGCGCATATTCAATACCTGCTTTGGGTGGTTGGCTGTTTATCTCATCAGGCTTATTGCTACTTATTGCAGTTTTAAAAGAAAATAAATTTTTTAATAGGTTTAAAAAGAAAGGCCCTATTGCTGTAGCATCCATAGCCAGTATTTTTTTACTTGTATCCTGCAGAAGCAATGGCCCGGTACCTGTAATCCTTGATAAAGATGCCTGTGAGTTTTGTAAAATGAATATTTCTGATGCTCATTTTATGACAGAGTTAATAACTCAAAAAGGAAGAGTGTACAAATTTGACGATATCAGTTGTATGTTAAAATATGCTGAAACAGTTGACAAAGGAACTATTAAAAATTTTTATGTGGGCAATGTGGAAAAATCAAATGAATTTATTGATGCAACTACAGCCTGGTATATTACTCATACCAGCTATAAAAGCCCAATGGGAGGCAACACTGCAGCTTTTGCAACAAAAGAGGCGGCAGTAGCACAGGCAAATAAAATAACCGCAACAGCAGTAGATTGGAATACTTTACATCAAAATTCAGAAAAGAAGGAAGCAAGCAGCCATGAAGGGCACGATCATTAAATTATATAGTTTTAGTGCAACAATAGTACTGCTTTCACTTAATATTAAAAATACAAGTGCAGCCATATTAAAGGTGGGTAAAGGACAGGTATATAAACATATTAAGGAAGCGGTAACCCAAAGTAAAAATGGCGATACCATCATTGTGTTTAACGGGCTTTATAAAGAGGGAAATATCATTATTGATAAGTCAATTTATTTGTTAGGTGAGGGTTTCCCTGTATTGGATGGAGAAATAAGGTATGAAATTTTTTCTGTTAAGAGCAGCAATGTAACTATCAAAGGGTTTCAATTGCAAAACTCCGGGCGTACCGTAATGGAAGACCCTGGTGCAATTAAAGTGTATGAGTGCAGTAATATTTTGATTGAAGGCAACATCTTCATTAACAATTATTTTGGTGTTTACTTGCAATACACACAAAATTGCATTATTAAAAATAACGTCATTAAGGCCTCGCAAAAAGAAGAATACCAATCCGGAAATGGCATCCATTGCTGGAAGAGCGATAGCCTGCAAATTACTGGTAATAGAATAAGTGGGCATAGAGATGGCATTTACTTTGAATTTGTAACCCACTCCGTTATCTGGAGAAATGTTTCAAAAAACAACCTTCGTTACGGGTTGCATTTTATGTTTTCCAACGATAATGCTTACATTACTAACTACTTTAAAAATAACGGGGCAGGCGTAGCTGTGATGTTTACTAAAAAAGTAGTGATGATGAACAATACATTTGAAGAAAACTGGGGAGATGCATCTTACGGGGTTTTGTTTAAAGAATTATCGGACTGCTACCTATCGGGAAATAAATTTTTAAATAATACTACCGGAATTTTGTTTGATGGCTCTAACCGGATTAGGGTTGAATATAACCTGTTTAGCGGAAACGGCTGGGGAATGCGACTGCAAGCCAATTGTATGGAAAATGTTATTGCCTTTAATAATTTTATGGGAAACATTTTTGATGTAGCTACCAATGGTACACTTACTTTAAATCATTTTACTGAAAATTACTGGGACAAATATGAAGGATATGATTTAAACAAAGACAAATTTGGCGATGTGCCCTTTCACCCATTAAGCCTTTATTCGGTAATAGTGGAAAAAAACCCACCGGCAATGTTGCTTTACCAGAGTTTTATCGTAAATCTTTTAGACAAATCAGAAAAAGTAATACCGAGCCTTACGCCTGAAAATTTTGTTGACAATAAACCCAGTATATTCCCTTATCCATTATGATAGAAATTAAAAACTTAACTAAAAATTTTGGAAGGTTAACCGCATTAAATAATGTAAACCTGCAACTTAATAAAGGCGAATGTATTGCTCTTATTGGCCCAAATGGTTGCGGTAAAACAACACTTATTAAATCTATACTGGGAATGGTTTTGCCTGAAAAAGGCGAAATTTTTTTTAAAGAAAAAAATATTAAACAGGATATTGCCTATAAACACCAAATTGGTTATATGCCACAAATTGGGCGCTATCCGGAGAACATGAAAATAGGGCAGGTTATTGATTTAATAAAGAGTATCCGAAATGCTAAAGTGGCAACAGATACCACACTTTACGACCAGTTTTTATTATCAGGGATGCTGGAAAAAAAAATGCGTACCCTAAGCGGGGGAACTACTCAAAAAGTAAGTGCAACACTTGCATTTATGTTTAAGCCTGAAGTATTGATACTGGATGAACCAACAGCCGGGCTTGACCCGGTTGCTGCCGAGATCCTCAAAGCAAAAATTACTGAAGCAAAAAACTCCGGTTGCCTTATCCTTATTACTTCTCATTTACTAAGTGAACTGGAAGATATGGTAACCCAGGTAATTTTTATGCAGGACGGATTTTTGAAATTCCACAAGAATGTTGTTGATCTTAAAGCCGATACCGGTAAAGTAACTATAGCAAAGTCTATTGTTCATCTTTTAAAAAGTGAAGAGGCATGATGCGTATTTTGAAATATGTGGTTTTGGATATTTTAAAGAATAAGATTGTAATAGTATATGCAATTATACTGGCCTTGTTTTCCTGGAGCGCCTTTAGCCTTGAAGACAACAGCACCAAAGGGTTGCTTACTGTACTCAATATTATTTTGCTTACGGTTCCGTTGGTATCAGTGCTTTTTGCCACTATTTATGTTTATAACAGTAATGAGTTTATTGAACTGCTGGTAAGCCATCCGGTAAAGCGAAGTGTAATTTGGAAAGCTTTGTTTTTGGGTATGTCGGTGAGCATGGTTGTTTCCTTTATTATTGGGGCGGGTATTCCGTTATTGATTTTTGCCGATGCAGGCACGGCTTTAATGATGATTGTTTCAGGTTCCCTATTATCGGTAATTTTTGTTGCTGTTGCATTTTTGAGCGGTATATTGAGTAGGGATAAAGCAAAAGGTATTGGTGTTTCCATTATGCTTTGGCTTTATTTTGCACTTTTATTTGACGGGTTGGTTTTATTTATTTTTTTTCAGTTTGCGGATTACCCAATAGAAAAGCCTGTGGTATTGCTCAGCGCATTAAGCCCAATAGATTTGTGCCGGATACTCATTCTTTTGCGGATGAATATTTCAGCAATGATGGGCCACACCGGGGCAATTTTTAAAGATATTTTTGGTAGCCAGTTGGGGATTTTGCTTTCATTTATATTACTGATGCTTTGGGTATTTGTACCATTTTATATTTCTCTTATTAAATTTAAGAAGAAAGATTTGTAATGGGTTTAAAGGTTATTTGAGTATGAAGCCAGATATTACCGGTAAAAAGGACATTGTAATTATAATGCAGTTTTTTTATGAAAAGGCAAAAGCAGATAAAGTTATCGGCCACTTTTTTACTGATGTTGTTGAGGTAAACTGGGAAAAACATATTCCCACAATGAGTGCCTTTTGGGAGAATGTATTATTTTATACCGGTGAATATGACGGCAATCCGTTAGATGCCCATAAAAAAATTCATACCCAAAATGCTACATCTTCCCTCCATTTTGAACGCTGGTTACGCATCTTTAATGAAACAATTGACCAGCATTTTTCCGGTAAAAACGCCACAAAAATGAAATTACATGCAAGTGGTATTTCTGCTGTAATGCTGCAACAGTTATTATAGCTTTTATAAATTTACCGGAAAAATTAGGTTCTAAGTCTCGTTCAAGTTTATTTTAGATGCGCTGTTGTTTTTAAACTGCGAAGTAAATAACAAAAAGGCCGAAATGAAAAGGATAACTGCTGCGCCAAATAACATAATAGCAGAATGGGGAATAGTAAAGTAAAAAAAGGCCGCAAAACCCAAAATTGCCAAAACCAGTTCATTAATTACCACTCCACACAAAAAAGAAATTGCTGCAAACTTTGCAAGGTTGCTGGCTTGAATATTTTTTTTAACAAACATATAGCCAATAATAAAAAGACTGTAAATGCCCAACAGGATCAGGTGGAGGAATGCAATCACAATAGACCGGATACTAAAGGCAAAATGGCTTAAATACGGTACTACAGAAACTGCCTGTAATAAAAATTTTAGTGTAAGCGCCGTAGCTGCTGCATAAAAAAACACTTTTACCCATTTGGGGTAATTGATGGGCAGCTTGCTTAATGCCGGCCAAATTTTTACCATTAAAACCAGCCAGGTAACAAATTGTAAGATGCATGCTGTTACCGTAACAACGTATAACCAAGCCGGAAGTTTAAACCATAAGATAGATAAAAAATATGCGGGTATTACAGAAATGGCAAATAACCGGTAGTATTTGTTCAATACAGCGCTGCTCATGGGAAGCTTATTGGCAATAAGGGCAATAAAACCAAAGAAAAACCAACCACTATACTGAAAATGAAGGAAATAATAAACGGAAGCCAGGTAATTATATTGATCAATATTTTTACTAGCCATCATATATGCCAAATAAAATGGCCCGGCAGCAGAAATTACATTTAAAATAAGAGCTGTTTTTGCCCAGGGTTTTGCTGCATGTTGTGCCGGGAATTTTTTTGCATCGGCAATAAAAAATGCGGCAAAAAAAAATGCCGTTATAATAGAAAGCATAGAAAAAGCAATAGAAAAAAACTTATAACCCTGAATGGTGAATGCTATTAACATGCCAAAAGCACTTACCAGGTTAAGCAGAATAAGTATTTTGTATTTTGGCCTTGCTTTTAAATTTATATACGGTGCAACAAGTAAAAAAAATCCACAGTATAGCACGTGGCTAATCCATCCTGTAAAAGCAAAATGGGAGTGGGCGTGTAAAAGGTTTTTCTGCTCAAAAAAAGGAAAATCAAAGGCAATTTTATAACGCATCAGCGTTCCATATAAAGCAACAATTGCGAGGTTGAGTAAAGCAATCCGAAACCATTTTGGTGATAATATAACGCCCATTTTTTAATAATATAATTTATGATCTATAATTTTTACTTTTCCATGCTGGCTAAGCCTGGAGAGGGTACGTATCACAGTTTCAACCCTAAGGCCGGTAAAATCTGCAATTTGTTGCCGGGTAAAAGAAACCATTTCCTGTGCTTTGTGGTTGTTGTAGGTTTTTATATTCTCTAAAAACTGGATAATTTTTTCTTCAGGGGTACGGCTTACCCAAATTTGGGCAGATATGCTTTTTTGATAAAGCCTGTCGGCAAACTTGAAAAATAAATTTTGAAGAATTTGCGGATAATCATTAAAAATATCCAATAGCTTCTCCCTGGAAATTTTAATAACAACGCTGGCTGCAGTAGCTTGTGCCGAACTGGGGTATAATTTATTAATTAATAAGGGTGGCTCCCCAAAGCTTTGGCCGTTTGAAAAAATACCCTGTATAAATTCTTTTCCTTTTGTATTGCTGGTAAACACTTTTATGCAACCTTCTACTACCTGGTAATAAAAAATGGGTGTTGTGCCTTCATGAAAAATAAATTCTCCTTTGTTTACCCGGTAAGCTACAGCTCCATAGGTTATAAGTATGTTGTCATCAATTTGCATAGCGCTTGTTTATGAAATAATAAACCAATAATTTTTCCCCCAGTATCTAATGTCCAAATGCCTGGGTAAAGAACCGCATAGTACCAAAGGGGCTATGGATAAGATACCAAGTTTAAAAAAAATTACACTTTGTTTATAGCAAAGATGTTGAATTATTATCACGATAATATGCTATTTTAGAAATAAACATTTCTGCCATTTTATTTGCTCTCCATTTAGCTTCTTCGGCAATTGCCCCTTTAAAATGCTCATTAATGGTTTGCTTCCAAATGTCCAGCCAGGTATCAAAATGCTGCTGATGCACGGGTAACTTTGCATGTGGCGAGAAGGGCCCCCCTTTATAGGTTTGTTTTTCAAGCAACACGGTTTCCCAAAACCGGTACATTTTTTCCAGGTGCTGCGGCCATTTATTTTGAATTACGGTAGTAAAAACCGGGCCCAGTAATTCATTTTCCTTCACTTTTTGGTAAAATTTATCCACTAAAAATTTTATATCTTCCAGTGAGTAAATCTCCCTTTTTTCAGTCATTGGTTTTTATATTTTCAAAAAAGTTTTTCCTTTTTTCATTTGAATAGCCATGAATTGTACCGTTGTGCTTTCCAGCATTTCCAGTATCCCTTCTTTTACTAATTTAAATTTATTGTGCACAGGGCAGGGTTTTTTGTCGTTACATTTATTTAAGCCAAGCCCGCAGTTTTCAAATAAACTATTCCCATCAATCACTTCTACAATATGTTTTAGGCAAATATTTTGCAATTGATTTTTAGTAAGGTAAAACCCGCCATTGGGCCCTTTATCTGCGCTTACTACTTTGTTACGGGTAAGTTTTTGCAATGTTTTAGCTGTAAAGGCTTCCGGGCCATCAATAGCTGTTGCAATGGCTTTTTGGCCTGTTTTTTTGTTTTGCATAGATTGGCCAGCAATAAAAATAGTTGCTTTTATGGCGTATTCGCAAGCTTTTGAAAACATGTGTTGAATTTATTTTGCAAAGGTAAGGGATATCCCAAATGGAGGATAAATATGTCTTTTCCTATTTTAAATTATCTAATACTTTTTTTAACACTACAGCCTGGTTCATTTCTGTGTTTTTGGCAGAATATAACAGGGTTATTGTCTTGTTTTTTGCTATTGCTGTTATGCGCTCCAATTCATGGGAAACTTCTCCAAGCTCTTTTTTGTACCGCTTTTCAAATTCCGGAAAATTTTTGGGTTTATGGCCAAACCATTTTCTTAATTCGGATGAAGGCGATAAAGTTTTGATCCATTCGTTAAAATGCACTTCTTCTTTTTTTAACCCTCTTGGCCATAACCGGTCTACCAATATACGGTATCCATCTGCTTTTAAGGGTTTATCATAAATTCGCTTTATTTGAATAGATGACATAATGCTTAAAGTTACAAAAAAATTGCAAGAGTTGCATCTTAGGAATACATGAAATACAATTGTAATTACACAAGCATCAATCTTTCCACAAAAAGGGAAATAATATTACGGCAAGTGCAATTACCAACGCATCGAGGCCAATAATAATTCCGGTAAGTTGACCTACAGCGCCCTCTCTAAAAATTTCTGCAAAGGCTAATTTACTCAATCGCATTAGCAGCAGCAATAAGGGTAAAATAACCGGAAAGCCCAATATGGCAATAAGTGCCGCATTATGTTGTGCTTTTGCGGCAATAGCACTCATTAAAGTAAATACAAGGCTTAGGCTTATACCACCAAGCATCGAAATAAAAATAAAAATAAATGGGTTTACAACCGGGAAGCCGAGAAAAACATAAAAAAATAATATGCTGATCATATTCATGATGAGCAAAAGACAAATATTGTAAATTAATTTGGCTAAGATAAATTGCACGGGTGAAGCAATCGTGTAATAATACAACAAGCGTCCCCGGCTGTCCTGCAAAAAACTTTTGGCAACGGTATTTACACAAATAAATAATTGTATTACCCAAAACAAGGTTTGCCAGGTAATGGCTTCCGGTGCTTCGGGCAAAGCCAGGTAAATAATAAAAACGGTAGAAGCTATATAGAGGATAAGGCCGTAAAAAGTATGTTGCTGACGCATTTCCAGCATAATATCTTTTTTTACCAGCGCCAGTATTTTTGTAAAATTACTCATTCTATTACCTGTACAAAATATGCAGTAATGAGCCATTATTCCCCAATGGCATTGTTAACTTTTTTTGCAGCAATGCCTGCAACGGGGTTCGTAAATATCTTTTTCTCCCAGTAATACCTGGTCTTTACTGGCGCTTTTGCGGTAAGAAATATTAGCAATGCCCCCACAAACCACACAAATGGCATGAAGTTTAGTGATATAATCGGCTTTAGCCAATAATGCGGGCATTTGACCAAAAGGGTTGCCCTGAAAATCCATGTCCAGCCCGGCTACAATTACCCTAATGCCACGCATAGCCAATTCTTCGCATACGTTGCCTATTTCGGAGTCAAAAAACTGGGCTTCATCAATGCCCACAACATCAACTGCTTGTGCCAGCAATAATATATTTTGAGAACTTTCTACCGGTGTACTGTTGATAAAATTAGTATCGTGGCTCACAATTTTTACTTCATCGTACCTTGTATCTATTGCAGGCTTAAAAATTTCCACTTTTAAATTAGCAATTTTTACCCTTTTCAACCTGCGGATAAGTTCCTCCGTTTTACCGCTAAACATGCTGCCGCAAATCACTTCTATCCAACCCCTGCGCTCACCCCTTAAATTTGGTTCTATAAACATTCACTTAAATTTTTTGAAATTCTATTGTAACTTAGCTTGTAGCTTGCAAAGATTATTGTTTTGTTTCACAGGACAAAACAAATTTTGTATGAACCTTATTTTGTAATAAAATATTTCAATATGGAACGGGTGAAAACCCTAACCGAAAAGTTGGTTAATCAAATTAAAGAAGGGGCGTCTTCTGCACAGCTTTTGCTTACGGTACAAATGTTACAAAGTGAATTGCAGCATAAAGCGGCCAGTGCAACCGAAAACCCCGATAATAATTTTGTCGCCTTGCACCTGGCGCCTGTAATGGAAAGTAGGGTGGAAGTAAAAGTACCTGAAACTACCCTAAAGCAGGTTGAAATGCATGTACCAGTACCTGTTAAGGAAGAAGAAAAAATTGTAGAAGTATTGCAGGTAGATGAAGCAGAAATGGAAGCCGAACTGGAAGAAATTAAACGAAAAGCAGAAGAAATTAATAAATTAAGTACCCAAAACAAGCCCGGTTTGCTTTTTGACCCTATTGACGATATCCCAACAATGATCCATCAACAAACCGATGGACCGCCCAAAAAAGAAATACATGAAGTGTTGCCAACAGAACGGGGCGCTTCTTTAAATGAAAAATTGAAACAGGGAAAAATAGAACTTTCTGAAACCCTTGGCGAAACGCCGATAAAAGATTTAAAAAAAGCAATTAATATTAATGACCGTTATGTATTTATTAAAGAGTTGTTCCGGGGCGATGAAAATATGTACGAAAGAAGCATTAAAACTATCAATGGGTTTTCTATTTTTGCCGAAGCCGAATACTGGATACGCAGGGAATTAAAATTAAAACTGGGCTGGAACGATAAAAATGAATTGGTGAAACATTTTGAAAAACTGGTAAAACGAAGATTTACCCAATAAAGATTACCGTGTAATAAAGGAAATTATTTTTTCTGTTGCGCCTTTATTATTATAAATAAATAGTTTTGCTTTTGCAGCGTATCCTTCCCTCAATTCATCGCTTGTAATTAAATTGTTCAATACTTTTTCCAGCTCAAGGGTGTTTTCTACACTTATGGCACCGCCGTATGCTATCAAATCTGTTGCTTCGGGAAATTTTTCGTAGTTAGGCCCAAAAATTACGGGCATGCCATATACGGCAGCTTCAAGGATATTGTGCAAACCATCATCTCCAAAACCACCGCCTACATAAGTAATATGTGCATATTTATACAACCGGCTCAACATCCCAATATTATCTATCACCAATACATTTCCTGTTTGTACATTGCTTTCGGTGAGTTGAGAATAGAGCAGGCAACCCGTAAACCTGGTTTGAACTTCTTCTATATTGCTTTTTGCTGTTTCATGCGGTGCAATTATAAATTTAATAGCTTTATTATTTTTTACAAAATGCAATAACTCTTCTTCATCTTCGGCCCAGGTGCTTCCGGCAACAACTACTTTTTGGCTGCCGCAAAATAGTTTTATTAAGCCGGGCAATGCCTCAAAATTTTCAGCAGTATTAATTACACTGTCAAAACGGGTATCGCCGCTTACAGTAACATTTTTTTCAATGCCTATGATTTTCAATAATTCGGCCGATTGCTGGTTTTGTACAAAAATTGCTTTAAAACACAACAACATATTTCTCCAAAGGCTACCGTAAAATTTAAAAAAAGGCTGGCCGGGCCTAAATAAAGCCGAAATGAGTACCACAGGAATATCCCTTTTTTTTAATTCGGATAAATAATGGAACCAAAATTCGTATTTTACCCAAATTACCAGGCTCGGTTTTATTATGCTGATAAACTTCCTGGCATTAATTTCACTATCGGCAGGTAAATAAAAAATATAATCGGCCCCGGTATAATTTTTTTTATTTTCATAACCGCTGGGGCTAAAAAAAGTGATGACAATTTTATAATCGGGGTAAATGGATTTTAGCTGTGTAATTACCGGCCTGCCCTGCTCAAATTCACCAAGGCTTGCAGCATGCATCCAAATTACCGGAGATGAGTTTCCTTCAAATGACAGCTTTATTTTTTCCAGTAGCTGCTTTCTGCCTTGTACCCAAAGCCTTGCTTTGCTATTCCAAAAAGAAGCCAGGTGCAATGCAGCATTGTAAAAGAAAACAAATAAGCGGTAAATAATTTTACTCAATGGAAAAATTTGTATCAAAAATAATGGATATTTCTGCAAGCCGTGTTTGATAAATTATGCACTACCCAAAACCGGCAATACTGGTAAATTTTATACCTTCAAAGCTTGTATCATGCGTATTGTTTCTGGCTTTCAAAGCCTTATCTTTGCGCCGGTAAAATTAATAATATGAAGCCATTGCAAATGGTAGATACTAAAACACAGTATCAAAAAATTAAGGCAGAAGTAGATGCAGCCGTAGGTGCGGTAATGGAGAGCTCCCAGTTTATTGGTGGAAAAGTGGTAAACGATTTTGCGATAAACCTGGCGGCTTATCATAATAGTAAGCATTGTATACCCTGTGCAAATGGCACCGATGCTTTGCAAATTGCCATGATGGCTTTAGATATAAAGGCCGGAGACGAAGTGATAACACCTTCTTTTACCTATATTGCCACAGTAGAGGTTGCGGCTTTATTAGGTATAAAACCTGTTTTTGTAGATGTAGATCCCCAAACTTTTTGTATAGATCCAAAAGCCATTGCAAAAGCCATTTCGCCTAAAACCAAAGCCATAGTGCCGGTGCATTTATACGGCCAGGCGGCAGATATGGAAGCAATAATGAGCATTGCCAGGGAACATAACCTTTATGTAATTGAAGATAATGCACAGGCTATTGGCAATGATTATACATTTAGCAGTGGAAAAACCCAAAAAACCGGTAGCATTGGCACCATCGGTTGCACTTCTTTTTATCCCAGTAAAAATTTAGGCGCTTTTGGCGATGGTGGTGCAATGTTTACCCAGGATGATGCGTTAATGGAAAAATTAAAAATGATAGCTTCCCACGGGCAAAGCATGCGGTATTATCATGATGTGGTGGGATGCAACAGCAGGTTAGATGCAATGCAGGCGGCTATTTTGGATATTAAGTTAAAACATTTAAACGCCTATATAAAAGCAAGGCGCAAAGCAGCAGATTTTTATGATAAGGCTTTTGCCGGTAATAATAAAATCAACATACCTTTTCGTGCAGCAAATAATAACCATGTTTTTCATCAGTACACTTTACTTGTGAATGATGTAAACCGGAATGCTTTAAGTGACTGGCTTACGCAACAAATGGTACCCAATATGATTTATTACCCGGTGCCTGCCCACCGGCAAAAAATGTTTGATGCTTTTGGCGGGGGCAACTACCAATTGCCGGTTACGGATTGGCTTACCCAAAGGGTAATATCTTTGCCAATCCATACCGAACTGGATGAGGAGCAACAAAGTTTTATTGTAAATAAAGTACTTGAATTTGTTAACCAATAAACAAAATAGTTAAAATCGTATATGAAAATTGCAGTAGTTGGAACTGGTTATGTAGGCTTGGTAACAGGAACCTGTTTCGCCGAAACAGGAAATACCGTAACCTGTGTTGACATTGATAAGGGAAAAGTAGACAAACTTAATTCCGGCAGGATTACCATTTATGAACCCGGGCTCGAAAAAATATTTTTACGTAACCAAAAAGAAGGCCGTTTACATTTTACCACTTCCCTTGCAGATGCCGTTAAAGATGCAAGTATTATTTTTCTGGCCTTACCAACACCTCCTGGAGAAAACGGCAGCGCCGATTTAAAATATATACTGGGCGTTGCGGCAGATTTAGGCAATTTACTTGCTGCAAACGATTACAAAGTAATAATTGATAAAAGCACTGTTCCAGTTGGCACAGCAGATAAAGTAAAGGCGGCTATTATTAAAAATGGTGCGCCGGAAACATCATTTGATGTGGTGAGTAACCCCGAATTTTTAAGAGAAGGCGTAGCCGTAGATGATTTTATGAAACCAGACAGAGTAGTAATTGGTACTACTTCTGAACGGGCAATAAAATTAATGAACGACTTATATGCACCCTTTGTTCGCCAGGGTAATCCTATTATTTTTATGGATGAAAAATCTGCGGAACTAACCAAGTATGCAGCCAATTCATTTTTGGCAGTAAAAATTAGTTTTATGAACGAAATTGCCCAGCTTTGCGAAAGGCTGGGTGCAGATGTGGATATGGTACGAAGGGGCATTGGCAGTGATAGCAGAATTGGCAAACGCTTTCTTTTTCCCGGCATAGGCTATGGCGGCAGTTGCTTCCCAAAAGATGTGCAGGCCCTGGTAAAATCCAGCGATGAAGTAAAATATGAGTTTAAAATATTAAATGCGGTGATGGATGTAAATGTTACACAAAAGTTGCACTTGCTGCCCAAAATAAAAGCGTATTTTGATGGGTGTTTAAAAGGGAAAAAGATAGCTCTGTGGGGCCTTGCCTTTAAGCCCAATACCGATGATATCCGTGAAGCGCCGGCATTGGATATGATTGATGTATTGATTAGCGAAGGCGCAAGCGTTACAGCTTTTGACCCGGAGGCAATGGAGAATGTGCAACAGTTAATTAAAGATAAAATAAGCTATACCGAAAACCAGTATGATGCACTTGAAGGTGCCGATGCACTGGTAATTGCCACTGAATGGAATGAGTTTCGTACACCCGATTTTGATAAAGTACTTGCCCTCTTGAAAAATAAAGTAATTTTTGACGGGAGAAACTTATTTGAACTGGACCGTATGAAAGAATTGGGTTTCCATTATGAAAGTGTGGGAAGGGCAGTAGTAGCATCCAAATAAAAACCAGCATGAAAAAAAGAGTACTCATTACCGGTGCCGCAGGCTTTTTAGGCTCACATTTATGCGACAGGTTTATTAAAGAAGGCTATCATGTAATTGGCATGGATAACCTCATAACAGGCGATCTGAAAAATATTGAACACCTTTTTCACCTGGAACAATTTGAGTTTTTTCATCATGATGTATCAAAATTCATTCATATACCCGGTGAGTTGCATTACATTTTACATTTTGCATCACCTGCAAGCCCTATAGATTATTTAAAAATTCCCATACAAACTTTAAAAGTGGGTTCCCTGGGTACGCATAACTGCCTTGGTTTGGCAAAGGCAAAAAATGCAAGGATATTAGTAGCCAGTACAAGCGAAGTTTATGGCGATCCATTGGTGCATCCGCAAAACGAAGATTACTGGGGCAATGTAAACCCCATTGGCCCAAGAGGTGTGTATGATGAAGCAAAACGTTTCCAGGAAGCCATTACAATGGCCTATCATACTTTTCATAATGTAGCAACAAGAATTGTACGCATATTTAATACTTATGGCCCACGCATGAGGCTTAATGATGGGAGGGCTTTGCCCGCATTTATTGGCCAGGCGCTAAGAGGAGAAGATTTAACCGTATTTGGCGATGGTAGCCAAACCCGGAGCTTTTGTTATGTAGACGATTTAATTGAAGGTATTTATAACTTACTTATGAGTGATTATGTGTACCCGGTTAATATTGGTAATCCCGATGAAATATCATTGAAAGATTTTGCCGAAGAAATTATTTTGCTCACCGGTACAAAACAAAAAATTGTGTATAAGCCATTGCCGGTTGACGACCCCAGGCAAAGGCAACCCGATATTAAAAGAGCCAAAGAATTATTGGGATGGTCGCCAAAGGTAAACAGGGCGCAAGGTTTAAAAATTACTTATGATTATTTTAAATCTTTGTCCAAAGAAGAATTGAGTAAACAACCCAAAGAATTTGAAAGCAGGAAATAAACCAATGGTATCCTGAAAGAAAATTCAATAAAAAATTTTAAGTATCCAAATAAATGTACCAGGATTTAATTGAAAAGAACAAAAAGCTGGCAGTAATCGGCCTGGGTTATGTAGGTCTACCTATAGCGTTGGAATTTGCAAAAAAAATCAAAGTTATCGGCTTTGATATTAATGCAGATAGAGTAAAAATGATGCAAAACCGTATTGACCCAAGCCAGGAACTCGAGCCAGAAGCATTTGATAATGCCGAAATAGAATTTACCAATGACCTTGATGTATTGCGCCAGGCAAATTTTTTTATAGTTGCCGTTCCAACACCGGTAGATGATCATAATATCCCCGACCTTGTACCGGTTTTAAAGGCAAGTGAAACCATTGGTAAAGTGATTAAGAAAGGCGATTATGTGGTTTATGAAAGCACAGTGTATCCCGGTTGTACCGAAGAAGATTGCCTTCCTGTAATTGAAAAAATTTCAGGCATAAAAGTTATTAACGATTTTAAAATTGGTTATTCGCCGGAGCGCATCAATCCCGGCGATAAAGAACATACCATCACTTCTATTACAAAAGTAGTAAGCGGATGTGATGCAGAAAGCCTTGATGCTATTGCAAAAGTGTATGAGCTTGTTGTAAAAGCGGGTGTGTATAAAGCATCATCCATAAAAGTGGCAGAAGCAGCAAAAATTATTGAAAATACGCAACGGGATCTCAATATTGCCCTCATGAATGAGCTCTCTATCATTTTTGATAAAATGAATATCAATACTTACGAAGTATTGGAAGCAGCAGGAACCAAGTGGAATTTTCTTAAATTTCAACCCGGCCTTGTAGGTGGCCATTGCATTGGTGTAGACCCGTATTACCTTACTTACAAATCAAAAGAATTGGGCTACGACAGCCAGGTGATTCTGGCAGGCCGGGTAATTAACGATGGAATGGGCGCTTATGTTGCCAAAAAAATATTGCAGCATATTATACAAAACGTATCCGATGTAAAAGATGCCAAAGTGCTGGTAATGGGTGCAACTTTTAAAGAAAACGTAAGTGATATCCGCAACAGTAAAGTAGCAGATGTAGTAAAAGAATTAAAATCTTTTTCATTAAATGTAGATGTTACCGATCCACATGCCAAAAGCCATGAGTTGGAGCATGAATATGGGTTTGGCCTTGTGCCCAATATAGCCAGCGACTATGATGCGGTAATTATTACAGTTCCCCATTCGAAATACAAAGGCCTTGACGAAAAATATTTTAAAGCTATTTCAAAAGATAAAGCCGTAATTGCCGATTTAAAGGGCATTTACAGAAATAAAATTTCGCAAAGGGCTTATTGGAGTTTGTAAAATAATTTTTTAAGCATTGTTTATATGCCTATGCTGTTTCATTCAAAAAATTTATCTGGAGATTCTTTTCTCATAACCGGTGGCGCTGGTTTTATTGGTAGCCATATTGCCGGCTATTTGCTTAAAAACGGCGCTGCTAAAGTGCGTGTGCTGGATAATATGAGTAACGGCTTTGAACACAATCTTAACCTGTTGAAACAATACCCGGCTTTTGAGTTTATAGAAGGAGATATTAGAAATACGGAAACCTGCCAGGCCGCCTGTAAAGGTATTGATTATGTGAGCCACCAGGCAGCATTGGGCTCTGTGCCCCGAAGCATAAAAGAACCGGTATATTTTAACGAGGTAAATGTGGGCGGATTTGTAAATATGCTTAAGGCTTCAGTAGATAATGCAGTAAAGCAATTTGTTTACGCTTCTTCATCTTCTGTTTATGGCGATGAACCCACCTTGCCCAAAATAGAAGAAAAAGTGGGGAGATGCTTGTCGCCTTATGCGGCAACAAAAAAAACAAATGAATTATTTGCCCAGGTTTTTGCTGATGTGTATGGATTAAAATTACTGGGGTTTAGGTATTTCAATATTTTTGGCCCAAGGCAGGATCCAGACGGGTCCTATGCAGCAGTAATTCCATTATTTGTAAAAGGAATATTAAAGCGCAGCCCGGTTTATATTAATGGAGATGGTGAGCAAACCCGGGATTTTACCTTTGTAGAAAATGCAGTGCAAATAAATATTAAAGGAATGCTCACAAGCAATGAGCAGGCGCTAAATAAAGTTTATAATGTTGCCGTGGGCGACAGGTTCTCGGTAAATTATTTATACGAAACATGTAAAAGCCAGTTGAACAGCGATTGGGAAGCCACTTACCGTGAGCCAAGGAGCGGCGATATAAGGCATTCGCAGGCAGATATTTCTTTGGCAACAAAATTATTGGGTTACCAGCCAACTAAAAATTTTGAAGCCGGGTTAATTGAAACTATAAATTATTTCAAATCAATTTATTCAAAATAATTCAAGCAAATGCCGTTTATAGCTACAGGATTACCGGGGTTAATGGTTTTTGAACCAAAGGTTTTTGAAGACAGCCGTGGATATTTTTTTGAAAGTTATAATAGCCAGGTTTGTAAAGATGCGGGTATCTCTATTCAATTTGTGCAGGATAACCAGGCAAAATCTTCTTACGGTGTGGTAAGGGGCTTGCATTACCAGCTATTGCCATATGCCCAAACCAAATTTATACGGGTGCTGCAGGGCACCATACTCGATGCCGTTGTAGATATTAGAAAAAGCTCACCCACATATGCAAAAGTTTTTACTATTGAACTTTCTGCCGAAAATAGAAAGCAATTATTTATTCCAAAAGGCTTTGCCCACGGCTATTCTGTGCTAAGCCCAATGGCTGAAGTGCTTTATAAATGCGATGAATTTTATCATAAAGAATCAGAAGGCGGAATAAATTTAAATGATCCGCATTTGCAAATAGATTGGGGAATTTCGCCGGAGAAACAAGTACTATCTGAAAAAGATAAATTATATCCCGGCATATTTGAGTGTAACAACAATTTTGAATTTGATAAATTTTAAATAGGTTGGGCCATCCACTAAAAATACTGGTTACAGGCGCCAATGGCCAGCTGGGCATGGAGTTAAGGCAATTGGAAAAGTTTTATCCTGGCTTCCGGTTTTTCTTTGCAGGCAAAGAAGAATTATCCATAGCAGATAAAAAAAGTATAGATCAATTTTTTTCTGCTCATTTGCCAAATTACTGTATCAATTGCGCTGCTTATACGGCTGTTGACAAAGCAGAAACTGAAATGGGGCCAGCTTATAACATAAATGCTTTAGCTGTGGGTGTGCTGGCAAAAGCATGCAAAAAATTCCAGGCAAAGTTTTTTCATATTTCTACCGACTATGTATTTGCCGGCAATGGCAGCAGGCCTTATGCTGAAGTAGATGCAACTTCACCCTTAAATTTTTACGGTTATTCCAAACTTCGTGGTGAAGAAAAGGCATTAAAAGAAAATGCTGAAATCATTATCCTCCGCACTTCCTGGGTATATAGTAGTTTCGGAAAAAATTTTGTAAAAACCATGCTACGGCTTATGGCCGAAAAAGAAAGCATTAGCGTTGTTGATGATCAATATGGTTCACCTACTTATGCGGCAGACCTTGCAGGTGCCATAATGCAAATTATTGCAAAGGATAATTTTGTGCCAGGTGTGTACCATTATTGCAACAATGGCATCATTAACTGGCACCAATTTGCAACGGCAATAAAAGAATTTACTCAATCTAACTGTTTGGTAAACGCAATTTCTACTGCTGGTTATCCAACACCTGCAAAAAGGCCCTATTATTCTTCGTTGGAAACGCAAAAATTCCGGCACACTTTTAATATAATAATACCGGACTGGAAAGAAAGTCTAAAAAAATGTTTGGCTATTTTAATAAAACAGGGTAATTGATTTTCTTTTAGAAATAAAAAAAGCTGTTTTTCAACAGCTTCTCTTAATAAAGAATTTTGAACTTTATTTTTTCATCTTCTTTTTTAGGTTCTCATCAATAGTATCTAAAAATTCTTCTGTGTATAAATAATGTTCGCCATGTTTTACTTTATTACCATGGATGCAAATGGCGAGGTCCTTGGTCATTTTACCGCTTTCCACCGTTTCAATACAAACCGTTTCCAGGGCATTAGTAAAATCAATTAGTGGTTGGTTGCCGTCCAGCTTGCCACGAAAAGCAAGCCCCCTTGTCCACGCAAAAATAGAAGCAATAGGATTGGTACTGGTGGGTTTGCCGGCTTCGTGGTCACGAAAATGCCTCGTAACTGTTCCATGTGCAGCTTCGGCTTCCATAATTTTCCCATCGGGGGTTACTAGCACCGAAGTCATAAGGCCTAAAGAGCCAAAGCCCTGTGCAACCGAATCACTTTGCACATCGCCATCGTAATTTTTACAAGCCCACACAAAGTTTCCATTCCATTTTAGAGCGCTGGCAACCATATCATCAATAAGCCTGTGTTCGTAAACAATTTTGGCAGTTTCAAATTGTGGTTTAAATTCTTTTTCGTACACTTCCTGAAAAATATCTTTAAAACGGCCATCATATTTTTTAAGAATGGTATTTTTCGTTGAAAGGTATAAAGGCCATTTTTTGGTTAATGCCATATTAAAACAACTTCTGGCAAAGCCATAAATACTTTCGTCGGTATTGTACATAGATAAGGCAACGCCATCTCCCCTAAAATTATACACTTCAAAAACCTGTGGCTGCCCACCATCTTCGGGTGTAAAAGTCATGCTGAGTTTACCTTTTCCTTTAATTACTGTATCGGTTGCCCTGTACTGGTCGCCAAATGCATGACGGCCAACAATTATTGGCGCCGTCCAGTTGCTTACCAGCCTCGGAACATTTTTCATAACTATGGGTTCACGAAAAACCGTTCCGTCTAAAATATTACGAATAGTGCCATTGGGGCTTTTCCACATGTGTTTCAGGTTAAATTCTTTTACCCTTGCTTCATCCGGTGTAATGGTGGCGCATTTAATACCTACACCACAGGCTTTAATGGCATTAGCGGCATCAATCGTTACCTGGTCTTCGGTTTTGTCCCTGTATTCTATGCCTAAGTCAAAATATTGAATGGGAATTTCCAGGTAGGGTAGTATTAATTTATCTTTTATAAATTTCCATATTATCCTTGTCATTTCATCGCCATCAAGTTCCACTACCGGGTTGTTAACTTTTATTTTACTCATATTGTTTGCAAGTTTAGAATTGTGAATTGTGAATTGTGAATTGTGAATTGTGAATTGTGAATTGTGAATTGTGAATTGTGAATTGTGAATTGTGAATTGTGAATTGTGAATTGTGAATTGTGAATTGTGAATTGTGAATACTAAAAGATACGTAAGTTATATAAATTAACCAGAAACCAGTAATGTTAAACGCAAAACGGGTAAATAGAAAAAATGGTTACAAACCCGAGCTCTTTTTCAACTGTGCATCACCTGTTACTGTTCCCATATTTTCAATTATAGCATTTCCAAATTCTGTTGTTTTTAGTAATGTAGCGCCGGTCATTAAATTATAAAAATCTATGGTTACGGTTTTTCGCATTATAGTGGCTTGCAAAGCAGAGGTAATTAATGCTGCGGCCTCTTTCCAGCCCATATATTCCAGCATCATGCATCCGCTTAATATTACCGATGAAGGGTTCATGCTGTTGGTTCCTGCAAATTTTGGAGCTGTTCCATGTGTAGCTTCAAAAACAGCATAACCTGTTTTATAGTTGATGTTTGCACCCGGCGCAATACCAATGCCACCTACTTCTGCGGCCAATGCATCTGAAATATAATCGCCATTTAAATTAAGCGTTGCCACAACCGAAAAATCTTTTGGGGAAATTAATATTTGTTGCAAAAAATTATCAGCAATAATATCTTTTACCAGCAACCTGCCTTCATGCAGGGCTTTTCTTTGTACTTCATTTGCCTTTTCTTCACCTTGCGATTTTTTTATTTCGTCCCATTCGTCCCAGGTAAATGTTTTATCGCCAAACTCCTGCCTGGCAACTTCATAACCCCACTGTTTAAAAGCGCCTTCGGTAAATTTCATAATATTGCCTTTGTGCACAAGGGTTACACTGGGCAAATGATTTTCTAAAGCATATAAAATTGCAGAACGTACCAATCTTTTGGTGCCTTCGGAAGAAACAGGCTTTACACCATAACCTGAACTGCCTGGGAAGCGGATATTTGTTACACCCATTTCCTCTATCAAAAATTTTTCAAATTTTTTGGCTTCTTCGCTGCCAGCCTTCCATTCAATACCAGCATAAATATCTTCTGTATTTTCCCTGAAAATAGTCATATCTACTTCTTCAGGATGCACAACGGGAGATGGCACACCCTTAAACCATTTTACTGGGCGTACACATGCATAAAGGTCAAGGTCCTGGCGCATGGCTACATTTAGCGATCGGATGCCACCACCAATTGGTGTCGTAAGCGGCCCTTTAATAGAAATAATATAATCCTTCGCAATCTTTAAAGTTTCGGCAGGGAGCCATTCGCCGGTTTGTTTAAAGGCTTTTTCGCCTGCCAGCATTTCTTTCCATTCAATTTTTCTTTCGGCATTATATCCTTTTTCGATTGCATGGTCAAACACTTTTTGGGCTACTTTCCAAATTTCGGGGCCTATGCCATCGCCTTCAATAAAAGGAATGATGGGTTGATGCGGAACATTTAGCTTACCATTAGCACCCATTGTTATTTTTTCTGCCATCTTTAATAGAAATTATTTTTTGAAGCGCTGCAAATGTACAGCACAAACTACAAACAATAAAAACAGCCTTGGAATTCACAAGTTCCTGCCTTTATTTAATGTACAATAAAGCTGGAAATTCAGGCAATATACTATTTGATTTCTATGGAGCAATTCACCCATTCTGCATCAAAATGGGCATTATATTTTTTGTAAAAATCTATGGCAGGCTTATTCCAGTCCAAAACCTGCCAGGTAATTCCCGTATAGTTCTTGTTTTTGGCTACTTTAATAAGTGTATCCATAAGTAATTTACCTATTCCTTTACCCCGCATTTTTTCTGTTACTAAAATATCTTCTAAATACATCCGTTGCCCTTTCCAGGTGCTATAGCGGATATAATATAAAGCAAAACCTGAAATATATTCATTTTCATCAACAGTTGTAAATGTTGCAACATAAGCCCACCAAACAGGCGTAGGCCCAAAGCCTCCTTCAATAAACTGCTCCATACTTACCGTTACTTCATCTGGCGCTTTTTCAAAAAGTGCTAGCTCTTTAATTAATTTCATCATTGCCGGACAATCTGCTTTTGTTGCCGGCCGAATTTTAATATTCATTACAGGTAATGTTTATTTTTGCTTTGAAAAATAATGTAGCATGAAAAATTTACTCTTGCAATATGCAGAATATAATCTTTGGGCCAATAAAAGAATTGCAGATATTTTAAATGAGTTACCGGAAAATATCCTTAATCAGCAATTTCCTTCAAGCTTTAAAAGTATTTTGGAAACAGTGCAGCATTTATGTTTTGCAGAAAATTTATGGTATAAAAGAATTAAAATATCCCCAATAGAAAATATACCGGCAATTTCCCTGGATACAACAATCCAACAGCTTAATTACAGTTGGCTTAATTGTTCTCAATTATGGATAGATTTAATAAAGTACTGCAATGAGAATGAATTACAAAAAAACTTAGATTATACCAGCCTTAAGAGTGAAAAGTTTTGCCAGCCACTCTGGCAGCTTTTACAGCATCTTTTTAATCACCAAACCTATCACCGTGGCCAGTTAATTACACTGTTTCACCTTGCGGGAATCTCAGGGCTCCCTGCAACAGATTTTATTGTTTTTACACGCCAGGATGCTCATATTCAATAAATTTTTCACTAATTACTGAATTTTCTTTCATTTTATTTACCCAATTTTTTTACTATTAAAAATCTTATATCTTTGCATGACCTCTAGGGTGTTTTTTCATGCCCCTTGGTCTTGATTTATAAGGCAATTTTCTTGAATATCAAAATTTATTGGAACTATTTTGAGTTTTGCATTCGGCAATGCTTTAATTAATTGGTTTTTTACAAAATTTGTTTGGGTTGCCAGTGCGAAGCTTTTTATATTTTTTTTATGGCAAAGTATATTTTTGTTACAGGAGGTGTTACATCTTCACTGGGTAAAGGAATTATTGCAGCTTCGCTGGCAAAGTTGTTGCAAAGCCGTGGCTTAAAAGTTACCATTCAAAAATTTGATCCTTATATAAATGTAGATCCAGGAACTTTAAACCCATACGAACATGGCGAATGTTATGTAACCGACGATGGTGCAGAAACCGACCTGGACCTTGGCCATTATGAAAGGTTTTTAAACAGCCCAACCTCACAGGCAAATAATGTTACAACAGGCCGCATTTATCAAACCGTAATTAATAAAGAAAGAGAAGGCGCTTACCTGGGAAAAACCGTTCAGGTAGTACCACATATTACCGACGAAATAAAGCGGCGTATGTTGCTATTGGGCACATCGGGCGAATATGAAATAGTAATTACCGAAATAGGCGGTACGGTAGGCGATATTGAAAGCCTTCCATTTATTGAAGCCGTAAGGCAAATTCAATGGGAGCTTCCAGAGGAAGATTGTCTTGTGGTTCACCTTACACTTATTCCTTACCTTAAAGCGGCAAAAGAATTAAAAACCAAGCCTACACAGCATAGCGTGCGCATGCTTAGCCAGGAGGGCGTACACCCCGATATTATTGTATGCCGTACCGAGCATCCTTTATCGGCAGACATTAAAAGGAAAATTGCGCTTTTTTGCAATGTAAAACCCAATGCAGTAATTGAATCGGCAGATGCCAGCTCCATTTATGAAGTGCCACTAAAAATGCTGGAAGAAGGATTAGATATTATTGCTCTTAAACAGTTGCAATTAAATGGCTATGCTGCGCCAGACCTTGCCCTGTGGCGTGGTTTCCTGGCAAAACTCCACAATCCAAAATCAAAAGTAAAAATTGGGTTAATAGGTAAATACCTGGAACTGCAGGATGCCTATAAATCTATTTTAGAAGCTTTTGTTCACGCCGGCGCCTTAAACCAATGCAAAGTGCAGGTAGTGAATGTACACAGTGAATATATAAACCACAATAATGTTGCAGAAAAATTAAAAGACCTCGATGGCCTTTTAGTAGCACCGGGTTTTGGCAGCAGGGGAGTAGAAGGAAAAATTACTGCTGTAAAATATGCAAGGGAAAACGATTTGCCATTTTTTGGAATTTGCCTGGGAATGCAAATGGCGGTAATTGAATATGCTCGTAATATATTGGGATGGACCGATGCACACAGTACCGAAATGGAAACCGCCACAACTTACCCGGTTATAGATTTAATGGAAGCGCAAAAGCAAATTAAGAACAAAGGTGGTACCATGCGCTTAGGCGCTTACCCTTGCGAAATAGCCCAAAATTCACTGGCAGCTAAGGTTTATGCTGCTACTTCTATTACCGAAAGGCACCGCCACCGTTGGGAATTTAATAATAAATACCTGGCCGATTTTGAAAAAGCAGGTATGATTGCCAGTGGAAAAAATCCGCAAACAGACCTTGTGGAAATTGTAGAAATCCCTGCTCATCCTTTTTTTATAGGTGTTCAATACCACCCCGAATTAAAAAGTACAGTAGAGAAACCACATCCTTTGTTTGTTGGGTTTATAAAAGCCGCAAAAGAATATGCAGCCCAAAAAGAAGATTTGGGATCATCTGTATTAAGTAAAGATTAAAATGCCCGAAGCAAAAAAACTTAAGATGGATGAACTGAACCGCAAAACGGTGCAGGAGTTTAAACAAGCCAATAAAAATCCCGTTATTGCAGTTTTGGAAAATATACGCAGTGCCTATAATGTGGGCAGTGTTTTTAGAACAGCCGATGCATTTTTGCTACAAGCAGTTTATATCATAGGCTATACTTGCAGGCCACCGCATAAAGAAATTAAAAAAACAGCGCTTGGCGCAGAAGATACTGTAACCTGGCATTATTTTAAAACTTCGGCAGAAGCTATTGAACAATTAAAAATAGAGGGTTATAAAGTATATGCTGTGGAGCAGGTAGTTAATAGCCTTAAACTCAACCATATCCGGTTTTCAGAAAATGAAAAAGTTGCCGTGGTTTTTGGCAACGAAGTAAGCGGTGTGGAACAATCTACTATAAGTATTTGTGACGGTTGTTTAGAAATACCGCAAATGGGAATGAAACATTCCCTCAATATTGCAACCGCTGCAGGCGTGGTTTTATGGGAGCTCACAAAGAAATTTGTAAAAGTATAAACGCCTGTTAGTAAAAATATATTTAAAAGGTTTTTGCCCTAAAATATACTTGCCCTTTTTCTCCTATCTTTACAACATGGCAATTTTAAGGTTTAGGATTTATTGGGAAGAAGATGAAAGCGTTTACAGAGATGTAGCGGTAAAGCATACTCAAAATTTTTTAGATTTGCATGATGTTATCTTAAAAAGTTTTGAATTTGACAATAAACACAAAGCCACCTTTTACCGCAGCAACGATGGCTGGCAGTTTGGCCGGGAAATTAGCCTTGAAGAATATGAAAAACCTTATGTTGTTGCCCCGCTTTTAATGGCAGATACCATTATAGGCGATGAAATTAAATCGCCCAATCAAAAATTTGTATACGAATACGACTTTAATAAATACTGGCATTTTAGGGTAGAACTGATACAGGTGGAAAAAGAAGAAAGCCCAAAACTTATTTATCCCTGTTGTGTACGCATCGAAGGTTTAGCGCCTTCTCAATATGGTACCAAGGGCCTGGTAGATAAGCGCCTTGCAGAAATGGAAGAAAAATACGACCTGCAACCCGAAGCCCTCAATGATAATTTTGGCAGCGAAGGCGAAAGCGATGCAGAAACTGAAAGTGATACGGATGAACTTGCCGGCGAAGGAAATGAAAGCAATGACGGATATTAATTGCTGCCGGGTTTTATTTTTCACTATTTTCAAATAAAATATAAACCGGGTATATTATACACCATAATTTTTTCTATTTTTTGAGTTGAAGTATTGCATCATTATTTGCGGCCCAACAGCTATAGGTAAAACGGCGCTTGCCATTGAGTTAGCCAGCCATTTTTTTACTGAAATTATTTCTGCCGACAGCCGCCAATGTTATAAAGAACTGGATATAGGCGTAGCCAAGCCCACCGGTGAGCAACTTAATAATGTTCAGCATTATTTTATCAATTCTCATTCTATTTTTGACCAGGTAACTGCTGCCGGTTTTGAGCAATACGCAATGGCAGCTGCAGAAAAAATTTTTCTTAAAAATAATGTGGCCATTATGGTGGGTGGCACCGGCTTGTATATACGGGCCTTTACGCATGGCATGGATGAAATTCCGCCTATCAATAACGAAACCAGGAAAAAAATTTTGGCTCTCTATTCAGATAAGGGAATAAATTGGCTTTTGAATGAAATTAAAATACAAGACCCGGCGTACTATTTATCTGGGGAGATAAATAACCCACAACGCTCCCTGCGTGCCCTTGAAGTAAAATTGTCCACAGGAAAATCTATTTTGGACTTTCAATCCGGCATAATAAAAAACCGAAATTTTCAATGTATAAAAATTGGTTTGCAAATGAACAGGCCCTTGCTTTATTCCCGTATCAATAACAGGGTAGATGAAATGATAAAGCAAGGGCTTGAAGATGAAGCAAGGGCTTTATATGCCTACAAGAATTTAAATGCCCTGCAAACGGTAGGTTACCAGGAATTTTTTGAATATTTTGATGGAAAAATTTCCAAAAACCGTGCCGTTGAATTAATTAAACAGCATACAAGAAATTATGCCAAGAGGCAAATTACCTGGTTTAAAAAAGAGCCTCAAATACAATTTTGCAACCCTTCTGCTCAAGAAATAATTGCATTGCTGCAGGAGCAAATAAAATATTAAAATTTTTTATTTTAAGTAGTTTAAAACGGCAAAACAGGCTATTCGGCTTAAAAAGTATTATTTCTTCAATATTTTCGGGCATCTTGGCAGAAATCTTTGAAATTGTGGCAATGGCATTTTTTTTGAAAGCCACTTACTATTCATTAAACATTCTAAATATTATATGGACACAACTATGCAAAAGGGAAACATAAGGGTTCAAACGGAAAATATTTTTCCCATAATAAAAAAATTTTTATACAGCGAACATGATATTTTTATACGGGAACTGGTAAGTAATGCCGTAGATGCTTCGCAAAAACTTAAAACATTATCATCAATTGGCGAAGTAAAAGGCGACCTTGGCGACCTGCGGATTGATGTTAAAATTGATGCAGAGAAAAAAACGGTAACTATTTCCGACAACGGGATTGGTATGACGGCCGAAGAAGTAGATAAATACCTCAACCAGGTAGCGTTTAGCAGCGCCGAAGAATTTTTGGAAAAATATAAGGGCCAAAGCGAAGCCAATATTATTGGACATTTTGGGCTGGGCTTTTACAGTGCATTTATGGTGAGCGAAAAGGTAGAAGTATTCACAAAATCATTTAAAGAAAATGCTGCAGCCGTAAGATGGGAGTGTGATGGCAGCCCGGAATATACCATTGAAGAAACCGAAAAAAACGAAAGGGGAACTTCTATTGTAATGCATTTAAACGAAGACAGCAAAGAATTTTTAGATGCTTATAAAGTGAAACAAACCCTGGATAGATTTTGTAAATTTTTGCCGGTTCCTGTTTTTTTTGAAGACAAGCAAATTAACAATACCGCCCCGGCATGGATAAAAAAGCCCGCTGAATTAAAAAAGGAAGATTACGAAAATTTTTATAAAGAGCTTTATCCATTTAGTGAAACGCCTTTGTTTTGGATACATCTCAATGTAGATTATCCGTTTAACCTCACCGGTATTTTGTATTTCCCAAAAATTAAGCAGAATTTCGAAATCCAAAAAGATAAAATACAGTTGTACAGCAACCAGGTTTTTGTAACCGATGAAGTAAAAGATATTGTACCTGAGTTTTTGATGTTGCTGCATGGTGTTATAGACAGTCCGGATATTCCATTAAATGTGAGCCGTAGCTATTTGCAGGGCGACCCCAATGTGAAAAAAATAAATGCACACATTACCAAAAAAGTTGCCGATAAGCTGGAAGAAATTTTTAATAGAGAAAGAAATTCTTTTGAAGAAAAATGGGAAAGCCTGGGCTTATTTGTAAAATATGGTATGATGACGGATGATAAATTTCTTGAAAAAGCCAGCAAGTTTTTTATTATGCAGGATACATCCGGAAAATTTTATACCATGGATGAATATAAAGTTGCAACAGAAACACAGCAAAAAAACAAAGAAGGCAAGCATGTGATTTTATACAGCACCAACCCCATACAACAGGATGCTTATATACAACAGGCCAATGCAAAAGGCTATCTTGTAATAAAAATGGAAACCCTGGTGGATGCAGCATTTATTAATAGTATGGAAATAAAATGGAGCGATGTAGTTTTTACCCGTGTAGATGCTGATATTGCAGACAACCTGGTAGATAAAATTGATGCAGCCGAAAGTGTTTTAAGCAAAGACGATGCTGAAAAACTAAAAAAACTTTTTGAACAGCCCGGCGAAAACCTGCATTTACAGGTAGAAGTAAAAGGCCTAAACCCCGAAACGCCGCCGGTAATCGCAACAAGACCCGAGCAAATGCGCCGCATGAAAGATATGGCGGCTTTAGGTGGTGGGATGGCAGCATTTTATGCGCAAATGCCCGATGAAGTGAACCTTACAATAAATGGCAACCATGGAATTTTTAAAAATATCCTTTTGGAAACAGATATTGTAAAGCAGGAAAAACTGGTAAAAAATCTTGCAGACCTGGCCTTGCTCTCCCAGGGATTATTGAATGGTAAAAACCTCACCGATTTTATTAGCAGGAGCGTGGACTTAATGGAACATAAATAATACAGAAAGCAATAAATTAAGTAGCCGGTTAATTTTAACCGGCTTTATTTTTATTGAAAAACTACAGCGTGAATGCTTGAGTCAAAATTCAAAAAATTTCTTCAGCATAATCAAAATCATAAATGCCTTTATTAAATAACTATCCTTTCCATACAACCCGGCATATCTTCTGTAATGTAAAAATTATGATATTCATACACATCCGTAATTTTTTCCATTTTTTAAGTACAAATAAAATGTCCATAAAATTGCGGCTGTTTTCCTCAACAAAGCGAAAGCCTATTTGAAAACAGGTACATCTATTGCAAAACCCTTTATAGAGTTCAAGTTACTTGATACCATCCTGCAGGAACTTGCAGAATGCAATATGTAGTTTTGCAAAAAATTTTTTCTTGGCTTACAGGCATTGTACATCCTGCATAAGAAAATCAGCCATATCCACATCCAGTTTCTAAAAAAATGGATTTTGGCATCCAGTTAGGCTTACAGCTTTTTGCGAACGGATGGATATTTAAATGGAAGCCCGGGTTGCATAGCGGCTTTTGTTTTATATTGATTGGCTAAAGTAAATTTAGCGTATAAATTATTTTCTTTAGCCTGTGGGAAAAATAATTATCGCTTGGGTAAAAGGAGATAATACCCGCCTAATTTTCCTGCTTTGCAACAATCGCTTTTTTAATTTTTTCCCAAAGCCCGTCAAATGCCTGGTGGTTTTCATCTTTCCATTTTTGGCTGTAAGCTTTTATTTTTTCTACTTTATCTTTTTGGGTAATGGTAAAAAAAATGTTTATGGTTTCTTTATTGTTTTCAAAAGCCATTTGATTATAATATTCTTTTAATTGCTGCTCCTGTTTTATATTGCCCCTGGCTACTTCTCTTTCCATTTCTTCCCTAAGCGTCACTTTTTCATCGTAGCTGCCCACGGGCAATATGGTTTTTGCAATTACCGGCATAAGTTCTATAAGCATAAGGATGCATACAATAAGGTAATAGCGCATTTGCAGTGCATTGTTATTCTTAATGAGGTTATTTAATGCCTCAATACGGGTAAGGAACCCATCATTAAAATAGCCTGCAAATACAGCCTCTTCGGCAATTATTGCATTATTTATTTTTTTAACAGTGGCATCTGAACTATCAATTTTAGGTAAAATATTTTTTGCCATGAGCTGGTATTCGGCATCTAGTTTTTCATATTCTGCTTTTTTTGCCAAAGCAATATCTTTAATACCCACTTTACCGGTTCCGCCGCTTCCATCCGATTCGGCAAGGAAATTTTCCCTGGCCTTTTGTACTTCATCATATTTTTGGGTCAAAGTTTGTTGCAACGAATTTTTTTGAGTTTGCAATGTTGCTAATTGATAGGCATATAGCGTATCCAACTCATGGCGCTTACTAATTTTCTTTTGTTCATTATCAAGCGAAGTTTGCAATTTTATTTCTTTATTGAACATATAAAGTATGGCGGGCTGTGCCATAAAAAAACCAATGGTAAGCGCCATCAACCCACGAAATAGGAGTGGAAGAAATTTATGTTTATTGGTTTTGGTGATCCCTTTTATGAGTGTGCGATCTATAGTGAGTATGATAAAACCCATAAAAAAACCCAGGAATATAGAAATGGTAAATGAAGAAACAACGATACTGAAAAAATATGCCCAGGCAAGAGTGGCAAAAAGCCAGGTGGCGAGTACGCTCATCCCAATAATTTTATAGCGGTTACGGTCAATTTCAGCGTCAATGAGTATTTCTTTTTCTGCGGTGGAAAGCCACCATAAAAATTCGGTGAATAAGGATGGTGTATAACTCTCCCTTTGGGTAAGTGCAATATTTTTTTCCATTAATTTAAAAATTAGTTGTTACAGGTAAATGTCTGCAATAGGAGAGTTGAGTATGAAGCAAATGCAAAATAATATCTTTTCTATACCTTAATACCTCAATTTTGTATATTTAATATAAATAAACAATAAATTAACAGATTGACGGGAACAAGGTTTAAACCTGGGTTCTGCAAATTCATCAAATGCTTATCTTTGCCCACTTTTTAAATGGTTTTAAATTGATATTTTTACATTATGAAGAAATTTAACTTATGCCTGACACTTATTTTTTCCTTGTTTTTGGGTACGCAAGCACAATCTTCAAAAGGCTTGGGCAGCAACGACCCGGAAGCCAAAAAAGTATTGGATGATGTAAGTTCAAAATTCAGAACGTATAAAACCGTACAGGCAAAGTTTGTGCTTAAAGTAGAAAATGGATCGGGCAAAAGCATGGGCGCAAAATCGGGCTCTGTTTTTATGAAAGGTTCAAAATACAGGGTAAGCCTTCCCGACCAGGAGATATTTTCCGATGGCTCCAATGTTTGGACTTTTAGTAAAGAGGATAATGAAGTTACCATTACTAAAATTGATCCTTCATCCGGCTCATTAACCCCTCAAAAATTATTTACTAATTTTTACGATAAAGATTTTTTGTATAAACTAAATGGCGTGGCAACCCTAAACGGTAAAAAAATGAAAGAAGTGGAATTAACACCTGTAGATAAAACCAAGCCTTTTTTTAAAGTTTTACTGTATGTAGATAAAAGCGCAATAAACACTACAAAAATATTTGAAAAAAATGGTAGTCGCTATACATATAGTACAAGCAGCTTTAAGCCCAATGTGGTAATTGCAGATGCAACATTTGTTTTTGATGCCAAAAAATATCCCGGAGTGGAAGTGATAGATTTAAGATAGTAATTTAGTGAAAATATTTATTTTACCGGCAGTTTAATATTGCCGGTTTTTTTTATGTTTTAAATTGCCCTCTGTAGAAAAGTAAGCCATTATACCTATAAGCGAACCGAACAAAATTACAAAAACCCAAAAGGCTTTACGGTGTGGCTTTAAATTTTGATTTTTGAAAACTTTATAACAGCCAAATACTAAAATAAAAAATTCGGCAGCTACAATTAAAGCATATAAAAAATGAACAAAAACGAAATTTAATAAGATCATTTTGTTTGAGTTAAAATTAATTCCCCCACCTAAAACTGTTTACAGGCAAGCCTGCAAGGTCTAAAACCCGGTCAACAACAGTGGCTGCAACTTCATCAATATTTTTTGGGTGGCTGTAAAAAGATGGTGTGGCCGGGCAAATAATACCACCAGCAAGTGTAATGGTTTCCATATTGCGGATGTGTATTAAGTTATAAGGCGTTTCTCTGGCAACACAAATCAATCTTCTTTTTTCTTTTAAGATTACATCAGCAGCTCTTGTAATTAAATCATTGGAAATACCATTGGCAATTCTTCCTAATGTGCCCATGCTGCAAGGGCAAATAATTAGGGTATGGTACTGCCCCGATCCTGAAGCAAATGGAGCAGTAAAATCATTAGTTGCATAATGTTTGATGCCCATGGGAACCTTAAATTCTTCATCTAACTCTGTTTGCCATACCTGCTTTGCGTTGTCGGTAACTACTACGGAAATTTCATAGTGAAGGCTATTTAAACACTGTAATTTTGTTAATAATTGCCTGGAATACACCGAACCGCTTGCGCCGGTAATAGCTATAACAATTTTTTGCATGTGATATCCGTTTAACCCTTAATTTAGACTAAGCTACAAAATTTTATTTTTATGCAAAAACTTAGGAAACCGGTTTCCCTCATACTAATTTTATCAGTTGTATTTTCTTTTACTAATAGCCCCCACCAAAAGTGAAATGGATGGATTTTAAAGAAATGCAAGAGGCTTATGCAAAAGAACCCAGGCCCATTCTTATAGACATGTACACCTCCTGGTGCGGATGGTGCAAGGTGATGGACAAGAAAACTTACACTAACGAAAATGTAGTTGCATATATTAATAAAAATTTTTACGCTGTAAAATTTAATGCAGAATCAAAAGCTACCTTATCATTTTTAGGAAAAGATTATGCCTACAATAAAAAAGAAAAAATACACGAGCTTGCAAAAAAACTGGCAGGGTATGAGTTAGGTTTCCCTTCTACTATCTTATTAAGTAAGCCCGAGGCACCGCCTGCAGTAATTTCTGGTTATATGATACCCAGTGAAATGGAAGCGCCACTAAAATATTTTGGGAGCAATGCAAACGAAAAGCAATCTTTTATTGAGTTTGAAAAAGCGTTGAAAAAAGAATGGTAAAGCTGCTTTTTTTTGATTTTACTTAGAAGAAATTAATGGGTTACCCGGGTTTATTTTTAGCAGTAACGAAACCTGTAAGAAATGTTTGCCCTGTTTGCTGTTTTTCGAAATATCGTATTGATAAACATAAGCTGGCTGCAAAGTAACATATTTATTAAAGGTATATCCCGGCCCAAATAAAAACCTGCTCCTGCTAAAATGTGGCGCTTTATCAGTAAAAAATATTTCTTCAAAGCAGGTGAAATATAAGTTTCCCGACTTTCCATTTTTGTTGTTTAAAGGAACGGTTAATGCAAGTCTGTAGCGAAAGCGGTTACGGTAATCGGCACCTGAATATATTCTTTGTTCTACCCGTAAGCGCTGCTCAAGCTTTAGGGCTTTTAATTGATGGCTCATTACGGCTTGTTCCCAAATGCGTAACTCATCAATTGTTTTGGGTTTTTCAAAATTTCCTCCATTGGTGTAAGTGCCAAAATTACCTACGCCCAATGCAAACTTAAATTTTTTGCTGAGTGTATATTCAATCCCACCTTTAGCCTCATAATAAAAATAATTATTAAAAAACGATTGTGACCTTAGTTGCAATTCTCCAAATATGGCCCATTTATTCACAAATGAAAGTTGTGTATTTACTATTGTCCAGCTCCCAAAATGTGATTTTTGGGCAAACGCATTTAAGTAAAAGAGACTTACAATAACCCATGCAAAAAAATATTTCATAATGGTTACAATTTAGTCCAATTGTAATTTAGTTTATCCTTTGTGCCAATCTTTTTTTTCTATAGCATACTCAAAATGGTTCTCTAAATTGCCATTTTGTGTTATGGTATATTCCCGTACTTTTTTTGCACCAATCTTTAGTATGGCGGTCTGCGAACGTATGTTACTGGCTCCAATATGAAAGAAAACTTTCTCAACCTTTTTAAATGCATAATCAAGTAACAATTGCTTAACGGCTTTATTTGTACTTCCTCCCCAAAATTGTTTTGCTAAAAAAGTATAGCCAATTGCAATGGAGGATTTGGAGGCATTAAATTCGTAATAGCGTGTGCTGCCAATAATTTTGCCGGATTTTTTTTCTCTTATCAAAAAAGCAGATTGAGAAGCGAGTGCGCTGTTGAAATAATTGCGGAATACTTCCTTCTTGTACCTGTCCTGATCCGGGTGTTGTTCCCAAATTTCAGGGTCTGCAGCAACATGGTACAAGGCTTCAAAATCTTTTTGCTGAACCGCACTTAAAATTACTGTTTCGTTTTGCAGGCAATCAGGTTGCCAGTTAAAATCACCTTGACGCATCAATATTTTTTTTATACTTCTTAAGAAAAAAACCTTTCCACATTGTGAAAAAAAATGTGCAAAACAACTTTTCGTTAACAAATTTATCAATCTTTACTGGTCGAAGTATTGAAAAATTAACGAATTTTATTTTATAAATTTAAAATATCCATACAATGAAATTAAAGTTAATCCCCTTTATGCTGATATTAGCATTTGGTTTTTCAACCGCAAATGCCCAGGGTTTTAAAATAGGTATTAGGACCGGAACCGATATTCAGAAGCTGAGTGGAAAAACATTTAGCCAGGAGTTTGCTTATGGCTACCATTTGGGCGGAGCTTTTGAAATTGGTATTACACAAAAATTTGGGATACAGCCCGAAGTATTGTTTAGCTCGGTTAATATTGATACCGGTTCTTCTTTTAGCAGCATTTATAAATTTGAAAATATTTCCAAAGCAAAGTTGCAATACATCCGCATTCCATTATTGCTCACCTTTAAGCCCAATCCTTTTATGGTATTACAAGTTGGCCCACAGTACAGCATTTTAAGGAGCGCCGATAAAAACCTTTTGGAAAACGGGCAACAAGCTTTTAAAAATGGCGATTTCAGTATGCTGGGCGGTTTGCAAATTAATATTTCTAAAATTAGGATTTACGGCAGGTATGCCGTTGGCCTTACCAACCTTAACGATATTGACAACCAGGAAAAATGGAAAAGCCAAACGGTTCAATTGGGCCTTGGGCTTACTTTTTAAGGCCTTAATATAATAATTTTGCCTTTTGCATCAACGGTTACTACCGTACTTGGAGAAGCTATTTTCTGAACATCACGAGAAAACTCCACCACATAACTTACGCCTTTTTTAATGGCAATATCAACGTCGTAAAAATTTCCCGGCGCAGGGTAACCGCTTAAATTGGCAGAAGTGCTCACAATGGGTTTGCCAAATTTTTTCAACAGATCTTTGGCAAAACCTTTTTTTACAATCCTAATGGCAATACTACCATCTGCATTTAATAAATTGGGTGCAAGATTTTTGGCTTTGGGGTAAACAACGGTAACCGGTTTATGTACCCCTTTTATAAAATCAAATACTGTGGGGAAAGCTTCATTGGTAAATTGCGTAATTTCACTTTCATCAGCAATTAAAACAATCATACTTTTTTTCTCGTTTCTCTTTTTTAGGTTGAAAATTTTTTCAACTGCTCCTTTGTTTTGTGCATCGCATCCAATTCCCCATACAGTATCTGTTGGGTATAAAATCAATCCACCTTTCTGTAATATGTCCAGGCATTGTTCAATATCGTGTTGATATAATTTCATAATTGGGTGTAAACATCCATTACAGATGCGGCACAATTTTGTACAGTAAAGCGTTGGGCATATTGCCAGCCCTTTGTTTTCATGCTTTCCGTAAAGTTTGGGTCACTGTATATTTTTAAGATTGCTTCAGCAATTTCCTGCGGCTTGGCGGGATCTATTAAAAATGCGCCATCTCCGCCTGCTTCAGGCATGCTGCTGGTATTTGAAGTAATTACAGGCAACCGGCTCCACAAAGCTTCCAAAACGGGTATGCCAAAGCCTTCAAAATAGGATGGATATACCATGGCAGTTGCAGCTTGGTATATAGCCGGAAAATCTTGGGATGATTTAAAATCTTTACTTTGGGCCGCAACACGCTGCGAAAGAAAAATAATACGGCTTTCCAATTTATTTTCTGTAATAAATTTTTCTACTTTTTGCTTATAACAATTGCCTTCACCAATTATTACCAGCGGTAGCGGGCATTCATTGCGTAATAGTAACAAAGCTTTGCAAACATTCATCAAATTTTTTCTTTCAATTATGGAGCCAACGGAGAGTAAAAATTTTTCGGGCAAGCCATACTTTATTTTCACTCTTTGTATTGCTTCCTCCGGTAAGGTATGGCTAAATACAGGGTTACAGCTTTGGTAACAAACGGTAATTTTTTCTTCTGGTACTTTATAAAAATCTATTAAATCTTTTTTTGTTTGGTTGCTAATGGCAATAATGGCTTGTGCATGCGTACAGGCATGGCGGTATTTTTTAGTATAAATCTTTACATCAACAGGGTTAAACTGATGTGGATAGCGTTCGTGAATTAAATCATGTATGGTTACCACAGTTTTTATTTTTGTAGCATTAATGCCAAAAGGTATTTCCTGGCTTAGGCCATGATAAATATTTATTTTTAATTTTTCTAAATCTTTCGTAACATTTCTACTGCGCCAGGCAGAAGAAAATAGGTTATTGAAAAAACCTTCCGGTAAAATTTCTCTGGTATTTTCCTCTTTAAATGAAATTAAACCTGATGGTTTGGGATTAAATAAAAAATATTGGTGCTGGGGATAAAATTTGGCCAATGATGCTATAAGCGTTCGGCTGTAATGGCCGAGGCCCGTAGTATTATGAAAAGCCCTTTTTGCATCAAAACCAATGTTCATACAAGCAAAGATAAGCGCTGCAATATGTATTAAATGCTATGTTTTTTGTATTTAATATCTACGCTAACCTAATTTCTTATTTTTAAAATTGAATAATTAATTTCGCAAAAAATTTATAACATGAAAATACTCATACAAGAGGCTTGGGAAAACAGGGAATTGCTGAAAGAAGATAAATATACAGCAGCAGTAAGAGCGGTAATTGAGGAGGTGGACAAAGGCCGCTTGCGTACTGCCGAGCCAATGAAAAACGGCTGGCAGGTAAACGAATGGGTAAAGCAGGCCATATTGCTTTATTTTGGGGTGCAGCAAATGCACACATGGGATTTACCGCCTTTTGAATTTTACGATAAAATGTTGTTGAAAAAAAATTACCAGTCACTTGGTGTGAGGGCAGTACCACATGCTGTTGCACGCTATGGCGCTTATCTTGCAAAAAATGTTGTGCTTATGCCATCGTATGTAAATATTGGCGCTTATGTAGATGAAGGTACCTTGGTAGATACCTGGGCAACCGTAGGCAGTTGTGCCCAAATTGGCAAAAACGTACACCTGAGTGGCGGCGTGGGTATTGGTGGTGTGCTTGAACCGTTGCAAGCAAGCCCTGTAATTGTAGAAGATGGCTGTTTTATTGGCAGCCGTTGCATTATTGTAGAAGGCGTAAGAGTGGAAAAAGAAGCTGTTTTAGGCGCTAATGTAGTGCTTACTCAGTCCACAAAAATAATAGATGTTACGGGTAAAGTACCTGTTGAAACAAAAGGGCTCGTTCCATCGAGAAGCGTAGTAATTCCGGGAACATATAATAAAAAATTCCCAGCCGGGGAATATGCTGTTGGCTGCGCTTTAATAATTGGCAAGCGTAAAGAATCTACCAACCTCAAAACCAGCCTCAATGATGCTTTACGGGATTTTAATGTGAGCTGCTAAATAGCAAAAGCATTAATTTAAAAATGCAAATACAGTATCTTTGCGCTTCATTTATTGAAATAACTATATGTTCAATTCACTTAGTGAAAAGTTAGATTCGGCTTTTAAAAATATAAAAGGCCAGGGCAGAATTACAGAGCTTAATATTGCCAATACTGTAAAAGACATCAGGCGAGCATTGGTAGATGCAGATGTGAATTATAAAATAGCCAAAGAATTTACCGACAGGGTAAAAGATAAAGCCATTGGCAGTAAGGTTTTGCTGGCAGTAAATCCCGGTCAGCAAATGATAAAAATTGTTCAGGATGAGCTTACCGAATTAATGGGCGGTACAGAAACGGGGTTTGATGTTTCAGGGAACCCGGCAGTAATTTTAATTGCCGGTTTACAGGGTAGCGGTAAAACTACTTTTAGCGGCAAGCTGGCCAATTATTTAAAAACGGCAAAAGGCAAATCTCCGTTGCTGGTTGCCGCAGATATTTACCGGCCTGCAGCAATGGACCAGTTGGAGGTTTTAGGAGCGCAAATTAACGTGGATGTGTATACGGAAAGGGAAACTAAAGATGCAGTGCTCATAGCCCAAAATGCCATTAAAGAAGCTAAAGCAAAAAATAAAAATGTCATCATTATAGATACTGCAGGCCGGCTTGCCGTTGATGAAGCCATGATGACCGAGGTAGCCAATATTAAAGCAGCCGTAAACCCAAATGAAATATTATTTGTGGTAGATAGTATGACCGGGCAAGATGCTGTGAATACCGCTGCAGCTTTTAACGAGCGTTTAAATTTTAGCGGAGTAGTGCTTACCAAACTGGATGGCGATACAAGAGGTGGTGCAGCACTCTCCATTAGGCATACGGTAAATAAACCCATAAAATTTACCAGCAATGGCGAAAAGCTGGATACACTGGATGTGTTTTATCCCGAAAGGATGGCACAGCGTATTTTGGGTATGGGTGATATTGTAAGCCTGGTTGAAAAAGCCCAGGCACAGTTTGATGAAGCCGAAGCAGCAAAACTGGAAAAAAAGATCCGTAAAAACCAATTTGACTTTGAAGACTTTAAAACACAGTTACAGCAAATAAAAAAAATGGGTAATATCAAAGACCTTATGGGAATGATACCCGGCGTAGGCAAACAAATAAAAGATGTAGATGTAAATGATAATTCATTTAAAGGTATAGAGGCCATGATAAACAGTATGACCTTGCAGGAACGCCGCAACCCCGATATTATCAGCCCTTCCCGTAAACAACGTATTGCAAAAGGCAGCGGAAAAGACTTAGCAGAACTCAACCAGTTTTTAAAACAATTCGAGCAAATGAAAAGCATGATGAAAATGATGAATAAAATGCCGGCAGGTAAGGGTATGCCGGGCATTGGCCGCAGGTAATTAATGAATCTGTTCTTCCAGTACAAATCTCAAATTATTGTTCTTTAATGAGGTAAAAAGATTTTTTTTAATAAAAGGCAACCCATTTCAAAAGATGCCCGTTTGGTAATTATAAATCTTTAAAGCCCATAATACATTGCCGTTACAAGGCAACTTATTTGATATTATCCAGGGTTGCATCAACAACAACCGAGGTAGCCAAAGAGCCTTTTATTTACGCTACTATGGCTATGCGGCAGCTATTTGTGTACGCTATTGTAATAATGATGACGATGTAAACCTCATAATAAACGACGGGTTTCTAAAAATTTATCGTTCGCTTGGCCGTTTTAACCCCAAACATTCCAATTATGAGGCCGATTTAAAAGGCTGGATGAAACGTATTATGATCAATACGGCTATTGACCATCTCCGTAAACAAAATAAAAATTTTGTTTTAGCAGAAGTTCCCCCTCAACATTTTGATATGGCCCAGGAAACTGCAAGCTCTGTAGATCACCTGCAGTTTAAAGAAATACTTGCCATTATTCAAAAGCTTTCACCGGTTTACCGAACGGTTTTTAACCTGTATGTAATGGATGGGTTTAAACATGAAGAAATTGCGGCACAACTTAAAATTTCAGTAGGCACTTCAAAATCAAACCTGGCAAAAGCCAGGATGAATATTCAAAAGATGTTGAAAGAATCAGATTTTAATTATTATGAACAAAAAGCCATATAACCAGGTAGAAGAGAAAATAAAAACTGCTGCCCAAAATTGGGAGCCGATTTTTGATGAACAGGCATGGACGCAAATGGAAAAATTGCTCAATGAAACCGATGATCATAAACGGCCATTTGTATGGTGGTTTTGGTTGCTGCCTTTAACGATTGGTATTGCCACTGTAGGGTATTTCTATTTCAAAAAAGGCTCAACTTCAACTAAAGCCTACCGTCAAATGATCACAGCAATATCAACTGACACAAACAAAAACTTAAACGCAAATGTAGCTCAGCCACTCCTGGATTCTTTTTCTGATGCAACGGTAAAGGATGCAATACCTTCAACGAATATAGTAAGCACGGAAAGTAATGTAAAAAATAAAATTTTTGCAATAAATCAAAAAGAACGCACAATAAAGCTCCAAGCCAATTCAGCCAATAAAGAAAGTATTGGAAATATTCGCTTAACAAATAGCGATAACAACTATTCCAAATCAACACATTCTAAAAAGGTAAAAGAAAAATTAAATACCAGCATTACAAATGCAGGTACAGAAAACACCGAAAATAAAGACCTGCAAAATTATGAGGATGAAGAATCATTTAATGCCGCTTCTGAAAATTACCAGAAAACAGCAAACAATAATTTGCCCAAAGAGGAACCGCAATCAGGCACAGATAGCGCCCATAAGCAAAGAGAATTAACCATAGATTCAATAAGAATCTATGAGAACGATTCTTTGCCAATAAGCAAAAAAGAAACTCCTGCCCCAAAAACAAAAGCTTCAAAATTTTATTTTTCATTGCTCTCAGGAGCCGAAGGCAGCGGTGTGAAATTTCCCGGGTTAAATAAATTTAGTTTTCGGGCAGGCTTTTCTGCAGGGTATTATTTGAGCAAAAGGGTAAGCATACAGGCTGGTTTTTTTAAAGGAACTAAAAAATATATTGCCGGTAAAAAAGACTATAAGGCAAAGCCCGGCAGCTATTGGGGTACAGTTGACATTAAAAGAGTTGATGCAAATTGCCTGGTATATGAAATACCCGTTTCTGTTCGCTATGATTTTTCAACAAAAAATAACTGGCAAATTTTTGCAGGCACTGGTATTTCTTCTTTTATTATGAAAAAGGAAGAGTATGCTTACGATTATATTTATTACAATACTCTGCACCATGCAAAGGCATCATATAATGGCAACAAGCATTTGTTTTCTGTACTTAGGATTGATGTAGGCGTGGAAAGAAAGTTCAAGAGTAATTTTTCAATTTTTGTTCAGCCCGGCCTTGCCATACCCATGGCCGGAGTTGGCGAAGGACAAATAAAATTATTCTCCTCCGAAATTTTAATTGGACTAAAATTCAAACCACAAAAGAAAAACTAAGGCAACCAAATTATTCAATTGTTCGTATAAGCAGGAAACAGCTTGTATGTATAAAATTAAACTTTGGGCAACCTTAATGGTTGTTTTTATAACGGCCGGCAGCCAGTTAACTTCTTGTAGCAAAGGCGGCAACGATCCTAATCCCGACCCTTGCGCAGGCAAAACCATTGTAATTACCGCCACACCTTCAGCTTCAGTAGGCTGCGGCGCACCCAATGGAAGCATTACCGTAACAGCAACAGGTAGCAGCGGTTTCCAGTTTAAATTAAATGCTTCAGGAACTTACCAGTCTTCAGGAATTTTTAACGGATTGTCAGCAGGTACATATACCGTATTTGCCAAAGACGCTGCAGGTTGCGAAAAATCACAACCAGCAAATGTAACAGCAACCGGAACCGGGTTTACCATTAATGCTGTACCATCTGTAACCAGTGGCTGCGGCAGTTCCGATGGAGCAATTACCGTTACTGCAACAGGAAGCACAGGTTTTCAATATAAGCTGGGCGCTGCAGGAACCTATGGCAGTGCAAATACTTTTAACAATCTTGCCGAAGGCAGCTATACTGTATTTGTAAAAGATGCAGGCGGATGCGAAAACTCACAAACCGTATCGGTAATTTCAGGAAGCCCGGGTACAAAATTTTCTGCTGTGCGCACATTACTCAATGCAAAATGTATCGGTTGCCATAGTGGCCCTTCGCCTGCTGCCGGTAAGGACTGGACAGTAAACTGTACTGTTGTGGCCAATAAAAACCTCATTAATAACAGGGCTGTTGTAGTTGGAGATATGCCTCAGGGCGGACCTACTTTATCCGCTTCCGAAAAACAAATTATTACCGATTGGATAAATGCCGGTGGAAGACTTACAGATTAATGCAGTTATGAAAAAAATTACGTTTGTTTTTTGTGGTTATATTTTCTCTATGATGGTATCGGCACAGCAAAAGCAGGCCATTACCGATAAAGAAATAACTACATTTGAAACTGCTAAAGTTTTTGCCACATTTAAATCAACAAAGGTTATACTTTCTCATTCTGTTGATATGCTCCGTAAATCGCAATTGGATGTGAGAATACTGCATCGCTTTGGATATGTAAATAAAGGTATAAAAGAGTTGTTTGGCCTGGATGAAGCTTCTATGCACCTGGGTTTTAATTATGGATTAACCGATAACATTAGTTTAGGAATTGGCCGAAGCACCTATCGAAAAGAACTGGATGGTTTTATTAAATGGAGGATTTTGCAACAAACATCCGGGCAAAAAACAATGCCTTTATCGTTGGTTTTGGTTGCAGGCAGTACAGTTTGGGCAGAAAAAAGCTTTGCTACTCCAAAGCCTTCTGCAGCCGACCGGTTTTCCTATTATCTTCAGGTAATTGCCGCAAGAAAATTCAGCAACAAATTTTCCGGTCAAATAAGCCAGGTATTTGTACACAGTAATGCGCCACTTAATGGAGAAGCAAGAAATATTACCGCACCGGGCATTGGCTTAAAATATAAAATAAGCCGCAGAACATCTTTAACCCTGGATTACCAGCATATTTTAAAAGGCCTCAGTTCAATAAGCCATTACCCATTAGGAGTAGGAATAGATTTAGAAACCGGAGGCCATATTTTTCAACTCCACTTTTCCAATGCAACCGGTATGAACGAAAGGGCTTTTTTATACGAAACCTATGGTAGGTTTTTTAATGGAGATATCCGCTTTGGCTTTAACTTAAGCCGCTTATTTCATATAAGAAAAAATAGCTATTAAACAAGTTAAAATATTATTTTCTTTCATACAAATGATTTGTTTGGTAAATAGTATCCTGCTCATTATCTTTGTTCTCCTTTTTTAAGGAAAGTAAACCCTATTTATTCACAACCAAGAAAATTTCTATTTTTTATGGCTGTTAAAATGAGATTGCAAAGGCATGGCTCAAAAAAGAGACCATTCTATTTCATCGTAATTGCGGATGCCCGTAGTCCACGAGATGGTAAATTTATTCAAAAACTAGGTTCCTACAACCCACTTACCGTTCCTGCTACCGTACAAATTGATCGCCAAAAGGCGTTGGATTGGTTGCAGAAAGGTGCGCAACCCACCGATACAGTTCGCCGTATCCTTTCATACAAGGGCGTACTTTATTTAAAGCATTTGTTGCGTGGGGTAAGCCTTGGCTTGTTTGATGAGGCCACTGCTATGGAAAAATTTACTAAATGGAGTACAGAGCATGATGCACAAATGGCTTTGCGCCAGGCAAACCACAAAAAGGTACGCCAGGATAAACGCAATGTACCCTTTGTAAAAAAGGTGAAAGATGTGCCTGCGGCCGAAAGTCCGGCTCCTGAAGCCTCTGAAGAAGCAAAAACAGAAGAATAATATTTTGTTTGTTTCATCAAATCATTATCCTCCCTGTTTTGTACTGGGAGGATTTTTTTTATTGAAATTCCGGTTTCAAAATTTATTAATTTGCAGGCCATCTTATGTTGCAATACTTTAAAATAGGGAAATTTGTGTCCAGTTACGGCCTTGCTGGTGAATTACTGCTTGCGCATAAGCTTGGTAAAAAAACTGCATTAAAAGGTTTAAAAACACTGTTTTTAGAAGAAGGCAAAAACAGCTTTTTACCATATTTTATTGAAAATGCTGTGGCAAAAAACGATGAAGAAATTTTAGTAAAGCTGGAAGGAATCCACTCAAAGGAAACCGCCAAAAAAATTACTTCAAAAGAAGTATGGCTTGCCGAAAACGATTTCAAAAAATTTGCCGCTAAAGCAGCGCCTATTTCTATGCTGGGGTTTACATTATTCGACGGTAAGAACAGCCTGGGGGAAATAACCGAAGTAATAGAACAGCCCCATCAATTGCTTTGCAGCATCCTGTATAAAAAAAACCATGCTTATATTCCTGTTCATGAGCATAATTTAATAAAGGTAGATAACGCAGCAAGAAAAGTGTATGTAACACTCCCACCTGGCCTGCTGGAAATTTATGAGTAATGCTTAAATTTAACACTGCAAAACATACCATATTTTTTGAGCAGGCAACAACGCATTATCGCCCATTTCGACCTCGATTCTTTTTTTGTTTCCGTAGAGGTAATTAACAACCCACAGTTAAAAGGCAAACCTGTAATTGTAGGTGGGCAGGATAGAGGTGTGGTATCTGCTTGCAGCTACGAAGCCCGAAAATTTGGTATCCATTCTGCTATGCCGGTACAAAAAGCCAGGCAACTTTGTCCGCAGGCAATTTTTCTTAAAGGCAATTATGCTGCTTACGGTAATTATTCAAGATGGGTAACCGATATTATTAAAGCCGAAGCGCCTTTGTTTGAAAAAGCATCGGTTGATGAATTTTATATTGACCTAACCGGGATGGACAAATTCTTTAACCCTTTTGAATGGACGATTGCCTTACGCAATAGCATAATAGAAAAAACAGGTCTCCCCATTTCTTTTGGCTTATCCGCTAATAAAATGATGGCTAAAATTGCCACCAACCTTGCAAAGCCCAATGGTTACCTGCATATTCCTTATGGTACAGAGAAAGAGTTTTTAGCACCATTAAAAATTGGAGAAATACCAGGCGTGGGATTGCAAACAGAAAAATTGTTGAATAGCTATGGCATCAGCACAATTCAAAATGCATTTGAAACCGGCAAGATAGAACTGGAAAATATTTTAGGAAAATGGGGCGCCGACCTTTGGGAAAAATCACAAGGCCTGCATTTTTCAAAAGTGCAACCTTACCATGAAGCTAAATCTATTTCCAGTGAAAATACATTTGATGAAAATATTACCGATGTAAAATTTTTAAATGCAGAGCTGGTAAGGCTTACCGAAAAAGTGTGTTTTGAATTAAGGCAGGATGGAAAGCTGGCAGGCTGCGTGGCTATTAAAGTAAGGTTTCCCAGCTTTGAAACTTTTACACGCCAAGCTACAATTGACCCTTCCCATGCAGATGATGCCTTTATACCTGTAGTAAAAGAGTTGTTTAAACGGTTTTATAAAAAAAGCGAACCGGTAAGGCTGCTTGGCGTAAAACTTAGCAGCTTTACCAATAATGCCACCCAAGCCAATTTATTTGATAGCACAAAATCAAAGGGCGAATTATATAAAGCTATTGATGAGGTAAAGAAAAAATTTGGGAAGTATTCGCTAAAAAGGGCTTCGTCTAATTAAATTCTTCATTAACTTATCCTGCTTACAGGAATTGCAATGAATATTCCCATTCAATTTAATAACCTATAATTTTATAAAACGCAAATAAATTGTACGCCCAATAGAAACAGGCAATCAAAAAAAATAAGCACTTAAAATTTACATCATCTGGTCATACCATCTTACCAGGTCAATTGCTGTTACAATACCTACCAGTGTTTCATCATCTTTTATAATGGGCAGTGCATGAAAGCCACCTTTTGAAATTTCTTCAAATGCAGATTCAATAGTATCTGTTGTTTTTAAACAATAAGGGTTTTTGGTCATCACACTATCCAAAGAAAAACCACTACTAATTTCTGATATAGAGGTAGTTTTACCTTCTTCCAATACACGGCCCAGGTAACGGATAACATCGCTTAAACTCACAATGCCAATAATTTTATTATTTTGTGTAATGGGCAGGTGATGGATTTTGCTGCGGGTGAAAAAATCCATAATTTGGGTAAAACTATTATGGCTGTCGGCAACTATAAGTTTCTCAGCCATTATTTCAGATACTTTTGATTTTCTATTCATATCAGTGTAATTTAACGCTAAAGTTTACAATAATTTAGGTGAATTCAAACGATATTTTCCAAAAACATCGTTTTTTACCTAAAATTCTCATTACCGCTGTATTTTATAACCTAAAACCCTTATCTTTGCCGCCCAAAAAAGAGCAATCTTTCAGGAATAAACATTTCCCACATGGCCCAAAAAGTGTCCGTCTGTTCGGAACGCCAGCAGGGAGTAACGATCAAAAGTTATGTAATGCCAAAGGTTAAAACCAACAGTAGCGCAAAAAAGCGCTTTAAAGTTACCGGTGGAGGTAAAATCACTTTCCAAAAAGCTTTCAAACGCCACATTCTTACAAAAAAATCTACCAAGCGCAAACGCAATATGCGTAAGGACGGTGTTGTGGCCGATGCCAATTTGCATTTTGTAAAACGTTTACTTTGTATGAAGTAAGCCCCAGGAAAACTCAATCTTTAACTTTAAAAAAATTAAAATATGCCACGTTCAGTAAATGCCGTAGCCAGCAAGGCCCGCCGTAAAAGGGTACTCAAAGCCGCCAAAGGTTATTATGGCAAACGTAAAAATGTTTATACCGTTGCTAAAAACGTTATGGAAAAAGGGCTTACTTACAGTTATGTAGGCCGTAAAAATAAAAAGCGGGAGTACCGTGCCCTTTGGATTGCCCGTATAAATGCCGCAGCAAGAGAGCAGGGAATTACATACAGCGAACTTATTTTTAAATTAAACGCAAAAGAAATCGACTTAAACCGTAAGGTGCTTGCCGATCTTGCTATGAATGAACCCGAAGCCTTTAAGGCGCTGGTAAATTCGCTTAAATAATTTTACCCAAACCAACTGGTAGCCGTCCTTTCGAAAGCAGGGGCGGTTTTTTATTTTAATCAATTATATTTGCGGCTGTTTTCTTTCTTAAAATAATTTTTAACCATTCAAAGGAATGAATAATACTTATAACGACCTGGTACAGCAAACCTTTAATTTCCCCCAGGATGATTTGAAAGTAAAAGATAATTATTTACAGTTTAATAACATTGATTTAAAGCTGTTGATAGATAAATATGGCACCCCTTTAAAAATGAGTTTTTTGCCCAAAATCGGCTGGCAAATCAATAAGGCCAAAAAAATGTTTGCCGATGCTATTAAAAAAAATAAATACGAAGGAAAATATAATTATTGCTATTGCACCAAAAGCTCCCATTTTAGTTTTGTTTTGGAAGAAGCCATAAAGCACAATATCCACCTGGAAACTTCCTATGCTTACGATATTGAAATCATCAATTCTCTTTACAAGCGCCGAAAAATAAATAAGGACATATTTATACTTTGTAATGGGTTTAAGCAAAAAAACTATACCAGCAGAATTGCACGGCTGATTAATACCGGCTTTAGAAATGTAATTCCCATATTGGACAACAAAGAGGAATTAAATATGTATAAGCGCAGCATACGTACCAAAGAGCCTTTTAAACTGGGTATCAGAATTGCTGCAGAAGAAGAACCCACTTTTCCGTTTTACACATCCAGGCTTGGTATAAAAGCAAAAGATGTATTGGAATATTATGTAGATGAAATAGAAGGCAACGAAGATAAGTTTCAACTAAAAATGCTCCACATCTTCCTCAATAAAGGCATAAAGGATGATATTTATTACTGGAGCGAACTGCAAAAAAGCATTAACCTTTATTGCCAGTTAAAAAAAATATGTCCCGAGTTGGATTCTATAAATATCGGCGGCGGCTTTCCCATTAAACATTCACTGGCATTTAATTACGATTACCAGTTTATGATAAATGAAATTGTAAGTACCATTAAAAAAGCATGCAAAAAAGCCAGGGTACAAATGCCGCATATTTTCACAGAGTTTGGCAGCTACACCGTAGGCGAAAGCATGGCGCATATTTACAGCGTTATTGGCCAAAAAGTGCAAAACGACAGGGAAACCTGGTATATGATAGATTCTTCTTTTATCACCACACTACCCGATACCTGGGGCATTGGTGAAAAATTTTTAATGCTCCCCATTAATAAATGGAATAATGAATACCAGCGGGTTGTTTTAGGAGGTATTACCTGCGATGGCCACGATTATTACGACTCCGAAGAACATATCAATGAAGTATTTCTGCCAAAATTAAATAATACCAATGGCGATATGGAAAATAATAAAGAACCCTTATACGTTGGCTTTTTTCATACCGGCGCCTACCAGGATCAAATTAGCGGCTATGGCGGCATAAAGCATTGCCTTATACCATCACCCAAGCATATAATTGTAGATTTCGATAAAAACGGAAAGCTTACCGATTGGGTTTATGCAAAAGAACAAACGGCCCAAAGTATGCTTAAAATATTGGGATATTAGATACAAATTTTCTACCGATTTTTTTTATAAGTATTTATTATTTCAATAGCTCATTAACTATTGCTTAAATTAGCAACTGTAAAACCAGTTATGGCTCCATCAATAAATAGTTACCAGCATATTTTTTTTATTGGGGTTGCAGGCGCAGGTATGAGCGCAATTGCCCAATACCTTGCCGGTACAGGAAAAGAGGTAAGCGGCAGCGACAGATATTTTGTTGCTGGCGAAGTAAACGAAACACGAAGCAAACTGGAAGCCGAAGGCATTAAATGTTTTTTGCAAAACGGCGATGGCATTACAAACAAAACACAACTGGTTGTGGTGTCAACAGCAATTGAAGATACCGTTGCCGAAGTGCAAAAAGCCAAAGCGCTCAACATACCCATTTTAAAAAGGAGCCAGGTACTGGCATTAATAGCAAATAGCAAGCGAACCATCGCCGTAGGCGGCACATCGGGAAAAAGTACTACCAGCGCTATGTTGTTTCAAGTATTGCAACATGCAGGTATGCAACCCAGCATTATAAGCGGCGCAGGCTTAACCAGTATTATTAAAGAAGGCAAAATAGGCAATGCAAAAGTAGGCGCAGGCGAGTGGCTCGTTATTGAAGCAGATGAAAGTGATGGGTCTGTTATTGAGTACAGGCCCGAAGTGGGTTTGCTCTTAAATATTGATAAAGACCACCAGGAGATTGACGAACTCTTAAGCATTTTTTCCATTTTTAAAAATAATACCACAGGAAAATTCATCGTAAATCAATCCAATGCTTTGGCAAAGCAGTTGTCGCAAAATTTACAAAACGATTTTTCTATAAACGGCAATGCAGGCACCAACGCAATTAATTTTAACCAGCAGGCTTTTGAAATTTCTTTTGAAATTAATGGAATAAAATTTTTAATGCACGCAATTGGAAAGCACAGTATGGAAAATGCGGTGGCTGCCGCAGCCGTTGCTTTGCAGCTTGGCGTACCATTAGCAGTATCTGCCGAAGCATTAAAAACTTACGAGGGTATATATCGCCGCCACCAGGTATTAGGCAATAAAAACGGCATTTGGGTAATAGATGATTATGCCCACAACCCGGCCAAATGTGCCGCATCCATTGCTGCCTGCCAGCCACTGGCACAAAAAGTTGTGGCATGGTTTCAGCCACATGGTTACGGGCCTACAAGGTTTTTGAGAAATGATTTTGTAAAAGAAATTGCCGAAACACTTCGGCAACAGGATGAAATATGGATGAGTGAAATATTTTATGCAGGAGGAACCACAGTTAAAGATATTTCTGCAAATGATTTAATACAGGATATTAACGCATTGGGAAAAAATGCCTTTTTTGTGAAAGACAGGAATAAATTTTTAGAAACTGTAAGGCCGCATTTAACCGAAGGCACCGTGCTGTTGTTAATGGGCGCAAGGGATCCGGGCCTTGAAAAATTTAGCAAAGATATTTTTGAACAACTGTAAACATGACGGTTTTATTTACCCATATAAGCAAATTAATTAACAGCAGGGAAACCTATGTGCAGTTGCGGGGTAAAGCATTGGCTGATTTACCTTGTATTGCTGATGCCTACTTACTGGTAGAAGATGGCCTGATAGCAGGTTACGGGCCTATGTATGAGCTGGAGTTACGTGTGCCGCATTTGCCCAAAAATGTGGTAGATATTTATGGCCAAATGATTTTACCCTGCTGGTGCGATAGCCATACGCATATTGTATTTGCCGGGAGCAGGGAAAATGAATTTATTGATAAAATAAACGGGCTAAGCTATGCCGAAATTGCTGCAAAAGGAGGAGGTATTTTAAACTCTGCAAAAAAATTAAATGAAAACCCAGAGGAGGAATTGTTCCAATCGGCCTTAAAAAGGCTGAACGAACTTGCGGCGCTGGGTACAGGAGCCATTGAAATTAAAAGTGGCTATGGCCTTACGGTAGAAGCAGAGTTGAAAATGCTGAGGGTTATAAAACGGCTAAAGCAGCAATCGGATGTTACAATAAAATCCACATTTTTAGGCGCACATACCTACCCTGCAGCTTTTAAAGAAAACCATGAAGGTTATATACGACAAATAATTGATGAAATGCTACCGGTAATTGCCGCAGAAAAACTGGCCGATTATATTGATGTGTTTTGCGAAACTGGCTTTTTTTCACCAGATGAAATGATAAAAATTTGTAAGGCAGGCGCTTTCCATCAGTTAAAACCAAAGTTGCATGTAAACCAACTCAACAGTATTGGCGCAATTGAAGCGGGCATTAAATTAGGCGCTGTATCACTGGATCATTTGGAAACGGTAAACAAAGAAGAAATCCAAATGCTGGGTTTATATAAGGGCTGCAGTACTTTACTGCCTACTGCAGCATTCTTTTTAAGAATGCCATTTCAACCGGCAAGAAAATTAATTGATGCAGGTGCAGCCGTAACACTTGCATCGGATTTTAACCCGGGTTCATCACCCAGCGGTAATATGAACCTGGTAAATGCAATGAGTTGCATACAAATGAAAATGCTTCCTGAAGAAGTAATAAATGCTTCTACCTTAAATGGCGCTTACGCCATGGAATTGGAAAATGAACTGGGTTCTATTACTATTGGTAAAGCGGCAAACCTCATATTTACTAAACCAATTCCTTCCCTGGCTTATCTTTTCTATAGCTTTGGCAGCAACCATATAGATAAAGTAATGCTCAAAGGTAACTGGGTACAATAGAGAGAATTCCCTTAAATTTTTTTGTTCAACACATTTCCTTTAATTACTTTGCTTATCATAGTATTAGGCAAGCAAAAAAATATGAAGCACTTTAAGTTTTACAATAAAAAAGATATTCTTTCTCTTACTAAAGTACGCCGGTTTGAAACAAAACTGGGTGAAAGGCTGCAATGCCTGCCGGAAAATGCCGAATGGCCCGAAGTGCTTGCCCAATCCAAAGCAAAATATGTATTGCTGGGCATACCCGAAGATATTGGCGTAATGGCCAATTACGGCACCGGTGGCGTAGATACTGCATGGTATCCTTTTTTAAACACTTTCCTTAATGCGCAAAGCAACGATTTTTTAAATGGGGATGAAATATTGCTCCTGGGGCATTATGATTTTGGCGATATAAAATACCTTATAGAAAACAATGCTTACAACCCCGAAGAAAAAGTAGATGCCTGTCGCCATGCCGTACACATAATTGATGAAGAAGTAGAACAAATTATAAAGTCCATTTCATTTTATGGTAAAATACCATTGGTAATAGGTGGTGGCCGCAATAATGCTTACCCATTAATAAAAGCAGTAGCAAAAGGACTGCATAAATCAGGAAAAATTCCGCTTGCCCAAATTAATGCAATAAGCCTTTCCGGCGAAGCGGGCTACAGCCCTGCAGAAGGCCGCCACAGCAGCAACGCATATAGCTATGCCGAAACAGATGGCTACCTGGGAAAGTATGCCATCGTAGGTTTGCAGCAGCATAGTGTTGCACAAAATGTATTAAATAAAATGCACGATAATCATTTTATTCATTACCGTTTTTATGAAGATATTTTTATTCATGAAAGGCAAAGCTTTATACAGGCAGTGGCCCACGCAACAGGTTTTACAGAAGAGAATTTTTGCGGGGTGGAATTAAGTATAGCCTTAATTGAGCATCTGCTCAGCAGCGCACATTCTCCTGTGGGGTTAACGGCTTTGCAGGCAAGGCAATTCATCAGCTTTGCAGGCACCGATGTAAAAGCAGCTTTTTTACATATTTGTGATGGCGCCTGCCAAATGCATGATGGTTTAAAAAGCGATGAAACGGCTAAGTTAATAAGCACGCTGATAAGCGATTTTGTAAAAGCCAATATTGCGTAATCTTGAGGAAAAGATTATTTCTCCATCAAAATTTATGGCTGTTAATAATGTAATATCTTAGCTTTAAAATTTATTGTTCATGCAGCAACTTATAGAATGTGTGCCTAATTTTAGCGAAGGCAACGATCTTTCCATAATTCATCAAATTACACAGCAAATAGAAACTGTTGAAGGCGCAAGATTACTCAATGTAGATTCCGGAAAAGCAACCAACAGAACGGTGGTAACCATAGTAGGTGAGCCGGAAGCTGTGGTAGAAGCGGCTTTTAGGGCTATTAAAAAAGCCGGCGAACTTATAGATATGGCTAAGCACAAAGGGGAGCATCCCCGTATGGGCGCTACAGATGTTTGCCCTTTTATTCCTATTGCAAATATCAGCATGGAAGAAACCGCCGCTTACGCAAAAAAATTGGCAAAAAGAGTGGGGGAAGAATTAAACATACCGGTTTATTTATATGAAGCGGCGCAACCCAATAAAGAGCGCAGCAATTTATCGGTAATAAGGGCTGGCGAATACGAGGGATTTTTTAAAAAAATAAAATTGCCCGAGTGGCAACCTGATTTTGGCCCAACAGTATTTGACGCAAAGCGTGGCGGTACCGTTATTGGCGCAAGAGATTTTTTAGTGGCCTACAATGTAAACCTCAACACTACCTCTACCCGCCGTGCCAATGCTGTGGCTTTTGATGTAAGGGAAGCCGGCAGAACTGTAGAAGAAAACGGGGCAAAAGTACACAAACCGGGAACGCTTAAAAGTGTAAAAGCAATTGGATGGTTTATTGAAGAATACGGCATTGCCCAAATAAGTATGAACCTCACCAATATTAATATTACGCCCATGCATATTGCATTCGATGAGGTTTGTAAAAAAGCGGATGCAAGGGGAATAAGGGTTACCGGAAGTGAATTGGTGGGTTTAATTCCCTTAAAAGCCATGACGGATGCCGGTAAATATTTTTTGCAAAAACAACAACGCTCCCTTGGTATTAGTGAAAAGGAATTGATAAAAATTGCCGTAAAATCATTGGGGCTTGAGGAATTAACGCCTTTTAAACCCGAAGAAAGAATTATTGAATACCTGTTAAAAAATGCTACCGACAGTAACCTGGTAAACATGCAACTCCATGCATTTGCAAATGAAACGGCAAGCGAAAGCCCGGCTCCAGGCGGAGGCTCTGTTGCAGCGTATGTAGGCAGCCTGGGCCTATCACTGGCAACCATGGTGGCCAATTTGAGTTCACATAAAAAAGGCTGGGATAGCCGTTGGGAAGAATTTAGTAACTGGGCCGCAAAGGGCCAGCAATTGAAAGATGAACTCATTCGCCTTGTGGATGCCGATACTTTAGCTTTTAATAAAATTATGGATGCCTTTGCTTTACCAAAAGCTACAAACGAAGAAAAAACTTTTAGGAACAAGTCCATTCAGGAAGCCACAAAATTTGCAATTGAAATTCCTTTTAAAGTAATGGAAGTATCCTTTGCAGGTATGGAACTTATAAAAGCAATGGCAGAAAAAGGAAACCCCAATTCGGTATCGGATGCAGGTGTGGGTGCGCTTTGTGCAAGAAGCGCTGTAATGGGCGCTTTTATGAACGTACGTATTAATGCCGCCGGTTACGATGATAAAAATTATGTTGCTGAAATAGTGAAAAAGGGAACCGATATCCAAAATAAAGCCATAGCTATGGAAGCAGAAATTGTAAAACGGGTAAATGATAAAATAGGCCTATAACAATTTTTTGTTGTACTGTATTTCGGGGTAGCCATACATGCGCTGCACCTCTTTTACAAATTTTTCAATGGCAGCATCATCCCCATCTTTTGGGTTGTAAGGTTGTTTTAAACTGCTGTTAAAAAAGAAAGCAATGGTTTGGTAAAAACGTGCCGTTAAACCACCTTTATATTCTTTTATTATCTCGTAGCAGTTGTTGTTTGTTTCCCGGTTAATAAGTTTCATCAACACTTTCCCCTGGTAAACCGAAAGGTCCATTAATGGCTTAGTGAATTCTTTCTTCAATTCGGTTTCCCGGGAATTTATATATTTTTTGCGCTTGTCTTTTTCGTAGATGTTTGAAAGTTTTGCATTAATATCGTTCATTACAACACCGGCACGGCGTGCATAAGGATATGTAACATAAACGGCATTGCGTAAGCGGTTGTATTTTGCCTTAGCTTTTAATTGTTCATCGGTAAGTTTACATACCAGTAAAACATTTTCCAGGGTTTTTGCTTCAATAGTATCGCCGTTGTAAATTACGGCTGCGGTAAGTAATGTATCGTAAATGCCTTTGCCTGCAATAGCTTCCAGTTGGGCATATGTAGGTATTACACAGCAAAAACCCGAAGCCATTAGCAGGGCCAATAAATACTTAAATTGATTTTTAATAAAAATCCTTTTCATTTGCTTAAAGCAGTTCTTACTTTAATATACCGGTAGGCATAAAGTAACCTAAATTAGCAATTAAATTAAAAATAAAATTGTTAATTCGCAAGCAGGAACATGTAAAATATGGCAACAGCAATGAGCAAAAGGGCTACAGAAGATATTTTGGTATTGAACCCGAACCTTTTAAGCATACTCAACGCCAAACCGATACCCATTATAACCAGGCCCAGCCATACCAGGTTTATGTAGGGAAAAATATAGGTTTTAACGGATATAAAATCAATGAGTTTTTCCGATTCTTTATACCCGATTTTTACATGAGAATGCTCAGCTACCCCGGCAAACCTCAAAAAAAGGTTTTGGGCATAAATGGTATCATCAATATGGTTAATCATATCTAATGAATCTATGGCAATAAGAGGCATGGCTTTGTAGCGCATACTGTCGTTGCTTACCACGGTAATATCTGCCATTAGCGCCATATCATCTTTGCCATAATTGTACCGTTCATTTTGAGGCGATTTTACCACTTTATTGAGTACGAAATATCCTTTATCATAAAAAGAAGTATCGCCAATATGCATTTCTTTTATGGAGAAAGATGAAGTATCTTCTTTAGCGTTTTCGTTGAGAGCCGAGGTAAGATAAGTAAATACATCTTTGGTAAGATAGTTCCTCGTGTCGGGGTTGCTGCTCATGTTGTTGTCCTTCATTTGGTATACATCGGGCAGCAGGGTAAATGTTTCAGTAATTTTTCCTGTTTTATCTTTTGCCACAAAATTCATGCGGTAATACTTCCGGCCTTTTTCGGAGCCAGATGAATCACCAGTATAGGTTACTTCATAGTGGCCCATTGTTGTGGGTACCATTCTTAATAAAGTAAGGTTTTCCCTTGGGTCGTCCTGCTGGCGTGTCATTGGGTCCACCACAGTAGGCAAATTAATTCCATTTACCCTGCTATTACTAATAACTTCTTTGTTGGATGAAGAAATAATCATTCCAAAAAGCATAAAAGCAAAACCTGCATGGGAGATAGATGCGCCGGTGCTAAAAAACTTTCGGCCCTGAACGGCATAAATATAAAATGCATTGGCAATTAGGGAATAAAGTGTTGCAAATTCGGCAATATACAAGGCTACTAAAAAACCAATACCATGCTTGCGAAAATTTAACGGATAAAAATAAACCAGTAGCGAAAAAAGCAGGGCAGCAATTACCGTAGGCCAAAGTATTTTTTTTATGAAATACCTTCGTGGCGTGCTTTTATATTTAAAATATTGGCCAATAGCCGTAAGCATACCTATAATAATGGCAATCATTGCGGCCACTTTGTTGTAAGAAAATTCTACATCCTGCGGTGGTGCAAAGTTGGTGCCTATAACTTTATTGACTAACGGAACCGATGTTTTGGCAATAATAAATAAAGCGGTAAGAAAGAAAATTAACGAACCAATAAACATCCAAAACTCACGGCTGTTTAATGCCTCTTCTGTATGTGTTTCTTTTATTTGTTTAAACCTGCCGAAAAATAAGGCTAATCCACCCAGGGAAAATGTTGCAAGAAAAGCCGTAATCATAATGTTAATAGCTTTTCCCGGATCGGTAAAAGAGTGCACGGATGCATCTCCCAGTACACCCGTTTTGGTAAGAAAAGTGGAGTATAAAACAAATGCAAAAGCAAGGATGATAAAAAGGAAACTGGCTTTTAAGGAATGGCCTGTGTGGTTATACACCAGCATGGTATGCAGGCCAGCAATTAAAATTAACCATGGAACGAGGGATGCATTTTCTACAGGATCCCAGGCCCAGTAACCGCCAAAACTCAGGCTTTCGTAAGCCCATTTTCCACCCATCATAATGCCCATGCCCAATACACAGGCGTTCAATAAAACCCAGGGCAATGCCGGTTTTACCCAGTCGCCAAATTTTTTGCTGGTTAATGCACCATAAGCAAACCCAAAAGGCACAAGGGTAAGAGCAAAGCCCAAAAACAATACCGGCGGGTGTATTACCATCCAATAATTGCGGAGTAAAACATTTAATCCCATACCATCTTTTACAAAATCCAGGTAATTGGGTTGGGTGAAAATAGGTGCTACTATTTCATTTCTTGTAAGGGCAAACAGGCTATTGCCAATTCTTACATCTCCAATATAAATACCCAGTATCATAAGCATCATAAATGCCTGTGCAAGGTTAATAACCGTAAGTACCGGGCTTTCCCAGGGTGAGTTGCGTTTAAAAATAAATACCGACCCAATTATAACATGCCAAATGCTCCACAATAAAAAACTTCCTTCCTGGCCTTCCCAAATACAGGCAAGCAGATACTTGGGCTCCAGCTCCCTGGAAGCATGCTTGTACACATACATGTACTCATACAAATGATTGGCGCAAATGTAATATACCAATCCAAAAACGGTAAGGATGCTAATGGCTTCTAATAAAAAAGAAATACGGGCAAGTTTTAACCAGTAATTTTTTTGCTCTTGTTTTTTTTCAAAACTATATGCCGCATAGGATATAAAGGAAACCAGTGAAGCAACAAAAGCTAAGATAATAAGTAAGTGGCCAAGCTGGCCGGCAAATAAATGTTCTCCAATAAAATTCATGCTTTGGTTATTTTCAGTTGATAACTGAAGTTTGTTCGTTGAGGTTTTTTTGCACAGCGCCTTTTTCTTCTTTGTATTTGCTGGGGCATTTTAAAAGAATGTCGCTGCATTCAAAGTTTCCGTCGGCCTGCATTTTACCTTTTAGCACCAGCCTTTCACTTTTTTCCAAATCGGTGGGTTTGCTGTTGTGAAAAACCACTTTTGTTTTTCCGCCCAGGCTGTCAACAGCATAAAAAGATAAATAATTGGGGTTTTTAATGGGGTCAAATTCCACCGGTTGAGTTTTATCCAACTGGGCAATAATGTGTACAAATTTTCCCGGTTTTTCTTTGGCAGAATTAATACTGTCGTAAGTAGAAAAATCGGCTGAATAAGCCAGTAATCCGGCAATAACAACTGCAATACCAATTAAAATAATAATATGCGATCTTTTCATGTTATGAAACTTTGCTAAAATTGGTTGCAAAGATAATTTAAAATCGTATGAGTATGATAGATTATTTAACTTATACAAGGTAGTTTAACATTTAGTTCCAATGCCGTAAAAATGAAATTAAAATCATGCAATACCAATAAATAACCCTCTATCTTTGCTGCCCTAAAACGATTACCCATCATGGCAGACCTGTCAACTTTTGACCCCAATAGTGTAGGAAATGTCAATAATAATATTTTCGGGCTTCCTTCTTCAGAAGACGATGCACGCCTTATTATTATGCCTATTCCCTGGGAGGTTACCGTAAGCTACCGTGGCGGTACAGCTCGTGCCCCAGATCGTATTTTTAAAGCCAGCTTCCAGGTAGATTTGTTTGATACAGAACATCCTGATGAATGGCGAAAAGGTATTTTTATGCGTGCCATAAATGAAAAAATACTCACCAAAAGCGATTACCTGCGTAAAGAAGCCGAACTGTACATCAATTATATTTCGGAAGGTGAAATTATTGGCGACAATAAATTTATGTGCAAAACATTAAAAGATATAAATGCAGGCAGCCTTTTTTTAAATGATTGGGTTTACCAGCAGGCAAAAGGCTTATTGGATAAAGGCAAACTTATTGGCTTGCTAGGCGGAGACCATAGTACGCCTTTTGGTTTTATAAAAGCCATTGCAGATAAATATAATGATTTTGGCATTTTACAAATTGATGCCCATTGCGACCTGCGTAAATGCTACGAAGGTTTTGAATACTCTCATGCCTCAATCATGTATAATGTTTTGGAGCAAATACCTCAGGTAAAAAAACTGGTGCAGGTAGGCCCAAGGGATTATTGCCAGGAAGAAGCAGAATTTATCAGCGCATCCAACTACCGGGTAAAATGCTTTTTTGATAATGAAATTAAAGAAGCCCTGTATGATGGCGCTACCTGGAAAAATATTGCAACAGCTATTGTTGAGCAGCTTCCGGCAAATGTATATATCAGTTTTGATGTAGATGGCCTCGATCCTAAATTGTGCCCTTTTACCGGAACGCCGGTGCATGGCGGCCTGGAAGTAGAGCAGGCTTTTTACCTCTTTAAACAAATTATTACTTCCGGTAAAAAAATAATTGGCTTCGATTTAAATGAAACTGGTGTAAGTAATAATGAGTGGGACGAAAATGTTGCGGCCCGTATCCTTTTTAAACTAAGCAATTTATTGTTGCATTGTAATAGTTGATTATGGCCTCTTTTCAAATTTGGGTAAAGGAAAATAAAACCTATGTGATAAGTACAACAGTACCTTTATGTATTTTAATTGCAGGCTGGTTCCTTAATATTGCAATGGAAAAAAAACTAGCTTTTTTAGGTGTTGCGATTGCATTGCTTACTTTGCTGCTGGCCATAATTTTCAGAAAAGATGCTAAAAGGCTTTCCATTTTTACCTTAGATGGTTTTTTGATACTTGCTTCATTATCTTTTTATATGCATTTTTTTCTAGCTGCCGTTTTTCTGTTAGTTTTAGCGGTGGTAAGTTTTATGGTAAACAGGCCAAAGCAAATTATTATAGATGAAAGCGGTATTTTATTCCCTTCTTTTATCCCTAAAAAATATGGCTGGAAGCAGGTAAACCAGGCATTGCTTAAAGACGATATACTTACTATTGATTTAACCAGTAACCATTTGTTGCAGTTGGTATTTGAAGAAAATGAACTTACTGGTATAGATACAGTAGCGTTTAATTGCTTTTGCAAACAACAGGTTGAGGCTTTAAATCTTTAAATGTAAAGTATGTTATTATCGCATTCTCCATATTTATTATATTCTGATGGTAAGGGAAATATTTTTGAAGATACTTCGCTTTACACAACAGGAAGAACAGGCTGGGAAGCTATACTTGTACCCGAAAATGAATGGATAGAATTACCCGAAGGCGGCCAGATGTACGAACTGCCCGGCAGGCGTGGTATTGGCGTAGATGTGGCAACAGGCCAAATGCGTATTTGTGAAAAAGGCTGGGCTGTGGCTGCATTTATTCCGCCTGCTTTTACGGGCTTTTATATTGCCGCTTACGAAACCCTGCCCGAAGCGCCTACGCTACCTTTATTTTGTTATACGGCAACAGGTTGGTACAATAATAAATTTTATGTGCCGGCAATAAGAATTGAAAAAGACATCCGGCAGGAACATGCAGGTTTTAATACCGATGAAATTGAAATTGGCGCAAAGCATTTATTAAAAGCTTATCCCGAAAACAGGCTGGTAAAACATTTAATGGAAAACTGCTGCCTAACTTATACCTGCCCGGCGGCAAGAAATTTTGCATTGAGCAGGTGGGAATGCCCGGTACCGGTTTCTCCTGCTTGTAATGCCAATTGCCTTGGATGCATTAGTTTTCAACCGCAGGAGGAAACGATAGTAAGTACACAGGACAGGCTGGTTTTTAAACCCAGTGCCGAAGAAATTGTGGAATACACGGTGCCACATTTGAAAACGGCCCCTTTTCCAATTGTAAGTTTCGGGCAGGGTTGCGAAGGCGAACCTTTATTAATGTGGGAGACCATTAAAGAAGCCATAATTGAAATTCGTAAACATACAGCAAACGGAAGCATCAATATTAATACCAATGGAAGCAAACCCGATGCCATAAAAGCCTTGTGCGAAGCAGGTTTAAACAGTATGAGAGTAAGTTTAAATTCTGCCAGGGAAAAAGTTTATACGCCTTATTACCGCCCCAATAATTATGTTTTTAACGATTTAATAGAAGGCCTTAAAACAGTACGGAGCTATGGCGGATGGACAAGCCTCAACTATTTTGTTTTTCCCGGAATGACGGATAGCGTGGAAGAATACGAAGCCTTATGCAAACTAATTAAAGAAACAGATTTATGCATGATACAATGGAGAAACTTTAATATTGATCCTGATTGGTATTTGGGTAAAATTGGCGTTACCGAAACTGGTGAATGCCTGGGTATGAAAAAGCTGCTGCTCAATATCCGGCAAAAATATCCGCATCTAAAATTCGGCTATTTTAATCCTTCCATGGAACGTATAAAAGGAAATTTTGAAAACGACTTTGCTCACTAATCCTTAAAAAAAATTGCAGTAGTTATTTAATTTACCTGCTGTGTAAATATTTCAATTTCTTCCATGGCAATACCATTATGGCTTTCGGCGTAAATACATTCCCCGTTTTTTATAAGTAAAACTTGAGGAGATTCATGGTTTACATGGAATTCAGTGGCAATTTTATTGGATAGTTCCCTGAACTTAATTAAATCCATAAAATAATAATCAATATTTTTAGGCGCATTTGCCCTTTCTAACCTGCTTTTTGCCATACTGCTAATGCTGCACCTGGTACTATGCTTAAAAATTAACTGAAAACGGGTAAACGATTTTTCCTTTATATCTTCCAGGTGGCTGTGATATTCTATTGAAATCCAATTCATTGAGAAGAGAAAAACTTTAGTGGATAATTTTTTCGTTCATGGGGCAGCCGGTTTTTCTACTGCCACTGCAACTGTAAAATAATACCGTAAGAGAAATCATTATAGTAAATACAAAAAGTATTTTTTTCATTTGTTGGTGAATTGTATGCAAATATAAAAATAAATTGGCATCATAAATTATTATTGAATTTACATTTACATTTGCATGATTTTACCTTGAAAATGTAAATCTGATAACCTTAATTTTATAAAATGAAGTTGAACCTAAAACGCCCTATTTGTTTTATTGATTTGGAAACAACTGGAGTAAGTCTTTCTACCGATCGTATTGTTGAAATTGCCATGGTAAAAATTATGACCGATGGCAGTAAACTGGCCAAAAGAAAGTTATTAAATCCGCAAATTCCCATTCCGCAAAGCGCCACAGACATTCATGGTATTAATGATGCAATGGTAAAAGATGCGCCCACTTTTAAGCAGGCGGCAAATGAAATAAAACAGTTTATTGATGGTTGCGACCTTGGCGGCTACAACAGCAACCGTTTTGATATCCCTATGCTTATGGAAGAATTTTTACGTTCAGAAATGGACCTCGATTTAAGTAAGCAAAAAATGGTGGATGTGCAACATATTTTTTATGTAATGGAACCCCGTACTCTTTCTGCGGCGTACAAGTTTTTTTGCAATAGAGAATTGGAAAATGCCCATAGTGCCGAAGCAGATATTAACGCAACAATTGAAGTACTGGAAGCTCAGCTTGACCGCTATACCCAATTGGGCAATTCTACCGAAAGCATTCTTGAAGTAATAGGTGAGGATAAAATTATAGACTATGCCCGCAGGTTTATTTATGATGAAAAAGGGGAGGAAGTTTTCAATTTTGGAAAATTTAAGGGTAAGCCTGCATCTTACGTGTTTAAAATTGAGCCACACTATTATGATTGGATGATGAAGGGCGATTTTGCATTGCATACCAAAATGAAAGCCACGGAATTGTTTAATAAATGCCTGTTAAAAGTGAAATAATCTGGCAAATTTTCGCTCTGAATAACCGGAATTTTTTGTAAAATTGTATTTCATCAAAGCGGAAACCATCATTTTTTGGATAAGGTAGTAATTATACCCACTTACAACGAAAAGGAAAATATTCGTTCCATCGTAAATGCTGTAATGGCATTGCAAACAGAATTTCATGTACTTATTATTGATGATTGCTCACCCGATGGTACGGCTTCAATTGTACGGTCTTTAATGCCGGAATATCCAGGCCGCCTTTTTTTAGAGGAGCGCCAGGGCAAGCTGGGTTTAGGAACAGCGTACATTCACGGATTTAAATGGAGCCTCGAAAAAGGCTACCAGTATATTTTTGAAATGGATGCCGATTTTTCCCACAATCCCATAGATTTAGAAAGATTGTATGATGCATGTTATGAAGGCGGCGCCGATGTTGCGGTTGGCTCAAGGTATGTACCCGGAGGTGCAGTAGAAAACTGGCCTTCGGACAGGATCGCTTTATCCAAAGGCGCTTCGTTTTATACCAGAGTTATTACGGCAATGCCCATTAAGGATCCTACCGCAGGGTTTGTTTGTTATAAACGCAATGTGCTGGAATCTATTAACCTCGATGCCATAAAATTTGAGGGCTATGCTTTCCAGATAGAAATGAAATTTGCTGCCTGGAAACTAGGTTTTAAAATTAAAGAAGTTCCCATCACTTTTATTGACCGAAAACTCGGGTTGAGTAAAATGAACAAGAGTATTGTAAAAGAAGGTATTTTGGGAGTGCTATCTTTAAAGTGGCATAGTATGTTTAAAAACTACCGTAAAAAAGTAATGCTTCCCGCTGAAGCGCCATTGTATCCGCAGCAAAATGCCATTGTATAATTTTGCCAGCTTAAATTATCTTCACTTCGTAAATAATTTTTTCGCCCATTGCCTCATTAATTCGTTCTATTATTTTTTCTTTTTGGTAAAGCAATTCGTTTTTTAAAGACGCTACTTTTGAAGTAATGAAAAGTGTATGGCCTTTTATCTCCAGCTTATCGGTGTATTGGGCAATGGTTTTGCCCATTACCTCTTCCCATACCTCTTCTATTTGTACCGATTGAATGCCCTGTTTTAAACGGCTGTGTTTTAAAAACTGCTTCATGGCATCCTGCATTGAAAATTCTCCCATAGTGTAAAAGTAGGATTAGTTTAGTATTACATCAGCTCTATTATTTAATTAAAATTACGGTACCTTTTTTTTGAATAATTTTTCCGTTTTTATCCATACCGTTTAAAAACCATATATAAGCACCAGGAGGTTGTATTTGTCCTTTGTACCGTCCATCCCATCCTTTAAGCCATTGGCTGGTTTCAAAAACCATTGTGCCGTAGCGGTTGTAAACGCTGAACCTTTTTGTACTGCTGATGCCAGCAGGTATTGGCCTGAAGATATCGTTACGTCCATCAGCATTTGGGCTAAAAGCGGTAGGCACATAATAAGCCGGTCCTTTTAAAACTTTTATCAGCACCGTATCCATAGCGGTGCAACCCGCTATATCCATTACCCGAAGAGTGAACCTGGTATCGTTGTATAAAACAGCAATGGGGTTTTGAGCAGCAGCATTATTGAGTACATCTGCCGGCGCCCAGGTATATTGCAGGCCACCGCTTCCCAAAAGTTGATGGGCTTCACCCAAAACAGCAATGCTATCGTTGCCAGCAAATACAGGTACACGGGGCAATACGGTAACCAGCAAGGTATCGGCGCTAAAAAAATTGCATCCATAATTATCCTGTACCATCAAGGCATAAAGATGCGTACCTGCCGTAGCCGGGTTTGCAAAAGTAACGGGCAGGTAAATGTTGTTTACAAAAATGGGAGGATGCCAGTTAAAATTCACCGGTCCCGAAGCATATAATAAACGGCCATTAAGCAAGGCAGTATTGCCAAAACAAATAATGGTATCGTTACCCACTTTTACCCTGGGCTTGTACAGGAGGTTTGCGGTAATGGTATCAAAGCGATGGCAAAGGCCCCATGATGCATGCAGAAAATAAACAGAAGTATCAACAGGGGATACTACTGCATTTTTTACAGAGTCATTGGCAATAGTTGAAGCCGCATTAACAGAACCCCAATGCCATGCAAAAGCATTGCCGGGAATATTATCATTCACCACAGGATAAAGCGTAGCCGATGAACCTTCGCAAACATTAATACTTTGCTCAAGGCTAAGGCGCATGGTATCGTTGAGAGGAATAGTAAGCGGTACATCAACCGTATCCTTACAACCATTAATATCCATTGCAGTAATAAAAGGGTAAGTACCCACAGGCGCCGTAATTAAAGTATCGGGGCGAAAAAAACTGCCATTGACAGCGGTCCAGTATTTAGGAGTGCCACCAGTAATGGAAACAAGTATTTTACCATCGTTGCCAAAGCAAGAGGCGGCGTTAATAAGGGAAGCCGTTGCCACAAGCGCTAAAGGTTGCGTAAGCACAATGCTGGTATCTTTAGTACAGCCAGCGCTGTCTTTAATAATAAAATGATGAGTGCCAGCAGCAAGCAGGGTAAAATTGGAACTGTCCTGGAAGCTGGCGCCATTATTAATAGAATAAGTGTAAGGATAAATGCCGCCAGCAGGCATAAAAGTTATTGCGCCATCTGCGTTGCCATTACAGAGCGGTTTATCCAGTTTTGCAAAAGGTTTTATTGGCGTGTTAAACCCCACAACTACATTGCCTCCAATACCGGGGCAAGCAAAAGCATCGGAGAAGTTGTAAGTATAAGTACCGGCAGCAAGGTTATTAAAAACAATTGGCCCATTGCCACTATAGGTATAAGGCCCGCCAGGCCCTGTAAGCGTTGAAAAATACGGGCCAATACCCGTAGTAGGCGTAATAGTAACAGAGCCGGTATTGTTAACTGCAGCACAAAAAGCATTCTTAACAAAGAGGGTATGAGAAAGTGTAGCGTTGCCATTAACCGAAACGGTAAAAGCGGTATCGCAACCACGGGAGTCCACCACAAGAACGGGATAGCTGCCTGCATAAAGGCCGGTGAAAGTATTGCTGTTTTGTAAACTGCCGCCGTTAATAGCATACTGGTAAGGCGGCACGCCAAGGCTATCGGTAACAATAATGCTAATGCTGCCGGAGTTGTTGCCGCAGGTAGCAGGAACCACGGAGGCGGTTGCAGGCAGGTGATATTTACGCACTACATTAATGGTATCAAGGGTAATGAATTCTTCTGCAGCCTGGCAGGTAAGAAACCTTGTTTTAATAATATATTTAGTAAGCGTAGGCCCCGGGCAAATGTTTTGAAACTGGAGGTCTAAAAGCCCGGGTAAGGAAGTGGCGGTATCGGCAAAGGCGAGTGAATTACCGGCCATATCTAAAATTTCGGCGCCTAAAAACCGGGAAGCGCTGTCGGAAGGAATGAAGCGGTAAGACTCATGATGGGCTGTCCATAAGGTGCTGTTTTTGCCGGGGGCAGTAACAGACTTAGCCCTGCTCCAATCCTGTATGCCAAGTATTGCATTACCATAAAAGTGAACAGGAAGACATGTTCTGTTGCCAATATGTACATCTATAAGGCCGCTTGTTTCGTGCAGTACAATCTGGAAAGTGTTGGGTGTAAAAAAACATGGAGAAATGTAAGTAGCACTGCTATCATTTCCAAAAGAACCTATCTTATAGTAACTCACAATAAATTTTCTTTTTGGAGCGGTGCCTTCTACCCTCCATTGAATTTTCCTATCAAAAGGAGACGTACAGAGGGTAGTATCTTCATTTTGAAGGAATCTTGCCGGGCTTAGATTGGAATACATGCCCATAATTGCAGCTCGTGGTACCAAATTTGAATTTGGCGGCAACGGCAATTGGTAATTAGAATAGAGTGGGCAAGAAAGGCCACTAAGAGATGCATCAAAGCTGATAATACCAATTGAACCTATCACAGCCTGGTTATACTTTTGGCCATAAAAACAAAAATTAAAAGGCAGGGAAAAAGCTAAACTGAATCGCTGAGTTGTGTACGTTCGATAATCTTCTGTCCCACCTTCAACAAAATAAGGAAATGGGGCATAGGGTATTTCAATTACTTTATAATCTGTGCCGGCTTTTAAATGGGGAACTTTTACGCTTAGTGGTACACAGGAGTCGCTGCAGGTAAGAATAATTGTAGAGCCATTAAGGTTACCACCCGGCAGGTTGTTTTGTGCATAAACCATACCTGTAGAAAAAAGATATAGTACAATATTAATTATAAATTTTTTCATGAGGTTGGGCTTGTAGTGCAAATGAAATATAAAAAATAAATTGCCACTAATTTCTTTTTTATATAAGGGAATTAAATTTTCATAAATTGAATTTAAGGGCATGTGAGCCCTGCACCTTCCTCATAATAAATATCATATTCATACCCACTGGGGTTATTATCAAACAAACTCAATATGATATCGTTAGTCTTACTAGCGGGAAATGTTTTACAATCAATCTTTATACTGGGGTTGTCGTCTCTTGTAAGATATACCCTGCCTGCAGGGTGGTTTGCAGGTATTTGCACTGTGGCTTCTACTATGCCGGTAGGGTTGCCAAATAAAATTAAATTAGCCGTACCCCCAGGGGTAATATTAGTTGCATTATCCGAACCGTTATTATCCGATGTTTCAACATAAGGGATTGTAATAGTTCCGTTGTTGTAAAAAGTAGAAACAAATGAAAGCTTACTATGTTGCACTTTAACTTCTGTAAAACCTGCAAAAAGTAGTAGCAAAAAATTGCAAGTAAAAAAAGTGCTAATTGTTTTCATAACAGCAAGTATAATAGTTAAAAAAATAAAGGCAGGGATGTGCCAATAAAGATACGAATTATATTTTCATAAAATTCTGTGCTACTGTATAGAAAGCATACAGTACTTAGCTCATTCACATCAGCTCTATTATTTAATTAAAATTACGGTACCTTTTTTTTGAATAATTTTTCCGTTTTTATCCATACCGTTTAAAAACCATATATAAGCACCAGGAGGTTGCATTTGTCCTTTGTACCGTCCATCCCATCCTTTAAGCCATTGGCTGGTTTCAAAAACCATTGTGCCGTAGCGGTTGTAAATGCTGAACTTTTTTGTACTGCTGATGCCAGCAGGTATTGGCCTGAAGATATCGTTACGTCCATCAGCATTTGGGCTAAAAGCGGTAGGCACATAATAAGCCGGTCCTTTTAAAACTTTTATCAGCACCGTATCCATAGCGGTGCAACCCGCTATATCCATTACCCGAAGAGTGAACCTGGTATCGTTGTATAAAACAGCAATGGGGTTTTGAGCAGCAGCATTATTGAGTACATCTGCCGGCGCCCAGGTATATTGCAGGCCACCGCTTCCCAAAAGTTGATGGGCTTCACCCAAAACAGCAATGCTATCGTTGCCAGCAAATACAGGTACACGGGGCAATACGGTAACCAGCAAGGTATCTGCGCTAAAAAAATTGCATCCATAATTATCCTGTACCATCAAGGCATAAAGATGCGTACCTGCCGTAGCCGGGTTTGCAAAAGTAACGGGCAGGTAAATGTTGTTTACAAAATTGGGAGGATGCCAGTTAAAATTCACCGGCCCCGAAGCATATAATAAACGGCCATTAAGCAAGGCAGTATTGCCAAAACAAATAATGGTATCGTTACCCACTTTTACCCTGGGCTTGTACAGGAGGTTTGCGGTAATGGTATCAAAGCGATGGCAAAGGCCCCATGATGCATGCAGAAAATAAACAGAAGTATCAACAGGGGATACTACTGCATTTTTTACAGAGTCATTGGCAATAGTTGAAGCCGCATTAACAGAACCCCAATGCCATGCAAAAGCATTGCCGGGAATATTATCATTCACCACAGGATAAAGCGTAGCCGATGAACCTTCGCAAACATTAATACTTTGCTCAAGGCTAAGGCGCATGGTATCGTTGAGAGGAATAGTAAGCGGTACATCAACCGTATCCTTACAACCATTAATATCCATTGCAGTAATAAAAGGGTAAGTACCCACAGGCGCCGTAATTAAAGTATCGGGGCGAAAAAAAACTGCCATTGACAGCGGTCCAGTATTTAGGAGTGCCACCAGTAATGGAAACAAGTATTTTACCATCGTTGCCAAAGCAAGAGGCGGCGTTAATAAGGGAAGCCGTTGCCACAAGCGCTAAAGGTTGCGTAAGCACAATGCTGGTATCTTTAGTACAGCCAGCGCTGTCTTTAATAATAAAATGATGAGTGCCAGCAGCAAGCAGGGTAAAATTGGAACTGTCCTGGAAGCTGGCGCCATTATTAATAGAATAAGTGTAAGGATAAATGCCGCCAGCGGGCATAAAAGTTATTGCGCCATCTGCGTTGCCATTACAGAGCGGTTTATCCAGTTTTGCAAAAGGTTTTATTGGCGTGTTAAACCCCACAACTACATTGCCTCCAATACCGGGGCAAGCAAAAGCATCGGAGAAGTTGTAAGTATAAGTACCGGCAGCAAGGTTATTAAAAACAATTGGCCCATTGCCACTATAGGTATAAGGCCCGCCAGGCCCTGTAAGCGTTGAAAAATACGGGCCAATACCCGTAGTAGGCGTAATAGTAACAGAGCCGGTATTGTTAACTGCAGCACAAAAAGCATTCTTAACAAAGAGGGTATGAGAAAGTGTAGCGTTGCCATTAACCGAAACGGTAAAAGCGGTATCGCAACCACGGGAGTCCACCACAAGAACGGGATAGCTGCCTGCATAAAGGCCGGTGAAAGTATTGCTGTTTTGTAAACTGCCGCCGTTAATAGCATACTGGTAAGGCGGCACGCCAAGGCTATCGGTAACAATAATGCTAATGCTGCCGGAGTTGTTGCCGCAGGTAGCAGGAACCACGGAGGCGGTTGCAGGCAGGTGATATTTACGCACTACATTAATGGTATCAAGGGTAATGAATTCTTCTGCAGCCTGGCAGGTAAGAAACCTTGTTTTAATAATATATTTAGTAAGCGTAGGCCCCGGGCAAATGTTTTGAAACTGGAGGTCTAAAAGCCCGGGTAAGGAAGTGGCGGTATCGGCAAAGGCGAGTGAATTACCGGCCATATCTAAAATTTCGGCGCCTAAAAACCGGGAAGCGCTGTCGGAAGGAATGAAGCGGTAAGACTCATGATGGGCTGTCCATGGGGTACAGTTTTTGCCGGGGGCAGTAACGGCCCTGGTACATTCCCAGTTTTGAATGCCAAGTGTGGCAACCCCTTTTTGGGGCAAAGAAGGCTGACAGATCCTGTCTTCAATATGCACATCAATAAGGCCGCTTGTTTCGTGGAGCACTATTTGAAAAGTATTGGGGTTGTAAAAACAGGGTTGTACATAACTGGAGGTACTGTCGTAAAAAGCATTTCCAATTTTGTAATAGCTTGCAATAAATTTTCTTGAAGGGGCCGTGCCTTCCACCCGCCATTGAATTCTTCGGTCGTAAGGTGAAGAGCATTGGGGAAACCCGTTGGGGGGAGCTGGCGCTTGATTATCACAACGCCTTGTGTCAAATGTTGAAAACATGCCCATAATGGTTGAACGTAAAAGGAAAGCAATATATGTGGAAGTGTCAGGTTCAAAGTAAGGTAAAGTATTACCTATACCATTACTACCAGATCCCCAGTTTGCTAATGATATGTCAAAACTGAGGTATCCATTTCCACACACCATTACTTTTGAATAAGATTGACCATAAAAACAAAAGTTAAAGGGTAAGGGAAAAGGGACACAATAACTGCCTCCTGCTACAGAATATAGCCTTACTGAATCTTCATGACCATCCTCAACTATATATTTAAAGGGCTTAAAAGGTATTTCTATTACCTTATAATCAGTAGCAGATTTTAAATGGGGAACTTTTACGCTAAGCGGCACACAAGAGTTGGCGCAGATGAGGGTAATAACTGAGCCGTTAAGATCTCCTCCCGGCAGGTTATTTTGCGCATAAATTTCTCTAATAAAACTAAGGTGAATAATAGAGAAAAATAATATTTTATATATTAATCTTAGCAAACAATATTGTTTTTTAACATAGCAAACCATCAAAAATTATAGTGTAAGAATCTCCATTGGGGCTATTGTCAAAAAGAGAGACGATGATTCCATTTCCTCCTGCTCCAAAATCATAACAATTAAATGCTACATTTCCCCTTTTTACAGTTACTCTTCCCTTTGGATGGTTTGCAGGTATTTGAACTGTTATCTCAACCGTACCCGATGGACTGCTTGAATGGATGAGGTTTCCCGAACTGTTTGCCGAGATATTGGAAGCGTTATCCGAACCGTTATTATCCGATATTTCAACATAAGGGATTGTAATAGTTCCGTTGTTGTAAAAAGTAGAAACAAATGAAAGCTTACTATGTTGCACTTTAACTTCTGTAAAACCTGCAAAAAGTAGTAGCAAAAAACTGCAAGTAAAAAAAGTGCTAATTGTTTTCATATTATTTTATTTTTAGTTGTTAAATTGCCTACTAAAAGTAGTCTTTTTATTTTTTATAAAAAAAAATTTATAGCATATATAATTCAACTATTTGATGTTCAATTTGAAGTTTTGCAAATGAATTTTCCATACGTTGTTTATGGGTATCGGTAATGAGTACCTGGCCTTTGTTGTTGCTGCAAACCCAATGCAATAAATTATGCATCCTGTTTTGGTCTAATTTTTCAAAAACATCATCCAGTAATAATAGTGGCGCTATGCCTTTATTTTTTTTAAGGAGCTCGTACTCGGCCAGTTTTAAAGCAAACAATAAAGTTTTACGCTGGCCCTGCGATGCGGTATTTCTAAAAATATGTTTATTGATTTCAAAACCTAATTCGTCTTTGTGTATGCCGGCGCTGGTGCGTTGCAGGAGCCGATCCCGCTGCCTCATTTTTATCAGTAAATCTTCCATGGTAGAAAAATGGAGGTTGCTTTCATAGCGACAGCTTATCACTTCGTTATTGCCGGCAAGTTGATGATAAAATTGTACTATGAGCGGTATCAATTCCTCACATACCTGCGACCTTTTTGTAAAAATATATTTTGCCGGTTTGGCCAGTTGCATATCCAGTACATCCAGTAGTGAAAAATCAATTGCATGTTCAACAGCTGCAGATTTTAAAAAGCTGTTGCGCTGCTGTAAAATTTTATTGTATTGCATTAACTGCTGCAGGTATTCTGCATCTACCTGGCTTATGAGGATATCTAAATATTTCCGTCGTTCTTCACTTCCGTTACTAATAAGCCCGGTATCATCTGGCGCAACCATTACCGCTGGAAAACGGCCAATATGCTTTGATAATTTTTCATATGGCACATCATTTAAAAAAAATTCTTTTTTATTTCCCCGGTGAATGCATTTTACGGTAAAAGCAATGCCGTATTCTTCAAAAAAAGCTTCCAGCCTAAAACCCTCTTTGCCAAAGCCGATATTTAAAGCATCGGTGCCCGAAAAATAACTTTTGGTAAAGCAACAATAATAAATGGCATCTAAAAGATTGGTTTTTCCCGCACCGTTTGGCCCGCAAATACCTGCAATATTTTGGGCAAAATCAAATTGCTTTATTTCATAATTTTTAAAATGCGTTAATATAATTTTTTTAAGCAGGAGCATTGCGGCTGCAAGATAGTTTCAAATCACTGTAAAAAATTACGGTATTTACCCATAAAAAGCAGTTTTATTGCTAAAAAACCTTACGCAATAGCAGTTGAAAGGCTCAAAGTTTTCCCCTATATTTGCAGCCTAAAAAACCAGGCCTTGGCTACAAAATTCTCAAAAGATACTTATCTCTATTGGTACGAATTGATGCTCTTGTTGCGCCGCTTTGAAGAAAAAGCAGGCCAGCTTTATGGTATGCAAAAAATACGGGGGTTTTGTCATTTATATATTGGCCAGGAAGCAGTAGCTGCAGGTTGCATGACGGCCACGAACCCAGATGATAAATTTATTACCGCTTACCGTGATCATGCATTGGCAATAGCCAAAGGTGTTTCTGCAAAATCTTGTATGGCCGAATTATACGGCAAAGCAACCGGTTGCAGCAAAGGCAAAGGCGGTAGCATGCATTTTTTTGGTTTAAAAGAAAATTTTTATGGCGGCCATGGTATTGTAGGCGCACAAATTGGTACTGGCGCAGGGCTTGCATTTGCAGAAAGATACAAAGGCACACAAAACGTAGTGCTTTGCTTTTTTGGAGATGGCGCTGCACGCCAGGGAATGCTGCACGAAACTTTTAATATGGCCATGCTGTGGAAACTGCCTGTAGTTTTTATTTGCGAAAATAATAACTACGCCATGGGAACTTCGGTAGAAAGAACCAGCAATGTACTGGATATTTATAAACTTGCAGATGCCTATGAAATGCCCGGCGATGCAGTAGATGGCATGAGCCCGGAAACAGTACACGACGGCGTGTTACGGGCAGTAAACAGGGCAAGGGAAAAAGGTGGGCCTACTTTGCTGGAAATAAAAACTTACCGCTATAAAGGTCATAGCATGAGCGACCCTCAAAAGTACCGTACTAAAGAAGAGTTGGAATCATACAAAGAAAAAGACCCAATTGAGCATGTACTTTCCATACTTACCAAAACGCATAAAGTAAGCGAAAAAGAAATTGAAGCCATTAACGAAAGGGTAAAAGCTGAAGTAGAAGAAAGCGTAAAATTTTCTGAAGAAAGCCCCTGGCCTTTGGATGACGAACTGCTTAAAGATGTGTTAACACAGGAAGATTATCCATTTATAACCGATTAATCATTTGCCTTTTTTTAAAGGCAGTATAATAAACAAAGAAAAATGTCATTAAATAAACCAGCAACAGCAACAACTGTTACGCATCATGAAGAGAACGAAGCCCTTGTAAAAGTATTGGGCTTTTGGGATAAATACAGCAAGCCAATTATTTATATTGGCTCGGCAATTATTTTGGCAATTGCAGGCTATTTTATTTATAAAACTTTTGTAAAAGAGCCCAAAGAACTCAAGGCCGCTGAAACCATTTTTCCGGCACAAAAACTTTTTGATAAAATGGCATCTGCAGGATTTAATAAAGATTCTGTAAATATATTATTGAATGGCGGTGTATTGGAAGGCCAGCCCGTAACTGGCCTTTTGAAAATACAAAACAGTTACAGCGGTACGCAGGCGGCAAACCTTGCGGCATACATGACCGGCGCTGCTTATTTGCAAATAAAAGAATTCGACAAAGCCATAAAATACCTGAAAGAATTTAACGGCCATGGCGCAACACAGGTAGAAAGCAGGGCTTATGTAATGCTGGGCCATGCATATGCTGAAAAAAAGAACAGCGATGAAGCCTTAAACTATTACAAAAAAGGCGCTTCGGTAAATTCCAAAGATGAAACCTTTGCTGCAGATGCTTTGCTCCTTGCTGCTGCTTATGCAGAATCTTTAGGAAAAAATAAAGACGCAATAGATTTGTACACACAGGTGCAGGATAAATACCCAACAAATAATGCAGCTGTAAGCGGAGAAATTGACAAACACCTGGCAAAACTGGGTGTAATTAAATAATGGCACAATCATCAAAAAACATTTTTGAAACCAGAGGCACCAGCGTAAAAGCCAGTGCCTTTGTTGTAATAGTATATACCGCATGGAACCAGTCTGTGGTAAATGAGTTGCTTGCCGGCGCAAAAAAAATATTAGCAAATAAGAAAGTAAAATATATTTTGGTTGAAGTGCCCGGCGCCGTGGAAATACCTTTTGCCATAAACAGCTATTGGAATAAAATGTCGAAAAAGCCTGATGCTTTTATTGCATTGGGCTGCGTAATAAAAGGCGATACACCGCATTTTGATTATGTGTGCACTTCCATTACCAATGGTATTACCCAATTAAATATTACGCTTCCTGTGCCTGTAATTTTTGGGGTGCTTACAGTAAATAACTTAAGGCAGGCAAAGGAACGCATTGGTGGTAAGCATGGCCACAAAGGCGAAGAAGCTGCAGCTACCGCACTAAAAATGATAAGTTTAAATGAATCGTTCCAAAAAAAGCCCGTGCAATAATTTTACCAACACTTTCTTTCAACAGGTTGTTTACATCTTGTGCCTTTTCGTTCCTGTTTTAATTTTATTTTCACCTAATTTGCAGCTATGAGAGTTCAGCTTTTTGTTCCCTGTTTTATTGATCAGCTCTATCCGCAAACGGCTTTCAGTATGGTAAAAGTATTGGAAAAAGCAGGGTGCGAAGTGTTGTACAACCCAAATCAAACCTGCTGTGGCCAGCCCGCTTTTAATGCTGGTTTTGTAAATGAGTGCAGCAGTGTTGCTAAAAAATTTTTATACGATTTTAATACCGCCGATGTTATAGTTGCCCCCAGCGCAAGTTGCGTTGGCTTTGTAAGAAATTATTTTCCGCAGGTATTTAACGATACCACACAAAAAAATGAAGCCAATAACATAGGGAAACGAATTTATGAATTTACCGAATTTTTAATCCTGGTTTTGAAGCAGGATGATTTTGACGCAACGCTAAATGTAAAAGCAACTTACCACGATAGTTGTGCTGCATTGAGGGAATGTAATATTAAAGAAGGGCCACGTAAATTGCTTGCTAATGTAAAAGGTTTGCATCTCACAGAAATGAACGACAACGAAACCTGCTGTGGTTTTGGTGGCACATTTGCAGTAAAATTCGAACCAATCTCTGTTGCCATGGCACAGCAAAAAATTACCAATGCTTTGGCTACAGGCGCAGAATGCATCATTTCAACCGATTCCAGTTGCCTGATGCATATTGATGGCGTAATTAAAAAAAATAATACTCCGCTTAAAACCATGCATATTGCCGATGTGCTTGCAAGCGGATGGTAAGCAAATAAAGCATTGAAACTAAATAGTATTTTTACAGTATGAATTACTGGCTTATAAAATCTGAACCCTCTGTATACAGTTGGGATCAATTGGTTAAAGATAAAAAAACCATGTGGGATGGCGTACGCAATTACGCAGCACGCATCCATCTAAAAGCCATGAAAAAAAATGATGAAGTATTTTTTTATCATAGTAACGATGATACGGCAATTGTAGGTATTGCAAAAGTGGACAAAGCGTTTTATACTGACCCAACTGCTGATAGCGATGCCTGGGTAGCGGTGGATGTAAAACCGGTGAAACAATTAAAAAACCCTGTTACCCTGGCGCAGGTAAAAGCCAATAAAAAGTTGTTGAACATGGCGCTGGTACGCATTAGCCGTTTATCGGTACAGCCGGTTAGTAGTGAAGAATGGAAAATTATTTTATCTATCGCCGGCGAAAAATAAAATTTTATAAATAATGATGCATATAGTATTTAACGAAGCAGATGTAACTGTTTTGAATGAGGCAATTGGAATGGACGAAAGCCTTGCCGGTAACGTAATTTTAGTAAAAGACGATTATGCCGTGGGTCCGTTGGATAATATTTATGAAACATACGGTATGGAAGATAGGCGGCAGTGGTGGAGAACTGTACTGGAGGATGGCGACTATGCCGGCAAAGCAGGAAGCGGCGAAGTAGATGATCAAAAAACCGCAAATTACCTAATAGAGAAAATGCATCAGGATGAAAATGAAGTAATTTGGATTTGGGCTGCACAAAATGGCCACGATATTTGCGGCTATTACTGGCTGCTCAATTATGTAAGGGAATTTCAAAGCCGTGTTTTTATTTTATATTTAAACAACCTGCCTTTTTTTAATGATAAAGGCCAGATATTTTATCCCAACTGGCTGCACCAAATACCTGCAAAAGAATTTTTGAAAGCCAAAAGAATGGCCAGGGAGATTACCATAAGTGAATTTGAAGTGGATACCGACGAATGGAACAAAATTTGCAGGGAAGGTTTTGGCGTAAGAGTACTTGAAGGCGGAAAAAAATTAGTTCAGCAGAACTATGATTTTTTCGACAACGACCTTAAGAAATTTATTTCTAAAGACTGGCAAAAAGCATCTAAAATTATTCACCAGTATTTGCATAAAGCAAAATATGTAACCGGCGATGCTTACCTGCTTTGGCGATTGAAAACATTGATTGCAGGAGAAATTTATGATGTGCAGGGAAAACTGGGAACCATGAAGGATTTTGAAGTAAAAACCAAAACAGCAATTACCGCTTAATGAAATGGAGTTTAAAACTGGAAGAATTGGCAATGCTGCTCATGAGTATTTATTTTTTACCTTTTTTGCATGCAGAATGGTACTGGTATGTATTATTGCTCATTGGGCCCGACATCAGTATGCTGGGCTATTTGCTGAATAAAAAAACAGGCGCAATTTGTTACAATTTTTTTCACCATAAAGCCGTAGCTATTACCCTGGTTTTTATTTGTTATTTTTTTCCATCCGATTATTTGTTGTTGATGGCCGTTGTAATTTTTGGCCATTCATCGCTAGATAGGTTTTTGGGCTTTGGTTTAAAATATTTTGACGGATTTAATGTTACACACCTGGGCACAATAGGTAAAGGCACATGAATATAATGAGCATTCACCATATTGCCATTATTGCCGGCGACTATGAAAAGTGTAAATATTTTTACACTGAGGTTTTAGGGTTTAAAATTATTAGGGAAACATACCGGCAAAATAGAAATTCGTATAAGCTTGATTTGTCGGTAAATGGCAAATACCAAATTGAGCTTTTTTCATTTGCCGATGCAAAAGAAAGATTAAGTTTCCCCGAAGCAAAAGGATTAAGGCATTTGGCTTTTGCCGTTGAAGATTTGGATGCAGCAGTTGCACATTTAAAAAAAAATAAAGTAGCAGTGCAGGAAATAAGGCTTGATGAATTAACCGGGAAGCGCTTTAGTTTTTTTAATGACCCAAGTGGACAGCCTTTGGAGCTTTATGAAACAAGTGGATAAATTCTAAATAATTTCTAAATAAATCAGAATAGCATAAGATTGCATAATGATGAGTGAACAAAAAGAAAATAATAGCGGTGTAAGCGGCCAATATAAAACCTGGTTTTTAGATTATGCCAGTTATGTAATTTTAGAAAGGGCAGTGCCTGCAATGGAAGATGGTTTAAAGCCTGTACAGCGGCGCATTTTACATGCCATGAAAGAAATGGATGATGGCCGTTTTAATAAAGTGGCAAATATTATTGGGCAAAGCATGCAATACCATCCTCATGGCGATGCAAGTATTGGCGATGCTTTGGTAAATATGGGCCAAAAAGATTTACTCATTGAAACACAGGGAAACTGGGGCGATGTACGCACCGGTGATGATGCAGCAGCAGCAAGGTATATTGAAGCAAGGCTAAGCAAGTTTGCACTTGATGTGGCTTTTAATGCAAAAACCACCGATTGGCAATTGAGTTATGATGGCCGCAAAAACGAGCCGGTAACCTTACCCATGAAATTTCCTTTGTTGCTGGCGCAAGGTGCCGAAGGAATTGCTGTGGGATTGGCCACAAAAATTCTCCCTCATAATTTTTGCGAACTCATAGAATCTTCCATAAAATATTTACGGGGAAAAAAGTTTGAGCTGTTGCCGGATTTTCAAACCGGTGGAAGCATAGATGCCGCTAATTATAACGAAGGGTTGCGAGGCGGTAAAATAAGGGTAAGGGCAACAATTGAAGAAGCCGATAAAAAAACCCTGGTTATTCGCAGTGTGCCTTATGGCATTACTACAACACAAATAATGGATAGCATTGTAAAAGCCAACGATCAGGGAAAAATTAAAATTAAAAAAGTTACTGACCATACTGCGGCCAAGGTAGAAATTCTGGTGGAACTGGCGCCGGGTATTTCGCCGGATATTACCATTGATGCCTTATATGCATTTACCGATTGCGAAGTAAGCATTTCTCCCAATGCCTGCGTAATTGTAAATCAAAAGCCACAATTTCTAAGCGTACATGAATTATTGAAAATTGCCACCGACCATACCAAAGACCTTTTGAAAAAAGAGCTGGAGATCAAACTCAGCGAATTGCAGGAAAAATTACATTATACATCCCTTGAGAAAATTTTCTTTGAAGAAAAAATTTATAAGGAGCTGGAAAAAAAGCATGAAACCTGGGAAAAGGTGATTATTGCAATTGACAAAGCTTTTGATCCGTTTAAAAAACAACTGAAACGCCCCGTAACCCGTGAAGATATTTTAAAGCTTACCGAAAAACCCGTTCGCCGTATTTATAAATTAGATATTGACGAACTTAACGAGCAGATAAATGCGCTAAATGCAGAAATAAAACAGGTAAAATTTGATTTAAGCAACCTGGTAGATTTTGCCGTAACCTATTATGAAAACCTACTGAAAAAATATGGTAAGGGAAGGGAACGCAAAACAGAAATTAAACAATTCGACATTATACAAGCCAAAGCAGTGGCTATTGCCAATATTAAATTGTATGCCAATTATGCTGATGGGTTTATTGGCACAGGATTAAAGAAAGATGTACTGATAACGGATGTTTCTGAACTGGATGATATTATTGCGTTTACCAAAGGGGGTATTATGAAGGTGGTGAAAGTTGCCGATAAAGTTTTTATTGGAAAAGATATTTTACACGTTGCGGTATTTTTAAAAACCGACGACCGCACTACCTATAATTTGATTTATGCCGATGGAAAAACCGGCGTAAGCTATGCCAAGCGTTTTAATGTAACCGGAATAACCAGGGACAAAGAATATAACCTTACCAAAGGCACCGAGAAAAGCAAAGTGCATTATTTTTCTGCCAATCCCAATGGTGAGGCTGAAGTAGTGAAAGTACTCCTTAGCCCCAATTGCAGTGCAAGAAACAAAGAGTTTGAGTTTTATTTTGAAGTACTGGAAATTAAAGGCCGGGGCAGCATGGGCAACCAGGTAACAAAATATCCCATAAAATCTATAAAATTTAAAGATGCCGGCCGATCCACATTGGAAGCTAAAAAATTTTGGTTCGATACCAAGTTTGGGAGGTTGAATATTGAAGAAAAAGGAGAATACCTGGGTAAGTTTGATGCAGAGGACAGGATTTTGGTAATAGATACCGATGGTAATTATGAAATAGTAGGGCAGGAGCTTACACAACGCTTTGACCCCGAAAAAATAGTACTGATTGAAAAATTTAATGCAGATAAAGTTATAACCGCTGTTTACCTGGACAATGATAAATTTCAGTTTAACATCAAAAGGTTTAAAATAGAAACCACAACTTTAAATAATAAATTCTATTTTATAAAAGAAGGCAGGGGCAATCGCCTGGAAACCGTAACCACGGATGCAGATCCTGTATTAAAAGTAAAAAAAGGCCGGGGACAGCAGGTGAACACTATTAAATATAAGGTTGGAAAAAATGTAGAAGTTACCGGCTGGAAAGCGGTGGGTGTAAAATTGGAAGATTTTAATAAATCCGTGGAAATGGAGTGGGAGCTTAAAGAAAATAAATGCAACCAGGGCGAGTTATTTGACTAAACCGAAATTTCAATATTCATAAATTGTATTTCCTGGCTGGTAGTAGGTACCGCTGGTTCGAATCCAGCAATCCATATTGATGATTTACAGGTTTTTTACAGGTTCTTTATATTTAATTCTTTCTTTTTTAACAGGGTAAGTATCAAATAAAATATTTGTGCATCCTGGGAGATATATATTACCGCATTCGTTTTATCCAAGGCCATTTAGCAGAAATAACCTCTTCTGCAAGTCACATCTCATTGTTGTATATTTGATTGCCTGGATAAATAGATTAATACCAATTCATATCCTGGCTTGCATGTTTGTTCCTGTATTTCGGCCTACGCTTTAGAGCGTTGGCTCAAAAGTTTTCCTTATAATTTTTTGTGAACCCATAAAATATATTTTATTTTACGGTAACCTTTTATAAAAAAATACCCTAAGTAAAAAACGGCAAAAAATTTTTCTAAGGAGCAATTTATTGAATAAAATAAACTTTTATTATTTTATTATTTTCAATTTCATAGAGGGCAATGGCTTCAATTTTTTGTGGTTGCCCAATACCAGTAATACTTTCATGGTCAATAATAAAATTGTCTTTAATGATACGTTTTTTAAGTTCGCAATGTAAACCGGGTAAGTTTTTAAACATGCTTTCATATTGCTGGCGCATCTGCTCTTTGCCTTTGCTCAATAAGGTACCCGGAAATTGATACAGCTCTACACTATCTGCATAAGGTTCTAAAAAGGCATTTATATCCCTGGCATTATAAGCATTGAGTTGTCGCTGTACCAGTATTTCAGGGCTTAATGGTAAGAGTTCATCGGTTTTAAGTATTACACCTCTGTGTATTACTGTAGGGATATAATATAATGCAGATAACCCAAGCAAAGGGTTTTTATCCAGCAATAATATATCTGCAATTTTATTTTTTTCTATGCTTCCCCATTCTTTTTCTTTTCCAAAACCAGTTGCAGCATTGATAGTGCAGCTTTTTAAAATTTCCCATTCACTTAAGCCTGCAGATTTCATCATTTCCAATTCTTTTAAAAAAGAGGAGCCATGATGTGTGCCTATATTACCTGCATCGGTACCGGCAACAACGTTGATACCGGCCTTTGAAACAAAAAGTAAATTTTTTGCCAAAATTGTATCTATCGCATTGGGCAATTTTATAACTGTGCGAAAATAATTATAATCAATTCCCGAAACGGTTGGGTTGATATGCTTAAGGTCCATGGTACTGCCCAGCATAAATGGATTGGCATATTTATAATCATGCGGTTCAAATGAAAAGTTTTGTATTCTCAACCTCATATAATTAGCGTAAACCTGCAGGGTAGGGATATAAGTAACATTTTTTGTTTTGAGCAATTGAAGAAAAGGTTCATCAAGTAATTTATCATCAATACTGTGCACTAAAATATCGGCGCCTGCTTCTACTGCTAATTTTGCGGTTTCGTATTCAGTTGCATGAACACAGGCTTTTAAGCCATTACGGTGAGTTTCATCTATGGCTGCTTTTACCATGGGTAAGTTATGGAGGGCATCTTTTTTATTTTCTGCTAAATACCATATTTTAATAAAATCGGGTTTGTAGGGAAGTTGTTGGATAATTAAAGAAATTGCCTCCTCTGCAGTAGATGCTTTAATAATAGGTAAATTATCTTTTATAAAACCCTTTGGTTGCAGTGTTGAAATTAATGGGCCGGTTACCAGGGCATTGGGCGAAGTAATTTCATTATTCACCCTTTCTCTTATTTCGAAATTACTCATAGGCCCGCCTACATCTATTACATTGGTAACGCCGCAGGCAATGTACCTTGCCATAAGGTCGTACATATTTTCTTTAATCCATTGCTGGTCTTTTTCGTAGGGATAAATGCCGGGAACATTAATGCCATCGGGCCGGGTATAAAGGCCTCCGCTTTGAAAAAAGTGGATATGCCCGTCTGTCATTCCCGGCATTGCATATTTGCCCATTGCATCAATAAGGGTAGCATTGTGGGGTATTTTTATTTTTTTAAAAGTACCTACTTCAATTATTTTATTTTTATTAATGAGAATGGTTTGGTCTGCATCAATTTTTCCGGTAATTACATTTACAATATTTGCATGGGTTATGGCTATAGGCGCCACAGGTAAGGTATATTTTGCAGCAATTGGATTTGCCACGGAGTTTTCCAGCTTTGCAATTTGTTTTTTATAAACGGAAAGTTCTGCATCCTGTAAGCCGGAAAATTTTGTATCTACATATGCAAAAATCAAGGTAATGGCATTTCTAAAGCTGATGCTTTTTGCCGTGTCGGCAGGAACCGCAGTTAAATATTTTTTTTTGGTATTTTCTGCATTGGCGTTTTCTGCATCCTTTTTATTGTTTATAATCCGTGGCAGGTCTTCCAATGTGGTTTTTTGAAATAATGTGCTAAAAGTTTCTTCATATTTTTTTTTGAACTGCAGGCTATCGTTTTTAAAGGGAAAAGCGGCAATATAACTTTCAATATATGCCTTGCCCACTTTTTGTAAATAAGGGGTTTTATTGCTTTTGCGGTATTGATGTATCCTGTCTGTGAGGCCGTTGTAATTGCCCGATGCAAATGCACAGGTAATGTACAAGTGCATTTGGATATCTGCCGGTATATCTTTTAAAACCCAGGAGCTGTCTTTTATTTCTTGAAAATAAGCTGCAACAGTTTTGGACAAATGTTGTATTGCTGCCTCCTCTTTTGATAGTGATGCAGCATTTTGTAAAGAAAAAGTAACCCCAGCAGGGTCAATAATTTTATTTTGGGCAAAAAGGGAAAAGGCGATAAGGAAACTGATGAAGGTAAATGTAACTTGTTTCATTTTAAGAATTTTAAAATTGATTAGGTTGATGAAACTCAGTTGAAACGCTTTGGTTATTGCTGTAGGGTGGATACCATAAGAAACTAAACCGGAATTGAATTTACTACTAAATGGCCAAATGAAATTGATTTAATTTATTTTTTTGACTGATATATTTAATGAATCGGCGTTCTGGCTTGTATATTTTTTTAACTTAATTTTCCCGGAGTTATTGTAGTTTGAGAAATGAAAGGTTGACCATTCGTAATTTTGAGACGACCAAGAACCATCGAGATACTCAGCATTCGCTTTAACCTTATATTTTAAATTAAATTTTTGTAAACTTGAAATTACCTGGGTTGTAGTATCAACTACCATAAGGGTAATTTTGTTTTTCTTTCTTTTTAGTATTTCTACTTTATTTACAACAATAGAATCCATATTATTGTATTTTTTTACAAGTTTATGGCTATGAATGTTAAGAAAACCTTTATTATCTAAGTTTATAAAAAGTGTGATGGTATACGAATAATGAGCTTTTCGAAAGCCATATTGATAGCTCCCATGCCAAATGCCGGTAAGGTTTTGTGAAAAAGATTGCTGGATGCAAAAGAGCAATGCAAAGAAAAAATATTTTTTCATAAAGGATAATTCCTTTAATTAAAGTTAAGACATTTTTAATTTCAATAATTATTGGATGAATTGCACTGGGAAATAGATGACTTGGCATTGTATAAAAAGATACCGAAAGCACTGGTTACTACACTACCCATTTTTTTGTTGGGTGCGGTTTTGCCAGGTTATTATTTCGTTTTTTTTACATTTAGTCAATATTGCTACAGCAAGCCAATAAAGTAAAAAAAACGAGAAACCCGGAATAAAGAAGATCAATAAAATTTCAAACCTTTTTGGAATATTAAAGTGGGTTATCATTATTACTATTGCAGAAACAATACCCAATAAACCCAAAATGGAACTGATTATTGGATGCCAAATTTTAATTAGGCGCAACTTGTATAAATGTATGGAAAGCCATATTATTGACGAAAACTGTAAGAGTCTTCCTATAACGCCAATATTAATGATATTGATATTGTCGTAATTTTTGCCGAAATCTTCTGCTTTTTTACCCTCGCTTATCCATTCTTTCAATGCTTCGGGGTAAAAGTAATGGTGAGTAAACTCCCAAATAAATTCTACAAAGGCAATAAAAAAAACAATCGTAATTATCCATTTTGTTGGGGATTTTATTACTATTGAATTATTTCTAAGTAAAAGAAAAATAAAAACCCCAAAGATTATTGCCGCTAAAAAGAGAAATAGGTACCTTAAATGCTCCCTTTCTGGGTGATCAAGCATTTTAATGCTAAGATCAGGTGGTGCAGCTAAGCCAACAATACCAGCTATTGGGCAGAATAGCAACATGAGGAATGCACCAGCAACTAATATTTTTTTAAAAGAACGGTGAATAAGCTTTACTGCTAAAATCACAACTGAAGAAAAGGTAATTGAAATGATTGCCCAAATTATTACATAAGTAGTAATGTTGTTCGTTTCAATATAGGGTGAATATTTACCTATAAGAATCCCTATAAAAAACGGAAGTACTATTAAAACCAGAGTAAAGAGTGTTATTAATATTTTCTTTTTCAAATTTAGGCAGATGAAATTATTTTTCTTTTGAAATAAAATCAGCAACTAAGATATTCTATTTCAAAATGCCTGCTTCACCCAATGTGTACGTAATTTAGCGTATAGCAATAAAGTATAGCCCGGCTTATTGCGTACAATTACTGATATTTTGTTTTTTACTTTGCTTACAGGTATTGATAATCTATAAGCCATTTTGCAACACGTTTAAGCATAAACTGGTTTTTGTCTATACTCGTATCGGCTACAATAATTTTATCTTTTTCCGGCATAGGTACTATTCTTTTGTTGTTATCTTTTGCGGTAAATACTTCCATATTTTGAGCATTGTTGCCGCCGGCAAAAGAAATTTTTGCAATGGTTATACCAGAAGGAAGCTGGAATTCATAAAAATCCTGGCCATTATATGAGCCAGTAGGTTTAAAGCTGCCAATAATTTTTGAGTTTTGTTCAATGGTTTTATCCGCATTTATAGAAACAGGCCAGGAGCGGCTTCTGGGCACCATGCTATAATCAATAGCTATCCTGGGGCTGGCGCCTTTTGCGGCAATAAAATCCCTTACTTTTTCATCGTTTGTTGTGTCTTTAATTATAATGCCGCTTTTGCCAATGAGTTTTGCAAAACTTTTCTCCTGACCCAGCGAAGCTACTTTAAATATGCCCACCTGCTTGGAGGTTAAAAAACTGAGCCTGTAAAATAAGTAGGTATTATCATTTTTATCCTGGTCAAATTCTGTTGCTACAACGGCAATAATTAATTTTTTACCAGAAAGAGAAAATACTTCAAAAGATTTGGTAAGGCCAAAATTTTGTTTTTCTACTTCCACTCTTGCATAATCGTTTCCATCAACTATGATCATTCCTTTTTTGTATTCCACATCCTGTGCGCTTAAACTAGTGCAGCAGAAAAAAAGTACTAAGGGTAAAAAGGCTTTTTGCATATAAAATAATTTGTAGTAAAGTTAGCTAAAAGTACAAATGATTATTTAAATATGTAGTGATGTGTGCATGAGTTAACTGTAATAGTCGGCATTTTCATTTTATACTGGTATTTTTTGCAAAAAAATAATTTCTTTCATGTGTTCGGGTACTCAGGCACAAGTAGCAGTACATAACTAAAAAAGAAAGAAAAAAAATTAGTTTCATTTATTTATTTATTGTTGCCGGTTTTTGTTTTTTTAAAATTAGATTCATAAATACCTATCCAGTCTTTTGCGCTCATCTTCTTCATTAATTCACCTATGAGTTTATAGGGTATATCATCCATATTTTTAAACCGTATACAACTTTTTCCCATGTCGGGATTTTTTTTGCTATGCTTCGGATATTCACTTACAAACCATTCTAGTAAGTTTGGGTTTGAATATATGCCCATGTGATAAAAATTAATACTATTTTTTTGCGAAGCAATGCCGGCAAAAGGGAGTGGCTCACTGGGTTTGCAATGGTAGCCACCGGGATAAAGCTTGTGCGGTACTACATATCCTAAGCCACCGTAGCTAATTGCTGCTTCAAAACCTTTGGGTAGATTTTTTACAATTACCAGGTGTAGCTTGTTAAATGCTTCCTTTCTTTCTGGAGGTACAGATGATAAGATTTCATTTACTGTTTTTCCGGTTGCTTTCATTTTTGAATTTTATTTATTTCAGTTTCTATTGGTATTTTGTTTTACTGATGAAGATAATAAAAATAGAATTAATTGCAGGTTTTTGGTTTTTTTGTTCTTTCGCAAATTTATTATTTCTAAGTTAACCTGTCTTTTGGACAAAATAAATTGGATACCTAAGAAAATATATTACTGTATTGCTCCTTCCCCAACCAAATGTTTTTTTAAAAACACAGCCATTGCTGCAAAGATATAATCCCGGTTTGCTTTTTTTGCTAAGCCATGTCCTTCATCTTTTGCCCGGATATAACTTACGGCAACGCCATTTTGTTTTAAGGTTGTTACCATTTGTTCCGATTCGGATAGGGGAACTCTTGGGTCGTTTTCGCCCTGGTAGATAAACATGGGCTTTGTAATATTTTTAATATTGGTTAAAGGGCTTATTTTTGTTAAAAACTCTGCCATAACAATATCCCTTTCATCACCATATTCAACTCTTCTCAGGTCGGCCCTGTAGCCTGAAGTGTTTTTAAGGAAACTTACAAAATTTGAAATCCCAAATAAATCTATACCACAGGTAAGCCGGCTGTTGTAATGCGTCATACATGCCAAACTCATATACCCACCATAGCTGCCACCATAAACCGCAACACGTGATACATCTAAATTGGGTTGAGTGGCAATCCAATCGAGTAAAGAACCAATATCATTTACTGAATTTTCACGCAATTTGCCATTATCCAATTTTAAATAAGTTTTTCCATAACCAGCCGAACCTCTAACATTTGGTAGTAAAACAGCAATACCCAATTCGTTTGCCAAATATTGATTCAATACATTAAAATTTGCCCTTGATTGACCTTCGGGGCCTCCATGAATGCTAATGAGTACAGGTAATTTGCCAGTTGTATTTTTGGGCATAACCAGAAATGAGGGAATCATCCGGTTTTTTCCCGTTTCAGTATTTTTGTCAAAAGTAGGATATTCTATGAGTGTTGTTGTACTAAATTTATCTGGATTCAAGCCGGCTGTTTCGCTAAAGGTCCAGCGTATTGTAGAGTTGGTTTTTAAATTATGTACAAATACTTCAGAAGCTTGAGTAGGAGTATTTATAGTAAACGCAACCCGGTTATTGTCTTTATTGAAGCCTATATTTGAAATAGAAATATTTGCACCTAAATTTAAAAGAGAATACTTCATTGTTTTGATGTTCAGCAGGTAAGGTTTTGAATAACCAGCATCATTAACTACAAAAACAAGTTTTGAACCATCTGCAGCAAGTTCAATCCTGTCTACATCATAATTCAGGTTGGTTATTTTCAACATTTTCTTTGATGTAAAATCAAAATACCAGAGGCTAAGAAATTCTGCATCTTCATCTGATGTGAGAAAAATGCCTTTGCCATCTTTTGAAAATTTTACATTTCTGTTTGAATAAGAAATTTGTTTGCCGGAAGGGTTAATTTCTTCCATTTTTCCTGTGGCAATATCAATCAAATAAATTTTTGACTCGTTGATGGAAGTGTAGTTTATGGCTATTAATTTATTGCCATCATTGCTCCAGTCTGCCAGCAACCATCCGCCACCTTTATTTTCCTTAACCAGTTTTGCTTCCGAAGGATTGCTAAGAGGAGCAATGTAAAAATCTAAATCTTTGCCGGTTCGTTTGGTAGTGGCAAAGGCTATTTTATCGCCCTTTTTATTCCACAAAGCATTAGTATTGCGGCTTTTTCCATCGGTGAGCATTGTATAAACGCTGCTTTGTATATCGAAATAATAAATTTGATAATTTTCGTTGCCTCCAATATCCTGGCTGAAAAGAAAACCGTTTTTACCAGGATTGGGACATTTAGAAACAGCGGTTACAGGTTCTTTGAAAAAAGTAATTTGCTCACGGTAAGCTCCAGGCTTACTTACATGATGTATTTGAGCTACATCGGCAAAGCGGGTAACTATATACAGTCCATTACCCGTGGCATCCCAGTCTGCAAAACCTGCAGTGCGGATATTATTATACTGATCGAGCTTTTCCGAAACAGCTGAAGGTATTTCGCCTGCTGCTTCAACTAAAAGATTGCCCACTGTAGTGCGTTGTGCCAATACCGAAAACCCTATAATTAGCAGCAGGGAAATTAAAATTGATTTATTAAGGATGTTATGTTTCTTTATCATTTTAAAATGTGTTTATGCAACATTTATTTATATTTAATTAAAGGATATTTTATAAACTACTGTACAGTATTTCTATTTTTTTTTCCTTGTTTAGCAATAATTATAATTTGGCCTAAATGGTAAGCATCGTGTTGTATAATTCCCTGGATAAGTTCATAATTTGTCATTTGCCCCGGCTCATAACTTTTTTGCAAATCAGTTTCATTGATGTTGCCCAAAAATTGCACCCAATCTCTTTGTGAATTATCAAGTTTTTTCAAAGTTTCGGCCCAGGCTGTTTTTGAAGTATCCACTACTTTTTGAATGTAATTATTGCCCGGTGTTTTAATGTTGTTACCCCTGATGCGTTCCTTTACTGCAATTCTCCATGCTATGAGATGATTTACAATTTCCCAAATTGTGTTGCAATTATCTAAAACCCTTGCTGCGGCTTGTTCTGCAGTAAGTTTGGCCAGGGTAGATTTAATTGTTACATCTATCCATGGTTCACCGTCATATAAATTTTGAAACAGGCTGATTATTCTTTCATTTTCCATCATTGTAATGTATTTCTTAGGTGCTTATTGAAATTGTATTGCCTAATGTAGCTTTTGATGTGTTGAAAAAATTTTCGGATGAAAAGCGAAACCGTAATAGTAAAGTTTCATATTGAATAGTTTAAAGTTGTATTGATGCCCTTATGTACAGAGTATTTAAATTAGGGTCGAAATATCTGTAAAAACCTTTTTGCCTGTATATTTACTAAAGATAAATAATAAAATTTCGAAGCAATGGAGTGAGTTCGATTTCATTTGCTGCCCTTAATTCAAAATAATTTTATTTTACTAAAAAGCAGCTCTAAATATTGTAATTATTATTAAACATCTATTAGTCTTTATCCTGAAATTTTGGGGCTATAAATTCCCATTCTTTTATATGAGCCTGCTGGTGTTCTTTCTTTAAAATTTCTTCAAATTTCTTTATCAGATCCGGATGCTTGTATGCTACATTTACGGCTTCATACTTGTCCGTAGCAAGGTTATATATTTCCCAGGTAGCTTCTAAATTACTTTTCATATTGCTTTTTACTCCTTTCCAATTACCCATACGTATCGCTACCTGCCCGCCTTTTTCCGGAAATTCAAAATACAAAAATTCATGTTTCTTTTGCTGTTTGTTGTTGCCTATTAGTGCAGGCAAAAAAGAAATACCATCATTTGGCCATGCTTTTGCATAGGTTAATTCTGCAAGGGTAGGCAGTAAATCATATTGTGCAAAAACAAGATCAGAAGTTTTTCCCCCGGGTATTTTCCCCGGCCATCTTGCAATAAAAGGAACTCTGATGCCTCCTTCATATAAGTCCTGTTTTCTGCCTCGCAATCCCCCGGTTAACTTAAAATATTCTGCTTTTATACCGCCTGCATCAAATGTGGTTCCATTATCACTGCTAAACATAACTAAAGTATTTCTATCTAAATTTAATTCTTTTAATAGAGCCATTATTCTCCCAATTTGCTTGTCCATATAGGTTATCATAGCTGCGTAAGTAGATAAAGGATATTTGCAGGGTGCATAGCCTTTATCGCCATAATAAGGTAGCTCATCAAACTGGCCAATGTATTCCTGTACTGCTTCATCAGGTGCCTGTAAAGAGATATGCGGTACCGTATAAGGCAGATATAAAAAGAAAGGTTTGTTTTTATTGGCTTTAATAAAACTCAGTGTTTTCTCTGCCATCTTTGTAATGGAATAATCTTTTCCTTTGAAATGATCAAATGCTGAATCAGGCGAGTTGGCTGGAATTGTACGGTGTACAAAAAAATAAGGATTATTCAAGGTATCCCATTTTCCATTTTCCCAAAGGTGGGTAGGATAAAAATTATGGGATTGTTTTTGGTCAAGATAGCCGTAATAATAATCAAAACCCTGCTTATTGGGGTTGCCCGTTGTATTATTCATGCCCAGGCCCCATTTGCCAATCATGCCCGTTGAATAACCTGCATTTTTCAGCATTTTTGCTATGGTAAAAGTGCCTTCTGGTAAGGGCATTTGCCCACCTTCCTTATCATCCTCAAATCCTCCTAATTCGTAATTGCCACGTATGTAGGCATGGCCACTGTGTTTTCCTGTCATCAACATTGTTCTTGCCGGGGCACATACAGGAGCTGATGTATAGTGCTGTGTAAACAAAATGCCTTCCCTTGCTAATTGATCAAGGTTGGGTGTTTTAATTTTTTGCTGACCATAAGATCCTAATTCACCATAGCCCATATCATCTGCATAGATATAAATAATATTGGGAAGTTTTTTGGGAGTTTGTGCAACAATTGTTGTTATAAAAAGTATGGTAAGGAAGGTTAAAAATAGTTTGTGCATGATTATTTTACACGTTGAATTTAATTGAAGTTTTTATTTGCCGATTCAGCTCATATATTCAATAAGATTGCCTACGATAATAAACAAACCAATGTACTTTGTTTAGAGCTTGCTCTAAAGTAATACAGCAAAACGAGTTTGAGAAAAAATACTTATCCCTCAAATATACACAATCTGTAAAAAAAATTAAACATCTAAAGTATTTGCGTAAAATCCATTTGCTTTTCAAGCCCGAGCCGCAGTACAATAGAATTATCCCGATAAATTATCGGGACTGATTGCTCTTCTGTCCTCACTATTGGCAATACTAATGTTAGTGGCTGGCAAGTTTATCGGAAAGTCGTTCTGCCAAGTTTTCAATGTCTTCATGTCTCGCTATTCGTTGTAACCAATTTTTAGGAATTTTGTCAAGTCCGTAAAGAAGCCCTGCAAGTCCGCCTGTAACCGCCCCTGTGGTGTCGGTGTCGCTACCCAAATTAACGGCTTTCAAAACTGCTTCTTTATAGTTTTTTGTTGTAAGTAAACACCAAATACTTGCTTCAAGTGTATGTAAAACATAACCACTACTTTGAATTTCTTCTTCTGCCAATTTGTAAATATCGTCTTTTAAAAGTCTGTCAAACAATGCAATTTCTGTCGAATTGATAGAATGACTTGTCAAGTAGTTTGTGATTTCGGTTTGTAAATCTTTGTAAGTTTCAAATTTGTCTTTGCCCGAAAAAAGTTGTAAAGCAAATTCAAGGTAGTAGAAGCAAGCAATTACTGAACGAATATGCCCGTGTGTGATTGACGAAACTTTTTTTGTAATGTCGTAACGCTCGTTAATTGGTTTGTCAAGCAAATAAAAAAGTAATGGTAAAATTCGCATAAGCGAACCATTACCATTATCGGTTTCGTCAAAACCGCCTGCTAACTCTGGCTTTGCGCCTTTTGCTAGTCGTGAGATTGCTTGACTTGTTGCAATGCCAATATCAAAAACGTGTCCGTGTGGTGTCCAATAATTTTCGTGTTTCCATTTCACAAAGTTTTGCCCGATTACATTAAGGTCAAAATCTTGTGTCAATGCTTCGGTAAGACAAAATGTTAGGGAACTGTCGTCTGACCAAGTTCCTGCTGGCAAATCGTATGTTCCGTAACCAATCATATCAGTTACTGGATTTTTACTAATCGTTTGTCTGCTGTTGAATTCAACTGGAACACCCAAAGCGTCGCCAACGGCAACACCAAAAAGCGCAGATTTTATTTCTATTGAATAATCAACTCCTTGGTTACTAAAAAGCATATTCCCAAAATTACTCCAACCTTTTACCATATCTGTTTCTGATTTTATGTAGTGTTTAGAGTAAATGTTCCGAACGTCAATTCCTAAAAGACCTCTTGCAATAAGAAATGAAAAAATTTCAATATCAGAATTGTCCTCAGTGTTATTATATTTTTCTTGATTTCTTTCTACCCAAAATTCTTTTATTGAATAGCCTTCAGTTCCTTTGCTGAGTTTTGCTTTGTAAATTCCATAACCTGTCCAGGAACGATGAAAATAAAGCCATTCATATTCATAAAAGATGAACCATTTGTCCTCCATTTGTTGAGGGATAAGCCCTTTGGTTAGTTTTGAAAAGTGTTTGTCAGAAAATTGCAAATCAATATCAATCCGTTTTGGATTGTCAATAGGGTGATTTTCCCAAGTTGATTTTGTCGCTGTTTCGTTCATTTGCACAGGGTCAGTTTTGCTTACGGTTTGCGGCTTGGCGTAGTGGCGGATTTTTAGCACAAAAGTTCAATCGAAGAACTGCACTTGAACCTACCACAAAACTGTCATACGAAGCACTGAACCCGCCATTACGCCAAACCGCTGTTAGCAGTAGGCCTTCTGTCCACCGTCTTTGCAAACCATTGTCAATATTGAGTTTATGTGTCATTGAGTGTCGGCTGTGCGTTGCGTTTTTTATTTTTTTTGAAGGGTCAGGAAATTTTTTAAAAACAATTTTGTCCTGCGTTGGCTTTGCAAGCTCTTTGTCAAAGCTTTGGTCTGTGCTTTGGCTTGTGCGGCTTTGGCAATGTGCTTGCAAATGCGTGGGCAATATATTATTCAATATCAAAACCATCTTCAATTATAAACTTCTGTAACAAATTGTGAACTCTGATATTTACTTTGAAAGCAGGAATAGTTGTCCCCTCCAGTTTTTCAAAATATGCTTTTGCTTTGTCCTTGTCAACCGTGTTTTTTAATTCGTCAAAACGTCCGTATTCGTTAATATTTGCCTCTGTCAATCCTGATGACATGTGAGAACGCAGTTTTGATTCATCAAGGCCGAGTAAAGTTGCGATTTTCTTTATCTGGTCATTCTTTGCGTTGAACTCGTATTCTGTGATATATTCTCTAAACGTTTTTCCGCTCTCAAGTTTTGCAACACCACTTTGAACGTCACGAATAAAAAGGTTGGCGTATTTCTGTTCTTCTTGTGTCAAGGTTGCAAATGATTTATACAACTCATCTAAAGTGTTTTGTAATTCAGTTGGGTCAACATCTCCTTTTTTTAGCTCCTTAATGAACTTGTCAAATCGAGAGTTCATATAGTCTGAATCTATTTTGTCGGTGTCTATCTCTGTCAAATAACCTTCAATCTCATAAGGTACATCACCGCCACCACCGCCACCACCAGTGTTAAATAGTTCTTTGTAACGAAGAGCCAATATCAAGTAGGTGTTTTCGTCCAACGCCATTTCAATTGTTACCTTGTCTTTTCCTTTTCCAAAGTTGTATGACAATTTGCTCCAATTGAAACCTTGAATTTTAGCGGCTTCTAAGTAATTATTAAAATCTTTGAACAGTATGGCAAATCTTCCTCTTTCTGATAAATCATCAGGAAGTCTCTCGAAATTTTCAATTCCAGCGGTTCTGAATAAGTTTTCAATTTCACCGTAAACGTGATTCATTGAATTGAGATTTGAATCTAAATGCTCAACGAAAAGTGCAATTGGTTTGTCGCCTGAATAAAGTTTTATAGCATCATTGATGTTTCGCTCCATTGAATGGGGCATACGGTAATAGCGAATAGTTCCGAATGGTTTATCAGGACCAAATAAGCGATTGGTTCTTGAAAATGCTTGAATGATATTTTCATATTCAAGCACCTTATCCATATACAACGTATTTATCCATTTGGAATCAAAACCTGTCAGCATTTGGTCAACCACAATCAATAAATCAATTTGCTTATGCGGTGTGGATTCTATTCTTAAATAAGGCTCTTTGTGTGCAAGTCTTGCGGCAATGTCTTTTTTGAATTTTGCATGATTGGCAAGCCTGAAATCTTGCTCATAGCGTTCGTTGTAGTCGGTCAATATTTCAACAAGTCCATCCTCTTTGTATTCAGTGTTTCCGTTGTTGTCAATGTGTGGGTCAAATAGTGCAGTAATTTTTAAGTTCGGATTTTCTGCTTTAAACAAACGGTAATACAATATTGCGTCAGCAATACTACTTGTGGCAAATATGGCGTGGAATTTTCCGTATTGACTTAGAACTATCCAATTCCTTAGAATGTCCTCAACAACTGCATGATGGTGTTCGTCACGGTCATATTGGGAAGTGGGCAAATAATCTTCAATACCCCGAACATAACGACCTGAAGTTTCAAAATGACCAGCCATTCTAACTCTGGTCATGTATTTATTAAATACTCTTGCTTTTCTTGGGTCTGCCAATGCTTCTGCTTCATTGTTGGCTCTTGCTTTTTCCAAGGCAACAGCTAATCGTAAATCTCGGTCTCTGTAAGTAAGAATTTTATATGGGTCAAAACCGAGAACGTTTTTATCACGAATACCATCTGCAATACTGTATCTATGCAATTCATCACCAAATACAGTTGATGTGGTATTCATTTTCTTTTGGTTTTCATCTTGAATGGGAGTTCCTGTGAATCCAAAGAAAATAGCAGATGTAAATGTGTTTTTAATTGCCCTAAGCATATCACCGAAAGTGGAACGGTGTGCTTCATCAACAATAAAAACAATTCGCTTTTTATTCATGAGCAAAATGTCGTGGGCATTTAGCCCACCATCTTCATCTTTGATGTTGCTCATTTTTTGAATGGAAGTTACAATCAGCGTATTTGCAGGGTCTGAACTTTTAAGTTTAGTAACCAAAACGCCTGTGTTTTCCGTTGCTTGCACGTCTTCATTATCGTCAGCAAAACCTCGATATTCTTTTAAGGATTGTGTTCCAAGTTCAATCCTGTCCATCAAGAAAATTACCTTATCTGCGTCTTGTGAATTGGCAATTAGTTGGGCAGATTTAAAACTGGTCATGGTTTTGCCCGAACCTGTGGTGTGCCAAATGTAACCGCCTAAAGCATGTTTGCTTTTCCAATCGGTTTTGGCAACTTTATCTGAAATGGCATTTGCAGCAAAGTATTGGTAACTCCGCATGACTTTTAAAACACCATCATTGCTATCTGCTACGGTGTAGAAACCAATTAACTGGTGAGCCATTGGAATAAACAATAACGAAGAAGCAATATCACTCCAATCGTTTATTGGCTCATTATTGAAGTCTGCCCAATGGAAATAAAAGTCTTTATTGAATTTACCATCGGGACCAGGGTTGGCGAAATACACCGTTTCTTTTGGCTCCATTGCCACAAAAATCTGAACCAGTGAAAACAAGCCTGAAAAAACGCCTTCTCTGGAATATTTTTCTATTTGATGACAAGCCTGACTTACCGAAACTCCGTTCTTTTTTAATTCAATATGAATCAATGGCATTCCATTTATTAAAAGCATGATGTCGCCACGTCTGTCATTTAGTATTTTAGACTTGGTAGGGAAAACGGGTTGTTGTGCAATTTGGTAACGGCTTTGCCCTGCTGCAATTTCCAATCTGTCATAAATTTTTAGACTTACTTCTTTGCCAAAGTGCAACACATCAGCAGGGTTATCTCTTTTTATGGAAACTGTTTTGCCATTGATAAAGCCATTTAGTTTTAAAGGAGTTCGCAAAGCATTTATCTGCTCCAAAATCTGTTGCATTTCACCTTCGGTAAGTGGGTAATCATTTAAGCGGTCTTTGCCTCGGTTGTTTTCAAACAAGATGTTTGCCCAGTTTTGGAGCAAGTCTTTTTCGGTAGGACGTTTTAATACTTCCTTTTCCCAACCTTTTTTAGAAAGGGTTTGGATTAGTGCTTCTTCAAATTCTGCTTCTGATGTAAATGTCATTCTATCCTAATTATTAAATAAACATTTTAGTTAAAAATGCTTTTTTGATGTTTGATAACTTGACTAATTGGATATTATGATTCCTAATTAGCTCATCAAGATTATTAAAGTAAGTTCCGATTTTCTTTTGTTCATCACTATTATTTGGAATATAAAAATCAAATGCGTTGATTTCTTTTGGTGATACATTTGGTTGTGCTCCTGCAACTAAAACAGATTTCATTTTATCACTGAATAATGCTGACCTTAATAGGATGGAAATAAAACTATAATCAACAACGCCTTTATCTTGAAAGTAACCAACTCGTTGATTTTGATATACTTTCTTATCTTCTTTAAATTTTAGGATTGATACTTTTCCAGTTGTTGCCCCAGACATTGCTAAAACAGCAGAATTGTTTGGCAAAAGGAAATTTTCGTCTTGTAGTTGTTCGTCATAAAAATCAAAACGACCACCAACTTCACCTGTTGGAAGAATATTCGAAATCTTTAATATTGGAACACCTTCTTTTTTGAATTCATTACTCTTAAATGCAAAACCTCCTCTTATTGGTGAAACATCTCCCAGATTATATTTAATCCATTTCTCCTTAAAACCATCAAATCGAATTTCAGGCAACTCGTTTCCATTTTTAGGAAACACCTTCTCCAACATTGCCTTTCTTAGAATTATAAACTTTTCAAGCTTTTGTTGATGCTCAGCAATTAGTTTGTCTATGTTTTTAAAAAAGTTACCGATTAGTTTTTGTTCATCTTTACTTTTTGGAAAAGTGAATAACATTTTTTTGATTGCAGTTCCAGATGTTAAAGCTCTTGTTGTCATAGAGCTTTTTTTTACCATTTCAGAACGAAATGAGTTTGTAAAAAATGCATATTGTTTGAAACCAATTTCTAATGGGTCTTCATTTATTGCTCTTGCACGTAAAACAAAACCACTAAAAACAGCTTGTGTCGGTTCATCAAGCATAACGGAAGGTTGCCCAATTTCTTCAATAGTTTCTGATGTTCGAGTAAAAAACAAGTCGCCTTTTTTTACGCTGTAATTGTTTATTTCATCTGATGTTACATCTACCTTACCATTTAGTTGGTTTGATAAAAGCCCCCTATTATGGAAGACATCCGTAAAATTTACAATCGGTTTCCCATATCCAAAATACTCTTTGCTTTTATTTAAACCATTTTTAAAATCATAGTATTTGCCTACAAACTCTTTTTGCCAGTCATCAAGAAAACCAGCAAAACGCACTTCGGGGTTTGTATTTTTCTTAGCCATTTTGCTCCTCTGTTTTTAGAAGTGATTTCAATTCGTTCAATCCTTTCATGTCAAACTCGTTGCCTTCCAAGTCTCCAATCAAAGATGATAAAGTGCTTTCGGCTGCTTTAATTTCTTTTGCTACATCTGAATAGGTGATAGCGTATTTATCTGCCGATGCCTGCACTTTGTTGGTAAGGGTGGTGATAATGGTTTCGGGCAAATTGTTTAAGGATGAAACCACAGGAACAATCCATTTTAATTCAAGCAATTCAAAAACTTGTTCGTCTGTCAGGTTTTCAATGGTTTCTTTGGTCTTTAAATGAAGTGCTGCGGCTTCTACTTTTATTTGAGCTTTTAAATCTTTCTCGTCTGTCAATAAGGTTGATGCTTTCACCATCTTGTTTTCAAAAGATTCATCAGGGAAAGTAAAAGTTGATTGCAATTCAAACAGGTATTTGTTGATGTTTGCCTTGCCAAAAGTGCCATCATTATTGGCTTCCATTTTTGACCAATTCACCTCTTTGTGCGATTTGATGAAGTTTTCTTTTTCGGGCTTTTTGGCTTTGTCTTCCAATAGGTTCAGATACTCCTTCAATGCGTTGATTTCTTCGGTTTTTACATCCGCAAAAATCTCTTTCAGATATTCGTTGAGTTCTTTTACTACAAAAGCATCATTGTTGTCATTTAAAATGCTCGTTTCCCTTTCTTCTTCGGTAAGTGAATCAATAATTTCCTCTAACTCTGTGGCAATTTCAGCAACTCTGTTTTCTTTGGCTCTCAAGCTATTTAGCTCGTCTTTTAAATACGTTTCCTGCACCAATAAAAACGGCATAATTCTACCAATCCAACCGTCTTGCACTTCTTGTTCAACTCCGTCTTTCTTACGAGTTACCATGTTTGGGTCAACTTTTTTTGTTGCGTCAAATCCTTCTGTTTGTATAATCTCTAAATCAACATTGATTACACCCCATTCATTGTCTAAAAGTTGGTAGGCCTCATATTTATCAATCAGTTTGATGTTTTCCAGTCGCTTAAAAATGTCGTCACTTAAAACCGTTTTCTCCCTGTTGATTTTTACGGTTAGAATGTTGGTCAACAATTCGGTTTTCAAAAAAGTGCCAAAGTCACCAAATGCTGTATTGAAACCATTTACAAAAGCCTGAACACTTTGATGTTCCTTTATTGCAGCGTTGATGTCATCTACAATTAGGTTTGAGTTAATAGGAGAGTTTTTTTCAAATAGTGTTTCTCGGAGTTCAGGAAATGCCTCCCAAAATACTTGCAAGTCGTCAATTTCATTTTCAGGAATACCACCAAACATAGAAGCGTAGATGTCCCAACTTTCAGGATTTTCAGAAGAGTCAACATAGCGTGGAATGTTCAGGTTATATTCATTCTCTCTGATTTCTTCTCGTGTTACCACTTTTGAAAATTTAGGTAATGTTTCACGGTCACGAACGGTGTCTGAAATTCGCTTAATGTCTGATGCTCTCAGCTTGTTGTTTTTTCCTTCTTTGACAAATCCTTTGGATGCGTCAATTATCAAAACATCTGTATTGGCACGTTTCTGTTTTAATATCATTACAATTGTAGGAATGCCAGTGCCAAAAAAGATTGCTGGCGGTAAACCAATTATGGTATCAATATGATTGGCTTCAATTAGTTTTTCACGAATAACGCTTTCCTCACCGCCACGGAATAAAACACCATGTGGCAAAACGATTGCCATAATGCCATCAGGCTTGATGTGAAATAGGTCGTGAAGTAAGAAAGCGTAATCTGCTTTTGCTTTCGGTGCAAGTCCAAATCGTGAATAACGTGGGTCAGCTTCTTTGTGAGAAGGGTCCCACTTTTGCGAATAAGGTGGATTTGAAACTACTGCATCTACATAAAGCGGATTGTAAGTGTGTATTGGGTCGTTTTCATCAAAATATGGCCAATCATCTTCTAAAGTGTCTCCGTTTCGTGTGATAATATTGTTCGGCAAAAGTCCTCTCATTACTAGGTTCATCCTAGTTAAGTTGTAAGTATTTTCTTTGAGTTCTTGTGCGTAGAATTTTATGTTGTTTTCATCATCAATGTGTTTCGCAACACTGCTGCCAATATTGATGAGCAAAGAACCTGAACCGCTTGTCGGGTCGTAGATTTGAATTTCTTTTTTGTCTCTTAAATGATGTGCAATTATTTCTGACATTAAAACTGAAACTTCGTGCGGAGTATAAAATTCACCTGCTTTTTTTCCTGCATTTGCAGCAAACATTCCAATCAGGTATTCATAAATAAAGCCAAGCACGTCATAGTCTTGCCTGCCGTCCATTGGAATATCTTTGATTAAATGCAGCAAGTCACGAATAGCTTTTGTTTGAGAAGCTGCACTGTCGCCCAATTTGCTTAGTCCAGTTTGTAAGGTGTCGAAAATATTGTCAAACAATTTCTTGTGAGCAGGACTAATCAAACGACTAAAAGCAGAAAGAGCATCACGAACATTGGCAACATCAAAGTCTTTGCCCATGCTTATCCATGTCGAGAATAGATTGTCATAAGCTATGAAGTAGCCGATGTTGCTTTTGATGTGTTCAACAGTTTCGGTGTCTTCTTCGCTTAGTGCTTTTATGTCCGCCTCAGTGAAGTCTTCTTTCTTTGCAAATTGAAGTTCCTTTTCTGATAGGTATTTGTAAAAGATGAAACCTAAAATGTAGTCTTTGTATTCGTTAGCTTCAATTTTTGAACGCATCTGATTTGCAGAAGCCCAAATTTTGGCAGCGAGTTTTTGTTTGTTCATATTTTCTTCCGGTTTGAAACAATTAATACTTTGATGTCAACGTCAAGGATTTCTGCAATACGGTATAAGTCCTCCAAACTTGGTTGTCTTACGTTACGAGCATACTCATTGATGGTGTTGTAGCTCTTTTCCATTTTATCGGCAAGCCACGTTTGTGATATTCCTTTGTCCTTGAGCACTTCTTTAATTCGGTTCATAGAATCCTAATTAATTTTTAACAGGTCAAATGTAGTAAAATTACCCTGACAAATAGTGTAAATGTTCACTGTATTGTTGTGGGTGGGTAGGGGCAAGCTCTTTTGGTTTTTTTGCGTTGGCTTGTGCGTTGGAAAAAACCAAATGTGCTTGACCGTGCGGTGGGCTAAAATTGTTTTTAAAAAATGTGCGGTGGAAAAAAAATAAAAAACATCGGGTCGACTTGAGTGTAGGCTTACTCGTTGTCCTTTTGTAAAATGTTCAGTATTTTGGTCACCTGACTAAATGGTTTGTCCTTGTAATAATGTTCAGTTTTTAGTCTTCTGTTTATGGTTGCACTGTCGTCATACACTTGCCGGTAACGGTTTACGTATTGGCGATGGTGGGGCATTTGAAAAACGTCAGCCCAGCATTTGCACCTATGCCTAATAGAATTACAAATGTTGAGTTTACAACTGTCAGCCCCACTATTGCCAATACGATGTTATAGCCAGTGGTTCTTTCCGTCATTAAAGTTGAAGGGTCAATTTTAAGTGTCCGCCAAGTCCTTGTTGAATTATTTTCATAAGTGTCGAAAGGCGAATGTCGGAAGAGTTGTTTTCAATGCGTGAAATGTATGATTTATTTGTCCCGCACTTGTCTGCAAGTTCCTCTTGTGTCATACCAAGTTTGGTTCGTGCTTCTTCAAGCAAAACCCCAAGTCTAAACGCTTCAAATTGTTGCTCCCATTCTTCACGTTTGGGTTGTCCTTTTTTACCATACTTTTTGTCAAGTATTTGGTCTAATGTCGTGATATTACTTTTTGTTTTCATTTTGATATTCCTCCATTATTTTAAGTGCTTTTTCTAATTCTTGTTTTGGTGTCTTTTGAGTTTTCTTTTGAAAAGCGTTTCCAAGAACTACTAAATTACCCTTGTCGAAGAACGAGAAAATGCGGTAAATATTACCAGCAACTTCAACTCGAATTTCATATAGTCCTTTCGTGCCTTCTAAGTGCTTAAAATACTTTTCTGGAACTTGTCGAGTTACCCGAATTAAGTTTAACGTCCACTCAATTTTAGCTTGAACATTGTCAGGTAGCTCCTCGTAAAAGTCGAGAAAATAGTTTTTATAAGCAATTACTTGTCTGTCGTAAGTCACGATGCAAAGTTAACTATTCAGACAACTATTTCCAAATTTATTTTCGGTCCGTTTGTCGTTACACGGTCGTCTGTTAGCATTGCCTATAACGGCTACGGCTTGGCGATGTGGCGGTATTTGAAAATCGTCAGCCCATAACCGAAGCTAAATTTATAAATAAAAGCTCATTGTTTATTCTATTGCTTGGCTTTATTCGTCGGCTGGAACTGAAGCCGAATAGCGAACAAAAAGCTGAGCATTTATTCGTCGCCCCGCCATATTGCCAAACCGCCTGTTGTACGCATACTCTATCTATTCTGTCCTCTACAATGTGGGGCTGTGTCAAACCGAATGATGCTTGCCGTGTGTAGGCCGAGCAGGCTCTTGGGCAGGTTGGCTTCTGTGGGTTGGGTTATGTGCCTGCCCATGTGCTAGACTTGCAACGTTGGCTTGTTAGAGTGGTCTTGTCATTAACTTTGGTCGTCTTACCGGTAATTACAATTTTCAACCGTTACTATATTGTTAAGTAGTCCTCTTGTTTTTTGCACCCATAATTAATAAGCACAAGCAAGTTCCAATTTTATTCAAAGTTGCAGGCATACTTATATAGGTTGAAATTCCAAGAATTGAATAATCTGGTATTAGAGAATTTCCCCAAAAGTTTATTAATACCCAAAACAGCCTTACAGTTGATTATTTTTTAAACAAAACTTCTATTTTGATAGATTCACTTTTATCAGAAACTAATTTCAATTCTTCAACCAAATTTAAAGTAGTTGCTGGTTGTAATGGAAATTTATATTTTGCTAATAAATTTTTCAAAGCCAAATTGATTTTTTCTTCACCAATTAATAAATACAATTCATACATGTTTACTAAACCTTTATTGTAGATTACATTTGCATTTCCAGGGTTTGAGTTGAATAAGGCTTCTTCGCCACTAAATGCTTTTTCGCTATCGTACATATTTTGATATAGCTTTACCATTTCCATCATTTTATCTTTCCCATGTTCTTTTTTATATATCATTAATTTTGTGTATTGAGCTAATGTTTCAGTTAGAACGCCACTTCCTTCACGATAATCGGAGTTTAGTTGTGCATTTCCCCACCATTGATGCGAAAGTTCATGTGCTGCCAATTCATTTATAATATCTAAGCCTTCCTCTTGATCTAATTTTACATGAAACTGTTTTTCATTTATAAAAACACTTGCAGGATAAGCCGTTGCTGCAAAGCCTTTGGTAAAACTACTTATCTCAGCAAAGCGAATTGTTTTGTACGGATATTTTCCAAAATTGGTTTCGCAATATTGCATTGTATTTTTAATGCTTTTCATTAAGTGAGTAATGTTTTGATTATGCTTTGGTTCATACAAAAGTTCAATACTAATATCGTTGTAATTAGATTTTTGAATTGCATAGGTTGCAGTTGAAACCGCAAACCGAAATGGAATATTTTCCGCTTTATAATGAAAATAATTTCTATTGTTTTTGGAGTAACTATTCACTAAATCACCAACAGAAATTGCAGTTTGATTTGCAGCAGTAGAAATTATTGCATCAAAATTAATAAATTCATAATTATAAGGATTTTCTAATGGAGCATCTACTTTGGTAAGTACATCTTGCAATGGCATTTTTCTGTTTTTTCGTTCTAATTCATCACCTATTTCATTCTCTAAATTATAGCCAATTTTTGGGAAATAATTGCTGATTCGCATAAAGGCACCATTTTCTACAATGGCATTAAACGATTGGTGATTATTGATTGGGTGTATTTCATATTCAAAATCAAAACTAACAACAATGCTATCATTTGGCAACATTTTTTGTTTTGTTTTAAATAAATATTGCCCAAACTCAGTATCCTTTTTTTCTAAAATTAATTTCGATGAAGTGATTACATTCCAAATAATTTCATTTGAAGTATTAATCAATATTTCTGATATTTCAAACTTTGTTTTATTTACCATAATAAAATTTCCTGTAACATTATAACTATTTTTTTGGGGAAATAAATTAATATTAGTTTTTACATCAGTAATACTTGGTTGTGGTTTTTTCTGATACGATTTATATTTTTCTTCGTACTGTTGTTGCCAGGTCAATTGATCTGTTTTGGAAGCCTTATGGTAATTTTTAAAAATTAAAAACCCTGATGAAAATAGAAAAGTTAAAGGTAGAAGTAGTAATCGAAAAGATTTTATTTTAACTTTTTTAAGGGACTTTTCAAATAGTAAAATAGCTATAACGGAAAGTAATAATGTAAATGAAAAACTATAAAACATCTTTATTATAAATGCTTTTGAGAGATAACTAAAACCAGCAATATCGCTATACACATCGGGCATAAAATTGGCAAAACGAGTTAATGGATGCGAAAAGCCAAATGCATTCCCTAATAAAGAATTAGTTATCACTAAAAAGGCTGCTGCAATTATTAATGCAATGTATTTGTTTTTGAAAATGTATTGCAAAGCAATAATCAACAAGCCACAAAGTGAAGCTGGCAAACCAATATAATAGAATAATGATAAATACGCTTTGAAATCTATAATTGGATAATTGTAAATAAATTGAAATAAAACGCCAAGAACAATACAGAGAAAAATCAGAAGTATTGAAATGAAAAATAGGGTTACAAATTTTGAAATAAACAACGCAACATTTGAAAATGAAATTGAATTTTCGATAGATGAAAAATTTAAGCTTTTACTTTTCCAAACCAATTCGCTACCATAAAAAAGCATTGCTAATAATAGTAAAATTGGCAAAGTAGCTGAAATTGCATTTATCATTAAAGCTGTTGTTACAAAATATTGTGGTAAACGAATTCCGCCATTGATTGCACCATGCATTTCCATACCTAGCATAAATAAAGTAAGCACAACTAATACTACAAAAGGTATACTTTTAATAGTCGATTTTAAATCAATTTTCAAAAACGATAATATCGTTGAAAAAAAATAACCTTTTCCGCTTAATTGAGTAGCAGTTTTGTTATAAACATACTTTTTAGTTTCCTGGTCATTTGCAATTGCAATTTTCTTTTTCTGTTGGTTAGTTAGTTTAAATTTGAAAAATTTATATGCTGCTATTAGCAGTAGGAAAGCCAATAAAATAACTCCAATTCTATTCCATAAAAAATTCCCTGAAAGTTGTAAAACTGTTGTATTTCTTTGCAAAGCAGTCCAATATTGTGTTTGCTCAAAAAAAGCAGCCATGCCAAACAGATCTATTTTTGCCGACAAATTCATAGTACTTTCCGATACAGGAACACTACCTGCCATGAATGGCGAGTTGGAAAAAATAGAAACTACCATATACAAAATATAAATGCCCAAACCGCTTAAATAAACGAACATTTTATTTTTGGTAAACCATGCTGTGCAACAAACAATAACAGTACACAGAAAAATATTTGGCAATACAATGGTAAAAAAGCAATGGAGATAATAGCTCAAATGGAAAACTCCCCATTGTTCGCTGTTGTTTATCGTTAATAAATGACCAATAATATAACCTATTAAAAACAACAAAAATGTAAAAACAGCGAAGCCAAAAACCAGGGAAAAACGACTGATAAAATAGTTACGAATTGTAATTGGTGTAGCATATAAAATTTGTTCGAAACGATTGTCTTTTTCTCGTAATAAACTTTGCGTAGCCATTAGTACAATTGGAAAAAGACTTGCCAATGAAAACAAGCCAAGAAAGAAATTAATAGCATATGGGGAATTGTATGTAATATTAGGAAATGAAATAACAGCCGAAGTTCCAGTCATTAATCCCAATCCGAAAAAAGCTAACAGTATTAGATAAAACGAAATTTTGCGACTATAAAATTTCCACTCGAATAATAATAAATGACGTAACATAATTATTGCATTTTTTGTAATGTGGTGAAATAAACATCTTCTAAATCGGCTTCGATTGGTGCAAATACGTTTTGTGGATTTTCATTAGCAAAAACTCTAATATTCAACTTTCCAGCTTGCAGTTGAGTAGAAATAATTTTATATTGATTTTGATAAGCAACCAATTCATTTTTATCTATTTGTTTCTTCCAAACTTTACCCTTTAGTTTATCAATAAATTGTTCGGAATTGCCACTTAACAACAATTCGCCTTTATTGATAATCGTCATTTGTGTACATAGATTTCGAACATCTTCCACCAAATGTGTTGATAGTATTACAATAATATTTTCTCCAATTTCGCTCAACAAATTATTGAAACGATTTCGTTCCTCAGGATCTAAACCCGCAGTTGGTTCATCTACAATAATAATTTGTGGATTGCCCAATAGTGCTTGTGCTACGCCAAATCGCTGACGCATTCCGCCACTATACGTACTTACAGCTTTGTTTTTGTGTTTCGACAAATTAGTTTTTTCCAATAATGCTAAAATTTGCTCCTTTCGAGTAGTAGCATTGTTCAAACCTTTTAAAATTGCTAAGTGATTCAGCAAATCATACGCCGCAATATTGGGATAAACACCAAAGTCTTGTGGCAAATAGCCCAATTGACTTTTAATAAATTTTGAATTTTCAATTACATTTTCCTTGTTGAAAAAAATGCCACCACTATCTGGCTGCTGCAGCCCCACAATGGTTTTCATTAAAGTAGATTTTCCAGCACCATTTGGCCCTAGTAAGCCAAACATGCCGTTTTCAATTTCCAAATAAATGTTACTCAAAGCTTTTACACCGTTGTCGTAAGTTTTTGTGAGATTGGTAATTTTTAAGCTGTTCATATTTATATTTTTCTTTTTCAAACAATTGGGGCGTTGGTTGGGTGGTTATTGGAATAAACGTAACCAGGAAAAGTAATGTTTGTTGCACTTTACTTTAATTGCAATTGTTTATTAATATTTCTAAGCGAGATGTTAAATTATTTTGTTCAAGTTTTGTGATTCCTTTTAAAGCTTGTTTGCGGTTGTTTTTTACTATTGGAGAGATTAATTCGATCATTTTTTTGCCATTTTTTGTAATTTTTAATTCAAATTTTCTTCTATCACTATTGTTTATATGCCTTTCGACTAATTCTTTTTTTACCAAAAGTTCAATAATTCTTGTGATTGAAGCCATGTCTTTGAATACTAAATCTGCTATTTCGTTTTGCGACAAGTGACTGTTTTCTTGTAGAGATTTTAGTACCAGCCATTGATCTATAGTTATATCAAACCCAGCATTCGCTATTTGGGTTTGTGCATATTTCCTATATACTTTAATTGACTTTTCCAGAGTATAAAAAAGTACTGCATTGATGTTTTCCATTTGAATAATATATTTGATGCAAATATAATTGATATATCAATAAAAAAATTTTTATACCAAAAACTTCAACAATATCTATAAATGTTTTAGCTAATAAAATAAAAAGGCGAACCTTTACAATTTAGAGGAAACTGTCTTATAGGGCGGATAATCAATTGTTTAAGGGTATAAATGAAACTAGAAAGGGCTAATACTGATATTGGGTTTGTCTGTCCGAACTAAGGGTCTGTCTTCGAGTGTTGGCAATTGCAGCTCTTTTGCGATGTTGGCTTTTGTGCTTTGGGTTTTGTGGGCCTTTCAAATGTGCTGCAATTTGCGGCGGGCAGTTAGAGACTTTGAATTGAATGTCTTGGAACTTGAAGGTGAACGGAATTTCGTTTTAGGGTTGCGTACAACTCGTAAATATATGATACTTCCTCAATCTCTTAAAAAGGAAATCTCCCTGAAAACCAATACTTTGTTTTTGTTACTCCTGAATTTTTATTAGTACAATACAATGTTAGGTGTTTTAATAATATTTTGCTCAGCTACCCACTAAATATTATTCTTCAAAGAAATGTTCACAAAAAAATCCCCCGGAAAAACCGGGGGAAATATTTGTACAATATGGATAGTTTTTAGTACCGGTACATATCAGATTTAAACGGCCCTGCTACAGGTATGCCCAGGTATTCTGATTGTGCAGTGGTAAGTGTATCCAGCTCCACAGCAATTTTTTTAAGATGCAGCCTTGCCACTTTTTCATCTAAATGCTTGGGCAATACATACACATTGTTTTCGTATTTGCTGGCATTGTTCCATAATTCTAATTGTGCCAAAGTTTGGTTGGTAAACGAATTGCTCATTACAAACGATGGATGGCCTGTGGCACATCCCAGGTTTACCAGGCGTCCTTCTGCCAATACAATTACATCGTGGCCATCTACATTATATAAATCTACCTGTGGTTTAATGGTGTCTTTGGTATTGCCATAATTTTTATTTAACCAGGCCATATCTATTTCAATATCAAAGTGGCCAATATTGCATACAACGGCTTTGTCTTTCATTGCTTTAAAATGTTCGCCGGTAATAAGATCCCGGCAACCGCTTGCCGTTACAATAATGTCGGCTTCTTTTACTGCATCAATCATTTTCTTTACTTCAAAGCCATCCATTGCTGCCTGTAATGCACATATTGGGTCAATTTCGGTTACAATTACCCTGCATCCTGCACCTTTTAAAGATGCTGCAGATCCTTTGCCAACATCGCCATACCCGCCTACAACGGCTACTTTACCGGCAAGCATTATATCAGTGGCCCGGCGAATGGAATCTACCAACGATTCTTTACAACCGTACTTGTTATCGAATTTAGATTTGGTTACACTGTCGTTTACATTTATTGCAGGCATGGGTAATGTACCTTTTGCAACCCTTTCATATAAGCGGTGTACTCCTGTTGTGGTTTCTTCGCTTATGCCTTTTACGCCGGGTATAAGTTCGGTATATTTATCCAGTACAATATTGGTAAGGTCGCCGCCATCATCTAAAATCATATTCAACGGACGATCTGGTGAACCAAAAAATAAAGTTTGTTCTATGCACCAGTCGGCTTCTTCCTGTGTTTGTCCTTTCCAGGCATATACACCAATACCGGCTGCAGCTATTGCTGCCGCAGCATGATCCTGCGTAGAAAAAATATTGCAGGAACTCCATTTTACTTCGGCGCCTAAGGCTACCAGTGTTTCAATTAATACCGCAGTTTGAATGGTCATGTGGAGGCAACCTGCTATACGTGCACCTTTTAAAGGTTGGCTTGCGCCATATTCTGCCCTAAGGCTCATAAGGCCGGGCATTTCAGCTTCGGCAAGTTTAATTTCTTTACGGCCCCATTCGGCGAGGCTGATATCTTTTACTTTGTTGGCCAGTTTAAAATCTATGGCGCTTGTAATAGCTGTTGACATAATATAATTTATTAGGATACAAAGATAACTCTTACAGAATAAAATTCTAAGCAAATATATAAAATCAGGATAAAATACAATTTTTTAGTAAATTTATAGAATAAAATACATGGTAATGGCTAAAAATACTGCTTCAAAAGAACAAACGGCTTTCGAAAATGTTTTATTAGATGCCAACGACCTTGCTATTTTAAAACTGCTGCAGCAAAATGCAAGGATCACCGTTAAAGAAATTTCCGGCATTATTCACCTTAGTACCACTCCTGTTCATGAGCGTATTAAAAGAATGGAACAGGCAGGCATCATTAAGCAATATGTTACTTTGCTGGATCACCGAAAGGTTAAAAAAGGGCTCATGGTTATTTGTTATGTATCCTTAAAAGAGCATAACAAATCTGCCGGCGTAAAATTTATTAAAGCCGTTAACGAATTAAATGAAGTAATTGAATGCTATAATATCAGCGGTGAGTTTGACTTTATGCTTAAAGTGGTTTGTGAAGATATGGACAGCTATTATCATTTTCATGTGAATAAACTCAGTCAGTTAGAAAACATGGGTAATGTGCAAAGTGTGTTTGTGATGGGTGTAATTAAAGAAACTATTCAGGTTGTATGGTAAAGTTTAAATTACTTTTTAATATCTAGTTTTTCCTGGAAATTATTTTCCGGGTTTTTTATTATAGTACAATTTTACATAATCTTTTACGTTTTGGCTTAGTGTAGTCCTGTTCCCCCAAATGATTTTTGGGAGATTTTAGAAATGGTGGTCTTTGTTACCTTTAAATTAAAGCAAACAGCTTCTAACCAATTATCAATGAAAAAATTTTTATTTGCCATCAGTGTGGCTGTTCTTACTGCTACTATACCCTGTACATCAATTATTGCCCAAAGTGTAGGTATCAATACCACTACTCCCGACCCATCTGCAGTATTGGATGTTTTTTCAGGCGACAAAGGTTTCCTTATGCCAAGGCTTAGTACAGTGCAACGAAATGCCATTACTGCACCAGCCGAAGGTTTATTGATCCTTAATACCAGCACCGGTTGTATTAATGTATTTTATGGTGGAACCTGGAGCAATACTTCAGAACGTAAAAACTGGTATGCCGATGCCGATGGAGATGGCTTTACAGATCATAGTAGTTTGAAAACTTCCTGCTTTCAGCCTGAAGGATATTTTTCCATTGACAATAACGATTGCAACGATAATAATGCAACGGTATATCCCGGCGCAACAGAAGTATGCGACGGCCTCGATAACGACTGCGATGGCCAAATTGACGAAGGCGTTAAAACAACTTTTTATGCCGATGCAGATGGCGATGGCTATGGCAACGCAGCCAATACAACCATGGCATGTACAGCGCCAATAGGTTTTGTAACCAACTCAGGCGATTGTGATGATAGCAATCCTGCAATAAATCCCGGCGCAACAGAAGTATGCGACGGCCTCGATAATAATTGCGATGGCCAAATTGACGAAGGCGTTAAAACAACTTTTTATGCCGATGCAGATGGCGATGGCTATGGCAACGCAGCCAATACAACCATGGCATGTACAGCGCCAATAGGTTTTGTAACCAACTCAGGCGATTGTGATGATATCAATCCTGCAATAAATCCCGGCGCAACAGAAGTATGCGACGGCCTCGATAACCTATGGCAACGCAGCCAATACAACCATGGCATGTACAGCGCCAATAGGTTTTGTAACCAACTCAGGCGATTGTGATGATAGCAATCCTGCAATAAATCCCGGTGCAACAGAAGTATGCGACGGCCTCGATAACGACTGCGATGGACAAATTGACGAAGGCGTTAAAACAATTTTTTGCCGTGCGATGGCGATGGCTTGGCAACGCAGCCAATACAACCATGGCATGTACAGCCATGGTTTTGTAACCTGTTTTCTCCCCCCCCCCCCCACATTGATGATAGCAATCCTGCAATAAATCCCGGTGCAACAGAAGTATGCGACGGCCTCGATAACGACTGTGATGGATTGATAGATGCATCAGATCCTAATCTTGCCGGAGCAGTTCCATATTATTTAGATAGTGATGCTGATGGATATGGTGATATTTCAAATGTAGTAATGGCTTGTTCGCTTCCGATTGGATATGTTGGAAATGGTTTGGATTGTGATGATAGCAACCCATTAGTTTATCCTGGTGCAAATGAGTTGTGCAACGGAATTGATGATAATTGCGACGGGCAAATAGATGAAAACCCTGTTGATGGAAACACATATTATGCCGATGCAGATGGCGATGGATTTGGAAACCCTTCTATTAGTATGCAGGCATGTGCTGCACCCAATGGCTATGTGGCCAATAATACCGATTGTAATGATAACAATCTTTCAATTTACCCGGGCGCTAATGAAATATGCAACGGAATTGATGATGATTGCGATGGACAAATAGATGAAAACCCTGTTGATGGGAACTCATATTATGCCGATACAGATGGAGATGGTTTTGGTAATCCAAATATAAGTATACAGGCATGTTCATTACAAAATGGATATGTTACCAATAATACAGATTGTGACGATACTCAAACTGCTGTAAATCCAAATGCACCAGAAATTTGTGATGGATTGGATAATGATTGTAATGGAACCATTGATGATAACCCGGTAGATGGTACCATTTACTATTATGATTTTGATGAAGATGGTTATGGTAACCCAACTGCTTTTGAAGTACTATGTTCCCCTCCAATAAATCCTCCTGCTGCAATGGTGCTGGATGGAACCGATTGCGACGACTTTAATTTTTCTGTAAATCCGGGAACGCCTGAGATATGCGATGGCGCAGATAATAATTGTGATGGCACGATAGATGAAGGTTGCGATGACCTGGATAATGATGCTGATGGATATTCAACAGCAGATGGTGATTGTAATGATTGGGATCCTACTTCATATCCCGGCGCACCCGAGCTTTGTGACGACTTTGCAGATAATGATTGCAATGGTTTGGTAGATGAACAATGTGATACCGATGGAGATGGTTTTTCGGTTTTGGATGGTGATTGTGATGACTACGACCCTGCTGTAAACCCTGCAGCAACAGAAATATGCGATGGCTTAGATAATAATTGCGATGGACAGGTAGATGAAGGCCTGGGTTGTAACCAGGATAATGACGGCGATGGCTATTCTGCTTATGGCGGAGATTGTAACGATACTAATCCTGCTATCAATCCTTCAGCAGTAGAAACATGTAATGGAATTGATGATGATTGTAATGGAGTAATTGATGACCCTTATTCTATTGGTGCCCAACTATTTTTTAGAGATGCGGATGGCGATGGATATGGAGATCTATTGAATACAGTTTTATCCTGTTCAATGCCTACAGGTTATGTTGCCAATTCTTCTGATTGTAATGATGCCAGCGCAAATGTAAATCCCGGACATGCCGAAGTACCCGCTAACGGTATAGACGATAATTGTAACGGGCAAATAGATGAATAAATCAAAACATTGGTATTCTCTATTTTTCTGTAAAAATTTATTTCCTTTACAGGTCGTCATAACGGTAAAGCGGATCTATAGCTGTGTTGGCTTTTAAATGATATATTGGGTTAATAACGCCATCATTTAAGCTATACACCCAGCCGTGTAAATCCGGCGCCTGCCTGTCTTTCCACGCTTTTTGAATAATGGAAGTTTTCATGAGCCTGCGTACCTGCTCTACTACATTGAGTTCGGTAAGGCGGTTTTCTCTTTTTTCCATATCGGCAATTGCATCAAGTTCTTCCCTGTTTTCTTTATATACATCTTTTATTTTTCTTAGCCACATATTGAGTATTTGCTTAAAATCGCTATTGCTCATAGCAGCTTTAATACCGCCGCAGCCATAGTGGCCGCAAACAATTACATGCTTTACTTTTAAATGGTTTATGGCAAAATATAAAACACTCAGCAGGTTTACATCGGTGTCAATTACTAAATTAGCAATATTGCGGTGCACAAAAATTTCACCGGGCTGTGTGCCGGTTATTTCATTTGTTGGCACACGGCTGTCGCTGCAGCCAATCCATAAAAATTCCGGGGTTTGCAATTGGGCAAGCCGCTTAAAAAATTCCGGGTCGTTGCTTTGCCGGTTTTTAGACCAGGCTTTATTTTCCGATAATAATTTTTCAAAAGAACGCATGAGTTATTATTTAAGATTTTTTCTTTACTCTGTACATGTTCCCATTATCGGTTACGGTATAAAGCATCCCATTGTGGTAAGCAATATCCCGGAACCTTTCGTTTAAATTAGTAAACAACCGTTCTTCACCCACTACTTTATTTTCTTTAAATATGAGCCGGGTAATAAGCTGGCTGCTAAGGCCGCCAATAAATAAATTATTTTCCCATTCAGGTATTTCATGGCCATTATAAAAAGCCATTCCGCTTGGTGATATTACGGGATCCCAATAATATACCGGTTGTTCCATTCCTTCTTTTTGCGTAATTGCAGCACCAATAGTTGCGCCGTAATATTCAATACCATAAGTAATAGTGGGCCAGCCATAATCTTTCCCGGGTTTTATTAAGTTTAATTCATCACCGCCCCTTGGGCCAAATTCTGCTTCCCATAAATCTCCGGTTTTGTTAAACTCCAGGCTTTGCGGATTGCGATGGCCATAAGAAAATATTCCGGGTTGTGCATGTGCATTATTGATAAATGGGTTGCCTGGTGCTGGTTTTCCTTCTGTAGTTATTTTAAAAATTTTACCCAATCCCGATTTTAGGTTCTGAGCCTGTTTTCTTCCCTCTAAAACAGAGCGTTCCCCGGCGCTGAAATATAAATATCCTTCTTTGTCAAAAACCAGTCTGGATCCATAATGCAAAGTGCTGTTTAATGCAGGTAAAACCCTGAAGATTACCAATACATTTTCAATTTTATCTTCGGTTTCATTTATTGTGCCTTTGGCAATAGCGGTAAGGTTGCCAGCTTTTTTTTGTTGTTCGGAAAATGCCCAGTAAATGGTTTTGTTTTGGGCAAAAGATGGATCCAATGCCACATCCAGCATTCCGCCCTGCGCCCTGTTATCTACTTGTGGAAAACCGGTAATTTTTTTCAATACGGTTCCTTCTTCGCTTACTATTTGCATAAAGCCCGTTTTGTCTGTTACCAGCAGCCTGTTGCCTGTAAAAGGAATTATAGCCCAGGGCTCACCCAGCTTTGATGCTATTTTTTCTACGTTTATTGCAGTAGTTGTTTTTACCGCATTTATCCTTGTTTGCCCAGCAAATGCAGGCTTATAGCTGCTGTTGGGCTTTTGTGTTTCTACTGGCGGAAGCCTTTTATCCGTTTGCTTTGCCGTAGTATCTATATTATTTTTAAGGTTAGTATTGCCGTTATTACAGGCTATTAAACTTATAAAAAAGCACCCTGGTAAAATAAATTTTTTATAGCACATATAGCAGTATTAGGCAGTAAAGCTATTGAATATACGCTAAACATGTTTTGAGGAAAATAAAGTTCCTGGTTATTGCCCCTCTTCAATTTTCATTATTTGTTCAAAAATTCCTTCGTATTCCCCATTTAATTTTTCCAATTCTTTTTGGGCATTTTTATAAAGGTTTTCGGCGGCAGTAAATTTTTGTGTTTCTGCATAAATTTCGGGGTTGCTTAGGGCTTGTTCCAGGCGGTTGGTTTCTTGTTGTTGTTTTGCTATTTTCTCTTCCAGTTTTTTAAATTTGGATTTTAATTGCTGTACTTCTTTTTTTTGATCCTGGTTTGGCGGATTATTTTCGGGTTGTTTTTTTACTTCTTTTGGGGTTTCAATTTCCTTTTTTTTATTTTTTTGTTCGGCTTCTCTTCTTTGTTTCCAGTCTTCCCATTCGGCATAGCTGCCTTTAAATTCAATTATTTTATGGTCATCTATTTCCCAAATTTTATTGGCAAGCCGGCTTATAAAATACCTGTCGTGGCTTACCAGTATCAGGCTGCCCTCATATTTATTTAAGGCTTCAACCAATAAATCTACAGAGTGTATGTCCAGGTGGTTGGTAGGCTCATCCAGCATTAAAAAATTGGCTTTGCTGGTAATGGTTTTTGCCAGCGCTACCCTTGCTCTTTCGCCCCCGCTAAGTACCTTAATTTTTTTATCTACATTATCGCCGCTAAATAAAAATGCGCCAAGCAGGCTCCTCAGTTCCAGTTCGGTTTTTCCGCTACGTGTGGTTTGCATTTCTTCCAGAAGGTTGTTCTCTAAATGCAATGCCTCCAGCTGGTGCTGGGCATAAAAGCTTTCTACAACATTATGTCCCCATTCCCTTTCACCGTTAAAGGGTTCGGCGCCGGAAATAATACGCAGCAAGGTACTTTTGCCCTTGCCATTTGCGCCTATTAACGCTATTTTATCGCCCCGGTCAATTTCTGCCGAGGCATTTTCTACAATATTTACTTCTTTAAAATGCTTGCTGATTTTTTTTAAGGAGCAAATAATTTTTCCCGGTTGTTTTTCAACTGAGAAATTTATTTTCATGTTTGGCCTTTCTAAACTTACATCTTCAATGCGATCTAATTTATCGAGCCGTTTCATGATGCTTTGTGCCTGCGCTGCTTTGCTGGCCTTGGCTTTAAATCTTTCAACAAAGCGTTCCTGCTGCCGTATATAGTCCTGCTGGTTATCAAAAGCTTTTTTTTGAAGGTCAATTCGCATGGCTTTTTCGGTTTCATAAAAGCTATAATTACCGGTATAAAAATGTAATTGCAGTTGATACAATTCTACAATTTTAGTTACCATCCTATCCAGGAAAAACCTGTCGTGGCTCACTACCACTACAGCACCCGGATAATGCATTAAATATTTTTCCAGCCATTCAATACTGGGTAAATCCAGGTGGTTGGTAGGTTCATCCAGCAATAATACATCGGGGCTTTGCAAAATCATTTTAGCCAATAGCACACGCATCCTCCATCCACCACTAAAATTCTTATAGGGTTTTTGTAAATCGGCATTGGCAAATCCCAGGCCCTGTAAAATTTCTTCGGTGCGGTGGTGAATGCTGTAGCCATCCAGCACTTCCATTTGATGCAGTAAATCGGCATAATCATGCGCCAACTTTTCATCTCCGGTTTTGGAGAGTTCTTCTCCCATTACTTCAATTTTATGCTCCAGTTCTTTTACTTTTTCAAATGCGCCAAGTGCTACATTTAAAATAGAATCTTCCGTATCAAATCCCAATAAATCCTGGTGAAGAAAGCCTACGGTGGTTTCCCTGCCTTTTTCTACTGTACCTTTTGATGGTGAAAATTGATGGGTAAGTACTTTCAGCAAAGTACTTTTACCGGTTCCGTTATAACCAATTAACCCTATTCTTTCGTTGGGTTGAATATGCCATGTGGCATTCTCAACAATAGTTCTTGCGCCAAACTCAAATGTTACATCCTGCAATCCTAAAAGCATTTCAAAAAAATTTTTGCAAAGTTACGCAGATGTACCTTTCAAAAGGGTGAGAATTTGACGGGTACTAAAATAATTCCTGTTGCCCGTTACAAAATTTTGCTTCGTGGTTCAGCAGCCATTTTTTTCTCCATAAGCCGCCGGCATAGCCTACCAGCTTGCCATTACTGCCAATTACCCTGTGGCAGGGAACTACTATGGCAATATTATTTTTACCGTTTGCAGTTCCTGCAGCCCTTATGGCTTTTGTATTGCCCAATCTTTTACTTAGTTCAAGGTAACTTATAGTTTGGCCGGGTTTAATATGGCACAACTGTGCCCATACTTGTTGCTGAAATCCTGTGCCGGGTTGGTTGATTTTTAATTGAAAGGATATACACTCGCCACTAAAATATTTTTGTAATTGGTTAATGCAGTTTTGGAAAACTGGGTTATGGCTCGTGATCTGGATATTTGGTGTTTCAAGCTCCTCAGTAAAATTAATCCCGGTAATAAAATCCCTGTCGGCAGTAAGTTGTATCAAACCAATAGGGCTTTTAAAATAAGTAGATTGAGTCATATACAAAAATACAAAAACTGCCCAGGTAAATAAATACATTTATCTTTGTTTTATCAATGGAAACGGCACAAAATTCCCAAAACTGTTTTTACGAAAAGGCAATGGCAGCAGTAGCCGATCCCTACCGTATGAATATCATTTTGCAAATACGGGAACGGGGCTTTATGCGCTGTTGCGATGTGGTGGAACTTACCGGCCTCTCTCAACCCACATGCAGCCACCATATAAAATTACTGGCCGAAAGTGAATTGATTGTTTGCCGCAAAGAAGGCAGGAACAACTTTATTACATTAAACAAAGAAAATTTTAAAAAACTGGGAAAATTTATTGAACATTTTTCTGAAGCATAATTTTAATGCACAAAAAATTTAGTGTTTCTTCATTTTATATTTCTTGTTTACTTTGGGGTCGTTAAAATAATCATCCAGTTCTTTTTGGTTGGGCGTTGCTTCGGGCATGGGAATATCAATGAGTTGTATCCTTGTTTGCTTTAGCTCGTCTTTAATACGGTTGGTTTTTATTAATATATTAGGGTCACGTTCACCTACCAGTTTGTTTTCGGAGAGCATGTACTCCAGTCTTTTAATGTTGTTGCGTATAGATGTAGCCGAGTTTTGTTCGTAGCTGCTGTTGGGCGAAGTAGCTTCTTTAACCGGCACCAAAGCTACGCCTACACTGGGCAATATTTTTCCGGCGGTTTGCTGGCCACTGTTGGGCATAGAAGAAAATACCGTGCCGCCCAAAGCTGTAGTGGCAGATGCTAAATCGAAGGTGGTTCGGGTTTGCTTGGTTTTTTTAATTCTTTTGTCTACTATCCTGAAACTGCTTTTAAGGTCGGTGATATAATCTTCGGTTTCTGCTTGCAGTGATAAAAACTCTTCAATTTGTTGCGGGTAATTAATATTGTCTCTCACCATAATTTCAATAATGGCGGTATCCCGGGTTTTAGATTTGGTTGCGCCAATAAAATTCAGGTATAATTTTTTTTGTTTGTCTTTATCAGATGGTTTAATAAAATCAAACGGGATTACCCAGGTAAATTCATCATCGCATTTTTGTACCGGCGTTAAAGATTTAATGGCGTAGTTGCTCACAAAGGTAATTTCTTCAATGGGAAAGCTGCCGTTGTCGCATTGGATCTTAAAGTTTATGGTGTCGCCCTCATCTGCAGTAAACTTGTCGGTAACTGTGGGTTTTAATAGGGAAGAAATAATTTCGGTATTAAAAAACAAAAGGGTAAATGAAGTATCAACACGGTCTTCGGGAAAATCGAGGTTTTGTACACTCAGTAAAATTTTATACTCAAAATCGTATTTTAATTTTCCGGAAAGAAAATAAGATTTATCGGCTTTAAAAGTAAGCAGGCCGTTTCTTTTCCCTATTTTAAGTCCAACCGGGCTGTTTTTTAAAAACCAGTAATAATGCGCCGTATCCCTGTTGATTTCTAAATTGTAATTCAAGAGCGAATCTACATGCAGGGTAATGTAGGGTTCCAGGTTTTTTATCCGCAGGCTACTATCGTTATTAATATGCACACTGTCTTTTATTTGTGCGGTGCAAAAGTTTGTGGCTGTAAGTAAGGTTAAAAAAATAATCAGTCTGCTCATGTATCATATTGGGTTAAGCCGCAAAATTAACGATAAGCGCACACTTAAAAAACAAACCCTGCCAGGAATGGTAGGGTAGTACCTTAATCAAACTATTTAAGGTAATTAACTGTATGTATCTAAAATCTCAATCAACAATATTTATTAATGAATAGAAATTTGCCTGGTATCGGGTTTTGCAACGGCTTTTTTGGGTAATTCCAGTTTTAAAATGCCATTTTCATATTTGGCATCAATTTTTTCAGCATCAATTTTTTCATCAATGGTAAAACTGCGTTTAAAAGAAGTAAAGCTAAATTCCCTGCGAACAAATTTTGGGTTTTCGTCTTTAATTTCTTCCTTTTTTTGGGTGCTGATGGTAAGCAAATTGCCATCGAGGTTTACGGTAAAATCAGCTTTTTCAAAACCCGGTGCTTTTAAATCGAGCAGATAAGCATTGTCGTTTTCGGTAATGTTTACCGGTGGAAAATGCAGGTTGCTTTCTCTTGTGCCGCAATTTTGTGCTGGGGTTTCTGTAAAAAGTTCTTTTAAAAACCCATCAATTGATCTTTCAAAATAATTGTCTTTTCTTACTAACATGGCTGTATTAAATTTTGAGTTTATAATCTTATTCATCGGTTACACTTCAAATTATATTCCTGTTTATTTTTTGGGCCAAATATTCATTAACCACTCATTAATTGCGCCAATATGGCATTTACAATTAATTTAATGCGACACAATGTCGCCTGGTCACAGGCTATTATTCAATGGTAAATTGGCTATGAGCTTGTAACTTTGCATTTTATAATTTTAAAACACACTACAATATGTATCCCCAGGAACTTGTAATTCCCATGAAGGAAGAATTAACCGAAAACGGATTTTCTGAATTGCTTACCGCAGAAGAAGTAGATAAGGCTTTGGCCCAAAAGGGAACCACTCTGGTAATGATTAACTCCGTATGCGGCTGCAGCGCAGGTACGGCAAGGCCGGGGGCTGTTTTGGCCGTAATGCACAGCCCGGTAAAACCCAATCATATAACCACAACTTTTGCCGGCTTTGATACCGAAGCAGTAAACCAGGTAAGAAAGCATTTATTACCCTATCCGCCATCTTCACCATCCATAGCTTTATTTAAAGATGGCAAAGTGGTGCATTTTGTAGAGCGGCACATGATTGAAGGGCAAAGTGCGCAAATGATTGCCAAAAATTTGATGGGCGCTTTTGAAACCTACTGCAATTAATTTTTACTTTTTTTTGAATGTTTAAAAACCCCTTTTCATTTAACGGAAGGATACGCAGGCTGGAGTATGGGCTGAGCATTTTAATTATTTACGCCTATATCATTTTAATATCGTTCATTGTAAATTTTCCTTTATTGGAAGACCATGTGCAACCCAGTGAAACATCTGTATTATTATTTTTACTTGGTTTAATACCTGCTTACTGGTTTGCCTTTGCTCAAGCCGCAAAGCGCTGCCACGACAGGGATAACAGCGGTTGGTTTCAGCTTATTCCCTTTTATGGTTTTTGGTTGTTGTTTGCCGATGGCTTCCCTGGCAAAAACCAATATGGCCCTAATCCCAAGGGCATTGGCAATATTGATGAAATAGATCAAATTGGCAATTATTTACAGTAAACAAATTTGTTGCCTGATAAAATTAAACCTGTTGGTAAACAAGCCTGCAGGTTTTTTTATTGTTTTTTTTCAACGATGATTTTATTAACCTTTACCATGTGCCGTGAATTAATTATTTTTACCTATTAAATTTTTTGGATGTATCCCAATTTATATTATTTTTTTAAAGACTGGTTTGGAGTAGAGTGGAGCAGCCTTAAAGTGCTGAATGTATTTGGCCTCATGGTTGCCCTGGCATTTGTAGGCGCTGCATGGGTGCTGGCGCTGGAGCTGAAGCGAAAAGAAAAACAAGGCCTGCTCATTCCCCGTGAAGAAACCGTAGTAGTAGGTAAGCCCGCTTCTTTAATGGAACTTATTTCCAATGGATTGATTGGGTTTTTATTTGGCTATAAATTTATTGGCGTTATTTTTAGCAAAGCGCCGGAAGTAAGTGCACAGGAATATATTTTTTCAAAAGATGGCAGTTTTTGGGGTGGTTTATTGGTTGCTGCAATTTTAGCTGCTGCAAAATGGTACGAAAAAAATAAAAGAAAATTAAAAACGCCGGAGTACCGCCCCATACGTATTTGGCCGCACGACAGGGTAGGGGATATTGTTATTATTGCATTGTTGTTTGGTATTTTAGGTGCAAAACTTTTTGATGCCGTTGAACATTGGGACGATTTAATTGCAGACCCGGTTGGCCAAATTTTTTCTGCATCGGGCCTTACTTTTTACGGAGGCTTAATTGTAGCTGCAATTGCCGTTTGCTGGTATGCATATAAAAAGGGTATTAAAATAAAACATCTTTTAGATGCTGCAGCGCCTGCTTTAATGCTGGCTTATGCCATTGGCCGTATTGGTTGCCAGGTTGCCGGCGATGGCGACTGGGGAATATTTAACAGCGCCTATATAAGTAACGAATATGGGAAGGTAACCACTGCTTTCCCCGGCGAGTATGAGCAGCAACTCAAAAAATATGAAACGTATTTTTTGCAGGGAAAAGTAAACGACAGTAACCGTATGATATATGTTACCGATCGAACCTATGCTACATTGGCAACTGTACCCCATAAATCTGTAAAGGCTGTTGATTTTTTACCGGTATGGTTATTTGCCTATACCTATCCCAAAAACGTAAATGCAGATGGCATTTTAATACCTGGTGATACCGATGAGCACAATAGGGTTTTGCCACAACCGGTTTTTCCTACACCATTATATGAAACAATTTTATGTGGCTTAATTTTTATCTTTTTGTGGGCAATAAGAAGAAAAATCTCCACTCCATTGGTAATGTTTGGTATTTATTTAATACTTAACGGATTAGAAAGATTTTTAATAGAAACCATCCGGGTTAATAAACTCTACAACTTTTTAGGGATGCAACTTTCCCAGGCAGAAATGATTGCCCTTGGGATGGCATTAGCAGGTATTGGACTTGTAATTTTTGCCAAATCTAAACTTAATAATAAATCTTAGCTAAATTTATAGCTATTTAAATAACCATTTTTACTGCATAATTAGTTATAATTCAATTAATTACAACTGTAATTGCCTGGCTCCTATCATTGGCTGTTTAACCTTTTTTACTTTACCCGTAACTATTCCATAGGTACATCGTATTACGTTATATTCTCCTGTTTCTACCATTTATCCAGTTATTTTACCGTCTATTATAAAACATTGTACCTTGCAATGCAAAGTACCTACTTTTGTGAAGTAGTTATTAAAGTATATAACTGCTTAATTAATTAGCCAAAACCGCTTAGCCGGCGGAAAAAATTAAAGTCATGAAAAAACAATTACTCACCGTTGCAATGGCATTACTGGGCCTTTGCAGCTTTGCCCAATCCGGTGGCAAAATTTCCGGAAACATCAAAGATGGAGGCCAGCAAGCCGTTATTGATGCCGCCTCTGTATCGCTTTTACTGGCCAGTGATTCTTTACTGGTTAAAACTTCTATAACTGATAAAGAAGGTAATTTTTCTTTTGAAAATGTAAAAGAGGGCAACTACCTGTTAATGGCAAGCTCTATTGGCCATACACAGGTGTACAGCAACAGTTTTTCTATTTCTGCTTCAGTGCCGGTATTTTCTGCAGGAACCTTGCAGTTGCTACCCTACAGCAAAAAACTTGCTGAAGTAGTGGTGAGCTCAAAGAAAAATTTTGTTGAAAGAAAAATAGACAAAACCATTATTAATCCCGATGCCATGATTTCCAATACAGGCGCATCGGCAATGGAAGTATTGGAAAAATCACCCGGCGTAACCGTAGATAAAGAGGGCAACATCAGCCTTAAAGGAAAACAAGGCGTAATGGTAATGCTTGATGGTAAACCTTCTTATATGAATGCCGCCGACCTTGCCAATTACCTCCGTGGCCTTTCCTCAACCGTTGTGGACCAAATTGAAATAATGACCAACCCTTCGGCAAAATATGATGCAGCCGGCAATTCGGGCATCATAAATATTAAAACCAAAAAAACAAGGCAGGTAGGTTTTAATGGCAATGCCAGCGCTTCTTATGGCCAGGGAAAATACCAGCGCAGCAACAACAGCTTAAATTTAAATTACCGTAAAAATAAAGTGAATATTTTTTCCTCGCTTAGCGGAAACTTCAGGAAAGATTACCAGCAACTGGAAATTTACCGCAGGTACATGGACGATTCAAAAGCCACAGAAGCCATCTTTGAACAAAATTCTTACGAAAAGAAAAAACGCCAAAACTATTTTGGTAAAATAGGCATGGATTATTTTGCCGGCAAAAATACAACCCTGGGTTTTGTTTTTAAATCGGGTTACAACAAAGGCAACAACAACCCTACGAATTTGAATTACCTCAAAAACCCTGCAGGCATTGTAGATTCTATTGTTTCTGCCTATGGTAGCGAAAAAAGCATTTGGAAAGACAATGGCATCAACCTTAATTTACGCCAGCAGATTGATTCTTTGGGTAAAGAACTTACTGCCGACCTTGATTATATCCACTATAACTCTACCAAAGACCAGGTTTTTGATAACCGTATTTTAAATGCCGACCAAACCTTAAAAAGTAAAGAATTGCTCATTGGCGACCTGCCATCGGACATTACGATCTACTCTGCCAAAACAGATTATGTGCATCCTTTTAAGAATGGTTTAAAAATGGAAGCCGGTTTAAAATTCAGCAATGTAAAAACCGATAATTATGCGGGCTATTTTAATGTAATTGGCGAAGTTAAAACCATTGATTACGATAAAACAAACCGCTTTAAGTATAATGAAAACATTGGCGCTGCTTATGTAAACTTTAGCCGCAACATTAAAAAATGGGGTATACAAGCCGGCTTAAGGTTAGAGCGTTCCAATTACAGCGGCCACCAATTTGGCAATCCGCAAAAAACCGATTCTAGTTTTGCAAAAACATATACCAGCGCTTTTCCTACCGTTTACCTAAGCTACGATGCTAATGATAAAAACAGTTTTGGTTTATCTTATGGCCGCCGCATCAACAGGCCAAGTTATGAAGACCTGAACCCTTTTATGTTTTTTATAGATAAATATACTTACGGCCAGGGAAACCCTTTCCTAAAACCCATGTTCAGCAACAATTTTGAAGCTTCGCATACCTATAATAAATGGCTTACTACCACTTTAAATTACAGCCTTACAACAGATATGCAGGCAGAGTATTTTGAAAGAGAAGGTTTGGCAACGGTAATCCGCACTCAGAATTATGGAAAAATGCACAATGTAAATTTATCGTTTAATGCACAGTTACAGCCAGCAAAATGGTGGAGCACTATGGTTTATGCCGAAGGCAGGTACCAAAATTATATCGGTTTGTTTAACGGCTATAATGTAAACCTCAAGGCAGCAAATATTGCCGTAAATATGAACAACCAGTTTACGATAAATAAAAAATGGAGTGCCGAATTATCAGGTTTTTACCTGAACAGGGAGTCCGAAGGCCAGATAATAATTAAACAACTGGGCCAAATTAATATTGGCGTGCAAAAGAAAGTTTTGAAAGATAAGGCTACACTCAAGTTTGCCGTATCAGACCTTTTAAAAACCATGAACGCAAAAGGGTACATTGATTTTAAAGGTACTTATGCCAGTTTTTCACAGCATAGAGATTCAAGAATTGCAACCCTTACTTTTAGTTATCGGTTTGGTAAACCCATTAAAGGGTTAAAAACCCGTAAATCAGGCGGCGCAGCCGATGAACAAAACAGGGTAAAAGGAGCTAATTAATAAATAAGAACACAACTAAAATGGGCTGGTTATTGCAACCGGCCTTTTTTATTTTGCCTGTTAAGTAAAAAACCTGTTTGCAGTTAAAATATAAACAATCATGTATTTGCTATCTTTGTAAAAATATTTTTATTATGCCTTCATTTGATTTTTCCAGCAAGGTAGATTTGCAAACTTTAGATAATGCCATTAATGTGGTAAGTAAAGAAATTACCAACCGTTTCGATTTTAAAGGCTCTCATGTGCTAATAGAGCTCAGCAAAAAAGATTTTAAACTCAGCCTCGAAGCCGAAAGCGAAATGAAGCTCAACCAAATAATTGATGTGCTTATTAGCAGGAGCATGAAACAGGGCCTGGCGGCAGAAATTTACGACTTCAGTAAAGAAGCCTATGTGAGCGGAAAAACAACCAAAAAAGAAGTAACCGTACGCAACGGCATAAAACAGGAAGATGCCAAAAAAATTGTAAAGCTCATTAAAGACAGTGGCCTTAAAGTACAGGCAGCAATTATGGATGATATTATAAGGGTTACCGGCAAAAAAATTGACGACCTGCAGGATGTAATACAAGCCAGCAAAAGTTGGAACCTCGGTATAGCGTTGCAGCAGGTGAATATGAAAAGCTGATAACTCATCAATCATGGATAATGGATAATTGTGAATTGTGAATGGATAATGGATAATTGATAATGGATAATTGTCCAAAAATTCTGAACCTTAATTAATAATTCACAATTCACAATATTCACAATTCACAATTATCAATTCATCACTCATAACTCCCTAATTTGTCCTATTTTTGCGCCCTCAAATTAGCGAAGCAAGTACATGAAGAATATCCGGAATTTTTGCATTATTGCCCATATTGACCACGGCAAAAGTACCCTGGCCGACCGCCTCTTGCAATCTACCAATACCATTAGCGAAAGAGATATGCAGAACCAGGTTTTGGATGATATGGACCTGGAAAGGGAAAAAGGCATCACTATTAAAAGCCATGCCATACAAATTGATTATACTTATAAAGGCGAAAAATATATCCTCAACCTTATAGATACACCGGGCCATGTGGATTTTAGTTATGAAGTAAGCCGTGCATTAGCTGCCTGCGAAGGTGCACTTTTGCTGGTAGATGCCACACAAGGTATTCAGGCCCAAACCATCAGCAACCTTTACCTGGCCCTGGAAAACAACCTGGAGATTATTCCCGTAATCAATAAAATTGATATGGACGGCGCCATGATACCCGAAGTAAAAGACCAGATTTTTGATTTAATAGGCTGCAAAGATGAAGAAATTTTGCTGGCAAGTGGAAAAAGCGGTATTGGCATAGATGAAATATTAGCCGCAATAATTGAACGCATACCTGCGCCCAAAGGCAATGCCGATGCACCTTTACAGGCATTGATATTTGATTCGGTGTTCAACAGCTTCAGGGGAATTATTGTGTACTACCGCATTTTTAACGGTACTTTAAAAAAAGGCGATAAAATTAAATTCTTCAGTACGGGCAACGAATATGAAGCCGATGAAGTAGGCATTTTAAAATTGGGCATGAACCCAAAAGAAGAAGTGCGTTGCGGAGATGTAGGCTATATAATTACCGGCATAAAAAATGCCAAAGAAATAAAAGTGGGCGATACCATTACTACAGTAGAAAACCCAACCGAAAAACGCATTGAAGGCTTTGAAGAAGTAAAGCCAATGGTATTTGCCGGTATTTTTCCTGTTGTTACTGAAGATTTTGAAGAGCTGAGGGATTGCATGGAAAAACTGCAACTCAACGATGCCTCATTAACCTTTGAGCTGGAAACCTCACAGGCGCTGGGCTTTGGCTTTCGCTGCGGCTTCCTGGGTTTGTTGCACATGGAAATTATTCAGGAGCGGCTGGAGCGGGAATTTAATCAGGCTGTTATTACCACCGTGCCCAACGTAAGTTTTATTGCCTACAGCAGCAAGGGCGAAAGGATTGATGTACACAACCCAACCACACTGCCCGACCCAAGCAAAACTGCCTCCATAGAAGAACCCTTTATTAAAGCCCAAATTATCAGCAATGCCGAGTACATCGGTAATATTATGAACCTGTGCATTGGCAAAAGGGGAACATTGATTCACCAGGGTTATATAACCACTACAAGGGTAGAGCTAACCTTTGAAATGCCGCTTACCGAAATAGTTTTTGATTTTTACGATAAATTAAAATCCCAAACCCGTGGTTATGCATCCTTCGATTACCAGCCCATTGGCTTTAGAGAAAGCGATATTGTAAAAATGGATATACTTCTCAACGGCGATAAAGTAGATGCACTCAGCGCACTCATACACCGCAGCAGGGCACAGGATTTTGGCCGCAGGCTTTGCGAAAAATTAAAAGAACTGGTGCCCCGCCAGCAATTTCAAATTGCCATACAAGCCGCTATTGGCGCCAAAATTATTGCAAGAGAAAACATAAGCGCCATGCGAAAGGATGTAACTGCAAAATGCTACGGTGGCGACATAAGCCGTAAACGCAAACTCCTCGAAAAACAAAAAGAAGGTAAAAAACGGATGCGGCAGATTGGTAACGTAGAAGTGCCGCAGGAAGCCTTTCTTGCCGTATTGAAGTTGGATGATTAAAGTTGCGTATTATGTGGTTTGGGGTTGCTGATTAAGGTTGTTTAGGGTGTTTAAGCCCTTTTCTTAGTTTCTGGTTTCTGGTAACTTAAGTATACCTATTGTAAAACTTTCCATTATACATTATTATTTATTCACATTTAGCCCTAAAAGCGGGAAAACATTAAAAAAACGGGCAAAAATTACCTTCTGTATAAAATAAATTGTAGATTTACTTTACCAAAATGTACCTGGCGGATAACCACTTTCCCCGGTGCTAAACAATCTTAATATCCCGTATAAAAACCAGAAAGTTTTTCTTAGGTATTTTATTGCATAAAAGATGAACGCCCGTTTTAAATAATGAGGTTTATTGCAGCATAATATTTATTTGCTGTAGCATTTTTAAAATGGTTCATTATTAATTTTAATCACTGTATTGCTATTTTAACTTTTTGAAAAATTACAACATGAGAAGATTTTTTACCTTACTTTTTTTGCTAACAATTTTTGTTGTTATCAATCAAAAAACCTTTGCCCAGGCAGCGCCTATTTTTTCTGAAAATTTTGAAAGCAGCTGGACAACGCCTAATACTTTAGGAACAACCGGCTGGACGAGCAATCCGGCATCTCCCGAAGACCAGGTATGGCACAGAGAAGATTATACAACCGGCTGGACTTTCCCCGGTAATGGAGGTTATACGCCTGCTGGTGCCAACGCCACATCTCATTCTGCACGGTTTCATACTTACGGCGCCGCAAACGGAACCACGGGAGAAATGACTTCTCCAGTTTTAGACTTTTCCTGTTATGCCGGCCAAAATATTTTAATGTCTATTTATTATAGAAACGCAAGTGGAAGTGATAATGTTCGGGTTGAAATGTCTTCAAATGGAGGTGGAAGCTGGTTGGGCTTAACCCTTTCGGGTACTAATACAGGATGGACGGCTTCATTAATAAATTTTGGCAATACTTTTGGAACAAATAATGTGTTGATCAGGCTCAGGGGTACTTCTGATTTTGGTTTATCAGATATGGGTATAGATGAGATAAATGTTTATGCCGGTTTTTTTAGTGCAACCGCTGGTAATTATACCTGGACAGTACCTGCAGGCATTACTTCTTTAAATGTTGCAGCTTTTGGCGGTGGCGGAGGCGGAGGAAGTAGTAATAATGGAACTGCAAGTGGTGGTTCCGGTGGCGGTGGCGCAGCCTATGCTAATGGCAACCATACGGTGGTTCCAAGTACCTTACTTCATTATAGGGTGGGTGCAGCGGGTATTGGTGGGCCTGGTAATTCAACAACCCAACCTACAAATGGCCTGCCTACCTGGCTTAATGCTACAGGAGCAAATGCTCAACCTGCAACAAATGTAATTGGTACTTTGGCCGATTTTGGCAGGGCAGGTGTAAATAATTCCACCGCAACCCCAACTAACAGAGGTACGGCAGCGGCAAGCATGGGTAATATTGCAACTGCAAATGGCAATAATGGAACAGGAGGAACAAATAATGGTGGAGGTAGTGGTGGCAATAGTGCAACAGGCGCTGCAGGAAATATTAACTGGCAGGGTGCAGGTGGGGCAGGTGTAAATTCAGGGGTAAGCAACCCAGGCGTAGTACCAGGTGGAGGTGGTGGAGGTAGTGATGATGTTGCATCAAGGGCAGGTGGTGCAGGAGCAGCAGGCTTTATTGTTGTAACTTATAGTTTTCCAAAACTTTCCTCACCAACCATTACCACAAATCCAATATGCTCAGGCAATTCTATTACGGTTTCCGGCACTAGCTCAGAGCCTAATGGAACTACAATAACACTCTACGGAAATGGATTACCCCTTGGCACAACAACCGTAACCGGCGGTAACTGGACAATGACAGGTTTAAATATTGCCGGAGGCGTAGTGTTAACTGCAAAAGCATCTTCTACAGCATGTAATTACAGCAATCCTTCAGCAGCCGTAGTAGTAACCTATTCCCTTACTTCTATTGCCACAAACCCGGCGCCAAATAATAATTCTATTGATGTGTGCTATGCCGGTGGAGCTGCTTTTACCAACTTATTATGGGACGTTGTTCCCGGTGCATCTCAGTATGATGTTTATTTTGGAATAGGTGCGGTACCGGGAGCAATTACTGCAACAGTTGCAACCAATACATGGCTTATTACACCAGCGCTTGTTGCCAACACAACCTATTTTTGGAAAGTAGTTCCTAAAAACATTTGTGGCTTAACAACGGGCACAGCCCAAATTTGGACATTTACTACAGTTGCAGCACCTTGTTTAAACTATTGCATACCTACACACACTACAGGAGTAGTAGCCAATACTATTTCTTTGGTAGAATTTGTAGGAACACAAAATGATGTAACCAATAATTCCGGAACAGGATTTACAGGCGCCTACCAGGATTTTACTACACTACCACATGCCGTACAGGAACAGGGCGAAGCAGTTAATATCAATGTATTTAGTGGCACAGCATCTACCTATTGGAAAGCCTGGGTAGACTGGAACCGGGATGGTACCTTTCAGGATCCTGCGGAAATGGTGTATACCTCTGGTGTTACGCAATTTACATTTTCTACAACATTAGGTTTTCAAATACCTTTAGGCCAGGCTCCAGGTTCTTACCGGATAAGAATAAGAACGCAGGATTATAATGGATGTACTTTTGGAGGCGCATGTGGTAACAATACATTAACTCCCTGTACAAATATGCAGGATGGCCAGGCAGAAGATTATTTATTTGAAGTAATTGCCCGATGTAATGCCCGTATTACAAATTATATAAGCGATACGGTTTGCAGTAATAACCCGGTTACACTTACCCTGGGAGCAGAAGGTACTGCACAAACTACGGGCTTTAGCTGGTATGCAAACCAAACAGGTGGCTCTCCATTAGCAAGTACCGTTGCAAGTGGTGCGCCGCCTGCTGCAAGTTGGACAACGCCTTCCATTAATACCACAACAACTTATTGGGTTACTGCCACGGGTACCAATACTGCCCTGCAAGCCTGCGAAAGTTATACAAGGGTTCCGGTGGTAGCGTTTAAACCAACGCTGGCAACTATTAATTTTGTAGGAGGCAACCCGGTTTATTGGTGCAGCGGTGGTACCAGTATTAATGTAACCGGAAGCTCCGGCACCATTGAAAATAAATTGATAGATGTGGATTTTGAAAATGGTACATTGGGTGAATTTACGGTTCAAAATATAGGCACATTACAGGATCCGGTAAACCAACCCTGGGCTGTTAAAACCAGTATTTTTGTTCCAGGTATGACGGCCGTATGGAAACCTGCTGTTTCATCAGGCTTTGGCGCAAACAAATTTGCCTTTGCCATTGCAGATATTTTTAATAGTGGCACTTATCATACTTTCCTTACCTCTGCGGCACATAATACTACAGGTTATACCAATCTTAGGTTAGATTTCAGGATGTATTTTGACCACTACCTGGCAGATGGCCAAGCCGGTATTTTAGATACCGTTACCGTTCAGGCATCTAATAATAATGGTACAAGCTGGAACACCTTGCAATCATTTATAGGAGACCAGGGCAAGGCTTCAAACTTTGCAGACTTTACTTATAATTTAGCCGCATCTTATAATAACCAGGCCAATGTAAGGGTGCGTTTTGTTTTTGGCGCTAACTGGACCAATGGTGTTGCCATAGATAGTGTACGTTTATCGGGTACTACATCGGCTTCCAGTAATTATGTATGGACGCCTGTTAATGGTAACTCAGGCGGTAATTTATACTTGCCTCCTTATCCTCCGGGTACTGCTTATGCCGGCCAAAATGTTTCCAATATAGTTGTAGCGCCTACGCCTGCTCAATTATCTGCCGGTGATCCATTAGATTTTGAGGCTGCATTAACCCTGGGTAATGGTTGCGTAGCAAAAGATACTATTAGTGTTATAATTGATAACAATATTTGGCTTGGTTATACCGCAGACTGGAATAGTAATACCAATTGGTGCGGTGGTATCCCAATATTTGGAAGTAAGGTTTTTGTTCCTACCACACCTATTGGTGGCAATATGCCAATAATTTACAGCCCAACAACTGGTACCGCAACATCGGTTACTATTGATAATGGCGCAAGTCTTACTATTAATAATGGCGCTGCTTTACAATTAAGAAGAGACCTTGATACCTATGTAGGCGGCACTTTTACCAACAATGGAACGCTGGAAATGATGGGCGATAATGTGTTTACCCAAAACCTGCCCGGCCCCGGAACCATATCACCAATGAATAATCTCACTATTGATTATACCGGTTCATTAAGCGTAATACTGAATGCGCCAATAACCATTACCGGCAGGTTAAAACCTAAGCAGGGAACTTTTTATCTTGGCGAGGATAGCATAACCTTAAAAAGTACAGCAACTTCCACAGCTTACGTAGATACCGTAAAAAGCACGGCTGGTATCACTTATGGCACGGCAGGCCGCTTTGTTGTAGAACGTTATATCAAGTACTACAAAAACTGGAACATGCTGGCATCGCCTACGGCCGAGGCACAAACTATTCGCCAGTCATGGCAGGAAAATGGCGTGAATAATGCCGGCTATGGTACAATTATTACCGGCCCAGCTCCGCTGGGTACCGGCCTTGATGCGGTTTCACCATTGCCTTCAATGAAATGGTACAACCCCAATATTGATACATTTAAGGCGGTAAACAATACCACACTAACAAATACCGATTCATTGGTTAACCGCAATACAGGATATTTCCTTTTTGTACGTGGCGACAGGAGTGTAGGCGTAGGAGGTGCAGGAAATAATACCACTTTAAGAAGCCGTGGTAAATTGTATATAGGCTCTACCGGAGGAACAGCATTACCACCGCCTAATGTAAGTTTTAATGGTTTAACTACTGGTGAATTTGTTTCTATTGCCAATCCATTTGCATCAGTAATAGATCCTACCATAACTACGGCAACAAATTTAAAAAGCGCTTACACGGTTTGGGATCCATCCAACTGGGGAAATTTTGGAGCCGGCGCTTATATTACTTTCACACAATCTGCCGGGTGGATAGGTACACCAACACCTTCGGGTGGATCACCTTACCCATCAGGAGTTTACAAATCCATACAATCGGGCCAGGCTTATTTAATGGAAGTAAATACAGGCGGTGGAAATGTAAGTGTGGGCTTTGAAGAAAACGATAAAAATAACAGTACCATCAATACAGTAACCCGTTTAACCGAAATGCCTCCAGGCTTAGTGATGATGAGTACCATGTTGCATAATAGCGCCGGATTAGTGGCCGATGGTAACCGGGTATCTTTTAACGAAATGTACAGTAACAGCTTAGGTAATGAAGATGCTACTAAGCTCATGAACAGCGGTGAAAACTTTGGCATATTGCAGCAGGGCAAAAAATTAATAATTGACGGACGTAAGCCGGTTGCCGATGCCGATACTATTTTCTATGCTATGAGTGGCTTGCGTATTCAAAATTATATGTTGAGTTTTGAACCCGTTAATCTTGTTGCACCCGGTTTAACTGCTGAATTGATTGACCAGTTCCTCGGTACAAGAACGGCAATTAGTTTAACCGACAGCAGCTTCTATAATTTCTCGGCAACCAATGATCCGGCAAGCAGGGCAATCAATAGGTTTTACCTGGTATTTAAAGCCCCGGCTGCCCCGGTTCCGGTTAAATTTGTATCCATTACGGCAAGCAGAAATACCGACAGAAGCATAAAAGTAAACTGGGCCGTAGTAAACGAAATCAATATAAGCCATTACGAAATTGAGCGCAGCGAAAACGGCATCAACTTTACGGGCATAATAAATGCAGCTGTTGCTAATAATAATAATTACAGCCGGAACGACCTTAGCCCATTGGTATTTGACAACTATTACCGCATAAAAGCCGTTGGCATCAATGGAGATATTACTTATAGCCCAATTGTAAAAGTAGCGCCGGAGAATATTCTGGCTGCAATTACCGTAGTGCCCAACCCTGTAAAAGGTAAACAAATGCAACTGAGATTTACAGGAGTAAGAGAAGGAAAATACAACCTGGTATTACAAAGCGAAGCAGGCCAGCGCATTTACCGTGAAGCAATAAATATTGGCAGCAATTATGAAGTAAAAAATATTAGATTGAAGAAAGCGGTAGCTGCCGGTGCTTATTTTATTAAACTGCAAAACAGTGATAAAGAAACTATTGCAGTTGAAAAACTATTTATTGAGTAATTGATATAAATTAATTTTTGGTGGGTTCTACCCCAAATTCAACCTGCTTTTCGCAAGCCTGCGATAGAGGCAGGTTGAATTTTTTGTTTATTTTTATAAATTATTTTAAAATCAATCATCCATTTGTTCATTAACGCTAACCAATTGAACTTCTTTTTACCTTGCTCAATACATAAGTTTTTATTGAGCGGTTTTGCATTTTTTCTTTTTTTGCAATTACCAGCGCAAACGGTTTTGCTTAATCCAAACGCAGCCGGTGGTTTTGAAAACGGAACAACATTTGCTGCAAACGGCTGGACACAGGTAGCATCTACAAACCCCAACTGGTATGCAGGAAATGCCGCAGTGCCTTTTGCAGGAGCAAGAGAAGCACATATAGGAACCAGCGCAACAAATTTTTCTGGTACTACAACTGCACCTGGCGCCAGGCATTTTTACAGGGATATTGCCATACCTGCTGCAGCAACAAATATTTTTCTCAGTTTTTATTTAAAGTTGCCGTTAGAAGATGCCGGGTATGATTTTTTGAATGTTTACAGCACTACTACTGCCAATACACCAGTAAATGGTACCGTGCCGGGAGCTGGTTATACCCAGGTTTTTTCTTATACTTCACCGGCATTAGCTACTTATTGGGGAATGCAGGGAGTACAGCTTTCCAATGCACTTGCAGGCACTACGGTGCGCCTTGTTTTTAGTTTTATAAATGATGGACCAAACCCCGATGCCTATTTTGCGGTGGATAATATTTCTCTTACTTATGGCGGTTATTGTACTGCTTGGGGCTCTGTTGCAGGTTTTGAAAAAATTTCAAATGTTACACTTACCGGAGCAGGCATTAATAATAATTCCACTTCCAATGCAGGATATGAAAATTTTACTGCCATTGCCGGAAATGTAACTGCCGGACAAACCTATGCTTTCTCAGCATCGGCTGCAACAACATTTGCAGATGACCAGGTATTTGTGTGGATTGATTGTAACCAGGATGGAGATTTTGATGATGCTGGAGAATTGGTTTTTACCAGCGCTGCCCAGGTTTCTCCATGGGCAGGCAATATTAGCATACCACTTACGGCAAATGCAGGCACCACAAAAATGAGGGTGCGCCTTCACGACTCGGTGAATGGAGGCAACAGCACGCCCTGTGGCGGTTCGTTTTATGGGCAGGTAGAAGATTATACTTTAAATATTGCTGCGCCACCGGCATGTTCAGGCGTACCAAACCCCGGTAATACCCTTACCACTCAAAATAACGTGTGCAGCAGCACCAGTTTTACGCTTAGTTTACAAAACAATCCTGGGGTAAGTGGGTTAACTTACCAATGGCAAAGCGCTGCTGATTTTGCTTTTACTACGCCTGTAAACTTAGGTACGGCAATAACACAATCCATTACACAAGTGGTTGCAACTTATTACCGTTGCATTGTAACCTGTGCAGGCAACAATGGAATTTCCAATCCTGTGCTGGTAAATATGGGTTCTGGTTGCCAGTGTGGCGCTTATCCCAATTCTAATTTCAGTAGTGCATTTTTTGAGTATGTTTCCAACGTAAATTTTGCAGGCATCAATAATTCTTCCGGAGGCAACCCCGGTGGGCCGGTAAATTATTTAAATCAAAGCGCAAGCGTGCAGCAAGGCAATAATTATAATTTAAGCGCTACTATTTTTCCTGCAGATAACGACTATGTTTATACATGGATTGACTGGAACCAAAATGGGAGTTTTTTAGATGCTGGCGAACAATATACTTTGGCAGCAGGCACATTTTTTGCCGGTCCGCATACGCTGAATATTACCGTACCATTAACGGCAGTATTGGGTTCAACAAGAATGAGGGTGATGGTAATTTATGATAATGCCCTACCTAATCCATCTATTAATTATAATTACGGAGAGGCAGAAGATTATTGTGTAACAGTTACGGGAACGGCTTTGCCGCCAACTATTAGCGGGCTTTCGGCTACGGAAGTTTGTACAGGCTCATCCTTAATTATTAGTGGCAGTAATTTATCGGGCGCTTCATCTATAACCATTGGCGGTACGCCGGTTACATCAATAGTTTCCAACACTGGAGCAGCTATTACGGTAATTGTTGGCGCAGGCACTACAGGTATTGTAAGTGTTACTACTCCCGGCGGAACCGCAAATAGCGCAGCAACGGTAACAGTGAAAGCAACACCTGCAACGCCTGCTGGGCCTACATCTCCACCTGTATGCCCACCGGGGCCAAATTTTACTATAAACTGGAGCGGCACGCCACCGGTGGGTGAAAACTGGTATTGGCAGGTAACCGCATCAGGTACAAGTACGGCAAACAATGCCAATCCTTATATTGTAAGCGCTCCAGATGTATATTATTTACGCTCTTACAATGGAACCTGCTGGAGCAATGCATCGGCAGCAATTTCGGTGGATTTTGCAAAAGTGCCCGTAGTATCGGCAGAGCCAGATCCAAAAATTATTTGCTCCTCAAATACAACACAACTTTCGGCAAGTGTACTCAATGAAAATATTACCGGCTATAATTTTACGGCTGTTGCCGGAACATATGCGCAGCTTTCGGGCGGTACAGATGTAGATGAAATAGAAAATGACGAAGCCGTTTCTGGCGCTATACCCATAGGCTTTAATTTTAATTATGCCGGCGCTTATTACAACGAAGTATTTGCAAGCTCCAACGGTTTTTTATCTTTTAATTCAAATGTAAGCAGTAGTTTAACCAACGATTTGGCAAATGCCGCAGCAAATATTTCACCAGTTCTTGCAGCCCTTTGGGACAATATGGATGGCATTGATGGCACCGCATCCTATATAACATCGGGCGCAGCGCCCAACCGGATATTTACTTTTGAATGGCGAAACTGGTACTGGGATTGGTTTACGGCTTCCTCCGGAATACCGGTAATTTCTTTTCAGGTAAAATTATACGAAAGCAACGGTGTAATAGAATTTGTGTACAGAACAGAATCCGGTACACTCAATACAGCCGATGGTGCAAGCATTGGTATAACAAGCGCTGCTACAGGTTCCTTCATCTCTTTAAATAACGCAAGCGCCGCTCCCATTGCAAGTACCGTTACTTCAACTAATAATATTGCAGCAAAGCCTGTAAACGGGCAGGTTTATCGTTTTACGCCGCCTGCTTTTGGCTACACCTATTCCTGGACTCCTGCAGCAGGCCTTAGCAATACCAGTATTGCAAACCCGGTTGCAACAGTTAGCGGTGTTCCCGGAAATTATTCTTATACGGTAACAGTTACCAATACAGATGGATGCACCGCTTCCGATATTGCAACCGTTGCCATTACCGGCGCATTAAATGGATTGTATTCTGTTGGCGCATTAAATATTGGCGGTGAGCAAGGCCACTTTAATACATTAAGCGAAGCCGTAGAAGTTTATAATGCCAATTGCGGATTAACAGGCCCGGTAATTTTTGCTTTAACCGATGCCTTGTATAGCGGCAATGAAAGTTTTCCTATACAAATAAATACCAACATTAATGCAAGCGCTGTAAATACGCTTACTATAAAACCACATACTGCTGTAAATGCCAGCATCACAGGCAACAACAGTAAGGCATTAATACAATTAAATGGTGCAGATTACATTATAATTGACGGAAGCAATAACGGAACCAACTCACAAAACCTTTCGTTCAATAATACCAATATTTCCGGCACTGGTTCTATCGTTTGGTTAAATAGTGTAAATGCAACAAATGGCGCAACCAATAATGTGGTGAAAAATTCCATTTTCTCCGGCGCTACAGCAACAGGTTTAAATTGCGGAATAATTTCCAGTGGAAAAGTGTGGGGTTCGGTGGCAGAAGCACAAAACAGCAATAACCTTTACCAGGGCAATAATTTTAATACCATGCTTACGGCCATTGCAGTTGTAGGGCCAACCGGAAATGAAACAGGAACAAAAATTATCAAAAATAATATCGGCTCAACCATTGTTGCCAATAAATTGGGTTTAAGCGGCATTGAACTTTACCAGCAACAGGCCGCATTGGTTGCTCAAAATAATATTGCAGGCATAATAAGTTCAAGCAGCGTTTTTTCACCCGTTTCGGGTATTGCCATTTTTGGCACAAGTTCTGTAAACAGTATAAAAAACAACAGCATTTCCAATATAAGCATGAATGGCCTTTATGGCGCTTGTGGCATTTTGCTTCAATCAAGCACTACAACCGCCGGCGATTCTGTAATCAATAATTTTATATCGGGTATTTATACATCAGGCTTTAATGGCTTTACTGCAAATGATAATGGCAATGGTATTGTGATAAATTTTGGTGGTGCCTATAAAATTTGGAACAATACGGTACGCTTAAATACCAATCAAACTAATACTACAGGCAACCCAGCTGCATTGCTCATTACATCAACGGTGCCATTGCCCAATAGCCTGAGTGTGATGAACAATATTTTTGTAAACGAGCAAACACAATCAGGCCCTCGCTATGCCATTATTTGCCGTGTAGCCAATACGGTATTTTCAAATGCCGCTGCATTTAATTATAATGATTTTTATACAACCGGAACCAACCTTGGCTATCTCAACGGCGCAAACAGAAATAACCTTGCTGCATTGCAGGCAGGTTTTGCAGGAAGCAATGTAAATGCGGTAAACATACAACCCAATTTTATTTCAGCAACCGATCTTCATTTGGATCCTGCAAATAATACCACATTGGATGATCTAGGAATTCCTATTACCAACATTTACACTGATATTGATGCCGACATTAGAAATACGATAATGCCCGATATGGGCGCAGATGAATTCAGCACTTGCAGCGCAACAACAGTTACATGGCTTGGTAAAGCAGATACCGACTGGAGCAATGGCCTTAACTGGTGTTCGGGAGCTGCACCTACCAGTGCACAAAATGTTATTTTGCCACAGGGAACGCCAAACGATCCCGTAATTTTTAATACCATAAACGGTTTTTCTAACAATATTGATTTAAAGGGAACAGCCATTTCCTTAACTATTAATAATGGCGGAAGCCTGGATACAAAAGGTAATTTTAATAACGGCGGAACTTTTACCAACGATGGTACTTTAATTTTAACCGGAACGGGTACACAAAATTTTCCGGGAAATACAGGCACGGTTGCAGAAATGAATAATCTTACCATTAATAAAAGCAATGCTGCAACTGCTTCATTGAATAACGATATAAGTATAAGAGGAGAACTAAAATTAACACAGGGAATTTTAGGATTAAACAATAATGATATTACGCTGCGGTCCACTTTAGCAAGTACGGCTTTTGTTTCTGCCTTAGGCACAAATGCCGCAATAACTTATGGAACAGGCCGCTTTAAAGTAGAAAGGTTTATACAGTATATTAAAAACTGGAATTTGCTGGCTTCACCCACTGCAGAAGCGCAAACAATAAATGCATCCTGGCAAAATAGTGGTACTTATGTTCCCAATTATTTCACCAATATTTCCGGCCCATCGGGCACAGGACTCGATTTTGTTTCACCATTTTATTCTATGAAGTGGTACAGCAACGGCGCTTCACAGGATGCTTATATTAATGTAGCCAATACCACATCAACAGTTGCCGATTCTTTAATCAACCGCTTTACCGGTTACTATTTATTTGTAAGGGGAGACAGGAGCATTGGGCTTGGGGGAACAGGCAGTCCGGTAACTTTGAGCAGCCGGGGAAAACTTTTTACCGGCGATTTATTTATTGCTGCCACAGGAACAGGAACACAATTAAACCCAACAACTGCATATCCTTCGCTTACTGCAGGAAGGTTTATTTCTGTTGCCAACCCATATGCATCCGCAATAGACCCAACGCAAATCATCAAAATAAATTTGAAAGATGCATATACTATTTGGGACCCTACCATGACAGGGAATTATGGGTTGGGGGGGTATATAAGTTTTAACCAAACCGGCGGATGGCTGCCAACACCTGCGCCAACCATGGGCTCGCCATATCCCACCACTACTTATAAAGCCATACAATCGGGCCAGGCTTTTTTAATGGAAGCTAGTGGTGGCATACCAGCAGTTGCATTTAATGAAAGTCAAAAAAATAACAGTACATTAATTACTGCAACACGTTTGCAAGATAATGCAACCGATTTGGTGATGATGAGTGCCATGTTGCAAACCAATGATGGAACAGTTTTGGATGGCAACAGGGTTGTATTTAATGAAATTTATGACAATGCAGTGGGAAATGAAGATGCAACAAAACTCATGAATGTTACCGAAAACTTTGGTGTAATTGTGGCAGTCAAAAATATTATAATTGAAGGCAGGAAACCCGTTGCGGCAGGCGACACTATTTTTTATCATGTAAATAATTTACGCAACCAGGCATATACTTTGAGTTTTACAGCTCAAAATATGGATGTGTTAAATGTTACTGCAGAATTAATAGATAATTTTCTGCAAACAAGAACAGCAGTAAGTTTAACTGGCAATACAGGGTACAATTTTTATGTAACCAATAATTTAGCAAGCCGTGCACCCAACAGGTTTATGCTTGTTTTTAAACCTGGCGTTAATACGGTGCCGGTTACTTTTATAGAGCTGTCCGCCGTTCGCAATTCCAGTGGTTCCATAAAAGTTAACTGGAAAGTGGCCAATGAAACCAATATTGATTTTTATGATGTTGAAAGGAGCAGGGATGGAATTAACTTCAGCAGTATTTTACAATCCGCAGCCAACAACAGCAGTATTTACAGTAAAATTGATTTGCAACCTTTGTCTGCAGATAATTATTACCGGGTAAAAGCTGTGGAACAAAATGCTGTTTTTCTTTATAGTAAGGTGGTAAAGGTTGCTGCAGAAAAAGTATTCATAACCATTTCACCCAATCCAGTAAAAGATAAAAGGCTGTCCATACAATATTCAGGGTTTACTTTTGGGAAATACCTGTTGGCAATAGAAAGTGCCGAAGGAAAAAGGATTTTAGAAGAAAAGTTTGAAATACAAAATACGAATGGTTTTAAAAAGATACATCTTAAGAAGCCAACCGCTGCAGGTATTTATTTTATTAAAATAAAAGATGAAGCTGCAAAAACTTTGGTTACAGAAAGAGTGATTATTGAATAGGGAAGAAGCCCAATAAAACGAGCTTCTTCCCTGTTAATTTATTTTGCTTTTTTTAAAGGTTCTGCATAAGTGATATTTCTGCCTTTAAGGTCAATATCTTTCTTTTTAGCATCTACATCAAGCTCTAAAAGTTTAAGTTGTATTTCTCTTACCTTTTTATTATACGCTTTATCTTCGGCTTCTTTTTGCTCGTCGTATACCTGGTATTGCCCTTTTATGGATAAATAAATTTGCACCATGGGCTCATTTACTACAGGGTTAATCACTTTGTCAAACTGTTTATCGGATACTTTGTCGTAGTAAATGGTTTTATTTTTTTCTGCATAATTATAAGTGGTTTTTGTGGGCTTTTTATCGTTGTAACTACTGTAAGTAGCAGGCATTGCCGTTTTTTGGGCCATGTACTGTTCATACCTTTCAGCAGGATATGCCGAGCCGTTTTTTTCTGCAAGATTTACAAAGCGGGTAAAAATTCCGGCTTGCTCCAGCAGGTTTTTTTTTGCAAGTATAATTTTTAATGCTTCGTTTCTTATTAGGGCCAAAGCGCCTTCCAGGTCATCTACCGAGTATTCTACTTTTACCAAATCATACACTTCGGCTTTAGCGGCTACGGTTATAATCTCGTTTATGTCTGATTGATTTTTAAAGCTAACATGGATATTTTTTTTCATTTCAAAGCCAGTAGGCACTTCGTTATATGTTTTACTGTATTTTTTTTCTGTTACTTCCATTTCGTAAGTGGGTACCATGGTAATGGGATCAATAAATACCTGCAAGGCTCCGGTATTGGATTGCTGTATCATCTTTTTAAAAAAATCGGTGCGGCTTGTCATAGCGGCTTCTACATCTTCAATGGTTTTGCCGGTTTGTGTTAGGCTAAAAATAGCCACATAGCCCGTAGCTTTTACATTGATCATAACGCTGGCTTCCAGTTGCGTGCCATAACTATAGCTGTACACCGCATCGGGGTTGAGGTTTACCGGTTTTTGAATATAGCCGTTAGGGTTGTTGTAAAGAATGTTGCCCGATGCTTCGGCAACGGCATTGCCTGCAATTTGAGCATGGCCCATTGTAAAGCAGGTGCATACTAATGTAACTTGTAGTAAGCATAATTTTTTCATAATAAAAAGTTTTATTTCTTACCTGTACACGCCGGTGAAACTTTCGTTCAAATAAATTTAATAAACTTCGCTTATGAAGGCCAGTAATGAGCTGTCTGCATCTACTGAGGGGTTGATAACATTACTGTAAAGCGGCGTAGTAATATTGCTTTTTTCATCTTTTTGAAGGAGGGTATCTGTTTTAATTAAAGCAATGTTATTGCTTTTTTGCTTTGTGGTTTCAGTAGGGGAAGGAGCTGGCAAAATGAGAACAGGGTTTGCCGTACTGTCTGGTATGATTATTTTATTTACAGCCGGGGCAGGGTTGTTTTTTACAATAGGGTTTTGCTGTTCTTTTTTTTCTGTAGTTAAAAGAAAAATTATTAACCCTGTAATAGCGGCTGCTGCTGCATACCAGCCAAGCCAGTTGGTTTTTTTATTTTGCTTTGTTGCGCTATACAACTTTTCCTTAAGTATTGGGTTTAGTGCAGGCACAAGGTTATTTTCTTCCAATGAAACCCTTATCATATTCTTCAGCAGGTTAAACTCCTGTTCATCTGCTGCAATACCGGCAACCAGTAATTTTTCTTCAGGCGTAAGTTCGTGCCATTGCTTTTGCTGTATTATGTCGTCTGCATTCATGCTCATAAAATTTAGTTTTATGGGTAAGTTAATAGCCCTTTATATTCTTTAAGTTCATCTTTTAATTCTTTTAGTAAATAAAATATCCTCGATTTTACCGTTCCTTCAGGTAAATCCAATATCGCAGCAATTTGGGGTACGGTAAGGTTTTCCATAAAGCGCAATACATAAAGTTCTTTCTTGTCTTCGTTTAAAGTTTGGGTGTAGTTATGCAATGCTTTTTTAAAATTTGCCAGGTCGGGGTTTGGGCTGCTATCATTAATGTGTACCACTTTCATTTTTTGAAATTTTATTTTGGTTTCCTGCTTCCGGTATTCGTTTTTGCACATATTGTTGGCAATGCTGTACAGCCAGGTGGCAAAACTTTTGTTTGTATCAAAGGTTTCGGCATTCCTGATAAGCTTTAAAAATAAATCCTGTGTAAAATCTTCGGCCAGTTCTTTGTTTTTCCATAACATTTTATAAAAGAAGCCAAACATTTTTTGGCCATACCTCATGTATATTTCATCAAATGCAGCAGTATTGCCCTTTTGCAATAGGGATAATAACATTTCAGCGCTGCCGTTTTTGATATCTGCCATATCGCTTATTTCAGTTGTTTATAGAGTTCTTCTGAAATTCCGGCCTGCCGGGCAATAAAATCCATTTTTTGCAATAGCCATTTTGCCTGTGGTGCATTTTTATTTTCATAGCTTTTATACAACAGCAAAAATGACGGAAGATAATTTTTGTAGAGCTGCTTTTCATGCCCGGTTAAAATAGTGGCATTGTTTAACCTCTCTTTAGTGAAATCGTTACTAATATGGTTTTTCAATTCAGTAAAATCGCCTGCAGGGTCGAGGCTTACTAAAAGCCCGGTATAATAGGCAACGGGATATTTGGCAATTTCATCTTTTCCTATGGAAAGGCATAAGTAAGTATTGGGTGCAGGGATCACGGGTTCTTCGTAATACATTAGGGTAATGTCTTTTCTTATATTGGTTGCCTGTTGTACCATTGCCAGGGCTACCAGGTCGCCAATGCCACGGGCATAAATTACCGCATTGGTATTGGCCGACATTAAGGTATTGTATTGATATTCGTAAACATTGGGCGGCAGCGGCAAAGCGGCATATAATTTTTGGGCATATTCTGCCAGCATTATTTTATCCCGGGCAATAATGCTGTATTGAATTATGTAGGGATAAACAGCAACTTTATCTTTGGCCAGTTCTAAAGCTTTAAAAACGGTTTCTTTATTTTTTTTACCAGAGTGTATAAAGCTTATGAGGTTGTATTGCCAGCTTTCTTTAATAAAGGATGCAGATGCTTCGGCTAAAAAATTAAGTTCATGGTTTTTTGTATCCGAATCAAATTTTTTGTCTCTTTGGGTATTCAGGTAAAAAGCCAGCCATGCATCGGGGTTGTAGAGGTTTTGTAACCCTTTCTTTTTTAATAATGCTATAGTTGCAGCAGTACCACTTACAGGGTTTTTTGTTTGTTGTTGATTTGTAGATTCCGTTACTGACTGTGCAGGTACCCAAAAGGAAATACCGAGCATAAAAAAAAGTAAAAAATATTTCATACTATTAAGTACAACTATCTGCTAAAAACGTTTAAGAAAATTATTGCTTTTTTTGAAAATTGTTGAAAAGCAACCCTTAGCAACCAATGGTTTCAATAGAATTTTGAATTTTCGGTAACCGGGTTTTGGAATAAACCTGTTGATAAACTTCTTAATTTTACCCGTATGAGCAAAATTATAAACCTTTTTGTAGCTTTTGCAGTATTAATTTTTTTTAATGCCTGTAAAACCGGCAACCAATCGTTAAAATTGCCCCTGGAGCCTACACAACACACAGTTTTATGGGAAATATCCGGTAAAAACCTAAAGCAACCAAGTTATATTTTCGGCACTTTTCACCTTATGTGCAAAGAAGATATTGTATTTAGCGAAAACCTTAAAAAAGCGCTGGCAGGCAGTAAAAAATTATACCTGGAGATGGACCTCGATAATTTAAGCAATACCATGGGCGCTTTATTTTGTATGAATATGAATGGCAATAAAACGCTAAATGAGTTTTATACCCCGGAGGAATACAAGCGTATTGAAACGTATTTTAAGGACAGCCTTAAAATGCCTTTTACTATGTTTAATAAGGTAAAACCTTTGATGCTTGAATCAATGCTTTACCCAAAATTAATGCAATGTAAAACTTTGAGCGGGGTAGAAGAAGGGTTGATGAAACTTTCAAAAGAGCAAAATAAAGAGGTAGAAGGTTTTGAAACCATACAGTTTCAATGTGCCGTGTTTGACAGTGTGCCTTACGAAACCCAGGCAAAAGGTTTATTGCGTACACTTGATAGTATAGCCAGTTATAAAAAAGCGTTTCAGGAAATGCTGAATTTATATAAATCCCAGCAATTGGGTTTATTGGATAGCCTGATGACTAAGCAAAGTGAAGAAACAGGCGCAAGTATGGACATACTTTTGTATAACCGCAATAAAAACTGGGTGAAACAAATGGAAAAACTGATGCCCAAAGAAAACCTTTTTATAGCTGTAGGCGCCGGGCACCTGCCGGGTAAGCAAGGTGTTTTGCAATTATTACGCAACGAAGGGTATATGGTAAAGCCCATAAAGAATAAATAATTTTTTTACATTAATTATTGAACAACTGCTTTTAATTTGCAGTACAAAAAATCAGGCTAACTATTGTGAGAAAATTTGAAGATACTTACCGGCATAAAGGGCTAAGAAAAAAATTGATAGGCTCTTTAAGGGACAAAGGCATTACCAGCGAAAAAGTTTTGGACGCCATGAACGAAGTTCCCCGGCATTTTTTCCTGGATACAGCGCTGGATAATATTGCTTACGAAGACAGGGCGTTTCCAATTGCCGTAGGGCAAACTATTTCTCAACCCTACACAGTAGCCTATCAAACTTCGCTGCTTGAGGTACAGCCACAGGATAAAATTTTGGAAATTGGTACAGGCAGCATTTACCAGGCAACCGTATTGGCCGAAATGGGTGCAAAGGTTTTTACCATAGAAAGGCAAAAAAAGCTTTTTGAACTTACTCAAAAATTTGTTTTAAAATCCAAATACCCTGGTATAAAATTTTTTTACGGCGATGGCTTTGAAGGCCTCCCTACATTTGCGCCATTTGATAAAGTATTGATTACAGCTGCTGCTCCTTTTATTCCTCCCAGGTTGATTGACCAGTTGAAGATTGGCGGCAAAATGGTATTACCCCTTGAAACGGAACCGGGAAGCCAGCGCATGTTGCGTTTAACAAAAACCGCCGATGGAAAATTTGCAGAAGAGGAATTTGAGCAATTTAAATTTGTGCCCATGCTTAAAGGAAAAAAAAATTAGCATCGTTTAAAGGCTTTGTCAATCAACTGTTACATGGCCTTTGCTAAAAGATATGATTTCATTTATCACTTTGTCATTTCTGTAAATTTTATGATGCCCAAGGCCCTGGGTAATATAAAAACTGGTGTTAACCGGTTTGTCCTCCATAACTTTTTCTACATCTTCCATTGGGGTTATAAAATCTTCGGTATCCTGCACCCATAATATTTTGGCCTTAATATTTTTAATTGCCCTTTTTACACTAAACCATTCTGGCAATTTACCACTTCGTTCCCGAATGGTTTCAATCATAAGTCTTTTAATTTTTTTGTTGCTAATGTTTAAAATAGTATAGGCATTGTCTAATGCCCTTGTAGTTTCTGCGGCTGGCGCTATCAGGGCCAGCACCGTATTTTCCGAATGAATAATTTTTTCTAAAGCCAGGCATGCAGCAAGTCCGCCAAAGGAATGCGCAACATAAATATCAATAGGGCCGTAAGTTTCATTTATTTTTGGTATCATGTTACAATAGTCTAAAGCATTTACCGTTTTACCTTCACTGATGCCATGGGCCGGGGCATCAAATGCCAGTACTTCGTAACCGCTTTGAGAAAATGCCAGCGTAAGTTTTTCAAATTTGTGGATACTGGAACAGAAGCCATGCAGCAGCAGCACTTTGTTTTTACCGGAAGCAGAAACCCTAAACCCGTTAATTCTTATGTTATTCAGCAAAAACGATAAGGGTTCGGCAGTTTCAAAAATTTTTGCTTTGCTGCCTTTGAATTTTTCAGGAGGTGTACAGAAAAGTGTAAAAGCGTAATTTCCACATTTTTTAGGAAATAGGATTGAAAGGAGAATTAATTTATAACGTAAAAAAATATATAGTACTTTTTTTTGTATTTTCATTTTACAAAGTTATCACTTATGAAAATTGTATTAATAGGTTCTGGTAATGTTGCCACAGTTTTGGGAAGGCTGTTTATAAAAAACGGGCATACTATCCAATCTGTAATAAGCCAAAACATTGACCATGCCAAAACCCTTGCAGATGAATTTCTATCTGAATATAACAATTTTTCCAAGCCAATAAATATGGATTGTGATTTGGTGATCATTTCCGTATCGGATTATGGAATTGAAAATATCATTACAGAAATAATAGATAAGCGAAAACCGGTTGTTCATACCTCTGGTTCTGTTTCCAAAGATATTTTAAAAAAATATTCTGATAATTACGGGGTTTTATATCCATTGCAAACCATCCGAAAAGAAATGGAGACAATTCCGCTCATTCCTTTTTTAGTAGATGGTTCCTCAGAAGAAATGACCATATTTTTAGAAAAATTTGCCCAGACAGTTTCTGATAATGTACAAAGGGCAAGCGATGAACAACGCTGTAAAATGCACCTTGCTGCAGTAATTGCCAGCAATTTCAGTAACTATATGTATTGCCTTGCCGAGGAATATTGCATAAATGAAAAAGTAGATTTTAATATATTAAAACCATTGATTCTGGAAACTGCAAACCGGGTACAGCAAAATTCACCATGCAGCTTACAAACCGGCCCGGCTATAAGAAAAGATATCCAAACAATGGACAAGCACCTTCGATTGCTTACTACATATCCAAAGCTGCGTACAACCTACCTGCGTATAACAGATAGCATCATGAACCCTTAATGGTATGGTAAAATAATATTTGTTTGCACCTTGTAAGGATTTTTTAATTTTCCTTTTTCATTCATTGGGTCATCCACATACACCTCAAAGGCGGTACCGGCTTTTTTGCCGGGCTTAATTTCTTTGAGCATATCTTTTAAAGCTGTATAACCTTGTGCGGTTAAATTATAAGGGCCAAAAAAATGGGCCACTAATGCACTGTCGCTTTGGGTTTGTTTGGTAAATACTTTTTTGGGAAGTTTAGCGGGTATTTTATCTACAGGCAACCCAGCTTCAAAAAAATAGGGCGCTTTATTTTTTTGGTACCAGCAAGCCGGGGAACCTTTAAGGCTGAGTTTATTGGTTTTTATTACTTTCGTTAAAATACTATCGAAAATTTTGTTGAACTTTTTGGCCAGTAATTCCTCATTTGCCGCACTATCTTTTACCATTATGTAAATGGCTTTCGAAGTAAAACTATCTATAATATTAATAATAGGTGCTTTTAGGGTTTCATTTTCTTTCTTTTGAACGTTTATTGCAGGTTTGTTTATTGCCAGGCTGCTGTCTGAACTTGCATGTTTTGTATGGTTGTTATTGCCTTTGCAGGACATGATGGCAAATAAATAAGCGGTAAAAATTACCAGCACAAAAATTTGTTTTGTCATTACAAAAATAGTTTTAGTGTTTACCGGGAATACCGCCAAATTAAGCTTTTGTTTGCTTGTTTTTAATAAATAGCATCTTTTATTTTCCTTTATTAGTAATTCCTTTTAGGTTTGCAGGCCGAAATTTGCACTATGTACAAGATTACATTTAAATTTGAACAAAAAGGATTAGCACCTGTTACCCTCGAAAATATTGAGCCCAACCAATCGCTACTTGAAGTTGCATTAAAAAATGATATTGACCTGCACCACAACTGTGGTGGCGTTTGTGCCTGCAGTACCTGCCATCTTTATCTTGAAAAAGGTGAAGAGTTTGTAGAAGAACTTAGTGATGGTGAAGAGGATTTTATTGACAGGGCAGTAAATCCAAGGTTAAATTCACGCCTGGGCTGCCAATGTGTATTATTAGAAAATGAAGAAGGGGAAATAGAAGTTACCCTGCCGGATCAAACACAATTTTTAGGTGAATAATAGGAACCCTTATGCTGGTTTCATTTCATTTGCTTGTAGCATATTCAAAAAATTATTATGACATTTGAACCGCCAATTTACTGGAACGATTATGAAGATATTGCCCAAAAACTCTATGAGCGCTTTGGCGATGAATTCAACGAAGGGAAAATTTACCGTATCCGTTTTACCGACCTGCATAAATGGGTTATGGAAATTCCTCATTTTAAAGGCAAGCCCGAAGAAAGCAACGAAGGCCACCTTGAATTGATCCAAAGCACATGGGTGTATGAATGGCGGGATCAGCAAAAATAATTTTTGTATGAATGTACTATCCGGGTTTAAAAAAATACAGGTTTTTGTGCTGGATGTTGATGGCGTTTTAACAAACGGTAACCTGTTATTGCTGGATGATGGCCAAATGGCCCGGGTAATGAATATTAAAGACGGGTATGCCATGCAGCTTGCCATTAAAAAAGGCTACCACATTTTAGTTATTTCCGGGGGAAAATCTGCAGCCGTTAAAACGAGATTAAACCTTTTGGGCATTTCAGATGTTCATATTGGCGTGGAAGATAAACTCCAGGTATTAAAAAATTATATTTCCCAAAATTCTTTTTCTAAAGAGCAGGTTTTGTTTATGGGAGACGACCTGCCCGATTTTGAAGCCATGCAATTTGCCGGGATGGCATGTTGCCCTGCAGATGCCACTGCCGAAATAAAAGCACAGGCGCAGTATATTTCTCCTTTCAATGGCGGCCAGGGATGCGTAAGGGACGTTATTGAAAAAGTACTAAAGCTCAATGGGCAATGGGTACATAGCAATGGCACTTCATCTATTTAGAATCTTTACCGGCAATTCATTCCTTAATAGTTATTTCAGCCCTTGTTCTTTACATTTGTAATGCATGAAATTACTCACAGCATTTTTTCAACTGGCCAGGTGGCCAAACTTATTTTTTATTGCGCTTACACAATGCCTTTACTATGGTTGCCTGTTTAAAGCAGTAGCGCCGGCATATAGTTTGCGTGCAGATTTGTTCCTGTTCCTGCTGTTGGTTTTTGCATCGGTTTTAATTGCCGCAGCCGGCTATATCATCAACGATTATTTTGATCAGCAAATTGATAAAATAAATAAACCCCAAAAAGTAGTGGTAGGCAGAATTATTCACCGCCGATGGGTTATCCTTTGGCATTGGGTATTATCTGTAGCCGGCATCGGCATAAGTTTTTATATAAGTTACAAAACCGGTAAATGGATTATTGGCTGGGCAAATTTAGCTTCTTCTTTGCTGCTTTGGTTTTATTCAACCACTTTTAAAAAAAAGCTGCTGATAGGTAATGTAATTATTTCGGCGCTTTCTGCATGGGTAATTTTGGTAGTGTATTTTTTTGTGGGTGCAGGGTTTAACCAATGGTACCAGGGAGAAAATTTTATAAATTTTCAACGTTTTTTTAAGTTTACCACTGTTTATGCAGGCTTTGCATTTATTACTTCACTCATTCGGGAAGCGGTAAAAGACCTGGAAGATATGGAAGGCGACAGGCAATATAACTGCCGTACCATGCCCATTGTTTGGGGCGTTCCTGCATCTAAAGTGTATGTTGGCGTATGGTTAATTGTATGCATGGCTGCATTAATTATCCTTCAATTATATACCTGGCAATCCGGCATGAGGGAAATGTTGTTATTTATTGCCCTGTTTTTATTATTGCCATTAGTATTTATACTTAAAGGATTATTTAAAGCAGAAAAGGCAGCAGCTTACCATAAATTGAGCACATTAATTAAACTGGTAATGCTCACCGGCATTTTATCTATGCTGTTTTTTCTTTTATACCGTTAATAAATTATGCAAAAAATAATACTGGCATCGCAATCGCCCCGCCGCAAACAATTGCTGCAATGGGCAGAGCAACCCTTTGATGTAATAATTAGTGAAACGGATGAATCCTATAACACCGGCGATAGTTTCAGCAATATTGCCATACATATAGCACGCAATAAGGCAAGAGCCGTACTGGAAAAAACGGGTACTTCTTTACCCATACTTGCAGCAGATACCATCGTAATTTGTAACAACCTAATTATTGGAAAGCCAAAAGATAATAACGAAGCCATTGATTTTTTAAAGCAACTTTCGGGCAATACACATTCGGTTATTACGGGTGTGGTAATACTCCAGGGCAATAATGAAAAGTATTTTGCCGATGAAACAAGGGTAACTTTTCATGAACTAAGCAATGATCAAATAAATTTTTATGTAGAAAAATATAAGCCTTATGATAAAGCCGGCGCTTATGCCATACAGGAGTGGATAGGCGTGGTAGGTATAAAAAAAATTGAAGGCGATTTTTATAATGTAATGGGCTTGCCGGTAAGCAGGGCAATAAAATTGCTACATGAATTTTTTTCCTAACGGGCCTTTCGTAACTTCCCGTAAATCTTTTCCGTATGACCGAGCAACTCCTCCAGTTCATCTGGCAATTCCGGTATTTTAATTTGCAGCAACTGGCAACAACCCAAAACGAAATTTTGCAAATTATCCATTCCGGCAACCATAATACAAACCAGGGTCCCGATTTTTTAAATGCCAAAATAAAAGTGGGCAATACGCTTCTTGCCGGTAGCATTGAGTTGCACTTAAAGGCGACAGACTGGATAAACCATAAACACAGCACTGATAAAAATTATAACAATGTAATCCTTCATGTGGTTTGGCAAAACGATAAAAATATCGGCCTTCCTTTTCCTGTGCTGGAATTGCAGAACAGGGTTTCCGTCCTTTTGTTGAAAAAGTATGCAGGTATAATGGATACAAAATCATTTATTCCCTGCGAAAAGCATATTGGCGCACTGCCTGCCCTCACCATAAGTTCCTGGAAAGACAGGGCTGCAGCAGAAAGGATGCAGCAAAAAGCAGCTTATATCCAATCTTTATTGCAGCAAAATAATAATCATTGGGAAGAAACTTTTTGGTGGCTGCTGGCACGCAATTTCGGATTGCCCCAAAATGCAGATGCATTTGAGGCAGTTGCAAAATCATTGCCTATTACTATTTTGGCAAAGCATAAAAACCAGTTGATTCAGACTGAGGCTTTACTGCTGGGCCAGGCAGGGTTATTAAACGAAGACTTTGAAGAACACTATCCAAAAATGCTAAAAAAAGAATATTTATTTCTCCAAAAAAAATATCAATTACCCGCCATTCACATCCCGGTAAATTTTTTACGCATGCGGCCGGCCAATTTTCCTACAGTAAGGCTGGCACAACTGGCAGCGCTCATCCACAGCAGCGTACACCTGTTCTCAAAAATAAAAGAAACCACATCTTTAAAAGAGATTATTAAGCTGTTGCAATGCACTGCCAACGATTACTGGAATTACCATTATCGTTTTGAAAAGGAAACAACAGTAAAACCCAAATCACCCGGAAAACAAATGTCGGGCATCCTTTTATTAAATACCGTTATACCTGTATTGTATACTTATGGGCTGCTGAATAAAAAAGAGGAATATAAAACCCGTGCCATTTTATTTGCAGAAAGTATTGCGCCAGAAAAAAATTCAATTACTGCAAACTTCGGTCATTTGGGTATTACCTGCCTTAATGCTTACGATTCGCAGGCGCTTATTTACTGGAAAAAAAATTATTGCACTGAAAAACGTTGCCTGCAATGCAGCATAGGTAATAAAATATTAAAGCCGGAAAAAGGTTAACCCCAATGATAAACCACTACCAACTCAATATCAGGATGAAGGCTTTTTACAACCGGGCAATTATCGCCAATTTGCTGTAATACTTTTTGGTTATGCTCAGCAATGTTGCCGGGCAAATAAAGATAAATTTCAATTTTACCAATTCTTCTTGGGTTGGCCAGCATGTGTTTGGTAACTTCCAGTTTTGTGCCGCTAAGTTCTACGGCCATATCCTGTGCACGAATGCCCATTGTAGTTATCATGCAGGTGGCCAAAGCCACACAAACCGTATCCGTTGGGCTAAAGCGTTCACCCTTTCCAAGGTTATCGGTAGGGGCATCGGTTTCTATTACTGTACCACTTTGTACATGGGTGCATTTGCAGCGTAAATGGCCGGTGTATTCAATATTTGCAGTCATTTATTATATATTTTAAACGTTAAAAATGTCTATAAAGCAATTAAGAATTGTTATAATGCTATAACTTACAAAAAGGCCGTTATTTTTGTGTAAATTTACTTAAGTAAATCCCATTCATGAAGAAATTATTTTTATTGCTAATGAGTTTTGCCCTGGTACTGGGCGTTTGTGCCCAGGAAAATACCGAACCTAAAAAATCAAAAAAGGAAAAGCGCAAAGAAGAAAAGCAAAAACGCATCAACGAAATCATAAGGCAGGAAGAAGAAGGAATAATAACCTATAGAAAACATTTTGTTTTTGGCGCCAAGCTTACTACGGATGGTTATGGTGGATTTTTTGAAAAAGCCCGGGCAAAAACTTTGAAAAAAGGAATGCTTTACCAACTGGAGATTACCGAGCGCAAACACCCAAAGGAAGAGAAAATTCAATCGGCAATTGCCTATAACTCATACCCATTTGTTTTTGGAAAAATGAATTTCTTTTATCCGGTAAAATTGGGAGTGCAGCAACAAATATTGCTGGGCAATAAAAGCAATAAAAACGGCGTGTCCATTACCGGGAATTTTGGTGGCGGTATTACTTTAGGTTTATTGCGCCCTTATGAAGTGCAAATACAGGATTCGCTGGGCCAACTTAAATATATAACTTATGAGACAGACAGCCTGGCTTATGCAGATGCCTATTTGCATGGAGCCATTATTTCGGGGCCATCTTTGGGCCGTGGCTGGAGCAAATTAAAATTAAGGCCGGGAGTATATGCAAAAGCAGCAGTGAGGTTCGATTACGGGCAATACAATGAAATGGTGAATGCATTGGAAATAGGCATTGCCGGTGAGTTTTATGCAAAAAAAATCCCACAAATGGTTTATAACAAGCAAAAGCAATTTTTCTTTTCAGCTTTTGTAGCAATTGTTTTGGGAAAAAGGAAATAAATAAAGTATAACCGTAAATTAAAACTAAGGTTTTAACCAGTAATAAAATATGAGTTGCAATACAGGGATAATAGAAAATGTACCCAGTGAAGAAAAAATTAAAAAACCATCATGGTTAAGGGTGCGGTTGCCAATTGGTGAAGAATATAAGCATGTAAGGAGCCTGGTAGATACGCATAAACTGCATACCATTTGCGAAAGCGGAAATTGCCCCAATATGGGTGAATGCTGGGGCGCAGGTACTGCAACATTTATGATACTGGGCAATATTTGCACCCGTAGTTGTGGGTTTTGCGCCGTGGCAACAGGAAGGCCGCTTGCAGCCGATTGGAACGAACCACAACGTGTTGCCGAAGCTATTCATTTAATGAAAGTAAAACATGCAGTTATAACATCTGTTGACAGGGATGATTTAAAAGATGGAGGCAGCGCTATTTGGTATAATACAATTAAAGCTGTAAAAAACTTAAACCCCGAAACTACTTTAGAAACCCTGATACCCGACTTTAAAGGAAATAAGGACCAAATAAAGTGTGTGGCCGATGCAGCTCCGGAAGTAGTAAGCCATAATATTGAAACTACAGAACGCCTCACCAGGCAGGTGAGGATACAAGCTAAATACCGCAGGAGCCTCGATGTGCTGGAAACACTCAGGTCATTGGGTATGCGTACCAAAAGCGGTATAATGCTGGGCCTGGGAGAAACCCGGGAAGAAGTAGTGCAAACTTTAAAAGATTTAAATAATAGCGGTGTAAACGTAGTTACACTTGGGCAATATTTACAGCCTACCAAAAAGCATTTAGCCGTTCAGCGTTTTGTACACCCCGATGAATTTAAAGAATACCGTAATATAGGCTATAAACTTGGGCTCGATTTTGTGGAAAGCGGCCCATTGGTACGCTCCAGCTACCATAGCGAGAAACATGTTATTGCCGGGTATGGCAGGCAGCAATGGCTTAGCGAACAGTAATCGTTGAAGTTTTTCTTACGCCATTCCGTTTACTTATCTTTGCGCCTGTTTATGAAATACGATAGCGAAATCAACAGGCGAAAAACCTTTGCCATCATTAGTCACCCCGATGCCGGTAAAACCACACTCACCGAAAAATTACTTTTGTTTGGCGGAGCCATTCAAACCGCAGGTGCCGTTAAAAGCAATAAAATAAAAAAACATGCTACCAGCGATTTTATGGAAATTGAACGGCAGCGTGGCATTTCTGTTGCTACCAGCGTAATGTCGTTTGAGTATAAAAATTTTTTGGTAAACCTGCTGGATACTCCAGGCCACAAAGACTTTGCCGAAGATACCTTTCGAACGCTTACTGCTGTGGACAGCGTGGTGCTGGTAGTGGACAGTGTAAATGGAGTGGAAGAACAAACCCGCCGGCTTATGGAAGTTATCAGCATGCGCAAAACACCGGTTATTGTTTTTATCAATAAAATGGACCGGGATGGCAAAAACAGATTTGAACTATTGGAAGAAATTGAAAAAGAACTAAAAATCCAGTTGCACCCAATGACCTGGCCCATTAACAGCGGTAAAGATTTTAAAGGCGTTTATAATATCCATGAAAAAAACCTTGTACTGTTTACCGCAGGTACAAAAGCCGTTGCAGCAGACCAAATAAAAATTGAAGAACTTTCAGAAAATATTTTAAACAAAAAGATTGGGGAAAAAGATGCGGCTGCATTAAGAGAAGATGTAGAACTGGTAAGTGGAGTTTACGGTGAACTTAATACACCCGAATACCTTGCAGGAAATATTGCACCGGTATTTTTTGGCAGCGCTGTAAATAATTTTGGCGTTAAAGAAATGCTCGAAACTTTTATTCGCATTGCACCTACACCCAGGCCAAGGCAAACCAATAAAAGAGAGGTAGCGCCATCTGAAGAAAAATTCAGCGGATTTGTTTTTAAAATACACGCCAACCTCGATCCCAGGCACAGGGACAGGATAGCTTTTTTAAGAGTGTGCAGCGGAAAATTTGAACGCAATACCTATTACCACCATGTACGGCTCAATAAAGATTTTAGGTTTAGTAACCCCTATTCTTTTATGGCCAGGCAAAAAGAAGTTATAGAAGATGCCTATCCCGGCGATGTGGTAGGCTTGTTTGATACGGGAAATTTTAAAATTGGCGACACGCTCAGCCAGGGCGAAGATTTTTTTTACACTGGCATACCCAGCTTTTCGCCTGAAATATTTAAAGAAGTGGTAAATAAAGATCCCATGAAAACCAAACAACTGGAAAAAGGACTGCTGCAACTTACCGATGAAGGCGTAGCCCAGTTGTTTACCCAATTTTCGGGCAATAAAAAAATTATTGGTTGCGTGGGCGAATTACAGTTTGAAGTAATTCAATACCGGCTGCTGCAGGAGTATGGCGCATCTGTACAAATGAATAACCTGCCTTTTTATAAAGCCTGCTGGATTACTTCCAAAAGCCCGGAAAAGCTGGATGAATATACAAAATACAAACAGGCCAATATTGCCGAAGATAAAGATGGCCACCTCGTATATCTTGCCCAAAGCGAATGGTTTTTAAATACAGAACGCAGCAATAACCCCGATATAGAATTTCACTATAGCAGCGAAATTCACAAATAAATGCAATTGTGAATTAATTGAGTAGGCAGTAAAAATTTATCGGCCTTAAATTTGCTGTTTAAGTAATGTAAGGCTGAATAAACGGCCTGTTAACCTCTATAATTTATGAAATATTTCATCTTTGCTGCATTGCTTTTTGTAATGCTTCCTGCATCTGCACAATTAAAAGCAACTGCCCGTTGTCCGGAAATGCTTGTAGATATTTTAGATGGGCATATAAACAGGGTTTCCCCCAAATTTACTGCTGGTGAAATTAAAAAAGTATTTCCCTGCTATACCAGCGAAATAGAAAAAACAGACAGCATGGCCTGTGCAGGTGTTTTTATTAAAGATAAGGGCTTATCGTTTTTTACCGACAGGAATTATATTGAAATAACTGATGTATATAAAGGCAAAATGGAACCTGCAGTAATGGGCGCACCAAGAGGCAGCCTGTTTAAATTTTTGGGCAACGCATCCATAAAAGATGATAGTTGGGATGCTTTTATTACCAGGTATGGAACTCTTATTTTATATTACAATACTACCGGTAAAGTAAATAAAATTCAAATGAGCAGCAGGGCTGCAGATTATATTAAGTTGTGTAATTAAGTCTTCTAAACTCCGGTATAGTTTTGCGGCGTAATACTTTTTAATTCTTTTTTTATTGCAGCGCTTACTTTTAGCTTTGCAATAAATTGATGAATGGATTTTTTATCCACCACCTTTTTTCCCCTGGTTAATTCTTTAAGCGCTTCATAAGGTTGCGGATAGTTTTCCCTGCGTAAAACGGTTTGAATGGCTTCGGCCACCACAGCCCAGTTGGCTTCAAGGTCGGCATGTAATTTTGCCTCGTTTAAAATGAGTTTGTTTAAACCTTTTTCAATAGATCGAATGGCAATACTGGTATGGGCAACGGGTACGCCAACATTTCTTAAAACCGTACTGTCGGTTAAATCCCTTTGTAATCTGGATATGGGAAGCTTGGCCGAAAGGTGCTCCAACATTGCATTGGCCAATCCAAGGTTACCTTCTGCATTTTCAAAATCAATGGGGTTCACTTTGTGGGGCATTGCACTACTGCCTACTTCATTTTTTTTTGTTTTTTGTTTAAAATAATCCATGCTGATGTATTGCCAAATATCCCGGCACAAATCAATTAAAATGGTATTGATGCGTTTAATGGCATCAAAATGTGCGGCAAGTGTATCGTAATGCTCTATTTGGGTACTGTATTGCTGCCGCTGCAAACCCAGTTTATTTTCCAAAAAATCGTTGGCAAATTTTATCCAGTTATATTTTGGATAAGCCACATGGTGGGCATTAAAATTTCCGGTAGCACCGCCAAATTTTCCCATAAAAGGGATATAGCTAAAAAGCTGTACCTGGTTTTCCAGCCGTTCTGCAAATACCATCATTTCTTTTCCCAGCCTTGTTGGCGAAGCTGGTTGTCCATGCGTTCTTGCAAGCATAGGAATGTTTTTCCAGGCGGATGCAAGTTTTATAATATGTTGCTGAAGGTTCAAAACATCTGGCAGGTATTGTTGTTCAATAGCATCTTTCCATAGTAAGGGGAAAGCCGTATTGTTAATATCCTGCGATGTAAGGCCAAAATGCACCCACTCTTTTATGTTTTCTTCTCCTAGCTGTTCCAGCTTTTCTTTAATAAAATATTCTACTGCTTTTACATCATGGTTGGTGATTGTTTCCGTTTGCTTTATTTTTTGCGCATCTTCCTCACTAAAAGATTCGGCACAATGGGTTAATGCCGTTTTGGTTTTGGGATTTAGTTTAAAAAATTTTTTTTCCGATAAAAACAAAAAATAGGCTACCTCCACTTTTACACGGTACTTCATTAAGGCATATTCCGAAAAATACTCCTTTAATTGGATGCTGTTTTTATGATAGCGGCCATCAATTGGCGAAATAGCAGTAAGTGGCGTTAATTGCATATAGTAATAAGAAGTAAATTTGCACAAATTTAAATGAAAGCAGTTGGACAGAAAAATAAGGATAGGCGCTGTAAGTTACCTCAATACAAAGCCTCTTTTATATGGATTTGAAAAAGGGTTGCTGGATACAGAAACATCAATAATAACCGATTACCCGGCTGCCCTGGCAGAAAAATTGTTGCATGACGATATTGATGTGGGCCTTATACCGGCAGCAATTTTACCGGCGCTTAAAGAGCGGCATATCATATCAGAATTTTGTATAGCTGCAAGTAAACCAGTGGCAAGTGTGTGTATTTTTAGCGAGGTACCCATTACCGCAGTAAAAGAAATTTATTTAGATTACCAAAGCCGTACTTCGGTGGCGCTGGCAAAAATATTAGTAAAGCAATACTGGAAAATTACGCCCAAATATATAACGGCACATGAAGGGTACGAACAAAAAGTTGGACACACAACTGCTGCATTGATCATTGGGGATAGGGCGCTCAATAAATTATCATCGGTGCCTTATGTTTACGACCTTGCAGAAGCGTGGCAGCTCATGACAGGCCTGCCCTTTGTTTTTGCCGTGTGGGCCGCCAATAAGCAATTACCATCAGCATTTATTCATACGTTTAATGAAACAACAGGAATGGGTTTAAAGCATATTCCCGAAATTATTGCCGCAAACCCTTTTGAAGCTTACAACCTGCATACCTATTTTACTCAAAATATAGATTACAGGATGGATGAAGCAAAAATGCAGGGTTTGCAATTATTTTTAGAAATGTTGTAATTGGGTTACCTCAGCAAAATAACATTACCTTTTCTTGAAAAAGGCCCGCAACCTGTTTTTCCGCTAATTTGGAACACATAAGCGCCTGCATCAGCAGGCTGGCCTTGAAATTTACCGTTCCAGCAATTTGCAGGGTCGTTGGTTTCAAAAACCTTATTGCCAAAGCGGTTAAAAATCACAAACCTGAATTCGGAAATAGAAGTAAATCCCCATTTTTTGATACCGAAACATTCGTTTCTGCCATCGTCATTGGGTGTAAAAGCGCTGGGTAGCTGGTAATCATTAATATTAATGGCTATCCTGTTTACCAAAATACTGTCCTTATTGGTACAGCCATTTTCATCTTTACCGGTTACCACATACATAGTGCTGTTGCTTGGATGCGCTATGGTGGCCGGGGAATTATTGCTGCTTAAAGTACCGGCAGGTTGCCAGGTATAAGATGAAGCGCCGTTGGCAAATAAAACGGCAGTTAATGTAGCGCAGGAAATATCGTTGGATTTAGTTACAGTAATATTGGGTAAAGCAATTACCCTTACTGTTACAGTGAAGATGCTATCCTTATTACAATTTAAATCGGTAAGGGTAAGTTGAAAATTTTGCGTAGCAGGTGGGTTGGCAATTGGGTTTATACTATTAAGATTACTCAAATAGGGCGAAGGAGCCCAGGTATATTTTACGCCATTTATACCATTTGCACCATCTAATGTTACGGAACCATTTAAACAAAATTCTTTCTCTGGTGGCTGAAGAAATGTCTTTGGGTTGGTTACTAAAATGGCTACGCTGTCTCTATTGCTGCATCCATTGCTACCGGTTCCTGAAACATACAATACATGGTTCCCAGCCGGGCCGTTAAAAACAGGGTTTGCCGTATTGGGGTTATTTAAATTGCCTGATGGGCTCCAGGTATAGGATATTGCACCGGTTACGGAAAGTGTAACGGCTTGATTGTTGCAAATACTTGTATCGGCATTGGCTTTAACTACTGGCGGAATTTTAACAGTAATAACAATAGTATCTTTTCCTGTGCAATTACTGGCGCTTGTTCCGGTTACATAATAAGTGTAGGTGCCGGCTGCAATAAACGAAAATATAGGATTGGCAATATTTGGATTATTTAAACCTGTTGCCGGGCTCCATGAGTAGGTTGAAGCGCCTGTGGTAGATAAAATAATTGGTTTATTTGGGCATACCGCTGTATCCACAATACTATTTATGGGAAGCGTTCCACTTATAGCAATGTTTACAGTATCTTTTGCAATGCATCCATTTGCTGCGGTGCCGGTTACATAAAAAACATAATTACCCATGGCTCCCGAAAAAACCGGGTTTGAAATATTTGGATTGTTTAATCCGGCTGCAGGGCTCCAGGAGTAAGTGGCAGCGCCGGTTGTTGTTAATACAATTGTGTTGTTTATACAAGCAGATGTATCATTAAGTGTTTTTACATTGGGCAGGGCTTTTATGCTCACCAAAACGGTATCTTTTGCAATACAGCCAAGTGCATTTACCCCAGTTACAATGTATTGCTGTGTAGCTAAAGGGCCAGCAACAGGATTGGCAATATTGGGATTGTTTAAACCGGTTGGCGGACTCCAGGTATAAGTTACTGCGCCCGATGCACTAAGTGGTACAGATTGATTTTTACAAATTGCCGTATCAATGGATGCGGTAATATCGGGGTTGTCAATAAAAACAGTAACGCTATCATGCCTTATGGTAATGGCTGCAAATGAAATATCATCCAATGCAAAATCATTGCCTTGCACCAAAATATTTTTATTGATAATGGAAATATTTGCCGTGGTATTGTTGCCGGAGTTCCAAGTAGTACGAAATTTTGCCCAGGTACAGGTGGGAAGGCTGGCCGTAATAGGGCTACCAATAGCATTTCCGTTTATAGAAAATTGCAGCTGTGCCGGGTTGATGGCCCCTAATGCCTGTATCCAGGTAGAAAAGGAATAATTGGTATTTGGCGTAACGGTAATTGTTTTTTTCCAAACTTCAAGGTTTGGGGTTGGCGATCCGTTTACGAGTAACATATTACCGCTGCCGCTTGTATGGTCTATGCAATTGCTCAGTGCAGCATTCCATGTTTGTGGATTGTTGCCAACATAATATTCGCCTTCGGTAGTGTTGGTACCTGCGTAAATATATTGCGAAGTAAAACCAGTATTACCCAATGAAAAATTACCGTTGTTAATAAGGTTATTGCCTATTACAGATGCATTGAGATAATAAGTGGTAGTTTGAGATGGGGTTGCCACCGGGTTTTGAATTGTTATACTGCTTAAGCCTGCAGCAGGCCACCAGCAATATTCCTCAGAAGCCTGCGCCTGCAGGCTTAATGAAGCTCCCGGGCAAATAGTGGTATTGTTGGTTACCACTAATGGGGTTGAATTGATGACAGAAACATTAATGGATTTTATAACTGTATCCATGCAGGTTCCGGTATTTTGTACCAGTTGAACGTTGTAGGTGCCTGCGGTGCCATAAGTATGGTTAGCAAGTGTTGACCCGTTGCTGGTAGCGCCATCTCCAAAATCCCATTCAATACCTGTGCTACCCTGGGTAAGGCAACTGAATGTAAGGTTATTGGGGTTGCAAATATTTTGTGTAAAGCTAAAGTCCTGGTGGCTGCTGCAGGCTGGTAAAACAATTACGCATGAGTCTGCAATAAAGTTGCATTGCGGTACTGTAGCATTAATGGATGCGGCGCCTGCAAGGGTTCCGTTAAATGCAGCATTGCCCTGCTTGTTCAGCAGGTTGTCAAAAATATAATATGCCATCAGGCCCGTTTGCGTGCCAGGCGAGGGAAGTGAGCTGTTCATGTATTGCTGAATTTGCGCCTGGGTTCGGGCTACATTCCAAATGCGGATTTCGTTCATATAGCCATAATGTTGATAATTGGGACCGGGTGATGTCGCTCCTTCTCCAATAGTTGTTAGAAAATCATTTGTTATTAGATTACCAGTACATGAAATACTACTCATAAGAAAACCATTTCGGTAGAATTTTAATATTGTACCATCATATACCATTGCCACATGGTAAACTTTATCTTTATTTGGCATACAAGTAACGGGTGTATTTTTATAACCATTTGTAGTTGTAATTTCCGCAGTATAGGGCATTAATGAATAATTCACATCAGATGGCCCGGTATGTTTCGATACAAGTTTGCCAAAACCAGTATTACCCCATGCACTATTAACATTTACTAATGCTTCTACAGTAAGTTGATCGCCATTAACGTCAATATCTCCTATGGTAACATTGGAAGAATAGGAGGGAGTTTCAAGCCAGTTATTGCAGGTTAAAACAGAGTTACAGGATGACAATGCCGAAATTTCATCTGCATTTAATACCTTGTGATATAGTCTTACCTCATCCATCTTCCCTTTATAAAAATCACCAAAGGCATCTCCCTTTTTGCCAATTGCAATTTTTGATGCCGGCCCGTCTTGTAAAATAAAAAAGGTTTGCGTTAAATCCTGATCTTCTAAAACACCATTTACATACAAATGCCAAATACCGTTTTTATAAGTAACAATAATATTGTACCAGCAAGGGTTTGTAGTGAATAAGGTGCTGCCATTTACAACATGCGTGGCAGAGTATCCACTCATTGCATTATAATTGAAAACATAAGTGCCGTAATTCCATTGCGATGCATTAAAATTTGGGTTAGCTGGAGATTTTACCACTATTGCCTGTGCAGGCCAGGCATTTCCGGCATCGGGTAATACATCTACCGAAATAGTAAAAGAATCCTGGGGTGAAAAATTATACAAATTAGAATAAGGAAGTTGAATGTATGAGGTACTTCCATCAAAATAATAAGCTGCATTTGTCTGGCCAAATTTATCTGATGTGAGTGATGCATTGTTTACTGTTCCATTAATGTTATTTCCACTTGCATCTGAAGCGGTTCCGCTAAAGGGATAATAGGCTACCAATCCATTACTAAGATTTACCTGAGAAAAAGAAAATTGACAACAAATGCAAAGAAAAATAAATAGAGCAAAATTTCTCATATAAAGGCTTTGGCAGAATTAAAAAAACGGGTATATTCTTTAAAATAAAGATAAGGATTTTGGATTATTTGCCCGAAAATCTTTTTAGTACAGATTCTATAACGGGCTTTACATCTGGCGAAATATTCCTAAAATATACGGCTGCAATAAACAAGAGGCCAAAAAGGGCCGAACTGCCAACCATAGTAACCAGGCCGGTATTATTGTTAAAAACCAAATGAGTTATAAAATAGGCAAGGGCAGCAAATAGCAATACTTCAATAGTTTTGGACGTAAAGGGTTGCAGACGAAATTTTTTCCATAAAAACCAAATGCGTACCAGGTTGTAAAAAATAAAGGAGATAAGGTTGCTTAATGCCGGGCCAATAATACCAAATTTTACAGTAAGCGTGTAACTTAGCGGAATAATTAAAGCCGTAAGTAAAAGGCTTGTCCATAGTTCAAAGCGCCAGTAAGTGGAAGTGCCAATTATCTGGCTGTTTACCCCGGTGCCCATTTCTATTATAGTTACTAAACCCATAATAAAGAAAACCCATTTACCAATCAGGTACTCCGGGTTGATATTAAAAAAGGAAATTGCATTGGAAAAATTTATCCAAATAAGTATAAAAACAAAAAGCGAAAAACAAAGCAGGTTAATGGAAGATCGCTGATAGATTCTGCCTATTTCTTTTGTATCCTTATCTTTCCATGCACGGGATAAAATAGGGATGGTAATGGCCACAATACTCCTGAAAGGCGCCTGCATAATGGATGCCAGGTAAGTGGCAAAGGCAAAAAAAGCGGCATTTTCCAGGTTTATTTTTGATGCAAGCACAAGGCTGTCAATACTGGAACGCAGCACGCCTACAAAAACCACCAGGCTGGTAAAAGCCAATATGGCTATAATCTTTTTCCTGAATTTTTTGGTTACCCTGCTGGTAGCAAAGCTTACCCAAAGTTTTTTTTCACGGTATAAAATAAAGGCCAGTACAATAAATATTACCAGAAACTGCAAGGTAAACAATTGCATAAAACTGCGAAAGCTGATAATACCCGCAATTTTTAAAACTATAATTACAAGTGTATAAAAACGCACCAGCGTTTCTTTTAAAAAGCTGGTGAGTACACCCTTACCAAAACTATAGGAGTAGGCCTCCAGCACCTGGAAAAGCAGGATGCAGAAACCCATGGGAATAATGTAATAAAAATACTCCACCAATAAAGGTGAATTTTCGCTGAATTTTCGGATTACCAGCGGTTTTAAAATATATAAAATAGACGACATGGCAATAAAGCCAAACAATGCAACCTTTAAAGCAAGGCCAAGCATATCGTTTTTTTGCGGCGCCAGGTTGTCTTCGTAATAAGGAAAAAACTTGTATAAAAAAGAGGTTACCCCAAGTGCAGATAAGCCGCAAACCAGCATACTCAGCTCCCTTAACGATGTAGTAAGGCCGTATTGTGCAGCCGAAAACCAATGTAAATTGGTGAAAAGATAAACATTGATGGCCCCAATTAAAAAGCCAGTATAAATCCACCAGGTAGCTTTAAGGGTTCTTTTTCTTATTTGGGACATTAATTTGCTTTAAATTGAAGCGAACAATTAATAAGCTATTTTTGCGAAATTATGGCAAAGCAGGGCAATAGCCAATAATTAATCAACGGCTATAATTTAGCGGGATTTGATTGGGCAACCATGCCTGAACTGTATTTCAAAAAATAAAAATTTAAGGCAGATAAACCTGTATGAATAAAAAAATAAAATTTGCTGTGGTGGGTTTTGGCCATATTGGTAAGCGCCATGCAGATTTAATTGTAAAAAACGCAGATGCGGAACTTGCGGCTATTTGTGATATTAAGCAAAAAGAGCTTTTGAGATTAGAAAATTATGCGGTGCCCTTTTATCAATCAATAGAAGATTTACTCCATTCAGGAATAGCCGTTGATGTAATCAATATTGCCACACCCAATTCACTCCATGCTTCACAGGCATTACAATGCCTGGCCCACAATAAACATGTGGTGGTGGAAAAACCATTATCGTTAAAGAAAAGTGATGCCGAAGAAATTGTTTTTAAAGCATTGCAGGTGCATAAGCATGTATTTGCCGTAATGCAAAACCGGTATTCGCCACCATCAGCCTGGCTTAAAGAAATGGTAAGCTCCGGCATTTTGGGAAAAATATTTTTGGTGCAAATCAATTGCTTTTGGAACCGGGATGAACGCTATTATGTAAAAAACAGCTGGCACGGCAGCAAAGAACAGGATGGGGGAACTTTATTTACCCAGTTCAGCCATTTTATAGATTTGATGTATTGGGTTTTTGGCGATATTGAAAATATAAAAGCCAGGATGGCTACTTTTAACCATAAAGAGCTAACTCAATTTGAGGATAGCGGGTATGCATTATTTGATTTTAAAAACGGCGGTATGGGCAACCTTAGCTTTTCCACTTCGGTATGGGATAAAAACCTGGAGAGCAGCATGACCATTATTGCAGAAAACGGCAGCATAAAAGTGGGCGGGCAATACATGGATAAAGTAGAATATTGCCATGTAAAAAATTACGAAATGCCCCAATTAAAGCCCACCAACCCGGGCAACGATTACGGCGCTTACAAGGGCTCGGCAGCCAATCACCATTTTGTAATAGATAATGTGGTGGAGGTGTTGAATAATAAATCATTTATTACCACAAATGTTTTAGAAGGCATGAAAGTGGTGGAAATTATAGAACGTATTTATGCAGCAGCAACAAAGGTTTAATTGATAAATCAAAATTTAATATGAGTTTGAAAAATAAAAAAGTATTAGTTACAGGAGGTTCAGGTTTTGTAGGTTCAAACCTGGTTAAAAAATTGATTAACGAGCTTCAGGCAAATGTTACCGTATTGGACGACCTCTTTACGGGGAATAAAGATTTTTTAGCGGGCCTGAATTGTTCGTTTGTACAGGGAACAGTTGAAGATGCGGATTTGGTAAACGGTTTGGTGAAGGAAGCCGAAATTGTATTTCATCTAGCGGCAAGAAATATTATTGTATCCAATGCCAATCCACGGGAAGATTTGTCTGTAAATGTTGGCGGCACTTTTAATGTACTGGAAGCCTGTAAAATTAATGGCATAGAAAGAGTAGTATATTCATCCACTGCTTCGGTTTATGGCAACCCCAAAACACTTCCCATACCCGAAGATGCTCCAAAAGAATTTTTGAGCTTTTATTCGGCATCAAAATTTAGCGGTGAAGTGTATGCCCAAACCTTTTATGAAGTGTTTAATGTTCCTGTAGCCGTTGTAAGGTATTCTAATGTATATGGGTTTAACCAACTTCCCCAAAACCCTTATTGCGGCGTAATAGGTAAATTTATTGACAGAAGTTTAAAAGCTGAACCCGTTTTAATACATGGAGATGGTGAACAAACCAGGGATTATACTTTTGTTTCCGATGCAGTGGAAGCCACAGTTCAGGCGGCTATAAATCCCCGTGCAATTGGCCAGGTGTACAATATTGGTACAGGTGTGGAAACATCTGTAAAGCACCTTGCAGAAACAATTATAGAACTCAGTGGGGGAAAATCTGTTATTGAGTATGTGGACAAACGGGATATTGATAATATCCGAAAAAGATATTTAAATATTGACAAGATAAGGCATGAACTAAAATTCAGCCCTTTTACAAGGATAGAAAACGGGCTGAAGGATACAATAGACTGGTATAAAAAATATGCTAATGGTAAATGAGCCTAATCCATTAATTTCTGTTTGCATTATCAACTATAACCAGGGCCGTTTTTTTGCTGATGCATTAAATAGTTATTTGAGCCAAAACTATAACCCTTTAGAGTTGATAGTGATTGATGATTGTTCAACCGACAACTCAGTTGAAATAATTAATAACCTTCTAAAAGAAAAGAATGTAAAAGCGAATTTTATTGTTAATCCTGTAAATTGTGGGATCTGTAAAAATATGAATCTTGCAATTTCCTTAAGCAAAGGAAAATATTTTTCTGTAGTAGCTTCAGATGATTATTTTGGGCCAACAAGATATGAGAAACTAATCAACGCTTCAAAACAGGTTGACGAAAGCTACAAATTGTTTTACAGTAATTGTAATATGGTTGATGTGGCTGGAAAATTAATTACTACTAATTTTTTTAACTACTGCCGCCCCGATCTTTCAATAAAGGAGGGAGATATTTTTCATGAGTTATTAAAAGGAAATTTTATACCCTCTATAGCTTTACTTATTCGAAAAGATGTGTTTAATGATGTGGGACTTTTTGACGAATCCCTTCATCTTGAAGATTTTGATATGTGGCTTCGAATTGCAAACAGATACAAAATAGGCTATGTGGAAGATGATGAAGTCTTTTATCGACAAGTAAATAACTCATGGTTAAGAATTTTGCAAAAGCGAGGGTCAAATTATTATAAAGATCATTTTAATGTTTTGTATAAGCATTTCAGTTTCTTAAATCATAAGGAAAAGAAGGATGTATTTCTAATGCTTTACAATTTATTTAAGGCACATATTAAACGTAACCGTAAAATAGATTGGGGTTTATCAAAAAAAATAATAATTGTCTTTCTAAAAACTATTATTTATTAATTGGCTATGGGAAAACCATTTATATCAATTTGTATTCCTGCATATAAAAGAGTTGATTACCTCAAAAGGCTGCTATTGAGTATTAGGCAGCAAACTTATTCAAATTTTGAAGTAATTATTACTGATGATAGCGATGATGAAAGTGTAGAAAAATTAATTAAAGAATGTAATATAAAACAAACTGTAAGTTATTGTAGAAATTCGCCAGCGTTAGGAACACCAGCTAACTGGAATCTTGCCTTATCAAAAGCTAAGGGTGAATGGATTAAAATTATGCATGATGATGATTGGTTTTCAGAGAATGAGAGTTTAGAATATTTTGCAAAAGCAGCTTTGAATCATAATGATAGGTTTATTTTTTCTGGTTATATCAATTACTATTTTACTGAAGAAAAAAAGGAAATTATTAGTCCTTCATATATTAGGTTGAGTTTAATTCGAAGAGATCCCTATTCGCTTCTTTCACAAAATATTATTGGACCTCCAAGTGTTACTTTACTTAAAAATGATAAGCATTTTTATTATGATACCAACATTAAATGGCTTGTTGATATTGATTATTATATCCAAAGGCTAAAACAACAAAAAATTTTCTATATCAAAAAGACTTTGATAAATGTTGGGATAGGGGATGACCAGGTTACAGCAAGTTGTCATTTAAATCCAAAAATTGAAATACCAGAGTATCTTTATTTTCTTGAAAAAACAGGAGTGCAACATTTGAAAAATATTTTAGTATATGATACTTGGTGGCGACTTTTGAGAAATTTCAAGATCAATAGATTAGAAGACCTTGAGCAATATGATCAAAGTAAAAACACCAATTTTGTAAACTATATTCTTACTGATGTAATTATGATTCCTAAATATTTTATAAGAGTTGGCATATTTTCTAAATTTTTTATGCTCATTTCATACTTAAAGAACAGAAAGTATATTAGATGACAGTTTCCATTATTGTTATTAACTTTAATACATTTGAAATCACATGCAATTGTATTCGCTCAGTGATTGATAATGCAATTAATTTTACTTACGAAATCATCCTTGTTGACAATTTTTCCACGGAGTGCAACCCTGCTATGTTTAAAGAAAAGTTCCCTTCAGTTAAATTAATAACAAATAAATCTAATTCAGGATTTGCAGAGGGTAACAACCTGGGAATTTCTAATGCATCGGGTACTTATATTTTGTTGCTCAATAGCGATACTTTTTTAACTGAAAACTCAATAAAAAAATGTTTGGCAGTATTTAATAAGAACAAAGATATTGCTGTATTGGGCTGCCGTATGGTTTACCCAAATGGTGAAGTGCAACACTCCGCAAGGCGTTTTCGAACTATAAATTGGGAAATTTTTGATTTGCTAAAATTCGCCCTTTACCTTATGCCTTATCCGCAACGGTCAAAAAAAATGCTGGGCAAATATTTCCGGCATGATGAAGATATAGAATGTGATTGGGTTAATGGTGCCTTTTTTATGTTCCCCAAAATAATTCTTGATAACTTTCCTCAAAAAAAATTAGATAACCGTTTTTTTATGTATGGAGAAGACCAACTTTGGTGTTGGCAAATAAAAAAAGAAGGATATAAAATATTTTTTTACTCAGGTACCACTATTGTGCATATAAATAGCGGAAGTACAAAACCTGGAAAAATATTGGAGTTAAAAAAGATAATGATGAAGAACGAATTGATTATAGTAAAAGAGAGGCTGGGAACGAGTATTTCTTATGAGATATTCAAAATTATTTTCCTTTTCAAAGAGTATTCCCGTTATGCTATTAAATGGGTTTACTGGATTCTTTTTCGTCGGCTTCTAAAATAACCTCCGCCTTTCCTGCTATATTTCCCCAGTAAAAATGTTCAAAAAATGCAAAGCTGGTTTGTTGTGGCTCAAAACCGGTAAGTAATGTTGCTGCAAATGCAGCCCAGTCACCGTCTTTTATTATTTTCATTTTATTGCCTGTGGTTTCCTGCGGTACACCAATGGCGCCACTTTGGGTGGTTACCACATTTAAGTTCTGCCCCAGCGCTTCTACCAGTTTTGTTTTTATGCCGCCACCTTCAATTACGGGGTTTAAAAATACATCGGCGGCTTTAAAGTACACATCTATATCTTCTACAAATCCGGCATAAATAATATTTTTACCGGTATATGCTTCCAAATTATTTATAGCTGCCGGAAGGCCCTTGCCACAAATAATAATTTTATACTTAAATGTTTTACTGCCCAGTAATGTTTCATTAATTATACTGGTAATTACTTTTACCGCATCCAGGTTGGGTGGGTAGCTTAAGGTGCCGTTAAAAAGAAAAATCTTTTCGTCATTAAGTTGATATAATTGCTTTATTGTTTCCCTTGCGGTTTTAATTGCTCCCTCATCCGGAGCGGCAGCCCTTTCTGTACCATAAGTTATTACAAAACATTTTTTGTACGAAAGTTTGTAATTGTCCATAGCAAAGCGCCGGTCTTCTTCGGTAATAAAAAATGCAAGGTCGGCATTTTTAAAAACCAATCTTTCATAATGCCATAAAATTCCCCACCACCATTTGCCTACGCTTTTAAACCGCAGCGCTTCTATATTATGCGATTTGGCAATGAGCTTTACTTTGCAAAAATATTTTAGCAGTAAGGCCAGCCAGCCGTAGTAAGGGTGTTCCAGCAAAAGCCATTCTATTTTATTTTCTTTAATAATTTTTCGTAAAGGGAAAAAATAGAAGAGATTGATATAGCGCAACCCACTTTTGCCAAAGAGTTTTACCAGTGTATAGTTTTCTGCAAACTGCTGGTTGTTTTCTTTTACGCCTGCACAGGTAAGGTTAACTTTTTGCCCGAAATATTTATAAAAAAGTGCAATACCTTTTTGCCCGCCCATTTTTGCCGGCAGAAAAGGATAAGAAACAATACTTAGTACATTAGTCATAATTTTTACAATTGGCTGCCTTTACTTTTTTTTAAAAGAAAAAATAATCCTGCAGCTAAAAGTAAATAAACCAATAGGGCGCACCAGAAAGAAATGGTATTGCCGGTATAGTAAGCCCTGGGTTCAAATTTAAATTCAATAGTATGCTTGCCCGCCGGTAAAGCTATGCCCCGCAGCACATAATTTACTTTTGCGTAGTTGGTTTTTTTGCCATCAATAAACGCATCCCATCCACGGTTGTAATATATTTCACTAAATACGGCAAACTGTGGCGTAGCAGCATTGAATTCATATTTTATAGCATCATTTTCACGGCTTATTATTTTTATAGATGCGGTAGAATCTACCTGTGGCAATGCAGGTATGCTGCTTTTAAAACTTTCGTTTATTACAGCAGTGTCTCTAAGGTTGGTGCTATCCAGCGCCAGCATTTCTTCATTGGGTGTTTTAACCCATTTAATACCTTTTACCAGCCAGCAAGTACCATAAGCGTATGGATTTACCTGGGCCATGGGTTGCCCGTTTGCGCCCTGTGTAATAATGTATTTTGTATTGAGCATATTAAATACATTCACATTGCCTTTGCTAATCTGGTGTTCTATTAAATCCTGGTAAAGGCCCAGTTTTGCAGGGTGGTAACCGCCAATAGAATTGTGGTGGTAGGAGGTAACGGACTCGTTAGTAAAATTGCCCGACTGGTTAAATACCCTAAAGTTGGCATGGTCGGGGTCTTTCATAATTTGTTCATCGGCTGCAGAAGGCGTAAATAAATTACTTACTTCTTCTTTATCCATAAAATCGGTGCTGTTTAAATAACGGGTATCCACACCCATTAAATCTATTAAGCAAAGTACGGTTAAGGTTATAGCAGCTACGGTAATATTTATTTTCTTTTTTAAGGCAAACCATAAAACGCCTGCTGCAAGTACCATAAAAATAATTGACCTAAAAAGGTCGCTTCCGGTTTCGCTTTTGCGGTCTTCTCTTAATGCCGTCATCAGGTCTTTGGCCATTGACTGTGCCTGTTGCTGCATTTGAGGGGAAACGGGCTGGCCGGAAGCCGATTGGGTAAAGCTGTGTTCAAAATTTGTTTTAATATCTGCATCACCTTTACCGGAGTAATCGGCCGAGAGCCAAAAGCCGGCAATAATTGCCAGTGCGGCTATTGAAGCAATAATCCCTTTTTTTAATTTTTTAAATGCTTCGGTATAATTTGCTTCTTTAAGTATTTTATCCAGCGTAAGAACGGCCAAAACAGGGATGCAAATTTGCGGAATTACAAATGCCATACTCGGCGCCCTGAATTTATTATAAAAAGGCAGGTAATCCAGCATAAATGCATTAAAACCCATAAAACTGTTTCCCCAGGCCAATACAATTCCCAATAATGATGCGGCAACCAATGGCCATTTTAGCCAGTTATCGAGATAAAATAATCCAATAATAAAAAGAAAACAAATGATGGCGCCAAGGTAAACCGGCCCGCTGGTAGTTTCATTTAAGCTGCTCATATTACCCCAGTAAGAGTAGGCATTCAGCATGTTCACGGCATTTTCTTCGGGTACACCTACTGCTGCAAGTTTTTCTACAAATTTTGCATTTACACTATGTTCGTTACCTCCATTGCTTCCGCCAAAAAGGCCCGGAACCATAAAAGTAAAGGTTTCCATTTTTCCTGCACTCCAGCGTAATGCATAATCTTTATCTAAACCGCCCTTGGATTTATTGGATGCTTTGTCGCTTTCGCTAAGGGTAAGCTGCGATACGCCGCCACGCATGGTTTCTTTGGCATAATCGTAGGTGGGCATTATTAACGATGCATTTATGCCCAGCCCAATAATGCCGCCAATTGCCGCTAATGCAAGGGCAATAATGCCGCTGCCAATTTGTTTTTCTTTAAATGATTTTAGTAAAAACCCAATACTTAAAGCGCCAATAATAAGGATAAGGTAATACACTATTTGCAAGTGGTTTTGCCCAATGAGCACGCCGGAAAAAAAATGCAGTTATTAAAAGCCCGGCAATATATTTTTTTTGAAAAGCAGCAGCACTCCTGCAATTACCACAGGTGCATAAGCTATGCTCATCATTTTGGTATTATGGCCAACAGATACAATTATTGGGTTATATGTGGAGTAGGCATAAGCCAATCCGCCTAAAATACCCACCCAGGGATTTAAACCCAGGATAATACATAAAATATAAAACGAGAGGCTGGCAATAAAAAAATACGAAATGGGTTCTGGCAGCCATAATGAATAAGCTTTGCTGATAAAAGAAATACCGGCACCAATATTGGAAGTGCCTTCCATGGCAATTTGATAGGCGGGCATGCCAGCAAACATGCTATTGGTCCATAAAGGAAAATGGCCTGTTTTTTCTTTTACTTCAAAAGACTGCTGCGCCATACCTTTCCAACCCTGGGAGTCGTGCTGGTTAAGCACTTTACCTTGCAATACAGGCTTGCAATAAACGATGGCTACTATAGCAAATACCGCTACTGCAATAAAATGAGGAAGTAATTTCTTAAACCATGTACCCTTCATGAATATAAATTTTAAGAGGTGAAGATAATTTATTTTGTTTGTTTACCGGGAAGCGTATAGATCAATTTTGCATGAGTGAATTTTTTGCTTATTTTTGCTTCCCTTTCGCTCAAAATGGTAGCCATAGCTCAGTTGGTTAGAGCATCAGATTGTGATTCTGAGGGTCGAGGGTTCGAGCCCCTTTGGTTACCCGTTCAAAACCTTCATTCCCGAAGGTTTTTTTTATTTCCTTTACCACTCATCCCTAAACTTTTGCACATTTACTGTTTAACAAAACATTATTGCCGTAAATGCGTTTACAAAACAAGTTTACTGTGTGATTTGTTTTATTTTTACGAATGCAAAAAATTGCAGATTTTATTATGAGTAAAAAATTCTTACCGGTTGTATTGGCGCTTACCGCCATAAGTATTTTTTGGGGTTTTAGCACCCGTGGGGGAAATAGCGATGGCGAAGATAACCCCAAAGCCCGCCATGCAAAAATTTTACGCAATGTAGGCATCCTGCTGGAAGAAGGCCATTTTAGGCCGCATAAAATTGATGATGCTTTTAGCAAAGAAGTGCTTACAAAATTTTTGAAAGACCTCGATGGCGATAAAAATTATTTTAGCCAGGCCGATATAGATGCCTTTAATAAATACGGCAATAAAATTGATGATGAAATACATGGTTCGCCGCTGGAATCTTTTTATGCAATAAACGATGTATATACCAAAAGGGTAAACGAAGTTTCGCAATTATATGAAGATTACCTGGCAAAGCCATTTACTTTTACTAAAGATGAAGACCTGGAAAGGGATGCCGATAAACTGGCCTATCCCAAAAACATTGCGGATAGAAACGACCGTTGGCGGAAACAACTTAAGCTACTTGTTTTAGAAAAATATGTTTTGGCACAGGAAGAGAGGGAGAAAAATAAAGGCAAAAAAGATTTTGTGGCAAAAGCAGACAGCACCCTCGAAAGGGAAGCCCGTGAACAGGTGGGCAAACAGTTCGACAGGTTTTTTACTACCAAAAAAAACAGGGAAACCCTGGATGCCAATTTCAGCATTTTTGTAAATGCCATTACCGGTGCCATGGATCCCCATACCGATTATATGCCGCCCTTAGACCTGAGGACATTTAAAGAAGCCATGAAGGGCAGCTTTTTCGGTATTGGCGCACAGTTAAAAGAAGACGATGGAAAAATTAAAATAGGCACCCTTGTAAGCGGCGGCCCTGCATGGAAGAGCGGCGAGCTTAAAGAAAACGATGAAATTATTAAAGTAGCGCAGGGTGCAGAAGAACCGGTGGATGTTACAGGCTATAGCGTTACCGATGCGGTAAAATTAATAAGAGGTTCTGCAAAAGGTTCAGAAGTAAGGCTCACCTTAAAAAGGGCAGATGGTACCATTAAAGTAGTATCCTTATTGAGAGATGATATTAAGCTGGAAGATACTTTTGCACGTTCTGCCATCATTAATGGCCCACATAAAATTGGCTATATTTATTTTCCGGAGTTTTATGCCGATTTTGATAAACCCAATGGAGCAAGGAGCGCAAAAGATGTAGCCAAAGAAGTAGAAAAATTAAAAAACGAAAAAGTAGAAGGCATTGTACTCGACCTTCGTGGAAATGGAGGCGGCTCCTTATATGACGTAGTAGAAATTGCCGGCTTGTTTATAGACGAAGGCCCGGTGGTGCAGGTAAAAGGCCGTGGCGATAAATCGCAGGTGCTTAAAGATAAAAATAAAGGCGTGCTTTACGATGGTCCATTAGCAGTGCTGGTAGATGAAACCAGCGCTTCGGCTTCGGAAATTTTTGCGGCAGCCATACAGGATTATAAAAGGGGAATTATTGTTGGCAGTACTTCTACTTATGGTAAAGGTACCGTGCAAAGAAATATCCCACTCAACCCCGAAAATGAAATACAATTATTTGGCAGCTCGGCCAAAGAAGACCTGGGTACGGTTAAACTTACCCTGCAAAAATTTTACCGTATTAATGGCGATGCCACACAATTGCGTGGTGTAATTCCAGATGTAATTTTGCCGGATAGGTACGATTTTTTAAAAATCAGGGAAAAAGATAACCCTTACTCTTTAAAATGGGATGAAACCGGCAAAGCCGATTATGCTCCCTGGAGCAGTAGCAGTACTGATGCTTATTTTATTGCCAGCGCAAATGAAGAAGTGAATAAAAGCAACACCTTTGGTAAAATAAAAGCCAATGTACAATGGCTTGAAAAGAACTTAGATAAAACTTTTTCACTCAACATTAATAAATACAAGCAGGAAAAACAAAAGCTTGTAGATATCAATAAGCAAATGGACGACTTGTATAAATTACCGGTTCCAATGAAAGTAATCAATTTACCTGCCGATACTGCTGAAATAAATAGTGCAACAGATAAAGCGGATAATAACAACAAATGGATAAAAGCCGTAAGTAGTGATATTTTTATTGACGAAACAGTAAAAATAATTGGTAAAATGATTGAAGGCGGAAATATGGCGAGGAAAGATTAATTTTTAAAATATACGCTATAAAAAGGCCGGATAATTCCGGCTTTTTTTATTGGTACTAACTTTGTAAATATCTTTCTTCAATTATTTTTTTATGATGATTTACATGGCCGGCAATAATAAAACCCAGAGCCAATACCGAAACTTGTTTGTTATTTGCGCTGCCACTGCTTTCAAGCTGTTGCCTGGTAAACCCTTTGAACAATAATAAAGTGCTTCTCCTTACAGCATTAAATTCATCACACAGTTCCTGCCAGTTCCTTGCATTGGCCATACTGTTTGCCGCATAATTATTTTCTTCAAATGAAAGTAAATCCTGTTGTTCTTTTCGGGCAAAGCATAAAGCCCGGTAAGTAAATATGCGTTCACAATCTATAAGGTGTTGCAAAACTTCTTTTATGGTCCATTTGCCGCTGGCATAAGCAAATTCATGTTTATCTTTTGGCAGCGCAGAAAAAAAAGATGTAATAACAGGTTGTTGGTTATTCAATGCCTCTATTAAATCATTTTCTGCTACAGTGTTAACATAAGTATCAAAATAAACGGGATAAGAACTTTTAGCTGGCCTTGGCATAAAATTGTTTTTATAAAAATAAGCCTTCTCTGTTAAAGGAGAAGGCTTATCGTTAAGAAAAGGGTAAGGGTTATCCTTTCTTATTTTTCTTTATTGTTGACTTGGGCAATTTAAATTGGGGGTTAGGAGTTGCCGCCATTTCCGAAGCATTTTTACTGCCGTATAAGCATTTACCACTCCACCCGTACGGCTTAAGGTTTCCATTTCCACCATTTCGCCGGTTTCGGGGTTTTTTACTTTTTCCTTAATGGGCGCTACTGAATTTTCTATTGCGGCTTTTACCTGCAACGGCGATAGTGAAGGGTAGTATTCCAGTATTAATGCAGCAATACCTGTAACAATTGGTGCTGCAAAGCTGGTACCCTGCGATTTTCCATAGCTGTTGTTAAAAGGGGTTGTAGAAAAATTTGTACACCGGGAGCAAACACATCCACTTCTTTTTTTTCCATAATTGCTAAAGGAAGCGATAAGCCCACCGGACTTTTTTATCGCCGCTTGCGCCTACGGAAATATAATTTTCGGCCCTGCCGCTATTATCGGCATAAACAGGGTTAGGAAAATTATTTTCGGTATCAATATTTTTACTGTCGTTTCCGGCTGCATGTACCAGCAATACGCCTTTGCTGTTGGCATAACGTATGGCATCATCTACCCATTTTTTTTGTGGTGAAAAACTTTTTCCAAAACTCATATTAATTACTTTGGCGCCGTTATCTACCGCATATTTTATGGCTAAGGCAATATCTTTATCGTGCTCATCGCCATTGGGTACGGCCCTTATGGCCATTATTTCTACATTATCGGCAATGCCGTTTAATTTATCGTTATTATTATGCGCTGCTGCAATAATGCCGGCGCAAAAGCTACCGTGAAACGGCGTGCTGGCCATTAAATCGTTGTTGCCATAAAAGCGGTCGTTAATATCGTTTTCGTTATCTTTTACAATATCGCCACGGTAAGCAGGAGGTGCAGTATTTACTTCATCTCCTTTTCGTATTTGTGCATTGAGGTCATCTAAAACCATTTCGTTGCTTAAGTCATCGCTTTTATTTGCGCCGCAAAGCCCCATGAGCATTGACCTGGTTTGTAAAGCCGCTTTATTGGTTGTTTTATAATTTTTTAAATCGTTGCAGGTGTACACTTCTTTGCCCAGTTCTTTACGAATTACCGAATCGCCCTGTAAAAGCGGCGTGCGGATTTGTTTCATAAACGCTATTTCATTTTCATTTACATCTTTGGTAACACTTTCTTTAGCCCTTAAATAAGTTTCATATTCTGCTTTATCATCTGCAGATAAAGTTGCAACGTCAATTGTTTTATCGCCATATTTGGCTTTAAGCAGGTGATAAACTCTTGAGGCTTCATAGCTGTCGTCTTTTACATTACGGCCATCTTTACCACCTAAAAATTCCAGCCATGTACGTCATCAACGTAACCGTTCTTATCGTCATCTATACCGTTTCCGGCAATTTCGCCGGGGTTTGTCCAAAGTACGGGTTTAAGGTCTTCATGTGTGGTATCAATGCCGCTGTCTATTACAGCCACAATTACTTTTTTACTTTTAAGTTTTGTGCTTTTTAAAAAACTGTAAGCTTTATCTATACTTACACCCTGGAAGCCTGATGTTGCAGGATCCAGTTGATACCAGTTGTTGGGAACCGTATCTTTTTGCAGTGGGGCAGCTTCCCTGGTCTGCGCAAATGCAAAAAAAGTAAAGAACATCATTTGCAGGGAGAGCAGCATTAATTTCTTCATCATTTTATATGGTTATTATTTGTTCGAAAATAGAAAAGCCATGATATATTTATGTACCATTCTTATATTTTAATATAATTTTTTATTAAATTAAGTTATAAATCAAACTTAATGCCCTGGGCCAGTGGAAGCTTATCGGTATAATTGATGGTATTGGTTTGCCTTCTCATATAAGCTTTCCAGGCATCGCTGCCGCTTTCCCTGCCGCCGCCGGTTTCTTTTTCGCCGCCAAAAGCGCCACCAATTTCGGCGCCGCTGGTACCAATATTTACATTGGCAATGCCACAGTCGCTGCCGCTATGCGATAGAAATTTTTCTGATTGCCTTAAATTGCTGGTAATAATGGAAGAAGATAAACCTTGTGGAACGCCGTTTTGCAGCGCAATAGCTTCATCCATGGTTTTATATTTCATAAGGTACAAAATAGGTGCAAAGGTTTCCTGCTGTACAATCTCAAAATGGTTTTTGGCTTCGGCAATACAAGGTTTTACATAGCAGCCGCTTTCGTATCCTTTGCCTTTAAGTACTGCGCCATTTGCAATAAAATTGCCGCCTTCTTTTTTACATTTTTCAATACTTGCTACATAAGCTTTTACGGCATTGGTATCTATAAGTGGGCCTACATGGTTTTTTTGATCGAGTGGGTTGCCAATTTTTAACTGGCTGTAAGCATTTACCAGCATGGTTTTAAATTTGTTGTAAATTTTTTCATGAATAATGAGGCGGCGAGTAGTAGTGCAGCGCTGCCCGGCTGTACCCACGGCGCCAAAAACTGAAGCAGTAATGGCAATGCCGAGGTCGGCATTTTCAGTAACTATAATGGCATTGTTGCCACCAAGTTCCAGCAGGCTTTTGCCCAGCCTTTTTGCAACTGTTGCGCCTACAGCTTTACCCATTGCGGTGCTGCCGGTTGCAGAAACAAGGGCAATTCTTGTATCGGCGCTCATCCATTCTCCTACTTCCCTGGCTCCGGAAATAATGCCGCTTACGCCTTCGGGTACATTATTTTTTTTGAGCACCGACTGAATAATATTTTGGCAGGCAATGGCGCATAAATTGGTTTTTTTCGCTGGGTTTCCAAATGCATACATTGCCGCAAACCCAGGCCAGCATACTGTTCCAGCTCCATACTGCCACGGGAAAATTAAAAGCGCTTATAATGCCTACAATGCCCAAGGGGTGATATTGTTCATACATACGGTGGCCCGGCCTTTCGCTGTGCATGGTGTGGCCATGCAACTGCCGGCTGAGGCCCACAGCAAAATCGCAGATGTCTATCATCTCCTGCACTTCTCCCATGCCTTCCTGCAGGCTTTTGCCCATTTCGTAACTTACCAGCTTACCTAAATCTTCTTTATATTTTCTAAGCTCTTCACCAATTTGGCGCACCACTTCACCACGTTTTGGCGCAGGCCAATGCCGCCATTCTTCAAATGCTGCCTGGGCTTTTTTTACAACGGCTTCATAGCTTTTTTCATCTGTAGTGGTAAAAGCTGCAATGGCTTTGCCATTTACGGGTGAGTAAGAAACAATTTTTTTGCCTTTTGATTTTAGCCAGTTTTCTCCGGTGCTTACGCCACTGTTTTCGGCTTTTATTTTTAGTTTTTTCAAAAAATCCATAACTATATTTTTTTACCCTGCAAAGGTAGCATAAATATAAAAGCCCGTTAAGAAATACGGGCTTTATAACTTTAGAAACAGTATAATTTTACATTAAATATCGGTGGCTTCGCCATAAGCTACGGCGGTTGCTTCTTTAATGGCCTCACTCATGGTTGGGTGGGGATGAACGGCATTTAAAATTTCGTGTGCTGTAGTTTCCAGTTTGCGTGCCACTACTGCTTCTGCTATCATTTCGGTTACGTTCATACCAATCATGTGGCAACCCAAAAACTCGCCATATTTGGCATCGTATATAACTTTTACAAAGCCATCGGTAGCTCCTGCAGCAGTAGCTTTGCCGCTGGCAACAAAAGGAAATTTACCAACTTTTACTTCGTAGCCGGCATCTTTTGCTGCTTTTTCGGTATAACCTACAGAGGCAACTTCGGGCAGGCAATAGGTACAGCCGGGTATATTATTGTAATCCATTGCTGTTACTTTATGGCCGCTTAAATGCTCTGCTGCATTTATACCTTCTTTTGATGCCACATGTGCCAGTGCCTGGCCGGGTGTGCAATCTCCAATGGCATACAAGCCTGCAATATTGGTCATTTGGTTGGCATCTACTAATATTTTTCCTTTTTCAGTTTTTACACCCAGCGCTTCAAGGCCCAGGCCTTCTATATTGGCCACAATACCTACGGCGCTCAATAAAATATCGGCTTCAAGTACCTGTTCGCCGGTTGCTGTTTTTACGGTAGCTTTTACGCCACTGCCCGAAGTATCTACTTTGGTAACCTCACTGTTTACCATAATATTAATGCCTTGTTTTTTAAATTGTTTCTCCAGTTCCTTGCTCACATCATCATCTTCTACCGGTACAATTTTTGGCATAAATTCCACTATGGTTATTTTGCAGCCAAGGCTGTTGTAGAAATAGGCAAATTCACTGCCTATAGCGCCGCTTCCGCATACTATCATGCTTTTGGGTTGCGTGGGTAGCACTAATGCTTCTCTGTATCCAATTATTTTTTTACCGTCAATAGGCATACTGGGCAGCTGCCTGCTGCGTGCACCGGTAGCAATAATTATATTTTTTGCTTCGAGGGTTTGCTTGCTGCCATCTGCTGCGGTTACTTCCAGTTTTGTGGGAGATATTAATTTACCCGTTCCCATTACCACATCAATTTTGTTTTTCTTCATCAAAAACTGAACGCCTTTACTCATTTTATCGGCTACGCCACGGCTGCGTTTAATTACTGCATCAAAATTACTGGTAGGGTTGTTTACTTGTATGCCATAATCTGCGGCATGTTTTGCATATTCAAAAACCTGGGCGCTTTTTAATAAGGCTTTGGTAGGAATACAACCCCAGTTGAGGCAAATACCGCCTAAGCTTTCTTTTTCTACAATTGCCACTTTTTTACCTAACTGGCTGCTCCGTATTGCCGCAGGATATCCGCCCGGGCCGCTGCCTAAAACTATTACATCATATGCCATAATATAAATTTATTTACGTTGAAAGTGGGGCAAAGTTAGCCTGTAAGTAGCAGTTGCCAAAAAGATATTTTCTATGGTGATTAAATGCTGTATTTATGAAAATGTCATTTTTGCCGGTTGTTTTTTATGCTTTTTAAAGGGGTAAAACAATAATTTCTTTTGTAACTTTGACGCCGGTGCCACATCAATGGAATATTGTTTTAAACTTAATTTCCCTGTGTGTGTGGATAATTGTTCAGCAATGTACAAATGTACAAGTGAGTGACACAACCACTGCTGCATTTTTTACCTATGCCGGTTAAATTAAAAATTAAAATTTTACAATATGAATACGCAGGTTTTAGCTTCCAATAATGCCACAACTGCCGAAGATTTTTTGCCTTTGCAGGGAACTGATTATGTGGAGTTTTATGTGGGCAATGCCAAGCAGGCGGCACATTTTTATAAAACGGCATTCGGGTTTCAATCGCTGGCTTATGCCGGGCCAGAAACGGGCCGAAAAGATATAGTGAGCTATGCGATAAGGCAAAATAAACTTACCTTTGTATTAACTACTCCACTTAAACCCGGCAACCCAATTGCGGAGCATATTACCCAGCATGGTGATGGCGTAAAGTTTTTAGCATTAAAAGTAGAAGATGCCAAAGATGCCTGGGAGCAAACCACAAAGCGTGGCGGAAAAAGTTATGCTGAGCCCTATGTGTTAAAAGATGAAGAAGGCGAGGTGGTGATGAGCGGCATACATACTTACGGCGAAACCGTGCACCTGTTTATTGAAAGAAAAAATTATAAAGGCGCTTTTATGCCTGGCTATAAAGTTTGGCAAAGCGATTATAACCCTTTGCAAGCCGGCTTGCAATATGTGGATCATTGCGTAGGCAATGTGGGCTGGAACCAAATGAACCGCTGGGTAAAATATTATGAAGAGGTAATGGGCTTTAAAAATATTTTAAGCTTTGATGACAAAGATATTTCTACCGAATATTCTGCATTGATGAGCAAGGTGATGAGCAATGGAAACGGTTTTGTAAAATTTCCTATTAACGAACCTGCAGAAGGAAAAAAGAAAAGCCAGGTGGAAGAATACCTGGATTTTTACCTGGGCGAAGGGGTACAGCATGTGGCTATTGCCTCCCGTAATATAATTGAAACCGTAACTGAGCTTAAGAAAAGGGGAGTGGAGTTTTTGTCCATACCAGGCAGTTATTACGAAACCATACTGGACCGAGTGGGCCATATTGACGAAGACCTAAAAGAACTGGGTAAGCTGGGTGTGTTGATTGACCGGGACGATGAAGGGTATTTGTTGCAAATTTTCACTAAGCCATTGCAAGACAGGCCCACGCTTTTTTTTGAAATTATACAGCGCAAGGGCGCAAAAAGTTTTGGCAAGGGAAATTTTAAAGCTTTATTTGAAGCGCTGGAAAGAGAGCAGGAGCTAAGAGGCAACTTGTAATAGTTTTACTACAAATAATTTTTTGCAGGCCGTTTTTTTTAACAAGCCGAAAGGAATATAAACCTTATTTTCACGTTTTGGTTTTGTAACCCCTTTTTATTTTAATGAAACGCTTAATTTGTTTTTGTGGTTGGGCATTTTGCTTTTGCGTAGCAGTGATACCGGTATGTGCCCAATCCTCGGCCGGTGCGCAAAAAAATTTTTTGCGACAGCAGGGTTCCTTAAATAAAATTGAAGACAGCCTGCAAAAGCAATTTGAAAAATTAAACCTTAGCTGGCCGCCTGCAGCAATGTATATCCGCTCTTTTAAGTACGACAGGCAACTGGAGATATGGGTAAAAAATTCCCTTGCTTCGCCGTATCAACTTTTTAAAACTTATAAAGTGTGCATCCAAAGCGGCACTATGGGTCCCAAGCGTATGGAAGGCGATTATCAGGTGCCGGAGGGGTTTTATTACATCAATGAATTTAACCCCAACAGCGTGTACCATTTATCGCTTGGGTTAAATTATCCCAATGCGTCAGACAGAATTTTGAGCGACTCCATAAGGCCGGGCAGCGCCATTTATATACATGGTAACTGCGTTTCTACGGGCTGTATTCCCATTGGTGATTTTCAAATAGAAGAAGTTTTTGTAATCGCCTCGGCTGTAAACGCTGAAGGGCAGGAGTTTATTCCTGTGCATGTTTTTCCGGTAAGGTACAATGTAAAAAACTCCCTTGGTTATTTAAATAAAGCTATAGAAAACAACGATTATTTACAATCGTTTAATGCCAATATACGGCAGGTGTACGACTATTTTGAAACAAAGAAACAACTTCCGGTGATAATGGTAAACAAAAAAGGTGAGTATGTTTTGAACTAATGGTGAGCATAAGGGAAAACTCTGTTGCTTGCAGGAGATGTTGCTGTGAAATATGGTTATTTCATCATTGAGTTTACAAACTCCTTTGATAGGCGATACTCAATTTGTTTCAAAATATAGGAACCATTGCGCTGATGTTTATTACTTAGCATTTTTCTTTTTTGTACTTGCTGTTGAAAGAAAAATTAAATGCAAAGAAAACGGAAAAGTTATTGTAAAGAAAGCAAAGGGGTCAATTGGCGCAAACAATTTTCAACTATAGCCTTTTATTTTTCTACAAACTATTCATCAAATAAATTGGGATAGTCGCTAATGATGCCATCTACACCCATGTTTTTTAATTCCTTTATTTTTTCTTTTTCATTTACCGTCCAGGGAATTATTTGCATATTTTTTTCGTGGCATTGCCGGGTTAATTCATTTGTAACCAGGTTGTAGGATGGGCTGTAAACAGTAGGCGTAAAACCCAGCTGTTCTATGTGCAAATTTATACTCCGCCTGTCGTAGCTTTCTATCAATAGGGCAGTTTTTACCTGCGGAAATTTTTTATGCAGGTATTGAAGTGTACGTATGTCAAAAGATTGAATGGTTACCTGCTCTTGTAAATTAAATTCATTTACTACAGCCATCAGCAATTCCACAAATTCTTCAGGCGCCGGGTGAAAAATATTATCTGTTTGTACCGTGGATTTTGTTTCTATATTAAAGTAAGGAAAAGGCCGCTTGCGTACCATCATTTCGTTTTTAATAGCCGTAAACACATCGCTCAAAAGTGGTTTTATGGCTTTTATTTTTTGCTGTTGCGTAAAGCGTGGGTGTGGCTTCATGCCTACATCAAAAGTTTTTACTTCGGTATACATCATTTGATAAATGTTGTATTTTTTTTCTTCATTTTCATTTAGGTATGAGCCATCGGGTTTTGTGGTTATTTCATGGTTAAAATAAGGGTCGTGCGACAGCACTACTTTTTTGTCTTTGCTAATCACTACATCCATTTCTAAAGTGGTTACATTTAAGTTGAGTGCATACAGCATTGCAGCCACGGTATTTTCCGGCATCAGCCCACGGCAGCCACGGTGGCCTTGCTTGTCAAATTTTTCCGGTTGATTTGCTGGTTTTTCTGTTGTCATTTTTTTATTGTTGTTGCATGCAAAGGCTAATGCAATTAAAAAAAATAGTAAATTATTTTTCATCACTGTTATTTTCATTATTAAAAATACAAATGTTTTTTGCAGGGAAAAACACGCAAAAAATTCCTAAGGTAAGGTTGCAGCAAAAACAGTATTTATTATTTTATTATTACCGAAAGTTTTTTTCTTACCCTGCTCAGGCTTTCGGGGCTTATGCCCAGGTAAGAGGCAATCATCCATTGTGGCACCCGTAAAGTAAGGTTGTAATAGGTTTCCACAAAATCGAGGTAGCGTTTTTCGGCATTTAGGCCAAGCAGTGAATCAATTCTTTTTTGAAGCTGGCGGATATGGTTGTGCAATAAATTTTTATTGTATTCCCTAAAGCTTGCACTTATATTAGACGCTTCAATTAAAAAATCGTTATCGAAAATTATTAGTTCACTTTTTTCCAATGCATCAATAAAATATTCTGAAGGTAAATTAAAAAGTATACTGCTCCTGTCGGTAATAAACCAATTTTCTGGGGCAAACTGGTTGATGTGTTCTTTACCTCCGTCATCTACCTTATATGCCCTGAGCAAACCTTTTTCAACAAAATAAATTTTATCGCAAACTTCCTCCTGCCGTAGTAAATATTCACCTTTTGCAATTTTTTTTTCTCCTGCTAATTTTTCCAAATGGCGAAATTGTTCATTGGTAACCTGTGCTTTTTCTTCAAGATATTTTTTAAAAACTTCCACCTGAAAATACTAAGGTTAAATGATGTGGCTATTTTAAGATGCTCCTGCTTATTACAATGCGCTGCACTTCGCTGGTGCCTTCATATATCTGGGTAATTTTTGCGTCACGCATCATGCGTTCTACATGGTATTCTTTTACAAAGCCATAACCACCGTGTATTTGCACGGCTTCGGTAGCAGTCCACATTGCGGTTTCGCTGCTAAAAACTTTTGCCATTGAACCACTAAGCGTATAATCGAGGTTATTGTCTTTTTCCCAGGCTGCTTTAAGGCAAAGTAATCGGCTGGCTTCAATTCTTGTAGCCATATCGGCAAGCTTAAATTGAATAATCTGGTGGTTCATAATTTCGGTACCAAATGCTTTACGTTGCCTGCTGTAGCTTTTAGATAATTCGTATGCGCCACTGGCAATACCCAATGCCTGGCTGGCAATGCCTATGCGGCCGCCGGCCAATGTTTTCATGGCAAACTTAAAACCAAAGCCATCTTCACCTATTCGGTTTGCCTTGGGTACTTTTACATCGTTAAACATAATGCTATGCGTATCGCTTCCCCTTATGCCCAGCTTATTTTCTTTGGCGCCTACAACTACACCAGGCCAGTTTTTTTCTACAATTAATGCATTAATTCCTCTGCTGCCTTTGGATACATCGGTTTGGGCAATTACCAAATAGGTACTGGCGGTATTGCCATTGGTAATCCAGTTTTTGGTGCCGTTTAATAAATAATAGTCGCCTTTATCTTCTGCGGTTGTGCGTTGGCTGGTGGCGTCACTGCCGGCTTCGGGTTCGCTCAGTAAAAATGCGCCAATATGCAGTTGCCCGTCTTTTTTTCCCTGCGCCAACGGTACTAAATATTTTTGCTTTTGCTCTTCGGAGCCATACTCCTGCAAGCCATAACAAACCAGGCTGTTGTTTACGCTCATGCACACACTTACGCTGGCATCTACCTTGCTTATTTCTTCCATAGCCAATACATAACTTACCGTATCTAAGCCGCTGCCGCCATACTCGGCTTTTACCATCATACCCAAAAAACCGAGGTCGGCTAATTTTTCTATTTGTTCTTTCGGAAATTTTTGGGCTTCATCTCTTTCAATAACACCGGGCAGGCATTCGTTTTGGGCAAAATCCCTGGCTGCCTGCTGTATCATTAATTGTTCTTCGGAAAACTGAAAATTCATATTGCGGCAATTAAATTTTTTAGATATGCAAAAATAGGAGATTGGCCGTAAATGGTTGAATAGATTATACCCAATTATACCGTTTTTTATACAATAAATTACCAAATAAATAATTTGCATATTGTATTTAAAAGCGGCAAATACCCAAAAATCCAGAAACCAATATCTTTGCAGCATGCAATCTGCACAGCAAAACCTCAAAATACAAAAGGCCATTGCGCTCTTATCGGTAATTTTATTTTTGGTTAAAATTTTTGCCTGGTATCTTACCAGTTCTGTAGCAATACTTACCGATGCTTTGGAGAGTATTGTGAATATGGCTGCAAGTTTTTTAGGTGTTTATAGCTTGTATGTTTCTGCAAAACCCAAAGATGCCGATCATCCGTACGGGCATGGAAAAGTAGAGTTTATTTCAGCTTCGGTAGAAGGAACGCTTATAATTGTTGCCGGCCTTTATGCCATTTACCAGGCGCTGGATCATTTAAGGGATAATAATGTGGTAAACCGGTTAGACAAAGGTATTTACCTGGTAGCTGGTGCGGCATTGCTCAATTATATTGCCGGAAGTATTTGTGTTAAAACGGGAAAAAAAAATAATTCGCTGGCATTGGTATCCAGTGGCAGGCATTTAATTTCCGATACCTATACAACTATTGGCATTATTGCGGGCCTGGTATTATTGTATTTCACAAATTTAAAATGGATAGATAGCGCTGTAGCCATATTGTTTGCGCTTATAATTATTTACACCGGTTATAAAATAATACGTAGTTCCATTGCCGGTATTATGGATGAGGCCGATGAAGAATTGCTCAACGATATGGTGGTAACGCTCAATGAAAACCGTTCGGAGAACTGGATTGATTTGCACAATATTCGTATTATTAAGAATGGCGCTACTTTACATTTGGATGGACATTTAACTATACCCTGGTATTTTAATGTACAGGAAGCGCATAAAGAAATAGATTCGCTATCGGAACTGGTTAAAGGCAAATATGGCAAATCCATGGAGCTTTTTGTACATTCCGATGCCTGTATGGATTTTAGCTGTTTTATTTGCAACAAGCAAAACTGTGCCGTACGCAAACACCCATTTAAAAAAAGGGTAGAGTGGACGGTGGAAAATATAAGGAGCAACAGCCGCCACAAATTGCTTGTTGATAATATTCGGTAAGAGTATTTTAACTTTGCATTTTAGGCACCAATATTTTATTAATTACGTCTTAACCTTAAATTAATCACACATGAAATCTTTTTTAACCTTATTGCTGCTAAGCTGCATCTCTGTTACCGTTAATGCGCAGGCAAGAACCGGCTCGGTAGAATACCAAAAAGTGGCAAGAGCTGCCCTTATTAATGAAATACCTTTTCCATCAAAAACAATTGAAAATGCCCTAATCCAGGACTTTGGCAAAGCAGGATATAAATCCTCAACATCTAAGGGCTTTATTGTTTTTAAAGGAGTAAGGCTTACCGCACTTGGGCCCGATGCTTATGATTTATATTTTTCTTCGGAAAGGGTGAGCAGAAAAGAAAAAGACAACAGCACCGTTACCTTGCTTATCTCCAAGGGCTTTGATGCATTTGCAGATGAAAGCAATGATGCGCAGCTTTTTGAAAATGGGAAAACCTATATGAATAATTTAAGGGATGTAATTGCTGCCTACGACCTGGAACAACAAATTATTGCACAGGAAAACGAAGTTAAAAAGGCCGATAAGAAAAGCGCAAATTTAATAAGTGATGCATCTGATTTGCAAAATAAGCTTAAAAAAATTGAAAGCGAAATCCAAACCAATATTAAAGACCAGGCCGACCAGGTAAAAGAACTGGATAGGCAAAAACAAATATTGGAAAACCTAAAATTGCAACGCAAATCATAGAATAGTAAAATTTATATTTGATGAAAAAGCATACCAAAACGGTATGCTTTTTTTATTCCGTTTATCTTTGTGCCCATTTTATGGCAGCATTAGCATTTAGCGTACAGTATAAAGACAGTTTATCCAAAGCAAGGGCTGGTTTAATTACTACCGATCACGGACGAATAGAAACGCCTATTTTTATGCCTGTTGGCACAATTGGCTCCGTAAAAGCAGTAACGCAGCGGCAACTGCACGAAGAAGTAAAAGCACAAATTATACTGGGCAACACTTACCATCTTTATTTAAGGCCGGGTACCGAAGTGATGGAACTTGCCGGTGGCCTGCACCGTTTTATTAATTGGAACAAACCCATTTTAACGGATAGTGGCGGCTTTCAGGTTTTTTCACTTTCCGGACAAAGAAAAATTTCTGAAGAAGGCGTTATTTTTAAATCGCATATTGACGGCAGCAAACATGTTTTTACCCCGGAAAAAGTAATGGATATTCAGCGCAGTATTGGCGGCGATATTATTATGGCTTTTGACGAATGCCCGCCGGGAGCCAGTGAATATGCTTACGCCAAAAATTCGTTGGAACTTACCAAGAGCTGGCTCACCAGGTGCTTCACCCAATTTAATAATACCCCGGATAAATATAATTTTACCCAAAACCTTTTTCCAATTGTGCAGGGCGGAACCTATAGTGATTTACGCAAAGCATCCTGCGAATTTGTTGCTTCCAAAAATGCTACCGGCAACGCTATTGGCGGGTTAAGCGTAGGGGAACCTACAGAAAAAATGTATGAAATATGTGCATTGTGTTGCGAAAACCTTCCCCTGGATAAACCCCGTTATTTAATGGGCGTAGGCACACCCTGGAATATTTTAGAAGCCATTGGAATGGGCATTGATATGTTTGATTGCGTAATGCCAACACGAAACGGGAGAAATGCTATGCTCTTTACCTCCAGTGGAATAATTAATATTGATAATAAAAAATGGGAAAAAGATTTTTCAGTTTTAGATGAGGGTATAGATTGCCTGGTGAGTAATTATTATTCCAAAGCTTATTTACGGCATTTGTTTAAAAGTGGGGAATATCTTGGGTTAACTATTGCCAGTATCCATAACCTGGCTTTTTACCTTTGGCTGGTAAAACAGGCAAGGATGCACATTGAAAAAGGCAATTACCAAAGCTGGAAAAATGAAATGGTAGAAAAGTTGCAACAACGCTTGTAATAAAGATTGCTTTAGATTAATTAGTTTAATAAATTAATGAACATATCATGAAAAAGTTTTTTGCAGGTACTTTATTGTTGCTGGCAATTTTAATGCAGGCAAATGCACAAAAATTAAATCCATCGCAGCAAACGGTTAACAGCGTTATATGGCAACAACAAAGCGGCGAGTACAAAGCCTTGTGTTACCAGGCTTATTATTTGGCACGGCTTACCCTTGCCGACATTTTGCATACCAATAAAGATTCTATGCCTTTGGCCATTGTAACGGATATTGATGAAACCATTTTGGACAACAGCCCCGATGCGGCAAATTCTATTTTAAACAACCACGGCTATACTGATACCAGTTGGAAAAAATGGGTTGAACTTTCAAAGGCAGAAGCCATGCCGGGAGCAAAAGAGTTTTTTAATTATGCGGCGCAGTATGCGGTGCAATGTTTTTATGTTTCCAACAGGGGAATAAAAGATTTGGATGCTACAATAAAAAATTTGCAGTTAATGGGTTTTCCGCAGGCGGATAAAGAACATGTAATATTAAAAACAACCACCAGTGATAAAGAACCCCGCCGCCTCGAAATTGCCAAAAAATATAATATTGTTTTATTGCTTGGCGACAACCTCAACGATTTTGATAAAGCGTTTTACAAAAAATCTGTTGCAGACCGTAATGCTGCTACGGATAAAATGCAAACGCTCTTTGGTACAAAATATATTGTATTGCCCAACGCCACTTATGGCGATTGGGAAAATGCCCTGTGGCCCGATAAAAGGCTGAGCGAAGCTGAAAAAGCAAAGATTAAAATGCAGGCACTCAAAGGGTTTTAAAAAAAGCAAGCTGGTAATTTTAAGTTTTTGGCTATAAAATGGTGATAAGCTGTGAAAAACTAAGATTGCCATTTTTGCAGAATAAGGCAAAATAAATTGCAAATTTTATTGTAGCATCAAAAAAACCTTATATTTTTACAGGCGTCAGTCCATTCCCTGCCGAAAAGCACCACCTCCCGCTACAAGATATTTTTAATTTAAAAACTCATAACCCTTAACAGGTTTATGTATAACTGCTTGTTAATATCTAAAATTTCAAAAAAAAATTTATGAACCATTTTTACGCCCGGTTCCTAACGGCACCGAAAAATCTTTTTGGTTTTTGCTGTAAAAAATTATTAATTGCCTTGCTGGCAATTTTTTGCATGGGTACAGTATCGGCACAGGTAAGCCTTACCTTGCCCAATTCGAGCTATGCCCAGGATTTTAATACATTAGCAAGTTCGGGAACATCTTCAACCTTGCCTGCAGGATGGTTTTTCATAGAAACGGGTACAGGCTCAAATGCATTATATACTGCTGGAACCGGAAGCGGAGCTGGAGGTGATACCTATAGTTTTGGCGCATCAAGTTCTACAGAAAGGGCTTTAGGTGGTTTACAATCGGGAAGTGTTGTGCCTGCCTACGGAGCAGCTTTTACGAATAATACTGGTACAGATATAAGCTCTTTGGTAATTAGCTATACCGGTGAAACCTGGAGAGTAGCTGCAATAAACCGGTCAGACAGGATAGATTTTCAATATTCAACCGATGCTACATCTTTAACTACCGGAACATGGATAGACGATAACGTATTGGATTATGCAAATCCCGGCCAGGCAACAGGTAGCGGTAGTATGCAACATTCTGCAAGTTTATCCAATTCCCTCTCTATAAACATTCCAAACGGTGCAACAATTTGGATTAGGTGGCTTGATTTGAATGTTTCCGGTTCAGATGATGGTATAGGAATTGATGATTTTAATGTTTCATATAACAATGTGGCGCCGCCTGCAGGTAGTGCAGATATTCCACAGAGTTTTGCCATTGTAAATTTTGGAGGCCCGGATGTTTATTACGATTTAAAAGCATCAACAGCTAATCCGGATTTTGATGGAGCCTACCTGGGTACTTTTGCAAGTGGAGGTTCTATTTGGCTTGATGGCGCTCAAAATAAAACTGAGAAATGTGGCACTTATGATATTACCGGCAACAGGTTATATTATCGTATTTATCCTACAGCTTCACCTACGGGTTCTTACAACAATATTAACCTACCCTGGTTGTCCAATGATGGTGGTAGCGGTGGTTGCACCGATCAAACATGGCAGGAAGCAGGCGCAGGTATAAATTTATTAAATGGTTTATGTGATGGAAATTATACGGTAGAAGTTTATACCGTTGCAGATTATACTGGCGGAAGTGGCGGAACTGTGCTTGCCAATAACGGCGGGGCAAATTATAAAGCAAATTTTAGCATAAGCAACCCTGTAAACTCTGGCATATTTGAAAGCTATGCAGTGGTAAATGGTAATTTTTACGATTTACAGGCCGCTACCGTAAATGCCGATTTTAATGGCGCTGGTTTAGGCGTTTATAATTCTCTAACTGGTTCTTTAGTGGTAAATGGCGGTCAAAATAAAACCTTTAAATGCCCTCCTGATGATATTACAAGTGGTGCATTGTATTACAGGGTTTATCCTGCTGGCTCACCAAGCGGAAGTTTTACCGTTGTAAATTTTAATTGGGCAAGTAACGATCCGGGAGCGCTTTGCACCGGCGGACAAAACCAAACCTGGCAGCAAACAGCCAATAGTACACCAAACCTTATTACGGGTTTGCCGGATGGTATGTACTCTTTAGAAATTTATACCGATGCAAATTTTAATTCGGCTTGTGGAAGCGCTACACACTATTCCAATAATGGCGGCTCAAATTATATTGCCAACTTTCAGGTAGGAACCCCTCCTTCGTTAACTAATCCCGGCACACAAAATGTAAGTGCAGCCGCAGGATGTGTTGCAGTAGTAAATTATTCGGCCACGGCAACAGGCACTGCACCAATTGCTTATTCATTCACATTTAGCGGCGCAACTTCAGGTTCTGGTAGCGGTACCGGAAGTGGTTCTACATTTAATTTAGGAACAACTAATGTTTCTATTACTGCATCAAATTCTTTTGGTAGCGATGTGCAAAGTTTCAGTGTAGTTGTTGCCGATAATAATGTTCCTACAGTAATTACTCAAAATGCAACTGTTTATCTCGATGCAAGTGGTAATGCTTCAATTACTGCTGCTCAAATAGATAATGGTTCGTCCGACAATTGTGGCGTACAATCCATAGCTGTTGCTCCATCTACTTTTAATTGCACCAATTTGGCTCCCAATGCATCCGACTTATTGATTTCGGAATATGTGGAAGGATCAAGCAATAATAAAGCAATTGAAATTTATAATGGAACAGGCGCCGCTGTAAACCTCCAGGATTATGCATTAAGGATATTTACTAACGGCGCTTCTTCTCCCTCTAATGGTATTATTTTGCCCAACTTCAGTTTAGCAAATGGTGCCACTTATGTAATTGTTAATAATGGCGCCGGCATAATTACAACATACAATTTAATATCAGCAACTGTAATTAATTTTAATGGAGATGATGCCTTGGCCCTGGTTAAAAACCCAACTACCACAACAACAGGTGGAACCTTTGTTGATATTTTTGGAAGAATTGGGGAAGATCCAGGAACTGCCTGGGTAAATTTACCAAATACAACGCTTGATGCTACATTGAGAAGAAAATCTACTGTAATAAACGGCGTTAACACTAATCCTGGAGCAAGTTTTCCTACTTTATTATCTGAGTGGGAAGTTTTTGCTCAAAATAATATTTCTGGGCTTGGTACACATTCTATAAGCTCTGTTAATACGGTTACGCTAACGGTAACGGATATACATGGTAACGTTGCTTCCGGAACTGCTAATGTAAATGTAGTAGATAATACAGTGCCAACAGCGCCAACTATTGCAGATGCAACCGGCGAATGTTCCGTAACTGTAACCGCACCATCTGCTACAGATAATTGCGCTGGTTCAGTAACCGGAACTACCACCGATCCTACAACATACAATGCACAGGGTTCTTATACCATCACCTGGACATTTGATGATGGCAACGGCAACACATCTACCGCAACACAAAATGTAATTGTAGATGATGTAACAGCGCCAACAGCGCCAACTATTGCAGATGCAACCGGCGAATGTTCCGTAACTGTAACCGCACCATCTGCTACAGATAATTGCGCTGGTTCAGTAACCGGAACTACCACCGATCCTACAACATACAATGCACAGGGTTCTTATACCATTACCTGGACATTTGATGATGGCAACGGCAACACATCTACCGCAACACAAAATGTAATTGTAGATGATGTAACAGCGCCAACAGCGCCAACCATTGCAGATGCAACCGGCGAATGTTCCGTAACTGTAACGGCACCAACTGCAACCGATAATTGCGCTGGTTCAGTAACCGGAACTACCACCGATCCTACAACATACAATGCACAGGGTTCTTATACCATCACCTGGACATTTGATGATGGCAACGGCAACACATCTACCGCAACACAAAATGTAATTGTAGATGATGTAACAGCGCCAGCAGCGCCAACCATTGCAGATGCAACCGGCGAATGTTCCGTAACTGTAACGGCACCAACTGCAACCGATAATTGCGCTGGATCAGTAACCGGAACTACCACCGATCCTACAACATACAATGCACAGGGTTCTTATACCATCACCTGGACATTTGATGATGGCAACGGCAACACATCTACCGCAACACAAAATGTAATTGTAGATGATGTAACAGCGCCAGCAGCGCCAACCATTGCAGATGCAACCGGCGAATGTTCCGTAACTGTAACGGCACCAACTGCAACCGATAATTGCGCTGGTTCAGTAACCGGAACTACCACCGATCCTACAACATACAATGCACAGGGTTCTTATACCATCACCTGGACATTTGATGATGGCAACGGCAACACATCTACCGCAACACAAAATGTAATTGTAGATGATGTAACAGCGCCAACAGCGCCAACCATTGCAGATGCAACCGGCGAATGTTCCGTAACTGTAACCGCTCCAACTGCAACCGATAATTGCGCTGGTTCAGTAACCGGAACTACCTCCGATCCTACAACATACAATGCACAGGGTTCTTATACCATTACCTGGACATTTGATGATGGCAACGGCAACACATCTACCGCAACACAAAATGTAATTGTAGATGATGTAACAGCGCCAACAGCGCCAACCATTGCAGATGCAACCGGCGAATGTTCCGTAACTGTAACCGCTCCATCTGCTACAGATAATTGCGCTGGTTCAGTAACCGGAACTACCACCGATCCTACAACATACAATGCACAGGGTTCTTATACCATCACCTGGACATTTGATGATGGCAACGGCAACACATCTACCGCAACACAAAATGTAATTGTAGATGATGTAACAGCGCCAGCAGCTCCTGCATCTTTACCAGATGCAACCGGCGAATGTTCCGTAACTGTAACCGCTCCAACTGCAACCGATAATTGCGCTGGTTCAGTAACCGGAACTACCACCGATCCTACAACATACAATGCACAGGGTTCTTATGCCATCACCTGGACATTTGATGATGGCAACGGCAACACATCTACCGCAACACAAAATGTAATTGTAGATGATGTAATAGCGCCAACAGCGCCAACCATTGCAGATGCAACCGGCGAATGTTCCGTAACTGTAACGGCACCAACTGCAACCGATAATTGCGCTGGTTCAGTAACCGGAACTACCACCGATCCTACAACATACAATGCACAGGGTTCTTATACCATCACCTGGACATTTGATGATGGCAACGGCAACACATCTACCGCAACACAAAATGTAATTGTAGATGATGTAACAGCGCCAACAGCGCCAACCATTGCAGATGCAACCGGCGAATGTTCCGTAACTGTAACGGCACCAACTGCAACCGATAATTGCGCTGGTTCAGTAACCGGAACTACCACCGATCCTACAACATACAATGCACAGGGTTCTTATACCATCACCTGGACATTTGATGATGGCAACGGCAACACATCTACCGCAACACAAAATGTAATTGTAGATGATGTAACAGCGCCAACAGCGCCTGCATCAATGCCAGATGTAACAGCAGAATGTTCAGCAACACTTACAGCGCCTGCAGCAAATGATAACTGTGCAGGTACCATTACTGCAACTACAGTAGATCCAACTACATATAATGCACAAGGAAATTATACCGTTACGTGGACATTTGACGATGGCAATGGAAATATTTCATCGGTAGATCAGAATATTATTATAGATGATATCACAGCGCCAACAGCGCCAACCATTGCAGATGCAACCGGCGAATGTTCCGTAACAGTAACCGCACCATCTGCTACAGATAATTGCGCTGGTTCAGTAACCGGAACTACCACCGATCCTACAACATACAATGCACAGGGTTCTTATACCATTACCTGGACATTTGATGATGGCAACGGCAACACATCTACCGCAACACAAAATGTAATTGTAGATGATGTAACAGCGCCAACAGCTCCTGCATCTTTACCAGATGCTACCGGAGAATGTGCCGTAACCTTAGACGGACCTGTGGTTATAGATAATTGCGGAAACAGTATTACCGGTACGGCAATGGATCCTATTACAGGAATTGAATCTACAAACATCACCATTATTGACCAGGGTGTAACAACTGTTACCTGGACATTTACTGATGCCAGTGGAAATTCATCCACAGTGAATCAAACGGTAATTATTGATGATGTAACTGCACCACCTGCACCACCAAGTCTGCCCACTTTAACTGATGAATGTAGCTATACAGTTACCACTTTCCCAACTGTAGAAGATGAATGTGTGAAAACAGTTGAAGGCATCCCAACAGATCCAGGAACGGGCAATGTACTTTCTTCTCTTACATTTAATACACAGGGTATCCATACCATTCGTTGGGTATTTGATGATGGCAATGGCAATACATCTTTCACCGATCAGGATATTGTGATTCAGGATGTAACAGCTCCTGCAATTACCTGCCCTGCAAATATTACTTTGAGCAGTTCACAGGCAACAGCTACATGGACAGACCCAACTGCAACCGATAATTGCGGAGCAGTAACGGTAACACAAACAGCAGGTCCAGCATCTGGATCTACATTTGCACCGGGTAGCACTACCACTATTACCTACACTGCTACTGATGCAGCAGGCTTAAGTACAAGCTGCTCATTTACCGTAACCAGGAATGTCGGCATCAATGTAAATGTTACCTATACTCCCATTAACTGTTATGGTGGATGGTCATTGGTTCATGTAACAGCAAGTGGCGGGTTTGCACCATATTGGGGAGTTGGTTATTTCTTTGTTCCTGCTGGTACATACAACTTTACCGTTTGGGATTCTCATGGTCAAAATGGAACAACCACAGTTACCATTACCCAACCTACACCAATAGTGGTAGCATGCGGAACAAATAATCCTGAATTGTTCTTTGGCTATAGTGCAGATAATACGGCACAAATACTTGCATCAGCTACCGGCGGTACGCCACCTTATAAAATTTCTTATAGCATGAACAGGCGTTTGAAATGTAATGTGGGCAATTCATCAGGCGATGAAACCTGGGTTGCAGGTGCTGGTACAGCAACAAACACTTATACGGTTTGTCCTGGTTCAGGATCATACTGGCAACCGCCGGTTTCCACTTCTACTGCTACTTTGGGCGAAGGCGATACTTATAGCTTAACGGTTTCCTTAATGGATGATGCAGTAATTACGGCAACTATTACCGATGCAAATGGTTGTGTTCAAAAATGCACTACACCAATATTTGCAACAGATGTAAGATGTTCCGGCAATAAAGTGAAAATTTGCCATAAGCAAGGTGCACACGGTTGCCGTACCACTTGTGTGGATGAAACTGCAGTGGCAGCACATTTGGCACATGGTGACTTCCTCGGCGAATGTAATTCCCATTGTCATCCTCATGATAATAACCCATGGTGGGGCCCAGGCTGGGGATGGTGGGGTCCAGGCTGGGGTTGGTGGGGCTGGTGGCAAGGCTGGGGCTGGTGGGGCCCGGGATACGGCAACCCAAATCCAGGAAATCCCTGGGGCTGGAAAGGAAACAGCAATGCTACAATTGCTACCGAAACAACCAAAGGCGGTGTAGCTGCTCCTGAAGCTAATGATTTTGAAATATACAACCTTAAAGTTGCACCAAACCCAAGCTCTACAGAATTTGTTTTGCAGGTAAATACAACAAATAATACCGATAGGATGCTGGTAAATATTTATGACGTAAGCGGAAAAATTTACAAACAATTTAAAGCAAACCCTACTCAACTGATAAAATTTGGAACAGGAATGAGACCGGGAACCTATCTTGTAGAAGTATTACAGGCAGGGCACAGAAAAACAGCAACCGTAATTAAATTATAATTACCCATAACCTGATATGTAAAGACCGTTTTAAATAACGGTCTTTTTTTATGCTTGTAAATATTAAAGCAATATTTTATAAGATTACAAAACCGGCTATTTCTATACTGCCATTTTAACAAATCACACAATAACATCATCAGAAAAAAGTTATAATATTACGCTTCTTTTAACCGCTTGAAACTTTAAAAACATGAAGAGTAAAATTTTATTTGCCCTGTTTTTTGTAATTCCCTCTTTGCTGCTGGCACAAACCGGCAATGAGCAAAATGCAGCCATTCCTAAAGATGCGCCCATAGATGTATCGGTAACCAATTTTAAAAATGAAATGCTCAATGGAGAAATTATCGTTTTTCGCAGCCAGAAAAACGATAAAGAATACCAGGGCCTTACCAATGAACAGGGTAAATTCAGCCTCAGGCTCCCGGCTGGCGATAAGTATGAAATATTTATTCTGGGGTTTAAAGATTCTACAAGTTATAATGTACTGGATATTCCCATGCCACAGGGAAATGCATATTACAAAAGCCCATTTAAAATTGATATCCAGTTTCAGCCTGCAAAAACATTTGTATTGGATGATTGCAATTTTGATTTTGGAAAGGCTACGCTCCAGGAAAGTTCTTATACAGTGCTGGATGAGCTTGTTGCCTATATGAACCGTAAGGCCGATGAAAAAATTGAAATTGGCGGTCATACCGATAATATCGGCAGCCATGAAAAAAATCAAAAATTATCCGAAGAGCGGGCCAATACCGTAAGGGCTTACCTGCTAACGAAAGGTATTGACCCGGACAGGGTAACGGCAAAAGGTTATGGCATGGATGAACCCATTGAAGAGAACAGTACAGAGCAGGGCCGTGCCAAAAACCGGCGTACCGAAGTAAAAATCATTGAATAAAAGTATTTGTTGATCCGGCTTTGCCGGATTTTTTTTTACTAAATATTTTCTTTTATTAAGCGTGCAACAACTTTGTCAATTGGAAGGGTTACACTTTCCGGTGAAAATTTTTCCCAATCAATAAACCGGAACGTTTCTGTCATTTGCATTGCTGCATATACTTTTAATTGCTGCTCATCAAAATCAAATGCTTGGCTTCTTAGTGGAACGCTGATTGGCTCCAATGCATTTACCAGGTAATAAATAGAAATAATTTGCTGCTGTGGATGAAAAGCGCTTTTTTGAAAAAAATCTGTAGTATATAAATGCCGGGTAACCTCAATGTTTAAATTCATTTCTTCTAAAAACTCCCTTTTGAGGCAATCTCTTGTTCCTTCGCCAAACTCTAATCCACCACCGCAAAATTTAGTATAATATTGACCCCTGATATATTCATCACTTACCAGTACTTGTTTTTTTTCATTGATTAGTATACCATATACCCTTACGTTAAACATGCTTTAGCGTTTGTATTGCTTTACAAAATTATAGATGGCATAAGCTAAAATGAGAAGGCTTACAGCCGTAGGAATCCAAAATGCAAAATGCGAATCCTGGTAAGGCAGTGGAACATTCATGCCATAAATACTGGCTATTAAAACCGGGATGCTTAACAATATAGTAAGTGTGGCAAGCCTTTTCAATACCAAATTTTGGTTATTACTGATAATGCTGGCATAAGCATCCAATGTGCTGCTGAGAATATTGGTATAGGTATTGGCTGTTTCAAGCGCCTGCGAATTTTCAATAACCAGGTCGTCCAGGAAATCCTTTTCATCCGGCTCCAATTGCAAAAAATTTGTTCGGGCAAGTTTCATCATCAGCAATTCATTGCTGCGTAGCGCCGTAATAAAATATACAAGGCTTTTTTGTATGCGCATCAGTTGAAAAAGGTCTTCGTTCCTGTTGGCTACGTAAAGCTTTTGCTCCAGTAAATTCCTGCGTTGGTTTATTTCTTTGAGGTAATCCTGGAAGTTGGTAATAATTTTTTCAAAAATCTTCAGCGCCATAAGATTTTTTTCTTCCGGCGGGTTGTGCTGGAAACTGTTAAGGAATTTTTTTATGGCTTCATTTTCAAATGAATTAACCGTTACAATCTGGCCGTTGGTTATAATAATACAAATAGGTATGGTAATATAAAACGCATCGCTTTCGTTAAACGAATTATTTTCAGTAGGCGTTTTAATCACAATCAATTTTACTTTTTCTTCCGTTTCAAAACGGCTGCGTTCATCAATATCCAAAGAGTCTTTTAAAAAATCAATAGGGATGAACAGGTCTTTGCTTAATTCGTAAAATTCTTCTTCTTTGAGCGGCGGCAATACATTTACCCAGGTTGCTTTTTCGGGGTTGTTTATAGCGATACTCTTTTTGTCTTCTATGGAAAAATATTGTACCATTTATAGGTTAAGCTTTTTTAAATTTCAATTTCGCCCTTAAATGAAAAATTTGCCGGACCACAAAGCCAAATGTTTGAATACCGGTTATCGGTTTTATTGAACTCTACGCTCAAACTGCCGCCTGGTGTTTTTATCGCAACCCTGTTAAAGCCAGGATTATTGTGTGCGCACAACAGGGCAGCAGCCGTAACGCCGGTGCCGCAGCTTAAGGTTTCTGCTTCCACACCTCGTTCATAAGTACGTACATAAATGGTTTCTTTATCCAGCAATTCCACAAAATTTACATTGATTCCATTTTCTGCAAAATCTTTGCTGTACCTTATTTCATGTCCTTTGGTAAGTACATCAATACTTTTTACGTTTTGCACAAAAATAATATAATGCGGAGACCCTGTATTTACCAGCGAAAAATCAAGTTGCTCATCCACTGCATTTACATCTTGCATTTTTAAACGTATGGTGCCGTCAATATCTATTTCAGCTTCATGCTCCCCGTCTGATGCTATAAATTTATAGGTATATTTTTTAATGCCGATGTCGTTGGCAAATTGTACAATACACCTGCCACCGTTGCCACACATGCTCCCGGCTTTTCCATCACTGTTATAATAAACCATTTCAAAATCATAGCCATCTTTTTTGTTTATCAGCATTAAGCCATCTGCACCTATACCAAAATTGCGGTTGCACAAATGGTTAATGGTTGCCTGGCTTAGGTTGCTAAATTCGCCGCTGATATTATTAAAAAGAATGAAATCGTTTCCGGTTCCCTGGTATTTATAAAAACTGGCTAACATTTTATTGGTACTATACTATTTTTGATGCGATAATTTCTAAAGTTTTTTGAATGAGTTTTTCCACTGCGGTAGCTCCATCATTACTAAATTCGCCGGTAATCCTGTTGGCAACTATTGCGCTTAAGGATAGGCATTGGTGGCCCAATATTTTTCCCATGCCATAAATTGCTGAAGTTTCCATTTCAAAATTACTAATGCGGTGGTTGCCAAATTGAAAACCGGTGAGCCTGTCAATCAACTGCGGGCTTGCTAAACCCATTCTTAACACACGACCCTGTGGCCCGTAAAAACCCGGGCAGGTTACGGTAATTCCCTGGTGGAAGCCACTTACAAATTCTTTTAATAACTGTATTGCTGCTGCGGTGATATACGGGCTTGAAATATCCTGCTGCAATTGTACATGGGTTTTAAAAGCCTGCAGTATTTGAATGTCTTCTTCGGTTTTATTTGTGGTATAAAAATTTAAGAGGTTATCAATACCCAATCCATGCGTACTGGCCACAAAACTGTCTGTAGCAATTTCTTTTTGCAAAGAACCTGCCGTGCCCACTCGTATTATTTTGAGTGAAGTAAGCTTGGGTTTAATGGTACGGGTTTCAAAATCAATATTCACCAGGGCATCCAGTTCATTCAAAACAATATCAATATTATCGGGCCCAATACCGGTGCTCACCACCGAAAGGCGTTTGTTGTTTAAAAACCCGGTATGCAGTATAAATTCCCGGTGCTGGTTTCGAAATTCTATACTATCAAAATATTTACTTACTTCCTTCACCCTGTCTGGGTCCCCAACGGTAATAATAGTGTGTGCAAGCTCTTCGGGCCTTGTATTTATATGATATATTGCCCCTCGGTTATTAATGATTAATTCAGATGCTGCAATACTGTTCATTTTAGTCAAAACATTTAATTTATGGATAAAAATACCCTATTTTTGCCAACTCAAAGAGGAATAAATTTTAACCGTAATTTGAGTAATAAGGTCCTTTGGCCGAGTGGCTAGGCAAAGCTCTGCAAAAGCTTCTACAGCGGTTCGAATCCGCTAGGGACCTCAAAACTTGCCTGTGAGCGGAACCTTACGGGCTTTTTTTATATCATGAAATATTTCCCATTTGCCGGTATTGCCTTTTGCGCAATTATTATTATCAGTTGCTTTATGCCCTGGGCTTTTTACCCCGATTTGCAGAAAACTTTCAATGGTTTTTTTTCGGAAAACCAAATCTATGGCAAGCCCGGAAAATACCTCATCTTCTTTTCTATATGCTGCATTGCTGGTTATGTTTTCAAAAGTAAATTTTTGAAGGCTATCGGTTTTTTTACAAGTGCGTTAATGGCGGCTTATGCAGTAAAAACATTTATCTTGTTCAGCAGTTGTTACGGTGCCTATTGCCCCGTTAAAAAACCGGCAATTGTTATCATGTTGTCTTTAAGTATCCTAAACCTTATTTTGGCTTCATCAATGGCCATGGTAAAACGACAAGTTGTAAAAGGGCATTAAGTTTGGCCTGTTTTTTTCATTTTTATTATAGTACTGCATTGAGAAAATTGAAAATGGGTTGGATTATTTAGTTTTTCATTTGCTTGAAAAATTTAGTTTAAATTTACATTAAGCGATAGTATATGGAAACCTACGGTAAAATATTATTGATTGCCATGCCTGCTTTTTTATTGCTGGTAATTTTCGAAAAATGGTATGGGTGGAAAAAAGGTTTTGAAACCGTAAAAACAATGGATGCTATAAGCAGCCTTGCCAGTGGCGTTACCAATGTTACCAAAGATGTGCTGGGCTTAAGTATTGCCATACTTGGCTACGAGTGGATGTACAAGCACTGGGCAATAACCCATATTGGTACTACCTGGGTTACTTATGTAATTATCATCATCCTATTGGATTTTGCCGGTTATGCAGTACATGCGCTGCAGCATAAAGTTAATTTTTTTTGGAATGCTCATGTAATCCACCACAGTAGCGAAGAATTTAACCTTGCCTGCGCATTAAGGCAAAGCATTTCTATTTTTGTAAAATTATTTGCACTTTTATTATTGCCTGCTGCACTTTTGGGTATTGAGCCCGTGGTAATTGCTATTGTAGCCCCGCTGCATTTGTTTGCCCAATTTTGGTACCATACCCGGCACATTAATAAAATAGGGTTTTTAGAAAAATTTCTAGTTACTCCTTCGCATCACCGTGTGCACCATGCCATCAACCCGGAATATATTGACAAAAATTTTGGCCAGATTTTTATTTTTTGGGATAAATGGTTGGGAACATTTCAGCAGGAAATGGAAGAAGTATCACCTGTGTATGGTGTTACGAGACCTGCCAGAACATGGAATCCCATAAAAATAAACTTTCAACATTTGGCTTTATTACTTAAAGATGCCTGGCATACAAAAGAATGGAAAGATAAACTCAGGGTTTTTTATAAGCCAACAGGCTGGAGGCCAGAAGATGTAAAACAAAATTTTCCTGTTTTTAGTATTAGCGATGTGTATGATTTTGAAAAGTATGATACCGTTGCAAATCCATTTTCAACATTCTGGTGCTGGGCTCAAATGCTGGTATTGCTTTTGCTGATAAGTTACCTTTTTGGAAATATTGCTGCTATAGGTTCACCGGAAATGTTTATTTACGGTGCATTTGTGTTCCTTTATATTTATGCTTTAACCGATTGGATGGATACCAATAAATTTTCCTGGATTTTTGAAGTGTTAAAATTTATATTTGGCGCTGGTATCATTTTTTATTCTGGCGATTGGTTTGGCATATCTGGCCTTGCAGTATGGTTGCCTTATGCTGTGCTTGCTTATTTATTCATTTCTTTGTTTGTGAGTATTTGCCTTGCCATTAAAGAAAAATCAAAATTGCTTACTTCTTCTTTACGCTGATGCTGTAAAACGCATTAATGCCTTCCGGGAATATTATTTACGGTTCTCCAAAGTTGTAAAGGATTTTCATTTTTTAATTCTTCGGGCAAATGATTGTTTGGCCAGTTTTGATATGCAATAGGGCGGCAAAACCTTTTTATACCATCGGCACCCACTGCGGTAAACCTGCTGTCGGTAGTAGCCGGGTAAGGCCCGCCATGCTGCATTGCCAGGCTTACCTGTACACCGGTGGGCACAGCATTAAATATTATTCTTCCGCAAAGGGTTTTCATACTATCAATTAAATCTTTGTGCACATTCATTTCATTTTCACTTGCAATAATGGTAGCGGTTAACTGGCCCTGCATGTGCTGTGCAACCAAAAGCATTTCGGCATAATCGGTACATTTTACCATAAGGCAAAAAGGGCCAAAAACTTCCTGCATTAAACTTGGGTTCAGTATAAAATCCTGTGCATTTACCATGGCCAAAGCCGGTAGCGCTTCATTGGGCAAAGCTTTTGCTTTGGGTATTTCAATTTTTTGAACAGCATGTTGCTGCAAAATTGATTGCATTGTTGATTGATAATTTTCAAAAATACCCTGGTTCAGCATTTGCGCTGCTGCATAGGATGAAAAATTTGTTGATAGTGCAACAATAAAATTATTGAAGCTATCATTATTAATACCCACAATAATTCCCGGGCAGGTACAAAACTGGCCTGTACTGCTGTTGATGGAAGCAGCTAAAAGTTTGGCATATTCTTCGGCTTCGGTTATTAATTTTTCCTGCAAAATAAATACCGGGTTTACGCTGCTCATTTCTGCAAAAACAGGAATAGGTTCGGGCCGCTGCTGCCCCCAGTCAAAAATTTGTTTTCCTCCTTTAAATGAACCGGTAAACCCTACGGCTTTTATGAGTGGATGGCTTACCAAAGCTTTTCCAATTTCTTTTGAAACGCCATGCAGGTGCTGAAAAATATTTTTTGGCATTTTCAATTCAATTAATGTTGCGGCAATAATATCCGCAATAAGCTGGCTGCTTTGGGCATGTGCCGGGTGGGCTTTTACTATTACCGTACAACCAGCTGCTAAAGCACATGCTGTATCTCCGCCTGCAGTAGAATAGGCCAGTGGAAAATTGGCTGCGCCAAAAATTGCAACAGGCCCAAGTGGTATTTGCATTTTGCGTAAATCGGTTGTGTTTTTTCCCTTTCCTGCATTATCAATCCGTATATCCATCCATTGGCCACTTTTACAATAATCCGCATAGCTATTCAATTGCCAGCATGTACGGCTGAGTTCTGTTTTTAGCCTTGGCGGCGAAAGATGCGTTTCTGTTACGGCAATTTTTATTATATCTTTTTCTGCCTGCTGCAGGTTATAGGCCGTTGCGTATAATAATTTTGCCCTTTGCTGCAAACTATATTGTTTATACAGGGTAAATGCTTTGGCAGATTGATTTATTATCTCTTCCAGTTGATATGGTAATATATCCGGATAATTAAACATTGATACCTATTTACTTAGATGATTGCGAAGAAGTTAATTTTCTTTTTTAATAGATAATGTAAAAACAATTATATAATTTTACAATATATCAGGTACTAAATTACATATGAAAAAACAAATTTTGCTTTTCATTGCATGCTTTACAGGTGCAATGGCTTTTGCTCAAAATGCAGCTAAGGAACTTTTTAGCAATAATTCTTCCCGTATAGCAGTAAATGAAAGGGCAGTGAATAATCTTTTTTCAACAACAAAAGGGCAAACAGCAAATTTATTTTTAGAGGGTATTGGACAATTAGAAATACTGGTAAATATGAATGAGTGGAACGAAGAAAAAGTGAGGACTATTGGCGGAAAGTTAAAAGGTATGGAAGACGCTATTATCACTATTACACAAATGGATCAGCCGGGCAGCCTGATTTATGAAGGCTCAATTATTTCCGCCAGAAAAAATTCTGCATTTAAAATCACCACTTCCAACGGGCAGGTATTTTTTGAAAAAACCGAAAAAGACAAAATAATTGTTACCGACTAAAGTTTAGTTTACCCTAAGATGAGCAAAATTTATCTATTTTATTTTTTATTGTCATTTTCTGTTTTTAAGGCAAGTGCACAAGTGCCTGTTTTTAACAGTTTGTCCGGGGCAGACCATGTAATTTTCCTCGATTTTGACGGCCATACCGTTTCAGGCTCTGCATGGAACAGTAGTTTTAATAGCGGTAACCCTATTTATTGTGCCTCATCCGGATATAATGATACACAGGTGGAAACCGTATTTAAAATGATGGCAGAAGATTACCGGCCATTCAATATTAATATTACCACTGACTCATTGATTTTTTTACCACCCTTCTGCAAAAAGAATGAGGGTTTTATTTACGCCATCAAGCAGTTGGTATCCCAACCCTGCAGGAGGTGTGGCTTACCTGAGTACATTTGGCGGTATTGCAAACAAAGTGTGCTTTGTTTTTGTAAATGCCATCGGCAACGAGTATAATGCAGCCGAAGCAGGATCGCATGAAGCAGGCCATACACTTACTTTAAACCATCATAGCCAATATGATGGTAGTTGTAATAAAACAAATGAATACTATTATGGTATAGGTTCCGGAGAAATTGGCTGGGCGCCAATAATGGGAGTAGGGTATAATAAAAATATGTCTACCTGGAGCAACCTTGCATTTAATGCCGGTTGTAACTATGCACAAAGTGACCTTGCACAAATAATTTCCCCGTCAAACCAGGGCGTAACCTTTCGTACCGATGACCACGGAAACGATAATGCCTCTGCAACAATGTTGAATGTTGTTGCAGGCGCTTTTACCGACAGTGGTTTAATAACTACCAATACCGATGTGGATGTATTTACATTTTCATTAAGCGATACGGCTTATGTTTCAATAAATGCCTTGCCTTACAGCCTGGGGTCAAATATAAAAGCTAACCTGGATATTTCATTAGTGTTGAAGAATGACTTAAATGAAACTTTAAGAATAAGTAAACCTGCAAGTATATTAGATGCTTCCATAAATAATTTTTTATTGTACCCGGGTAATTATTTTATTTATATTGATGGCGTTTCAAATGCAAATCAGTCGGGTTACGGTAGCCTGGGTAAATATTTTTTAAATGGCACTATTTCCGAAAATATCCCTGCTTTACTTAATTCGGCATTAATTTCCAGTGATAATAATATTTGTATTGGTACCGCAGTAAATTTTTCCGACCAGTCAACAGGCAACATTACTTCATGGAACTGGAGTTTCCCCGGTGGTAGCCCATCTTCCTCTACTTTGCAAAACCCGGGTTTAATTACCTATAACGCTCCAGGCAATTATGCGGTTAATTTAGTGGTGTCAGACGGTACAAATTCCGATAGTCGCAACCTTTCAAATTATATACGGGTAAATACATTGCCCAATATTTCCATTAGTCAGTCGGCGCCTTCTGTTTGCGGCTTTCAGTCTGTTGATTTAACTGCAAGTGGCGCCAGTTTTTACAATTGGACTCCTTCAGCAGGCCTTAGTAACACAGTGCTTGCAAAAACACGAGCACAAATAAACGTTACTTCTACTTTTACTGCGTATGGAACAGATGTAAACGGATGCGTAAATTCAGCCAATGTAACCATTCAGTATTTTCCTTCACCAGTTTTGAATAAAAACCCAACTGATGAAACAATAATGGTGTGCCGGAACGATTCAACCCTTTTGAGCGTAAATGGTGCACTTACTTATACATGGTCGCCTTCAACAGGGTTAAGCAGCACAACAGGTTCATCGGTAAAAGCAAGGGTGCAATCAGGCTCTATATATTATATGGTTACTGGCACAGATGCCAATGGATGTACTGCTGCTGTAGGTTTCCGCCTTACTTCAAGGCCATGTGATTCTTTGGTAGCAGATGTAAAAGTGGACCAGGGCGCCATTTGTGCACCTGCTTGTGTAAATGTTTCCGATTTTTCTACAGGCAGCCCTACGGAATGGTTATGGAATTTTCCCGGCGGTACCCCATCTACTTCCAGCTTGCAAAGTCCGGGAGTTGTTTGTTATACCAATCCCGGAACCTATGCGATGGAACTAAGGGTTGTAAAAGGAACAGACACCAGTAATAAAGTTTTTAATAGTGTGGTAATTGCAGGTGCTTATCCCCAAATAGTGATGACGGCAAACCCGGCTACTATTTGCGAATTGGATTCCGCAGGTATTAAAGTATCCGGTGCACAATATTATAGCTGGGGTTTTAAACCATCCTTATACATCATCGGTTATGCCGATTCGGTAAATGTAAAGCCTATGGATACTACCTGGTATGTAGTTACCGGGCATACCAATGTATTTAATGGCGGTACAGGCGGACAGGGTGGCCAGGAAAATTTTACCATTTGTAGTACTATTGATTCTATTAAAGTAAACGTAATTAACTGTACTACTGTTCCTCAAAAACTGATGTATTTTAATGCGCTGTATAAAAATGATGCAGTGGATACTTACTGGCAAATGCTTACGCAAAGCGATGTAGAAAGTTATGAAGTTGAACGCAGCATAAATGGGGTTGTGTTTAATGCCATAGCCGAAATTGATAAAAGCAATTCGTCCACTTATAGTTTTACCGATAAATATTTACCTCCCGGAATTAATATATTATACTACAGAATCAAATATTTGCAGGCAAATGGTACTGGGTTTTATTCTGAAATTATAAAAGTAGAGATACAGGAAAAAATAAGTAACTGGGCAAGCATATTGCCCAACCCGGTAAAAGATAAGCTTACTGTACAAGTGTTTTCAAATGAAAAATCTGCCGGAAAAATAATCATTTCTAATGCCGCTGGCCAAATATTATTACAAAAAAATGATGTGCAATTTTTGCCAGGGCTTCAAAACATTAAATTACCCGTAGTACAACTTCCGCAGGGATTGTATTTTGTGAAAATAATAAAAGGAGCCGGTAGCAAGGTTTGTAAACTTTTAAAAGCTGACTTTTAATTTCCTTTGCTTTTTAATTTTTCTTTAGCTTCAAGCATACGCATTTCTTTGGCATCCTGCAAAAATTCCGAAGCAAAAATAAACTGGTTCAGTTGTTTGTTGTCGGAAAAATAATATCCTTGCTTGTGCCGCTCCATTCTTTTTTACCGTTCAGCAGATAAAGAATGTTGTCGCCAATTTCCATTACGCTGTTCATATCGTGGGTATTAATAATGGTAGTTATGTTTTGTTCCACCGTTATTTGCTTAATCAACTGGTCAATAACCATAGATGTTACGGGGTCGAGGCCGGAGTTGGGCTCATCGCAAAATAAATATTTGGGGTTTAATACAATGGCACGTGCAATTCCCACCCTTTTTTTCATACCACCGCTTATTTCTGCCGGAAACTTTTTGTTAACTCCGCTAAGGTTCACTTTTGCTAATACTTCATTTACTCGGGAAAGTTTTTTGGAGTTACTATCCGTAGTAAACATGTTTAAAGGAAATTTTACATTGTCTTCCACCGTCATGCTGTCAAATAAAGCCGAACCCTGGAACAACATGCCTATATCCTGGCGCAATAATTTTCTCTCTTCGGCAGACATGGCATTAAAACTTTTGCCATCATAAATTATTTCTCCTTCATCGGGTTCAATTAGGCCAACAAGGCATTTTTGCAAAACGGTTTTACCGCTGCCGCTGGTACCTATGATGAGGTTGGTTTTGCCGGTTTCCATTACATGGCTTACACCATCTAAAACTACTTTGCCCGAAAAACTTTTTTTGATATTGTTGAATTCAATCATAATTTTTTTTATTAAAGAAGCAAAGCGGCCAGTAAATAATCAGCCAATAAGATTACCACACAGCTTACAACCACTGATTTTGTACTTGACTTGCCAATTTCTAAAGCGCCGCCTTTTACATAATACCCGTAAAACGCCGATACACTGCTTATAATAAATGCAAACGTATAGGCTTTTACCAATGCAAAAATACATTAAACGGAATAAAGTTTTGCATTAACCCAATATCAAAAGTGGCACTGGATAAAATATTGGATAGATCTCCGGCAAGCCTTCCACCCCAAATTCCCAGTACCATGGATAGTACAATGAGCATAGGAATTACAATAACTGCGGCAACAATTTTAGGCAGTATCAAAAACGTTTTTGTATTGATTCCCATAATTTCCAATGCATCGATTTGCTCGCTCACCCTCATATTGCCCAGTTCGCTGGCAATTTTGCTGCCAATAACCCCTGCAAGTACAATGCAAACAAGGGTAGGGGAAAATTCCAGTATTACCGTATCTCGTACAATTTGGGCAATAGTAGTTTTAGGTATAAGCGGGCTTACGAGCTGGTATGCTGTTTGCACCGCACTTACCGCACCCATAAATACAGAAATAATACATACTATGGGCAATGCACCCATGCTAATTTCGGAGCATTGGTGCATAAATTCTTTCCAATAAAGTTTTGGGTTTTCCGGCTTGCTGAACATTCCCTTCAGCATAAGCATATATCTGCCAAGTTCTGTAAAAAATTTCATCTTTTATTCTTTTTGCGGGAATAGGATAGGGTGTTAAATTTTTGATGATGATTTTGAAAAACGTTTCCACCAGCGTTTTCTTTTCATTTCATCCTGTTCATTTTGCCTGCTTTTTACCTGAGCATCTACTACGGCAATTAATACCATATTAAAAATGCCACGGCTGCTGCTGCCCAATTGCAATACATGTACCGGTTTGTTTAATCCTAAAAGTATGGGCCCAATACTGTCTGCACTGCCCAGTTCCTGCAATAAGTTATAGGCAATATTACCCGAAACAAGATTGGGGAAAATTAAAGTATTTACGTCTTCATTCACCAGTTCCGAAAAAGGATAATTTTCTTTAAGTATTTCTTTATTGAAAGCTAAAATACCCTGTATTTCGCCATCGCATTTAAGCGTGGGTTCTTTTTGCTTTACAATTTCCCTTGCCTGCCTTACCAGGTTGGCTTCGGGTGAATTACTGCTGCCAAAATTTGAATAAGAGAGCATAGCAATCTTGGGTTCTATATTAAACTGTTTTACTTCTTTTGCCACCATTAAAGTTATTTCTGCCAGTTCCTCTGCTGTAGGCCTGAAGTTTACGGTGGTGTCTGCCAAAAATAAGGGTCCTTTACGGGTAAATAAGAGGTACATACCGGCAATTTTTTTAACTCCCGGCTCGGTGCCTATAACCTGTATGGCCGGCCTTATTGCTTCGGAATATTTCCTGCTTGGCCCGCTGATAAGGCAATCGGCAATGCCAGTTTCTACCATCATACAACCAAAATAGTTGCGGTCTTTCATCATTTTGTAGGCTTCGTATTTATTTACGCCTTTACGCTGCCTTTTTTCAAAAAAGAGATCGCCAAATTGTTTGCGCAGGTCTTCACAATCATCATCTTTACAATCTATAATAGGTATTTCATTTAAATCAATACCATAAGTTTCGGCAATAGATTTTATTTTCTTTTCTGCTCCCAGTAAAATGGGGAAACCCACAGCTTCTTCCAAAACCAATTGTGCGGTTTTAATAATTTTTACATTTTCACCATCGGCAAATACTACACGCTTTGGATCTTTTCGGGCTTTTGCGCTTATAACCCTGCTTAGTTGGTTATCTAATCCCAGCCTGTGATTGAGCTCCTGTTCATAAGCTTCCCAATCGCCAATGGCCTGCCTGCTTACGCCACTTTGCATGGCTGCTTTTGCTACTGCTGGGGCAACGGTTACCAACAACCTGGGGTCTATCGGTTTAGGAATAATATAATCCCGGCCAAAGAAAATAGTATTATCATTATACGCAAGGTTTACAATTGTGGGTACTGGTGATTTGGCTAAATCTGCAAGTGCTTTTACTGCAGCAAGCTTCATCGTTTCATTTATTTGTGTGGCCCTCACATCCAAAGCGCCCCTGAAAATATAAGGGAAGCCTAATACATTATTAACCTGGTTGGGAAAATCACTTCGGCCTGTTGCCATTATCAGGTCTTTGCGGCTTTCTGTCCCTTCTGTATAAGAAATTTCAGGATCCGGATTGGCAAGAGCAAATACAATGGGGTTTTTGGCCATTGACTTTACCATTTCTTTTGTAACTACATTGCCTACGCTTAAACCCAAAAAACATCGGCATCCTTCATGGCATCGGCAAGTGTAAAGTTTTTATATTTTTCTGTTACACAATAAGCTTGTTTAATTTTTTCTATATCGCTTCTTCCCTGGTGAAGAATACCATTAATGTCAAATACTTTAAATTGGGCAGGCCTTGCGCCTAGTGCGGTGTAAAGTTGTATGCAGGCCATTGCTGCAGCGCCTGCGCCACTTACCACAATTTGTATTTTATCTATTTTCTTTTTTGTATTTCCAGTGCATTCAATAAAGCCGCAGATGAAATTATTGCTGTGCCATGCTGGTCGTCGTGCATTACCGGTATTTGGCATTGCTTCTTTAATTCCTGCTCAATATAAAAACATTCCGGGGCCTTAATATCCTCAAGGTTGATGCCTCCAAATGTGGGTTCCAGCGCTTTTACAATTTCTACAAATTTTTGGGGATCGGTTTCGTTAATTTCAATATCAAATACATCAATGTCGGCAAATATTTTAAATAACACTGCCTTGCCTTCCATAACCGGCTTACCGGCTCCAGCACCTATATTACCAAGGCCTAATACAGCAGTGCCATTGCTTATTACGCCTACAAGGTTGCCCTTTGCAGTATATTTATAAATGTCCTCGGGGTTTGCGGCAATTTCTTTGCATGGCCATGCAACGCCTGGTGAATAAGCAAGTGAAAGGTCTCTTTGTGTTTTTGCTTCTTTGCTCGGTATTACTTCAATTTTTCCAGGTCGCCACCTGGCGTGGTATTCTAATGCTTCCTGCTTGCGGATTTCTTTAGCCATATAAATATTTACCAGCAGGTTTCAAAAATGGTTAATGCTTACTTTTTAAAACCCGGCAATAATGATGGCAAAATTAAGAATTTATAGTGGAATTGCTTTTACAGGATATCATTACCTGCTGATTGCTTAAAACTTGGTAAGGCTGTATTAAAAACGGGTTGTAAGCATGTTTTAATGCAGCAGAAAATACGTTACCGGCTATTTATTTTATGCGCTTTTACTTTGAAGCTCCAGGTTAAATAAAAAATCGGCCACTAGTTCGTCTATTTTGTTTTTACCTACAGCCCTTACTGTTACGGAAACACTTTTTCCACTGGATACTGTTTCTTTAATGGCCATAGCAATACGCTTTCCTTCATCGCAGGTAAAAGTGGTAATACCTGTTGCTTTTTTACTAAATGTACCTTCCACTTTTAATACAAGCATACTTAAAGGAGGGTTTTGCCCATAGCTGTGGCCCATGGCCAAAACGCCTGTACTCATTTCGGCAGCCATAGACAGGCAGGCGAAATAAGTACTGCGAAAAGGGTTGCGGGAAAACCATTTATAGGGAACGGTTACTACGCATTTATCGCCATCAACATATTGTACCCTTACACCACTGAAAATGCGCTGGGCAAATTTTTAAAAAGAAAAATGAGGAGTTTAAAAGGATGTATGGTAAGGCGTAAAAAATTTTTCATTCACAGCAGTTCACTTTAGTATTTTGGTAATGGTTATCGTTCAATTCTACGGTTCATCAAAAAACGATGCAGGATTTCTTTAATGTTTTCATAAGTGTTGGATGCAGGAACTTTAATATCACGGGTTTTAAACCATTTTACCTCAGTAATATCTTCTTCCGTTTGGGGCACAGCCTCCTGATTGGGAGACGTAAAATAAAACCAATGCGTTTCTTTTAGAATTGACTTGCCATATTCGTTATAGATATGAAATGTACTGCCAATTTTCTTTTTAAAATAAAGGTTTTAATCCCGGTCTCTTCCTCAATTTCTCTTGCTGCGGCATTTTCGGGCAGTTCTTTCTTTTCAATTTTGCCTTTGGGTAAATCCCATTTGTTGCGCCTGTAAATGAAAAGTATTTCTTTATTTTCGTTTTGCACAATACCGCCGGCAGCTTCTACTATTTTAAAATTCCTGAAAAACATTTTTTTTGAGTTTTTGTAAATCCGGGAAAAGCAAGATGCCTGCATGTAAATTATCTTTTGCAATTTCATGAAGTAAAGTATGGATGGCAGGAGTGGATACTTCATCTATAAAAACTGTATCTGGGTGCTTGAGTAATGCCTTGTGGCTGGCATTTAATACATCACACAAATAAACGGGTTTTTCCAAAAATAAATTTTTATTTCCATGCCGGTAAATTTGCTGCAATAAAAGTATGCAATTGGGACAATATACGTATATGCATTTAACCTTGCGCTCCTTATCTTTGATAAAATCAAGTATTTATTATGCTGGCAAATGAATCGGTTGTAGCGGAAAAACTATTGCAGGTGGATGCAGTAAAATTAAATGTAAGCATCCCATTTACCTGGGCAAGTGGCTGGAAAAGCCCAATTTACTGCGACAACCGTAAGCTGCTTTCTTTTCCTTATGAACGGGATTATGTAAAAAGTGAATTATGCAATGTAATTTTGAAAAATTTGCCGATGCGGAAATACTGGCTGCTGTTGCTACTGCAGGAATTGCCTGGGGAGCAATGGCGGCTGACCAACTTAAGCTACCGTTTATTTATGTGAGGCCAAAACCAAAGGAACATGGGCTAGGCAACCAAATAGAAGGTAATATTGTACCCGGTGCAAAGGTTGTAGTAGTTGAAGATTTGATTTCTACCGGAAAAAGCAGTTTACAGGTGTGTGAAGTTATTAAGCTGGCAGGTATGCAGGTAGTGGGTATGGTATCTTTATTTACTTATGGTTTTGAGCAGGCCCGGGATTCTTTCGAAAAGGAGGCAATAACTAATTTTTCATTAAGTAACTACGATGCATTGTTACAAATTGCCTTTAAAAAAGGATTGGTAACGCAAGATCAGTTCAATTCTTTGTTAAACTGGCGCCAATCACCTGAAAATTGGGGCAAATGAGGTATTTTTATGCCAAAATTTTAAAGAATGAAACATTTTAAACTATTAGTGCTTGCCCTTACAGGTTTTGTATTATCGGCAAATGCACAAAAAATCACAGATAAGGCGGTAATTAATACACCTACTATACAATGTGATATGTGCAAGGGTAAAATTGAAAAGTATTTATCCCGGGCCGAAGGTGTAACTGCTGTAAAAGTAAACGTAAAAAAAAAAAACCACATCGGTTTCATGGATTACAGACCGTACCAATATTGAAAATATTAAAGCCCAAATAGCAACAGTAGGGTATGATGCTGATGATGTAACAGCGGTTCCCGAAGCTTATGCTAAACTTCCAAAATGTTGCAAAAAACCGGAAGACCAGGGTGCTAAACCCGTTGTAGCAGACGAAAAACAATAAAAATTTCTTAGTAGCTAAAAGCCACCAATTTGGTGGCTTTTTTTGTGTCTTTAGTTTCTTCAATTTAACAATATTGCATACAAAGTATAAAATACTTAATCCTCCGGCTATTTAAGAAAAGAGAATACCTGTTTGGAAGTATAATCTACCGGGAAGGATTTATAAATACCGCCCTTACCCACTTTAATTTTTCCTATTAACCGCACATTTACTTCTTTGTTTGTAAACGCCGTTAAACCATTTTTAAGCAGGTTTTTCATATCTATATCTACTACCATTGGAAGGGTAAATTCTTTTCGTCGGGGAATAGAAACCTGTAAATCCTGGCTGGAATGACCCAGTAATTTATCGTTTATAAAAATGTCCAAATCTGTATTATTTAACTGCATTCCAAAATTATTGGGGTTATAATAAATTAAATCTACCAGAAGCCTTGTTGAGGAGAAACCTAAATTTTCAAGGCGCATATTTTCATAATCCCTAAATTCTAAATCTTTGATATTACGACAAGATGACATAAAAACGATAATCGAAAATAGAAGGGAGAAAAAATAGGGAAGAGGCCTTTTCATTCAAGTTATTTATGCAAAAATAGTGGATAAGCACATTCAACTTTGTTAATTATAAAAAAATACAATCTAATATTATTAGTATGCGAACACAAAAACTTTTAAATAGTATAAAAATATTTAACCTAAAAAAATAAGTAAAATATAAAAATGATAACAATTTGATTTTTAAATGTTTATTTATATGTATATATATATTAATTTTAGTAATTTTTTAGCGTAAACTGACTTATAAGAATATGAGGGATAGATATATTCAACATATTAGATGTAATATTTTAATAGTTATATAAAGTATAGATTTTCAAATGAATATTGATTTAATATAAATAAATAATTGATATAAATTTTTACATTAAACAAAATACACACTTAAAATTGCAATGCTACCCTACTTTCTGCGAAATAATTGAACTGAAGACAGATGCATAAAAATGGATAAACCACGGATTAATGTATTTTTGAACTGTAGTTTATATTTAATGACAATGTGGCAAATAAATTTTTCCGCTTGAGTACTTATGTATATTTTTTAAGTTATAGCTAATAAAAGCACTGAATATTCTATAAATGATATTTTATTTTGAAAAATTTACAAAATTTAGCGATTTGATAAAAAATTTCAAAGCGTCTATACTGGTAATGATATTTATACTCTAAATATGTGGAAATTACTGTTCAAAACTTTGGATTTGCAAAAATGGATACTATGTTTGCATCAGAATTACGGCAAAAGCTTACCTCGCTCTTTCCGGTTCTTACCACCAATCTTCTTATGCAGTTGAAAAATTTTCAACATATAAACCAGGCTAAGTTTTAATAATTTTAAACCACAGAAAATGAAATACACTTTTACACTTATTTGGAAATCTTCCAATCTTTCTCTTGAATATTTGGGCAGGTATATAACGTTAACTTTTTTTCCTCAAACTATACTTTTAATATTGCAGCCTGTAAGGGTAAAATAATTTCGCCTGCCTCTTTTAACTATCAAAGCTATAGGCTATTTAAGTCCCAATATCCATTGTATTTAACTATAATGATTTTAAAACACAATGGAACAAATGAAAAAATATTTTATATCTGTTTGATCCTGCTTGCAGGTACAAACGTTAAAGCCCAGGAAACCAAATCCGCTAATGGCCTTAAATTAACTACCCAAAACAATGAATTATTTATGGAATGGCAGGATAAAACTGCTACTGATGATACCCAATGGGTGGTACAGGCAAGTGAAAACGGTAAAGATTACATTGCCATAGGTTATGTATGGGGTGCAGATCCCCAGGAAAAGGGAACCTATAGATTCAAGCAAAAACTCAATAAAATAAGTAAAGCTGTTAAATATTTTCAGGTTTGGAAAATGGAAAATGACTACATGGTACTTGCTGTAGAAGCCAAAAGCTTATCAAAATAATTTTAATAAACCGTTGGTTTATTAAGTAAGAGGTTTTCTTTGGGGGTTACAGAACCAAAAAGGTTCTTAACAAGGGCGGTATTTCTATACGGCCCTTTTTTTATTTTCCGCTCTTCAAATTGTCTATAAATTTTGGATTTTAAGTGGTAATTTAGACGTTCAATTAATGTATTGTTCCAAAAATATTTTACTCCTTGACTATTAATTTAGTTACATCCACTTAAATGAAAAAAGTTTTACAATTAATTACCTGCTGTTTATTGATTAGTTCAGGCATTTTTGCACAAAATTTTTCCAATAAAGGCAAGGAGTTTTACCTGTGTTTTCCAAACCATGTACCCAGCGCCAATGTTTTGGCAACTTTAAGCATTTGGATAACATCCGACAGGGCCAGTTCCGGAACAATAACTATGGCCAACGGTGCTTTTACAGCAAATTTTAGTATTGCAGCAAATGGCCTTCAACAAATACAGGTACCACATTCAGTGGCGCATATCAGCAATGCCCAATCGGGTATGGTAATTCAAAAGTCAATTAAAGTAAAAGTAAACCCCGGCCAGCCTGCAGTTGTAGCTTATGCACAGCTTTGGGGCCAGGCAAGGAGTGCGGCAACGTTGCTTTTGCCCACATCAGTTTTAGGAAAAAAATACAGGGCAATAAGTTTTACTCAGGATGGGGTAGATGGTTCGGGCCAATTGGCCAGGTCGCAGTTTCAGGTAATTGCCACAAAGCCCAATACATTAGTGAGGGTTACACCAAGATTGAACGGAGTGGTTGGCCCATCATTCGATATTAATTTACCGCTTGCCGGAGATATGTATCAATACCAGGCTACTGAAGATATTACGGGCACATTAATTGAATCTATTGCATCTGGTTCAAACGGATGTTTTCCTATAGCTGTATTTTCGGGCAGCTCAAATATTACATTTGGTAGCGCTACCTGTGCCGGAAGTTCTTACGATCCCTTATTTCAGCAATTATACCCAATTACCACATGGGGCAAAAATTTTGGTTTCATTCCTACGGCAGATTATCCCAACGGAAACGCATTGAGGGTAATGGCATCTGAAGATAATACCACTGTATATTTTAATGGAGTTTTAACTGCAACCTTAAATGCGGGTGATATTTATCCCAATGCTTTTATTTCCAACCCAACCCTTTATACCGGCCCTGTAAATATTACCGCAGATAAGCCGGTATGTGTTGCCCAGTACATGCCTTCGCTGGATTGTGGAGGTGGTGGATATGGTGACCCGGATATGGTAATCCTTAACCCGGTGGAGCAAAATATAAGTGACATTACAATTTTTTCATCAAGCCAGCAAAACATTACACATCAGTATGTAAATATTCTTCTAAAAACTATAGCAATACCTAGTTTTACTATTAATGGCGCTGCACCAAGCGGTACATGGCAGGCATTTGCTGCAATGCCGGGTTATTCTTATTTAAAGCAAATTTTTCCCGGCTCGGGTTCGTATAGGTTAAAGGCAGATAGTGGCTTTAATGCTATTGCTTATGGCTTTGGCACCAATTATGAATCGTATGCATTTTCTGCAGGTACTAATGTTATAGACCTGTACCAAACCGTTGGCGTATCTATGCTTTATGGTATTGAGCCAACACCATCTGTGTGTACTAATTCTCCATTTAAGTTTAAAATTTCATTGCCATATATGGCAGATTCTATAAAATGGGATTTTACCAGTTTGCCCGGTTCTCCGCCAGTGGTTACTACGATATATAATAATCCACCAAGCCCTGCTGTTCCACCAGATTCTATAACCGTAGTAAACGGCAAACAGATTTACTGGTATTCTGCTCCTGCACTTTATACTTTTTTTACGGTAGGCAGTTTCCCGGTAACAATTTATACTTATGCACCTAACCCCGAAGGTTGCGGAACGGAACAGGAATTGAATTTTGACCTCGATATTTCAGATCCGCCGGTTCCCAATATTTCGTTTACCACGCCGGTATGTATTGCCGAAACAGTTCAATTTAATGATATTACGCCACCTGGTACCAAGCCTTTATATAAATGGTATTGGAATTTTGGCGACCCTGGAAGTGGAGTAACCAATCTATCCATTTTACAAAACCCTGCTCATTTATTTTCAACACCCGGAAACCATACCGTACAGTTTTCAACTATCACTACTGCCGGTTGTGTTACAGATACATTGCCTTTTGTAATTAATATACCCGATTTGCCTTCGGCAGGCGTTAGCGGTGCTACAACTGTTTGTTTAAATTCCACTTCACCTGTAATTACATTTACCGGCTCTGGTGGAACGGCGCCTTACATGTTTACGTATAGGTTAAACGGTGGGCCGCTTCAAACGGTTACTACTACTGGTACTTCAAATATTGCTACGGTAACTGTACCTACAGCTACAGCCGGAACTTTTACTTACTCTTTGGTAAAAGTAGAAAATACCGGCTCTGCTCTTTGTGCAAGAAACCAAACCGGAAGCGCACAGGTAATTGTAAAGCCATTGCCCAATGCAGCTTTAAGTGCATCAACAGCATCTGTTTGTCAAAACGGGCCGTTACCCAATATTATTTTTGCAGGCGCAGGTGCTACTGCTCCCTATACATTTACCTATACAATTAATGGTGGAACACCTCAAACCATTTCAACTACTGCAGGCAATGCGGTAAATTTACCGGTTTCCACTGCTAATGCAGGTACCTTTACTTACGCCATTACACAGGTTCAGGAAGGTAGTGCAGTTGCATGTACTAAGCCGGTTACAGGAGTTACAGTTCCTGTTATTGTAAGGGCATTGCCATCAGCTACCATTTCCGGAGATGCCAATGTTTGCCAGAATACAGTATCACCCAATATTACATTTACAGGATCGGGAGCAACAGCGCCTTATACTTTTTCTTATAAAATAAACAGTGGAGCGGTGCAAAGTATTACTACTGTTTCGGGCAATAGTGTAACATTGCCTGTTCCTACTAACACAATCGGCACTTTTAAATATATTTTATTGAGTGTAAGGGAAGGTAGCCCGAATACCTGTTCAAAAACAGTAGCAGATACGGTAACAGTAACGGTGAGCAGGGTACCATCTGCAACAGTTACAGGTACTACAACTATTTGTTTAAACGGTTCAGCGCCTACACTCACTTTTACCGGAAGCAACGGGATACCACCATACAGTTTTTCCTATAACATAAATGGTGGGGCAACTCAAACGGTTTCATCAGCAGCTACTAGTAATACGGCAACAGTTACTGTTCCTGCATCAGTTGCTGCTGTATTGAATTACAATTTAATAAGTGTAACCGATGCAAGCCCGGCTTTATGCAGTAATAATCTCACTTCAGTAGCAACAGTTACTGTAAAAGACCTTCCTGCAGCTACTATTACAGGTACAACTGTTGTTTGTAAAAATGCAATACAACCGCAGGTAATTTTTACTGGCTCCGGTGGCAATGCGCCTTATAAATTTACCTATACATTAAATGGCGGACCAGCATTAACTGCTCAAACCACATCCTCAAGTAATAGTGTAAACATATTGGCGCCTACAAATATTCCGGGTACCTATACTTATACATTACTTGCAGTTACAGAAGGCAGCGCTAATCAATGTAACAGGACTTATACAACAGGTAATACTACAATTATTACCGTTAATCCACTGCCTGCGGCAAACATTAGCGGAAATGCATCCGTTTGTCAAAATGCAACACAGCCTTTAATAACCTTTACAGGAACCGGCGGCTCTACACCATATACTTTTACTTATACTTTAAATGGAGGTACGCCTCAAACTATCAATACAGCTGGAAGCAATACTTCAGTTACTTTATCTGTACCCACAATGGTAGATGGAATATTTAATTATAACCTGGTAAATGTAAAAGATGGAAGTGCAACACATTGTTTACAAAACCAAACCGGGTTAGTTTCTGTTACCGTTTGGAAATTGCCGGATGCAGCATTTACCTGGGCGCCAATTACCTGCGAAAAAGAAGCAATTGTATTTAATGCAAATACATCTGTAGCCAATGCCGGAACCATTACCGGTTATAGCTGGAATTTTGGCGACCCGTCAAGCGGTACTTTAAATAATATTACGGCTGCTGTGCCAACAGCTTCTCATATTTTTAACAGCCCCGGTAATTACACCATAAAGTTAACCGTAACTACAAGTAATGGATGTATAAGTTTGGTTAAACAACAAACCATTACTATAAATAAAAACCCCGTTGCAGGATTTGTGATGCCTGAAGTTTGCCTGCTGGATGCATTTGCCCAATTTACAGATACAAGCCATGCACCTGCAGGTAGTGTAATTCAGCAAGTGCTTTGGAATTTTGGCGATGCTGCAAATTCCACTCCTTCAAATCCCAATACGGCGGCGGGCTCTGTGGTACAACATACCTACAGTTTAGTAGGGCCATACAATGTGCAGCAAATTGTAATTACCGATAAAGGTTGCAGAGATACCTTACTGCCTTTGCCAGTTTTATTTATCAATAGCGGCGATCCACAGGCACATTTGGTATCGGTGAGCGGCAATAATTATTGCGCTTACGATACAGTTGCCATAAAAAATATTTCAACAATTACTACAGGTAGCATTACCCGTATAGAACTCTTTTGGGATTATGCCGGTGCGCCTGCTGTTTCTGAAATAGATGAAACCCCATTTATTAATAAAGTGTACCAGCATAAATTTCCTGAGTTTAATACACCATCTTCAAAAACTTACCAGGTGAGGATGATTGCTTACTCAGGCAGCACCTGTTTTACCGAAGAAACTTTGCCCTTAACAGTACATGCCAAGCCCAAACTAAAGTTTGATGATTTGCCTTTGGTATGTTTAACCGATCCTGCATTTCAAATAGTGCAGGCGAGCGAAACTACGGGAATGCCGTCAGCTTCTACCGGTACAATTTTTAGCGGCAATGGCGTTTCAGCTTTCGGCGTGTTTAATCCTTTAGTTGCCGGTGCAGGAAACCATATCATGCAATATACATTTACATCAGTGGCAGGTTGTGTAGATTCTATTAGCAAAACAATTACCGTTTATCCAATGCCTGCAGTTGATGCAGACCGAGGACAAGAGTGGGTGATGCTGGAAGGCGGTACGTTAATGCTGGATCCGTTTGTTACCGGAAATAGCCTTTCTTATTTATGGACAAATAATTTAAGCATCAGTAATAGCTTCCTCAATAATAGTACTATTAAAAACCCATTGGTAAAAGCAACAGATGATATTGTATATACCTTAACTGTAACGGCATCCGGAAACTGTAAAGCGAGTGACGATGTATTGGTAAAAATATTAAAAGCGCCGAGGATACCCAATACATTTTCACCGAATGGAGATGGTATAAATGATAAATGGGTGATAAAATACCTGGATACTTATCCCGAATGTAAAATAAAAGTATTTACCAGGGCAGGGCAAAAAGTTTATGAATCCAATGGCTATAAAATCCCCTGGAACGGCACTATGAACGGCAAATCTTTGCCCATTGATACTTACTATTATATTATTGAACCTGGCAGTGGCCGCAAACCTTATTCAGGTTATGTTACCATTGTAAAATAAATGAACTTATCTGTGAAGAAGATAATTGTTGTGTTTTTTGCTGTAGTGATTTGTATTGTTGGTTTTGCACAGTCAAAGCCTTATTTTACCCAGTATGTTTTAAATAATTATATACTTAATCCAGCAGTTACCGGTATTGAAAATTATGTAGATTTAAAAGTGAGTAACCGCAACCAATGGTCGGCTATTGAAGGCCATCCCCGTACAACTTATATCAGTATTCATGGGCCAATTGGTAAAACAGATTATCGTACAAGCGCAACATCCTTTGCTGTTCCCGGTGAAAACCCAAGAGGAAAAAGTTATTGGGAAGTATACACGGCGCCAAGCCCACACCATGGTATTGGGTTTATTGGCATGAATGATAAAACGGGCTATTTCAATCGCTGGAGCGCTTATGCAACGTATGCATATCATAAACCTATTAGCGTTAAAACCACGTTGAGCTTGGGTTTTCAGGCAGGCGTAAGCAGCATTCAATTAGATCAAAGCAAAGTGGTATGGGCCGATCCGGGAGTATATGATCCCGCTATTGGAACAACCAGTGGCACTATTAATAAAATTAAACCTGAGTTAGGCGCCGGGCTCTGGTTGTATTCTGCAAAATATTTTGCCGGGCTTTCGGTTTTAAATATTATTCCTGGTAAAGTTTCTTTTGGCGAAAAAAACGATCGGTCAACTTATTTTGAACCCAATTATTTTTTTACTGCTGGCTACCGCTTGTGGTTAAGTGATGATGTAAGTTTAATGCCTTCTGCAATGATACAGTATTGGAAGCCCCAGTTATTTGGTGTGCATGTAAATGCAAAAGTTCAGTATATGGATAAATTTTGGGTGGGTGGCGCTTACCGGTATGGGGATTTAGTAGCAGGGTATTCGGCAATGGCAGGCATACTGGTATCTAATACATTTAATATAAGCTATGCTTACGAATCTGCTACTACCAATCAAATGCGTGCCTATACCGGGCAAACGCATGAAATAATGCTTGGCTTTTTACTCAATAATAAATACGGCGATAGTTGCCCCAGGAATATTTGGTAGCCTTTAATAATAGTGTTGCAAAGTAGTATCTATATTTTGATGTACACTATCTTCCGCTTTTTTATTTTCAACCATCCACAATAGCGTAATTTCCCATTTGCCGTTTTTATAACTCATTTTGTAAGATCGGGTAATGGAGTTTCCCCCGGCTGTTTCTTCACTCACAATAATTTCAGTAACACTATCTGCTTGTGCAATATAATTTACGGGCACTAAGTTGTAGTAAGCATCATGTTCAATTTCGCCAGTAGGCTTTGTTCTCTTTTCTTTTGATGCAGTTTGACTAACAGCTACTGTATTACTCCTGCTTTTGCTGCTTAACGTTATTTTAGGTAGGGTAGGTATAACATAATCTGTTGATAAAATTTCCGGCATTGAAATTTCTGAATTAAATGGAAGCGCAGTGCGAATGAATGATGACGATACTGTTTTAATTTCTTTATTTTCTGTGGGTAAAATAACCGCCAATAATAATGTTATAAAGGTTAAAGAAAGCAAAGGAACTATCACCAGCTTTCTTTTGGGTAAAAAATGATTATTGGTATCGGTAAAGAATAAAATACGGTGGAGCAGTAAACCCTCTTTTTGTGCGGCAGTTATGGAAAAAGCATTTGCAAATAAATGTTGTGCTGCCGATTTATATAATGCATTTGCATAGTGCAAAGGCGAATAATATTTTTTCATCACTTCTACATCGCAGGAAAGTTCCCTGTTTTTTCTTATTTCGCTTGCCAGCAATTTTATAAAAGGGTTAAAGAAATATAAGGTTTCTATTATCAATAAAATCCAGTTTAGCAAAAAATCATTTTGTTTAATATGTGCAAGTTCATGAATAATTAATGCTTCGGTTTCTTCAATGGTTAAATGGTTTGCCAGGGAAATGGGCAGCAAAATTACCGGTTTTAAAAAGCCGTATGTGAGCGGGGAGTGGATATGTGGGCTATGCCAAATTTTTACTCTTTTTGTAATACCCATACTTTTTGCCATAGCATGAGTAAAAAAACTGATGTCGGCTCCAGGTTTTAATAAAGAGTTGCCACAATGCTTTTTAAATTGATCCCATTGGTAAAAAAGGAAAAGCAGCTTTAAAAATACAATGCCAAAGTAAACTACAATTAAGTAACCTGAAAAACGGTTTAGTAAGGTGGAGCCGGAGAAACTAACCCAGGCACCCCATTGCCCATTTATATGAATAGAATTATTAAAATAAATAAACAGAAAAGTAAAAAGGCTTACAAAAACTTGCAGTAGTAGCAATAAAATTGCAGAGTCTCTTTTTGCCGCCGGGTGAGTGTGCGGCATTAATTTGTTTGCAAAATAATAAACGCTTAAAATTAAAAATGCCTGCCAGGCAGAGTGCAAAGTTGTTATAATAAAACTATGGGCAAAATGCTCCATGCTGTTTATTTTTTAGTTTTTAATTCCTTTAAAAGTTCTTCTATTTTTATCAGTTCTTCGTTGCTGGGGTGGCAGCTGCCCAGCGCCTGCAAAACCAGTTGTGCCGGCGAACCCGAAAATAAACTGTTCACCATTTTACTTACGAGTTGCTTTTGGGTTTTTTCCCTGCTTACGGCAGGCTCATACACATGTACTTTGCAGCTACTGTCCCTTGTTAGTAGTTTTTTGTCTAACATTATTTGCATAAATTTTAAAGTAGTAGTGTACCCGGTTGGTTTGGTTTTACTAATTTCATCATGAACAGTACGAACCGATGATTTACCATATTTCCATAATATGGATAAAATTTCCAGTTCGCTCTCAGTAGGGCGGGGAATTGCTTGTGTATTCATTTTACGATTAATTTCGTATGCAATGTATGAAATAATTCGTATTTGATGTATTGGGTTTTCTTAATTTATTTTGTTTAAAAAAAATCAGGGCAAGCAAATTTTACTTTTATAAATAGCTGGTTAATAAAATGTTAAAGGTTTAAGTAAACCTTAACAAACCAAACGGGGCAATTATTGTTAATTGAGAGTAATTTTGTACTCGATTTTTTTCTACATAAACTTTCAATTTTTAAAAGCCTATAAGCAGAACTTCTACATAATTTTTTTACGGTTTTGTTGTTAATTCAAGTATGATGAAGTTTTGTGTTCAACCTGCTAATATATTGGGGTTATTGGCTATAGTTGCCATATTACATACACCGTTTGTATTAAAGTCGGCAAAAGCTAATTTTCCCGATTATGCCAATGATGTATCAGCAAACTTACCCGCTGTTAACAATAATGGCCCATTCCGTATTATATATGATAGCTTAAGGCTTTCGGCAAAAGGCCTTGCAAGCGAAGCATTTGATAATGCCATAGCTGGATATACTATATTAAGAGAAAATGGGGAGCTGGATAAAGATGATATACTTACCATTGCAGATTTTACTCAGCTTTCTTCCCAAAAAAGACTTTTTGTGATTGATTTAAAAAACTGCAAGCTGCTTTATAATACCTATGTGGCCCATGGCGAAAATTCTGGTAAAGGAATGGCAACTTTATTTTCCAATAAAAATGAAAGCCTGCAAAGCAGCCCGGGGTTTTATGTAACCGCCGGAACCTTTGATGGAAAACATGGTTTTTCCATGAAGTTGAAAGGCATGGAAAAAAATATTAATGATAAAGCCGAGGAAAGGGGCATCATCATGCACAGTGCAAATTATGTGAGTGAAACATTTATCCGCTCCCACGGTTACCTTGGCCGTAGCTGGGGTTGCCCGGCGGTTTCAAAAGAAATGAATAAGCCCATAATATCTAAAATAAAAAATGGTAGTTGCCTTTTTATTTACAGTAAATGTAAAAATTATTTTAAGCAATCGGCTTTATTAAAATCTGTATAAGTTATTACTCCTGGGAAAACCATTGATCAAGTAAAATGTAATATCTAAGATTTCCCCTCGTTTTTGAGGGGTTTTCTTTTCCCTTCACCCGGCCACAATTAAAACTATCAGGCGTCCAAGTTTGTTTTAGTATTAATCTATTTATTTCAATGGGTAATTTTGTTAAACATAACGTAGTTGTATAAAAATTACCGAAATTTGCATAACGATTGTTCGCCTAAATATATGTCTTGATGAAAATTAAATCTTTGCTGGTAAAGCCCTTTGCCACCTATACGGCCAAGCAAATTAAAAAGGGAATGGCCACTGCCCTTGAAGACCAGCAAAACCTTTTTAATGAATTAATAAAAACCGGCGCTAAAACAGAGTTTGGGAAAGCACATGATTTTGCTTCTATAAAAACATACGCAGATTTTAGCCAAAAAGTACCCATTAGAGATTATGAAGGCTTTCGCTCTTACATTGAAAAAATTAAAGAAGGGAAGCATAATATTTTATGGAAAGGCTTGCCGCTTTATTTTGCAAAAACCAGTGGTACCACCAGTGGCTTAAAATATATTCCTATTACCAAAGACAGTATAGATAACCATATCAATACGGCCCGTAATGCATTGCTTTGTTATATGGCCGAAACGGGCAATACAGCTTTTGCCAATGGTAAAATGATTTTTTTAAGCGGTTCGCCAGTTTTGGAAAGAATAGGCGGCATACCTACGGGCAGGCTTAGCGGCATAGTAAACCATCATGTGCCCCGTTACCTGCGGTCCAACCAATTGCCAACTTACGAAACTAATTGTATTGAAGACTGGGAAGAAAAACTCAGTAAAATTATAGATGAAACCATCAATCAAAATATGTCGCTTATTAGTGGTATACCGCCATGGATGCAAATGTATTTTGATGAACTGGAAGCCCGTTCCGGTAAAAAAATTGGAGCGCTGTTTCCTAATTTTAGTGTAATGGTACAAGGCGGTGTAAACTTTGCACCGTATAAAGCAAAATTAATGGAGAGCATTGGCCGCAAGGTGGATATAATTGAACTCTACCCGGCAAGCGAAGGTTTTTTTGCTTTCCAGGATACGCAAAAAGGGCCGGGTATGTTATTGAACAGTAACAGCGGTATTTTCTTTGAATTTGTACCTTTGGAAGAATTGGGAAAAGAAAACCACAGGCGTATAATGCTTAAAGATGTGGCAGAAGGCGTAAATTATGCACTCATCATTAGCAGTAATGCAGGTTTATGGGCTTATAATATTGGCGATACAATAAAATTTGTTAGTACAAAGCCTTACCGGCTTGTGGTTACCGGCCGCACCAAGCATTTTATTTCGGCATTTGGCGAGCATGTAATTGCAGAAGAAGTAGAAGAAGCACTGCTTGGGGCAATAGAAAAAGAAAATATTGCCATAAGGGAATTTACCGTTGCACCCATGGTAACTGCCGATAAAGGAAAAAGTTTTCATCAATGGTTTGTAGAATTTGAAAATGCGCCAACAGATATTACCGCCTTTGCAGAAAAAGTAGATGAAAACCTTTGTAAGAAAAATGTGTATTACCAGGATCTTATTTCAGGAAATATTTTACAACGCCTTAAAATTACCCCGGTAAGAAAAAACGGTTTTGCCGATTACATGAAAAGCATTGGTAAACTGGGCGGTCAAAATAAAGTACCCAGGTTGAGTAACGACAGAAAAATAGCCGAGGACCTGGAAAAATTTGTTTTCGGTAATTAATAAAAGCAAATAGACAATTTTACCGGATTAATTATTAGTTGCCCTTTGCAAATTTCATTCAGTTTAAAGGTCAGTAGGGCGTTTGCTTAAATAGCAATACATCGTTATCTTTACCCGTATTCAATTTCACTTATGCACGCAAAAAAAAGGATTGCTGTTTTTGGCTCAACAGGTTCTATAGGCACACAGGCGCTGGATGTAGTGCGTTCGCATCCCGAACTTTTTGAAGTAACAATTCTTACCGCTCAAACCAATGATGAATTATTGCTGCAACAGGCTATGGAATTTAAACCGGCCCTGGTAGTAATTGGCGATGATTCAAAATACACAAAACTAAAAGCAGACCTTGCATCAACCAATATAAAAGTGGTTTCCGGAGAAGAGGCCTTAGTAGATGCTGCGGCCTTAGATAGCTATGATGTAATGCTTGCTGCAATTGTGGGCTTTGCAGGGCTTAAGCCTACATTAAAAGCGGTTGAAAAAGGTAAAATGATTGCTTTAGCCAATAAAGAAACCCTTGTGGTTGCCGGCGATGTAGTAATGCATAAGGCTTTTGAAAATAAATCGCCAATATTGCCTGTGGACAGTGAGCACTCCGCCATATTTCAATGCCTGGTAGGCGAGGCGAGAAACCCTATAGAAAAAATTATTCTTACGGCAAGTGGCGGCCCTTTTTTAGGTAAAAAACCCAACTTCCTGGTAAATGTAAAACGAGATCATGCATTGCAACATCCCAATTGGACTATGGGGGCAAAAATTACTATTGACTCTGCCACTTTAATGAATAAGGGCCTGGAAATGATAGAAGCAAAATGGTTATTCAATTTGCAGCCCAGCCAGGTAGAAGTAGTGATACATCCACAAAGCATTGTTCATAGCCTGGTGCAATTTGCCGATGGCAGCATTAAAGCACAAATGGGGTTGCCCGATATGAAATTGCCCATACAATATGCTTTAGGTTTCCCTAGCAGGCTTAAAAATGATTTTCCCCGCTTTAATTTTCGCAAATATTCAAGCCTTACTTTTGAAGAACCCGATTTTAAAACCTTTCGCAACCTTGCACTGGCAGCAGAAGCATTGGAGAAAGGGGGAAATATGCCCTGCATCCTCAATGCAGCCAACGAAATTGCCGTGTGGGCATTTCTTAAAAACCGTATTGGATTTTTAGATATTACTGCCGTTGTGGAAAAAACTATGCAAAAAGTTAACTTTATTGCAAAACCTAACCTGGAGGAATATTTTGACAGCGACGGCGAGGCACGTAACTTTGCAGCCTCAATGATGAAATTATAAAAATATGAATGTGTGGGTAAGCCGATTTTCAATTATTAATGCCGGAGTAGTAAATTTTATTCCCACATCAGCCTTATTCATTTAAAAAATAATTTACCTGATGAATTTAGATACCATTTTTTTGGCAATTAACTGGAGTAGTGTAGGGCTAAAAGTAGCCCAACTGTTATTGTCATTATCCATACTGGTTATATTACATGAATTTGGCCATTACATTACAGCAAAATGGTTTAAATGCCGGGTAGAAAAATTTTATCTTTTTTTTGATCCCTGGTTTTCGTTATTTAAAAAGAAAATTGGTGAAACCGTTTACGGTATTGGCTGGTTGCCCCTGGGCGGTTATGTAAAAATTGCGGGAATGGTGGATGAAAGCATGGATAAAGAGCAATTAAAACTCCCACCGCAACCTTATGAGTTCCGCAGTAAGCCGGCCTGGCAAAGATTGATCATAATGATTGGCGGCGTAACCGTAAATATTATCCTTGCTTTTTTAATTTATGCCATGATATTGATGGTATGGGGAGAAAAGAAAGTGCCGGTATCTTCTTTAAAATACGGTATTACTTTTAACGATTCTATTTTTTATAGCCTTGGGTTTAAAAATGGCGACAGAATTTTAAATGTAGATGGAAAAACAATTGATGATTATAATAAAATTTTAAAAAAACTATTGGTAGTTGACCATAAAGTTTTAATAGAAAGAGATGGAAAAGAAATGGAATTAATAATGCCACAGGATTTAATTGGTCAACTGGTAGAAAAAAGAAAAAAAAGCGATGGGCCGCTCATAAGTCCAAGGGTTCCTTCTTTAGTAACCGAAGTAAACGATACCAGTATGGTGTATAAGGCCGGGCTACGCAAAGGCGATTACATAACGGCTATTGACAGCATACCGGCACAATATATGGATGAGCTTAGGAACATTGCCGCAACTCATAAAAGTACACAAGTTGTTTTACAGGTAAACCGGGCTGGAAGTAACGTAAGCATCCCTGCTAAAATTTCTAATGAAGGCAAAATTGGTTTTGCAGGTATTGCCTTTGTAGAGCAAATGGACAGCCTGGGCATATTAAAATATTCAGTTCGTAAATATGGTTTTTTTGAATCCTTGCCTGCAGGCGTTCGACGGGCAGGTGAGGAATTGGTTTTTTATATTGATCAGTTTAAAAAAATACTTTCACCATCAACCGGCGCTTATAAAGGTGTGGGTGGTTTTAAAGCCATGGGTTCCGTATTTAGCGGCGATACCTGGGATTGGGAACATTTTTGGACCATTACGGCATTCTTTTCCATTGTTCTGGCATTTATGAATTTATTGCCCATTCCAGCACTCGATGGCGGCCATGTATTATTTACACTTATTGAAATGGTTACCGGCCGTAAACCCAGCGATAAATTTTTAGAGTATGCACAAATTGGTGGAATGATTATCCTTTTGCTGCTGATGCTTTATGCAAATGGAAACGACTGGTTTGGATGGGGAAAAGGAAGATAGCGAAGGGTTATAAATAAACATCTTCAATAAAAAAATATTTAGCATTATCTTTTTGCATCGTAATAGCCAATACATCAAACTGAATTCTTTTTTGAGTAGGGTAGCGGTTTAAATATTCTACTGATGCATTTAAGAGGTTTTCAATTTTTTTTAAAGAAACGGATTCTTCAGGCAATCCATAATTTTGGGATGATCGGCTTTTTACTTCAATAAAATGGAGCAGGTTGTCTTTTTCTGCAATTATATCCACTTCAAGCCTTTTGTGCCTCCAGTTTTTTTCCAAAATGGTAAAGCCTTTTTTTTCTAACCAGTCCGCTGCCAGTTTTTCCCCAGTTTTGCCGGTTTCGTTATGCCATGCCATCCTTAAAAATATCTAATTTAATTATCTATACTTCAAATTATTTTATTATTACTTATTTTTGCAGTAAAATAATAGTTGAGATGAAAAAACAAAATTCATTTTTTTGGATTGCATTAATAATGATATTGATGGCTGCCTTAATGCGGCTTTGGATATATCCTGCAAATTTTAGCCCTGTAATAGCCATGGCTTTGTTTGGCGGGGCTGTTTTTAAAGATAAAAAAATGGCATTTCTTTTACCCTTGCTGGCAATGTTTATCTCCGATGCTGCAATGGAATACTCTGGTATTGCTACAGGCTTTTGGGGATGGGGACAAGTGGCCGGCTATTGCATTTTAGGCTTAATAACCATTTTGGCCTTTAGCATGAAAAAGATAAATGTGAAAAATGTATTGCTCTATGCCATTGGCGCATCGTTGTTTTTTTATATGCTGAGCAATGCCACAGTTTGGATTTTCGACAGCCATCAAATGTATGCAAGAAACTGGCAGGGTTTTGTGAATTGTATGGTTGCAGGCATCCCCTTTATTAAAAATACCCTTATGGCCACATTGGTTTTTAGTGGGGTATTGTTTGGCGGGTATGCTTTGTTATCGTCAAAATTCACTTCGGTGCAACCAGTATAAAATATATTTCATGAAATTTTATTTTCCCTCTTTAGCCGGAGGGATTTTTGTTTTATACCTGTTGAAAAATGTAACTTACATAATAATTTAACCGGTTAAAATTTTTGCCATGATTCCAATAGGCGACGATAACAGTGCAAATACTATAAGGCCCTATGTAAACTACATTTTAATAGCAGCTAATATCCTGGTATTTATTCTTTTTCAGAGTATGGGAAGCAACCAGGCTTTTGTTATGAGCTTTTCTACGGTTCCTCAGGAAATTATTACGGGCAGCGATATAGTTGGCGGGCCAGCAGGATTGTTACCCACACCAATACCTGTATTGGGTACAATATTTACAGCTATGTTTATGCACGGCAGTATTGCGCATATTGCAGGTAATATGCTCTACTTATGGATTTTTGGCGATAACCTCGAAAACCGAATGGGACATGCAAAATATCTGGCTTTTTACTTGATTTGCGGAATTTTGGCAACCCTTGCTCATGTATATGCTTCGCAAGCTTTGGGCAGGGATATGTTGATACCAAGCCTTGGCGCTTCTGGTGCAATTTCAGGCGTACTGGGAGGTTACCTTATACTTTTTCCCCGAAACAAGGTAAGAGTAATTGCATTAAATATTATTATTAACGTACCGGCTATTGTAAGCCTGGGTATTTGGATAGTAATGCAACTCGTTAGCAGTATGAGTATGTTTGGCGGAGAAGGGAGCCAGGGTGGTGTAGCTTATGCTGCGCACATCGGGGGTTTTATTGCAGGTATGATACTGGTGAAATTTTTTACAACAGCTGCTGCTTTGGAAACACGGTAATGCCTATTCACCTTATGCGCTTTCTTTTTTTAAAGTAGTGATTTTATAACTGTCTTCAAGCGTCCATTTATTGGATTGTAGTATTTCGGGGAGCAAAGTACGCATTTGTTCTGCCGCCATTTTAGATAAATCACTATTGAGCGCTGCAATTTCCACTTGCTTTTTACCATTTTGCTGGATTTTTGATAAATCATCACGGCTAAACATGTCAAAAATATTTTCTTCCATGTTGTAATATTTATAATCGGTTTCAATAGAGAGTATTTCTGCTTCGGGAAATTCAATCAGCTTTATTTTTTTATTAATTTCGTCAACTTCCCATTTCATTTTTTCAAAATTAAAACCTACCAACACTTTGGCTTTAATAATAACCAGGGCTTTTTTGGTAGAGGGCAGGATGCCCAGCAATTTTTTGGTTTCTTCATAATTATACAGCTCATTAAATTGTCCTTCGGCACATACAATTTTAAAAACCTTTCTTACGCTTTCCACTACAGTATGGCTACTTTCAATTATTTGTTTTTTGCCACGGGCATTCATCCGCAATAAAATGTACATTAAGGTGCCGCCAAGAAGCAGGCCTGTAATTAATATAGGCACTATACTATTATTGCCCTGTATTGTTGCAGGGCGGAAAAACAAAGCATAAAAATTACCAATAATGTACAAGGCAAGCAGCGCCGCCAATACCCATAAAATTGTTTTCCAGTGTTTAAAAGGAAACATAGTTGCCGGTTTTGTGCAAAGTAACGAAATGTGCCGTTTTGTTAGCGTTTTAAAAATTGTAATAAATATTTTTACTGCTGAAAAATTTGTTTCTTTGCATCCATGGCTTTGTATTTTGCATCTCTCAACTCTGGCAGCAACGGAAATTGTTATTATGTAGGTAACGATATGGATGCGGTTTTGGTAGATGTAGGCATTTCTTGCCGTGAAACCGAGAAACGGTTGAAACAACTTCAACTGGACGTTAAAAAAATTAAGGCGGTTTTTGTTTCCCACGAACATACCGATCACATTAAAGGGGTTTCGGTTTTTTCCAATAAATACAACTTGCCCGTTTTTATAACCCATAAAACAGCTAAGAAGGGACCTTTTTTAATTGGACATTTAGCTAAAAATTTTAAGGCCGATACACCGGTACAAATAGGCAGCATAAGCATTACTGCTTTTGCCAAACAGCATGATGCCGATGATCCGCATAGTTTTGTAGTAAGCAGTAAAAATGTACATGTGGGCGTGTTTACCGATATTGGAAAAGTATGTGATAAGGTGAGTTATTATTTTAAGCAATGCCATGCGGTATTTTTAGAATCTAATTACGATGATGCTATGTTGGAAAATGGTACTTACCCGCTGCATTTAAAAAACCGGATACGGGGAGGGCAGGGCCATTTAAGCAACAGCCAGTCGCTTGAATTATTTTTGAATTGCAGACCGGCATTTATGACCCATTTATTGCTTTCGCATTTATCAAAAGAAAATAACCATCCCGATTTGGCGCTGTCTGTATTTAAACCCCACGCAGGTAATGTAAATATTGCAGTAGCTCCAAGGCATGATGTTTCTGAATTATATTGTATTGCACATGCAGAAGAAAAAAAAATGCATTACCGTGCAAAGCCTGTGCAAATGGGTTTATTTCCCGGATAGGGTTTTCATTTTTACCTTAAAAAATTTTTCATGGCATACCGTTCATTGCAGCAATGTTTAACCGACCTGGAAAAACAAAAAATGCTCATTAGGGTTAAGGAAGAAGTGGATCCGCATTTGCAAATGGCGGCCATTCATTTAAGGGTGCATGAAGCAGGCGGGCCAGCGCTGCTTTTTGAAAAAGTAAAAGGCACAAAGTTTACGGCGGCTTCAAATATTTTCGGCACCATGGAGAGGAGCCGTTATATTTTTCGGGATACTTTGCATACCGTTCAGCAACTAATTGAATTAAAGAATAACCCTATAAAAGCATTAAAGAGCCCTATTAAAAATTTTACCGCCGGTCTTACTTCAGTTTATGCGTTGCCTTTAAAAAACCCATTTTGTAAACCTGTTTTCTACCAGGAAATAAGCATAGCTGATTTGCCTTTGATAAAACATTGGCCAATGGATGGAGGTGCGTTTGTAACTCTTCCGCAGGTTTATACCGAAGATGCGGATCAGCCAGGAATCGCTCATTCCAATTTGGGCATGTACCGTATCCAGTTAAACGGAAATGAATATGTGCTAAATGAAGAAGTAGGATTACATTATCAAATACACCGGGGAATTGGCGTTCACCAGTCAAAGGCAAATAATAAAGGCATTCCCTTAAAAGTAAGTGTATTTATAGGTGGGCCACCTGCACATTCTGTTGCGGCGGTAATGCCATTACCGGAAGGTATGAGCGAATTGATGTTTGCAGGTGTGTTGGGCGGCAGAAGGTTTAGGTATTGTTATAAAAACGGATATTGTATAAGCACAGATGCCGACTTTGTAATAACCGGTGAAGTGTTGCCCGGAGATAATAAACCCGAAGGCCCATTTGGCGATCACCTGGGTTATTACAGTTTAAAGCATCCATTCCCGGTAATGAAAGTAAAAAAAGTGTATGCTAAAAAAAATGCCATTTGGCCTTTTACCGTTGTAGGAAGGCCGCCACAGGAAGATACCAGTTTTGGAAGTTTAATTCATCATATAAGTAATACCGAGTTACAAAAAATAATTCCGGGTTTAAAAGAAATTAATGCCGTAGATGCCGCCGGTGTTCATCCTTTGTTACTGGCTATTGGCAGCGAAAGGTACACGCCCTTTATGCCAGTAAAGTGCCCGGCAGAATTACTTACAATTGCCAACCGTATTATAGGAACGGGGCAACTGAGCCTTGCAAAATTTTTATGGATAACCGCTGATGATTCAAATAAATTAAGCATTAAAGATATTGCCATGTTTTTTCAATATATGCTGGAGCGAATTGATTTTTGCAGGGATGTTCATTTTTACAGTAATACCAGTATTGATACTTTGGATTATTCCGGCAGCGGCTTAAACAGCGGGAGCAAAGTGGTATTTGCTGCCTATGGCGATAAAAAAAGGGAGTTGGCAGGCATTTTGCCAGGAGATTTTAAAAATATAAGCTTTTTGCAAAATGTACTTATGATAATGCCGGGAATTGCCGTTCTGCAAATAAACCCTTTTTCTACTTACGAAAAAGTAAATACAGAAATGCAGGAACTGGAAAACCAGTTGGCAATACAAAAGGAAGGGTTAGTAAACCTGCCACTCATTATTGTAGCAGATGATGCTTCATTTACTGCCCAAACTTTAAATAATTTTTTATGGGTAACCTTTACCCGTTGCAACCCATCGCATGATATTTATGGCGTAGATAATTTTACCATCAATAAGCATTGGGGTTGCAATGGCCCGTTAATTATTGATGCAAGGATAAAACCCCATCATGCACCAGCATTAATAAAAGATGAAGCTACAGAGCGTAGTATTAACCCAATATTTGAAAAGGGCGGGAGTTTATACGGAGTTATTTAACACCTGCTATACTGTGCCTAATTTTTTCAAATGCAAAGTATGCGAAATAATGGCATCTCTCATGTGTTTAAACTCAATGTACTTCACATTAAAATCATCGCAGGTTTTCTTTACAATCTTGCTGATAGCTGGGTAATGAACATGCGAAATTTTAGGGAATAAATGGTGCTCTACCTGAAAATTGAGGCCGCCAACGAGCCAGCTAATCAATTTGTTTTTTGTAGCAAAATTTGCCGTAGTGGCTATTTGATGCATGGCCCATTCGTTTTCAATGTCATTTTCGGGCATTATGGGTTCGGGAAAACTGGTGTGTTCTACAGTATGCGCCAGTTGAAATACTGTACTTAAAATAAACCCGGCAGACATGGCCAAAATTAAAAAGCCAATCAGCCAGCTTAAAAAGCCAACCATATAAATAGGCAGTGCAATCATAGTAAAATAAAAAAATAGTTTAGCTACCCAAAAAGAAATATGTTCCCAGGTACTCATTTTTTTAATGGCAACTGGGCCCACTTTTTTGCGAAAATATTTTACAAAATCGGTAGCAAATACCCAAACAATATACAATTGCGTATAGAGCAGCCATACATAAATATGCTGGTAGCGGTGAAAGAAATACCTTTTTTGAGAAGGGCAAAGCCTTATCAGCGGTTGAATTTCTATATCATCATCTACGCCGCCAATATTGGTGTAAGTGTGGTGAATTATGTTGTGTTTATTGTTCCACATTATTACACTTGCGCCCAATGCATTTACAGAAGATGCCGCAATTTTATTTAAAATTTTACTGCTGCTGAAACTGCCGTGGCTGCCATCATGCATTACATTAAAGCCAATAGCTGCTGTAGCGCAGCCCATTACCAGGCATTCCAAAATGGCTATCCATGCGGCAGGTGTATAAAATACCACATGAACGTAAAGGGCAATGTAAATAACCCAAAATAACCCAGCTTTAAAATAAAGCGAATAATTGCCTGTTGGCTTTTTATTATTCGTGTCAAAATATTCCTGCACCCTTTTTTTAAGTTCCTGGTGAAAGTTGGAATTTTTTTTATTCCTGAACTTTGGGGTTGGCGATGTTTTCATGCCTAAGTTGTTTTTTGGGTTAATACATTTAAAGATGAAATACCAATTGTTTTTTCGCTTATAAATCCTTCCGCATATTCCACGCCAATCATTTTGCCAAAGATCCTTGCCCGGTGTTCAATACTTTCTAAAAAACCGGGTTTGGAAATATAGGTTTCAGGCTCATGGGAACCCTCATCAAAAAACTGGGTTTTAAAAGCCCTTATGGCTTCAATTTTTTTTAAAAAATAGGGCGTTATGTCGTAAACAAAATTTGGTTGCAGATACCTGTCCTGTATAAAATGAAAAACATATTTTGGTCTCCAGGCTTCCTGCTCTTTTCCGTTTTCTGTTGTTTCAATTTTTTTAAGTCCCGAAAGAAATGCCGCATCTTTAATTAACTGTGCACTGCGCCCATGGTCGGGGTGGCGGTCTTCGGGTGCCGTAGCTATAATTATTTCGGGCCTGTATTTTCTTATGGCAGCAATTAATTTCCGCTGGTGTTTTTCATCATTTTGAAAAAAGCCATCTGCCATTTCCAGGTTTTCCCTTGCATCTAATTGTAAAATTTTTGATGCTTCCCCTGCTTCCTGTGACCTGGATTCTTTAGTTCCTCTTGTGCCAAGCTCCCCACGGGTGAGATCTATAATACCCGTTTTTTTGCCTGTTGATTTTTCGGCAAGCAATAAACCTGCACATCCAAGTTCAACATCATCGGGGTGGGCGCCTATTGCCAATAAGTCTAATTTCATAAAGCCTGTACTGCTATAAATTTCAGGCCGCAAGATACGGTTTTTACAGCTTCTGTAGCCAGTTATTTTGGGTGAAAGGCCGGATGAAACTGCTCTAACGTGGCCCGAAGGAATTCCCTGTTTAAATGTGTATAAATTTCGGTGGTGGTTATGCTTTCGTGGCCCAGCATTTCCTGTACCGCCCTCAAATCGGCGCCGCCTTCTACCAAATGAGTGGCAAATGAATGGCGAAAAGTATGTGGGGAAATATTTTTTTTGATGCCGGAATTTTTGGCCAATTCTTTGATAATGAGAAAAATCATAACCCGGCTAAGCCTGCTGCCCCGCCGGTTTAAGAAAAGGAAATCTTCTTCTGCTGGCTTAATGGCAATTTTATGGCGAATGGTATCCCTAAAAATGTTGATAAAATTTATTGCATCGCTGCCAATAGGTACCAGTCTTTCTTTATTGCCCTTGCCGGTAACTTTAATAAAACCTACATCTAAAAAAAGGTTGCTGATTTTTAAGTTTACGAGTTCGCTTACCCTTAAGCCACAGCTATACATGGTTTCTAAAATGGCTTTATTTCGCTGGCCTTCGGGCCTGCTGAGGTCAATGGCAGCTATCAACAATTCAATCTCTTCAAAGGAAAGCGTATCGGGTAAATGCCGCTTTAGCTTCGGGGCTTCCAGCAGTTGTGTAGGGTCTTGGGAACAGATTTGCTCCATTACACAATATTTAAAAAAACTCCTTAAGCCGGATATTACCCTAGCTTGTGAAGAAGCCGCAATTCCCAGGTCGTTAATCCATTTTAGGAATTGCTCCAGGTGCCATAACTCAATAGCTGCAGGGCCTGGTGAACCTTGTTGTAGCTGCAGGTATGCTATAAGTTTTTCCAGATCCTGTATATAAGCCGCAACGGAATTTTCTGAAAGCGATTTTTCCAATTGCAGCCAGGCTATGTACCCTTTTATATAAGGCTCCCACATTTTCAAAACTGTTAATATTTTTTTTCAAATTTATTGCGGTAATGGCAAAGTTCAATATTTTTTCATGGGTGTGCCTTGCATTCATTAATTTCGCTGCTTACTTATTTTTCATTGCTTTAAATCTTTTATGCAGGCACCTATTGTACGATCGCTCAAACGAAAATTAGTTTACCACCGCAAAACCTTCAGGAGTTTCATTAATAAATCCGAAAAGAAACCACCCCGTGGTATTGATAAATTAACCCCAGTAATTGAAAAGGAAGTTTGGCAAGATATTGACTGCCTTACCTGCGCCAACTGTTGCAAAACCATGACGCCCACTTTTACCAAACAGGATATAAAACGTATTGCAGCACATTTTAAAGAAACACCCGAAGCATTTAGGAAAAAATGGCTGGAGAAAGACCGTAATAAAGATTTGGTTAATAAAAATCAGCCCTGCCAGTTTTTAGACCTTAAAACCAATATGTGCAGCATTTACGAAATTCGCCCCGTGGATTGTTCGGGTTTTCCGCATTTGTCCAAAAAAAGATGGGTAGATTATGCCCACGTTCACAAGCAAAATATTGACTATTGCCCCGCTACTTATAAATTGGTGGAGAAAATTATGGAAAGGGTAGGGCCGATAAAATAAATAGCTATGCGTTTTTTTGCTAAACTTGTTTTGCTGTTCAATGCCTGCTTTTTGGCAACTATCCCACTACGTATTTATGAATTAAGCTACAAAATTTCAAATCCGGATAAAGCTTTTACAGGTGCGCTGAAGGTTAAGCCACTTGAAAGTACATTGGTGATATTGGGCTATTCGGCCATTTTTATCAATATTATTTTTTTGTTACTCGTATTAATTTTAGGGAAAAGAAAATTATTACCCCAATGGTTATTTTGGAGCAATATGGTTATTCTTTTTATACAATTGTATTACTTCTTTTTTTAGTAATTTTTGAAAGTAAATGCTGTGATAAGTAATAACTGGTTATTTGCTTTTTTTCTCATGCTGTGATTTTCCTGAAATTATAGAATCCCTTTTTTTGTGAACACTGTTGCTGTCTGTTTTGTATTGTAGCATACTATCCTGGGTTGAGGCATCCGTTTCTTCTTCAACAGGAATAAAATAATCCGAAAAAATATTGGCCAATTGGTTTACATGATAAGTAGCCCTTGTAAACCTGTTGTTTAAGGCAATAATAGTTACATCTTCATCCAGCAGGCGGATAAATGCAGAGTTATTGCCATGCCACCAGCCGTTGTGAAAAATAATTTTTTTACCATTGTCATACAAATTCATACGCCAGCCCAGGCCATAATTTTTAATTCCGGGGTGTTCATGGCTGTATGGCGTATAAGCTTCCTGCAGGGTTTCTTTGGTAAATAGTAATCCCGAACTTAAAAACCTGTCCCATTTCAATAAATCCCGGGCAGTGCTGAAGATATTTTTATCGCCATAAACAAAATCAAGGTAATTTAATGGTATTTCAGTTCCCCTCCAGTCGTAACTGGGTGTGGCTTTTGTAGGTTCTTTTACAGTAAGCACAAATGTATTGTTCATTTCAAGCGGATCGAAAAAGTTTTGTTTCAGATATCGTGGATACGTTATTCCCGTTACCTTTTCAATTAACAACGCAAGCAATGCATAATTGGTATTGCAATATGAAAAACGGATGCAGGCAGGAGAAATATCGGTAAGTTCCTGTTTCCTGTTAATCAAATAATCCAATACATCCTGGTTGCTTGCAAATTGGTTTTGCGGCCATCCCAATTTTTCAAAAAAATAAACATAGTTGGGCAAGCCACTCCTGTGGCTCAGCAGGCAACGCACCGTAACTCCCGGATAATTGAACCCGGGAAAATAATGTGATAGTTCTTCATCGAGTAGTATTTTTCCTTGCTGGCAAAGCTTTAATATTGCCATTGCCGTAAACGTTTTTGAAACCGAAGCAATATGAAATATGGATGAAGCCGTAATGTTATCATTACCCTCTAAATGCAGTGTTCCTTTGTATTTTTCAAATAAAATATTCCCTTTTTGTGCTACGAGTACAGCGCCGTTAAAAACCGTTCCGGAAAGGGATTTGTCATACCATTGTTCACAGGCTGTTTTAATTTTTTGCATTTCTGCCTGGGGCATTTTGCCAGGTGCTGATAAATTGTATTTGGGTAAAGCCAAAAGGCTGTCAGTTACTGAAGTATTGCCCGATAAATTTTTTGGCCTGGATGTGGACTGGCAGGCAGATAACAATACTAAGCATATAAACAATACATACCTGGCAAGTTGGGTTAATCGCAAATAGTTTTTCATGAATAACAGGTTATAAATAATGATATCGGGCTATAGGATATCTTTGTGCAAAATACTACTAATTTCACAGTATGAGCGATAAAAAGGCAACGAGTTACCCCAAAGAAAAAATTAATATTCTCTTCCTGGAAAATATCAGCGATGTTGCTGTACAATATTTTCATAAAAGCGGTTATGCCAATGTGTGTAAAATGAATGGTGCAATCAGCAAAGCAGAATTAATTAAAGCCATTAAAGAGGTACACATTTTAGGCATAAGGAGTAAAACGGCAATTGATGCAGATGTATTATTTGCGGCTAAAAAATTACAGGCGGTAGGTTGTTTTTGCATTGGTGTAAACCAGGTAAATTTAAAAGAAGCCACAAATAATGGGGTGGCGGTTTTTAATGCGCCTTACAGCAATACCCGTAGCGTAGCCGAGTTGGTTATGGGCACTGCAATAATGCTGGTAAGAAAAATAATAGATAAAAATAAAGCAGCGCATGAAGGTAGCTGGCAAAAAGATGCAAGCGGCAGCCATGAGTTGCGTGGCAAAACCCTGGGTATTGTAGGTTATGGAAATATTGGTAGCCAGGTGAGTGTAATGGCCGAAGCGCTGGGTATGAAAGTGGTTTTTTATGATGTAGAAACCAAGCTGCCCCTGGGTAATGCATCGGGCATTAAAAGTTTAAAAGAGTTGCTCCAGCAATCTGATGTGGTAACGCTGCATGTGCCCGAATTAACCTCAACAAAAAACCTCATCAATAAAAATAATTTACCCTTTTTTAAAAAAGGCGCCGTGCTCATAAATTATGCAAGGGGAGAAGTAGTGGATTTAACAGCATTGAAAAAGTTTTTGCTTAACGGGTATATTGGCGGTGCGGCTATTGATGTTTTTCCTAAAGAGCCGGAAAAAAACGGCGATAAATTTTCATGCATATTGCAGCAGGTACCCAATGTAATCCTTACACCGCACATAGGCGGCAGTACGGTTGAAGCGCAGCACAACATTGGAGAAGATGTAAGTATCAAACTCTTTAATTACCTGGAAAAAGGCACATCAACCGGTTCGCATACTATACCGCCACTGGCATTGCCGGCACAGGAAGGCGCCCACCGCATTTTGCATATCCATAAAAATGTACCCGGTGTATTAAGCCAGATCAATACCTTGCTTAGTAAAAACAAAATCAATATTGTGGGACAATATCTTAAAACAAATGATGCCATAGGTTATGTGGTATTAGACGTGGAAAATACACTAAGCAATACCGCCATTCACCTATTGAAAAGTATAAAAGAAACCATTAAAGTGCGGATGCTGTATTGATACGGGTAAAAATTTTTTATTTTTTTAATCCATCCTGCATTTTTTTTATCCTGTCTTCCAGTTTTTCCGAGCTGATATTTTCCCTCATGCTGTCCACTTTAATAGGGAAACAAAATGGCGTTAACTGGTTGGGCGCTGTAATAATTATTTTTCCTTTTGAAATCCTGCACAGCATATCTCTAAGCCTTGCTTCATCCATTTGCTGCTCTATTACTTCCCGGTAAGCCTGCCTAATCAATAAATTTCCTTCATCATATTCTTCAAAAACATTAAAGAGCAAAGATGCCGTTGATTGCAAGTGCCTTTGCCGGGTTTTTTCGCCGGGCATCCCCTGAAAAACCAATCCGCCAATCACCGCTATATCCCTGAATTTCCGCCGGGCCATTTCTGTACTGTTGATGCTTTGGTTTATATCGTTAAGTAAATTTTCTTCAGTAAATAGTTCAAATACATTGGTATCATTTATAGGTATTGGCTGGTCGCTAAGTAATTCAAAACCATAATCATTCATGGCAATAGAAAAACTTATGGGTTTTATTTTTGAAAGCCTGAAAGCTAAGAGCGCTGCCATGGCTTCATGCACCAGCCTGCCTTCAAAAGGGTAAACAAATAAATGATGGCCGTCTTTGGTATCAATCAGTTCTATCAATAATTCATTTTGCTGCGGCACGGCAGATAATTTTTTTTGTAATTGAATGAGTGGTTCCAGCGCTTTTAATTCTTTGTCGTGTATGTCAAATTTTTTTTCTGCGGCGTCATTTAATTTTTTTCTAAGCAGGTAGCCGAGGTTGGCACTTAGTGCCATTCTGCCGCCACTCCAACTGGGTGTTATATATTTTAATGCATTGCTCCTCCTTACTATTGCTGTCATTTCCTTTAGCATTATAAATTCCAGTTTTTGCCCGGCCAGCGTAAATACATCACCGGGCCTGAGCCTGCTGATAAACCATTCTTCAATGATGCCTGCAAAACCGCCGCTTAAAAATTTTACATTAAGCATGGCATCGCTTACTATAGTACCAATATGCAACCTGTGGCGCATGGCTATTTTGCGGTTGGTAATGGTATAGAGCCCATTTATGATTTCCACTTTTTTAAAATCATCGTATTGCGCAAGCGCTTTTCCACCCTGGGTAATAAAATGTAAAAGCTGCTTCCATTCTTCATCGGTTAAATAGGTAAAGCAAAAAGTTTTTTTTGCGATGGCCAGCATATCAGCGGCAAAAAAACCATCACCCGTAGCAATTGTGCATAAGAATTGCAGCAACACATCATAGCATAATAATAGCGGGTTCCTGCTTTCTACAATTTGTTTTTCAATAGCTTCATTTAATGCAGCAGCCTCCAGTAATTCCATTGAATGTGTGGGTAAAAAATAGGCTTTGCTTTCTGCACCCGGTGCATGGCCACTGCGGCCCGCCCTTTGCAAAAAGCGGGCAACACCTTTGGGGGAGCCAACCTGTATTACCATTTCCACCGGCCTAAAATCTACACCTAAATCCAGGCTCGATGTGCTTACTACAGCTTTTAATGTGCCAGCATGCAAGGCATCTTCTACCCAAAACCTTAATTGCTGCTCTATGCTTCCATGATGCAAAGCCAGCACCCCGGAAAGTTCAGGATTTAAAGTAAGCAGGTGCTGGTACCATACTTCACTCATTCCCCTGGTGTTGATAAAAATTAATGTGGTTTTGCTTTTTTCTAAAATAGGTAAAACAGATGGTGCAAGCTTTAAACCAAGGTGCCCGGCCCAGGGATAGGTTTCTACCTGCTTTGGTAAAATAGATTCCAGGTTGATTTTCTTCTTAATTGTAGCTCTTACAATAAAAGTTTCATTTTCTTTTAATGCTAACGGAGCCATAAGTACTTCCTTCGCTTGTTGCAGGTTTCCTATGGTTGCCGAAATGCCCCAAATACAAGGGGGATTTAATTTTTCTTTTTTTTGATGATGAACAATGTAAGATAGAGCCAGCTCAGTTTGTACGCCTCTTTTGCTCCCCAGTAATTCATGCCATTCATCAACTGCAATTATTTTAAGTGTGCAAAATATTTGTTTATGATCTTTTGATGCAAGGAGCAAATGCAGGCTTTCTGGTGTTATTAACAGCACCTGAGGCATACTGCGCTTTTGCTGCTGCCTTTCTTTAATGGAGGTATCGCCATTTCTTATTCCCACCTTCCAGGGTATTTGTAATGCATCAAGTACTTCTTGCATTGCACGGGCCAAATCTTTGGCTAAGGCACGCAATGGCGTTATCCATAGTAAATGGAGCCCCTGGTTTTGATGCGTTTTATAATTTTTGGGATGGTTATTAATGTATTGGATTATAGCGCCTAAAAAAACGGCATAGGTTTTACCATATCCTGTAGGTGCATTTACCAGGCCCGATTGACCTTTGATTATACGTTGCCAGGTTTGCTGCTGGTAAGCAAATGCTTTCCTGTTTTTTGCTGCCAGCCAATTTGTTATTATGTTTTCTGCATCCACTAAAAATTAAAATTAATTCTTTGAGGCCTAATTTTTTTTAATGCAAATTATAAATTAGTAAAGAAATTTAGTTATTTATAAATTTAAATATTTTATAATTTATATTTTAAAGGATAATTTCAATTTTTTAAATAAAATATTTATCAATGGGTTTCTTAATAAATAAAAGTGAAACACACTGGCGTAAAAGCTGATGAAAAAAATATAAAAGGCAATTAATTTTCAAAAAAATAAGGCGTTGGTTGAAAATTTTATGTGTTATTTAATTTCCTATATTTACAGCCCAAATAACATTTATTCAAAACTTAATTGCATGAAAAAAGCTTTACTCCTTTCATTTTCATTTGCTTTGTTTGTTGCTTTCGGTTTTTCACAAACCGGAAAATACTGGACTGCCAATTTAGAAAACCGCAGTGCCATTATAAAAAACAAAGCAGTTGCGAGGCTCACATTCCCTACAGAATTCAAATTATACCATTTGGATTTAGCTTCAATAAAGCAACAATTATATAAAGTAGTAGATAACTCGGTTAGTCATACTACGGTTATTTCCCTCCCTAATGCCGATGGCGGATTTGAAGACTTTGAAATAGTGGAATCTTCTAACTTTGACCCTGCATTACAGGCCCGTTTCCCTCAAATAAGGGCATTTTCGGGTAAAGGAATTTCCGACAGAACAGCAACGTTAAAGTTGAGTTATTCTCCCAAAGGGATACAAACCATGTTGTTCCGCAACAATGGCAAGCCCAATGAGTTTATAGAAACCTATTCGGCAGATGGAAATACTTATGCCGTTTTTAAATCGAACCGTAAAATTGGCCAGTTACCCTGGACATGCTCAACACCCGAAGCCGATATGGCAAATGAAATAACTGCAAAAGTTGTTTCATCTAATTTTACCAGCAGCAGCGATGGTAAGTTAAGGACCATGCGCCTTGCCCAATCATGCAATGCCGAATATTCTAACTGGTTTGGTGCTTTTAGTGCTGCGGATGTAGCCTTGGTTTTAGCAGGCTTTAATGCAACGCTCACCCGATGCAATGGTGTTTATGAAAAAGATTTTGCACTCCATTTAAATTTAATTCCCAATACCGACCTGGTAATATATTATAACCCCAGTACAGATCCTTACACTACCATGGGTAATTGGAACAACCAGTTGCAAGCTGCACTTACCGCTAATATTGGAGAAGCCAATTACGATATAGGTCACATGTTTGGCGCATCTGGAGGTGGTGGTAACGCAGGTTGTATAGGTTGCGTATGTGTAAACGGCCAAAAGGGCAGGGGTATTACTTCTCCTGCCGATGGTATTCCACAGGGTGATAATTTTGATATTGACTATGTAGCCCATGAAGTGGGCCATCAATTAGGCGCCAACCATACTTTTTCAATGAGCAATGAAGGTACTGGTGTAAATAAAGAAGTAGGTTCTGGCATTACCGTTATGGGTTATGCAGGTATTACCGGGCAGGATGTAGCGCCTCATTCTATTGATATTTTTCATCAGGCATCTATACAGCAGGTTCAGGTAAACCTGGCAGGTAAAGCCTGCCCAATTGTTACAGATATTACCGCAGCAAATGCCACACCGGTTGTAGCTCCGGTGAGCAATATAACCATCCCTATTTCTACGCCATTTGCCCTTACAGGCTCTGCAACAGATGCCAACGCAGGTGATGTATTAACTTATTGCTGGGAGCAAAACGATAACTCTACTACTACAGGTAATGCAAGTGTAGCTAGCCCCACAAAATTAACCGGGCCCAACTGGCTTTCATTTTTACCTACAACTAATTCTACAAGGTTGTTTCCAAGGTTATCTACGATATTAACAGGAGCCAGCATTACACCTTGTTTCCCAGGTGGCGACCCTATAGCAAATATTGAAGCTTTAAGTTCTGTGAGCAGAACTTTAAATTTCCGTCTTACTGTAAGAGATAATTCAGCTTATAGTTCTACTGCTCCTATTAAAGTAGGCCAAACGGCTTATACTGATATGGTGGTTACAGTATCAAATACTGTTGGTCCGTTCTTAATTACCACTCAAAATGCTGCGGTTTCTTATGCCGCTGGAAGTACACAAACTTTATCCTGGTCAGTAAATGGTACTACAGGGGCACCTACCAATACTGCTGATGTAAAAATTTCATGGTCAACCGACCAGGGTCAAACATTTACCACATTAATTGCCAGCACACCAAATGATGGTACAGAAAACATTGTTATTCCATCGGTGGTTACCAGCCAGGCACGTGTAAAAGTTGAGGCAATTGGTAATGTTTATTTTGATATAAATAATGCAAATATTACGGTAACTGCACCACCCACCGGCTTCTCCTTTACAGCTCCCGGGCCAACAAGTATTACCTGTGCAGCAGCAACTCCGGCTACAGTTACATTAGGTACGGTTTCCAATGGTGGTTTTAATACACCCATTAATTTAACAGCAACAAATGGCGTGCCTGCAGGTACAACCGTAAGCTTTACGCCTACACCCGTAATTCCCGGAAACAGTACAGTAGTAACACTTAATAATGCAAATACATTAAGCCCTGGCACTTACGATATTACGGTTACTGGTGTTGCTGGTGCAAATAACCAAACCCAAATTGTAAGCTTTATAGTTTTGCCAGGTTCTGGACCAGCAATTACAGGCCAGCCAATAGACCAAACAGTATGTAGTGGTTCAAATGCCATATTTAGTGCAACATCTTCCGGTACATACCAGTGGCAGGTAAGCACCAATGGTGGAACTACATGGAGCAATATCGGCGGAGCCACTTCATCAAGCTATACCGTAAATGGAGCTACAATGGCCGAAAATAATAATGAATACCAAGTAATTGTTACCGGGCAATGTGGAAGTACAACTTCTTTTTCTGCTACTTTAACGGTAAATCCTCCAACTGATATTACCAACCAACCTACTAACTCTGTAGTTTGTGAAGGCAGTGCAGCAACATTTACTGCTTCTGCAACTGGCACCAACCTCGGTTACCAATGGCAGGTAAGTACAGATGGCGGCACATCATGGAGCAATATTGCCGGTGAAACTTCATCAACTTATACCATTCCCAATGTAACCAACGGAATGAATAATAACCAATACCATGTAGTAGTTTCAGGTAATTGTGCGCCAACAAGTGTAACCTCTTCTGCCGGCACATTGATTGTTGGTAATCCTTCTTCAATTACAGATCAACCGGATAATATTACGGTTTGCGAAGGGTTAACAGCAAACTTCTCTGCTACTGCTACAGGTTCATCACTTACTTACCAATGGCAGGTAAGTACAGATGGCGGAACAACATGGACAGATGTTGCAGGCGCAACTTCTTCTGATTTAAGTTTAAGCGGTGTAACTCCTGCAATGAGTGGTTATCAATACAGGTTGCAGGTATTTAGCTGTACACCAACACCAATTATTACAACAGAAGCTGTATTAACGGTTAATACAAATGCAGCAATTAGCGCACAACCCAATGCGGTTACGCTCTGCTCTGGAAATGAATCCAGCTTTAGCGTTACGGCAAGTGGTACAGGAATTGGCTACCAATGGCAATATGCGGCAACTTGTGGTGGTACATTCACTAATATTGCCGGCGCAACTTCTGCCGATTATACTATAAGTAATACACAGGTAGCCAACGGTGGCGCTTACCAGGTAGTAATTACCGGTACATGTAACACTATTACTTCAAGCTGTGTTGACCTGGTAGTAAATAGCCCGGTTGCTGTATCAGTACAACCTGCAGATGCATCTGTATGTTTGCCTACAACAACTACGTCATTAAGTATTACAGCTTCAGGTACTGCGGTTACTTATCAATGGCAAGTAAGTAGCGATGGAGGCACTACATGGACAAATGTATCCGGTGCCACTTCTGCTACCTTAAACCTAACGGGATTAGCGGCTTCTGATAATGGTAAAAAATACCGTGTTCAATTATCAGGTACTTGTACATCAAGCCTTACTTCAGATGTAGCAACACTGGCAGTAAACTCACCTGTAGAAATTAATGCACAACCAGTAAATGTAAATGGTTGTACCGGCGAAAGCCAGTCATTCAGCGTAACGGCTACAGGTTCTACTATAACCTACCAATGGCAGGTAAGTGTAAACGGTGGTCCGTTTGTAAACATCACAGGCGCTACTTCAAGTACGCTTACATTAAATGATCTTGGCCTATCACAAGATGGTAATATGTACCAGGTAATTGTTTCGGGTGTTCCTTGCGGAGCTGTAACTTCTCAACCTGCAATGCTTACTGTTAATATTAAACCGGGCGCTACTTTAGCGGTTTCATCTCACCAGGCTATTACACCTTATACACCATCAGGGCTGTTTGTAACTGTTAGTCCCGAAATAGGGCCTTACTCATACGAATGGTATAAAGACGGTGATTTGGTAGCAGGCTGGAATGGTGCTTCTATACCTGTAAATACCGATAATTTTGGTAATTATCAGGTAACAGTAACCAATACTTTAACTGGTTGTTCCAATACCACCAACTTAGTGCAGTTAACGCCAAGAACAGCTCCACAAAGCATGCTGTTTATTTATCCTAATCCTACAAAAGGTAAATTCTCTGTAAGGCATTACAGTTCAACTGCAACAACACGTTCAGTAGTAGTTTATGCCAGTAACGGGGCAAGGGTTTGGGCAAAAGAATATGCAACCCAGGGTATTTACGAAAGTATGGATGTTGATATTAGCGGCGCTGCAGCAGGTGTTTACCACGTTGTTGTAAGAGATAAAAACGGTAAACGCTTAGCAACAGGCAGGGTAATGAAAAGATAATATAAAGTAGTAATTTGTTATATAAGCCGCTCATTCATTTTGGGCGGCTTTTTTATTAAGTTTATAACCATGCTTTATTTATTGCTGTATGCTAATTAAAACCAGTTGAACATTTTATATATTTTTTATAAAATTCTTTTGCCAATTAAACTCAACCCCTTACCTTTGCACTCCAATTTAAAAAATGGATTTTAAAGTTCTTTGCATATGTCACAACGAATAAGGATCAAACTACAGTCTTACGATCATAATTTAGTAGATAAATCTGCTGAAAAAATCGTTAAAACAGTACGCAGTACAGGCGCCGTGGTAACAGGACCCATTCCTTTGCCAACGCATAAAAAAATATTTACCGTGTTGCGTTCGCCCCACGTAAATAAAAAAGCACGGGAGCAGTTCCAGTTGTGCACACACAAAAGATTATTGGATATTTACACCAGCAGCAGCCGTACGGTTGACGCTTTAAGTAAGCTTGACTTACCCAGCGGTGTAGATGTAGAAATTAAAGCCTGATAAATCATTTGGTGAACCTCCCTTTCGGCTTACAATAGAAAGAGCAGGCGCCAGATAAGTTCTTAGTGAATTCGCTTATCTCCTTATGGCGGCATTTTAGTAAATGCCTGAAATAAAAAAGCAATAAGGAGCGCTGGGCACAAAATATAACAAATGAAAAGTATTATTGGTAAAAAGATTGGCATGACCAGCATCTTTGATACTACAGGCAAGCAAACAGCCGTAACCATCATTGAAGCAGGGCCATGCGTTATTACACAAAAGAAAACCGTTGAAACCGACGGGTATAATGCACTCCAAATTGCATTTGGCGACAAAAAAGAAAAGCACTCTACTAAGTCAGAAATAAGCCACTTCTCCAAAGCGAATACCGCTCCTAAAAAAATAGTAAAAGAAATACGCAATAGCGAAATGTCTAAAGAGGTTGGTGAAACCATTACGGTAGACATATTTGCCGAAGGCGATAGCGTAGAAGTAGTAGGAACCACCAAAGGTAAAGGATTTCAGGGTGTGGTAAAGCGCCATGGTTTTAGTGGCGTAGGTGAGCAAAGCCATGGTCAGCACGACAGGCAAAGGGCGCCGGGCTCTATTGGTAACTCTTCTGATGCCAGCCGTGTGTTTAAAGGGATGCGTATGGCGGGCCGCATGGGTGGCGACAGGGTGAAAATGAAAGGGCTGAAAGTGGTGAAAATTTTCGCTGAAAAAAATTACATACTCGTTAGCGGTTCGGTTCCGGGCCACAACGGTTCAATTGTTTTAATCAATAAATAAAAAAATCATTGGCGCATTAGCTCATTGTTAAAGTGCCGGAGGAAAACAGGAACGAAATTCAAAATAGGATGTATTAATGCGCAAAAAAGCAAATTAACACATAAGCAAATTTGACAACTATGCAACTCGATATTTTAAATAGCAAAGGACAAAAAACAGGCAGAACAGTAGAACTGCCAGAAGAAATTTTTGGCATTGAGCCCAACGATCACGCCATTTACCTTGCAGTAAAGCAATTCCAGGGTGCACAGCGCCAGGGTACGCATAAAGTAAAAACCCGTACAGAAGTAAAGGGTTCTTCTAAAAAACTGCATAAGCAAAAGGGTACAGGTGGCAGCCGTAAAGGGAACCTGCGTAACCCTATTTTTAAAGGCGGAGGTACCATTTTTGGCCCTAAACCCCATGGATACGACATAAAAGTAAACCGCAAGGTAAAAGACCTGGCTAAAATAAGTGCCCTTTCCTACAAGGCAAAAGATAATGCCATTGTGGTTATGGAAGATGTACAATTTGATACACCAAAAACAAAATCGTTTACAGGTATTTTGAAAGACCTTGGAGTAGATAAGAAAAAATCTTTGTTTATAATTCCGGAGTACAACGATAACCTGTACCTGAGCCTAAGGAATGTACAGGGCGTTACCGGAACTGTTATCAGTGATATTAACACCTACGATATTTTAAATGCCAATGTGTTGGTATTGAGTGAAAGTGCAGCAAAATTGTTTACTGAAGAGGGAATAGAAGCATAAATTTAAAATTTGACAATTAAAGAATTTTCAAATTAACAAATCATCAAATTAGAACCATGAAATTGTCTGATGTATTAATAAAACCGGTACTGTCTGAAAAAGCAAATAAGCAGGCAGAAAAAGCCAACCGCTACACATTTATTGTAGACAAAAAGGCAAATAAACTGGAAATTAAAAAAGCGGTTGAAGGCTTTTATGGCGTACAGGTAGAAGAGGTAAATACTTTGGTAAGCCCGTCAAAAGTAAAAGCAAAATATACCAAGAGTGGATTTTTGGTAGGCCGTAAACCCGCCAAAAAGAAAGCGGTAATTACCGTAGCAAAAGGCGACACAATAGATTTGTACGGCACAGTTTAAAATTACTAAATTAAGTATGGTACACCTGCTACCGCTAAAGCAGGAAATATAAAAAAAATGGCACTTAAAAAATCAAAACCGGTAACCGCAGGCACACGCTGGAGAATTGGTAATGCCTATGCCGAAATTACAACCGGCACACCGGAAAAATCTTTACTGGAAAAACAAAAATCTACCGCAGGGCGCAACAGCTCTGGCCGACGCAGTATGCGTTATATGGGCAGTGGTAATAAAACCCAATACCGTAAAATAGATTTTAAACGCAATAAAAAAGAAGTACCCGCTACCGTTAAATCTATCGAATACGATCCCAACCGTACAGCATTCATCGCATTACTGGCGTATGCCGATGGCGAAAAAAGATACATTATTGCACCACAGGGTTTACAGGTGGGCCAAAAAATTATAAGTGGAGATGCAGTAGCACCGGATTTAGGCAATGCCTTAATGATGAAAAATATGCCCCTGGGTACCAACGTACACAATATTGAAATGCAACCCGGCCAGGGAGGTATTTTGGTACGTAGCGCAGGAACCAGTGCACAGCTTAGTAATAAAGAAGAAAAATATGCGGTATTAAAAATGCCCAGTGGAGAAATCCGCAGGGTATTGGTAAACTGCTATGCAACAGTAGGCGTAGTAAGCAATAGTGATCACAGCCTGGAGCGTGCCGGTAAAGCAGGCCGCAACAGGTGGAAAGGCATCCGCCCAAGAACACGTGCCGTAGCCATGAACCCCGTAGATCACCCAATGGGTGGTGGCGAAGGTAAAGCAAGCGGTGGCCATCCACGCAGTCGTACCGGTAAATATGCCAAAGGCGAAATTACCCGTACAAGGGGCAAAGGATCAGATAAAATGATCATTCAGCGTAAAAACGGAAAAAAATTAAGTAAGTAAATTTCTATTGTTAAAATATTCCGCTAATAACGGGAAAATAAACAAACATTAAATATGAGTCGTTCGTTAAAAAAAGGCCCTTTCATTGATCTGAAACTAGAAACAAAAATCCTTTCTATCAATGAAGGCAAGTTAAAAAAAGGCGTAATCAAAACCTGGAGCCGCAGGAGCACAATTTCTCCCGATTTTGTTGGCCATACACTTGCAGTGCACAATGGTAACAAATTCATTCCGGTGTATGTAACCGAATTTATGGTAGGCCATAAGTTAGGAGAATTTGCTCCTACAAGAAACTTTAAAGGACACTCAAGCAAAAAAGTAGTATAAAACAGTTGCTCATATCGTTTGCCTGTTGCCGATGCAACAATGAAACAGATAAAGAGAAACGAGAAACAAAAATATAATGGAAGCAATAGCAAAACTCAGAAATTACCCTACTTCACCACGTAAAATGCGCTTATTGGCAGATTTGATCCGTGGAATGGAAGTAGAAAAAGCTTTAGCTACTTTGGAACACCATCCAAAGCATCCTTCGGTTCCTTTGCGTAAACTGGTATTAAACGCCATAAACAACTGGAAACAAAAAAACGAAGGTGCTGATGAAAGCGGCTTAATGGTAAAAACCATTTTTGTAGATGGCGCCAGGGTACTTAAACGTATGCGCCCGGCACCGCAAGGCCGTGGCTATAAGGTACGCAAACGCAGCAACCATGTAACCGTAATTGTAGACGCAAAATTAAAATAAAAAAATCTGGTTGTGCAGGTGCACAATCTCAAATTTTGAAATAAAAAATATGGGTCAAAAAACAAATCCGATAGGCGCCAGATTAGGCATCATCCGTGGATGGGACAGCAACTGGTACGCAAACAAAAAAGATTATGCTGCAAAACTTATCGAAGACGATAAGATCAGGAATTATCTCAATGCCCGTATCAACAAAGGCGGCATTGCCAAAATTGTAATTGAGCGTACTTTAAACAAGTTGATTGTTACCATTCATACTTCAAAGCCGGGTATCATTATTGGTAAAGGTGGCGGTGAAGTGGACCGTATTAAAGAAGAATTGAAAAAATTAACCGGTAACAGTGATGTGCAAATCAACATCCTGGAAATACGCCGCCCGGAACTGGATGCCAATATAGTAGCCGATACCATTGCCCGCCAGTTGGAAAACCGTATCAACTTTAAACGTGCCATTAAAATGGCCATTGCCTCTGCATTGCGTATGGGAGCAGAAGGCATTAAAGTAAAAGTAGGTGGCCGCCTTGGTGGAGCTGAAATTGCCCGTAGCGAAGAAATTAAACAAGGCCGTACCCCATTGCATACCCTGCGTATGGATATAGACTATGCCAGCGTATTTGCCTTAACTGTTTATGGAAAAATTGGGATAAAAGTATGGATTTGTAAAGGCGAAGTATTGGGTAAAAGAGATTTAAATCCCAACTTGCTTGCCGGCGGCAAACACGATGGCGCCGATAGGAAAGAAGGCGGCTTTGACAGGGGCGGAGACAGGCGAGGCGGCGGCGGACGTAGCGGAGACAGGAGAGATGGCGCAGGAAGGGGCGGAAGAAGATAATTTAAAAATTACAAAAGGATAAGGATTGAAACAATCCGTTAAAAAAATATAAGAAATGTTACAACCAAAAAGGACCAAACACAGGAAAACCCAAAAAGGAAGAATGAAAGGCAACACCAAGCGTGGCGCTACACTTGCTTTTGGTACTTTCGGACTCAAAGCATTGGATAGTGTTTGGCTTACCAGCCGCCAGATAGAAAGTGCCCGCCAGGCAATGACAAGGCACATGAAAAGAGAAGGAAATGTATGGATACGTGTATTCCCCGATAAGCCCATTACTGCAAAACCTGCCGAAGTGAGGATGGGTAAAGGTAAAGGTAACCCCGAAGGCTGGGCAGCCATTGTACAACCAGGCCGCATTATTTTTGAAGCCGATGGCGTAACCGAACAAGTAGCTAAAGAAGCAATGGAACTGGCAGCTCAAAAACTCCCTATACTTACAAAATTTGTAAAAAGCAGGGAGCTGGTTAGCTAATCCAAAACAATAAAATTAGGAATAGAGTTTAAAAAATAAAGAACATGTCTAAAAAAGCAGATTTTGTAAAAAGCATTAGCGCCTTAAGCAACGACGAACTGGTGGCTAAAATTAAAGAGGATGAACAGCGTTTAAAGAAGTTGCATTTTGCACACGCAATTGCACCCCTGGAAAACCCTCAAAGCATCCGTACGCTTAGAAAAGATATTGCACGCTTAAAAACACTATTAAAAAAAGTTCAATTGGGTGCTTAATTCACCCGGTAAATATTTAAAACGATGACAGCAACAACAACTTTGGCAGAAAACAGGAATTTACGTAAAACAAAAACGGGTGTAGTTTCCAGCAATAAAATGGATAAAACCATTACCGTAAAAGTAGAAAGAAAAGTAAAACACCCTTTGTATGGCAAATTCGTAAAAAAATCTACAAGCTTTCATGCCCACGATGAAAAAAACGAATGCAGCATCGGCGACCTTGTAAAAATTATGGAAACACGCCCTTTAAGCAAATCTAAACGCTGGAGGCTGGTTGAAGTGTTGGAAAAAGTAAAATAATATTCAGTACTAAGTACACAAATTAAAATAAAATGATTCAGCAAGAAAGCAGATTAAACGTAGCAGATAACAGCGGTGCCAAAGAAGTATTATGCATTCGTGTATTGGGCAATAGCGGGCAGGATTATGCAAAAATTGGCGATAAAATTGTAGTAAGCGTAAAAGATGCAATGCCTGCAGGCGGTATTAAAAAAGGAACCGTAAGTAAAGCGGTAATTGTTCGCACTACCAATAAGCTGCGCCGTAAAGACGGGTCTTACATCCGTTTCGACGATAATGCCGTGGTATTGCTCAACAACTCCGATGAGCCAAGGGGTACACGTATTTTTGGCCCGGTTGCCCGTGAACTCAGGGATAAAGGCTACATGAAAATTATTTCACTGGCACCGGAAGTGTTGTAAAAAATAAACATTAAAACTAAAAGTTGCCAGCTTCAGGTTGGTTTTACTTTAAAGCATAAATTATGAGCACAAGATTTAAACCAAAGTTCAACATCAAAAAAGGCGACCAGGTAGTAGTAATTGCCGGGGATGATAAAGACCTTACCAAACCCCGTAAAGTATTGGAAGTACTGGTAGAAAAAGCCCGGGTATTGGTAGAAGGCGTAAATATTGTAACCAAGCATACAAAGCCAACTGCTCAAAACACCAAGGGCGGAAGGATAAAACTCGAAGCGCCAATAGCTATTAGCAATGTAATGCTTTGGGATAAAAAAAGCGGCGGCCCTACAAAAATAAAACGCAGCCGTGAAAATGGTAAATTAGTTAGAACTGCAAAAAAATCAGGGGAGGTAATTAAATAATGAGCACTAAATTAAACACAACCCGCCTTGCGGATAAGTACAAAAAAGAAGTGGTTCCTGCACTTATGAAAAAGTTCAGTTACAAAACCATAATGCAAGCTCCACGCTTAACAAAAATTTGCTTGAACCGTGGTGTAAACGGCGCTGTTAACGATAAAAAGCTGGTGGAAATTGCCGTAGAAGAACTATCTACCATTACCGGCCAAAAAGCGGTTTCTACGTTTTCGAAAAAAGATATATCCAACTTTAAGTTGCGTAAAAACATGCCCATTGGCGCAAAAGTTACCCTTCGTGGCGTAAAAATGTATGAATTTTTAGACAGGCTGGTATCGGTATCATTACCCAGGGTGCGTGACTTTAAAGGAATAAATGATAAAGCATTCGATGGCCGTGGCAATTATACACTGGGCGTTACTGAGCAAATCATTTTTCCCGAAATTGATATTGACAAAGTAAATAAAATCACCGGCCTGGATATCACTTTTGTAACAACGGCAAATAGCAATGAAGAAGCAATGGAATTATTGAAAGAGCTGGGCATGCCGTTTAAAAATGTAAAAAAAATAATTAATCAATAAGAATTTAAAAAAACATGGCAAAAAAATCAATTGAAGCCAGGCAAAGAAAAAGGGAAAAAACTGTTGCCAAATTTGCAGAAAAAAGAGCTGCATTAAAGGCAGAGGGAAATTATGCAGCATTAGCCGCACTTCCCCGTAATGCATCACCTGTGCGGTTAAAAAACCGTTGCCAATTAACCGGCCGTCCCCGTGGCTTTATGCGCCATTTTGGTCTCAGTCGTGTAATTTTCAGGGACATGGCTTTACAGGGAAAAATTCCGGGAGTAACCAAAGCAAGCTGGTAATTTCCACGGATATTCAACAGGATATCGCATTGTAACAAACATTAAAAAATCAATTAACTAATATAAACAATGGTTACTGATCCAATTGCAGACTATTTAACAAGAATTCGTAATGCCCAAATGGCCAACCACCGTATCGTGGAAATTCCTGCCAGCAAATTGAAAAAAAGGATTACGGAAATTTTGTACACTAAAGGATATATCCTTAAGTACAAATTTGTAGATGATAACAAACAAGGCACCATTAAAATTGCCTTAAAATACGATGGTAACACCAAGTTGCCCGTAATTCAAAGCCTGGAAAGGGTGAGCCGCCCAGGCCTGCGTACCTATGCAAAACCCGAAGAATTTAAAAGGGTTAAAAACGGCCTGGGTATTGCCATTATCTCTACTTCCAAAGGAGTTATGACAGATAAAGAAGCCAAAGCCCAAAATGTAGGCGGAGAAGTTCTTTGTAACATTTATTAAAATAAAATCAAGCAATTATATTGAAAATGGATAGTTGCAAGGATACAGATTGATAACATAAGCCTTTTATACGGGCTGAACACAATCTAAAAAAAATACATTTTCGTTCATAAGTATAAAAATTATTACAATGAGTCGTATAGGTAAGCAACCCATAAATCTCCCGTCAGGAGTTACTCTTACAGTTTCAAAAGTAAACGAAGTAACAGTAAAAGGCCCAAAAGGTGAATTGAAACAACCCATTGACAGGGATATTAAAGTTGAAGTAAAAGAAAACATTGTTGAACTGGGGCGCCCAACCGATCAAATACGCCACCGTGCGCTGCACGGCCTTAGCCGTGCCTTAATCAACAATATGGTTAAAGGCGTTACCGATGGGTATAAAAAAGAAATGGAACTGGTAGGTGTGGGTTTTAAAGCAGCCAACCAGGGCAATACGCTGGATTTATCATTAGGCTATTCTCATAATATTATTTTTGATTTACCCAAAGAAATTAAAGTAGCCACAGCACAGGAAAAAGGGAAAAACCCAACCATAACATTAGAGAGCAACGACAAGCAATTGCTGGGCCAGGTGTGCGCTAAACTACGCAGCCTGCGTAAGCCGGAGCCTTACAAAGGAAAGGGTGTGAAGTTTGCCGGTGAAGTATTGAGGAGAAAAGCAGGTAAAGCAGCAGGTAAGTAATAGTTAAAAGTTCAAATATTTTCCCGGCAGCATCGGGAGTTAAAATAAAAATAAAATGAGTAATAAAAAAACAGCGGCAAGGCAAAAGATCAGGTTCCGCATCCGCAAAAAAATAAGTGGTACTTCCGAAGCGCCACGCTTAAGTGTATTCAGGAGCAATTCAGAAATTTATGCTCAATTGATAGATGACAACTCCGGGCTTACCCTGGCTTCGGCATCCTCAAAGCAAAAAGATATTAATGCACAAAAAGCGCCTAAAACCGAATTGAGTAAAATGGTGGGCCAGGCTATTGCCAAAAAAGCAACTGAATTGGGTATTAAAAAAGTAATTTTTGACCGTAGTGGTTATATATATCATGGCCGTGTTAAAGCCGTTGCCGAAGGCGCAAGAGAAGGCGGACTTGAATTTTAATTAAAAAATTGTAAAAAGCAAAAATGTCAAACGTAGTTTCAAACAAAGTAAAAGCAGGCGACCTTGAGTTAAAAGAAAAAGTAGTTGCCATTAACCGTGTGGTTAAAACAACCAAGGGTGGCCGTGCATTCAGCTTTTCTGCTCTTGTTGTAGTAGGTAACGAATCGGGCGTTGTTGGCCACGGATTGGGCAAAGCCAAGGAAGTACAGGAAGCCATTACCAAAGGCATTGAAGATGCAAAAAAGAACCTGGTAAAAGTTCCTATAAGGCATGGTACCATTCCGCATGACCAGTTTACCAAAGAAGGTGCAGCAAAAGTATTGATTAAACCTGCAGCGCAAGGTACTGGTGTAATTGCCGGTGGCAGCATGCGTGCCGTTTTAGAAAGCGCAGGCATTACCGACGTTTTAGCTAAAAGTCTTGGCTCGGCAAATCCGGCCAATGTAGTTAAAGCTACAGTAAAAGCGCTGGCAAGCCTTCGGGAACCAATTGCCGTTTCAAAAACAAGAAATATTTCATTAAAGAAAGTATTTAACGGATAATTAATGAGTTTATAGTTGCAGGCACTTTAATAAACCAAGAGCCTTGAACCATCAACCAAATAATATGAAAAAGATAAAAGTAACGCAGGTAAAAAGCGCAATTGACAGGCCGGAACGCCAAAAAAGAACCTTGGTTGCATTGGGTTTAAAAAAAACAAATGCATCTGTAGAAGTTGAAGCTACTCCACAGGTTTTGGGTATGGTGAACAAGGTAAACCACCTGGTAAAGGTTGAAGAACTGGCCTGATTTGGCAATATTATCTTGATAATGGCCTTTTGGTTTTTAACCGGCACATTATCTGCAAAAAAAAAATCAAGTAATCAACAAGCGAGCCCCGAATGCTTTCGGGGCGTAAGTTTAAAATAAAAGCAACATGAAATTACATTCTTTAAAACCTGCAAAAGGTTCTACACACAAAGAAAAACGCCTGGGCCGTGGCGAAGCAAGTGGTAAAGGCGGTACCTCTACAAAAGGTAACAAGGGCGGCCAGAGCCGTGCCGGCTATAAAAGCAAAAAAGCACACGAAGGCGGACAAATGCCCATCCAAAGGCGCTTGCCAAAACGGGGTTTTAAAAACATCAACAAAGTAGAGTATAATGTATTTAACCTGGGAAGAATTGACCAGCTTGCAGAAAAATACAGCCTTACCGAAATAAGCCCCGAAAACCTTTATATCAACGGGCTGGTAAATCAAAGGGCTTTAATAAAAATCCTCGCTACCGGTGAGTTAAAAGGTAAGTATACTTTCAAAGTAAACGCCATAAGCCAAAAAGCCAAATCGGCTATTGAAAGCGCAGGCGGCACCGTTGAAATACTTAAATAATTTCACGATATTTGCAAACGCTGCAACCAGCTATTTCTTTTTTGGACAAATTTAAAACAGCAAATCACAAGTGAAGAAGTTTATTACCACACTTAAAAATATCTGGAGCATTGAAGAGTTACGCAATAAAATATTGTACACGCTCCTTCTTTTGTTCATTTATCGCCTTGGTTCTTTTATCGTAATTCCGGGTATTGACCCCAACAAACTGGATGCACTGCACAGCAGTACACAAAACAGTGGTATGCTGGGCCTTTTAGATGCATTTGTAGGCGGCGCTTTTTCCAAAGCCTCTATTTTTGCCCTGGGTATTATGCCTTATATCTCTGCATCAATTTTTATGCAGCTGGTAACCATACTGGTTCCGCAAATGGCCAAAATTCAAAAAGAAGGCGAAAGCGGAAGAAAGAAAATAAACCAATGGACCCGGTACCTTACAGTAATTGTAACCGTATTTCAATCTGCAGCTTATATTGGCTATTTAAAAAGCCCGGCAAATGCAGGCGCTTTAATACCTGGCTACGGTGTAGCATTTTTTTGGGTTTCTACCGTAGTGTTGCTCACAGTAGGTACATTATTTGTAATGTGGCTGGGCGAAAAAATTACCGACAAAGGTTTAGGTAATGGTACTTCCATCATTATTATGATTGGTATCCTTGCCCGCTTACCCCAATCTTTTATGCAGGAGTGGACAGCCCGTTCTACCGGCGGTGCAGGTGGCTTGCTCATTATGCTGCTCGAAATCCTCTTTTTGGTAATTGTAATTTTGGGAATTATTATGCTGGTAATGGGCACAAGAAAAGTACCGGTAAACTATGCAAAACAAATTGTAGGCAACCGCCAGTTTGGTGGTGCCAGAAACTTTTTGCCCTTAAAAGTAAATGCATCAGGGGTAATGCCCATCATATTTGCCCAGGCAATTTTATTTTTGCCCACCTTTATTACAGGCTTTACCAATAGCGGCTTTGCCAAATATTTTACTGATCATACCAACTGGATTTATATGCTGGTATATTCCTTCTCGGTAATTGCTTTTACCTTTTTATACACGGCTTTGCTTTTTAACCCCAAGCAAATGAGTGATGAGTTAAAACGCAATAATGGCTTTATTCCCGGCGTAAAGCCCGGGCAGGATACCGCCAATTATATTGGCACCATTATGGACAGGATAACCTTACCCGGCGCTATTTTACTTGCCCTTGTAGGTATTTTGCCCGGCCTTGTAGAACTTGGCTTTGTAGGCATGCAGCAAAGTTTTGCTACATTTTTTGGGGGCACCTCTTTATTAATTATGGTAGGGGTAATTTTAGATACATTACAGCAAATAGAAACTCAGTTGCTCATGCGCCAATACGATGGGTTAATGAATAGCGGGCGCATACAGGGAAGGCAGGCCGTATCTTCCGGTATGTAATTGCATTCAAAAATATATAATTCAAACCCCGGCGCACACTCGTTGGGGTTTTTTGATAAAAATGATACAGTATAAAACTAAAGAAGAAATTGAAATCATGCGCCAGTCCTGCTTACTGGTAGGCATGGCGCATGCCGAAGCTGCAAAAATTTTAAAACCGGGTATTACCACATTGGAAGTAAATAACCTGGTGCATCGTTTTATTGTAGATAATGCTGCTGTTCCATCTTTTTTAAATTATGGTGGTTTTCCGGCAGCAACCTGCATTTCGGTAAATGATGAAGTAGTACATGGCTTTCCTAAAAACGAACCACTGAAAGATGGCGATATTATTTCGCTGGATATTGGCGTTTTAAAAAATGGCTTTCATGGCGATAGCGCATATACTTATGCTATTGGCGAAGTAAGCGCTGAAGTAAAAAAACTTTTAAAAGTTACCAAAGCATCTTTATACATTGGTATTAATAAAGCCCGTATAGGAAACCGCATAGGCGATATTGCTTTTGCCATACAGGAATATACTGAAAAAATTCATGGCTATGGCGTAGTGAGAGAACTGGTAGGGCATGGCCTTGGCCGCAGCCTTCATGAAGACCCACAGGTGCCCAACTACGGAAAGCGTGGCACAAAAGAAAAGCTCAAAGCAGGCATGGTGCTTGCCATTGAGCCCATGATAAATATGGGAACAAGGGAAGTGGAATTTTTAAAAGACGGGTGGACCGTATTAACCAAAGACAGGAAACCCTCTGCCCATTTTGAACACGATATAAGCATCACGGATGGAGCGCCCGATATTTTATCTTCATTTGCAGCGTTGGAAGCTGCAGAAAAGGCCAACCCAAATTTAACCTGGAGCCACGATTAACAACCCAAATAAAATGGCCAATCACAAACTCGTAGTAATTGGTGCTGGCGCTGCCGGTTTTTTTTGTGCCGTAAATGCAGCAAGGCTTTACCCTTCTTTGCAGGTAATTATTGTTGAAAAATCTTCTAAACTTTTAAGTAAAGTAAAAGTAAGCGGCGGAGGCCGTTGCAATGTTACCCATGCCTGTTTTAGCATTGCAGAAATGATAAAAAACTATCCCAGGGGAAATGCCTTTCTCAAAAAAGCTTTTCATCATTTTTTTACAAGCGATACCATCCAATGGTTTCAGGATAGGGGCGTGCAATTAAAAACTGAAGCCGATGGCAGGATGTTCCCCGTTACCGATAGCTCACAAACCATTATGAATTGTTTGCTGAGTGAAGCCAATAAATATAAAGTACAAATAATGATGAATGCTGCTGTGGAAGATATTATTCCAGGCAAAGAAAATCACCAGGTAGTTTTTCAAAACAAAAAAAAAATTACTGCAGGCTATGTATGCATTGCCTGTGGTGGGTTTTCTAAATGGGAACAATTTAACTGGCTAAGTAAACTTGGCCATACCATTGTGCCACCGGTACCCAGCCTTTTTACTTTTAATATTGCCCGTAATTCTGCGGAGAAATTAATGGGTATTTCAGTACCCAATGCGCAGGTTAAAATACCCGGTACTAAATGGGAACAGGCCGGTGCCGTATTAATAACGCATTGGGGTTTTAGCGGGCCAGCGATATTAAAGCTAAGCGCTTTTGCGGCAAGGGAGTTGTACGAAAAAAGCTATAACAGTAAAATTAATATCAATTGGATAGGTAACGTAAGTGGTATAAAGTATAACGAAAACCTGCTGAATGAAAAATTATGTCAACTACGTTTTGAAAACGCAGCACAAAAAATTTATAATAAAAATCCCTTTCAGTTGCCCGCAAGGTTGTGGGAATTTTTACTGGCCACTATAAATATCAACAGCAGTTTGCGCTGGGCCGATTTGCCAGCAAAGCAGCAAAATTTATTAAGTAAAATATTATGTGCACAGGAGTTTGAGCTAAAAGGTAAAACAACATTTAAAGAGGAGTTTGTAACGGCCGGTGGTATTGCACTAAGTGAGGTAAATGCATCAACCCTGGAAAGCAAAAAGCAACCGGGCATTTATTTTGCCGGCGAAATTTTAGATATAGATGGTATTACCGGAGGCTTTAATTTTCAAAATGCCTGGACCACGGGGTTTATAGCTGCACAGGCTATTGCAAAAGCCGCTTTTAATTGCGTTTAATGCTAAGTTTTTTCTTATTTGTAATTAGGTGCTGTTTTAAATTAAAAGATACAAACTCCAGGATTCCTATAGGATTTACCACTCCTCCACGCTTTGGTTTGTGGCACACGAAACAATTTTCCGTAATAAAATATCTTATAACTTTAAGCGGTGAAAACAGTACGCAAATCTTACACCGAAACAAATAAGATTTATTTTTTTACGGCAACCATTTATAAATGGCTGCCATTATTTAATGACAGCGAAAACAAAGCGTTGATAATAGCGTATTTAAAAGAACTTTAGGAAAGAGATTTGATAAGGGTATTTGCTTTTGTAAAGATGCCCAACCATATTCACTTTATTTGGGAGCAAATAAATAAAAATAGGAAGGATACAGCGCAGGGTAGTTTTTTGAAATATACAGCCCATATAAAAGTATAAATGAGTATATACTCAAATTTTTTTTTGTTAATTAAAAAATAATCCTACATTTATTTGGTAATTCGTTTTTGAACCCTTCAATACCTGGCAATGTACCCGAAGGTTCTAATATCAACGCTATCGCTTATACTTGCTGTATTGCTTTGCCATGCACAGGCAGACAGTATTGAAGCAACTATCTTAAAAATCCCCGATAAATTTTTTAGCCAAACAGGCAATAAGATAGATAAATATAGCAAACGGATAACCGGCAAAACAAAAAAATCTTTAGCGAAGTTAGCACGCTGGGAAACCAAAATTAAAGCGCTGCTGTAAGCGTCCCCTTTTTTCGGTCAACCCAAAATTTTGAGTATAATATACGTGGCTGGCTACTGGGTATGAACAGGCTATATTTAAAAAATGATACCCAAAATAGTTTTTTTGGCTACGAACTGGGCTATAGCGATACTTTAAACAGCTTATTAGGTACCAGTTACCAAAAAGCCCTGTATAATGGAAACATTACCGGAACGGTATGGAGGAGCAAAGGCGATGGCCAGTTGCGTAAATACGATTATAGTTACGATGCCGCAGGCAGGCTTTTGAGCGCCGCTTTTACCCAATTTACCGATGGCGCTTTCAACCTCTCGGCAGGTATAGACTATTCTGTAATGATGGGCAACGGGCAAAGCCCTTCAAGCGCTTTACGATGCCAACGGCAATATTTTATATATGGTACAATATGGCTTAAAACTTGGCAGCAGCGCCCTCATTGACAGGCTTAGCTATGCCTATACCAGCTCCGCCAATAAACTTGCCAGGGTAACCGATGCCGTTAACGACCCCAATACCAGGCTTGGCGATTTTAAAGACGGCGCTAATACAGGCGCCGATGATTATTTATACGATGTAAACGGCAACCTTACCCAAGACCTCAATAAAGGCATTGCCAACATAGTATACAACCAGCTCAATTTGCCTGAGTTTATAGACCTTGTAGAAAAAGGAACGGTGCGCTATACTTATACCGCCGCAGGTACAAGGCTCAAAAAACAGGTTTTTAACAGGCAAACTCAAATTACTATTACTACGCTCTATCTTTCTGGCTTTGTTTATGAAACTAAGCAAGATTCGGCAAATAATGTTTTATACAATAACAAATTGCTTTTTTGCGGCCAGGAAGAAGGCCGCATAAGAGCTTTGTACGACAGCCTTAGCCAGCCCGGCTATATTACCGGCTTTGCCTGCGATTATTTTATAAAAGACCACTTGGGCAATATAAGGGCCGTTATTACCAGCCAAAAAAAGGAAGACCAGTACCCACCTGCCAGTATGGAAACCGCACAAGCCACAACCGAAGAAGCCTTGTATGCCAACCTGCCGCAAACAAGAACTTTAAAAACCACGGTGCCCGGCTACCCAGCCGATACTTATACCAGCCCCAATGATTATGTTGCAAAAGTAAGCGGCGATGGAAACAAAATAGGCCCTTCCATTACCCTAAAAGTAATGGCCGGCGATAAGTTCAACATAAGGGTAACAAGCTGGTACCGGCTTAATGGCGCAGCGCCTGGCAACCCTGTAAACCCACTTACCAGCCTGCTTGCCGCAATGCAAGGCGGCGTAGGCGGTGCCGCTGCGGCCAGCCATGGCGCTACTATTGGCGCACAGTTACAAAACGGTAATATACTTACCCCCGCCGCCACCCAGTTTTTAAACAGCCAAACCTACAATAGCCAAAAACCCAAAGCCTTTATAAACTGGATATTGCTCGATGAGCAGTTTCAATACACCGCCGGCGGTTTTGAGCAGGCCGGCAACAATGAAGAATTAAAAGAACATATTTTTAACCAGGTATCCATCACAAAAACCGGTTACCTTTATGTATATGTAAGCAACGCCACACCCAACATAGAAGTGTTCTTTGATAATTTGCAGCTAACGCACAGCCGGGGCACACTGCTCGAAACCAATGAATACTATCCCTTTGGGCTGCTCATGAAAAATATTTCGTACCGCAGCCAAAGAGAAGCGGGCTTTGCAGAAAATAAATATAAATACAATGGCAAAGAAGAACAAGCCAATGAGTTTAGCGAAGGCAGCGGCCAGGATATGATAGACTATGGCGCAAGAATGTACGATGCACAAACCGGCCGCTGGCAGGTAATAGACCCACTTGCCGAAATGAGCAGGCGCTGGACGCCCTATAATTACGGCTATAACAACCCCATACAGTTTATAGACCCCGATGGCCGGCGGCCGGTAACACCCAAAGAAGGAGGCTGGAACCCAACAGCAACGCTTGATTTGCAAAATAAATTAAACAACTCAAGATATGATTGGAGCGGTGCAGATGCCTGGGAACGCCAGGTTGCTATGGACAATGGTAATTCAAATTCTTGGTTTAGGCCGGGTGCAGGAAATAATGGCACTTCTTATTTTGATGCAAAGGGTAATTTGTTATATCAAACAACAAGTCAAAACTATTGGAGGGTATTTGTAGTTTCAGATATATACAAACAACAGTTCATTAATAATGTAGCACAATTCAAAAAGGGCAACCCAAGTACTATAATGCAACTGTATTTTGATATTAGTAATATCTTATGGAATGAAAATAATTTTGGTGCAAATGGCGATGCATATGATTTAAATTCCATTAACCATTTTTACAAAGAGAATTATCAAAAATTCAACATTCAAAAAATTGATAATTTACCTATTGAATTAATGGATAAAATTACGTTAGATGGAAATGAAGTTTCTAAAAAATTTATAACATCTTTAAAAGGTGCCGAAGCAAGTTTTAGCATGAAGAAAGACAAAGGAGTATGGACTGTTGACATGCAGACAATCAGTTCAAATAATAGTTTTAATACTTCAGATGCGGGAAGTTCTGGGGTGCCCAATGGACATTTACATCCGTATGCAGCATCATTAATAGGCCATGATTTATCTTATTCTTTTGGCGGCAAATGGACTCATCTCGGAAGAGTTAATAATGGGGCGCTTGTTTCCCAACCTGATTTTAATAGGGCGAGAGACCAAAATAAAACTTTTGGTACTCAATATAATATTATGATTAACATTAACTCTATTATACTTTATAATGCGTCAGGAAACAATCCTATTTACATTAACCGTTAATAAAATATTGATATGAAACTATTAGCATTTTGTATAACTATTATATTTCTATTAAGTTGTCATTCCCCTGTAAAGCAACTGGAAACGGATCAAAAAAATCAAACGCAAATAAATTCTATCCCATCCAACAGAAGAGGTGTAAAGATTAAAGATTTGAAATCCATTGCATCTGCGCTGGATACAGTAAACAAATACGGATTTGCCACCATAAATGATTCTTTAAGAAAAATAATCTATGGTATCAATGGATTTTGTTTCTATGAAGGACAAGGCAAATGGTTTCCAGCAATGTTTAATGTGGTATTGGTTGAGATAAAAAAAATATCTCAAAGAAGTTTTGAGTTTAACTATTCAATATTTGCTAATGATTCTTCTGCTGTTCTCTTGCAATTCAATGTAGGTTGCTATGATATTCATACGTTTGAATATGATTATATTGAGAAAAAAATAATAAAAACTTCAATTGGTCAGGAAACATCAACGATTGCTGGTGATGGGATTATCAGCATTTATAAAAGAAAAGTTAATAGTAATGAGTTTAAAAAAAATATTGAACAGTACCATAATCTGTTGAGTGCTGAGTTTATTAGGCTTATGACAGATCGAATTAAAAAGTGATGGTTTATCGGGCTTTGCAGAAAATAAATATAAATACAATGCCTGCACAGAACTCAACGAAGAACTGGATGTACAGTATTACGAAACGCCCTTGCGTAATTACGACCCACAAACGGGCAGGTTTAATTGTGTAGATGTACTGGCCAAAAAAACATGGGGAGTATCGCCTTACCAATATGGGTTTAATAATCCTGTATTTTTTAATGACCCTACAGGTGCGCTTACAAAAGCAGAGTTTGATAAGTTAATAGAAACACTATGGGGAAGCAATTATGGTGGCCATTGGAGTGCAAAGGAAAATACAGGTACTTTTGAATATGGAGGAGGATCGTATTCTTTTTTTGGCAGTGCCGATGAAGCATTTGGGGCAGGAGCAGGCCTTATGGCAGATAATGGTTGGTGGGGGCTTAATAAAGGATGGGCAACAAATTTTGAAAGTGCATTGCAGGCGTACAATGGAGGAAAATTTACCCCGGGTATGGTTACAGGCTATTATATGCAAAAATGGGAAAGCCAGCAGGCATATAATATCAGCAGCGATTACTCGCCCAATGGCAAAGGATTTAATACGGTGTACAACACCGAGTATATTGGTACCATGGAAAATGTGCTGAATAAATATACTTCCTATGATAAGATGATGGAATTGTTTGCAGGTAATAAGAAATCATTTGAATGGACCTGGGGTTTAGATATGGCATTAGGAGCGGCGGAAACTAATGCAGGGAACATTATTAAAAACAGGTATATCATCTCATGGCCCGGATATGGCCCTCAACCCGTGCAGGGCCCTGTAACGGTTAAGTTGCCAATTGGGAAAACTTTTGATGTAAGTAGAAAAGTATTAAATAATACAGCAGGTGTTTTGAAATGGGGTGGTAGAGCATTAGGTGTAGCAGGAATTGTGGGCACGGGTATTGAAATCTATAATGGAGAAAAAAGTTTAATAGGTGAAGGCGGTTTAGATTTAATAATGGGTGGGGTAGGTTTTATACCGGGAGGGGGTTGGATTGTAAGCGGTGCTTATTTCGGTGGTAAAGCGTTATTGGAATGGGCGGATTGGGATTTTTGGAACAATTAAAATTGTACTCATTCATGAAAGCTTTTTACTTTTTAAACTATGTGATTTATGCTTACTATGTAAGAAAAAGAGATAGTGTGCCGCTAAGTGCATCTTTTTTCTTACCCATTTTATTTTTATACTTTAACATATTTTCAATTATTTATTGGTTAAGCATCTTTTTTAATTTTCAACCACCTTTTACAAAGGGGTATGCCATATTTTTTTTTATTCTGCTAGCAATGCTAAGTTATTTTTCGTTGTATCATAATTCCCGATACAAAAGCATATTTGCATACTTTGACGAGCAAGCAAACAAAAACAAAAAATACAGGAAATACGTTTTTATTTATATCATAGCATCCATAGTACTATTCTTATCAACATTAGTTGCCGCAGATATTAGGTTTGATGGGCATCTATGAAGTTAAAAAGAGTTTAATTGGTGAAGGCAGACTTGATTTAATTATGGGCAGAGTTGGCTTGGACTGCAGAAATTTTAAATGGCACATCATCCACCTGGACACAAGCATCCGGCTCAACAGAAGGTAGTGAATCTCAAACATTAAATACAGTAGTAATTGGGCAAACCACTATGAAAATTAAAGATTATTGGGGATATGCAATGGCATGGGGAGAAGCCAATTCGGAAGCATCGTATAGCTGGTATGGTGGGAAGCAGTATTATGATGTAATGTGGAACCACAATTATGAACTTTTTAAAAGTCGTAAGCAGCGAGGGGTGGCAGTACAAAGCTCTGGAGACAGAGCCAGCTATGATAGACAATTGCCGGGCTTGATGGCACAATATCAGAGAGAACAAAGTGCTTTACACACAGAACGCATGATGTATGCAGGTATTGGCGCAGGCATTGCAGCGCCACTTGCAGTATCGGCGGTTTTGGAAAGTGGTGCGGTGAATGGTGCGATGGGGTTGTATAGTACTATGTCAGTTTCTGTTTCCGAATTATCTTTCAACTTTGGTTCATCTGTTTATGCAATAGCTAACAATGTTCGTAATACAATAGGAATCGGCACTGCATCATATTTTACAAGAAATAGTGAAATTGCAAAAGTGCTTAATAAATGGGGTGATGGTACATTTCAACCATTAACCTCTGAAGGATTGATTAATTTTAGAGAGAACTACCAAACTGTTCAGTATTATTTCCCAAATTTATTACCTCAAATGCCATAATAATGTCTCCTGAATTAAATGAATTTAGTCAATATCTAATTGACAAAAAATTCAAATTGAATAATAAGCAAAAGCAAAATCTACACTTTAACTCAATCATAAATTTCTTTTTTCACTTTGACAATTTAACAGAAGGGAAAGACAAGAGAGATGTTGAAAATTTACTATTAGAATATTTTGAAGTTGTAAAAACAAAAGGGTATTCATTAGATTTAAAGGACAGAAAGAATTATTTTTATTCTCACATAGAAAAAATTGGAGGAATCTTTCATTTGCAACTAGGATTTAAAGTGTTTATGGGAATCCCTTCTGCACTTTTTGGAGGTATTATTACAGATTTGGTTATGCTTGTTTTTGGGGTATTAAAATTATTGTACTATATTCCTCTATTTACGTTATTATTATTAGGATACAATTTTTTTTTATTAAAATTTTATGGGAACAAAAAAAAATTGTATGGCCCAAGTTATTAATTGGACACAATGTCCTCGTGGGAAGGCTTCACGGCGAATTATTCTTCCAATCCTTTTGTGTTTGCCTTTTCTTCCCAACAGCGTCTCCGGCAATGCTCGGTGAGTACCCTACACATTGTTTTTTTTACACAAAACCACACCAACATTAACACAGCGCATCAACAAAAATGCAAAAAATTCCGCCTAAGAGTAGCATTACCAAGGCCCATGCTACCAAAGAACAAAAGTTGCGTAAAGCTGTTACCCGAAATCGGGCTGTATTCGATTTCGGGGGCCTTTTTTTGTTACTTTTTTGGGCAGGCAAAAAAGTAAAGAATAAAATTTAAAAAAAGCGCAGAGAAAAAAGTCCGCAGAGTTTCCGCAGAGTTTGTTTTTCGTTGCAAATTCTATATGTTCTTTGAGTGCACTTTGCCTTTTTTTTCGCTTTGTTTTCTTTTGCCAAAAAGGGAAAAAAAGTATTTCTGCAAAGTGATTTCTTATTATTTAGTTGTGATTCGTATTTAAATTGAAAATTAGATTTGATTCATAAATTTTTATAATACTTAAATAAAACAGCCCGGAAATACCGGGCTGTTTATTAGCAAAAAGTAAAACAAGAACAAAGTTTAAATATTAATTGTTCCTTTTATAAACAATTTCCATCGTTTTAAATTCTTTGCCATCCGGGCCTTCCATATACATTTCCATAACATGAGTGTTATCATCTACTACAGTAAAAGTTTCCTTTACTTTTGAATCTTTACCTGTCATGGGGTCGGTCATAAAACCGTTAAGGGTCATTACTTTTTTAGGGTCGTTCCATTCTCCTTTTAAGTGCATTATACCTGTACCCATATTATCTATCCAGGTACTTTCAAATACTTTTTTGGCATTATCATAAGCCAAAATACTCATGCCTTCAAAAGGCATTCCATTAAAATCACCAGTATGCCTGCCAATTTGATAGCGTCCATCCATATCCATTTTATTCAACAGGGTTCCTTTGGATTGGGTAGGGGGCGCACCAGGTGCCATCCACAGGCTAATATTGGCAGTCCATTGCCCTTCCCATGAAGCCATTAGTTCATGCATTTTTCCCGGCTTCATGTAATCGTTCCATTTTTTCATCTCATCTTCTGACTGAGCCCTTACATTTTGAGTAAACGCCACAAGCGCAAAAAGGCTTGCCAGTGTAAATATTTTTTTCATAATTTTTTCTTTTAAAGGTATAGATATTTACTTTAATTTAAACAATTTTTATGAGCCAAATCATAAAATATTTTAGCCTTAAAATAAGCCAAAAGCAGGGTTTGAATTGGTAAAATAGCCAGTTTCTGATTGTTTTTAACGGCATTTTCTAAACAGGCCTTGTTTTTTTAAATTATCTTGCCCCTGTAAATGAAGAAGATAGATAAGTATATTATTTCTAAATACCTCTCCACTTTTTTCTTTTGTCTTTTACTTTTTACCGTTATTGTAGTAGTAGTAGATATAAGTGAAAAAACGGATGATTTTGTAAAAAGCAATTTGAATGCCTGGCAAATTTTTAAGGAATATTACCTGGGTTTTATTCCCCGGTTTGATGCCATGCTTTTTCCTTTGTTTGTTTTTATTTCGGTAATTTTTTTTACTTCAAAAATGGCCGGCCGCTCAGAAATTATTGCCATTTTAAGTAGTGGTGTAAGTTTTCGGCGCTTTATGCTCCCTTACATTGTTTCTGCAATGTTTCTTTCCTTATTGCTTTGGCTGGGCTACCGATCGCTGGTGCCAAAAGCAAATGAAAAATTTGGCAATTTTAATAAAAACTATGTAGATGTAAATAAAGGCATGCACAACAAAAATACCTCATACCTGCAAAACCTTTATTTTAGAATAGATCCTGTAACCTATGTAGGGATGCGGTCTTACGATACCATCAGCAAAACAGGCAATGGCTTTTTTATTGATAAGTTTCAAAATAATAAAATGCTTTATAACCTAAGAGCAGGCAGCATAATGTGGGATACAAGCTCAAAAAAATGGAAGCTCTCAAATGTATTGGAACGGCACATTGATTCCTTAAAGGAAAAGCTGGTAAAGAATAGCAATTTGCTGATGAAATACAACTTTAGGCCATTGGATTTAAGAAAAGACGAATACCTCAAAGACCAAATGCCCACCAGGGAACTTGATGATTTTATTAGGAGGGAGAAAATGAGGCAATCCGAAGGGTTGAGCGACCTTTTGGTAGAAAGGTATAACCGTGATGCCATACCGGTTTCTGTTTTTATTTTAACCATTATTGGTGCTTCATTGGCCAGCAGGAGGCTTAGGGGCGGCAGTGGCGCACATCTTGCCCTTGGTGTAGTGATAAGTGTGAGCTATATTTTATTTAGCCGTTTTAGTGTTGTATTTGCAATTAAAGGCAATTTTTCGCCCTTTTTGGCCGCATGGACGCCGAATATACTTTTTGGTCTGCTGGCATTTTATATTTACAAAAAGGCCCCCAAATAATATTGCCGTCAATAATAATATTGAAGGTTTTTTGTATTAGCTAAAGTGGGAAAAATCTGCTGTTTCCTTAAACTTTATCGGCTTTCATTTGTTTACCCAATTCAGCTATCGTAAATTTGGCGATTATAAAAACCATCTTGAAAAATTAAGATAATATGGGAATTTTAAAGGAAAGATTTGCTTCTAAATTTGAAACAGTATCCACAGAAATTAAAGAAATAATTAAAGAACACGGCAATAAAAAGATTGGGGAAGTATCCCTTTCGCAGGTTTACCAGGGTATGAGGGGAATTACCGGTTTGGTTACTGAAACCTCGCTGCTCGATTCACAGGAAGGTATCCGCTTTCGTGGATATACCATTCCCGAACTCCAGGAAAAATTACCTAAAGCGCCCAATGGCACCGAACCATTGCCCGAAGGGTTGCTTTATTTAATGTTGATTGGCAATTTACCTACAGCCGAAGATGTACAGCATGTAACCAATGTACTGCAGCGCAGGAGCCATGTACCCAGCCATGTATTTGCCACTATTGAAGCATTGCCTATTTCCTCACATCCTATGACGCAGTTTGTGGTAGGCATTATGGCTTTACAAACTGAAAGCGAATTTGCCAAAAAGTATGCAAAAGGCATGAGCAAAAAAGATTACTGGGAAGCTACTTTTGACGATGCAATGATTTTGCTTGCACGGCTACCCAGGATTGCAGCTTATATCTACAGGAGAAAATATAAAAACGGCGATCATATTCAACCCAACGGCATGCTGGACTGGGCTGGCAATTTTGCCCACATGCTTGGGTTCAGTGATAAATCTTTCCGTGACCTCATGCGGCTTTATATGACCATTCATGCCGATCATGAAGGTGGTAATGTTTCTGCCCATGCAACGCACCTGGTGGGTTCGGCCCTTAGCGATTGTTACTTAAGCTTTGCTGCCGGTATGAACGGGCTTGCCGGGCCTTTACATGGCCTTGCCAACCAGGAAGTAATTAAATGGATTTTTGAACTGAGAGAAAAAATTGGCAGCGACAACCCTACAAAAGAACAAATAGAAAATTATGTAAAGCAAACACTCAGCGAAGGAAAAGTGATACCCGGATATGGTCATGCCGTATTGCGTAAAACCGATCCCAGGTTTACTGCACAAATGGAATTTGGTAAAAAACACATGCCCGATGACCCACTGGTAAATACGGTATGGACAATTTACGAAACCGTTCCAACCATACTTTCTTCAATGGGGAAAATTAAAAATCCCTGGCCCAATGTTGATGCCCATAGCGGCGCTTTACTGGTTCACTATGGAATGGTGGAATACGAATTTTATACTGTATTGTTCGGCGTTTCCCGTGCATTGGGGGTTTTAACAAGCCTTTGCTGGGATAGGGCCCTGGGTATGCCTTTGGAAAGGCCAAAGTCCATTACCACAGAATCGGTGAAGCTTTGGCTGCAGGGTAAAGATGAAATTTGGGGAGATTAATACTTTTAACTTTACCATATTTTACTCGTTTTTACGGGTTTTTTTATTGCTACATCTTTATAATTTTTATAAATATTTACAGCAAATACCTAATTGAGTATCTTGTGCCTGTTTCTAAATTTTTTTAGTATGCGTTATCTGTACACGTTATTTTTTTGTATTTTATTTAAGGATACTTTGGCCCAAAAAATTGTACAGGTAGGCACCGGCGAATATTATACAGCCTACCTTACCGATAGTGGTAGCGTTTATATACCTATTTCTGTGGGTAACCGCTATTTTTGCAAACAACTCAACAGCCCGGAAATTTTTACGGATATAGCCTGTGGATTGGCACAGGCTATTGCAACAAATACCCAGGGCGAAGCATTTATTATAGGCCCGGGTAAAACCGGCAGGGGAATTTTTGCCGGCATAGTGGCAAAAGATATTACCGGCAAAAATTTTACAGGCGTAGAAAAAGTGTATGCTATTGGAAATACATTTTTTGCATTAAAAAAAGGAAAGCCTTTCGTTTGGGGTGAAGATATACTTTACGTAAATGGCGGAAAAAATATTATAGCGCCATTCCCTGTGCCTGTTCCTGCAAATGTTACTTTTACCAAACTTGTACCGCTTTCATTTGACAATAGTTCGGTTCTAGCTTTGGCAAGCAATGGCACGGTTTGGAAATACTCCCGTAATGTTTTAAAACCTGCCAAAATAAATATTCCCGGCCTGGCCAGGGATATTACAGGCATAGGCTCTGGCGTTTATGTTGTTGAAACCAGCATTGATCTTTATGCATGGGGATTTTTAGGGTCTTATCTTGGAGTGGGAGATATGGGGCACCGGCCAGTTTCTATCAAAAGCAAATGGGAAGCGGCAGGTTGCCGTTTTCCAGCTAAACAAATTTCGGGCAATTATGGTACGCTGCATATTTTAGATGCAAACAATAATTTATTTGGCGCAGGTGATAATGTGCATGGCGATGTGGGAAATGGCCGGCAATGGCCGGACTGGAGCAGTTATGCTCCCTTGCCCTATAGCTGGAGTTATGCCCACGGGCAATTAATTCAAAAGCCGGTGCAAATAACGGGTAAGTTCAATAAAATTTGTACGGCACCCAATAATGTATTTTATATGTATGCCCAGGATATGGGTGGCAACTGGTATAGCTGGGGAAGAAATAAAGCCCGCAGCCTGGGAAATGGAATTACTTTAACGCCAATGGATGAAGCTCGTTATCCCGAGGCTTTAAATATTCCTGCACCCGAGTTAGTAGATCCTATAAATACAAAGTGGCGGCAAATTGCCTCTTTTGATCCTGATGAAAGAAGGTTTCCAATTGCAAATGCGGGTATTAATCAATACATTTCTTCAAGCTTTACAACTTTAAGCGCTGCATTTTCATCGCAGCAAAAGGGCAGTATTAACAGTTTTTTGTGGCAAAATGAAAATGCACAACAGGCTGCAGTTATAGAATCGCCTGCTGACGAAAAAACAAAAGTGCATAACCTGCAACAAGGTGAGAATAGCTTTAAACTTACCGTTATTAATAATTACGGAGATTCTGCCAGTACTACGGTAAAGGTATTTGTAAACTAGCTTTAAAATTTTCTGTAAAATGCATCTGTAGCCAGGGCCAGCATTTCTTTATCACCTCTGCTGTCGCCGTAAGCAAATATTTTTTCGTACAGCCCAATATCAAATACCTCTTTTATCCTAATTGCTTTTTGGGCGCCGTTGCAATTTTCGCCGGATAAATTTCCGCTAATACAATCATTTTTTATTTCTAATGCTGTGGTTATATATTTCCACTCATGTAACTGGCAAAATGGCGCAACCCAGTTTTTGGCCGATGCAGATACCACAACAATTTCGTGGTCTTGCTGCCGGTGCCAGTTTAATTTATCCATAGCTTCCTTTCTTAATAAACTTTCCAGCTTTTTATGGGTAAATTTTAAGCATAAATCTTCAAAACTTTGCTTGTGCATACCTCCAAAAAAATAATGGAGAAATTTTTCTTTTGCCTCCCTGCTGCCTGTAAGGCCAAGTTTTAAGCCCATTAGCGAAGGCAGCAATAAAAGCATCCCCTTTAAATAGCCTGCTTTGCCTTTATGAAACTTTGCAAGTTCCAGAAGGGTATCTTTAGTGGTAATGGTACCATCAAAATCAAAAAAAGCAATTTGTTGCGGCAAGGAAATTAAGTTTCAAAAAGTGAAAAGTCTTTTATATAAAGAATTACATAGAAGCACACAATCCATAAAATTAAACAAACCTGTATAAACCTGTCTTTATACAAAATTTTAGTAGGCGATTGAGATTTTTCATCTACATAAACGAGTTGCAGGTACCGGAACAAACCCATGATTACAAAAAGCGCCGTGTAATAAATCCTGTAAGTGCCAATGCGCTCCTGCACTTCATTGGACATTGTGTACATAATGTAAGAAACAATAATAATGGAGCTTATGAGCGAAATACCCACATTAATAAATTGCAGGTTGTAGCCTTTTACGGCTTTTCGCATATCCATTCCCGATTGGTTCTTTAAAATTACATCGTCCCTTCTTTTTGCCAGCGCCATAAATAAAGCAAGTAAAAAAACCATTATGGTAAGCCATTCCGTAAGGCCTACTTTGGCAATTACTGCCCCGGCTTTTATGCGCAACACAAAGCCAATTGCAATGATAACGATATCAACAATAGGTAAATTTTTTAAACCGAAACTGTAAGCAAGGTTCAGTAAAAAATAAAGGGCCAGTACAAACATAAACTTGTCCCTAATAAACCATGCGCCGGTAAATCCTGCAATAATGAGTAGTATGGCTAATATTACAGCTTTAGGTTTCGATATTTTTCCGGAGGCCAACGGACGACTGGATTTTTCCGGGTGCAGCTTATCAAATTCAATATCCCTGTAGTCGTTAATAATATATACGGCACTGGCAATGGCGCAAAAACAAAGAAATCCATAAAAAAGTTCTTTGATGGTTTCCATTTCAAATAACCTGCCGGCAAAAAACAAAGGCACAAACAAAAAAAGGTTTTTTGCCCAGTCTTTAGGCCGTATGAGATGAATAATATCCTTCATTATTACATTATTGGTTAAGTTTTAATTTTATCGGATAAAGAAAAAATATGTTGCTCAGTAAGCCATAGTATCATGGGCATAAAAATAAGAATGATGGGTACCAAAAATAACCGGGTTTGATATGCCGGAACAGAAATATAATGTACCAGGAACCAAATAGGCGCCAAAAATAAAAACCATTTTTTTAATAAGTAGGGAAATGCCTTGAATTTGTACAGGATGATTAAAGGAACAATGCCAAAAGTGCCAATTAATTCCAAATAGCCTTTTAAGCCAACAGCGCTCATTAAATTTAATTTAAGCATGGGCCATCCTGCCGGAACTTTCCACATTTGCTGCGGTTGGTAACCAAAATACCAGCGTAAATAAACAAATACGGCTAAAAAGAGAAGGTAAAGTACAGCGGTAAACATCCAGGTACTGAGATGGGGCCAAATAATTTTTTTGAAAGAAAATTTGCCTGCACACATTTGAGAAAAATCTACCTGAGAAATAAAGTATAATGCAGGTATCAACATGCCCGTTTCCCGGTTAAAAGATGAAAGTATAGTAATGGGAACAAGCCACATTTTATTTTTCTTCTCAACAATAATGAGGGCTGCTAAAAGGTAAAAAATAATATCGGCATAAGTATTAAAGGCAAGGTCGGCAATAGCTACAGCGTTGCCCATGGCCAGTGCAATAAAATTTACCCCCAATAAAGCCAGCCAGTCACTTTTAATAAAGTGGCGCCAAAGCCGCCATGCCAGTAATAAAATAAGAAAGTTTAGCGCCCACCTTACCAAAATAAAAATAATCATGTACCGGGCAGCGCCGGGTGTTTGCATCAGTTTAAGAAATTGGTCGGTTTGCTCAACCGTACCGGATGTTTTATGGAAATTAAAATTGATTTTTTGTTCAATTGGATAAATCTTATCAATGGAATGGTTGTATAGCCAAAATAAACCCTGGTTGATATAAGGCATCAAAACCCGGTATTGCCACGGGTTATAAAACTCCGAGCGTTTTTCTATTACGGCAATATGCCGCTCGTAAGTTAAATGCGCCTGGCTGTAATAAAAATTTTTATAAATAGGGTATAAGGCAAGCAATGCAAGGCAAATGATAATAAACCATTTGCTTAATTTGAAATTGTTTTGCAAAGTATGCGTATCAGATAAAGGCATAAGCGGTATTGATTGGATTGGCTGCTAAGGAAATCTAAGATATTACATTTTCATCTTTTTAAATATAAATTCCGGTATGTTGCGTATCATAAGCATGATTAAACGCCAAACAGGAGTAACATATACTACATTTTTTTTTCTTTTCCAGGCTTTGTAAATTATTGCTGCAGCTTTTTGCGGGCTGGCAGTAAGCAGTTTAGGCGTTTGGATACCTGCTGTCATTTGCGTATCCATAAACCCTGGAATTACCGTAAGCACATGTACACCCTTATGAAATAAATAATTTCTTAAACCCTGCAAATAGGTGGTAAACCCTGCTTTGGCGCTGCCATAAATAAAATTGCTTTGCCTTCCTCTTTCGCCGGCTACGCTGGTTAAGGCAATAATGGTACCCATGCCTTTGGCTTCAAATTCTTGTGCAAAATGATTGAGTAATAACACGAGGTTGCTATAATTGATACAAGTTATTTTTTGGGTATTGCTATCGTCATACAAGCCATTTGCAGCATCTAATCCCAGGTAACCGCTTGCACAAAAAACCATCTTGCTATCAATATTTGCCAGTTGGGTATAATCATTTTCTTTACTAAGGTCAAAAGCGATAATTTCAAATTGTTGTTGATATTTCACTTCAAAATGCCGGGCTATCCTTTTTGCATTTTCTGCATGGGAACTCAATAAATAAATAACCGGGTAGCGTTCATTTTTGCTTAATACTTTTTCAATAAAAGCTTGTGAAATATCAGAGTTGGCGCCGAGTATTACCATTGTTTAAAGCGTTGAATTGATGCGTTCGTTTTGTAATGAATTAAATTTGGGAGAATCAATATTTTTTAAATAAGAAGTTAATGATGGTTTGGACATAGCATCTTTAGTACGGTAAATCCTTCCTCCGTATTTTTCTACAATACCGTCCAGCGTTGCAACCAATGCAGTTAATTTGTTGTTTACTTTAAAATCCAGCGCTAATGTGTAACCTTCAAAAGGAAAAGCATTGTAAGCAAGTGGGTTATTGCGCCCAAATAATTTTAAAACCACCAAAAAAGACCCGTTACCACTGGCTGCAATGGTTTCTAAAATTTGCCGCATACCTTCTTTGCCTTTATGCTTTGGTATTACAAACTGGTATTGTATAAAACCTTTTTTGCCGTAAATTTTGTTCCAGTTGTGGATAGCATCCAAAGGGTAAAAGAAACTCTCCAGGTCTACAAAATTTTTTAAGTGCTTTTTACCTTGCTTATGATAAAATAACCAGTTAAAAATTTTAATAGTAACCGGGTTTAATGCAAAAGATGGAAAATAAAATGGAATGTCAAACGAAATTTTTTTCTTTGGATTTAATGCATGTTTTTTCAATTTTTTCGGCAATTCATCTAAGCGGGCATGTTCACCACGAAGCATTATGGATTTGCCAATATTTTTTCCTTTTTGCAGGCAATCGAGCCATGCAACATTATAGGTCCAGCTTTCCGATGCATCAAAAAGAGTAAAAATTTCATCGAGGTTTTTTGCTTGTATGGCTTCATTACGGATATATGCTGTTTCAATTTTTTTAAGTTTGAAACGGGCAGTGAGTATAAGCCCGGTTAAACCCATTCCACCCATTGTTGCCCAAAACAAATCTTCATTTTCATCCCTTGAACATTTTTTGATTTCCCCGTTTTCGGTGAGCAGGGTAAAAAAAATAACGTGTTCACTAAAGCACCCGTCTACATGGTGGTTTTTTCCATGAATATCCGAAGCAATTGCTCCGCCAACTGTTACAAATTTTGTACCCGGCGTAACCACAATAAAAAAGCCTGCTGGTATGATTAGCTCTATAACTTCAGATAATAATACACCCGATTCACATTCTATTTCACCATTTTGCCTCTCAAAGGCAATAAATTTATTCCATCGTTTTGTTGCAATAACGGTTTTTTGCAAAGAGGCATCTCCATAGCACCTTCCATTTCCCCGGGCAATAATTTTAGAGCAACGGCTAATTTCTTCCCTTGCTTCATTTACCGATTGAAAAGCCAAAACTTCAGCATCAATAGCAGGGTAATTGCCCCAATTGGTAATATTTTCTGTTTTTTTTATGGCCATTGTGGAAAAGGCTAAAGATACTTACATTATTATCAAGCAATCTAAGTGTTTGATATTCTGCAAAGACTGTAAGCTATACCCATGTAAAAATACTATAAATCAGTCTAATTAATGCATTTACGCACATTACATTTAAGTGGTTATAATGCCTATTTATTTATAATACCTTTGTGCTTTCTGGCCAGCCAAGAACCTGAGAAATCCCATATTCTTTTAAAAAGATACCGGCATAAATGAAAATTACTTTATTGTATTTAGGGATTATTCTCACCCTTAATTTTCCTTCATCTGCACAAAATAAAAGAATTTGTTTGGTGGGTTCTTCTACCTCTTATGGATATGGTGTGCCAGCAGACAGCAGCTATGCCGGAAGGATAAAAAATTTTTATAAAACTGCGGGTGTTTTAGATACGCTCTATAACATTGCAGTTCCAGGTATTGATTGTTATATTGGGATGCCCACATCCTTTGTCCCACCTCCTGGAAGAAATGCACCCAATCCGCAGTTTAATATTACAAGGGCCATTCACTTTGATCCTAAACCCGATGTAATTATTGTAAATTTTCCCAGTAATAATTACCAGTGGATGCCTTATGCTGAAATAATATTTTGCTTACAAACAATGAAAGATTCAGCCAATGCGGCAGGCATAGCGTGTTATATTACCACTACTCAACCCAGGGACGACTTTAACCCTGCCGGTGGTGAAAGGCAAAGGTTAAAAGATTTAGAGTTACTGATTAAACAAAATTTTGGCAATTGGGCTTTAAATTTTTGGGATGATATTGTGCAAGACCCGCCGATAATTATTAAACCGCAGTTTGCCTTAGGCGACAATGTTCACCTCAACCCTGCAGGCCATGCTATGCTTGCCAATATTGTGTTGCAGAAAAATATTTTATTTGCAGAAATAGGCAACCGGTGGACTGGTGTTAAGAATGAAGACTGGGCAGATGCTGCAAACTGGATTACCAATAAGGTGCCTGTACCCACTGAAGCAGTGGTTATTCCTTCGGGTAGGCCGCATTATCCAATAATTCAAGCCGATGTGGCAATTAAAAAACTTACCTGCGAAGATGGCGCTACACTTACGGTTGGCAGCAACCATGTAGTGCAAATTATAAGTGATGGTGAGTAATTTTCTCAAGCAGCTTTATTCTTTCACTATATAGGCAAACCTGTTTTTCAATTTAAGGAAAGGCAGTTCAAAATATTTGTAACTCAGCAGGCTTAAACCTATTGTAATAACCAGGCTTATTACCGGTTGCAAAATGATTACCTGCCATAAATGTGCATCTAACCCAAATTTTTTAGAAATTGCCGTAACTAAAGATATAATTATAAAGTGGATACAATACAGGCCATAAGTAACCACACCCAATTGTGTAATTTTTTTTAAGCCGCTCATTTTAAAATAAGAAGTTTCGGCAAAGCATTGTTCCAGTATTATGATAATTATGGCCAGCGCCAGGATGCTGCGTTCAAATATCCTTAGGTAAGGGTTATTGATAAAAATATCCTGCCGGAAAAATAAAAAAAGGAAAAAGAGGGCATAAGCAAAAAAAATAATTACTCTTGGCATTAATTTAAAATAATGAAAGCATTTTTTATTTACAATGCTCAGCCAGGCGCCAAAAGCGCCCATGGCCATATCGCCAATGCAGGAAAAGGTATGCATTTCATGCGGCTTAAAATGGGCGTCAGCTACAGGGCTGTTATGCAAAGCCCTATAAACCCAGCTACCGGCAAGTATTACCGCAAACGCTATCCAATACCTTTTAATAGGAATTATGGAGAGCAGCAATGGCCATACCAGATAAAATTGCTCTTCTACGGCAATGCTCCACAACACCGATAGGCCCGGAGCATCAGGCATGCCTTTATGGATATAATCAAAGTTGGCAGCAAAAAATAGATAATGCCAAAAATCTGCTGTTTCATTTCCGGCATCACCCACAAATGATTTCATTAAAGGGAAAAGAAAAAAGCCAATAAACACACACACAATATATAAAGGCCAAATACGGAGGATACGCCTAATCCAAAAATTTGGTACGTTTATCCTTCCATTCAGTTGTTTTTCTTTAATCAGTAAATAGGTTATTAAAAAGCCGCTGAGTACAAAAAAAAAGTTTACGCCTAAATAGCCATTGGCAAATAACCTTTCCTTTAAAAAAATAAAAAAAACCGAAGAATAAATTTTATGGTTATCGGAATGAATACTATGAAAGCAGAATACGGCAAAAAAACACAGGAACCTTATTCCATCGAGGTTGGAAAAATAAATTTTAGGTTTTTGTGCCGGCACTTCATTCATGAAGGTTCAGGAAATGGTGATAAGGAATGATTTTTGTATTTTGCCCACTAAGATAAGCACTTCGGGTAAAAGCATAAAAAATTTTGAAAGGGATGAAGGATCTATACCTGCCTGTATTTTTCTGAGGATAAAATTTTGGAGCTTTATTAATTTAGATTTATTAGTTTTATAAAGCTATACCTGCAGAATATAAACCAAATGTACATGATGCGATTTTTCTTTTTTCTTTTACTATTAATTGCCGGTGCCCCAGATGCCTGCTTTGCACAAAAAACAGAGCCACAGGATACTTTTTTCCTTGCCAAAAAGAAAGGGTTGCTGGGTAAATTAGGGAAAAGTATTTCCCGTTCTGTTCCGCCTTTGGAACCGGTTACCATTGCAAACCCTTACTTAAAATTTAAAGGAAAAACCATACGCTCCGTGGTGATTATCCCACTGGGTTTCGACAGGAATATTTACGATACCAATATTGTTAAGAAAAATTTTGGCACAAGGTTAGCCAATGCCCTGCACAACGATACCAAAATGCAGGTAATAAAAAATAATTTGTTTTTTACAAAAGGGGATAGGGTAGCGCCTTTGCTCATTGCCGATAACGAACATTTTTTAAGGGAGCAGGAATATTTAAAAGATGCAAGGATAATTATAGAAGATATGGAAGGATACGAAAATTCAGTAAAGGTTATTGTTTATACCCGTGATGTTTTTTCTATTGGCGGCAACCTGAGCCTGTATAGCCCGGACAGGGCAAAAATTGAAATACGGGAAGATAACCTTGGTGGCGCCGGCCATAAATTATCATTTTACGGATTAATGGACCAGGGCCGCAACCCAAAATATGGCTATGGCACAGATATAAGCTTTAGAAATATTAAAGGAAGCTTTTTAAATTTTACTACCGGGTTTAAAACTTTTAATCCTTCGTTTAGCAGTGGCAGGCTGGAAGAAAATAATTTTTATACCCGGTTAGATAAACAATTGGTATCCCGTTATTCTCATTGGATGGGCGCTGCAGAGTTTTCTTTTGGTAAAACTACAAATGGCTTTCATACCGACTCATCTTACAACACTTATTTTGCCTATTCCAAGCAAACCATAGATTTATGGATAGGGTATAACTTTGGGTCAAAAGCTAAAATAGAATCTGATAAGCCAGGGAAATTGAGGCATTTTGTGGGGATACGGTCTTATTACAATCATTTTTTTGAATTGCCCGAATTTTATAACACCCATTACAACTCCAGCTATGCCGATAGAAATGGCGCTTTACTTTCATATACCTTGTACAAGCAAGACTTTGTAAGAACAAGTTTTATTTACGGCTTTGGCCGCTATGAAGATGTACCCGAAGGTCTTTCGGCAACCATTACCGGTGGTTATACTAATGTAGAAGGCACTAAAAGACCTTATTACGGCTTGTCATTTGAAGGTACCGATTTTACCCGTAAATCTTTTTTTACGTATATGGCAAAACTGGGCGGGTACTACAGTAATAGATTTGAGGATGTAAGTTTGCTACTTGGTGTTTATCATTTTACCAAACTGAGGCAGTTGGGTACTAATTGGCGCAACCGAAATTTTGTAAGCCTTTATTACAGTAAGCAAATGAACAGCAGGTATAACGAACCGCTTTACTTAAACAGCCAGTATGGCCTTCCTTATTTTCATGCCGATTCCATTTTTGCCAAAACCCGTACCACGCTAAAACTTGAGTCTGTTTTCTTTAACCTTAATAAATTTTTGGGTTTTAGGTTTGCACCATTTGTATTTGCAGATTTTAGTTTTATACAGCAGGTAAATGTACCCACATCTAAAACGCATGGCTATACGGCAATTGGCGCAGGTGTGCGCACCAGAAACGAAAACTTTACCCTGGGTACCATTGAAATAAGGGGTTATTATTTTCCAAGTCCCACAGCAGGTATGAAGGGTTTCCGGGGCGACTTAAGCACCAAAATCCGGTTTAAATACAATAATACTTTTATCCGCCGGCCAGAAAGGGTTTTAATTAATTAATCTCTTCAACAAAAGCCTGAAAAATTATTTAAATTTGTAGGGTACTTTAATTTTTTGAAAAAAACATTAGTATGAAATTTCTGTTTTTCTCACTGGCTGCACTGTTTTGTTTTACAGCTTGCAATAATAATATGAAACCCAAAGCAACTGAAATGGAAGCAAAAAAAATACCTGTAATTATAGCTGAGCCTGTAACCTATACAGGAGATTCCATAACAATGAATGGGTTTGTTGCTTACGATTCTGCTTTGCAGGGTAAGTTACCTGTAGTGATGATCATTCATGAGTGGTGGGGCCTTAACGACTATACAAAATCACGGGCAAAGCAACTGGCCGACCTGGGCTACCTTGCCATGGCCGTGGATTTATATGGAAACGGCATTAATGGCAACAACCCCGAAGAAGCTACAAAACTTGCAACACCCTTTTATACTAATCCATTAACGGCACAAAAAAGATTTGATGCGGCGCTGGAAAAAATTAAAACCTTTCCTCAGGCCGATACCAGCAAAATTGCAGCAATTGGTTATTGCTTTGGCGGCTCTATTGTACTCAATCTTGCGGCATTGGGCGAAAACCTTAAAGCAGTAGTAAGTTTTCATGGTGGCTTAAGAACCGTACCTGCAGAAAAAAATACGTTAAAGGCAAAAATTTTGGTATGCCATGGTGCTGCTGATAAATTTATTTCGCCTGAAGAAATTGCAAAATTCAGGCAAAACCTGGATAGCATTGGGGCGCAATATACTTTTAAAGCTTACGATAGCGCTTTGCATGCTTTTACCAACCCGGAAGCTACAGAAATGGGTAAAAAATTCAATATAGCTGTGGCTTACAATGCAGCCGCAGACTCTGCTTCATGGAAGGATATGAAAGCTTTTTTTGAGCAATATTTACATTAATTGCATAAGGGAGAACGTATAAAAAAGAAAAATAGAAAAAAAAAGGAAAGCAGTTAATACAACAGGCTATTCTGTTTCTTTTTCTTTTTCAGCCGCTGCAGTTAAAGATTCATCTTCATTAGGTACTGTCACTTCATCAATGATTTCAGTACCGGTAGCAGGTTCAGTAATTTCATTTTCCTGTTCTATGCTCAATAAAGTTTCCTCTGCTTCTGCGGCTTCATTATTGGCGATTAAATCTTTTACCACAGTAGCTTTTTCAAACTCCTCCATCATTACTTCACTTATTTTGGGCAGTTCTTCGGAGCTGTTAATGCCAAAATAATCCATAAACGATTTTGAAGTGGCATAAATCAACGGCTTACCTACGGCATCTTCATTTCTGCCGGCTATTATTACTAAATCTTTTTCCAAAAGTTTTTGTACAGCATAATCACAGTTTACGCCACGAATGCTCTCAATTTCACTTTTGGTAAGGGGTTGTTTATAAGCAATAATGGCAAGGGTTTCAAGAGAGGAAACCGAAAGTTTTTTCAAAAACTTGTCGCCATTGAGCAGGGCAACAGTTTTATGGTATTGCGGCTTGGTTAAAAATTGCCATCCGCCACCGCTTTGCTTTAATTCAAAGGCATAAAACTCGCTATCATACTTTTCTTTAATGCCTTCAATAGCAGTATTTACCTGATCCAGGTCTGTACGGTCTTCAATAAAAGCATGTGCCGTGTTTACCAGTTCTGTAATTTCATTTGCCGTTAAAGGTTTGTCGCTGGCAAAAATCAATGCTTCAATATGCGGTATAATAAGAGCAAGTTCCATTTTTATTATTTAGCTTTTGAACAGTTGGGGGAAAGCTTTTACCAAATAACTGTTTGTAAAAGCAGGCAGTAAACTATCCGTTTAAGGCAGCAGCGCCACTTACAATTTCGGTAAGTTCGGTAGTAATGGCTGCCTGCCTTGCCCTGTTGTAGCTTATTTTGAGCGTTTTTAATAATTCATTTGCGTTTTCACTTGCCTTGTCCATAGCCGTCATCCTGGCGCCCTGTTCGCTGGCATTGCCATCCAATACAGATTTGTACAACTGTGTATTTAAAATTTTAGGCATCAGTTCGGCTATTAATGTATCTTTTCCGGGTTCAAAAATAAAATCGGCTTTTTTTGAATGTTCCTTACCTGCGGCTGCTTTGGCAACCGGTAAAAATTGCTCTACTGCAAAGCGTTGGGTAGCCGCATTTTTAAATTCGCTGTACACAATGTCCACGGCGTCAATTTCTCCTGCATCAAAAGCATCCATAGCATATTTAGCAGCCGTTTGTACCTTTTCAAAACTAAGGCCGGTAAAAATGTCCCAGTATTTATCCACTACTGTAAAACCGGCTTTACTAAAATGCTCAAAACCTTTTTTACCAATGGGCAATACACTTACCTTACCGGCGGCATGTTGTGCGGCATATTTATCTTTAATAATTTGCCTCGTAAGCTTTATAAGGTTGCTGTTGTAGCCGCCGCATAAACCCCTGTCGCTGGTAATAACAATAATCAACGCTTTTTCCACATGCCTTTCTTTGGCATAGCTGGCGCTTATGTCGCTATCGGAGTTGCTCACAATATTGCTGAGCATTTCCTGCAACTTTTGGGCATAAGGGCGCATTTGAATAATGGCATCTTGCGCTCGGCGCAACTTGGCCGCACTCACCATCTTCATGGCCTTGGTTATTTGCTGGGTGCTTTGTACGCTTTTAATCCGGTTTCTTACTTCTTTTAATGCGCCGCTCATGTAGTAGTATTATTTTTAATTGGTGTGCAAAATTAAGGCAATTTTCTATCAAAAATTGCAATAGTTTATAACTTTCCAAAGCTGTGGATAGTATTTAAAAACGGGGGTAAAAGCGCATTTTTTCTATCGGCGGCTGTTCTTACTGGCCAAAATAATACAACTTGTATTTCTATTGGGGATTGTTGGATAACTTTCTATTAAAAGTGCAGTTGGTTAAAAACCAGGAGCGGGCAACCCTTAAGGCAAATTTTTACCAAATTTCCAACTTTATTTTTTCCTGAATAACCCATTTCCCATTGCTGTTCTTTAATAAAAATGCAATGGTTCTACCTGCTTTTTGTAATGCAGCTATTGAAGATATTATTACAATATCTATAAATCAACTTCAACTTTTTTATCCCTTTTAATTTTTTAAAAGATTTTAATATTTGTTTTATTATTCTTGTTCCGGCAGAACCGGTATCAACACTTGCAGTTAAAATAGGCTCTTCATAAAATATCCTGCAATTATGCACAACACCATTTTTTCTGTTTAAGGCTTCAGATTTCTCATTGTAGGCCTCAATGGTTTCTGATATTACCTGCTCAATTTCTTCTTTGTTGCCGGTAAAATAAATGCGTAATACGGTGTCAACACCAAATCCAAAGACTTTTAATTCAAAAGGTAAGTTAGCTATTTGAAAAGGATGTGATTTTTTTTTCGGTAGCTACCTGTTTCCAGTATTCATCGGGTTTTAGGCCTTCTATCCAACACTCAAGGTCTTCTTCATCAAAATCTTCATCAGTAGGCTTTATAATTTTACCTGTTTTTGATTGCCAGCAAAAACTGACGTTATCGTTAAATTCAGGCATAATCCATATAACCAGGTTTAGTTTGGAAACTAATCCTGGTTGATAAATAGGTAATTCATTTCTTTGTTTATAGCCTGCTAATGTAACTTTTGAACTAGGCTTTAGGCCGGTTGTGTTCACAAATATTTTAGTAAAAGTTTCTGCAAAGAAATTGCAAAAATTTTTACTAAATATTAATCCCTCAAGATGAAATGCTTTAGTGCCTCCCCATTCATGTTCACAATAAATAAATTTATACATATTATATATTTAAAGAGCAAGTGCAAATCGTATTATTCTATAGGAAAGAACAAAACAAACCCAATCATCTGCAATACCGGCTCCTGCAGTAATCACATCTTCTAAAATTGTACCTACTAAAATAGTTATTCCAGCGCCTATAGCAGCACTTTTAATATAGTTTTTCAACTCGGGATATTGATAGAAAAATTCAGCAATTATTTTGTCTGCCTGTTGAAAATTTTGCCTAAGCCTGAGCATAGCTCAATGCAGATATTTGAAGAAATAAAACAAAAAATATACTTTTAGATAAAATCATTTTTACTGACATCCGGGGGTAAAATTTAAATTATGTGAATCATTGTGGAATATTATTCCATTTGACTGGAATGGAGCATGAATAGATGTATCGCTAGCCATTGCATTCATCGCTATTCCTCGGTTCGTGTCACACGAAACGAAGACAGAAGTAAGCATACTTTCCGCCAAACCATTCGTGTGCCACGAACGCAGGCGTAAAGGCCAAAAGCGGCAGAAGAAGTAAGATGTTTCATGTATTCTGGCTATTATCGTTTATACTCAATGAGTTTCATTTTTCCGTCATGTTGTTGTTTAAATATTTTCACTAAACTGTCTTTGTTTATAAAAGTTTGATACCCATTGGAGTAAAATTCTTTACAAATAAGTTCTTTTTGCTCACTATCAATAGTAGTTGTCCCATATATAAATACCGTATCAGAAAGATTTTCAAAACCTAACTTTTGTCCTTTAATTGTGCATCCAGCCTGAAATTCATTTTTAAAGTAATACAATTTTATTGAAAGTACCATACCATTATAATCATCAATAAACACTTTGTTTATTTTAGTTTTATATGTTACATTTCCTATTTTCTCGGTAGAAGTACATCCTAAGCCTAACACAATAATGATAAGAAAAAATAATTTGAAAAATGACCTCATAAGATAAAAATTTAGAATAACTCCCAAAAATAAATTTCTTTTGCATACTCAAAATAGCAACCCGATAAGCAACCGGAAGAGCTAAAAAAATCTGCATGTCCAGATGCGCCAAAATCCGTTCTTGATTTGGGTATCATAATATAAATACCCCATTTACCTTTTATTGCATTTAGAAATTGATCTGGTGTTTGATTCACTAAATGAAGTGGTGGATTATTTGGATAAGCCTTTAGCATGTATGATAACAAACTTGTAGCATCAAGCATATAATTTTTATTATCATCTCCTTTTTCTGTTTTTTGTTGTCCAGCATTATTTGAATAAACAGGTAAAGGATGATTGCTATAATTTAGAGCACATGATACCCGGATTGCGCAAGCATTTTGATAGTTTGAATTACCTGCTTGATGCGCTTGCCAAGGGTGTCCACCGACAAGTTGATAAACTTGACTGCTTGGCATACCTCCTGTCCCCACTTTAGGGAATGCGGTATAAAATTCATTTCTACCAGGCAAATTCGCATATGTTAATACTGAAATACTTGAATAATCATCAAAGTTAAAAAGAGCACCACCATCATTCCCTTCCGATTCCCCCATAAACCAATTTTGAAATTGTTCTATTGTAGTACCAGGGTTGTTGATAAGAAAATTAGTTGCCCAATAAATAAAATCTTTAGCTGCTGTTGAAAAGCTGTTTTCATACAAATAGTTTGAAAAAATCTGCACATATTGAGAATTTGCAACATTATTCCAAAATTCACTTTGAGCAGGAGAAAGTGTTTCCAAAAAATAAATGTAGTCATCATCCTCCAACGGTATCCATCCATCACCCGGGCCGGGTACAGGGCAATCGCCTGGGTCTTCAATATTATTGGTTGCGGTAAAGGGAGTTGGGTTGTTTTGTGTGGTTTCGCAGGGGTAAACATAAGGTATTGGCCCACCGCCATTGCTTCCGCTGCCTTCACCCGTTGAGCCGCCTCCTGTTGAGCCAAGTATATCGGGATAATCTATACCAGTACAAATATTTGTTGTGGTTGTAACCAAATGGCATGAATTTGTTGGGCAAGATCCTGCATCACATCCATCTTCGTCACTACATACAGCAGCCCCCGGAGTGCCGCAAACCGCTTGCGTTTGTGTAAATGAACTACATAAGATTAGGTATCTCATATTTGCACTATCTGTAATTGAAAAATTTATTTCATTAAGTTTAATTTTTTGCGTTGCTATATGAGCCGTATCGGTACTTAAAATTTTTGGGTTGGTTATTTTATAATACTCTTCATTGAACACTATTTTATTTAATGCCATACTCAGCATGGCAAATGCCGAAGATGCGGTTTTTGAATTATCTAATTTTTCTTCGTAAGCTTTATAATCTTTGGCAAGGGAATAGCTAAGGCTTACGCTATCGTTGAGCGTTGCACATATAAAACCTTTTACGCTAAACTCGCCTTCCATTACAAAGGGTATTAAAATAGTGGTATCGGTAACGCCATCGAGGCTATTGCCTGCAAGGCTTGCATGGGCATACTGCTTTTGGGAAGTGCCCATTAATACTTTATTCCAAACAGGGTAGCCATTGGTAGCGGCAAATTTTGAAATAAATTCTTTCACATTATTACGCCGTTTAATTTCATTAATCACTCTTGCAACAGAGGCATTTGTGCCTGAAGGTACTGCAAAGAATTTATTTGCTACATTAGGCTTGGCCTTGTAAAAATCTTCTTTTTTGCAGTTAAGTTGAAGAAAGCACAAAATTGCCAATACGGCTAAAAAAAGTGGGAGGAGAATTAATTAATTTACTTTTCATAAAACAGCAGGGTTAAGGTTAAAAACTTATGTACACAAATATAAAGGCAAAAGTTATTGCCAGGCAATACCCGGAATTAGGTATTTTTAGAATTTCCGTCTTTGTTGGTGTTGCGTGTTGCATTTTGCATTTGCAAAATCACCAACAAAAAAAGGCATGGGTAAGAATATTAAAATTAGCATTTTCTAAGTTGTTATCTGTTGGTCGCTCACCTGGGCTTCATTGCCTGCACGCAATACCAACAGCGTCGTAAAGTTAAAATGCCATACAATTTCTTGAAATACTCAGTCTTCCAAAACCTCTTCTCTTTTCAATTTCATCCCAGTCTGTATACGGTAACCGGTATCTCCAGCTAAAAATATATTCGCTCCAGCGCCAAAATTTTAAAGGATTAATTGAAAATACCCTGTATACAATTGTATCTTCAACAGGTATAGAATTGCATTGGTATTGGTTTGGTGCATTTATTATAAATTTTCCACCTGGGGGCCTTTTGAATATTCTTGATTCAATTGGAGATTCAATACCGGTGAATGTACCAGATTTATTACTATACATATAGTACCAATCATTTATGCCTGTTAAGTTCTTAAATCCAGGCCAATTTGAAATTAACAATACTGTTACAATTGCCCAAAGTGCCTTTTTAAATTTTCTTTTCATTATGGACAAGTTTGACTATTAGAGGGTGCATTACTTATTACACTAAATTCTTTGGTTATTTGGTTTGAGTTTGAAGCGAAAGTTTCAATAGCTTTATAAAGTTTTTGAGGGGAGTGCATAAAATATAAATTATTTTGAGTTGGAGGTACTCCAGCATTTACCACAAAAATATCACAAGAAATCTGTGGTGTAATTAATAAATTAAAGGCATTTAATGCCAATGTAGTACAATTATTATAAAAAATATTGTATGTATCATGTTCATGTTGCAATAAATTATTTTTTACGATTGTAAAGGCCGTTGAAGATAGTCCTGTAATATTAATTGCAGCATTATATTCATGTGCAGGAAACCCATTATTCTTAAATGCACCATTTGCATCTGGGTTAAATGGGGTTCCTCCAGTTCCTATTGGGTAAAACCCTACAGTTTGAGAAATTGTTTGCGTTCCATTTGTTTTGGTAAGAGTAAGGAATGTATGTCCCGGAGATTTGCCGGTAAGATTGAAAGGTGCATTCCATACGCCATTAACAGGTAGGTCAACACAAAGTTTTACAGAATAGGTTGCCCCGGCATCGGGTACTTGACTAAAACAGTTAAAAAGGCTTTGTAAAGAAACAGGAGGATCGTTTTCTGATATATCCGGGTAGGTGGGTGCATTGGGGTCGCTTATTACATCATACATATCTTCACCTTCAATCGGCGGCTCTTCTTGTGTACAGGGGTTTTTCCACTCACCGGTATTGGTATCTATTACATAAACTACCCAGTTACGGTCTTCGCCACATTCGTCGGGCAGGGTATTGGGTGGGTTGGTAGTACTGTCGGGTGTAGTAGTGCCTTCTCCGCCGCCTGGGCTTTCCGGCGAATCAGGTATCGTCGTACTCCAGCCGCCTCCGCTGCCATCGTCTTCATAGCATGATGAGTAAAATATTATTGTTGAATAAATGGGCACCCAATTACCACAACCTGGATCACCTGTGTTACTGCCTGGTGGGCATCCACCTTCTACATATCCTCCAATAGTCCAGCCACTAATATAAATAATACTCAGAGAGCAAATATCAGGAGTAAATTTTAGGGATATATAAAAATCCTGTGGCTTTGTAGTATCTGCCGGCCAGTTATCAAAAAAGCCGGTTGTCTTTTATATGATAAATTACCGTGCTGTCGGAGCTATAATACATTTCTTTTTCAAATGCCATAATTTGTTTTACAATATCCTCTGCATTGGGTGCGGTACGGTTGGGGTCTTTATCAAATCCATTGGATGCATATTGCTCACCCATAAATAATTTGTACAACACTTCGGTATTTATTTTTACTTTAAGTACGTCTTTTACATAAGCATCTCCATCGGTACTATGGGTACAGAAACCAGGGTGTCTGTACCTTCGGTATTGCTAACATTATCGGTATGGTTTCTTTTAATGGTAATTTTTGCGTATTTCCATACCGGCAAACCTTCATTTTTTACAAACTGCTCTACAAAAGGATGCAGGCTGTTTTTTTGTTTTAAATCTTCCACAATGCGTTTTAAAATGGGATCGGCATTTTTAGGGAGTTCAAAGAATTTATTTGCTACATTAGGCTTGGCCTTGTAAAAATCTTCTTTTTTGCAGTTAAGTTGAAGAAAGCACAAAATTGCCAATACGGCTAAAAAAACTGGAGCGGGGGGGGGGGAATTAATTTACTTTTCATAAAACAGCAGGTTTAAGGTTAAAAACTTATTTATACAAATATAAAGGCAAAAGCTATTGCCAGGCAATACCCGGAATTAGGTATTTTTAGAATTTCCGTCTTTGTTGGTGTTGCGTGTTGCATTTTGCATTTGCAAAATCACCAACAAAAAAAGGCATGGGTAAGAATATTAAAATTAGCATTTTCTAAGTTGTTATCTGTTGGTCGCTCAACTGGGCTTCATTGCCTGCAGGCAATACCAACAGCGGAGTAAAGTTAAAATGCCATACAACCTTTTGAAATTTTCAAATAGCCAAATCCTCTTTTTTTCTTTATAGACTTAACCACAAAAAACTCAGGAAGTTAACCCAATTGCAATTTTAGGGTTCAGTTCATCAGGCAAGCGTATTTATCCCTAACTTTGCCGCCCTGTCAATTTGGCTATTTTTATAGAGATAGCACCATATTTGAACGAACAGGTTATTCATAAAAATTCATATTTATCTTATAATTATTTTATGTCAGGTTTCCTTTCCAAAATCTTAGGTGGCAATAAAAGTGAGAAAGATGTAAAGAAAATTGCTCCCATCGTAACAAAATCAAATGACTTTTTTACACAATACACCTCAATATCCAATGATGCGCTAAGGGCAAAATCGCAAGATTTTAAGCAGCGTATTAAGGATTATTTAACCGAAATAGATGCGGAAATTGAGCAAAAAAAGCAGGCTGCCGAAGCCCTGCCCGAAACAGAAATAAGCCAAAGAGATTTTATTTATAAAGAAGTAGATGAACTCAAAAAAGGCAGAGATAAAAAAATTGAAGAAATACTGGAGCAAATACAGCCCGAAGCTTTTGCCTTAGTTAAAGAAACAGCACGCCGCTTTAAAGAAAACGAAAATATGGTGGCTACAGCCACTGAGTTGGATAAAGAGCTGGCCACAAAAAAAGCTTATATTACCATTGATGGCAACCAATCTACCTTTAAAAATACCTGGCTGGCTGGCGGTGGATCTATTACCTGGAACATGGTGCATTACGATGTGCAGCTAATTGGCGGCGCAGTATTGCACAGCGGAAAAATTGCCGAAATGGCAACCGGTGAAGGTAAAACCCTGGTAAGTACCTTGCCGGCTTACCTCAATGCACTTGCAGGCGAAGGCGTGCATATTGTAACGGTAAACGACTACCTTGCCAGGAGGGATAGCGAATGGAATGGGCCTATTTTTGAATGGCTTGGGCTTACCGTTGATTGTATAGATAAGCACGAACCCAACAGCGACGACCGCCGAAAAGCTTATAATGCCGATATAACTTACGGCACCAATAACGAATTTGGCTTTGATTATTTGAGGGACAACATGGTGCATAGCCCCGATGAAATGGTACAGCGCAAACACCATTTTGCCATGGTAGATGAAGTGGATAGTGTATTAATTGACGATGCCCGAACCCCATTAATTATTAGCGGCCCTGTAGGCCATAGCGACAATACCCAACAGTTTTTTGATTTAAAACCAAGAATTGAAAAGCTGGTAGACTCTCAGCGTAAAGTGGTGCACCAGTTTTTATTAGAAGCCAAAAAGAAAATAGCCGAAGGCAACGACGATCCTAAAGATGGCGGCCTGGCAATAATGCGGGCATTCAGGGGTTTGCCTAAAAACAGCGCACTCATAAAATACCTCAGCGAACCCGGCATTAGGGTAAAACTCCAAAAATCCGAGAACTATTACCTTGCCGACCAGCAAAAGGAAATGCCCAAAGTAGATGCCGAATTGTTTTTTAGCATTGATGAGAAAAATAACCAGGTAGAGTTAACCGATAGCGGCCTCAACCTTATTACCAGGCAAGGCGAAGACCCCGAGTTTTTTATACTTCCGGATATATCCACAAAGCTGGCAGAAATTGATAAAACAGATTTAACTGCCGAAGAAAAATTACAACGTAAAGAAAATTTAATAAACGAATACGCAACCAAGGCCGACCGCATACACACCGTACAGCAATTACTTAAAGCATACACTTTGTTTGATATTGATGTGGAATACGTAGTAATGGATGGCGCTGTAAAAATTGTAGATGAACAAACCGGACGTATTTTAGATGGAAGAAGGTATAGCGATGGCTTACACCAGGCTATTGAAGCAAAAGAAAATGTAAAAATTGAGGCATCTACCCAAACCTATGCTACGGTTACCCTGCAAAATTATTTTCGTATGTACCATAAGCTTGCCGGTATGACAGGTACGGCCGAAACCGAAGCTGCGGAATTATGGAGCATTTATAAATTAGATGTAGTATCAATACCCACAAACGTAAAAGTAATAAGAAAAGATGGACAGGATTTGGTATTTAAAACCAAAAGAGAAAAATTTAAAGCCGTAATAGACGAAATTGAAAAAAACAGGCAGGAGGGAAGGCCAAGCCTTGTAGGTACTACATCAGTAGAAGTGAGTGAACTGCTGAGCAGGATGCTAAAACAAAAAAATATTCCGCATAATGTACTTAATGCTAAGCAGCATAGTAAAGAAGCGCAAATTGTAACCGAAGCAGGTGTTACAAGCGCCGTTACCATTGCTACAAATATGGCCGGCCGAGGCACCGATATTAAACTTGGGCCAGGTGTAAAAGAAGCAGGTGGCCTGGCCATTATAGGTACCGAAAGGCACGAAAGCCGCCGTGTAGACAGGCAGTTGCGTGGTCGTGCTGGCAGGCAGGGCGACCCCGGAAGCTCACAGTTCTTCGTAAGCCTGGAAGATGATCTGATGCGTATGTTTGGCAGCGAGCGTATTGCTGGCCTTATGGACAGGATGGGTTATAAAGAAGGAGAGGTAATTCAACACAGCATGATTACCAAAAGTATTGAGCGTGCTCAAAAGAAAGTGGAAGAAAATAACTTTGGCATCCGTAAACGCCTGCTGGAATATGATGATGTAATGAACAAGCAGCGTAATGTAGTGTACACAAAACGCAACCATGCTTTGTTTGGCGATAGGCTTGCACTGGATTTGGATAATGCATTTTATTCCGTTGCAGATGGGCTAATCAATTCATTTAAAGAAAATGAAGATTTTGAAGGCTTTAAACTGGCGGTGATTTTGAATTTTGGCGTAGAATCTTCAATTACGCCTGAAGAATTATCTAAAGAAAATGCAACCCTACTTATCGAAAAATTGTATAATGAATCGGTTGCAACTTATAACCGTAAAAAAGAAGGGCTTGCAGCGCAAACCTGGCCCATAATTTCCAATATAAGAAAGGAGCAGGGTAACCATATTGTAAATGTGGCCGTTCCTTTTACTGATGGCAAAAAAGGAATACAGGCCCTGGCTAATCTCGATAAATACCTTGCCAACAAAGGAGCAGAACTTGGCAGCGCATTGGAACGCAATATAACCCTGGCTTTAATTGATGATGCATGGAAAGAACACCTGAGATCAATGGATGACTTAAGGCATAGTGTGCAAACAGCAGGTTACGAGCAAAAAGACCCATTGGTGGTGTATAAAATTGAAGCATTTAATGCTTTTAAACAAATGGACGACCAGGTAAATAAAGATATTGTAAGCTTTTTGTGCCATGCTGCTATTCCATTGGAACAAACCAATGCCGGCAGCAGAATTAAAGAAGGCCATGAGCAAAAAACCGACCGTAGCCGCATGAGAGAAAATAAAGCCGAAATAGATGCCGCAGGAGATGATTATGCAGCCAATGAAAAAGATTATTTTGACCCTTCAACACAAGTGAAACAGGAGCCGGTAAAAGTAGAGCCTAAAATTGGGCGCAACGACCCTTGCCCTTGCGGAAGCGGAAAAAAGTATAAGAATTGCCACGGTAAATAATTTTCAGCTGTTTTAGGTACTAAGGTCTGGCAACGAAACTATTGCTGCCTAATAAAATGTTTTTATGAGCAAAATAATTAGGCCATAAAGCAAGGTAAAAATAAAAATTCCTTTAGCAGTGCGGTCTTTGTGGGCATTAATATATAAAGTAAACAACAGTGCATTGGCCAATAGTGAAAGCGATAAAGCCGCAGAAAGCGTTCTGAAGCCCGGCTCAATCACTAAAAACTTAAAAAATTCATTAAAGCTGAAAACGCCAAATTTATATTGCTTAAAAATAAGCAAACCAATTAACGGCGCTACAGCGCCAAGTATAAGCCCAAAGCTGAGTTGATCCTTTTTAAAAATCATTATTAAAACAGTTTGCTCTTTTCGAGCTTTTGTTTGAGTTTGTAATGGGTAAGGTCATATTGAACGGGCACCACGCTTACGTAGTTATTCTGTAATGCCCACACATCGCTGTCTTTTCCTTTATCAAAATTTTTAAACTCACCGGTAAGCCAAAAATATTTTTTTTGGTGCGGGTCGGTACGCTCAATAAAATCTTCTTTGTATTTGGCATTGGCCTGGCGGCAAATTTTTATTCCTTTTATATTTTCGGGTGTGGCAATAGGTATGTTTACATTTAGCAAAAGGTTTTTATCAATTTTTTTATTGAGGATGGCTTTTACCATTTTATAAACTATTTGCTTTGAAGCGGTAAAATCGGCATCGTAATTATAGTCGAGCAAAGAAAATCCAATGCTTGGAATGCCTTCAATAGCTGCTTCCATGGCTGCGCTCATGGTGCCGCTGTACAATACATTTATAGAATGGTTGGCGCCATGGTTTATGCCGCTAAGGCACAAGTCAGGTTTTCTGTGAAGAATTTTATCTACGGCCAATTTTACACAGTCCACAGGTGTACCGCTGGTTTGCCAGGCTTCAATACCATTAAACAAATTTACACGGTTCATACGAAGAGGTGAGCCAATGGTAATAGCGTGCCCCATTCCGCTTTGTGGTTTATCGGGAGCTACAACCACCACCTTGGCTAAATCAGATACGGCTTCTACCAGGCTGCGAATACCTTTGCTGGTAATATCATCGTCGTTGGTAATTAAAATTACAGGACGGGTTTTCTTTTTAACCATAAGTTTATAGTTTCAGATAGTTTTATAGAGGTAAAACAAATTTATTTTGCTGTTATTGTTATAAAGGGCAAATAAAAGTTAAAAACCCCTGAACAGCGGCCGGGCTATTTCGGGCCTGAATGACCAGGGAATAGACAGTAAAATAAGCAATAATGCAACGCCAAAATAAAGCATCATTTTTTTGAATTTCTTATCATTATCGCTGCGTTTCACAACGGTTCGGCCTACGTGTACCAATATCCAGGCCATAACCATCAGCAGGCTATGCTCTATTATAAAAAAGCGGTCGTAATTGTTTTTCATCACTTCACTCATGCCAGCTTTTATTTTATCGAACCAGCCATTGGTAAAAAAAAGTATAAGGCCCAATAACAATTGAATGTCCATAAACACCATAAAAAATAAACTGGCTTTATCATCTTTAACGGAATAGGCCCTTTTAGACCTTATGCCCGATAGGGCATTAATAACCGTAACTATGCCAAATATCAAAATAAGCCAGCGGATAATATTATGTAATACCAATACTGTTTGCATAATAAATGTATTTCCTGCAAAAGTAAGGAAGTAAAAGTAAATGTAATTTCTGCCTTTAAGGAAAAGAGGCAAGGTAACTATTTAATAATCCATCTTTCTTAATGTGGGCGCTTTAAACCAGGTTACAATGGCAACGGCAATGGTCATGCATCCGCCAAAAATTACTGAAGGCACCGTACCCATTAATTTTGCCGCAACACCGCTTTCAAACTGGCCCAATTCGTTGGATGAGTTTATAAACATACTGTTTACGCTCATCACCCTTCCCCTCAATTCATCCGGCACTTTAAGTTGCAGTATGGTACTCCGCACTATTACGCTTATGCCATCCATACAACCACTTATAAGTAATGCAGTAAACGAGAGCCAAAAACTTTTTGATATGGCAAAAACAATAATGCAAATACCAAAGCCAAATACGGCAAAAAATAATTTTTTTCCCTGGCCATATTTAAAGGGGAAAATGGTGAGCAGTGTTACGGTAATTATTGAACCAATATCGCTTGCAGCATTTAATATGCCAAAACCTTCGGGCCCAACTTTTAAAATATCTTTGGCAAAAACCGGCACTAAAGCAACTGCACCACCAAATAATACGGCAAACAAATCAAGCGTAAGCGCCCCAAAAATTTCCTTGGTTTTAAAAACATACCGCAGGCCTTCTTTTACACTTTGCCAGGTAGATGCAGCTTTGCTGGCAAAAACAGGTTTGGTTGAAATTTTGCTTAACAAAATATACCCGGCAATAGTAAATAATAATACCGCACAAAAAGTTTTTTGGATACCGATCCATGCAATAAAAAAGCCCCCTAAAGCATGGCCGGTAATAGATGCCAACAGCCAGCTTGCAGAACTGATTGCTGCGGCTGCAGGTAAAATTTCTTTGGGCACTACCTGTGAAATAAGCGAAGAAAAAGTAGGCCCGTTAAACGCCCTTATAGCGCCGGTTATGGCAATAATGCTGCAAATGCCCGCTGCTATTGCCCATGGCCCGTAATTTTTTGATACATAGTTTGAGGAAAGCACAATAAAACAAATAATGCAGATAATGTAAAACAATAAGCAGCGTAAGAGCAACTTTCTTTTTTCATGCAAATCAATATAATGGCCGGCATACAGCGCAAGTGAAAGTGCAGGTATTACTTCGGACAAACCTACAAGGCCCAATGCCAGCTTGCTGTTGGTGAGTTCATACATCCACCAGCCAATTAAAGTTACCGTCATACGTATGCCCATCATAAATAGGGCACGGCCGCATACAAAATACCTGAATTCTTTAATGGCTAAGGGTGCATAAGGGTTTTTATCGGAGGGTTTAAATAACATTTTAAGGTAAACTAATGTAATGTTGCCCTTCGTTGTATTCTTTTTCTAATGCCTCAATTATTGTTTTTATGTGCAATTCATTGCCTATAAAATCTGCATTGCTGGTATCTATAAACAAGGTGGTAATATTATGTTGTTTAATATACTGCGTATAGGTTTCCTGTAGGGTAAATAAATAATCGTTGGGAATGCCTTGTTCGTAACTGCGGTTGCGTTTTTTAATATTTTCCTGCAATTTACTCACAGGTGAGTGAAGGTAAATGAGCAAATCGGGTTGTACAATTTGCGGATTAATGATATCAAAAAGTTTTTGGTACAGTTTAAATTCTTCATCGGGCAAATTTACTTTGGCAAACAGCAGGCACTTGGTAAACAAATAATCGGATATGGTAATGGCCTGGAACATATCCTTGGTTTGCATCAAATCTTTGAGCTGCTTATACCTTTCGGCCATAAAAAACAATTCCAGCGGAAAGGCAAACTGCTGAGGGTTTTCATAAAATTTTGGCAAAAAAGGGTTGTCGGCAAATTCTTCTAAAATCAGCCTGGCATTATAATGTTTGCTTAGTATATGGGCAAGTGTTGTTTTTCCGGCGCCGATATTTCCTTCAATTGTTACGAAGTTGTATTTCATCCGCTTGCAAAATACAGGCAATGTTATAAATGGCAATTAAATTTTGTTCACATTTAATTCATCTTTGCATTGCAGGAGCAATTGGTGTATTGATTTTTGCAATACCGGATGTTTAAAATTGGGCGAAAGCTCATTTAATGGTACCAATACAAAACGCCTTAAATGCAGGGCAGGATGGGGAATTGTTAATAATTCCTGGTTCATTTTTGCTTTATTATAAAATAAAATATCAATGTCAATGGTTCTTGGGGCATTTTTAAAAGAACGTTTCCGGCCTAGCGATTCTTCAATTAAAAGGCAGGCTGCCAGGCAGTTTGCAGCCGTTAAATTTGTATGAATGATTATAACCTGGTTTAAAAAATCCGGCTGAGTTATATTTCCCCATGCGGCAGTTTGATAAAGCGAAGAAAAGCGGGATACTTTTCCAATACTTTTTTTAATAAGATGAATGGCTGCATTTATATTTTTTTTTCGGTCGCCCAGGTTGCCGCCAAGCAATAGGTAAACTTTATTCATTTATTAAAAGTCTTTTATCGAACCTAAATGGTTTTACCCATTTTATTTTTACTTTCTTCATTTCGGGGTGGGCAGGGTTAAGGATAAAGTTATTTTCTTCATCCACAATGGCCGAAGGTACTTTTAGCACAAGCGAATGTTTGTTTTTAATAAATTCATTGCCAATAAACCTGCTGATTTCCACATCATCTTTCCAGTTTTTTTTCAATTTGGCTTTTGAAATTGCAATAACGGAAGAGTTCTCAGGAATTTCTATTTTCAAAATCATGTATTGCGAAGGGATATGGTTATTACCGGCATGAACCAAAATCTCCAATACTGCCAACGAAATATTTTCAGTAGTATATAAAGCAGAAAAGCCCGGCTCATTCCATCTGCCACCAAATAATTTGGCGCCGTTTCCCGTAAGGTCGCTGCTGTATCTTTGTGTACAAAGCCTGTAAACTATCATGCCAGTATACCGTGTTGTATCCTGCCCAGTTGTGTAAGTACCAGTTGAATGCCATGAGAAGTAGAGAGGGAATCTATGGTAAGTTCCCCGTCAATAGAATAGGGTTTGCTCTTTATCCAGCTATAAAACAGTTCCTGGCTGCCAAAAGTGTTTTTGCCTTCTTCCAGCAAGTGGGCAATTTGCAAAGCCCTCTCGGCATTTATGGCGGCAAAGGTACTGTTGCTTTTGGCATAGCGCTGCAGTGTCCTTTCGCTAAGGTGCAAAAAAATTGCCCATTCACTTTGGCTGAAAGGGGATTTATCGGCAATTTTTTTAAAGGCCGTAAAAGTAAAATCTTTTAACAGCGGCCCGGATATATAACCTTTGCGGTAGCGCATTTCGCCGTCGAATAATTGCTTTTTTTCCATTTTGGCGGGAGTAAGTTTAGTGGCTTCTTTTGATGTTGGCTTTTTCATGCTTTGCGTCATGTGTCTGGCTAATGTACGACAAATGTCAAAATAATTGCAAATTATTTGCTGGTTTTACGATATTTTTGTTTTTTTTTAGTATAATTTTTATGGCATACAACCAGTTCAGGGCCATGATGGCCATTACCAGGGGGAGTTTGCGGGCAATTTTACGTAGCCCTTCCGCAATTGTGTTTAGTTTTATTTTCCCTTTTTTATTTATCCTGGTTTTTGGGTTTATAGGCAATAGCAGCATGCAATCTTACCGGATTGTACTGGCACCAGGCAGCGATACTGCCAACGCATTATTTAGCGAATTAAAAAACAGCGATGCCATAAAATTTGTAAATTATGCAACAGAAAGGGAGTTAAACGAGGCCGTCGTTAAAGGGCGAATTGCCGGTACAATTTCAATAAAAAAATCGGGTAATGCAGTGGCTCCTTTTATGGTTACATTAAATAGTTCTACTTCCAGCAATGATAAATGGCCGCAGCTTAAAAATTTTATTGCCAGCACCATTAACCATATCAGTAATAGCATGTATCAAAACAGGCCGGCTTATGCAACTTTCGATTTTGATTATAAAAGGGATATAAAAGAAATTAGGCAATACAAAACCATAGATTTTATTTTGCCCGGGCAATTGGGTTTTTCGTTGTTGACCGCCGGAGTTTTTGGCCTTGCATTTGTATTTTTTAATTTAAGGAATACGCTGGTTTTAAAACGGTTTTTTGCAACGCCCATTAGCCGCACTTATATTGTATTAGGCGAAGCATTGAGCCGTGTAGTTTTTCAAATGGCAACGGCGGTAATTATTATACTTGCCGGGTATTATTTATTTGGATTTACTTTGGTAAATGGTGTGCAAACTTTTTTTGAAATGTTGCTGTTGAGTTTTTTGGGATTACTGGTGTTTATGGGTTTTGGGTTTATTATAAGTGGTGTTGCTAAAAGCGACAGCAGTATTGCACCCTTTGCCAATCTTATTACTATGCCGCAATTTTTGCTGGGGGGCACTTTTTTTTCTATTGATGTTTTTCCCAAATGGCTACAGCCTATTGCTAAAATTATGCCGCTTACGCATTTAAACACAGCCATGCGTAGTGTTGCTTTCGAAGGGCAAAGCCTTTGGGGCGTTCGTTCAGAAATTGGCATATTGTTAATTTGGGGGTTGGCTGTATATTTTATCGCCATTAAAGTTTTCCGCTGGGAATAATATGATACAAAAAATTAAAGGGATTTTATTTGTTGTGGCAATGCTTTTTTTGTTCATTACCATCATCTCGTTGTTTATACCTTCAAAAATAAGTAATGCTTCTGCAGTAGTGATTAATGCGCCGCAGGAAGAAATTTTTGCAGCCATCAATACCATAAAAGGATGGGAGGCCTGGAACCCGGCAGTCGCAAAATCACCAATAAAAATTACTCAGGTAATAAAATACAGCGTTTCATTTACCTCTTTCACATTTAAAAATGATGATACCGAAAACCAGTTGAGCATTATGCCCTTAGTAGAAAACCAGTTTGGGCACCAGGTGCAATGGCGATCTTTTACAAAACTTAAATGGTATCCCTGGGAAAAATTTCGTGGTTTGTTTCTCGAAAAAATGATTGGCGAATCTTATAAAGCAGCCTTAAATGCCCTTAAAACGAAATTAGAAAACCCAACTAAGCCGGCAAGCTGATTTTACCCATATTTATTGCCGGCAAGTTTTTCCCGGCTTTTTTAAATACTGAGGTATTGCCGCAAAGTGTTTCATTGGCCAGCAGGGCAAACAATACCGCTTCTTTGGCATCGGGAAGTATATTTTTTTCGGTAGTAGCACGAAAATCCATTATTGGATTGAGTATTTTAAGGTTTTGCATCAGCAAAGGATTATGCAGGCCACCGCCACTCACATACAATTTTGTTTTGGAACTAAGGTTAAGTTTATTGAGGGCAGCGGTTATCGTTTCGGCAGTAAAGCGGTTTAAAGTGGCTAAAATATCATGTAAATTTTCTTCAGGTACTTTTGCTTTTTGTATAGCTGTTTTTATAAAATCTGTATTAAAAATTTCCGGGCCGGTAGTTTTGGAAAAGGGCAATTTAAAATAGGGGTGCTGCATTAACTGCTTTAGCAAAGCAGGAAGGATTTTACCTTTTAATGCTAATGCGGCGTTTTTATCAAAGGATTGGATTTTTATTTTTTCATTCACCCAGCTATCCATCAAAATATTTCCCGGGCCGGTATCGGAACTAATAATTTTTCCATTGGCATATAAACAGGTAAAATTGGCAATGCCGCCAATATTAAGCAACACAATGTTTTTCCCGTTTTCTGAAAACAATAAATAATCGCCGTATGCAGCCAGGGGAGCGCCTTCACCACCGGCAGCAATATGTTTTTGTCTGAAATCGCTAAGGGTAATAATGCCGGTTTTTACTGCAAGCTGGTCGCCATCGCCAATTTGCAACGTTGCATTTCCAAAATTTTTTTTCTTGTGCTGATTTTTAGGTGCATGAAAAACCGTTTGGCCATGGCTGGCAATCAGGTCAATAGTTTTGGGTTTTATTTTCCATTGCTTCAGCGCTTTTTTTACCATGGCTGCATGTACCTGGGCAATATGGGCATGGAGCAGGCATAATTGCTCAAATGGTATTTGGGGCTTTGCAAATATTTCTTTTACCTGTTTTTTAAAAAATGTATTGTATGGTACAGTAATAAAATGCTCCAGGTTAACTTTTGCTTTTTTTCCACTACCTTCTATTGTACAATGTGCAATATCCAACCCGTCTAATGAAGTGCCGCTCATAAGCCCAATGATATGCCGTTTTTTTTTGCCGGCAATAATTTGTAGTTTAATTATGTATGGGTTCATGGCTTGCTTAAAAATTGCAGGTTGCGTTTTATGCCCGAAAATTTACTTCTTTTTAATGGCGAGTTTTTAAAAACGGTTTTAAAATTTTCTTCTGTCAGTTCTTCCCAATCTTTTGTACTGTAGTTTAAAATTTCATTTATTGGTTTAATTGCTGCATGTTGGGTAATAGTGCTGAACCTGTTCCAGGGACAAACATCCTGGCACACATCGCAGCCAAACATCCAGTTGTCAAATTTACCTTTCATGTTTTCGGGCAGTAGCGCATCTTTAAGTTCAATAGTAAAATAAGAAATGCATTTACTGCCGTCAATTACTTTGCCCGGCAATATGGCTTTGGTAGGGCAATGGTCAATGCATTGGGTGCAGGTACCGCAATAGTCTTTGTAAAATTCATCATCATATTCCAGTTCCAAATCTATAATTAAAGTAGCAATAAAAAAGAAAGATCCTTTTTTGTTGCTGATAAGGTTTCCGTTTTTACCTATCCAGCCCAGCCCGCTTTTTGTAGCCCAGGTACGTTCCAGTACCGGTGCGCTATCAATAAATCCACGGCCATTTATTTCACCCAATTCTTTTTTAATGCATAGAAAAAATTCGTTGAGCTTTTTTTTGATTATTTCATGGTAGTCGTTTCCGTATGCATATTTTGAAATTTTAGGGGAATGCTTTTTTTGTTTTTCCCCCGGAAAATAATTATACACTAAAGTAATAACCGATTTTGCACCAGGCACTAATTTAGATGGGTCAACTCTTAATTCAAAATAATTTTCCATGTACTGCATTTTGCCATGCATCCCGTTTTGCAGCCATTTTTCCAGCCTTTTGGCATCGTCTTCCAAAAAAACGGCTTTTGCAATACCACAGGCATCAAAGCCATGTGCTAATGCCGTTTGTTTAATAAAAGTTGTGTTTTTTTGATGGCCCATGGTTTGTAAAAATACAAAAGCCCCGGCAATGCAGGGCTCCCGGTGGTTTTATATATTTTTTTTTAAAAATGGATATCGTAACCTACAGTTGCAATTAATTCAAAATAACCAAAGCTGTGTTTTACCCTGTTGCCACTTGTTTGTGTGGTATTGGCCAGTGCGTTTACATATTTTACAAAACCGCTTTTGCCCGTAAACTCAATAAATAAGCGGCTGCTTGCATACAGCCTTGCACCGGCTTCTGCACTTATGTTGTACCCGGCCACATGAAATTTATTGTTTAGCCTGTCGCCCTTCCAGGTAAAATCGGTACGGGGAATATTGATGCCAGCACCGGCTTTCCAAAGCAGGGTTACCAATTGCCTTTTGCCAGAACGTGTTTTAAACAAAGTATTTTGCTGTACATAGTTTATATGTAGCAGGTTGCCTCCATCGGTATGTTCAAGGTGCAAAAAATTTTCAGCGGTTAAAATACTGTCGCCATCGGCAGTAACGCCATTTATTGTTCCGGTTACCCGTACTTTTTGGCCATCGGTTACCACATATTTAATATGGTCGAAATTTATTTCTATGGATTGGGTTCTTTTGCTGTTGGTATAAAAACCAATGCGATAATTATATTGTGGTACGGAAACCTGTGCCGGCTCTTTTATAATGGCATCATAGTCGGGTTTATCGTGGGCTTTTGCAGCATGTAAAATAAACCTGTCGCCATTTGCCATTTTAAAATGAATGCTGCTGTTGCTGTACCATTCTTTATTGTAACCCCATTGTAAATACATGCCATGAAAAATTTTTCTTTTATTTTGGGCAAGTGCCAAGGTTGGGAATAGTAAAAGTAGCGTTGTTAAGCGTTTCATAAACAGAGTTGGGTAGGTCAAAATTACGGTAAATAGTTAAAGATTTTGTATAAATCTGCTCTGCCTTGTTTAGTTGCATACAAAACAAAGACTGTTAATCCTATCCGTAAAACTTTAAGGAAGAATCGAAAAGAACAAAAGAGGCCGGGTAAATATATTATTGTCAACTTAAAATTATAAGTTACTATCCTCTTTTGGAAATAAACCCGACAGAAAAAAATCTATTTTCCCATTATTGCTTCATCTACTATTTCTTTTAATGCAGTATAACTTTTTATCCTGTCTTTTCTATTAAAGTTAAAAGTAAACAGTAAAGCTGCATATCCTTTTTCATTATCTACCCATGGGTAACTGCCAAATAATCCCGGGCTGCTTACCGATGGGTTTTCATTTGGGGAGGAAGCCATTATCCATTCGCCTAAGCCGTAACCCCATTTTAATGATCCGGCAGGTGAATCTTTTACAATTTTCCCTTCGGTATAATTTTGTTGCATTAGCTGCACAGAGTTGCTGCTCAACACCTGAACCCCCGAAAAATTTCCTTTATGCAATATCATCACCAAAAAATTCATATAGTCGTTTGCCGTACTTCTTGCGCCACCGGCAGGCAAAGCAATTTTTTTATTGCCCCAGTCGGTATTTTTCATGTTACATTTTTGGGCAATCCTTTCGGCAAATAAATTTTGAAAAGTATTACCCGTAATTTTTTCAATTACTGCTGCTGCAATTTGCAGACCTATGCTGCTGTAATGAAATAGGGTTCCATGTTCTGCTTCCATGGGCATTTGGGCAATAAAACCCATTACTTCACCTGTACTATTTGCCGATGCAAATTCTTTATTCCGGCTAAATCCACCTGCTGCTATTCCTGTAGTGTGGCTCAGGCATTCAGCTATGGTAATATTCCCTTTTCCGTTTTGCGTCATTACTGGTAAAAATTTTCCTATGCTATCCGTTAATTTTAATTTGCCTTCATCTATAAATGTCATTACTAATGCAGCGCTTAGCCATTTGCTGCAACTGGCAATCAGTATTTTTGAGTTGGCATCATGCTCTTTTCCCGTACGCAACGATTTTCTTAATCTTTTTCTTTTGCCTTTTTGAGCAGCGTTATTTTGATTAGATGCAGCATATTCATAAACAATTTTACCGTTATTATAAATTAGCATCACAGCATTGCCACCAAGATGTTGCAGGTTTTCATCTACCCAATTACCTACTTTAACAAATTTTTCCTGGCTAAAAGCCGGCTGATAATTTAGCATGAAACCTGCTATGAGTATGCAATAGAGACAGTTTGTAAAGGTTTTATACGACATAATTTCCTATATTTTGGCTTTGGATACCAATTTGTTGAATAAGTTTAAAAAAGCACCAATAAATTAAACGATGAATTTAAATAATTTTACCATAAAAGCTGCCGAAGCCATTCAACAGGCGCAGCAACTGGCATTTAACGCCCAAAACCCTTCTATTGAAACAGAGCATATTTTAAAAGCCCTGCTGGATATGGAAGAATCTCCAATTGAATATCTCTTAAAAAAGAACAACGTAACTGTAAACTTACTGGAAAATAAGTTAGATGAACTGTTGCTGAAACTACCCAAAATTGCTGGGGAGCCAGCACAGCAAATTGGGCGTGAAGCCAATACTGCAATGATGCGTGCTACAGCCGTATTGAGCAGTTTTGGAGATGAATTTGTAACAGCAGAGCATATTTTACTTGCCCTGGTTCAAGGAAACGATGCAGTAGCAAAAATTTTAAAAAATGCCGGGCTTACCGATAAGGGCCTTATTGCGGCAATTAAAGAATTGAGAAAAGGTGATAAAGTTTCTTCCCAAACCCAGGAAACACAATTTAATGCGTTAAATAAATATGCCAAAAACCTTAATGAACTGGCAAGGACAGGCAAGCTGGATCCGGTAATTGGCCGTGATGAAGAAATAAGAAGAACGCTGCATATCCTTAGCCGCAGGAGTAAAAATAACCCAATATTGGTTGGCGAGCCTGGCGTTGGTAAAACGGCCATAGCCGAAGGTATTGCCATGCGTATTGTAAATGGCGATGTACCGGAAAACTTAAAATCAAAAATTATTTATGCGCTGGATATGGGGCAACTGATTGCCGGTGCCAAATATAAAGGCGAGTTTGAAGAAAGGTTAAAAGGAGTTGTGAAAGAAGTGAGTGGCAGCGATGGGGAAATAATTTTGTTTATTGATGAAATACACACTTTGGTTGGTGCAGGTGGTGGCGATGGCGCAATGGATGCAGCCAATATTTTAAAACCGGCCCTGGCCCGTGGCGAGTTGCGTGCTGTAGGTGCAACTACACTTAACGAATACCAAAAGTTTTTTGAAAAAGATAAAGCGTTGGAACGCCGTTTTCAAAAAGTAATGATAAATGAGCCAAATGTGGATGATGCAATTTCAATATTGCGTGGATTAAAAGACCGCTACGAAACCTACCACCATGTACGCATAAAAGATGAAGCAATTATTGCAGCAGTTGAACTCTCTCACCGCTATATTACCGATAGGTTTTTGCCCGATAAAGCTATTGACCTTATAGACGAAAGCGCAGCAAAACTAAGGCTCGAAATGAATTCTATGCCCGAAGAACTGGATAAGCTGGAACGGCAGATACGCCAATTGGAAATTGAACGGGAAGCTATAAAAAGAGAAAATGACGAAGCCAAACTTAAAGAACTTAATACCGAAATTGCCAACCTTGCAGTAGAAAGAGATACCTATAAAAGCAAATGGAAAGAAGAAAAAGAAATTGTAGATAAAATACAAAATAGTAAGGCAAATATTGAATCATTAAAGCTGGAGGCCGAGCAGGCAGAACGTAACGGTGAGTATGGTAAGGTAGCAGAAATACGCTATGGCAAAGTAAAAGAACAGGAATCAGTTATTGATGCTTTGACAAAACAACTGGAAGAAACTTCAGAAAAAAGGCTGCTTAAAGAAGAAGTAGATGCAGAAGATATTGCCGAAAGCATTGCAAAAGCAACTGGCATACCTGTAAATAAAATGCTGCAAACCGAAAGAGAAAAATTGCTAAACCTTGAAGATGAATTGCACAAAAGGGTAGTAGGGCAGGAGGAAGCTATAGAAGCGGTAAGCAATGCCATACGCCGCAGCCGTGCCGGTTTGCAAGATGCAAAAAAACCAATTGGCTCTTTTATATTTTTGGGAACTACAGGTGTTGGTAAAACCGAACTGGCAAAAGCGCTTGCCGAATATTTATTTGACGATGAAAATATGATGACAAGGATTGACATGAGCGAATACCAGGAAAAACATTCTGTAAGCAGGCTGGTAGGTGCGCCTCCCGGCTATGTAGGTTACGATGAAGGCGGGCAGCTTACCGAAACAGTAAGGCGCAAACCCTATTCCGTAGTATTACTCGACGAAATTGAAAAAGCGCACCCCGATGTATTTAATGTTCTTTTACAGGTACTGGACGATGGCCGCCTTACCGATAATAAAGGCAGGGTGGTAAATTTTAAAAATACCATTATCATCATGACGAGTAATATGGGCAGCCATATAATACAGGAAAACTTTGAAAAACTGAATGAAAAAAACAAAGAAGAAGTGGTAGAAAGCACAAAAGCGGAGGTGATGGAACTGCTCAGGCAATCCTTAAGGCCCGAGTTGCTCAACCGAATAGATGAAATCATCATGTTTCAACCGTTGATGCGCAATGAAATTAAAGGAATTATTCTTATACAACTGGAAGCACTCAAAAATCTGGTTGCCAAAAATGGCATCAACCTGCAATTCAGTGATTATGCACTCGATTACCTTGCTGAATTTGGCTACGATCCGCAATTTGGAGCAAGGCCTTTAAAAAGGTTGATTCAAAAAGAAATAGTTAACCCTTTAAGTAAAAAGATTTTAGGTGGAGATATAGATAAAACAAGGCCCGTGTTGGTAGATGCTTTTGATGGAAATGTAGTTTTTAGAAATGAGCAGGTTCAGGCAAGTCCAATAAAAGGGTAAAAAATGTTAATTTCTATTAATATGTTGATATACAGTTAATTAATAGTAGAATTTGGGAATTTTTTTTAACTGGTTTTTAAAACGGGAAAAAAAACAGTATCTTCACCCATTAACAAGGCTTAAAGCATTGATAAATAGGAAAATAGACAGGTTGTCTGTAAATAATAAAACACGAAAAGTAGATCATTATGGCATTCAAGAAAGAGGTACTGGAAATTATTGAACCCCGGGATGTATTTGTTGGTAACCCAAAGGCAGCAGTTACACTGGAAGAATTTGGAGAATATGAAAGTGAAGCCTGTGCAAAGGCAAATGAAATTGTAAAAAAATTACTTCATGATTACGACGGAAAAATCCGGTTTAATTTCAGGCATTTTCCGCTTACGAAAGTGCACCAGCGTGCCTTAAAAGCCGGTGAAGCTGCAGTAGCAACTGCACAGGAAGGTAAGTTTTGGGAAATGCATAATATTTTATTTGCCAACAGGAAGAACTTAGGCACAACAAGCCTTAAATTACATTCAAAAGAAGCGGGTGTCAGCAGCAAACGTTTTTTAGACGATTTGGTAAATGCTACATTTGGGTGGCAGGTTCAGGGAGATTTAAAAGAAGGCATTGACCGTGGTGTTAAAGACGTTCCCACATTTTTTGTAAACGGCGAAAGGGTAAACAAACCCACTTATGATGAGCTCAAAAAAGCCATTGATTCCGCTTTAAGAAAAACAAAGAAAAAATCACCAGTTAAGCAAAGGGCTTAGTTTTCATTACCAAATAATTTTTTAACCACAGCTGTTCAGGTTGTGGTTTTTTATTTTTAAAAAAAATATCTTTCTGCAAGGCAGGTATTTTTTACCTTTGCATGGCTTTAAAAAAAGTTGCGGCGATGGCGAAATTGGTAGACGCACTACTTTGAGGTGGTAGCGCCCGAAAGGGTGTGGGAGTTCGAATCTCCTTTGCCGCACATAAAAAAAGCCTTCTTTTTAAAGAAGGTTTTTTTATTTTAATACAATTAATTTAAACTATGGGAGTTGCAGAATTACACTTAGACCAGCAATTGCTTACCATTTATGCCCGTTTATTTTTTTATGGCGATGCAGCTTTTCCTTTGTTGTGCGAAGATGTTGCCCGGGAAATCCAAAACACCTGGAATGAACCCCGGGCAAGCGTTATGATGCAACAGATGAGTTGTACGGTACAGTTTAAAATGGAAGCAATATATGCACCGGCGCTGCAACCAGAGGATGTGATGGCCAACACAAACCCCGAGAATAATTATTTTAGAATTGAAGAATACAGCGCAAATGATATTTCATTTGTAGATGGCTTAAATAGCAATACGGGTTATTTTAAGTTAGCCAACCTGCTGAATAATTCTACCACTGCTGCTCATGAATTTGGGCATACACTTGGGCTTGACCATCCTGAAATTTTAGATATACGGGGAAGCGGAGTGCCCGGCATTATGTATCCTCGGGGTTCTTTAGTAGATCCCCGGTTTCAATACGATCCCAATATTGCTGCTGGCCAAAAAGGCGGTACCATCAATCCATTTCACCGTAAAGTTCTGCAGCAGGATATAGATAACCTGCAGCTGCATAAACTTAATTTCTCAAAAAACGGTAAAGCTGTAGTAGGCGCTTTTACTTCAGTATGGCACCAAAAGCATTTGCCAGTTCATGATTAAATACTAATATTTTACTTCTGTAATAATTATTTAGCTAAATTGTAACCCACTATAAAAAAGAAATGACAATACTTTCCGTAAACAACCTCACCAAATATTATGGCAATATTTGTGCACTTTCCAACGTAAGTTTTTCTGTTCCCGAAGGATGTGTTTTTGGCATACTTGGCCCCAATGGTAGTGGAAAAACAACACTGCTCAGCATTGTTACTAGTATTTTAAAACCGAGTTCTGGCAATTATTCTTTATTTGATACGGAACCTACCGATGAACACCGGAGAAATATGGGTACACTATTGGAAACCCCCAATTTTTATCATTATTTATCTGCGGTTAAAAATTTAGCAATTGCCGCTGCAATAAAAGGTAACGGAGAAAATAATATTGATGGCGCCATTGAAACCGTTGGTCTGAGCCATCGGAAAAATTCTGCATTCAGCACTTATTCTCTGGGTATGAAACAGCGGCTTGCCATCGGCGCTGCCTTGCTTGCCAACCCCGATGTGCTGATTTTTGATGAACCTACAAATGGGCTCGACCCTGAAGGTATTGCCGACATCCGCTCGCTAATTAAAGAGCTTGCCAAAAAAGGCAAAACCATTATTATGGCCAGCCATCTTTTAGATGAAGTAGAAAAAGTTTGTACCCATGTTGCCATCCTAAAACAGGGAAAGCTCATTGCTTCAGGCAATGTAGATGAAATTTTTATTACCGATGATATTGTTATGGTAAATGCAGAAAACTTATCCCAGCTAAAAAATGCGGCAACAGGCTTACCCGGTTGCCAGGATGCAAAAGAAACAAACGAAGGACTGCAGTTATATTTTCAATCGGGTACCGTGCAGTTGGCGGCTATCAACAGTTATTTTTTTGATAAAGGCGTTACCCTTTCGCAGCTTCAGCTAAAAAGGAGCAGCCTCGAAAACAAATTTTTTCAACTTACCGGAAAATAAACCCATGAAGAAACTTTTATCTATTGAATGGCTGAAACTAAAAGATTATAACCCATTTAAGGTGTTGTCAGTTTTTTTTGTATTTGGCATTGTACTGGTAAATATTATTGTATACCAGGTAAATAAAAAAATTATTGAAGAATCATTGCCCAACGGTAAAATGTTTTCTTTTCACCCTTACGATTTTACCAATACCTGGCAAACCACCAGCTATGCTACGGGGTTTTTATTATTCCTACCGGCAATGCTGCTTATTATTTTAATTACCAACGAGTATGCATATAAAACAAGCCGCCAAAATATTATTGACGGCTGGAGCCGTAAAGAATTTATCTCTGTAAAATTGGCCCTTGCACTCATTTTTGCTTTTGTAACTACGGTAATAGTATTTTTAACTGCACTTAGCTTTGGTTTCATATCCGGCACCGGTTTTTCTACTCATAAAATATCGCATGTATTTTATTTTTTCCTTAAAGCCCTTTCCTATAATGTGCTGGCGGTATTTATTTCGGTTTGGGTACGTAAAACGGGTTTTGCCATTGGCTTGTATTTTATATATATGGGCGCAGAAAATATTATTTCCCAAATGCTTGATTTGTGGAGCATAAAATTAAAATCTGACAATGTGGGTGACTTTGGCCATTTGGGCGATTACCTGCCCATGAATGCTTCGGATGGATTGCTCGCTTTTCCGGATAACCCGGTAAAATCTATGTCTAAAATGATTATGCCGGCAGATAATACCCAACTGGTACTCATTTTAGCGATTGTTTATCTTTTGCTTTTTGTTTATCTCAGTATGAGAAAATTTGTTAAATCTGATTTATAAAACAACATTTTGTCTCATTACATTGTCTGTTTAGTCAATAGGAATAATTTTTGTACTTATATTTATTAAAATGGCCATTAAGCAATGAAAAGAATAATATTTTTTGTTTTTTCACTATTGTTTTCTTTGCAAATTTTTGCACAGGAAATTTTATATTCTCCTACCCACCGGGATGATGACGTAGATATTTATTTCGATATTTTGGGCAAAGTGGGAAACAATTTTATTTTTTACAAGGGTTTGGGTACAAGACATTTTTTGCAGGTAGTGGATAATAAAATGAAAGAGATAAGCAATGAAAGGCTAAAATTTTTAGACGACAGGTTGCTGAATATAGATTTTGTGCTGTATCCGGATTATTTCTATATGATTTATCAAAAGCAAAAGAACCGGGTTATTTATTGCAATGCTGCAAAATTTAATGACAAAGGGCAAATGCTGGGTAATGAATTTACCCTGGATACCACAAAAGTGGGCATGTTTGATAATAATAAAATTTACAGCACGGCCATAAGCGAAGACAAGAAAAAAATATTGATTTATAAAATGCGCTTTACAGGCGATGAATTAACGCTGGTTTCAAAAAGGCTCAATGAAAACCTTGCTACCACCGACAGCCTGCGTTATTTATTTCATTATAATAAATACCGGGATGTATACTCCGACCTGCAAATTGCGAATGATGGAAGTATTGTATTTTCCAAACAAGTTACCAGGGGCAACAGGGAAACCAGCAACAATGCCGAAATTTATACAATACCTGTAAATGCAGATAAATACCAGGTATTGCCGCTCTCGTTGGGCGATAAATATATAGATGAAGTGCGGATAAAGATTGATAATTTAAACAATAATTTCCTGGTAAACTCATTTTATTACATCAAAAAAAATGGGAATATTGAAGGTTTGTTTACGGCATTGCTCAATAAAAATGCAATGCTGGGAAAACAGGCATTCATAGCATTTCCCGATTCATTAAGGGCAAAAATTACCGAAGGAAAATACCGCTCGGCATTTGATGATATGTTTGTACGCAATACTTTTTTAAAGAAAGATGGCAGTTTTATCCTTGTTGCCGAAGATTATTCTTCGCAAACATCGGGCAGCAACTGGAACCGTTGGGATTATTTATATGGCAGCCCTTATTATAATTCCAATTATTACAATTATTATCCTGGCTATTATAATTACTACAGGCCATATAACAACTACAACCGAAACCAGGTTACACGTTACACTTACAATAATATAATGCTCATGTCCATTGACAGTAGTTTAAAACCAGTATGGACCAATATTGTACTCAAAAACCAAACCGACGATAACAACGAGAATTATCTTTCTTACGGCTATGTAAATGTGGGTAAGGAAATATATTTCCTGTTTTTAGAAAAAATCAGGAACCAGCAGGTGGTAAGCAACCAGGCATTAACTGCTGATGGAAGTATTACCCGATATGCTACGTTAAAGAGCCGGGAAAAGGGGTACCATTTTATGCCCAGGTTTACCAGGCAGGTGGGTTTATACGAAGTGATAATACCCGTTGTGTACCGGGGCTTAATTTGTTTTGCAAAAGTGGATTTCTCGAAAAATACGGTGCAATAAGCATTTTTCGCATTTATTTTACATCTTGCTTTAATTGTTGCATTTTTGCAAATGAGTCAATGGTTAAATACAAAATGTATAATTTTTTCCACTTGTGATAGGAACGTTTAAAGCCAATATTCCCTATAATAATTTTTTGTTGTTACTCTATGCAATAGTATTGCGCCTGCCTTCTTTTCTTTTTCCTGAAGTTATTTTACCTACCGATGAGGATGCAACATTATATAAATACCTGCTTACTTTATTAAAACCTGCAGGCAGCAGTTTCCCTTTGATTTATCCGCTCATATGTTTAGTGCTGCTTTATGCACAGGCTGTTTGGATCAATAAAATTATCAACTTACAAAAACTTTTTGCCCGCCCCAATTACCTCACCGGTATGGGCTACCTGCTTGTTACTGCTATGTTTACCGATTGGTACCGGCTTTCGGCGCCCATGCTGGTAAGTACTATTTTTATATGGGTTTGGTCCAAACTCATCAACCTACATGGAGAGAAGTCGCCCAAAACTACAATCTTTAATATTGGCTTTTTTACATCTGTTGCCGCTTTTATTTATACACCCGGCATTGCTTTTATTATTTTAATCATGGTTGGCCTTACCATTGCAAGGCCCTTTCAACTTACCGAATGGCTAATTGGTTTAATAGGATTAATTACCCCTTATTATTTTTTTGCATCCTGGCTTTATTTAACCTACCGATGGGGAACAATGAAGAATATTTTCTTTAGCCCGCACCTGCCCAAAATGGATGAACCACTATGGACCTTTGTAGGAATTATTGCTATTTTCTTTACGGTGGTATTGGGTATATTTTTTATTCAGCAAAATATGATGAGGCAAATTGTAAAAGCCAGGAAAAGCTGGCAATTGTTGTACCTATATTTTGCAGTGGCGGTATTGGTTCCGTTTATTAATACTGTTACCGGTTTCGATTTTTGGATTTTGGCGGCTGCACCGTCCTCTGTGTTTATAGCAGGCGCCTTTTATTACCCCGATAAAAAGTTATTTCCCCAAATTATTCACTGGTGTATGGTAGGAATTTGTATTGCAGCATTTGTAGCGTTGTTAAATGAAAAGGGTATTGTATTTTTGCCCTGAAATTTTTAAAAAATGAAATTTGGCGTGGTGATTTTTCCCGGCTCAAATTGCGACAGGGACATGATGGAAACCCTTTCTGTAAACCTGCAGCAGCAGGTTATACCACTTTGGCATAAGGATAAAGATTTAAGCGATTTTACCAGCAGTGATTGTATTGTGTTACCCGGGGGCTTTAGTTATGGTGATTATTTGCGCTGTGGAGCTATTGCCCGTTTTAGCCCAATGATGCAAAGTGTTAAAGATTTTGCAAACAGGGGCGGCAGGGTATTGGGCGTGTGTAACGGTTTCCAGATTTTGTGCGAAAGTGGTTTGTTGCCCGGTGTATTATTACGCAATGCCGGCCAAAAATTTATTTGTAAAAATGTGTTCATTAAAAATGATGCTCAAAATATCGTGTTGAAAATTCCGGTGGCACATGGTGAAGGGCGTTATTATGCTGATGATGATACCTTGTTAAAACTAAATAGTAATAACCAGGTAATATACCGTTACTGTAATGAAAATGGAGCAATAACCGAAAGCGCCAACCCCAATGGTGCTTTTAATAATATTGCAGGAATTTGCAATGCGTCCCGTAATGTTTTTGGTATGATGCCCCACCCGGAAAGGGCAAGTAGCCCACTTTTGGGTAATGAAGATGGAAAACAGGTTTTTCAAATGCTTTTTAACTTGTCTTAAGAACAATTTAACAGCCTTCTTCAGCCATAAAATTTAAATTTGCAACATTCAATTTATCAAAGAACCATGAAAAAAATATTACTATCGCTGGCAATAGCAACAGGATTTATTAGTGTTGCTTTTTCTCAAATTGAAAACCCGGTAACCTGGTCGTACAACGCCAAAAAAGTGGCCGATAAGGTTTACGATTTGCAAATTACCGCAACACTTTCTCCCGGCTGGCACCTTTACTCTCAAAATGCCGGGGAAGCGCTATCTGACCCTACCAGTTTTGTATTTGCCAATAACCCGCTTTTTAAACTGGAGAATAAGGTAAAAGAAACTGGTAAACTTATTGCAGAATACGACCCTACTATGAAAGGCGTATTGAAATTCTACAAAAATAATGTAACTTTTACCCAAAGGGTGAAAATGAAAACTACTGCACCTACAGTAGCAAAAGGAACGGTAACTTATATTGTTTGTAACGACAGGAAATGTTTGCCGCCAAAAGATGTTGCCTTTTCCATAAAACTGGGAGGAAAATAAAAAACCGAACCTGCTTTTTGCAGGTTTTTTAATGTTTTTTTTAAAATCTAAACAGCAACACTTGCCTTTATTGCAGGGTGAGCGGTATAATCCTGTAATTCAAAATCCTCAAACTTAAAATCAAAAATATCTTTTACTAAGGGATTTATTTTCATTGAGGGAAGAGGGAAGGGCTTTCTGGAAAGTTGCAATGTAGCCTGTTCAAAATGGTTGTTGTATAAATGTGCATCACCAAAACTGTGTATAAATTCACCTGGCTCCATTTCACAAACCTGGGCAATCATTAAAGTAAGCAAAGCATAAGAAGCTATATTAAAAGGAACCCCAAGGAATACATCTGCGCTGCGCTGGTAAAGCTGGCAACTCAATTTTCTTTTTCCATTTTTTTGTAAAGTTGTATAAAATTGAAACAGGCAATGGCAGGGCATTAAGTGCATTTTGGGAAGGTCGGCAACATTCCAGGCGCTTATAATAAGCCTTCTGCTGTCAGGGTTTGTTTTAAGTTGTTGTATCAACTCTTGTACCTGGTCGGTAACTTTTCCATTGGCACCTTCCCAACTGCGCCATTGCTTTCCGTAAACCGGGCCAAGGTTTCCATTTTCATCTGCCCACTCATCCCATATACGTACATTATTTTCTTTAAGCCAACCGGTATTGGTATCACCTTTTAAAAACCAAAGCAGTTCGTAAATAATACTTTTAAGGTGTGTTTTTTTTGTAGTAACCAAGGGAAAGCCTACATTTAAATCAAAGCGCATTTGATAGCCAAAAATACTACGAGTTCCAGTTCCAGTACGGTCTTCTTTATCGGTCCCGTGTTTTAAAATATGGTCAAGTAAAGAAAGATATTGTTGCATAGGCGCAAGTTAATTGCTTTTAAAAGCCATTGTGTAAAATATTATAAACACTGTGTATAAAGATTTTTGCCGTAACAATATTTCATTAGTAATAAAAAAATCCGGCTGAACATCAACCGGACAAATATTAAAAATGTAAAAAATGTTTTAGCGAATTACTTCAGCCATTGTTTTGCCAATGTCTGCAGGGCTGGCTGCAACATGGATACCACATTCGGCCATAATTTTCATTTTTGCTGCTGCGGTATCATCTGCTCCGCCTACAATAGCGCCTGCATGGCCCATCCTGCGGCCCGGAGGTGCGGTTTGCCCTGCAATAAAACCTACAACCGGTTTTTTATTTCCCGTACTTTTAATATAATGTGCCGCTTCGGCTTCCATTCCGCCGCCAATTTCTCCAATCATTACTATGGCATCTGTTTCAGGATCGTTCATAAATAATTCTACAGCTTGCTGTGTAGTGGTTCCAATTATAGGGTCGCCTCCAATACCAATTGCAGTTGAAATACCTAAGCCTACCTTAGCCACCTGATCTGCCGCTTCGTAAGTAAGCGTTCCGCTTTTAGAAACAATTCCTATTTTACCTTTTTTAAAAATAAAACCTGGCATAATGCCCACTTTACATTCATCGGCTGTAATTATTCCGGGGCAGTTTGGCCCAATAAGCCTTGTATTGCTGTTTTGTAAATAATTTTTCACCTTCACCATATCTTGTACAGGAATGCCTTCGGTAATACAAACCACCAATGCAATGCCGGCTTCGGCTGCTTCCAGTATTGCATCTGCTGCAAAGGCTGGTGGTACAAAAATGATGCTTACATCTGCGCCGGTACTTTTTACGGCATCGGTAACGGTATTGAACACAGGTTTATCTAAATGAGTTGTGCCACCTTTGCCAGGTGTAACACCACCCACTACATTTGTACCATACTCAAGCATTTGCGTAGCATGAAATGTGCCTTCGGTGCCGGTAAACCCCTGAACAATTATTTTACTGTTTTTATTTACTAAAACTGCCATATGAACCTTTCTGTTTTTTTAAAATTTGCGCAAAGATAAGATAATGCTTATTAATAGAATTGGTACCGCTACTTACGGCCGGGATAGGATTTTAATGCTTGCTCCAGACAATCCATAGCCAGGTTAATGGCTTCAACATTTAATACATAAGCAAGCCGCACTTCGTTTTTGCCTAAACCTTCAGTGCTGTAAAAGCCGGTGGCGGGCGCCAGCATTACTGTAGCGCCGTTGTGGCTAAAACTTTCCAAAAGCCATTGGCAAAATAAATCGCAATCATCTATGGGCAGCCTTGCCATAGCATAAAAAGCACCGCCGGGCCTGGGGCAAAACACAGCATCCATAGCACTTAACCTGCTTACAATTACCTCTCTCCTGCGTAAGTATTCTGCTTTGGTACTTTCAAAATAATTATCGGGCAGGTCAACTGCTGCTTCGCCCAAAATTTGAGCAAATGAAGGAGGGCTCAACCTTGCCTGTGCAAATTTCATGGCCGCATTTAAAACTTCTTTGTTTTTTGTAATTAATGCCCCTATTCTTCCGCCGCAGGCGCTGTATCTTTTACTTATGGTATCCATTAAAATTACATGCTGCTCTGCACCTTTTAAATGCATGGCGCTGGTATGTGTGCCTTCGTAACAAAATTCCCGGTAAGCCTCGTCGGCAAATAAATACAGGTCGTATTTAATTACAATTTCTTTGAGCGTTTCCATTTCGGCAGCGCTGTACAAATAACCGGTAGGGTTATTGGGATTGCATACTACAATGGCCTTGGTTTTTGGCGTAATGGCCTTTTCAAATTCCTCAATGGGCGGCAAGGCAAACCCATTTTCAATACTGCTTTTTATAGGTACTACTTTTACATCGGCCTGTATGGCAAAGCCGTTATAATTGGCATAAAAAGGCTCGGGAATAATTATTTCGTCACCGGCATCCAGGCAGGCCATACATCCAAAAAGTATGGCTTCACTACCGCCAGTGGTAATAATAATATCGTTATGCGTTACCTCAATATTATTTTTTGCATAATAAGAAACCAGTTTTTTACGGTAGCTTTCGTTGCCGGCGCTATGGCTGTATTCCAAAACGGTAAATTGGCTGTTTTTTACAGCATCCAGGCAAGCTTTTGGGGTTTCAATATCGGGCTGGCCAATGTTTAAATGATAAACATGGATACCTTTTTTCTTTGCCGCTTCTGCAAAAGGCACAAGCTTGCGAATGGGTGATGCAGGCATTTCATGCCCACGCTGGCTTATTTCTAACATGCAGCAAATTTAGGCTTTTCCTTTTCTCAACAGTTTTTTTAGGCTTAACTATTACAATGAAATTAGTAATACGGGATTTATTGCATTTTCGGATAGCCTGTTCCTTATTGCCTGAATGCTTAAATAAAAATTCCTGAATTTATGTAATAGCTGTAATTATATCATCCATTCAACAATGAATACGAAACCAGGGAGACTTGCTTCCTTTTTTTAATTGTTAAAATTATATTATGAAAAAATTATTTCTGCTTTTTACTTTTATTGTACTTGTGGATTTATCATTTGCCGGGCCACTGGAAGGGCCAGTTACCAGCAATGCGGTGTTAAATAATGTAACAGTATTTCGCAGTGGAGCCGAATTGAACCATTCGGCAAATGCCAGCTTAAAAACCGGCAGTAATGAGTTGCTTATAGAAGGCTTGAGCAGTTATTTAAACGTAAATAGCATACAGGTAAACTGCCCTTCGGCAGTAACTATTTTGGGCGTGGAATTCAGCAATAATTATTTGGGGGAAGAAGCAATGAGCCCGGTAGTAAAAAAATTAAAAGATTCTGCAGAATCTATTTCAAAAGAAATTGCCCGCAATAATGTGTTCATTTTAACCACAAACGATTTATTGGGCATTTTAAGCAACAATAAAGAAATAAAAGGTGCCAATGTCAATCTTTCGGTGGCAGAACTTGATAGGCTGGTAAAATTTTATGAAGTCAAATCTGTAGAATTACAAAATAAACTATTGCTGTATAATGAGAAGAAAATAAAACTACAACTTAATCTTAATAAGATAAATTCGCAAATACAGGAAGAGCAAAAGAAAAATACTAAATCGGGTGGCAGGCTTATTTTACAGCTATTTGCAGCTATGCCGGGCAATTTTGGTTTTAAAATATCTTACGTTACACAAAATGCTTATTGGGTTCCTTATTACGATATTAAGGCCGAGAATATTAAAAGCCCGCTAAAATTTATTTATAAAGCTAAAATTTCTCAAACCACCGGTATTGACTGGGAAAAAGTAAAAATGTCTATATCCACAGCTGCTCCTTCTGCTTTTGGTAATGCGCCTGTTTTAAATACCTGGTTCCTGGGTTTTATAGATCCTATTCATACCATGAACATGAATTTAAAAAAGCAAAATTCCATTCAAAGTTTTTATGCAGATGATACAAAAAGCCTGAGCGAAGTGGTGGTAACCAGTGCAGTAAAAGTTAGGGGCGTTTCATCAGTTTCTGGTTCGAGCGAACCGCTGTATATTGTAAACGGGAGCTTTGTAAGCAAAGAAGATTTTTCAAAAATTTCACCACAGGCTATAAAAAGTACAGAAGTGTTAAAGAGAGAAAATGCTACTGCCATTTACGGTTCTGTGGCTACAAATGGTGCAGTGGTAGTTACATTAAAAGAAGGGCTTGAAGATTTTATCACTGTTTCAGAATCGGAACTGGATTTAAGCTACGATATTGATATACCCTTTGATGTGCCTACAAATGGTAAAGAACAAATTGCCAGCCTTAAAGAAATGGAAGTACCGGCATCTTATAAATATTATGCTGTGCCAAAGCTCTCAAGAGATGCATTTCTATTGGCAGAGGTTGCCAACTGGCAAACTTTAAACCTGCTGCCAGGCGAAGCAAATATTATTTTTGAAGGAACCTATATTGGCAAATCTTTTATTGACCCCTCGAGCACAAGCGATACGCTAAACCTCACACTGGGAGTAGATAAACGTGTGGTTATAAAAAAAGAAAAACTGGTTGACTTTAGCAGTGTTAAATTTATTGGCACCAATAAAGTACAAACAATGTTGTATGAAATTTCGGTGAAGAACAACAAAAAAGAAACCATACAACTCATATTGAAAGATCAGTTTCCCATTAGTACCAATAAAGATATTGAAGTGCAGCAAACTGAAAGCAGTGGGGGAGATATCAACAAAGAAACTGCTGTGGTTACCTGGAAATTATCCATTGCTTCAGGCCAAAGTGAAAAGAAAAGAATTGGGTACAGTGTTAAATTCCCCAAAGGCAAAAGGGTAAACCTTTAAATAAAATCTTTAGTTTATGTAAAAGCAACCGGTTTTAAACGGTTGCTTTTTTTATGGAGCTCAATGGTAAAAAAAGTTGATCAATCACTTGCCGCTATTTGCCGATATTTGTAACCTTAAACAAAAAATTATGGAAGAAAAGGCTTTTATTTTTGATATGAACGGCACCATGATTAACGATATGATTTACCATGAGGAAGCCTGGCATAAAATACTTACCGAAAAACTTGGGGCAAGAATTTCCCGTGCACAAACAAGGGAGCAGATGTATGGTAAAAATGAAGAGTTACTCATAAGGGTTTTTGGAAAAAATAAATTTACCCTTGCAGAAATGCAGGCTTTGTCCATGGAAAAAGAACAAATATACCAGGCCAATTATTTTCCGCACCTTAAATTAATCAAAGGGCTCGGCAATTTTTTTGATCAGGCTTTTATCAAAAAATTCCCAATGGCTATTGGCACTGCGGCAATACCTTTTAATGTAAATTTTGTTTTGGATAACCTAAAACTTCGTAAATATTTTAAGGCCATTGTTACTGCAAATGATGTAGCCGTAAGTAAGCCCAACCCAGATGTGTTTTTGAAATGTGCAGAATTGTTGAAAATAAAAAATGAAAATTGTATCGTTTTTGAAGACTCACCAAAGGGGGTAGAAGCAGCAAATAATGCAGGTATGAAATCTGTTGCAATTACCACCTATCACTGCAAAGAAGAATTTGAACATTTTGAAAATGTATTGTTTTGTATAGACGATTATAACAACAGTAATTTGCAGGGCTTGTTAATATAATGATTTAAATCATAATTATTGCATTTAATTAATATGTAACAAATTGATTTGTACAAAAAAAAATCTACTTTTAAATATCATTTTTTTTTCGTATTATTGAGGTTTACTACCTGTGATAAACGTATATCCCGACCTTAGTTTTATTATTTTTCAAAATGAAAAATTCAGCTTTTTAAACTGATTAATGAGGATACGTTTATTCATTACTATAATATTTTGTGCTTCATTGCGTATGGGTTTTTCGCAGGTGGCAACTTCCTATCAATTTATTGATACCTTACTTTCTTATAATCCTCTTATTGCAGTACCCGGCACAACTCCTGCTGCAATTTTTGATACCGGGTGGGATGATAAAAATACCATGGTATTAACCCTGCCTTTTCCTTTTTTTTATAATGGTACTACTTATCCTACAGGTACAATAGTAGGCCTGGATACCGATGGATGGATAACTTTTGCACCGGCATTTATGACGGGTGTGGGTGTAGGCGGTTCCTGGGTTTCGGCAGTAAACTCATCGGGCGCATATTTATATGGCAGTGGTAATAACAATGGCTTTGCAGGTTTTGATATTGATATTAAATTTCAAAAATATGCTCCGGTAATAGGCAATTTAACCAATGCAAGCAGGTATGTAACCGGAATTACAGGAACCGAATGGGATAGTTTAAAAATAGGTACAAGGCTTGTAGGTAACGGCATTCCAAATGGTACGGTAATACGATCCATAAGTGTTGCAACCAATACATTTGAAATGAGTACGGCAGCAACGGCAACTATTGCTAATGCCAGCATTATACCTTGTACAGGGTTATATAGTGGTGTAAGAGGTTCTGCACCCAACCGGGAATTTGTAATACAATGGGTAAGCGCCAAAAAATATAAGTATGCTACATTCCCCGATTCGGAAGAAGATATTAATTTTCAAATGATATTAACAGAAAGTAACGGGGATATTTCACAACAAAGTCTTATTGTTTCGTATGGAAGGATGTATACTTCTTCTACCTTAAATAATGTGTTTGCACAAGTAGGCTTAAGAGGAGCAAATAATACCGATTTTAATGCCCGAAAATCTACTGCATCAACTGTGCCACCCGATAATTGGGATATTACAGTGCCGGCTACGGGTAATCATGACGGGGTACATTATAAGCGAAATTTAATACCACAGGTTGGTTTGCAATTTATTTGGAAACCAAAATGTATTACACTGGCATCTCCTAGTGTTATCAATGGTCCATCGCCGGCTTGCCGGGGAACGTCACAGGTATATTCTATTGATAGTATCCCGGGGGCTTCTTTTTATCAATGGAGCTATAGCGGTACAAATGTTACTTATAGTGCAGTAACAACTACCTATTCAAATACCTTAACATTTGCAGTTAATGCAACAGGAGGGATATTAACGGTAAGGCCAGGCAATGCCTGCGGCTTAGGTATTATAAGAACAAAAACTATTACTGTTCCTGCATTGATTCCTCCAAGTATCGGCTACCCTGGCACCTCAATTTATTGCAAAAGCGATGTACCCAAAAATCCTGTAATAATGAGCCCCGGCGGAGGAACATTTTCTTCATTTCCCCCTGGGTTAAACATTAACTTCACTACAGGCCGTGTAACGCCAGCAACAAGTTTGGAAGGTGTTTATAGCGTGGTGTATGCTGTTGCCACAGGCGGTTGCGAAGCACAGGATACTACTACAGTTACTATAAAAGATATTGTTTATGCAAGGGCTTATGGAACTCCGGCAAGTTCCTGTAACGCTGCCAATGTACAGTTAAATGCTTTTACCAATGCGGTATATGATGTAATGCAAACAACTTATGCATTGAATTCGCCGGTTGCATCACCACCTGCTGTAAATGTATGGAGCACACAAACAGACGATGCCTTAAGCGGCCCCATAACTATTCCTTTTGCATTTACTTTTTATGGGCAATCTTATAGCCAGTTTTACATTAGCAGCAATGGTTATATTCAGTTTGGTGCTACACCCTTTTCATCTAATACGCCACAATTAATACCGGATGCATCTGCTGCTAATAATATTATTGCGCTTGCCTGGGCAAATCTTGTTGTAGATCCATTTACTAATTCTGTAAGCAGGGTACGATATTTTGAGTTGGGTACTTCTCCAAACCGCAGAATGGTAATTGAATTTAATAACCTCAGGTTTTTGGGCGGAGATGGTTCGCAAAATGTAACCGGCCAAATAAAATTATTTGAATTTGACAGGCATATTGAAATACATATAAAATCAATTAATGATAATGGATTGGGAGTTTTGAAAACTATGGGTATTGAAAATAGTAATGGATCTGTTGCCAATGCTGTTCCCAACAGAAATATTGGTACATGGAATGAGTTTACTCCTGTGGCATGGTCTTTTGTTCCATCAACGGTTACTTATGCCTGGAGCCCTTCTTTCAATTTAAACAGCCCGGTTATTGCCAACCCGGTTGTAAGTGGTCTTTCTGCTTCTACCAACTATGCTGTTTTAATTACGGATGTTAGTACAGGATGTACTGGTACGGCATCTGTACCTGTAAGTGTTCTTACTGCTGCATCACCTACTACTACTGGCAATTCCCGTTGTGGCCCCGGTACAGTAGTGTTAACGGCAAATGGCGGTGCATTGCCTGTTACATGGTACGATGCTGCAGTAAATGGCAATGTGCTGGGTATGGGCGGAAGCTTTACCACTCCTGCAATTCCAGTAACTACAAATTTTTATGCTACTACAGAAAATTTAGTTACAGGTAAAGTTGAACTGGGTAATGGTTCGTTAATAGCTACTTCTTACGAAGGTGTTTTTCACCATGCAAGGGGTGGTGTGCAACTACAATATTTAATTAGGGCTTCTGAATTAAGGACAGCCGGGTTAAGAGCAGGATCAATTAGTAATGTTGCTATTAAAATACCTATTTTAGATACACAGGTTTATAACGGTTTTACAATTGCTATTGCATCTACTGCATTAAGCAATATGGATAGTGGCCTTTACAAGGGAATCTTTACTACAATTTATAACCCGGTTAATTATACACCTGCACAGGGCCTCAATACATTTACTTTTTCCGTACCTTATAACTGGAATGGCAACAGTAATTTTATTTTAAAAATTTGCTGGAGCAATAATAATGCAGGTGGCATAGGAAATTATGCCGTTGCAGACCCTACCGATTATGCATCGGGAGCATATAGGTTTACAGATAGCGTATTAACAGCTGTGGTATGTGCAGATACACTTACCTCGGGTTTATTATTTAAGCGGCCACAATTTACTTTTGGCGGTAGAATAATTGGTTGCCGTTCCAATGCCGCCGCTGTACAGGCTTTAATTAACCCTAGGCCCGATACATTTTCTATTGATCCGCCAGACAGCATTTATGTTTGCGGTACTCCTAGGGAATTAAAAATTATCGGTGGTAAATACGTTACTGGTGCCAAGCAGGTTTTATTGAGTGAAAATTTTGAAACTTTTCCATCACCGTTATTTGCTATTTCGGGTGGTTCTGTTTCTGCAACTTCAAGTAATTATGCAATTCCGGGTTCTACAAGATCGGTAAGAGTTGGTTACCTCGGTAATTCGCCCACTCAATTAACTTCAACAACGAATAGTTACCAGCTTAGCTCTAACCTGAATTTAAGCGCATACGGCTCTGCACAATTAAGTTTTTCGCATATTTGTGCTCTTGAAGATAGCAATGCAGCTTTTGATGCAGGATTTATTCAATATTCTTCCGATGGCGGAACTACGTGGCAAACCTTACCTGCAACCGGATATAAAGGAGAAGGTAAACTGATGAATTTTGTAAATGGCTTCCCTGCAAATGGCGTGGTATTTTCAACAAAAAGTTATTCCGATTGGAAGAATCAATTTACATCTGTAGTTTCAACACCTGGCATTGGCCCAATTGTTCCTTTATGGAAAAATGAATTAATAGACATTCCATTTAATGCTTTAACCAACCAGTTTCGCCTTAGGTTTATTATTACCTGCGATGTTTCAAATGCCTACTATGGCTGGCTTATAGACGATTTAAAAATTACTGGTTACAATGCCACACAAGCACCAACAGTATGGTCGCCAACAACAGGATTGTTTAATGATGCAGCCGGTACTATTAATTATACCGGAACAAATTCCACTTCGGTTTATACTCTTCCATTAGTTAATACCTCTTACATAGCTACAGGAACGGGTCCAACAGGTTGTACCATTAAAGATACTGTAGTGGTACAACCCAAGCCTTTTAATTCCTGGCTGGGTTTTAATATTGATTGGAATGACCCAATAAACTGGTGTCCGGCCCTACCTACATCTATTTCTGATATTGTAATTCCTAATGGGGTTACTTACTATCCTTATATTTATGACAGCCTTCCGGTAGCAAGAAATATAATTATTGAAAGCAATGCTTTTATTACCATTGATACTTTAGCAAGGTTAAGGGTTTATGGAAGTTTACAAAATTCAGGTACATTAAACAATAGGGGAAATCTAACCCTTTGCAGTATTGGAATGACGCAAACCTACCCAGGCCCTGCTTCTACAATACCTTTTATGGATATTTTAGAAATTGCCACTACGGGAACAGGAAAGGTTTTACTCGATAAAAATACCTATGTAAATACTGAATTAAAACCCACATCGGGCCACATGGATTTAGGTAATTTTAATTTTACTATTTCATCTACTGATACTTTAACGGCAAGAGTTTCAAAATTAGCAAGTGCAACTTCTGGTTTTGATTATAGCGGTACCGGAAGGTTTTTTGTAGAACGTTATATTAAGCAAGGCCGTAAATGGAGGTTGCTGGCAGCCCCGGTAACGCCGGAGCTTTCTGTAAACCATTCCTGGCAGGAAGGCGCAACCAGCCAGGCTCAAAATCCTGTACCGGGTTATGGTATTCAAATTAATGGGCATCTGTCGCCTTTGTCGCCTTATTTTGATGCGTTTTCACCTGGCGGGCCAAGTGTAAAGGTTTGGAACACAATTACCCAATCATATCGTGGAATAGACAGTACTACTATACCTGTAGCCAATGATAGCGGATATATGGTATTTGTGAGAGGAGACCGCCTTAGCCTTTCCTCTAATGCGCTTGTAAGTAACACTACATTACGTACAAAAGGAAAATTAATAACCGGCAATAAAACATTAAACTTTACGGGAATGCTGGCTGGCCAGTTTATTTGCGCTGCCAATCCTTATGCATCTGCAATTGAACTGCGTTCCATTACCAGAACCAATGTTTCACCCATGTTTTATGTTTGGGATCCTTTCTTAAGTAACCCTGTAAATGGCGGTCAGTACGGCCTTGGCGCTTTTCAGCTATTAACTTTTAATAGTGGAACGGGGGATTACGAAATTTTCCCGGGTACCGGAAGCTATGGAGCAGCAAATTCTGTATGTAACAATTTAGAATCGGGTTCTGCATTTTTTGTAAAGGCTGAGAATAATGGTAATAGTACCCTTTTATTTACCGAAAATGGTAAAGCAGCCGGAAGCAATGCTGTTTTCCGTATGGGTGGAAACAACATGCAGCGCTTTATGATGTTGCTGGAGAAAAAACATACCGACAGCAGCTATTTTACCCTTGATGGTTCTATGTTGCATTTTGGTGAATTATACAGTAATAATGTAGATGCTGAAGATGCCAATAAATTGAGAAACACAGGTGAAAATATTTCAATTGCAAAAGGCAATATTGAACTCATGCTGGAACGTCATGCATTAGTTAATTCCGAAGACACTATTTTTCTTAATATTAGAAATATGAAAGTGGCCAAGTACAGGATAAAATTTATTACAGAAGACTTACAACTTTATGGTCTTTCGGCTTATTTAATAGATAATTTCCTCAACACTTCCACGCTGTTAAGTACACAGGGCGAAGATTTATATGATTTTAGTATAACCAATAATGAAAGTGCAGCAGTAAACAGGTTTATGATTGTATTTAAACAGCAAATTGCCTTGCCCGTTACTTTTATTAATGTAGATGCGGTGCGAACAAATGAAAAAACTGTATTGGTTCATTGGGATGTGGCCAACCAGCAAAATATAGTACGGTATGAAGTTTTAAGGAGCCTCGACGGAGAAAATTTTACCGAAAAGGGAATGATAAATAATATTCAAAACAGCCAGGTAAATTATTTGCGTTTTCAGCGTGCAGATAATAATGCTCCGGCACAAACGCTTTATTACAGGATTAAAGCAATAGAAACATCCGGAAGAACCATTTTAAGCAATATTGTAAAACTGGCAGAAGTAAAACAGAAATCTTCTATTGCGGTAATACCAAACCCGGTAACCGGAAAATTGCTTAAAGTATATTTTAAAAACCAGCCAAAAGGGAACTATTCTTTAAAATTACTGGCATCAAATGGGCAAGAAGTTATTGCCGGAAAGATTTTTACTATAACAAGTAATAATGAAGTACATAAAATTAAATTACCGGCAAATACGGCATTTGGCGCATACAAACTCATCGTTAACCATCCGCATCAGGGCACTATCACATTAGATTTGATAGTGGAATAATTTTTCTTTTATTAAGATAGAAGAGGAGAGTTTCAAGCCAATCAATACTGCTCATTGGTATTGGGGAAATCGCCACATTTTACATCTTTAATATAATGCTGCACAGCCCCGGAAATTTGGTCATTCAAATTTAAATACTGTCGCAAAAAACGGGGTTTAAATTCGGTATTGATACCCAGCATGTCATGCATCACCAGCACCTGGCCATCGCAATTGCCACCGGCGCCAATACCAATTGTTGGTATTTGCAGGCTGCTGCTCACTTCGGCAGCTAATGTTGCCGGTATTTTTTCCAGCACTATACCAAAGCAACCCGATTGCTGCAGGAGCAAAGCATCTGTTTTTAATTTATCGGCTTCGGTTTCTTCTTTTGCCCTTACTGCATAAGTGCCAAATTTGTAAATACTTTGTGGTGTGAGCCCAAGGTGGCCCATTACGGGAATTCCGGTATCTACAATGCGTTTTATGGAGTCTGCAACTTCCGAGCCGCCTTCCATTTTAATGCTGTGGCCGCCGGTTTCTTTCATGATGCGAATAGCGCTGCTCAACGCTTCTTTACTGTTTCCCTGGTAAGAGCCAAAGGGCAGGTCAACAACAACCAGGCAGCGTTCTACACCTCTTACTACCGACGATGCATGGTAAATCATTTGGTCTAATGTAATTGGCAGCGTAGTTTCGTGGCCGGCCATTACATTGCTTGCGCTATCACCCACAAGAATAATATCTATACCTGCTGCATCAAATATTTTGGCAAATGAAAAATCATAAGCCGTTATCATAGAAATTTTTTCTCCAGCAGCTTTCATCTTTTGCAAGGTGTTGGTAGTTATTCTTTTTACTTCTTTATTTACAGACATGTAATGAGTTTTTAAATAACAGAGAACGGTTAAACAAATACATTTTCCCCAACCAATTCCGGTATAAATATATCATTAATTTAATAATAATATCTTAGTTGCTTAAGCCCCGGCTTATAAATTTTTATTTTTTACTTCGTTCCACAAATGCTTTATTAAGCCGTCTGCAAGGCCAATTTTGGGCACATAAATTTCTTTTGCATTGGCCCAGCGCATGGCCTGTGTATAAATTTGCAAAGCTGGTACTATTACATCGGCCCTGTCTTCCCTAAGGTTAAATTTTTCTATCCTTTCAGTAACGGATAATGCAGAGAGGTCTTTATAATAATCCAGAAGCAATTCAATGGATAATGGCCTCCCTTCTTTGCGTTTACTCAGCGAAAACACTTTATTGATGTTGCCACCACTACCAATGGCCACAACCTCTTTTTGGTCTTTAGTAATTTGCTTAATGCAAGTTTTAAAAATATCCCATTCATCATCGCCTACTTTATTTTTTAAAAGCCTTATGGTGCCAATATTAAAAGATTGTTTGTACTGCAGCACATTGCTGCTGAAATAAGATAACTCGGTGCTGCCGCCGCCAACATCAATATACAGGTAGCTTTTGTCAATGTCCAGGTTTTCGGCAAAGTGATTTTCGTAAACAAGGTTGGCCTCAAAATCTCCGGTAATTACTTTTATGCCGATGCCGCATTCTTTTTCAATAAACTTGATGATTTCCCCGGCATTTTGCGCATCTCTCATTGCACTGGTAGCACATGCAAAATGCGCTTCTACTTTATAAGCATTCATTAAGTGCCGGTATGCTTTCATGCATTCGGCAAACATATTTATTTTTTCCTGGCTGATGCTGTTGTTTTCAAACACATCAAAACCCAGGCGCAAAGGAACTCTTACAAGGTTGAGCTTATTGAAAGAAGCCCCGCCATTTTTGTTTTGAATAACTTCACTTATAAGCAATCTTGCTGCATTACTGCCTATGTCAATTGCGGCTAATACCAAATGGATAAATTTTTGTTGAATGGTAAATTTCGGCAAAAAAATTTACTGCGGCATCACATGGCCTGTTTTATTGTGTAATTTTGAAAAAAGATATTCATAGGTTTTCAACTGTGAGCGTACCGGCTTTAATGAATTGGTTACATATTTATTTTGTAAGGCGTTATTTAAAACCCTTGCCTTGCAATTATCTGAAAGCTGTATATTGATGATGTCTAAAATTTCATTTTTTATTTCGGTATTAGTTATGGAGCAGCATACTTCCAGCCGGTAATCGAGGTTCCTTGACATCCAGTCTGCCGATGAAATAAATACTTTTTGTTGCCCGCCATTTTTAAAAATAATTACCCTTGCATGTTCAAGGTATTCATCAATAATACTAATGGCCTTAATAGGTTTTTTAAATTTAATGTTTTCTGTAAACATGCTGCATATACCCCTTATGATGAGGTTTACTTCCACGCCTGCCCGGGCAGCTTCGGCTAATTTATTGATTAAGGTTACATCGCTCAATGAATTGAGTTTTACCGTGATGGCAGCTGGTTTATTTTTACGGGCATTTTTAATTTCTTTTTCAATATGCTTTACCCAAAAGCTCCTCATTAAATAGGGTGATACGCTTACTTTTTTGCATGCTTTGAGTAAATGATTGTTGGATTTTGGGTTTTCGAGGTATTGAAAAATCCTGTTTATATCGGCAAGTAGTAATGGATTGGCTGTAAGCAGGCAATGGTCACCGTAAACCAATGCGGTTTTTTCATTGAGATTCCCTGTATTTATAAAGCCATAATGCTTAATGGAGTTGCCATCTTTTCTGCGGATAGAACAAATTTTTGCATGTACTTTTCTATGGGGATGGCCAATTAAAACAGTAACGCCTGCTTCTTCCAATTCATTTTTCCAGGCAAGGTTATCCGCTTCTTCAAACCTTGCCCTTAACTCGAGCATTACGGTAACCTGCTTACCGTTTTTTACTGCATTAATGAGCGCATTAATAATTTTTGATTTTGGCGCCAGCCGGTAAAATGAAATACTGATATTGGTTACACAGGGGTCGATAGCGGCTTCACGGAGCAAATCTATAACACTTTCAAATGAATGATAGGGAAAATGCAGCATCACATCTTGCTCCAAAATTTTGGCAGTTACACTTTGTGCATTTTTGAGAACCGGGTGGGTAAAAGGCTTTTTCCGGATATTTTTTTTATCAAAAACCTCCTGTGGAAAGTCCATAAAATCTTTAAAATTATGGATGCGGCCCCCGGCTATCATGTTTTCTTTTTTGGAGAGGCCAAGCCTCTTTACGAGATAAGTGAGTAAAAATATATTTATGTTTTTATCGTAAATAAACCTTACCGTACGGCCTTTCTTCCTGCTCTTTAAACCCTTTTCAATTTTTTGGATAAAAGTGGTGGAAACATCATTATCAATATCAATTTCTGCATCCCTGGTAACTTTAATTACATGGGCTGTAAATTTATTGTAGCCAAAAAACGAAAATACTTCGGGCAGGCAAAACTTTATAATGTCTTCAAGGAGGATAATATATTTTTTATCATTAAAAGCCGGTAATATCACAAATCTAGGTAATCGGTTTACGGGAATAGATACCAGCGCAAAGCGAATGGGAAGGCTATTGTCGGCTTTGGCAAGGGTACAGGCCAGGTAAAGGGATTTGTCATTGAGCACGGGCATGGCCCTCATGTTTTCTATCATTAACGGTACAATAAAATTTCTTACTTCCTCAAGAAAATAATTGCGAACAAACCCTTTTTGGCGGCGGTGAAGCTGTTCGTCATTTACCAGGTAAATTTTCTCCTGCTTCAGTTCTCTTTTTGTTGCTTCCCAAATTTTTTCAAAACTGTTTTGTTGCCGTAGGAGGACTTCATGTATGGTTTCCAATATTTTTCCCGGGTTTTCGTTAGGGTTCAATTTGCCTTTTTGGCCAAGCTCCTGCATTTTCTTTAATGCTGCCACTCTTACCCTAAAAAATTCATCAAGGTTGTTGGAAACAATTCCTAAAAATTTAATGCGTTCTCTTAAGGGCACAGTTTTATCCGCAGCTTCCTGCAAAACCCGGTTGTTAAATGCCAGCCAGCTAATGTCCCTGGGGATAAAATTGTTTTTTTTCAAATAGCGGATATTATTGTATAGCAACCCTCATCAGTAAAGGATAATTTGTATTCATTTTTGTATTCACTTATGCGCCACCGCATATTTTATTTATGGTTTCGGTTGTAGAAAAACCAGCTACAATCTTAGCAATATGTATTTTACCGCCATGTGCTATTACTTCTTTGGCGCCGGCAATTTGGTCAACAGTATAATCGCCGCCTTTTACCAATACATCCGGGAGTATGGACCTAATAAGGTGTAACGGTGTATCTTCTTCAAAAATTACGATAGCATCCGTTATTACAAGGCTTGCCAAAATTAATGCCCTGGCATTTTCATTTTGTACCGGCCTGCCCGGGCCTTTTAACCTTTTTACAGATGCATCGGAGTTTATGCCTACTATTAAAATATCGGCCTGCTGTGCCGCTTCGGTAAAGCTTGCAATATGGCCTTGGTGCAACATGTCGAAAACTCCATTGGTAAAAACAATTTTTTTATTGAGTAAGCGCCATCTTTTGAGTTGCTTTAATAAATCAGCCGGTGAAAATATTTTCGCTGGAATTGCCTGTATTGATTTCATTACGCTTATTTGTTGAGTAAAGTAAATATAATAAACATAAACCGCCTGCTATTAAAATTATTGTGGTGTTTAATCCCCACATGAGCCATCCAAAAGCCTTGCCAATGCCCATGGATATGCCATAAATACTTAAAGTTTCCATCACAAAAAAAGGGAACGAACCTATTCCGCCTGGTGTGATTATCATGGCAAAAGTTGCCAGAGTAAGTACAGCGCATGCTGCTTTTAACCCTAAATGCACCGTGCCATCAAATGCTGCAAAAGCAAAATAAATTTGCAATAAATACATGCTCCAAATAAAAACAGTGTGTGCAAGGAACTGCCATTTTTTTTTCAGTTTCCTTATGCTCAAAATTCCTGTTAAAAGCCCATGGGTAAATTGTCTGGCCAATTGAACCCATTTATTTCCGGGATATTTTTTGAATAACCATTTTAAAAAAAATGTTACTGCAATGCCTGCTGCAACAAGCAGAAATAGTTTTAACCATAATGGAAAACCCTGGTTGCTTGTAAAATGTTGTAATTCGCCGGAAAAATAATCACCCACAAGGCTCATTTGAATTAATACCGTAAAGGCAATAAACAGCATAAAGCAAAAAAAATCAAATGCCCTTTCTATAATAACGGTGCCTAATAGTTTATCTACTTTTAAATTTTCTTTTTTTGCCAAAAATGTGCATTTCACAATTTCACCAAGCCTGGGAACAAAGGAATTGGCAAAATATCCCAAAATTGTAACGGCAAAGCTATTGGAAAGTTTGGGTGCATAGCCCAGCGGCTCCATCAGTAACATCCAGCGCATGGCACGGCTCAAATGCGATAAAATTATCATTAGGGCAATCAATGGAATCACCCATAAATTGGTTTCTTTTAGTGCTCCAAAAAACTCCTCGCTTTCTTTTTGTGGCATAGCCCCCAATTGCCACCAAACCAAAAACACCCCGAGGCCAATAAAAAAAATGTATTTTAAATATTTATAGGTTTTCCTGTTCATGAAGAACAATATTATGGTATGAGCATATTATCTATTAATCTTACTTCATTTAAATATGCGGCAACAAGGGCTACCAGTTTTTCTTCTCCGTTCCAGTGGGTTACCGTTTCCAAAGTAGCGGCAGATGCAATTACTACATAATCTACTTTAAATCCTTCTTCGTTCAGCCGCTGGGCCATTTGTTGTTGTAGTAATAACAAATTTCCCGGTTTAATATTTTTTTTAATGAAAAATAATTTTTTACTCAATTGTAAGGCCAATTTTTTTTCTGGTTCAGTAAGGCGCATATTGCGGCTGCTTAGTGCAAGGCCGTTATTATCTCTAATTGTAGGGCTTATTTTAAGCACTGTAGGATAGTTTTTTTGTTCAATCAACTTTTTTAAAACCATGCATTGCTGGTAATCTTTTTGGCCAAGATAAAGGCTGCCGGGTTTTGTAATATCAAGCAACCGGTCAACAACCTGGCATACACCCTGAAAATGACCCGGCCTGTATTTTCCTTCAAGTATGGTTTCCAGGTATCCAAGGTTATAATGCGGCGCAATGTAAGCATTGGGATAAATTTCGGTTACCGAAGGTAATAGAAGCAAGTTGCAACCTGCAGCTTCAAGCATAGCTATATCTTTTTCAAGCGTTATGGGGTATTTTTCAAAATCTGATTGATTATTAAATTGGGTTGGATTAATAAAAAGGCTGCTAATGCAAAAATCATTTTCATTCAAGCATGCATTTATTAAAGAAATATGGCCATCATGTAAAGCGCCCATTGTAGGTACGAACCCTGTTGATTTTTGCTTTTTCTTCCAATTTTTTAAAATGGGCTGTATCGCCTTTTCGGTTTTAATGAGTATCATATTAGTAAAAATTCAAATTGCTCTATTACTCCGCCAATATTCAATAAAAAATCGTAATTTTGCACCCAATTTCGGTTAAATCTGCCGAATTAAGCACCACAATAAAGTAAAATGTCAACAAAAAAAAGAATTTTATTTATTGCAAACGAAATGTCTCCGTACCTGGAACTTACAGAGTTTGCTGAAATTGTTAATAAACTTGCTGTGTTGTCCAACGACAATAATATGGAGGTGAGGTGCATCATGCCAAAGTTTGGCGTTATCAATGAAAGGCGCCACAGGCTTCATGAAGTGGTAAGGCTTTCGGGTATTAATGTAACTATTGATAACGATGATTATCCTTTAATGATAAAAGTTGCATCATTGCCCAATGCCCGTTTGCAAGTATATTTTTTGGATAATGAAGATTATTTTAAACGCAAATCTATTTTTGCGGATGAAAACAATAAATGGTTTGATGATAACGGGTTAAGAACCGTATTGTTTTGCAAAGGCGCCCTTGAAACAGTGAAAAAATTTGGCTGGCCGCCGGATATTATCCATTGTAGTGGCTGGATGACAGGGCTCATACCCATGTATATTAAAGCTGCGTATAAAAAAGAGCCTGTATTTAGCCGTAGTAAAATAATTTATACCATTGGCGAAAATACTTTTAAAGAAAAATTAGGCAGCGCTTTTGTAAAGTTATCTGCCATTAGCGATGGCGTTACCAAAAAAGAACAGGATATTTATAAAGATACTACAAACAGTTCCCTTTTCAGGGTAGGGGCAACCTATTCAGATGCTATTAGTTTTGGCGCAGCAAAAATTGATAAAAAACTTACCGAAGAATTCTCAAAAGTGAAAGGTAAGAAAGTGCTGAAATATGATGAAGGGTCTGATTTAACAGACTATTTACAATTATATACCGACCTTGCTAAATAACCAGATTACAACCTTATTTATTAAAAAATCATTTGTGCGTAAAAGAGTTTTACCTGCTGCTTTTGTAACGATATTTTCTGTATTAATTATTGGCTGGGGCTGTACCAAAATAGATGCCACTACATTGGGCACCGACCTTATTCCCGAAGTGGATAATATCCATACTTTCAGAGATACTTTTACCATTGAAACCAGCCAGCATTTTTTTAATGATACCAGTGTTGTTTCTTTATCCAATGCCCATGTTTTGGGTACCATTAATAACGATCCACTTTTTGGCAACACTACAGCTAATTTATTTATGCAGTTAAAACCTGCATTTTTTCCATATTATTTTGGTTCCTCCGGCGATACTGTAAAAAATTATACTGGTGTGGGTGTAGATTCGGTAGTGCTTTGCATGAGCTATGACGGGTTGTGGGGAGATACCAATATTGTACAGCAGTTACAGGTATTTGAAATAAACGACCAGGTTTTTAGCGATTCAGCAAACAAGCAGCACAACCTTAGTTACGAACCGGTTTTGGGAAATGCCGTGTCGGGCATAGTATCCATTAAGCCTGCTGAATTAAACGATAAAGTAAAGTTTAACCAAGGCCGGGATTCTATAACCAACCAAATTCGCATTAAACTAAGCGCCGAATTTGCTACAAGGTTGTTTGGGGAAGACAGTGCTAAAATGGCTGTAGAAAATGGGTTTTATTCCGATTCAGTTTTCAGAAAAACCTATCATGGTTTTGCCCTAAAATCTATTTCGGGAAATGGCATTATGTATGTAAACATTACTGACCCCAGAACAAGGCTCGACATATTTTTTAGAAAATTTAAAAATGGTAAATACGATACCACTTACAACAGTTTTCCTTTACATGCTTTTGAAAGTTTAACTTCAGATATGTCCGCTACAGCAAATTCGGTAATACGGAACAGGGCCGGAAGCCCGGCTGACAGCCCCGACCCGGGGGAATTATATTTGCAGGGAGGCCCGGGATCTTATGTGAACCTCCATTTCCCCGGTTTTCATATAGACAGTACCGTAAATAGAACCAACAAAATTGTAAACCGGGCAGAAATTGTAATAGAGCAAATACCCGATAATCTTTTTTACGACAGTATTTTTTCACCACCTGTTGTATATGTAGATATTATTGATACGGCAAACACTAAGTGGAAGCCTTTGTATTACGACCTCAACCCAATGCAGGGCTACGATCCTGACCTGGGCAGTACAGGTTTTTATTTCCCAACACAAATAGACCAGAATTATTTTGGCGGATATTCTAAATCGAGAATAAATGGAATGGGGCAGCAGGCAAGGTATTATACGATTAATGTTACAAGGTATATGCAAAACCTGATAACTAAAGAGAGAAGAAATTACGATATGCGTTTGTTTGCGCCGTTTAAATTAAAGTATCCACAGTACACTTCTGCATTTATTGAATATGCCAACCCTGTTGCATTTGGACGAATAAAAATTGGTTCTGGCAACAATATCAGCCCTGTTTACAGGATGAAACTGGTAATGACCTGGACAAAAATGTAGTTTACAGTAAAATAAAACCCAAAGGGCTTTTAAGTATAAACCCCGGTTATTATCTTTGCAGCCTAAAAAAAATATATGCCTTATTTATTTACTTCAGAGTCCGTAAGCGAAGGACACCCCGATAAAGTAGCAGACCAGATTAGCGATGCGTTAATTGATAATTTTCTTGCGTTTGACCCTCAAAGTAAAGTGGCTTGTGAAACGCTGGTAACAACCGGCCAGGTGGTTTTGGCAGGCGAAGTAAAAAGTAAAGCATATTTGGATGTACAGGAAATTGCCCGAAATGTAATTCGCAAAATTGGGTATACCAAAAGCGAATATATGTTTGAAGCCAGCTCCTGTGGCGTATTATCTGCAATACATGAGCAAAGCGGCGATATTAACCAGGGCGTGGAACGTAAAAAGAAAGAAGAACAAGGCGCAGGAGACCAGGGAATGATGTTTGGCTATGCAACAAATGAAACCGGTGATTATATGCCCCTGGCCTTAAACCTTGCTCATAAACTTTTAGAAGAATTAGCCGCTTTACGCCGTGAAAATAAACAAATAAAATATCTAAGGCCTGATGCTAAAAGCCAGGTTACACTTGAGTATAACGATAAAAATGAACCAGTAAGGATTGATGCAATAGTAGTTTCTACACAGCATGATGATTTTTCAAAGGATGATAATTCCATGCTGGCAAAAATTAAAAAAGATATCATTAATATTCTTATACCAAGGGTAAAAGCAAAATACCCAAAATATGCCCATCTTTTTACTAATAAAATAAAGTACCATATCAACCCTACAGGAAAGTTTGTAATTGGTGGCCCACACGGCGATACAGGCTTAACCGGCCGTAAAATTATTGTAGATACTTATGGCGGAAAAGGCGCACATGGCGGCGGTGCATTTAGCGGAAAAGATCCCAGCAAAGTAGACCGTTCTGCAGCTTATGCCACAAGGCATATTGCCAAAAACCTTGTAGCAGCAGGCCTTTGCAGCGAAGTACTGGTACAGGTTTCTTACGCTATTGGTGTTGCCGAACCCACCAGTATTAATGTAAATACTTACGGAACTTCCAAAGTAGCCCTTACCGACGGGCAAATTGCAGAAAAAGTCACCAAAATGAAATGCTTTGATATGCGCCCTTATTTTATAGAACAAAGGCTTAAACTGCGTAACCCAATGTACAGCGAAACGGCAGCTTACGGCCACATGGGCCGCAAAAGTGAAACCGTTGAAAAAACTTTTGTTTCCCCGGATGGTAAAAAAATTACTAAAAAAGTAGAGCTTTTTACCTGGGAAAAACTAGATGCCATAAAAGAAGTGAAAAAAGTATTCGGTTTAAAATAAATGGTATACCCTTTTTATACAGAAGCCAGCTTTTTAAAGTTGGCTTCTTTTTTAATGTTATTTTTGAAAAGTGAAAAATTTCAGGCAAAGCAGGAACCATCGGCCCAAAAAAAACAGGCTCATTACCGGAGCCACTGATGTTATCCGTGCCTTAAAGGAAAATATACAGTTAGACAGGATTTTTATTTTGGCTACATTCAATAATGCAGTAACGGACCAATTAAAAAAACTGGCTGCCGAATGCGGTGTGCCGGTAAATAAGGTTCCCATAGAAAAGCTCAATAGTTTTAATACCGGTGAGCACAACGGTTGTGTGGCCATGCTCTCAAAAATAAAATACAGTAACCTGCAGGATCTCATATCATTTAGCTTTGAAAACAGTTTGTTGCCTTTATTTTTAATGCTGGATGGCATTACCGATATACGCAATATTGGTGCTATAGCCCGAAGCGCTTATGCCATGGGCGTTACGGCATTAATTATTCCTGAAAAAGGCGTAGGCGCTTTAAACGAAGATGCTATTTTTACTTCTGCCGGAGCCCTGGAGCATTTGCCCGTATGCCGGGTAAATAGTTTAATGAAAGCAGTAGATGAGTTGCATTTAAACGGTATTAAAGTTTATGCAACAGAAATGACGGCGCAAAAAAATATTTTTGAAGTGGACTTTAAAGATCCATGTGCCATAGTAATGGGTGGTGAAGAGCAGGGAATATATCCGGCGTTATTAAAAATTTGCGATGAGCAGCTCAAAATTCCTATGCCCGGTAATTTTGAATCTTTAAATGTTTCTGTTGCAACAGGTATGGTTTTGTACGAGGCCATTAGGCAAAGGTTTCGGTAATAAGCTTTTTAATAATACCCGTTTGAACCAGCCTATGGGCCTTTTATTTAATTTCATATTCAATGAATAGTAAACTCCGGTTTGTTTTATGGATTGTAAATAATTTTTTTCAATCGGAGTTTGATGGTAAAGTAAATATTGCAAGGGAAAGAAAAAAAGCGGCATTCCGTTCTTACCTGGGACAATTATTTTTTAGCAAAAAATTTGCCGTAAAGTATATTAATGATTTTTTGATTGAGGGTATCCAGGTGCGTCAATACAAAATATCAAAGGAGCCTTTTCAAAAAGCCATTATTTTTTTTCATGGAGGTGGTTTTTCATTTTATAATATCCTATCGCATGATGATGTTGCCCGCAGGTTATGTGCAATGAATAATTGCACGGTAATTTCTGTAGATTACCGCCTGGCGCCGGAATTTACATTTCCTGCAGCGCATCAGGATGCCTATAGAGTAATTGAAAGTATCGCTTTAAATGCCATTGATTTTGGTATTGATCCATCAAAAATTATTGTTGCCGGAGACAGTGCAGGCGCAAATATCTCTGCTTGCGCCTGTCATTATTTTAAAAATAACCAGCAGGTAAAAATTGCTGCCCAAATACTTATTTATCCCTGGGTTGACGGTAAGTTGAAAACGGCATCAATAGAGCAATTTGCAAAAGGATATTTGCTTACAAAGGAATCTATAATTTGGTACCGTAAAACCTATGCACCCAATGCAGTAGATTGGATAAACCCTGGCCTTTCTCCATATTACCATAAGGATTTTTCCCAACTTCCGCCTGCATTTATTTTAACGGCACAATACGACCCGCTTAAAGATGACGGCTTGTTATATAGTGAGAAATTGCTGGCTGCAGGTAATACGGTTTGCTATAAGGAATACAAAAGCGTAGTACACGGCTTTATTAATCTTCCCGGCATTGCAAAAGAAGGGGTGGAGGCCTACCGGGATATACAGGAATTTTGTAAAAAAAATGTACCTTAAAAAACAGCTTAGTTTTTCTTTTCTTCTTTAGCTTCTTTTAATTCGTTTAGCTCTTTTTTACCTTCGGCATTTGCTGCTTCCTGAAGTTTTTTTGGTTCCAAAACATCTTGCTTTGTCCCATTATTTTTTGCAGGTGGTATTGCTGCCGGTGCCGTAGTACCAGTTTGCGTAACGGTAGCAGGCTGTGAATTTAAGGGTGCGCCAACAGCAATTTCGCAACGGTGGCCGGGCTGACCATGCGGAGGGTTCATACCTGGCGCTGTAGTAGTAGGTGCAGTTATATTGGTTGGTGCTTTTATTGAAGTTGGGGCAACTTGTGCTGGTTGTGTAGCTACTTTTGGCGAATTTAAAGGTGCGCCAACTGCAATATCGCACCTATGTCCTGGCTGGCCATGTGCTGGGTTCATACCAGGTGCTGTAGTAGTGGGAGGCGCTTTTTGAATATTTTGAACCTGTGGCATTACAATTTGCGGTTGCCCAGTATTTGGAGAAGGCATTGGCATTACTGTATTGCCTGTACTTGAAGGAGTAACATTATTTGCCGGTGTAACCGTATTGGGTGTAATTACAGTATTTGGTGCATTTGCCTGAATATTTGAGGAAAGGTCTTGTTGCGTGGAATCTTTTGGCGGAGCAATGCTTGCATCTACATCGGGGCCTTTTGCATCATTACAAGATGTAAAAAAGGACAGCATAATCACCAGCAATGGTGTAATATTTTTTTTCATACTTTTTTATTTTTACAGAAAGGCCGAAATTAAGCATAATATGTTATGAAAGGAAGAAAATACGATTAAATCAGGCACTGCATATTTGCTTACCTGGCACATTGAACCCTGTAAACAGCTAAATTTGCCTTATGCCAGCCGTAAACAGTTTAAAACTTATTGAGTGCCCAAGGGATGCAATGCAAGGATGGCCGCATTATATTGCTACGGAAACCAAAGCAGCTTATATTAATGCCTTGTTAAAAGTAGGGTTTGATACTATTGATTTTGGGAGTTTTGTATCTCCAAAAGCAATACCACAAATGGCCGATACCAGGCAGGTTTTGCAAATGCTTGAGCTTGACGATACCAAGTCAAAGTTGCTGGCCATAATAGCCAACCAACGTGGGGCAGAAGAAGCGATACAATTTGAGGAAATAAATTATTTAGGTTTTCCCTTTTCAATTTCAGAAACATTTCAGCTTCGTAATACCAATGCTACCATATTGCAATCGCTGGCAAGGGTGGAAGATATCCAAAACCTATGCATAAAAGCCAATAAAAAATTAGTGCTGTACATTTCCATGGCATTTGGTAACCCTTATGCTGATGCTTATAATGAAGAAATAGTTTTTTCATGGGCAAGTAAGCTGGCATTAATGGATATAAGAATTATTTCACTTGCCGATACTGTTGGGCTTGCTTCTGCAGCACAAGTAAAAAAAATTACGGAATACCTGGTGAATATGCTCCCAAAAACTGAAATTGGCGTTCATCTTCATTCCTCACCATTAAACCGTAAGGAAAAGCTGGAAGCCGCACTAAAGGCCGGCTGCCTCAGATTTGACGGGGCAATGAAAGGAATTGGTGGCTGCCCAATGGCTGATGATGAACTGGTGGGAAATATGGATACTGAATTTATGGTTTCTTACCTTGCTTCGCAAAAAATAAGCATGGGTTTAAATAGTGAAGCATTGAACTATTGCAGTAAAATGGCATCTGAAATATTTATCTAAAAACAGCAAACATGGATTTTAGGTTAGAATTTTTTCCTAAAGCTTTCGAAGAAAAAATCAGGCACCATCAAAAGCTCATGCTTATTGGCTCTTGCTTTACCGAACAAATAGGGGCAAAGCTGGGTGCACATAAATTTCAAACCTACGAAAACCCCAGTGGTATCTTATTTAATCCTGTAAGTATTGCCCGCTCACTCGGTTCCTATATCAGTCATAAAAATTATTCGGCAGGCGACCTTTTTTTGTATAACGAACTTTGGGGAAGCTGGGATCACCATACCCGTTTTTCATCTACCGATAAAAATGAGGCTTTGCAAAAAATAAATGCTGCAACCCAACAGGCTGCTGTTTTTTTAAAAGACGCCGACTGGTTACTGATTACCCTTGGCTCTGCATTTGTTTATGAATTGGAAAACCATCTTGTGGTGGCCAATTGCCATAAGGTTCCTACCGATAAATTTAATAAGCGCATATTGGAAATTGAAGAACTTACAACCGAACTGGAAAACCTGGTAACGCAATTAAAAAAATATAATCCCGGGTTAAAAATAATATTTACGATAAGTCCGGTAAGGCATTTAAGGGATGGATTTATAGAAAATAACCGAAGCAAAAGCGTACTGATAAACGCTACGCAGCAATTGCTGAGCACCCATTCCGCACTTTACTATTTTCCGGCTTATGAATTAGTAATAGATGATTTAAGGGATTATCGTTTTTATGCAGAAGATATGGTGCATCCCAATTATGCTGCTACAAATTATGTGTGGGAAAAATTTGTATCGTGCTGCATTGATGAAGGCGCACAGGAAATAATGAAAGAAATAAACAGTATTAATGCTGCAAGGAACCACAAGGCATTTAACCCTTCATCAGAAGCCCACAAAATTTTTCTGGCAACTAACTTAAATAAAATCCAGCGTATGAAACAACAATACCCATATATTAATTTCAATGCTGATATTCAATACTTTACAGAGAGTGACGCTTAATATTTTGAGCTATTTTTTTATGAAAGCAGCAATTAAAAAATAATTTATTAAAATTGTATTATGAAAAAATTATGGTTTACGTTAATGGCATTATTGGCCGTTTTAACTATTACAGCCCAGGTAAAAAAAACTACCCAGGGTTCAAAGCTGGTTGCAACACCAAATAAAACAGTAGAAATTTACGACCTCATTAAAAAATTATGGATGGATAGTACCGGTTATTCCGAAGTAGGGGATTGGGCTGTAGGCAATCCCAAAAAATTCCCGGTAAAATGGAACGAAGACAGGATTATAATGAGTGAAGATACGAGCATCAATTTTTACCGTTTAGGTTCGGCTAATGTAACTGTTGGCGGTAAATCTTTTTTGCATGATGGTAAACCTGTAGCCTGGAATGTAATGATTAAAGGGCCAAGGATGGGTTATACTTCACTGAGTATTATCAGTTCCCCTTCAAAAGATTTTACCACTTTAACTTTTATTGACAGTTTGTTTGCCGGTAAATCTTTTAAAGCAGAACTGCTGAAAAGCTGCACCAATAAAAAGAACATGGGCTTTTATTATTATAAACTTAAGTTGCCTAAAAAAGATTTTATTTATTTAAAATTAAGCTGGATAACAGTAAATGCTGTAACAGCATTTCGTTTTGACGGATATTTGGATTGGACCAATTATGCAGCCAAGCTGGATTGTAAATAAAGGGTTACTTTTCTTGTAAAATACAATAGTAACTATTTTGGAGATACTATTGTTTATAAATATCTATTTTTTATATTATTTAATATATGGTGCAATTTCTTTTTGCATTGGGTTTGTGCCGTTGCTTGTGCCTCTTGGCCCCCTTGTTCTGTTTTTAAACAATTGAAATTTTGAAGGTTCTGTTTCAACGTTCCAGGTATTGTTATTTTCATCAATATCGGCGGTTTCACGCATGGGATCAAGCTTTATTGAAGCCATTTCTTTATTTTTAACAAAGGTTTTCACCACTTTGCTTTCGTTCTTGCGCCAAATTTGTGCTGCAACCCTGTCTATTTCTTTTGTACCGTCTTTAAATGTCCATTCAACAATTAAGGGCATTACCAAACCGCCTTTGTTGCTAAAAGTAAGTTCGTAAAAATATTTATTTCCGGCAATACTTTGTTTTTCCTCCCTGCTAAGCGTATCGGTATTTGCCGGAATAATAATTTCAGTTGCAGATGTATCCACTTTTGCCAATCCACGGGCATAGTGCCAGTAAAAATCCCGGAGGCTTGTATCGGCATCAGTTGCAAATACAATATTTTTATCTTGACGGTTTCTTTGCTTGGATACATCATCAAAATTATTTAGTATGGGTTTGGCCACAGGAAGTGAAAACTTTCTTTCCTTAGTTCCGAAGCTTTCGCTATCGGTGTTTAATGCAGCCCATCTAACGGTATCTAAAGAAATATCGCAGGGATCGGTATTGTAAAACCATCCACGCCAAAACCAATCCAGGTCTTCGCCGCTTGCATCTTCCATTGTGCGGAACAAATCAGCAGGAGTAGGGTGTTTAAATGCCCAGCGCCTTGCATATTCTTTAAATGCATAATCAAAAAGTTCCCTTCCCATTATGGTTTCTCTCAAAATATTTAAACCGGTTGCAGGTTTTGAATAAGCATTGGGGCCAAATTGAATAATGTTTTCGCTATTGGTCATAATGGGCTCCAGTTGATCTTTAGGAAGTTTCATGTAATCTACTATTTTATAAGCCGGGCCTTTGCTCACTGGAAACTTATTGTCCCATAATTCTTCGGTTAAGTATTCGCAATAGGAATTTAACCCTTCATCCATCCATGTCCATTGGCGTTCGTCGCTGTTAATTATCATGGGAAAAAAGTTGTGGCCCACTTCATGTATTACAACGCCAATCATCCCGTTTTTTGTGGCTTCGCTGTAAGTGCCGTCTTTTTCGGTCCTTCCAAAATTAAAACAAATCATTGGGTATTCCATTCCGTTTGCCGCTTCTAAACTTTGGGCAACAGGGTAAGGATAAGGTATCGTAAATTTTGAATAAGATTTAATGGTATGCGCCACCACTTTTGTGCTGTATTTGAGGTACAAAGGATAAGCTTCTTTACCGTAAGCGCTCATGCACATTACTTTTTTGCCTTCAACATTTACCGGCATGGCATCCCAAATAAATTTACGGCTGCTGCCCCAGGCAAAATCCCTTACCATACTGGCTGTAAAAACCCAGGTTTTCTTTTGTGCCGATTTTGTTTTTTCTTTTGCTTTGGCTTCATCTAGTGTTACAATTTCTACAGGTTCTTTTGCGGTTTGTGCTTTTTGCCAGCGGCCAATTTCTTTAAGAGATAATACCTGTTTATAATTTTGGCATTGGCCGGTTGACATTACCACATGATCAGCAGGAACTGTCATGGACACTTTAAAGTTGCCGAAAGTAAGCGCAAATTCACCACTGCCTACAAACTGGTGGTTTTGCCAGCCTTGGAAATCGCTGTACACACAAAGGCGGGGATACCATTGCGTCATGGTAAAAAGGTCATTACCATCTTCTTCAAAATGCTCAAAACCGCCACGACCTCCATATTTTGTTCTTTCTACAATATTATAATTCCAATCTACTTTAAAAATAAATTGTTGCCCGGGTTTTAAAGCTTGTGGCAGTTCTACCCTCATCATGGTTTTATTAATGGTATATTTTAAAAGGGCGCCGGCTACCGTACTAACTTTGGTAATGTTATTGCCAAAATTATTTCGGGAACGATAATCGGAAAAATCATTTTCAGTAACGTTTTTGGGCAGGTTACCGCCGTTTTGATAGCCTGAATTATTTTTTTCGCTGTGTTGGTTTTCATCCAGCTGTAACCATAAATAGCTGAGTATATTAGGTGAATTATTAAAATAAGTTATGGTTTCTTTGCCGCTGAGTTTATGATTGGCTTCATCCAGTTCGCAGGTAATATCATAATCGCAGCGCTGCTGCCAGTATTTTGGGCCTGGTGCTCCGCTTGCAGTACGGTATTCATTAGGCGTAGGTAAAATACTGCCCAATTGTTCAAAGCGGTTGCCATGGTTGCTCCCGGGGTTATTTCGTATATCCTGCGCTAAAGCAGGGGTAAAGGGGAACGCAAAAATTAATAAGTAAAATAAATTTTTCATTGTTACTTGTATTGATCTTTAAAGAATTAAAAGCTATCGTTAATTTTAAATAGTTATGTACCCGGAACCCTTTGAACACACATTATTGCACCGGCAATAAGGCCAATTACTGATAAACCCATTGACCAGTAATTGCGTTGCAACCGAATTATTTTTACTGCAAAATAACCCAGCAGCAATAAAATACTTACTACAATTATTTGCCCAAGCTCAAGCCCAATATTAAAGCCAAGCAAGGGCAATAGAATTTGCTGGCTTTCTGCCAGCATAAAACGTATATTATTGGCAAAGCCCATGCCATGTACCAACCCAAAAAATAAAGCAATAAAATAATTGAGTTGCAATTTGCCTTGCGGAACAGTTTTTTTTGCAATGGCTAAATTATACAACGCTGTAAGTACAATAGTAAGCGGAATTAAAAATTCTACCCAGCTACTGTTAAAGCGCACCACATCATATACGCTTAATGCAAGGGTAAGCGAATGGCCAATGGTAAATGCCGTAATTAATACCAATAGTTTTTTCCAGTCGGCAATTAGGTAAACAGCGCAAAGCACCATTATAAACAAAATGTGATCTAATGCACCGGTATTTAAAATATGTTCTATACCAATACCGAAAAACAAGTTAAAATCGTTCATATTTAAAAAAAAGTAGAAGCAGCGCTTTATTTTTGTAAATATCCTTTATTAACCGATAATTACATAATATTTTAGCTTAATGGTAAATATTTTATTTAAGTGGGTATTTGTACTGCTTTTAAGCGGGGCAAGCCCTTTTTTAGGCAACCATCCGATATATGTAAGTGTGGTGGAAATTGAGCACAACGCCTTCGCAAAAACTTTAGAAATCAGTTGCAAACTTTTTACCGATGATTTTGAAAAGCAATTAAGAAATTCCTATAAAGTTCATGTTGACCTGCTGGATGCAAAGCAAAAACCGGCAATGGAAAAAATGGTGAATGATTATATCCGGAAGCATTTTAATATTTCAGTAGACGGGAAACCGGTGGTATTGAATTTCCTGGGTTATGAGCAAATAGAAGAAGGCATTGTGAGTTATTATGAAGTGGCCAATATTCTAAAGTTGAAAAAAATTTCCATCAGCAATAATTTGTTGTATGAATATATGGACCAGCAAACCGGCATTATTCATGTAACGGTAAATGGCAAAAGAAAAAGTACAAAACTCGTAAATCCTGATGATAAGGTGGAGATGGGTTTTTAAAACCTGGCCCAATAATTTATTCTTCTTCCAACTCTTCTTTAAGTTCCGGCGAAATAGTTACCAATATTTTATCTATACGCTGTCCATCCATATCTATAATTTCAAATTTAAAATCCCGCCAATCAATGGTTTCGCCTGCTTGAGGTATATGTTCCAGTTCATGAAGCACAAAACCTGCAACGGTGTCAAAATCATGCTCTCCTTCATTCATCCAGTCTGTACGGTCGAAATAGCTGAGAAAATTATAAAAATGAATTTGTGCATCTACTAAAAAACTGCCATCATTACGGCGGGTAATTTCGTATTCTTCCTGGTCGGTTTGCGGAACATCGCCTACAATGGCTTCTAAAATATCATTCAGTGTAATCATGCCTTCCAGGGTGCCATATTCATTTACAATAAAAGAGGTATGGATTTGTGTTTCTTTCATTTTTTCCAGTAACTGGTAGGCTTTATTGTTTTCCGGCACAAATAGGGCAGGTTTAATCAACTGGCTCATTTTTGTAGTAGGTGTTGCTTTGAGCAAATCTTTTATATACACCAGCCCTTTTATATTATCAATACTTTCGTCGCATACAGGGTATGTGCTAAAAATAATATTGTTAAACATATTTTTTACATCTTCAACTGTATGGTTCATTTCTACCCACACAATATCGGTGCGGTGGGTCATTAAGGAAGTAATACTGCGGTCGCCGAGGTGAAAAACTCTTTCAATAATTTCTTTTTCATCTTCTTCAATTTCACCAAATTCGCTGCCTTCTGCCACCATGGCTTTTATTTCTTCTTCGGTAACGGCATTGTTACTTGCTTTTTCAATATTTAATGTTTTAAAAATAAGGGTAGTAGCCCCGGAAAGGAACCAAACAATTGGCATCATAAACCTGGAAAGCACATTCATGGGTCCGGCCACCATACGGGCAATTTTTTCTGCTCGCAGCAAGCCAAATTTTTTGGGGATCAATTCGCCAAAAATTATGGAGAGTATGGTTACCAATATTACCACCAGGCTGGTTGCAATACCACTTGCATAAGGCCGCAGCAATTCTATATTTTCAAAAAAAGGTTTTAGGTTATTGCCAAATTTTTCGCCAGAGTACACACCGGTGAGTATAGAAATTAAGGTAATGCCTATTTGTGCCGTACTTAAAAATCTTTCAGGGTTTTCTGATAATAGTAGCGCTGCCTTTGCTTTTGCATCGCCTTTGTTGGCCATAGTTTCCAGTTTGCTTTTCCTGGAACTCACAAGGGCTATTTCGCTCATTACAAATAAAGCATTCAAGAAAATGAGTAAGCCCAGTATAAATATCTCCGTCATAATGGATTGGAATTATATATGTTTTTTTGAAAACATATATGCAAAGATAATGGCTGGCAGTTACTTACTGTTTTATATGTGGGAAAATGCCAGGTTTTGAGCAAATTAACAGTTAAATAAAGTTAGTGGCCCAAAGTATTTAGTAAAAATTTGGGAAGTAAATTTTCCTACTGTTAAACCTATGATGGTTCCACCCAGTATATCGAGCGGAAAATGAACGCCTACATATATTTGGGCATAGCAAATTACGGCTGCCCATATAAAAAATAACCAGCGGTAACCTACAAACAAGCTGCCTGCAGTAAAAAAAATAAAAGCTGCAATACCAAAATGGTTTGCCGCATGAGAAGAAGTAAAGCTTCCATTAGCGCCACAATAAGCGGCAAGCAGGTTAACTTTTCCCAAAAGTTCCGGGTCGTTGCAGGGTCTAACCCTGCCTACCATGGGTTTTATAATCTGGCTGCTTATTAAATCGGTAAACCCTGCGGTAATAAAAATATAAATAATCCACCAGGTGCCTTTTTTACCGCAATTGAGCCATACCAGCGCAATAATAAAAATATACAGTGGCGCCCATACATAAGGGTTCCTTATAAAAGGCATTATAAAATCAAATAGCTGGTTGCGGTACTCTGCATTAAGTTTTAAAAACAGCCACTTGTCAAAAAGTATTATTTGTTTCATCAATTCAATAAAGCTATTGAAAAATTATACGTTCATGCATTTTTTATCCGCTTTGCAATACCTTTACCTTTCTTTTTTTGTGTATGCTAAAAAAATGGCTGGTTCCCAAAACAATACAATGGCTGGTAAAATTATTTATAATCTACCTGGTCATTTTTACTACTTTTAGGGTAGCTACTGTAATTTTCTTTAAACCAGCGAGCATTAAAATTACAGAATTATTTCCATCATTTTGGTTGGGTTTAAAATACGATTTAAGGTGGATTGCTATTATTTTATTGCCAATTTCCCTGTTATCGCTTTCTGCAAGGTTTACCCCTTTTTATAGCGAAAGAAATAAAAGGATATGGACTTTATACCTAAGTATTATTACCTTACTGGTATTGTTTTTTTATGGTGCAGATTTTGGGCAGTTTGCTTATGTAAATGCAAGGTTAAATGCCGATGCATTGATATTTGCAGAAGACCCTAAGGAAAGTATCAAAATGGTTTGGCAGAGCTACCCGGTTGTTTGGATTTTTTTGGCTATTGGTGGCGCTGTGCTTATGATGGCGTGGATGTTTCGACGCCTGCATGTAAGCGTGGAAGAACGCAATACCCATATCCATAAATTTTCTTTTAAAAGGCGCTGGCATTTTGCTGCTTTGTTGTTACAAGCATGGTTTATATATGGCTTGTTTTCTTTGCAGCCCATAAATATTTTCAGGGCATTTAAATTGAACGATGAATTTAAAAGCAACCTTGCATTAAACCCGTTGCAGAATTTTTTTGCCACTTTGGGGATGCGCAACCCCGACTTTAAAACAGACGCCGTAAAATATTTTCCGGTAATTAAAAATTTTCTTGGCCTTAATGAAGATGCACGCAACTATACCCGTGTTGTACAGCCCGGGAGCAGGGCCCTGGAAAGCCAGCCCAATATTGTGCTGGTAATTTGCGAAAGCTTTAGCATGTACAAAAGCAGCATGAGTGGTAACCCGCTTAACCCAACGCCTTTTTTTAATGAACTTTGTAAAGAAGGTATTTTCTTTAATCGTTGCTTTACGCCCACTTTTGGTACGGCAAGGGGCGTTTTTGCTACCATTACCGGCATCCCCGATGTACAGTTAAGCAAGTTTGCCACCAGAAATGAAGAATCGGTAAACCAGCGTACCATCATTAATAATTTTGACGGCTATAAAAAGTTTTATTTTATTGGCGGCAGAAGCCAGTTTAATAATTTCTCGGGACTTATACGCAATATTGACGATATAAAAATTTACGAAGAAGGCAGCTATAACGCACCCATTGTGAACGTGTGGGGAATAAGCGATAAAAACCTTTTTTTACAGGCCAATGAAGTAATGGCTAAACAACAAGCCCCTTTTTTCAGCATCATACAAACTGCAGATAACCATAGGCCTTATAAAATTCCCGTAGAAGATTCAGGATTTATACAAAAAAACATATCTGGCGATACCTTGAGTAAATATGGGTTTGAATCGTCAAAAGAATTTAATGCCTTTGCCTATACCGATTACTGTTTTCAAAAATTTATAGAAGCTGCACAAAAGGAAAAATATTTCAGTAATACCATTTTTGTATTTATTGGCGATCATGGTGTGGAAGGGGATGCCAGTTTTTTTTATCCAAAAGCCTGGACGGAGCAGCGCCTGAGCGAAGAGCATGTTCCTTTGCTTTTTTATTCCCCGCATTTGATCAATCCGCAGTTAAGAAATGAAACCGTTTCACAAATTGATGTGTTGCCCACTATTGCCGGGATGTTGCAACAACCCTATGTAAATTCAACTTTGGGCAGGAATTTATTAAGCGGTAACAAAAAAGAAAATGCGGCTTTTACCATTTATCATGCATCCGGGTGGATTGGTATTGTAAACGACCATTTTTATTACCGCAAAAACATCCATATGCAAAAAGAGGAATTGGTTCCGTCAACAGCCGATTCGCTCACTTTAACCATAGCCCAAAAAGATTCTGTAAAAAGGCATTTATCCGAACTTTCCACTGCTATTTATGAAACGGCAAGGTGGATGCTGTTTCACAATAAAAGCAAATAAGTGCTTTCTTGAACTTAGGTTTTGTTCAAAAATAGCTTCGTCATTTTCTTTATATATTTGCATTTCAAAATAGAATATTCATGTCGCTTATTAAAAGCATTTCGGGAATAAGGGGAACTATAGGTGGCCGGCCCGGAGAAAACCTTACCCCAATTGATATTGTAAAATTTTCTGCAGCTTACGGAACCTGGATAAAAGAAGGGAACAAATCAAAAAATAAAAATGTTATTGTAATTGGCAGAGATGGTAGGATGAGTGGGAAAATGGTTAAGGAAATAGTAATATCTACCTTAAGTGCTTTGGGTATAGATGTAATTGATACCGATTTTAGTACAACACCCACAGTAGAAATGGCCATAGGTTTTTTAAAGGCAGACGGGGGCATTATTATTACCGCAAGCCACAACTCAAAAGAATGGAATGCCTTAAAATTATTAAATGAAAAAGGAGAATTTATCAGCGCAAAAGATGGAAGCAAGATTTTAGAGCTGGCTGAAAAAGAAGATTTTAGTTTTGCTGAAGTAGGGTCATTAGGCACCATAACCCGTGATGAAACTACATTGGATAAACATATTGAAGCTGTAGTGAATTATACTTTAGTAGATGTAAAAGCAATTAAAGCTGCAGGTTTTACTATTGTGGCAGATGTAGTTAACAGTACCGGGGCAATGGCATTGCCCAAATTGTTTAAAGCGCTTGGGGTAAAAAAATATAGTTTTTTATTTGATGAGATCAACGGAAAATTTGCCCACAACCCAGAGCCATTGCCCGAAAACCTTACGGCATTAAGCAGGGAAGTGCTGGCACAAAATGCACATTTGGGGATTGCCGTAGATCCTGATGTGGACAGGCTTTGCTTTGTATGCGAAGACGGAAGTATGTTTGGGGAAGAATATACTTTAGTTGCAGTAAGTGATTATGTACTTAGCCATCGAAAAGGGAATACCGTAAGCAATATGAGCAGTACCAAGGCTCTTAGAGAAATTACGGTAAAGCATGGAGGCGCTTACAACCCAAGCGCCGTAGGCGAAGTAAATGTGGTTCAAAAAATGAAAGATACTCATGCTGTAATTGGCGGCGAAGGAAATGGAGGGATTATTGTACCCGATTTACATTACGGCCGGGATGCATTAATAGGCATTGCATTGTTTTTAACACACTTGGCAAAAAGTAAAAAAAGCATCAAACAGTTACGCAATACCTATCCTGATTATTTTATCAGCAAAAATAAAATTACCCTCGAAAAAAATATTGATGTAAATGAAGTGTTTGGCAAAATAAAAGAAAAATATAAATCGCATCCCAGTAATACTGAAGATGGCCTAAAGATCGAGTTTGAGAATGACTGGGTGCATTTGCGAACCAGCAATACCGAACCCATTATCAGGATATATTCTGAAAGCAATTTGGAAACCACAGCAAATAATATTGCCAAAAAACTGGTTAAAGATATCCAGGAATTAATTTAAACAGTTATTTTTTATAAGGAAGTTTTATTTATAATGGAAAGAATTTATTTTGACAATGCCGCAACTACACAGCTCGACAGCAGTGTGCTGGAAGCCATGATGCCTTTTTTAACGGGTAAGTTTGGAAACCCTTCTTCAATTTATTCTTATGGAAGGGAATCAAAAATTGGTATTGAAGCAGCCCGTAAATCGGTGGCAAAAATTTTAAATGCACATCCTGCAGAAATATTTTTTACCAGCGGCGGTACAGAAAGTAACAATACCGCAATCCACACATCCATTAGGGATTTAGGGTGCAGGCATATCATCACTTCGCAAATAGAGCACCACGCCGTTACACATACAGTAGAGCATTTGGATGCATTGGATTTGGTAAAGCTGAGCTATGTTAAACTAATGCCCAATGGGCATATTGATTTGGAAGATCTGGAAAAATTACTGGCAGCAGCTGAGGAAAAAACGCTGGTATCGTTAATGCACGCCAATAACGAAATTGGCAATATTATGGAGATACACGCAGTAGGGAGAATTTGCAAATTGTACAATGCCATTTTTCATAGCGATACAGTGCAAACGGTTGGTCATTTTCCCATGGATTTGAGAAATACAGCGGTGCATTTTATTACCGGCGCCGCACATAAATTTCATGGCCCAAAAGGTGTGGGCCTTTTATACATCAACGAAAATATACGCATTAAACCCTTTATACATGGCGGCAGCCAGGAGCGCAATATGCGTGCCGGTACCGAAAACCTTTATGGCATCATTGGATTTGCTAAAGCCCTGGAAAACGCTACGCAAAATTTTGATGAAGAAAGCGCATATATTGGCACGTTAAAATACTATATGTACGACGAACTGAAAAAGCATATTCCCGGAATTGGGTTTAATGGCGATGTGCTCGGTAATAGCTTATATACGGTACTAAGTGTAAGCCTTCCCAAAACCGAAAAATCGGAGATGATTTTATTTAATCTGGATATAAATAATATTTGTGTCAGCGGCGGAAGCGCCTGTACATCGGGTGCAGAACAGGGCAGCCATGTAATAAGGGCAATTAATAATAACCCAAACAGGGTTACCGTAAGGTTTAGCTTTAGCAAATACAATAAAAAAGAAGAAGTGGATTTAGTGGTGCAAAAAATTAAAGAATTAATTTAAAGATGCAACATTTAAAAAATTTCAGGCACTTAATCTTTGCAATAATCAGAATCCATAACCCATATCTTTTGTTAGCGATTCGTTAAGTGCCGGTAGTTTTCTTCTTTCAATTAAAAAGCTGCCAATTTGCGAAATTTCTTTAAAAATATAATGTTTGTTCATGGCGCCCTGCAGGTAGTCTGCTCCTGTACTACCGCCTGTACCTATTCTTGTGCCTATCATGCGGCGTACCATATTAATGTGCCGGTAACGCCAATTACCCAGTTGATGATCAACTTCAAGCAATGTATTCAGTAGTTGAAAAGGCAACTCCAGCATAGGATAGCCACGGTAAAGCATAATAAAAAGTGCAGAGCGGCACGCTTTGGAGCTTAATGATCTTTCTGCATTGTTGTCGTTGGTAAATAAATAGTGTTTAAAAAAAGCCGCATTGTTTTTTTCCGCTTCAGATAAGCTGCCGGTAAATATCTTTTCATATTCTGTCCAGTAATTATGTTCTTCCGGCCAGTATTTTTTATCTTCTGCAAAAGGCATACGTTCCAGCCAGCTGTTCAGCAACTGCACAACTGATTTGCCTTTTTCGGCATTTTTAATAATGTCTATTTCTTTTTGGTTGAGTTGGGATAGATAATATTGCTGCCCGAACCTATTATCGAACTTGAGGCCCAGCCTGGCTTCCAGCACTTTAAATTGCCAGCTTTGAAAACCAGATGCCGGCCTTAGCATATCCCTGAAATCAAGGAAATCCATCGGCGTCATGGTATCCAGGATGTCAATTTTTTGAACCAGCATACGTAAAATCGTTACCACCCTGTTGAGCCTGTGCACTACTGCCTGCATGTCGCCTGAGTTATCATTAACCCTTGGTTTATCCATTATTTCTATTATGGAATTTACTTCAAACAAAACCTGCTTAAACCAAAGTTCATAGGATTGGTGGATGATGATAAAAAGCATTTCATCATGAGCCATTGTTTTTCCGTCTTTACCGCTTTCGGGATCCTGCGCATTGAGTATTTTATCTAGTTGAAGGTATTCGCCGTAATAAACAGGTTTGTGATCCATAATTTGCCTTTTTTTTTGTTGGGCAAATTTAAGTGAAATGTAATTAGAGGGAACCCCGAAAAATAAAAGTTATAAAATTTATTACCGTATTAAGACAACGGTACCTTTTTGTTCTACTTTTTTACCAGTATCGGCATGTGTATAATAGAGCATCCACACATACGTACCTGCATCTGCATCGGCGCCTTTTATTCGTCCATTCCATCGTTGCTGCCAGTTGGTAGTATAAAATACCAATTGGCCAAAGCGGTTGTACACATAAAATTTAAGGTTGTTTGCTTTGTATGCATTTAATGGATAAAAATAATCGTTTAAACCATCGCCGTTGGGAGTAAATGCAGCGGGTACGGCAATAAAGCAATTATTTACCACTTTTACATACTTAATGGCTGTGTCTTTACATCCATAAGAATTGGTTGCAATTAAACGAATGGGTTTTTCAATTACCGTATTGCGAAAATCATTGGTAAATAATATCGGTGGCGGATTGGGTAATGCACTGTTGGTTGTGTTATCAAAAGTCCATTGCCAGTTGGTAATGGCGCTGTTGCTTTGTGTGTTATTTTTAAGCGAAACCAATTCATTTGGGCAAACTAAAGCTGTGGCTTCAAAATCGGCTTTAATGAAATTAGCAAATGCTAAATTAAGCTGGGTCGTATCGGAGCAGGTGCCATTAGATACAATGAGTTGTATATTTCTATTATTAAATTCAAAATAATCTTTCACAGGATTTTGCTGGTTAGAGGTACTTAAGTTATCAAAAATCCATTGCCAGGAGTTTATATTATGGTTGCCGTTATGAAAATAATGAACGGTATTTTTAGCGCAGCCATAGTTAATGTTATAGCTAAAAGCAGCATTTACGGTATCGGCAGCTACAAAATTTGCGCTTTCATTTAATAAAGTTGCAACGCCGCATTCATTAAAAATAGTATTACCATCGCTACCGTTTTGAATGGTTACGGTATATATGCCGCCTGTTTGTATAGGTGCAGATAATTCAAGCAGTATGGTATTGCTCAATCCGTTTATGCAATTACTGCCCATTGCAGAGCTAATGTTTACGGCAGTGGGGCCAGTTACTATAAAATCGGAACCATTGGCCGCAATGCTGCTGCATTGTATGCCTTTTTCAAAAATCAATTGAATAGAAGTAGGGGAGCAGCCGGGTTTTGTAATACTGTCCAATGCAGTAGGTACAAGTGGGAAAACTTCAAATATAACACTGTCACCGGCAGGTATTTCGTGTCCACAAATATCAAGCAGGCTGTTGCCATCTGTACCTTGTTTAATAAAAATTTTATGGATGCCTGGCGGTAAAGGGCCATTTAATGTTACTAAAAATTCGTCAAAATCAAATCCCGGGCTGCATTGTACTGTACTTGCAGCAATTACATTTACGCCGGCAACATTAATGGAAAAATCCGATCCGTTTGAGGCCAGTGAATTACAGCGCAATTTTTTATTGGATTTAATGGTTATTTTACTTCCATCGCAGGGAGCTGTTGCGGTAAGTAACCTGGGTAGTTTAGGATCGGTAATATTTGCCGTACCGCCACCAAAAGAAAGTGAATAACCGCTTTGCGTATTGGTAAAATGGCTGATAAGTAAAATATATTCATGCCCCTGTATTAAATTGGGCATTTGTGCAAATGTAGGCAAATTGTCTGCTGGTATGCTTGCACATTGTATGCCATTCACACCTGTTGATGAGGCGCCTGTTGGACCATAAGTACCGGCCCAATTACCTGCTACAATAATATTATGATTGGAAAAAACGGCATTGGGCGTTAAGCCGGTAATATCATATAATTGCCAGTCGTAATCATCATTGGCATCATTGGGTGTAATTAAAAAACCTAATGTTCCGCTGGCATAGCAGGTAAACTTATACCAATATGGGTTTTTGTTTTCATAATCGGCTCCATCACCACTGCAACCAGGTACAAAAAGGTTATTGGTACTGCAAAACGGAACTGTGGTTTGCTGAAAAACTGTAGTGCCACATACAGGAAATGCTGTAGCCGGGGTTTGGCCAATGGTAGTGCATGGCTGGCCAATAGAAAATTGGTAACAGGTAAACAGTAAAATAAAATTTACAAGTAGTTTTTTTAGCATAACAATTTAAACTGCAAAAATCCTGCCTTTAGTATTTAAAGACTATTGTTTTCCGGAATTTGTTGCACAAAATAATAACTGTTTATGGCCTTACTGAATTTTGTTTTTTATTTCCTGCAGTTTTAACAATGCTTCAACAGGTGTAAGGCGGTTGATATCGGTATTTTCCAATAGTAGCCTTATTTCCTCAAACGTTTGGGAGTGGGCATCAAAAATACTCAGTTGCATTTTAGGTAAGGAAATGTCTTTTATCCTATCCTTAATACTTTCATTTGATGCATTTTTTTCTTCTAATTCTGCAAGTACTTTATTGGCCCTTTCAATTAATGCTGGTGGCATTCCAGCCATACGGGCCACATGTATGCCAAAACTATGAAGGCTGCCACCCGGCGCAAGCTTTCGGAGAAAAATAATTTTATTGCCGGCTTCTTTATTGGTGATATGAAAATTACGTATGCGTTCAAAGCGGTTCTCCAGTTCATTGAGCTCATGATAATGGGTGGCAAAAAGAGTTTTGGGTTTTTGCGGGCATTGATGTATAAATTCTGCAATGCTCCATGCAATGGAAATACCATCGTAAGTAGAAGTTCCCCGGCCTATTTCATCCAGCAGCACAAGGCTTCTGGCAGTAAGGTTATTGATGATGCTTGCGGTTTCGTTCATCTCCACCATAAAGGTACTTTCGCCTCCGCTCAGGTTATCAGATGCGCCAACCCTGGTAAAAATCTTATCGGTTAAAGGTATTTTGGCAGATGTTACCGGTACAAAACTCCCAATATGTGCCAATAAAGTAATGAGCGCTGTTTGCCGTAATATGGCGCTTTTGCCACTCATATTTGGCCCGGTTAAAATAATAATTTGTTGGGTGGTTGCATTGAGCAAAATATCATTGCTGATATAGCTTTCGCCCACTGGCAGGTTGCGTTCAATTACCGGGTGACGGCTATCCTTAAGTTCCAGGTCATCGCCATTATGCAGCAGGGGTTTTTTGTAGTTGTAATGAATGGCATTTGCGGCAAAGCTGCATAAAATATCCAGCACCGCCATTGCATGGCCATTTGCTTGCATAGGAGCAATATAATCCTGCAGTTCGTTTAATAAATCCTGGAAAAGCTGTTGTTCAATTTCCAGTATTTTGTCTTCTGCGCCCAGTATTTTTTCTTCATATTCTTTTAATTCCGGGGTTATGTATCTTTCGGCATTGGTTAAGGTTTGTTTGCGTATCCATGTTTCGGGCACTTTATCTTTATGTACATGGGTTACTTCTAAATAATAACCAAATACATTATTGTAACTAATTTTTAAAGAAGAAATACCGGTTGTTGCCGCTTCTTTTTGCTGCAACTGTAATAAATAATTTTTTCCACCCGAGGCAATTTCCCTTAAATGATCTAATTCTTCAAGAATGCCCTTATTGATGAGGCCGCCTTTGTTAATAGCTGCCGGGGGGTTTTCATTTATTTCTTTAAGTATTTTATCTAAAATAAAATTGCAGCTATTAAAAGCATCACCCAGCCGGTTTAGGTAGGCATCGCTGCTTTGTGTGCATATCTTTTTAATTTTTTCAGTTTGCTGCAATCCTTTGGCAATTTGCAATACTTCCCTCGGGTTAATTTTTTTTAAGGGTATTTTGCCTGCAAGGCGCTCCACATCTCCGGCCTGGCGGATATGCTGTAAAAGCTGGTTCCTGGTTTCTGTTTCTTTAATGAGCAATTCAACGGTATACAGCCTTTCATTTATTTTCTGTATATCATTAAGCGGCATCATCATCCAGCGCTTTAAAAGCCTGGCGCCCATTGGCGAAACCGTATTATTAATAATTTTATAAAGGGTTTGCTGTTCAGGGTTGTGGCTTATGAGTTCCAGGTTGCGTATGGTAAACCTGTCCATCCATAAATGATCCTCTTTATTGATGTGTTGTATTGTAGAAAGGTGTTGTAAGTTTGGATGCTCGGTATCTTTTAAATAATGCAATATGGCGCCGGAAGCAATTATGGCATCTTTCATTTCTTCAATTCCAAAACCTTTGAGGCTATGGGTGCCAAAATGTTTCAATAAGTTTTCGGTAGCATAGGTTTCAGAAAAAATCCATTCATCCAATGCATAGGTGAAGTAATTGCCGCTAAATTGTTCTTTAAAGTTTTTTTGCCTGTTGCGCTGATAAACAATTTCTACCGGTTGCAGGTTTTGCAGTAATTTATCGGCATAATCGGCATCGCCTTCAGCAACAAAAAATTCGCCTGTGCTGATATCAAAAAAAGCAAGCCCGGTTTTTTCTGTACCCAGGTGAATTGCAGCCAAAAAATTATTGCTGCTGTGTTCCAATAATTTATCATTGGTGGCTACGCCTGGTGTTACTAGTTCTGTTACCCCACGCTTTACTATTCCTTTGGCCATTTTAGGGTCTTCGAGTTGGTCGCAAATTGCCACACGGTAGCCTGCTTTTACCAGTTTGTGCAGGTAGGTATCCAAAGCGTGGTGCGGAAAACCAGCAAGTTCCGAAGAAGCGGCACTGCCATTATTTCTTTTTGTGAGGGTTATGCCCAGCACTTTTGAGGAGATGATGGCGTCGGGGCCAAAGGTTTCATAAAAATCGCCAACCCGAAAAAGTAAGATGGCATCAGGGTATTTTGCCTTGATGGCATTGTGTTGCTGCATTAATGGAGTTGCGCCCGATGCTTTGGCCATAGGCGGCAAAAATAATGAATTGCAGGTTGAAAAATGGAGTAGGCGGTTATCCTTTTTAAGTAGGAGATGAGTGAAATATTTTATTTTAATTTCAACCAGGTGCCAGTAAGTAAATTTTAAATAAAAAAAACCGGCTATTACGCCGGCTTTAAGTGAAGTATGTATGAAAAAACTATTTCTTTTTTACAATTTTGGTACTGTATTTGTTTCCTGCGGTATTTATTTCTAAAATATAGGTTCCGATGGCCAGTTGCTGAAGGTCTCTTAAAACTACAATATTATCGCCATTTTCCAATTTTATTTTTCTTCTTAATTGTTCTTTGCCGTTTATTGCAATAATGCGAAAGTCTGCCATTGTTGCTTCTGCTCCAGTTATCATTATTTTAATATCATCCATAAATGGATTGGGATAAATCGTATATGCGCTTATTGCCATTGTTCCGTTGAGCCTTAATGCAATTACCTGAGAATGGGAATTTTTGCCATCTGTATCTACAATTCTCAACCGGTAATAAACTACATTTCCGTTTCTTTGTGCAGCACCAATATTTATATCGGCAAAATTGTAGGTTTGTTTAACGGTGCTGTTTCCTTTGCCTTTAATTTCTCCAACTTTTTCAAATGAAAGGGCATCCCAGCTCCGTTCAATTTCGTAATGGTCGCTGTTAATTTCAAAATCGGTTACCCATAATAAATCTGCATTTACACCCGATAATTTTACAGAAAAGCGGGTGAGTTTTACGGGTGTTGGACCACCAGATGGGCCAATTACAGCCGTACCATCATCGGTAAAAATATCATTTACAATTGTATGGGAATAAGCCGTAGCCGTATTACTTACACTGGCAGGTATGGCCATGCCTTTTACTTTAAATTTTACAGTATAACCTTCACCCGATTCCAATTGGCCGCCGCTGTTATTGGTTGCATTATTTCCTATAAAAAATTTTACAAAATGTTTTCCGTTGTTAATCCCTTTGTAGGACATATCTGTTGCATCGTTGGCATCGGTTTGAGGGCCAAGTACCACACCGGGAGCGGTAATTACTTCCAACGAACCAGGCACATAGCTGGTATTGCCGGGTAAAGAATCCACTACAAACACATTATAGGCCATGCCAGCACCCTGATTGGTTCCGCTAAGTGTATAGGTAAGTACTTCATTGGGCTCAATGGTATTGCTGGCGCTGGCATCGGCCACCGTTTTATCTAAATTTACCAGCGGATCTTTCATGCGTATAGTAAAACCAAAAAAACTGGGAAAGTATTGGTCGGCCTCTGTACCAAATTCTACAGTAACCGAAGTAGCATTGGGCAATATACCATATCCTGTACCTACGTTTACTTCATCAATGTCAATTCCCATTTGGTTGTTATAGCTGGGGTTTTTTGTTGTTACATAAACCCCGTTTTTACTGATGCTCCCATTCCAGTAATTCACAGGCTGGTTTACTGCATTGCTTATTATATTGCCATTTACTTTTACAAAATCGCCGGATGGATTTGTTGCCGTTGCTCCAAGGTTGCCATCTCCTTCCCAGGCCATTGCAGATACTACGGCATCTTCTGATAATAAAGTATTATTGGGAACATTTAAATTGTTCATGGTTACACTAATGGATGCAGGACCGCTGGTGCTGGTATAAACCTGGTAATATCCATCGTAAAGCCTAATGCTGTTTAAAGGCTTTGCAGGGTTTTCATAAACTATCACAATACACCAGCCGGCATATTTTCCACCGCCACTCACCGCTCCAGGAGTAGCCGGTATATTTCCAATGCTGTAAGTTCCCACACCTGCTGCCTGAACGTAGCTGGTAATATCGGCATAACATTGATAGATTGTTTCTGTTGCCGTTACGGCAAACTGATCTACGCTGCTTACCGGTGAAAGTATATTGGAATATACGCTATTGCCTTTGCGAATTTTAATTTTGCGTAAAGTATCAGGCACAGCCGCAATAGCAGTGTTATTGATACGGCCGCCCCAATAAAGGCGTGCAAATTTTATGGTGTTTGTTCCGGCTGGTAATGAAAGGTCGGCTGATGAAGAAGAATAGGTTTCGGCCAAACCGTCAATATCAATAAACTGCATATTGCTGTTGTCGTTACCATATTGTGTAAACCCAACTCCGCCCAGGCCATTTGCAGCATTGCCTATTTCGTTCATTTGGGTAAGGTTTACCGTGCTATTGGTATTTAAAATGTGCATGCCGGTATTACCAATAACCGTGGTGCCGCCTTTAAGGTTATCTGAATAAATTTGCTGGTAGGCCCTTATGGTTGCCTGGCCTTGTAGTGCCATAGATTGAATAGCATACAGTAGCGACAAAATGAGCGCTTTTGTGGTAAATTTTGTAAGCATTTTATAACTGGTTTAATTATTAAAATGGCTCACAGGTAAAATGGAGTTTCTTGTAGTTTTATTTAGGATAAACGATAAGCACAAAACTATTTCTGGGTAAAAGGAGCAATTGGGCGTATATCAATAGGAATCTGGTTTAGAGAGATAAGCGATACAAAGATTTAAAATGTTTTTAAGTTATCAAAGGTTTTTATGATTATTTTTTAAAATATCTTACAATACTTTCATAATCAATACTTCCTGTAAAAATTAAATAGGGCCAAATGAGGAATTATAATAAACAAAAGGCTGTAATATTAGATAATTAACCTTAACTTTGCATCTTTAAAAATTTAGCATACGGCAAAATCCGTATTAAAACAGCATACAATGAAAAAAGGAATTCATCCCACAGCTTACAGGCCGGTAGTATTTAAAGATATGAGCAATGGCTATACATTTTTAAGCCGCTCCACTGCAGCATCAAAAGAAACGATTACTTTCGAAGGAGATGGCCAGGAATACCCTTTAATAAAACTGGAAATTTCCAATACATCTCACCCTTTTTATACCGGCAAAAACGTGTTGGTGGATACCGCAGGCCGTATTGATAAATTCAAAAAACGCTACGAAAAGAAAGCAAAATAATTTGGTAGGGCAGTACCCTAACTTAAGGTTGTTTTTCATGGCTATACTTTAAAAAGTCCCTCGGTTTTGCCGTGGGATTTTTTTTTGTACATAATTCGTACGCTCTTTGTGTATTTTTACAACATGAATATTTTTTTGGATGATACCTTATGCCGGAAAAAACTTTATCCTTTTACTTACACCAGGCATGTATCGGATATACGTGTAGGCATATTTACCATTAAAGAAAAATGGGCATTGCTTACACAGGCTGCAATTTTCACCAATGCAGCAATGGCCCCAAAAGATGCCATTCAAGTTGATGCCAATCTGTTGCCCACAGCAAAAAATTTTTTATCCATACTCCATGGTATTGCAAGTGATGTAAAATGCCTTAATAATCCCTGGGATATTTACCAGTTGAATGATTGGGCAATAAGGGAAGATATGCATTTGATAAACCCCCCAAACCCGGGAGCAGATATGCTTGCAGCAAATCAATTCATCAACCCGCAGCAGGTATTTATTGAGGATAGTGCACAAGTAAATTTTTGTTTGATTAATGCATCTGCAGGTCCGGTTTATATAGGTAAAAATGCAGCGGTAATGGAAGGCTGTATGCTAAGGGGCCCAATTGCCATTTGCGATAATGCTTTAGTGAAAATGGGCGCTAAAATTTATGGCGGCACCACTATTGGCCCCAATTGTGTTGCAGGCGGCGAAATTAAAAATGCTGTTTTTTTTGCCCATAGTAATAAAGCACACGATGGTTACCTGGGCGATAGTGTAATTGGGGAATGTTGTAATTTGGGGGCAGGTACAAGCAACAGTAATGTAAAAAATAATGCATCTGCTGTAAAATATTTCTCAGGTAAAAATGATGCCGGTATAGTGGCAGGTACCAAAGCGGGCCTTTTAATGGGTGATTACAGCCGATGTGCCATTAATACATCTTTTAATACAGGCACAATTGTTGGCGTTTGCTGCAATATTTTTGGTAATGAAATGCCGGCAAAATATTCCGGTAATTTTTTATGGGGCAAAGAACGCTATATCTTTGAAAAAGCAATAGCAGATATTGATAATTGGAAAAAATTAAAAGGAGGGCAAATTACCGAAAATGAAATTTCTTTGCTCAAACAATTATACCATCAACAATAAAATTAATTATGCGTAAACAAATTGCGGCAGCCAATTGGAAAATGAACTTAACGTTTCAACAGGCAGAAAAACTAGTTGAAGAATTAGTGGCAACAAAATATGAACTTAATGAAAACAGGAGGGTAGTATTGGGTGTGCCATTTCCTTATCTCAGCGCAATAAGTGCCAATGTTAAAAACCTGGAAAATATGGAAATTGCGGCACAAAATTGCTCCGATAAAAAATTGGGGGCATACACGGGAGAAACCAGTGTGGAAATGCTTAAAAGCATTGGTGTGCCTTATGTAATTATTGGCCATAGCGAACGCAGGGAATATTTTAAGGAAAGCAATGAAACCCTTGCCACAAAAGTAGATATTGCCTTGGAATATGGATTGCAGCCCATTTTTTGCTGCGGTGAACCATTGGTTATAAGAGAAGCAGGCACACAAAATAGTTTTGTGGAAACACAACTGAGGGAAAGCCTGTTTCATTTAAGTGCAGAACAAATAAGGGGTTTTATTATTGCTTACGAACCAATATGGGCCATTGGTACAGGCAAAACAGCCAGCAGTGACCAGGCCCAGGAAATGCATGCACATATTAGAAAAGTAATAGCAGGAAAATTTGCCGATGAAATTGCAAAAACCGTTTCTATATTATATGGGGGAAGTGTAAAAGCTTCAAACGCTGCTGAATTATTTGGAAAGCCCGATGTAGATGGAGGCCTTGTGGGAGGCGCAAGCCTTGTTGCTACAGAGTTCTCTGTTATTATTCATGCTCTAAAGAAGTAACTGTTTTTTTATTATTTATTTTACTGCCAAAAAAATGGGTGAGCAGGTATATAATTGCTGTAGTAATTATTGCAGCAATGGCAATAATGGCCCAGGTTTGTAAAGGTTGCAGAATATAAAAAAGCAGGGAGTAAAAAAGGGTTAAGGCAACTATTAGTGCCAATATCCAAGTAAGCGGAATGAGATCCGGAATACCAGCATTAATCAATTTTTTTGTTTTAAAAATGTAATACGCAATTTGAAATGCCGTGCCAATAACAAAACCGGCAGGAAAAGCATTTATTCCCCAAAATGGATACAGTAGTAACACGGTGCCAATATTTACCAATAAATCAATGATACTTCCAAAAAGTATCGTATGATTTTTTTTAAATACCTGGAGGATAACGGCAAAATTGGTAACCCTTAAAAAAGCAATAAAAATGGCAATATTAAAAAGGGGTATAGAGTCCATGTATTTGCCATTAAAGAAAAATTGAAAAACCGGCGTAGAAAAAATATAGAAAAAGAAAAATAAGGGAAAAGCCACCGAAGAGCCGGTTACTATACTTTGCTTAAATAAAGCCGCAGCGCTTTTTGCGCCTGTATTGTTGTTGGATAATTGAACAGAAAGGCTATTGCCCAATGCAGATACCAGCATGGCAAAAAAGGGCAGTTCGTATGTGCCATTATAGTAAACAGAAAAACCCGAAATGCTAAGCAGGAAAATGATTGCCAGCTTATCGGCATGTGTTGTAAAACGGTTGAGGATTTCATTAAGGCTTAACAGTTTCCATTGTTTTTCGAAATACAATGTATCGGCAACCTCCAGGTGAACACCCAAATTTAATTTACGGATAAATAGAAAATAAGCGGCTGATTTCAAAAATCCTATAAAAGCAATACCCACAACCAGCCATACCATATCTGTTTCGGCATAAAGCCAGGCATAGTGCAGCGCCAAAAAAAGCAGGCTGTATAAAAAATTTTGTTTTAGGAACAGCAAATCGGCATTAAGCTTTATTACCAGGTTGTCCATCAAAAGCATTACCGATTGAAATAAAGTGCAAATAAAAATGCAAATTAATAAAGCATTTGAAAATTTTTGATGTAGAAAAAAAAGGGTTGTAATAAAAATAAGAACGGCGGTAACATAATAAGGAAAATATTTTTTCAGCAGCCAAAAAAAATGAGAAATGGCGCCATTGCCGGGTAAGGTGAGTAATTGCTGGGGCAGGCCAAGAAAAAGCAAAGGGGCAAATAGATTAATAAAAACCCAGGAGCCCTGGTACAGCCCGTAATTTTCTTTAGATAACCTAAGCGAAAACAAAATAAGGATGCCAAAAACAATGATTACCTGAAGCAGCCTTGCCAGGAAAAAATATTTTGCCTGAAGAAAAACTTTTTTATTGATATTTTGATTTCCTGAATTGTTCACAAGCTTGGCGGTCGGTATTTTTAATGAGAATTGCAGGGTTACCTGCTATTATGCAGTAGCCCTCTTCAAAGGATTTGGTAACAACGGCGCCTGCGGCCACTATGGTAAAATCTCCAAGTGTTACGCCGGGCAACACAACGGCATTCATGCCAATCCAGCAAAAAGCGCCTATGGTAATTGGGTTCCCGGTGTAACGATCATTGTTTACCACATCATGGTTTTTTGTAATGATGCCTGCATTGGGTCCAATATTGGTAAAATCACCAATACTAATGCCATATTCGGCATCAATAAAATTACCGGGAGAATCGCCTGGAAAAACATTTTTTCCCCTTTTAATGTTTTGAGGATAATGCACTGTAGAAGTATGGTGCAGCATCCAGGTAACTTTTACATTTTGGCGCAAAAAATATTTAAAAAAAAATCCGGTAATGTAAAACCCCCAGGGCATTTCCGGCCTGAGTTTTAAAAAACGTTTAATGGAAAATGTTGGGCTCACTATTTACAAATGTATTATTTAAACGCCATAAGCAAACCGCTATTGCCTATAAAAAAGAGCCGCTCCAATGGAACGGCTACAAAAATCCTCAGCCAAAAAATAAAACAATGATTTTATTTTTTAACAAACTTAAGTTTTGAGTTACCAGCGCTGTGCTGTATTTGAAAAAAATAAGTGCCGGGTTTTAACTGGCTTACTGGTATAGAAATGGTTCCCGAACCATTTAACAGTATCGTTGAAACCAACTGGCCCTGGCTATTAAATATCTTTGCTGCAGTTTTATTGAAATTAATATCGGTAATTAAGTAAAGCATATTTACAGCCGGGTTAGGATAAAGGTTTACAAATTCATTTTTTCCAAAATCCACAATACGTATCTCCGATAATTTTTTTGTATTGTTTAAATCAAGCTGGCGTATCCTGTAATAATTTTTTCCCGTTAATGGATTGTTATCGGTAAAATCATATTGGCCATGCCCACCTGTGGAAGCGCTGTTTTCAAAATGTAATACATTCCAGCTATTGCCATCGCTACTCCGTAAAATTTCAAAACCACGGCTGTTAGTTTCATTTGCAGTTGACCAGTTAAGCTGACTTTTATAGTTTAATTTAATAGCATTGAAAGAAGCAAATTGTACCGGTAAAGGATTTAAAAACCTCCTGAATTGCAGGAGCCATTCATATACATTGACTTTGCCATCTAATTGCGTAGCATAGCTGCCATAGAGCGACGGGTTAAGGTCTAAACTCATCCAGGTTGCATCATGCTGGGCAACAGGAGGCGTAAAACCCATAAGTGAAGCTTGTTCAGCACCAACTGGCATAAAAAAATTGACACGGTTTACATATTGCTGAGACCAACTGTACTGTACAACATTATCATTGGTATTATGGCAGGCAATTAACGGTAGCATTGCATTGGCCATAAAAGCGCATTTAGTATCATTGGGTAAAGATGCACCTGCTACATTTACTGCTGCCGCAATTTTAGCAGGGTTCGATGAATTATCACCTAAATAATCCCACAAATATGCGCCTCCATAACTATTGCCAATAATATAAAACCTGTCAATATCTACTTTGTAATGAGATACTACATATTGATAGCAAGCTTCAATTTGTTCTATATTCGTAAATTCTGTAAGGCTAAATTGGGGAGTAATAACAATGAAACGGTAGGTTTGGCCATTTACAATAAATTCCTCCGGAAAACTATGTTCCTTAAGATAACGTGTAGGCCGGTCAAAAGCCACATATTCCAAATAGCCGTAGGCGTTGTTTGGATCTGGAGCCTGTTGGCCGTTTCCACGCTGGCTGTTACCAGCAAGGTATAAAATTACCGGAAATTTTCCCTGTGGGTCATCATTATATCCTTTGGGTAATGATTCATGGAACCCATTGCAATTTGTTCCCGGAATTGGGGTATTATACCTAAAAGTACTGGTGTAGGTAAGGGGATCCTGGCCAAAAAGAGATGTAGTGATAACTAATAATGTGGAAACTAACGCTAATCTCAAGCATTTCATGGGAGTTAATTGTTTAAATGTATAAGAAATACGGATAATGGAAATTACTTGTTTTCAGGGATGGATTTGCAATTTAGCTAAATTATATTAATAAAAATCATTTATTAAATACAAATAGATAAAATTAAAAGGCAAAAAATATTTTCTATAATCAACATTTTGTACACAAGTTAAATAAAGCCTTATCTATAACTTAGTAAAATTACTAATTTTAACCCCAAATAGTTTTCCAAAATGAACAAACGCCCTTTTATTTTACTTACAACTTTATTTATTGTATTTAGTTTAGTTTTCTTTTTACAGGCAAGTGCCCAATCTGGAAGTTCAATTAAGCTCAGGCAGTCAAAAATATATGCAGGTATTGAAGTGGGATCGAAAGGAGTAAAATTGAGTATTTTAGAAGTAGGTAAAACGGCACAAAAAGAACTTCGGTTTAATATTATTCAGGATTCTTCGCTTAATACCGATTTTATTTCGTTTAACGACAGGGTTTTTAATAATACCCTGGCTGCATTTACGGGTCTTTTTAATTATGCATTATCTGTAAAAAATATTCCTTCCTCAAGGATTTACACAGTAATAAGCAGTGGTGTAAAAGTTCAGGCACAAAAAGACAATAATAATTTTTGGATCACAAAGCTTATTGATTCCTTTAGAATAAAAATTAAAGAACCATCACGAAATGTGGAAGTGATAAATGCCATCAACGAAGCAAAGCTCTCTCATTTGGGGATAGTGCCGGAAGAACGCCGCTACACAACATTTTTAATTGATATTGGAAGCGGAAATACCAAGGGTGGATATTTTCCCAATGGAAATACTAATAACTTCCGTTTGTTTGAACTTACCTGGGGCACCAAGAGCACGGCAAATGCAACAGAAAAAAGATTGGGAGATAATAATACCATTGAAAATTTCAGCCGGCAGTTATACAGGGTTTTAGCGGGCAATGCTGCAGATGAAATTGTATATGCCGTAAATGTAAGCAACGCATATAACATGAGCGATTATGTGGCGTTTAGCGGAGGTATTGCCTGGGCAACGGCAGTATTGATGTATCCCGAGTTGATTGATAACCCTGTGGTTCCGGTAACCTATGAGGAAGTGGTAAAATTCCGGGAGCAACTTTTAAAAAATTATTCTTCGCTATCTACCACTTTTTCTGTGCCCGATGCGATAGATGAAGATGATAAGCAATTGGCATTAAAAACGGCAAAAACCGTAAACAAGGTTTTTGATCAGCGCTCAATGCTTGCCGGCACAGGTTTGTTATTGAATATCATGCGCCAGTTTGAAGGCGTTTACGAGAAAAAACAATTTTTCCTTGTTAAGAACGGACAGGTAGGCTGGGTTTCGGCCTATGTTCGGCAAGACCTTGAAAAAGACCAGGAATAAAGTATGACCGAAAACTCCAAAACAACCTTATTGCTCATCCTGTCAGGCCTGCTGATTGTAATGGGGCTTATATTGTTCTGGATGTGGGGTTTTACAACTGCTAACCAACGTGCCGTAGAAAAAATTTCATCGGTACAGGCACAAAAAAAACTGGAAGCTAAAACAATTGCTGCAAGCATTTCTGTTGCGCCCGACTCTGCCTATGTTATCCGGCTTAATGGCCTCGATAAAACCCTTGATTCTTTAGCCAAAAATTCTGATACACTAAAAACAGGTATTTGGCAAAACATCAATGAATTTTATAGCTTAAGGCAGGAAATCAATACCCTGCTGCAGCAGCAACCCAATAAATTGAATATTGCTGCCGCTACAAAAAAAATTGAAGAACTGCAATACCGGTTAAAGCAATTAAGCAGTACCAATTCCGAAATATTAAACGAAAATAAAAGGCTCAATTTATTACTCAACCAACTCAGGAGCCTTCAGGAAATTAATAATGCCAAAAATACCGGGCAGCAAACAGGTGAAACTAATGCCACAAATCTGCCGGTAAACCCAGGCATTGAAAATGAGCAAGTCAATACCACAAAACCAGAAATAATATCCCAAAGTAATTTCTCATCTGTTTTTAGTGCATCTGATTTACAGCTTACTGCTTTCCGGGTAAACAATGGAAAATCGGAAGAAACTGATTTGGCCGATAAAGCATCTAAAATTGTGGGTACATTTAACTTTAAAAACAACAGCTCACAAAGCAATACTACCGAAGTAATTGTAGTGGTAACACAGCCCAATGGTAAAATTTTACAAAAATCATCCTGGGAGTCGGGCTCGTTTCAAACCAAAGATGGTAAAAGGATGATTTATACCTGTAAACTCCGCAACGATTATGAAGCCTGGGAAACCAAGCATTTACTTTTTACATTAGTGGGAGAAAATTACAGTTCGGGCCGGTACAATATGAAAGTGTATCAAAACGGAATTATGCTTGCCAATTATATAAAGCAATTGGGGTGATATTCTTTTTACCAATCAGTAGTTCAGGTAGTCTTATGCAAAGATGCAAAACTCATTTTTATTTTTTCGGTAAGCTGGCTACTAATCATTTTTTGCGCCGTTACAATCATATTTTTAAAAGCAGTTGAATGAGAAATGCCGTGGCCTATAATTACCGGTTTGGCAACGCCTAAAACCGGAACGCCCCCATACATTTCAAAATTAAACCGGTCAAAATGTTCATCTTTAATTTTCCTGCGCCTGGTAATATCATGAATGCTTTCGGCAAGTTTTAAAACTACATTGCCGGTAAATCCATCGCAAATCATTACATCGGCTTTGTGCAGCAAAATATCCCTGCCTTCAATATTGCCAATAAAATTAAGTTGTGTGTTTTTTTTAAGCAGGTTATAAGCTGCCTGAGTAAGTAAATTGCCTTTGCCTTCTTCCTCACCCAAATTTATGAGACCTACTTTTGGGTTTTGTATTTTAAGAATATGCTCGGCAAATAACGATCCCAATAAGGCAAACTGGTCCAGGTTTTCGGGTTTGCAATCGGCATTAAGGCCTACATCGGCCAGCAGGCCAAGGCTGCCATCCTCACGGGGCATATATGCGCCAATTACCGGGCGGCTCACGCCTTCAATATTTTTAATGCTGAACAATGCGCCCACCATCATGGCGCCTGTGTTGCCGGCGCTTATAAATGCATCGGTTTCTCCTGTTGCCAGTAAATGAAAGCCTATGGCTATGGAAGATTGTGTTTTTTCTTTAAGCGCTTTGGTAGGGTGTTCATGCATTTCAATCATTTGCGGTGCATGAACAATTTTCCAGGAGCCTTCGTTTACCGCTTCATCTTTTATGTGTTGTTGCAATAATGCTTCATCACCTACAAGCAGCAGTTGCAACTGCTCTTTATTATCCTGTAAAAATTCTTTAACCCCTTTTACGGCTTCCAGCGGGGCAAAATCGCCGCCCATCATATCCAAAGCAATATTCATTATGGGAAAATTTAGGTATTAAAAATTCCAAAACAAGGTATGAAGTTAAACATCAATACCGGTTTTGGAATAAATAATTTTTATTGCAAAAAATAGTAAAAGCGAAAAAAATTTAGCTTAAGCTTTTAACGGCGCTTTTTCTGCTACCAGTTTTCCTTTGTAGTATAGTTTGCCTTCGCTTACATGTGCACGGTGGCGTACATGGGTTTCGCCGGTAGTTTTGTCTACACTTAAAGTGGTTGCATCAGCTTTATAATGCGTCCTTCTTTTTGCACTGCGTTGTTGACTATGTCGCCTTTTGGGATTTGGCATGATTGTTTATTTTATAATTTTTATTGTTCTAATCTAAATTATTATTAATTCTTTTTAAATTTTTCCAGTCCTTTCCAAAGGGTAGAAGCGTTGTTTTCTTCATTTCTTTCCTCCATTTTTTTCAAGCGATCCAGCACTTCTTTATTGCATTGAGGCCCGCCCATTTCTTCGGGGCTGCACATCCTTTGCATCGGCAGGCTCAATATTGCAAATTCATAAAACCATTCTGCCAGGTGCAGGTGGCTTTCTGTTCGGGAAATATAAAATACATCGGGGTCTTCCTCCTGTGTATTCATTTCATCCGGGTTGTCCACCATTTTCACCAGCATATTGTTCTCATCCCACAAATTCATATTAAGTGGGTTACCACAGCGGTGGCAGGTAACATTTGCATTGCCGCCAATTTCAAATTTTAAAAGCATAAAGCCGGGTTTTTTATCCAGCATTAGTTTTATTTGAACTTTGGCGTTTTTGAAATCCTCTGCGCCGTAATCTAAAAAGAACTTATCATCTAACTCATAGTTAAACTCATGGATACCGGGCTTTAAACCCACAAATGCAATCTCAAACTGCCGTTTCTTAGCCATCGGTAAAGTTTAAAGGACGGCAAAGGTAATATTTTTTGCTTTATTATTGGGCATTTTCTACCAAAAAAGTAGCTAAATTGGGCATTTTTTTTATCTTTTGCTCCTTTTGTATAGTTTTAATGCAATGAAAATTAATAGCAAATGGCTTTTGGGGAGCGTTTTACTGGCTCTTTGCATTGCCATTAGGGCTTATAGCCAAAATGCCAGCCATGTGGAATGGGGATATTCTTCAAGGTTTTTTCCAGGTTTTTCCGGTTTTCAAAGGATGCTATTTGGAAAAATTCCCTTTTGCATTGGTGATATTTTGTACCTGCTATTATTTGGATGGCTTGTTGCCCAACTTATAAAGTGTATTGTTTTTGTGATCCGTAGTAAAAAAATGCCTAATTTTTTACAAAATACAGGCAGTTTTTTTTTGAATTTAATGTTCATTTACATCGTATTTAATGTTTTTTGGGGATTAAATTATAACCGCCAGGGTATTAAATGGCAGCTTGGCCTTCCGGAAAAAGAAGCGTACTCTACCGAAGAACTCCGCAATTTAAATTGTCTCCTGCTCGATAAAATAAACCAGTCGAAACAGGCAGTTTTACGGCAAAAAAAATTTCCTTCAACCCAACAATTGTTTAAGCAGGTATATGAAGCCTATCAATCGGCTACAGTGCAATTTCCTTTTTTAAAATATGAGCCAGTATCAATAAAGCCGGGTATTTGGGGAAATTTACAAAGCTACACAGGCATTTCCGGCTATTATAACCCATTTACCGGCGAAGCCCAAATGAATACGCATTTGCCCGACTTTATTTTGCCCTACACAGCCTGCCATGAAGTTGCGCATCAATTGGGTTATGCTAAAGAAATGGAAGCAAATTTTGTAGGATATATTGCTGCCATTTCATCAAAAGATACGCTCTTGCATTACTCTGTATATTTTGATTTGTTTATGTACGCTAACAATAGCCTTTATTTTTCAGATTCCGCATTTGCCAAAATTTGCCGCAAAGATTTGTTGCCCCAGGTAAAAGAAGATTATTTAAAGTGGCATAATTTTAAGCGGGCACACCAAAGTTATATGAATGCCTTTGTAAACCTGGTGTACGGCAATTTTTTGAAACAAAACCAACAACCACTGGGTATGCAAAGCTATAATGCCGTTACCGGTTTTTTAATTGACTGGTACAAAAAGTATGGAAAGATTTAAAAGCAAAAAAAGTTTTTTATTTTAATGATACAATTTAACAGGCTTAGAAATTATTCTTCCACATCATGCTTTCTACAGGTTTATTTGGCTGGCCGCTATATTTGGCATTTTTCTTTTGGTTGTATTTCACTTCAATTTCGCCATCTACAGGAAAATAAATGAGCTGGCCAATAGGCATGCCTTTATAAACCCTTACCGGTTGTTTCACAGAAATTTCCAGCGTCCAGTTACCGCAAAAACCTACATCGCCTTTGCCTGCGGTTGCATGAATGTCTATACCCAGCCTGCCTGTGGATGATTTACCTTCCAGGAAAGGGACATGAATATGTGTTTCGGTATATTCTTCGGTTACGCCTAAATAAAATTTATGAGGCTGCAAAACCAGCCCTTCACCCGGTATTTCAAAATGGCGTATAGTATTGTGTTTTTTTGCATCCAGTTCGTCATCTTCATAAGTGGCCAGGTTGGCGCCTAAATGTACATCGTAACTGTTGCTTCCCAGGCAGTCCCGGTTGTAGGGCGCTATTTTAATAGTTCCTCTTTCTATTTCTTCTAAAATACGTTTGTCGCTTAATATCATTGTTTCTTAGTTTATTTGTAAAAGTAAAATTTTTCACTTTGCTGATAGCATACAATTTTTAAAATGCCGCTGGTTTATCAACAAAATATTAACGACGATACAAAGCTTGGCCTTTGGCGTATTGAAGAGCCCGAAAACTTTTTTTTGCAATTTGTTCCCCTGCAAAAAAAAATTACGCATCCACATAAGCGTTTACAGCATCTGGCCGGCCGTTTTTTGCTACGGAAATTATTTCCACATTTCCCGCTAAAGCTTATTAAAATTGCCGAAACCAGGAAACCTTTTTTACCTGGGGAGCAATACCATTTTTCCATATCTCATTGCGGTGATTATGCAGCTGTAATTGTAAGCAGTAAATACCGGGTAGGCGTAGATGTGGAATGGCCACAGCAAAAAATTGATATAGTGAAGCATAAGTTTATGGGCACAAAAGAGTTTACTGTTTTAAAAATGATGGATGAAAGAGACGAATTGTTTAAACTTACCATGGCCTGGAGCATAAAAGAAGCCATTTTTAAATGGTATGGCCTGGGGCAGCTTGATTTTAAAAAGCATATGGTAATACAGCAATTGTATAAAGAGGAAGAACTTTTTACCGCAAATTGTACTTTAAATAGATCGATGCCTATGAAACTGGATGTATTTGCCAAAAATATAGAGGGTAATGTGCTGGCATGGTTAGTTACGGAAAAATAATTGCCACTATTTTAATGAACCGTTTTCCACACTGTTTTATGGTTTTTCTCTGCGTACTCCTTGCGTTCCCTTGCTTTTTACTTTTTGGTGCATTTTTATTTTTAAAGCAACATAGGCATAAAAAGAAACTCAAAATATGCGAAGAATTATTTTTCATTTACTTAATTGCCGTAACCAGTTTTTTTACTTCATCTTCATCTACGGTATTATATTCAAGTGTTTCGTTCATATTTTTATTGTAATGCTGCATAAGGCTTGCTGATAAAATTCTTGCCGAACTGTGAAATTCTGATGCGCCTGTTTTTTGAGCAATGATATTAATATTATCCGACCTTACGCCACTACCGGGCATTATTACAATTCGGTTATTAGCGGCCTCCACTAATTTTTGCAGGTTGCCCATTCCCTGTTCTGCTGTGGGAAAAAGCCCCGAAGTGAGTATTCTTCCGCATCCTGCTTCAATTACATCTTCCAAAGCAATATACATATCCTTCACCCTGTCAAATGCCCGGTGAAAAGTTACCTCCAATGGATAAGCCAGCGATACAAGGGCTGCCGTTCTTTTTTTATCAATTGTACCATCGGCATTGAGCAAACCAATAACTACGCCATCGCATCCAAATTCTTTACACAACTTAATTTCCGATTTCATTATTTCAAATTCTTCATTGCTATACAAAAAATCGCCGCCTCGTGGCCTTATTATGGGAAACAACTGGATACCGGTAACTTCCCTTGCGGCTTTAATAAAACCATAAGATGGAGTGGTGCCGCCTTCTGTGGGGTTACCGCATAACTCTATACGTTGGGCGCCGGCATTTTGTATTGTGGCACAACTTTGAATATTAAAAGCAATAATTTCTAATAACATACAATAAAAATTTTCTAAACCTGAAGGATCAATAAAATTAAGTTGGGTTTATTTTTTAGTAAAAGGGGTTTTCAACAGCATCCCCAGGTTTTCATCATTATCATTAAGCGTGGATTGATCAATACCATACTGAATTTGGTGGATATGCAGTTTTTTGAAAGTACCCAGCACACGGTCCCAAATTGAAAAGATAGCACCGTAATTAGAATCGGGATAAGGCAGCTTATGATGATGGTGCACTTTATGCATATTGGGTGAAATAAGAAAATAGCTTAAGGAATTGTCTATATTCCCGGGCAATTTAATATTGGCATGGGTAAATGCTGTTACAAAAACCAATAGGGTTTGAAAAATCATTACTGCATACATTGGCGACCCTGTGGCCAATATTCCCATGAAGAAAAATATGCCACGCAAAACACTTTCAAAAGGATGGTGGCGCAACCCGGTAGTTACATCTACTTTTTTATCGGAATGATGGACAATATGAAAGCTCCAAAGTAAGGGTACTTTATGCTGGATAATATGTACCAGCCAGCCACCAAAAAAATCAAGACCCAAAACGGTAATAATAATGGTAAAGAAAATATTGGCATTCGCCCAGTAAACAAGGCCAAATCCATTTAGCCTGCACCAATCACTCAATACCACAATTAAAAATGCCAGCAGCGAATGTATAGCCAAATGGATGAGGGTAAATACCAGGTTGATGCCGGCATGAGAAAACCGGTTTTTTTCAAATTTCAATTTATATAATGGAATGGCACCTTCCAGTATCCAAAAAAATAACATACCGGCAATTAATAAGGCCATACGTTGGCCGGGATATTGCTCCAGCGTTTCAAAATATTGTAAGAGTTGACGTAGCACAAAAAAAATGTTTCTGCAATGTACAAAAAGAAAAAATATGCAGCCAGGGGCAGCAGAAATATTACAATTGGCATTAAAAGCATTTTCTTAATGGTTTATTAAAGTTTTTCTTACGATAGTTAATTTAATTTATTTAATTGCAACTTTACAGTAAATATTAAAGCATGGCTAATCTATACCGCTCTTGTTTTTTGCTTTTACTGTTTTCTTTTTCTTTTAATGCCTATGCCCAAAAAATTACCGGAAGGTGGGAGGGAAGAATGGGAACAGAACGCCTGCAAATGAATATTACCCAAAAAGGCACAAAAATATGCGGCTATACTTATGATTATGTTACTGCGGAACCATCCAGCTTTTGCAAGGCAAAATTTGAAGGATATTTAGACCCGGAAACCAATACCTGGTATTTGCGTGGTGTAAGTTTTTTTGAAAATAGCGGCGGCCATGTACTGATGCGTCTTGCTGTGTGGAGGGAGAAAACAGATCCACCCAATAAATTGAGGGTTACGGTTTCTACCGGCTCATTTATGGATCAAATTTTTAGCGACAGGGAAGAAGTAATCCTCACCAGGGTTTCAACAAAACCCAATAATTTTCCCGATGGCGAAATACCTTGTTTTACGGTAGTGAATAAACCCAAACAAATTGCACCAAAACCTCCCAGGCCAACAGCCCCCAAACCTGCACCTCAAAAACCTGTAGTTAAGAAACCTGAGGCACCCAAACCTGCTCCCAAACCTATGGTTAAAAAACCAGAACCCAGGCCGTTGCCGCCCATTGTAAAAAAAGACAGCGTTAAAAAGCCTTTACCTAAGCCCATTACACCAGAAATTAAAGAACCATCACTGGTTAAGAAAATGACCGAACGTAAACAATCGGAGCAAAGCCGCATTGCCATTAGCACCAATAAACTTAATATTAAAGTGTACGATAATGGCGAAATTGATAATGATACCGTTTCTATTTTCTATAATAAAAAATTATTGATCAGCCACAAAAGATTAAGCGATAAACCCATAGAGTTAAATATTGAGTTGGACGAAAACACAACGATACACGAAATAACTTTGTATGCCGATAACCTGGGAAGCATACCACCCAATACCGCATTGGTGGTGGTTACAGCCGGAAACAGGCATTATGAACTCCGCAGCAAGGCAAGCCTCGATGAAAATGCAGTGTTGATATTTGAGTATAAACCCGGTGGTAAGGACTAAATGGTGCTTTTATCAATAGTTCCCTAATTTTACACGGTGGCATTCATCAAAAACCATTCATTTAGCCAACGTTCAGATGAGCATTTACTGGCAGGATACAAATCCTCGGCCGATATGGTTGCATTGAGTGAACTATTTCAACGCTATATGGATTTGATTTATGGCGTATGCCTCAAATACCTGGAAGATAAAGAATTGGCCAAAGATGCCGTACTGGATATTTTTGAAGAATTGGTACCCAAACTCCAAAAACATGAAGTAGCCAATTTTAAAGCCTGGGTATATCAATTGTCAAAAAACCATTGCCTTATGAAAATAAGGGCAGCAAAGAAGTTCAGCAAAATTTCCTCCGAACCGGAACTTATGCAAAACCAGGATTTGCTGCATCTGGATAATGACCAAAACAGGGAAGAGAGCTTTAAACAATTGGAATTATGCCTGCAGCAGCTTCAGGAAGAACAAAAAATAACCATTGAACTTTTTTACCTGCAAAAAAAATGTTATAACGAAATTGTGGAACAAACCGGCATAGAATGGAACAAAGTACGCAGCCATATTCAAAACGGCAGGCGAAATTTAAAAATATGTATGGATAAACAAATGGCAGAAAGTTAATGCAGCAATGGGACAACCATAATAAAAATTGGGGCGCATCAGATTTTGAGCGCTATTATTCAGGTAAAATGAATAAGGAAGAAATGTATGCCCTGGAAAATGATGCCTTAAACGATGCTTTTTTGCAGGATGCATTGGAAGGATGTAAACATACACAATCGGCTATTGATGATATTGAAGAAATTAAGAAAAAACTTGCTCAAAAAAAGCAAAGTAAGTTAGTTCCTATTGAATGGTACAGGCAAAAAAAAGCAAAAGATTTTTTAAAAATTGCCGCTACCGTTTTTCTTTTCATAAGCCTTGGCTGGCTTTTTTATAACAATAAAGAAGAAGTACAATCCAAGAGTACTACTGAGCTGGCACAATTAAAAACAGAACCTGGGCAAGAGCAGAATGTACCCGAAACAGAAACCACATCAATTGCTGATTCAACAGTTTCTTTACCAGAAACCAATACCCAAAAAACAAACGGAAAAAGTTCATTAGCAGAAAACAAAGCTGCCGAAAACAATGCAGGTACAACGGTAACAAGAGTAGAAGATGATGCTGCCGATAACTTTTCGCAGAAAATAACTGCCACAATAAACGAAACTGCAAAAAAAGAAACAAAAGTAAATGAACATCTAAAACAAAGCCCAATGCCCGGGCTAAGTGCCGATAAAAATTATTCCGGTGCAGTAAATAATATGCACCAGCATATTTTTTCGGGAAGCGTAAAAGATCAGGCAGGACAGCCTGTACCCAATGCAATTGTATATGATACCAAAACCCGGAACACAGTACAAACAAATGCCTACGGCCAGTTTAATATACAGGCCATTGATACGGCTATGAGTATTGCAGTAAATGCAATGGGTTATGAGCAGGCAACTCAATCTATTAACAGCAATGATATGCTTGCCAATAATATTGTTTTGCAAAAGGCTGACCAGCAATTGAGCGAAGTAGTAGTAACATTGGCAAATGCAAAAGTGAAAAAATCATCCAACTCGTTAAATATTGTAAAAATTCGTGGAGCAAGTTCACTTAAAACAAATGGAGAACCCATGTATGTGGTAAACAACCAGGTATTACCAGCCTCAGATTTTATGCAAATACCATCTGGTTTTATTAAAAGCATGCAAGTAATCAAAGATAAAAATGCAGCAGCAATTTATGGTTCAATGGCAACAAATGGCATAGTAGTAGTTACCTTAAAAGAAAACCTGAGCCTGCACAAGCCAGCTACGGTTACGCTCATAAATGTAGCTATTATTTCCGGCGAAACAGCGTTGCGCCAATTTGCAAAAGACAGCCTTTTTGTTGTGAGCAATAAAAAAACAATTGAACTTAAATTTGACACCGATGATTCCGGCATACCAGTGAGGATTGCGGTAAAAAATTCCATTTGCAGCAGTTGCGATAATAAAGCCATACAAATGCTTAACCTGGCCACATGGCAAAAAGTTAAGAAAGGCAAAAAAGCAGGGGTTAAATTAAATTTCTAAAATAAATTAAAATAAAACCCCTGCAAAAGCAGGGGCAATTTTTTACCAACTTTCATACTCTGGGTTGGTTCTTCAGGATGTTTGATTTCATTAATCTTCCTTGGGGTTTTTAATGAGTTTATCCCGGTTTCAGGCTTTACAGGTTTTTCAAATTTTGCATTGGCAAAATTGAACTTGGATTTTGGTCTTCAGGCTTTCGCCTTTACGATAATGGATTTTAAATTTTCTTTTTCGTAGTTCACAAAAAAGAAAAGAGAAGTTGACTGATACTGGATTTGGTTTTTTAACTGGATATTAGTACAGTTGGCTTTTCCTGGATCTTGGATGGATTGATATTGTCTATCAATCAACTTCTGATGCAAAGATGCGGCAATAATCAAGCCTGTACAAGAGCATTACTGCCCGTTTTTGCCTACTCAGTATTTACGGACAGCATCGTAAATATTCATGTACAACTTTAGAAAGACTACGAAAGCAGACCTCGTAATTTTACGAGGTATTTATTTTTTGCCCAGTTAAAATGCCTGTAACTAAATGATTTCTAAAATTTATCACTTTATTCTTTGCTTTGAATAAAGTTTATAATTTTGGGTATTCAAAGCCCTGAAAGTAAACTCTGATATGACCCAAATTCTCATTATTGACGATGAAAAAGCGATACGCAAAACCTTAAGCGAAATCTTGAGTTTTGAGGGCTATAAAATTGATGAAGCATCAGACGGTGAAGAAGGGCTTGCAAAATTTAGCAAAGGAACATATGATGTAGTGCTTTGCGATATTAAAATGCCGAGGCTGGATGGCATTGAATTTTTGGAGCAAGCCAAAGCAATAAACCCGGATACTTCTATAATTATGATTAGCGGCCACGGTAATATTGAAACTGCTGTGGAAGCAGTTAAAAAAGGCGCTTTTGATTACATAAGCAAGCCACCCGATTTAAACCGGTTGCTCATAACCATAAGAAATGCCACCGAAAAGAAAGAGCTGGTAACCCAAACCAAAGTGCTCAAGCGTAAAGTAAGCAAAGTGCAGGAAATGGTGGGAGAAAGCAAAGCCATTCAAAAAATTAAAGACACCATTGAAAAAGTGGCTGCAACAGATGCAAGGGTTTTAATTACCGGCGATAATGGCGTAGGTAAAGAACTTGTAGCCCGATGGATACACGAAAAAAGCAACCGCAGCGGTTCCTCCATTGTAGAAGTAAATTGCGCTGCCATTCCCGGGGAATTAATAGAAAGCGAATTGTTTGGCCATGAAAAAGGATCTTTTACTTCGGCCATAAAGCAAAGAATAGGAAAATTTGAACAGGCCAATAAAGGCACACTTTTTTTGGATGAAATTGGCGATATGAGTCTTAATGCGCAAGCCAAAGTATTAAGGGCATTGCAGGAAGGAAAAATTACCCGTGTAGGCGCAGAAAAAGATATAAATGTAGATGTAAGGATTATTGCCGCTACTAATAAAGATTTGTTTAAAGAAGTGGAGGAAAAAAAATTTCGGCTGGATTTATACCATCGCCTGGGTGTAATTATCATTAATATCCCTTCATTAAACGAAAGGCGGGAAGATATACCGCACCTTGTAGATTATTTTCTCGATATTATTGCAACAGAATACGGGCAGGCCAAAAAAATAATAGACGAAAATGCCATGCTGGCCCTGCAAAAAAATAACTGGACAGGAAATATAAGGGAACTAAGAAATGTGGTGGAAAGGCTTGTAATCCTCTCTGGCAAAACCATTACCGGGCAGGATGTGGAGCTTTACGTATTGCCCAAATAGAAAATTTGCTTTGGTTATTTACATCAAAAAAGCATTCTTCTTGCTGTTAAATTAATGTTATAGCTCTTGTTTTGCAATAATTGTATCGGGTTATCCATTTATATATAAAGGAGTATTATTATTTTTGCGCACACTAATTTTTACTAATTATTATGGGCTGGATTATTTTTATTTTGGGCACCATTGGCTGGCATGCCGGCATGTACGGAATGTTTAAAAAAGCAAGAATTGAACCATGGAAAGCATTGGTTCCCTTTTACAACACCTGGTGCATTGTAGAAAAAATCCAGCTAAAAAAAATTTGGTTTTGGTTGCAGTTTATTCCCATTGCCGGAGTTTTTATTACCATTTGGATAACCATAAAATTTGTAGAAAATTTTGGCCGCTTTAGTTTAATGCATCATGCAGCAACGGTTTTATTTCCCTTTGCATATTTTCCTTACCTCGGTTTTTCAAAAAATGAAAAATTTGCCGGTAAACTGGTAATGGACAATTATAAAAAATCCGGCGCAAGAGAATGGGTGGATGCTGCCGTATTTGCCGTTGTAGCTGCAACCATCATCCGCACTTTTATTTTTGAAGCCTACACCATACCTACCCAAAGTATGGAAAAAACCTTGCTGGTAAACGATTTTTTATTTGTGAGCAAATTCAGCTACGGCCCAAGGATACCCAATACGCCAATAGCCATGCCTTTTGTTCACCATACAATGCCCATCACGGGCACCAAATCATATTCTGAAATTATTAAGATACCTTATACAAGGTGGTTTGCCAAACCGGTAGAAAGAAATGATGTGGTGGTTTTTAATTTTCCGGTAAATGATACGTTAATTAATGATGAAGAAAATTTTGGGAGCAGGGTAACTTATTACCAGGCAGTAAGAGAAATGGGCAGGGATGCAGTATGGGATAAGTATGGAGATATAATTGTAACCCGTCCGGTTGATAAAAGAGAAAACTTTATTAAGAGATGTGTGGCCATTGGCGGTGATAAATTGCAGGTAATAAACGGAATTGTTTATATTGATGGTAAACCCCAGCAGGGTTTTCCCCACTCCGAACGCTATTATATTTTTGAAGCGCCCAAAGGTACTTATGTAACTAAAGAATTGTTGGAATCATTTGGTATAGAGATTAGGGAAGAACAAGGCGATTTACAAAGCGGTCCGCATGGAGAAGCCATTGTAAATATTACCAATGAAGAAAAAGCAAACCTGCGTTTACCTGCAGGTTATTTCATAAAAAATTACATAGCCGAAGGCTCACCCAGGGATTTATTTCCTTATTATGATACAGCGCATAAATGGTCGGTAGATAATTATGGGCCTATCAGCATACCGCAAAAAGGAACAACCATAGAACTCAATGCAGATAATATTGCCCGCTATGAAAGGTGCATCAGCGTATATGAAGGCAATAAAATTGAACAAAAAAACGGCCAGGCTTTTATAAATAACAAAGCCGAAAAGAATTATACTTTTAAAATGAATTATTACTGGATGATGGGCGACAACCGCCATAATTCCCTGGATAGCCGTTACTGGGGCTTTGTTCCCGAAGATCATATTGTAGGCAAGGCATCGCTTATTTGGTTTAGCTGGGAGGGCGGCCCAAGATGGAAAAGATTTTTTAATCGCATTAAATAAAGATTAAAAATTTTTTGAAGCCCTGCAATTTGCGGGGCTTTTTTATTTAACAAATTTAACCGGGTTACTATTTTATGCAATTGGCTATAAACTATCATCTACTGATGGTATGGCCAGTCAACAGTAAAAATAATAATCAATTTTAAAACTTATTGTCATGAAGTTTCCAATTGTAAAAGCAATGCTATTGCTTGCAGTTGCAGCTATATCCTGCAACCATATTAACAACGGTTTATCGGATGAATCAAAATCTATCGGCACCAAAGAAATGCCCGCAGATATTGTAGTTAACGATGTGGTTGATAACCCCGAACCGCAGCAAATCCAAAACCCTTTGCCCAATCAGCAGCCGCAACAAGTACAACCCAATGTTCCTAAAATACCGGTGCAACCATCGAATCCAAACTGGGATAAAAAACTGGTGAAAACTGCTACCATCAAACTTGAAGTAAAAGATGTAAAATTATTCAACCAATCGCTCCCTGAAATTGTAAAGCGAAACGGCGCCTATGTATCCAATGAGCAAAATAATTTTAATGATGGGTTTACAGAATCTACGGTTACGATAAAAGTGCCGGTGCTGCAATTTGAAAATTTAATAAATGAGCTGAACATAAAAGAAAGTAAACTTATTGAACGCAGCATTAACACAGATGATGTAACTACCGAAGTAGTGGATACCAGGGCAAGGATGGAAGCCCGTAAAGAAATGCGTTTTAAATACCTGGAATTTTTAAAGCAATCTAAAAACATGACCGAAGCACTTCAGGTACAAAATGAAATTAACAATTTGCAGGAAGAAATTGAATCGGCAACTGCAAGGATTGAATCATTAAGCCAGCAGGCTGCTTACAGCACTGTTTTATTAACCTATTACAATGGCGGATACTCCATTTATGAAACAACACCCAATTCGCCATTTTTTTCAAGAGTTTTAGCATCCTTTAAAAATGGCGCCGGCTATTTTGGAGATATCATAATTGGCTTAATTGACCTTTGGCCGATATGGATATTTAGCATTTTAATATTCTTAGTTGTAAGGAAAAGAAAATCAATTTTAAAATTTTTCTAACCCTGTGAAGAATAGCGCAATAAAAAAATCCCGGTTTAAATCCGGGATTTTCTTTTTTTGAACTATTTGCTGGTTTAATTATTATTGAACAGTAACGGTTGTAGTAGCCGTAGTATTGTTTACTGAATTTTTTATAGAAGTGGTATGGCTGTTGTTCACAGCTTTATCTTTTACATGAATTTTTGCAATTGTTGGGGCAATTACAAGGCTCACAATACTCATTAGTTTAATAAGGATATTCATAGATGGGCCGGAAGTATCTTTAAACGGATCGCCAACTGTATCGCCTGTTACTGAGGCTTTGTGCGGCTCCGATTTTTTATAAAAAGTTTCCCCGTTAATTTCTACGCCTTTTTCAAAAGATTTTTTAGCATTGTCCCATGCACCGCCTGCATTGTTTTGGAACATGCCCATCAGTACACCCGAAACGGTAGCGCCCGCAAGAAAACCACCCAGCACTTCTGGGCCAAAAACAAATCCCATCAAAAGCGGGGAAATTAAAGCTATTGCTCCTGGCAGCATCATTTTTTTAATAGATGCATCGGTAGAAATGGCAACGCATTTATCATATTCAGGTTTACCGGTACCTTCCATAATACCCGGAATGGTACGGAACTGCCTTCGCACTTCTTCTACCATACTCATGGCAGCTTCTCCTACGGCACGTATTGCAAGCGAAGAGAAAATAAACGGGATCATAGCACCAATAAATAACCCGGCCAGCACATCGGCATGGTAAATATCAATTCCGGAAATACCGGCAATGCCTACAAAAGCTGCAAATAAAGCAAGCGCTGTTAAAGCGGCAGAAGCTATAGCAAAACCTTTACCGGTTGCTGCAGTGGTGTTACCAACCGCATCAAGGATATCTGTTTTTTCACGAACTTCTTTTGGCAATTCACTCATTTCGGCAATACCACCGGCATTATCGGCAATAGGGCCAAAAGCATCAATTGCAAGTTGCATAGCCGTTGTAGCCATCATGCCTGCAGCAGCAATTGCCACACCATATAAGCCTGCACATTCATAAGAGCCATAAATACCTGCAGCCAGTACAATTATAGGCAGCAAAGTGCTTTCCATGCCAATGGCTAAACCACCAATAATATTTGTAGCATGGCCCGTGCCGCTTTGGCGCACAATACTGTTTACAGGGCGCTTGCCCATTGCAGTATAGTACTCGGTAATAATACTCATTAAAGTACCTACGCCTAGCCCAACCATAATGGCGCCAAAAACACCATTGCTTGTAAACTCATGGCCACGAAGGCTCATATTATCGGGAAGAATATAATTTACCAAAAAGAATGAAGCAATTGCCGTAAGAACAATTGAACCCCAGTTGCCCATATTTAAAGCGTTTTGCACTTTTGCGGTGCTTAATCCTGCACTATCGCTAATGCGCACAAAAAAGGTTCCTATAATGGAAAATAAAATCCCGGTTCCGGCAATTAGCATTGGTAATAAAATAGGGGAGAAACCACCAAAGCCATCGCTTAAAACCTGGCCTGCTGCGTCGGTTACTTCATGGCCCAAAACCATTGTAGCTAATACAGTTGCCACATAAGAGCCAAAAAGATCGGCACCCATACCGGCAACATCACCCACATTATCACCCACATTATCGGCAATAGTTGCCGGGTTACGAGGGTCATCTTCGGGTATGCCTGCTTCTACTTTACCCACAAGGTCGGCTCCAACATCGGCGGCCTTGGTATAAATACCGCCACCCACACGGGCAAATAAAGCTATAGATTCAGCGCCCAGTGAAAAACCGGTTAATACCTCTATTGCCTTTGTAACCATAAGGCTATTGGAAGCTTCACCCGGGGCAAAAAGGCAAATTAAAACTATGAATAAACCGCCAAGGCCAAGAACTGCCAAACCCGCAACACCAAGGCCCATTACAGAACCTCCGGTAAACGAAACGGCAAGGGCTTTGCTTAAACTTGTTCTTGCTGCTTGAGCAGTACGTACATTGGCTTTGGTTGCTACCCTCATACCAATATAACCAGCCAAAGCGCTAAAAAAGGCGCCTGCAACAAAGGCCAGGGCAATGCTCCAGTGGCTATTTTCGTTGCTAAAGCCCATTACGCCCAGCAAAAGCGCAGCAATAATTACAAAATAGGTGAGGATTTTATATTCAGCTTTTAAGAAGGCCATAGCGCCTTCGGCAATATAATTGCTGATTTCCTTCATGCGGTCGTTACCAGCATCTTGCTTTGCCACCCAGTTAAACTTGATAAAAGTGTACAATAGCCCAACAATTCCCAGTGCCGGAACTACATAAAACAGTTTGTCCATTTTTTAGATATAGTTAAAATTAAGGTCGGCAAAAATAGGGCAAATGGAGGAAAAACCATTGAAAATTGAAGAGTTAGCCCAATTATTTATGTACATTCAAATTTCTATGCTTAAAATCATTGTTTTTTAAAAAATACCCTGATGAGGTATTGTTTAAAGTAAGAGGGCAAAATAGCTTTGCAATTGAAATTATCCTCCTATCCATCCAAACTCAAATAAATGAAAATAAAATACTTTCAAAAAATTAGGAACTGGTTTTTGGATTACCTGGTGTTTTCGGTTTATTAATAGCTGAATATAGCTGTTTTTTTTCTGTAAAAATTATAATGGAAAGAAAGAAAAAAAATCTTTTATTGAATATAACCCAGCCTATGCCTTGCTGGATACTATGGCTGCAGAAAGGATTATTGTAAACAAATATGCAAGTGCTGCAACCGGCAAGAGAAAATTTAAAGGGTTTAGAGACATTAAAAATTGATGAACCAGTGAAACCTTTTTTATCATCTATAACTCAAACTCCCAAACTGTTCTATAGCTGCCGTTTTTTTCAACATATTCTAAAAAGGCCCGGTAAAATTTATCTTTACCAATAGTTGCACTATCGCCAATTACAAATAATTGCTCCTTTGCCCGGGTAATGGCCACATTCATTCGGCGGTAATCTTTTAAAAAACCAATTACGGCATCTTCATTACTGCGTACCAGCGATAAAATAATATTTTCTTTTTCCTGCCCCTGGAAGCTGTCAATGGTGCTTATGCGGAGTTTACTTGGAAATTTTTCTTTTGCCGCCGCCACCTGACCGGCATAAGGAGAAATAAATGCTGTCTGTACAATATCCAGGGTTTCTGTTTCCAGCAATTTTAAAGCCAGTTCCAGTTCACCTTTATTTTGTAAACTTGAGCCGTCTGCGCCACTTTCTTCATCACTGCCGGAGCCGGCCATGTCAATAAAACAAAGGTGTATGCCGGTATTAAAAAGCTGTTCGGCAGTTAACAATAAATTATTGTAAAAAAACTGGCTGCTAAAACCTGCAATTGCTTTTCGCATCCTGTACTGGATATTCAAAAGGTTAATATTGCTGCATTTTTCAATTGCTGTTTCTAAAATAGATTTATTAAAACCAAGTTTAGCCGCTTCATTGCTTAAAACCGTTGGTGGCAGTTGCCAGTGATCTCCAGCTAAAACCAGTTTATCAGCCAATGGAAAAATTACCCAGGCAAGCGGCTCAATGCATTGCCCGGCTTCATCCATCACCAAGCTTTGAAAATGCAATTTATGCAAACCAGAATCGTACAACCCAATGGGCGTGCCGGCAATTACTGAAGCTTCTTCAAAAAGTTTTTCCTCCTGGTATTTTTGTAAATCTTTTACCTGCCTGCGTATATCCTTAACTTCTTTAAATAATAAACTACGTTGTTCCCTTTCTGCTTTGCCAAAACTCCGTTTATATTTTAGCGCCATTTTTCTAAACTCCTCCGCCCTTATTTTTAATTTTTTTACTTCTTTCTGGTGCTTGCTGCTGCTCAGTTTGCCTTCGGGTGTATGGGCAAATAAAGCTTCATCTGCTTTGCCACTATTGCCTACTCTTAATAAAGAAATATTTTGTTTCAGCAAACCTTTGGCAATATTATCCACCGCTGTGTTGCTTGGTGCAGCAACCAGTACTTTTTCGCCTTTTTTTATCAACTGCACAATTGCTTCTATTAAAGTGGTGGTTTTGCCCGTACCCGGAGGGCCATGTATTATTGTGATAGATTCATTTTGAACCACTGCTGCCACTGCTTTTTGCTGGCTGGCATTTAAATGTACATTTCTAAAAGTAAGTTGGGTTATATCCTTTGTTTCTGTATTTTCCGCAACTTTATCAACAGTATGCAACTGCTCAAATAATGCAAAAAGCGTTTTGTTGTTTTCTAGTTCCCGGAGAGATTTTTTCATGATCTCTGTTGTTCTGCTATCGGGAACCAGTTTTATTCCTACACCATTATCTTCAATCCATTCCGGAAAATCGGGTGCAAACAGCCTGAATTCGCCAGCTTTACCATCAAAGCCCATCAGCATACCTTTTACATTTTCTTCCCCGTTTTTAAAACATTCAATAGCAACTCCATCTTTAAAAAAATTAAGTTCCGATGGAAAATTAATTTTAAACCTTAGCTCAGGGTAATCTAAATATCCAAAACTTTTCCCGGTTATAATGATAGGGTGCAACGCTGCACCTTCTGCCTTTAATTGTTTTAAGGAATGTTTATCGGTAAGGCCGAAACGTTGTTTTTCTTCGGCTTCTTCAAGCCTGATACAACGGAGCAAAAGTTCTATCTGTGGATGCATCTGCCGGGTTTACTTAATATTCTTTATAAATTTTTGGGCTTATTTTTGCAAATATGAAATTAAAATTTCAAACCCTGGTTTGCCTTTTTGTTTTTGCCGGCATTTTTTCTCATTGTACGCAAAAAGAAAAACGTAAATTACCTGCTATTGCAGGAGATGTTGATCCCAATATCCCACAACAGATAGAACCTGCTTCGATATTGAAGTTCGACAGCTCAAGGGCTAATCAGTTTTTTTCAGCATTTCCCCTGTTGGAAAATATCAAAGCTGATTGGTATGATTTTTACCGCAATCGTAATTACTCTTTTGCATGGTCGGATACATCCGGGTTTACCCAAGCCGCACAAAACCTCCACAACCGCATCAATAACCTCACCGATGACGGCCTGGATGACAGCCTCTACTACCGGACAGAGTTTAACCATATTTACGATGACGCTTCTTCATTGCCCGGAAAAGACAGAAAAGACAGTATTTATATTTTGAATGAGATGATGCTCACGGCACAATATTTTATGTACACCCGCCAAATTTATGGCGCTTTATCGGCAAAACAGTTGAAAGAACTAGGCTGGAACATTACCCCAAAAAAAATATCTTACCCGGAATATTTAAATAGCATACTTTCCGGGGCCGATTCAGGTATTTTTTCAAAAGAGCCTATTTATCCGCAATATGGGTATTTAAAAGATTATTTAAAGAAGTATAAAGCTATAGATTCATCTGGCGGCTGGCCTAAGGTTGATACAGCTATTAAAAAATTATCGCCGGGTGATTCATCAGTGAAAATTGTTGCAATTAAAAAAAGGCTGGCTATGTCTGGCGATTTTAAAAGCGCTGATACTTCTTATATTTATGATAGTACACTGGCCAATGCAGTAAAAGAATTTAGGTTACGGGTTGGCTTGAAACCTGCAAATTATATTGATAGGTATGTAGTGCATGAAATGAATGTGCCCGTTTCTAAAAGAATTGAACAGATAATTGTGAATATGGAACGCTGCCGCTGGATACCCATTTCGCTGGGTGAAAACTATATTGTGGTTAATATTCCCGATTACAAATTATTTGTTTACGAAGATGGGAAATTAAACTTTAGTATTGACGTGGTGGTGGGGCAGGATGCTACCAAAACTGTAATTTTTAACGATACGCTTCGAACTATCGCCTTTAGTCCATATTGGAATGTGCCTTACAGTATTTATAAAAACGAGATGGAAGGAAGGCTTTCGGAAACATACCTTAAAAGAAACAACATGGAAATTGTTGGCAACGGCAGGGTGCGCCAGTTGCCTGGCCCTAATAATTCATTGGGGTTGGTAAAATTTTTATTTCCCAACAGCTATAATATTTATTTTCATGATACACCGGCAAAAGATAAATTTAATTATACCAACAGGGCTTTTAGCCATGGATGTATCAGGCTAAAGGAGCCCAAAAAACTGGCCATGTATTTATTAAGGAATGAACTAAGTTACACGGAAAAAGTGATTGACAGCCTGATGCATTTAACCAAAGAAGTGCAGGTAAAGCTTAAGCAACCCGAGCCGGTGTACATTGGCTACCTTACTGCTTTTGTAAATTCCGAAACTGGTGAGCTTAATTTTAGAAAAGATATTTATAACCGTGATGAAGAAATATTAAAAAGGCTCATCAAAAAATAAGCTGCATAAAAGTCCTATGAAACACATTACTGTACTTTCCGGGGCTGGCATAAGTGCCGAAAGCGGCCTGAAAACTTTTAGAGACAGCAATGGGCTTTGGATGGGCCATAACTTTGAAGATGTGGCAACGCCACAGGCTTTTAAAAAAAATCCCCAACAGGTATTGGAATTTTACAACATGCGCCGGAGAGATGTTGCTGCTGCAAAGCCCAACTATGCACACACCGGCCTGGTAAAGCTTGAGGAAAAATACCAGGTAACCATCATCACCCAAAATATAGATGATCTTCATGAAAGGGCAGGTTCAACTACTGTAATGCACCTGCATGGCGAAATTTTTAAAATGCATAGTGTAGCCAATCCTTCATTGCATTTTGAAATAAAAAATGAAATTAAAGTTGGCGACCTTGCTGAAGATGGCTCCCAACTCAGGCCGCATATTGTATGGTTTGGCGAAGCCGTACCAATGATGGAAAAAGCTATTGAAATTGTAAACGATTGTGATATACTGGTGATTATTGGCACATCGTTGCAGGTGTATCCTGCCGCATCGTTATTACAATATGCTGCACCTTATCTGCCAAAATATATTATTGATAAAAAATTACCATCAGTAAGTGGTTATCATAATTTACATGCTATTGAAAAGCCGGCTACAGAAGGAGTGGAGGAGTTACTTACGATATTGCTTTAAGTAATGTTAACTATAGAGTTGCCAAACATAATAGATTGGTTGCTATTCTCTAAAATGTAAAGCATCAGAATCGTGTGACATTTGTACTCATCACTACCTCCTTTTTTGGTTCAGTACAAACGTACTTTTTATACCTAATACATAAATATTCTTTACATAGTACTTTCAATAAATTTTATACCTTCGATTTCAAGCTGTTGTAATACGGGATTGTAAATTTCTTTTAGCGTAGGAATGTGCAGGCCAGTAAGTTTTAATTTTCCGGTGAGGATAAGTTTAGCTGCAATACCAAGTGGCAGCCCTACGGTTTTTGCCATTGCTGTTTGCAAATTATTTTCTCCTTTTACCAGCAGGCAGCTTTGCAGGTATTTAGTTTTTCCGTTTTCCAAATATTCAAATTCATGCAGCATTACGATCATATCTTTATCCTGCGGTTGCATGGCCAATTTTTTTTCAAGTAAATATTGCAGGGTATCTGCCGAAGATTGTATGTGGCCGGGAATTATATCATTTTCAAATAATCCTAAAAAAGATAATTGGTCTTTATTCTCTTTGGTAATAAAAGGCAATATAGATTTGCTCCATTCTGCAAAAGTTATGTTATGGGCAACTTTATCTTTTTCACTGGTAAGCCCTGCTTGCACAATTGCATCCCACCCATCAAAATACCCTGCATAGCGAAGCGTGGTACGCATAAAAGTTGCCGCTTCCTGCAAATGGTATATTGGGATATAACTTAAAGAATCCCTGTTGGCATAATAAGCCAATGCCCCAATCCCATTGATGTTTACCCTATTATTTTTATCAAATAAATCTTTATAAGCAATAGAAATATTATGACCGTTTTGCTTAAATATTGCGCCTGAATTGCCAGCCAAAACCACATTACGTGGGTTCCAGCTAATTTTGTAATGCCAGGGGTTGTTATCGCTTTCGGGTGCCACCAATCCACCGCAATGGCTTTTGAAAGAAGTAATTTTTCCGCCATTTTCTTTAATTTCATCAATTATTTGCATGGCGCTCATATGGTCAATTCCGGGGTCTAAACCCATTTCACACAAAAACAAAATATTGCTGCTTTCAATTTGATGCTGCAGCGTTTTTATTTTATCATCTAAATAAGAAGCGGTTAAGAGGTGCTTTTTATAGTGCACACAATCTTTGGCAACCAGGTAATGCATGCCTGGCGGCATCATGGAAATAACTACAGCAGCGCTTTCAATTAGCTTGCTCCTTTGTTCGTCATTTACAATATCCAGTTGCATTGCTTCGGCAAATGGGCTGTTACGGATTTTTGCTTTTGCCACTTGTAAATCTGCATCGGCAACAATAATTTTCCATTGCCGTTGTTCGGCTTCTCTTATTAAATAATCAATTAAAACCGTTGAAGATTTTCCTGCACCAAAAATTAAAATAGTATCCATAACGCAAAAATAAAGGCTGGCAATTTACTGGCCTCAAAATTTATGATATTACAGTTTTTGCATCTTTCAAATTGCCATAAAAAACAGCTAAAATACTTCTCCACAAAGGCCGGAATAATTGTGAAGAAATAAGGCCAAAAGCCTTGCTTTAAAAGTCCTGAAATGCATGTTTTTCGGTATCTTTGCCTACTTAAAAAATTTATGGAAAATACAGATTTGAATAAAGAAGAAATGCCCGACAACAGGGGCAAAATCATCCCGGTAAATATTGAAGAACAAATGAAGACCTCGTACATAGACTATTCTATGAGCGTAATAGTGGGCCGTGCTCTGCCGGATGTAAGAGATGGTTTAAAACCAGTGCACCGCCGGGTGCTTTTCGGCATGAACGAGTTAAGCAATGCCAGCAATAAGCCTTATAAAAAATCTGCACGTATAGTAGGTGAGGTTATGGGTAAATACCATCCTCATGGCGATAAAGCAATTTACGATACCATGGTGCGTATGGCGCAGGAATGGGCCATGCGGTATAGAATGATTGACGGCCAGGGAAATTTTGGCAGCCAGGATGGCGATATGCCTGCGGCAATGAGGTACACCGAGGTGCGTATGCAAAAGTTTGCCGAAGCAATGATGGAAGACTTAGATAAAGAAACAGTAGATTTTCAATTGAATTTTGATGATTCTTTACGGGAACCTACGGTAATGCCAACAAGGGTACCGCAATTGCTGGTAAATGGCAGTAGCGGAATTGCTGTAGGTATGGCAACAAATATGATGCCGCACAACCTTTCGGAAGTGGTAGACGGCTGCATTGCCTATATAGGCAACCGAACTATTGATGCTGAAGGATTAATGAAATATGTAAAAGCGCCTGATTTCCCTACCGGTGGCATTATTTATGGTATGGATGGCGTAAAAGCTGCTTTTCTTACCGGCCGTGGCCGGGTAGTAGTACGTGGCAAAACCAGTATTGAAGCAGATTCCAAAGGAAGGGAGAAAATAATTATAACAGAAGTTCCCTACCAGGTAAACCGGGATTCCCTTACCCAACGCATTGGTGAACTCATTACTGAAAAAATATTGGATGGTGCATCTGATGTTAATAACGAAAGTAACAACAAAGAAGGTACACGTATTGTAATTGAACTGCGCCGGGATGCTGTGGCACAGGTAGTGGTAAACCAACTTTACAAACACTCCGATCTTCAAACTTCTTTTGGCATAAACAATGTGGCGCTGGTAAAAGGAAGGCCCAAAATTTTAAACCTTAGGGACCTAATTTCAGAGTTTGTTGACTTCCGCCATGAAGTGGTTGTGCGCCGCACCAAATATGATTTACGCAAAGCCGAAGAAAGGGCGCATATCCTTGAAGGCTACATTATTGCCCTGGATAACCTGGATGCCGTAATAAAATTAATAAGGGAAAGCGCTACACCCGATATTGCAAAAGATGGGTTGGTAACCAATTTCGGTATGAGCGAAATACAGGCAAAAGCGGTACTGGAACTGCGTTTGCAACGGCTTACCGGAATGGAGATTGACAAAATACGAGAAGAACATGCAGCTATATTAAAAGAAATTGAAAGGCTTAAAGAAATTTTAGCAAATGAAAGTTTGCGTTTTGATATTATTAAAACCGAACTTTTGGAAGTAAAAGAAAAATTCGGCGATGTACGCAAATCCGAAATTGAATTTGCTGATGACGAAATAAATATGCTCGACCTTATAGAAGAGGAAGATGTGGTGGTTACCATTTCGCACTTAGGATATATTAAACGTACAGCAGCTACAGAATACAGGCAGCAACGCCGTGGTGGCCGTGGCGCAAAAGGCAGCAGTACAAGGCAGGAAGATTATATAGAGCATTTATTTGTAGCAAGCACTCACCACAGTTTGTTGTTTTTTACAGAAAAAGGCCGTTGCTACTGGCTAAAAGTGTACCAAATTCCCGAAGGTGATAAAACCAGCAAAGGAAGGGCGGTACAAAACCTGGTACAAATACCAGCAGATGATAAAATTCGTGCTATTATTGATGTTAAAAACCTGGAAGACAAAGACTATATTACAAACAATTTTATAGTGTTATGTACCAAGAAAGGGATTATTAAAAAAACAGACTTAGAAGATTTTAGCAGACCAAGGCTAGTGGGCATTAATGCAATAAATATTTTAGATGGCGACCAGCTTATTGCTGCTAAACTTACCGATGGTAATTGCGAAATAATGATGGCGGTAAAAAGCGGAAGGGCCATTCGTTTCCACGAAAGCAAAGTTCGCAGCACGGGCCGTGGCGGTATAGGTGTTGCCGGTATTGAAGTAAATAATTCAAAGGACGAAGTGGTAGGCATGATATGTATCAATAAAGAGAATAAAGACCGCACCATTTTAGTGGTAAGTGAAAAAGGTTATGGAAAACGCACTTTGCTTGATGACCCTGAAACAGGGGAAGCAAATTACCGGATTACCAACCGGGGAGGCAAAGGCGTAAAAACTTTAAATATTACCGATAAAACCGGAAACCTTGTAGGCTTGCTTGATGTAAGCGAAAAAGAAGACTTGATGATTACCTGTGTAAGTGGCATTACCATCAGGATGCCCGTAACGCAAATAAGCGAACAGGGTAGGGCAACACAAGGAGTAAAACTTATTAAGGTAGATGAAGGAGACGAAATAGCAGCTATTACCAATTTGGATGAACAGGAAGAAGCAGATGATGCGCCAGGTGCATCAGAAAATGGCTTTGACGAAGATTCAACAGCTTCAACGAATACAGAAGAATAAAGGCTTTTTATATTTAAAGCCGCCCGGTTTAAGGGCGGCTTTTTTATGTTTTCTTCTTAACTATTTTGGCGGTTCCCTTTTTATTTCTTCCCGATACAAATACCGCTTTGTTCAAAAGATATTCTACCTGCCCGTTTACGCTACGGAATTCATCCGAAGCCCATTTTTCAAGTATCTTATACATCTCCGGATCGAGCCTTAGTATAAAGTTTTTCTTATTGGCCAAAATACATCAGTTAGATGAATGGTTTATTGATACAAGGTACCGGTGTTTAAAATAGGTGTAGCAGCTTTTTCGCCACAAAGCACCACCATAAGGTTACTTACCATGGCTGCTTTTCGTTCATCATCCAGATCCACAATATTTTCCTGGGATAATTTTTTTAAAGCAAGGTCAACCATGCCCACAGCGCCTTCAACAATTTTAAACCTGGCTGCTACTATTGCAGTTGCCTGCTGGCGTTGCAGCATTGCGCCTGCTATTTCCTGGGCATAAGCCAAATGGCTTATTCTGGCTTCTTGTATAATGATACCGGCAGGAGAAAGCCTTTCTGTAAGTTCCTTCTCCAGTATTTGGTTTACTTTATCTCCTCCATCTCTTAAAGTAATTTCTGCTTTTTCATCCTCAAGGTTGTCGTATGCAAAGCTTACGGCCAAATGCCTTACGGCTGCTTCGCTTTGCTTACTTACATAATCCTTATAGTCATCTACTTCGTAAACGGCTTTGTAAGTATCGCCCACTTTCCATACAATTACGGCACCTATTTCAATTGGGTTACCCATTTTATCGTTCACTTTTAGAGATTGGCCCTGCAGGTTTTGCGCCCTTAAACTCACTTTAATGGTTGCGTAAAACGGGTTTACAAAAAACAATCCATTGTTTTTTACTGTACCTACATATTTGCCAAAAAAATTAAGTACCCTGGAATGATTGGGGTTTATAATCATGAGGCCTTTAATAATGAACAATGCAGTAAAAAATACAATAAAACCACTGGCAACCATAAGCGGTTCACTTTTGCCATTTAAAAACAAAAGGATGCTCAATACAATTAAAACTAATGAAACCAGCAGTGCAAGGAACCCTGAAATGGGTTTCAAAATTTTTTCCATGATGTGTAGTTTGATATTATTATGATATCAAAATTATATTATTCATCCCTTATGAGCAAATAAATTTATTTCCGGCAGATGTAACGGGCAATTTGTCTCAATAAAAAAATGAAATTTGAAATTAAGGTTTAGTTTCCCCTGGAAATTTTTCGAGGTCTTTGTTTATAGGTTGTGGTACGGGGAGTTGGGTAGGAGCAGTTACCTGGTGAAAAATTTTATTAATATACACCCATTTGCCATTCATCCATTTAAAACCTTCATAATCGCCATCGGGAATCAAGGTCCATTTTTTTGCAGGGTCGCCGGCATTGGAAACGAGGTGCTCCATTACAATCATATCCATTTCGGGATCGTAGGTAAGCCTTGGGCTGGCATCTTTACTAAACTCCATAATGTAGCGGGCAATACGGCTGTTATATCCTTTTGTATTATCTATTATAAAATTTCTTCCGCCAAACCTTGGTTTACCTTCGGTAAATGTGAGGATATCTATTACTTTTTTTGTACTGCGAATATTATTTTCATCAAACCCAATAAGCGTATAAAATTCTATATCAAAACTTTTTTTAAGAATTATTTTATAGTACACAGCGCCTATCCATCCTTTATTATCTGCAATAGTATCTGCAGGCGAACTGCACACTTCACTTTTATCAATAAGCGGAAATAATTTTAAAGAACCATCAGCAGTACGCATTTGAATGGCACCATGCTGGCGTATGACGTTATCGTTGATTACCATTTGCCAGGTAAAAATTCTAAAGCTGCTATCGGGTGCATATAATTTTGAAATGGTTTGCAGTGAATCAAAGGGATAGTAAAAAGAATTATTTACGGCAAGCGCCCTTACAAATATTTTTGTAAAGAGGCTGTCTGCTTTAAACCTGTCTGCTGCATTTATGCCCCGTACAATTTTATATGCCGGCCCTATTAAACTATCTTCTTTTTGTGCAATTTTGGCAAAAGGCTCTTTAACTGTTTGCCCCAAAGCTGCATGGCAAAAGCTGGATATTAGAAAGATAAATAAAAGCGTTCTTTTCAATGCCTGTGATTTGGGTCAAAAATACATAAACTAAATGCAGAAATAGCTCTTCAAAGTATCGGTCAAAATCTTTTTAACTAAAACTTATCAACTCAAAAATTTTGCATACGCAATCAAATCAGGAAAAAATTGATCAATCAATTGCCTGTTGTTATCTTTTTCCTCTGGCCTTGTAGTTGTGAGAAAAACGGTGTAGGCGCCAATATTCCTTCCAAATTGCATGTCGCTGGCAGTATTGCCCACCATTACCGATTTTTTAAAATCTATTAGATCAAATTCTTTCTTTGCCTGTAAGGCCATACCTGTATTGGGTTTTCGGTTTGGGCTGCTATCCTCAATATCTGTACAATAATATACTTTATCAATATTTCCGCCGGCGCCCATAATTTTTTCAACCATATTCCTGTGTATATGCTTCAGGTCTTCTTCGTTGGTAATTCCCCTGCCAACACCTCTTTGGTTGGTAACTATAAAAATATGGTCAAATTTTGCAGCAAATATTTTAATTGCCTCCAAAACGCCATCATAAAACTTAAATTCGTTCCAATGGTTGATGTACCCATCTTTTTGTTCGTGGTTTATTACACCATCCCTGTCTAAAAAAAGGGTATATCCTGAACTTTTACTGAGTTTTGGGAAATACTTTTTGTAAAAAACAGGCATTTGAATTTGGGCTTTATCATAATCCTCCGGGATGCCTATATCAATAAAAAAATCAGCAAACTGTTTGCCGTAAATTTTATGGGTTACTGTATTTTTCTCCAGGTACATTTTTTCAAAGGAAAATATAGCAGGGAAATCAAATTTCAAAAATGGCTTAACTTTTAATGCGTAAATCCCTGCATTTATGATACCGTTTTGAAGGAATTTTTTTTCATTAAATGCTGTTACGATGTGTTCTTCTGATATTTCAACCGAGCCATACCTGTCGAATTGCTGCATTGTTTTTAATGCAATACTGCATGCAGCATTTTGTGTATGATGAAAAGCTGAGAATGTTTTTAAATTAATATCAAAAAAAGTATCGCCATTAAATATAAGCACATCATCACCGGCAACTTTTTCGCAGGCAAGTCTTATGGCGCCGCCGGTACCTAAGGGTTCTTTTTCTACAACAATTTGCGTATTTAAGTTTGGAAATTCATTGGCAAGGTATTGTAAAATAATTTCGCTTTTATAACCCAAGGAAAATATAAATTTTTCAATTCCCTGGTTTTGCAATGCGTTTATCAAATAAGCCAGAAAAGGCTTGCCACTAACCGGCGCCATACATTTTGGCACATCGGCAACTACACTTCGCAGGCGGGTGCCCAGCCCGCCTGCTAAAATTATGGCTTCGGTAATCATTTAAAATATTGTTCCTCCACTAACTGGCAAATGATGTGACCTATCAGGATATGGCTCTCTTGTATCCTGGGTGTATCGCCTGAAGGTACATTTATAAGGTAATCGGAAACGGCCTTCATTTTACCGCCTGTTTCGCCGGTTAAACCTATGGTAAGCATTTCCTTTTGTTTAGCTACCTCAAATGCATTAAGGATATTTTTACTATTGCCTGAAGTAGATAAGCCCACTAAAACATCACCTTTATTTCCCGTGCCTTTTATAATGCGGCTGTAAACTAAATCATATCCATAGTCGTTGGCCACGGCGGTTAAATAGGAAGTGTTGCAATGCAAAGCTTCTGCAGGCAATGCATCCCTGTCGGTATAAAACCTTCCGCTAAATTCTGCGGCAAGGTGCTGTGCATCAGCAGCGCTGCCGCCATTGCCACAAAACAAAACTTTATTACCGCTTTTAAAAGCGGTAACAATAGCGCCTACGCAGATATCAATAGTGGCAAGCATTGCATCGTTTTGTGCTATTTTGTTTTTTACATCAGCGGATGCTTGAATAATCTCTTTTATTTTTTTATTCATACTACTTGTTTTCTTTTACTTCACCGTCCATGTGGCCAAACCCTGATTGGTGAATGCATATTTCTTAACTTCTCCTCCAAAACTATGCAAAGTTTTTATTACAGCGTATTTGGTATTTCCCGGGCAATAAAAAATCATAAACCCGCCACCGCCGGCGCCACTTATTTTTCCACCTGTTGCACCTGCTTTCTTTGCGGCATCATAAACTTCTTCAATGCTGGTGTTACTGATGTTATGTGCCATCAGCCTTTTTTGCTGAAAGCCATAATCCAGTATCTCGCCTATGTCGTTTAATTTTCCCTTTAGCAATGCTTCTTTCATCATTTTGGCCTGTTCTTTAAGCTGGTGCATTGCTTCAATACTTTTTTCATTTTTCTTATTTACATTGCTCACCTGTTCTTTAATAATTTCCGCACTTTCCCGGGATGTGCTGGTGAAATATAGAACAAGGTTATTTTCTAACTCATTCATATATTCGTCTCTTATACGAAGCGGGTTTACAATTACCTTATCCTCTTTATAAAACTCCATAAAATTTACACCGCCAAATGTAGCCGCATACTGGTCCTGCCTTCCACCGGCAAGTTGCAGGTTGTTTCTTTCAATATCATACGCATAATGTGCCGCATCGTATTGGCTAAAAGGCAGCCGGAGCATTTCTATAAATGCGCCTAAAATAGCCACCACAAGGGTAGAAGAAGTACCCAGGCCCGAACCTGCAGGAGCATCAACAAAAGTAGATAAACGGATGCCGCACTTTTTTATTCCATAATCTTTTTGTATGCGGTTATAAACCCCTTTCAATAAATTCAATTCACCGTCAATAGGCAATATAGTATCCCAACTGAACTCCTGCTTTTCTTTACGGTCTAAAGTTTCAACTATTATTTTGTTAGCGTCTAAAGTTTCAATGGAAGCATATGCGGCATGAGAAATAGTGGTATTTAATATTGCTCCACCATATAAATCACAATACGGGCTTACATCGGTTCCCCCACCTGCTAAACCAATCCGCAAAGGCGCCTTACTTCTAAAAATCATATTTAACTTTTTTATTCCTGCAATTTGCTAAAATTTGGCCAGTTTAAAAATAGTATTCGTTAATATTGTCCAGCTGTATTTTTTCTTTTCGGCCTGGATATTTGCTATAAAATCGGTTTCAGTACTTTGGTAAAAGCAAATAATTTGTTCTGCAATGGAATGGGTGTTGGGCCCTGCAATAAATCCCACTTTGCCATTGGGTACCATTGCAGGCAGACCGCCTACATTGGTTACAATCATGGGCACATCAAAATGGTAAGCCAAAGGGGTAACGCCACTTTGGGTAGCATTGCGGTAAGGTTGCACCACAAGGTTTGCAGCGCAAAAGTAATTTTTCACCTCGCTGTCGGAAATAAAATCGGTATGTAAAATTAGTTTACCGGTAATTGCCGCATCGTTCATTAAACGGGAATATATTTGTTTATCATCGTAAAACTCACCGGCAATCAGCAATTTTGCTTCCGGTATTTTTTCAATAATTAGTGGCATAGCTTCCAGCAGTAAATCCAGTCCTTTATATTTTCTTATAAAGCCAAAAAACAGCAACACAAAATCTGTTTCAGGGATATTTAGCGCTGCCCTTGCGGCTGCCCTTGAAACTTTCTCCCCAAAATTATCATAGAGCGGGTGTGCCACCAGCTCCACAGGTTTTTGTGATAACCGTTTTACATCGGCAAGTACTTTTTCGCTCATGGTTATAAAGGCGTCAGCAGAGGGAAGAAAATATTTGGTAAACAGGTTATCGCCAATGCGTTTTTCATGCGGAATAATATTGTCGGCAACGCAAATTACTTTTGTAAGTTTATTTGATTTTGCAATGCGTAAAATAGAGCCAAGGCATGGCCCCATAAATGGTAACCAATACCTTACTACAATAATATCGGGCTTTTCTTTTTTGAGACGTAATCCGGTTTTTACCCAATTAAGTGGATTTACAGAATTAATAGCCACATTAATATGGATATCTTTTGGCTTAGGTTCGCTGGAATATTGTGTAGTTCCGGGAAAAAGAAAGGAAGGATATTGCAGTGAAAAAGTATAGATAGAAACCTGGTGGCCCTGGTGCTGAAATTCCCTGGCAAGCCTTTCGTTAAAAGATGCTAAACCGCCACGGAGCGGATGTGCCGGGCCTATGATGGTTACTTTCATTTTGTTTTTAAAAAAGTAGTGCAGGCAGGAAAATAGTTACAAGCCCAGTTTTTTCTCAATTAAATAACTATTCCTGTCCGGTGCGTTTCTCGAAATTAATTCGCCTATAAAGCCGGCAAGAAAAAGCTGTGAGCCAATAATCATTACCATAATTGCAAAGAAAAATAAAGGGCGTTGCGTAAGCCCGGTTTCATTAAAGAAATATTTTGAAATGGTAAGCCATAAAAAAATGACGAAGCCCAGCAAAAAAGAAAGCGTACCCCAAAGCCCAAAAAAATGCATTGGCCGTTTTCCAAATTTTCCAACAAACATAATGGAAGCAAGGTCTAAAAAACCATTGATAAACCTTTCCCATCCAAACTTGGTTGTGCCGTATTTACGTGGCCTGTGTTCTACCACTTTTTCCCCAATTTTTCTAAAACCTGACCATTTTGTTAAAATAGGAATATAGCGGTGCATTTCCCCGTACACTTCAATGCTTTTAACTACTTTATTGCGGTAGGATTTTAGCCCGCAGTTAAAATCGTGCAACTTAATGCCCGACTTTTTACGGGCCACTGCATTAAATAATTTTGAAGGGATATTTTTGGTAAAGGTATTATCGTAACGCTTTTTTTTCCATCCGCTCACCATATCATATCCTTCTTCCACAATCATGCGCCTCATTTCTGGTATTTCATCCGGGCTATCCTGCAAATCGGCATCCATGGTTAATACCACATCGCCGGCTGCTGCTTTAAACCCTTCATTGAGCGCTGCACTTTTACCATAGTTGCGCTGAAATTTTATTCCTTTAATATTGGAGTTTTTTACTTTTAAGTTTTCAATTACTTCCCAGGAAGCATCGCTACTGCCATCGTCTATCATTATAATTTCATAGCTCAAATTATGGACATCTACCACACGCTTTATCCATTCCGCAAGTTCGGGCAGCGATTCTTCTTCGTTGTATAAAGGTATTATGATTGTGATGTCCATTGCGTATTCTTTTTCTGCGAAAAAAATGCCGAAGCTATTACCGATACCAAAGCGCCAATAATCAAATATCCAAAAATTGCCATTGAAACCAGCATAGTAACAAAATAATCTTTTGCTTTTATTGCCATGGTTTCTATTTCAGGTGCTGTATAGTTTTTGGATTTTATAAGATCTGCTTTATAATTTATGGCCATTTCTTCTTTAAGCGAAGGGTTTAGTTTTAAGAAAATAAAAGTAAACAATACCATCATTAATGTAACTACAATAAAACATTTAAAGCCTTCGGAAAAATAATTTTTAAAAGATTTATTTTCGGATTCTTTCTTTCTAAAGGAATACAAAGCCCATATTATACCCACAACATACAAAAAGTAAGCAATGTACTGCAGGCCATTTTCAAAATTGCCTTTTAGGTAATAAATAACCAAAGAAGCGGCAATCATCAAAATGCCGGTAATAATGCCTTTTTGTGCCGATGAACTATTGTATAAAATCATTTTGCCAATATATTTTATTATTATTGATTATGCCCAAAACCTCTCCATTGAGTTTTTGGCCTGCAAAGGCAGTATTGGCCGATTTAGAAACAAGCATTTCTTTTTCAAAAATATATTCTTTGGCCGGATTAAAGAGTGTAAAGCAGGCATTGGCCCCAGGTTCGGGCAAAGGTATAGGCAAGCCAAAAATTTTTCTCGGGGCAATGGTTAATTGCCGTATTAAAATTTCGAGGTTTGTATGAAAAGATTGAATAGCTCCAAATACACTTTGCAGACCAATCATGCCGCATTGGGCATTTTCAAATTCACAATCTTTATAATCGCTGTGCAAAGGAAAATGATGTGAAGCGATACAATCCACAATGCCACCGCTAAGGGCATTGCGTATGGCTTCTTTATCTGCGCTTGTACGCAAAGGCGGATCCAGCTTCAGGTTTGTATCATAATTACTTAAATCTTCATCACAAAAATAACCATGGTAAGGCGTTACAGAAAAACTGATGTGGAGCCCCATTTTTTTTGCATCGGTAATTTGCGCTATACCTTTTTGTGTGGAAACACCGGTTAAGTGGAGCTTTGACCCTGTGTATTGTAATAACTGTATGCATTGATGTATCATAAGTTCTTCGGCAACTGCTGGTATACCGGGCAACCCCAGCCTGGTGCTTACAAGCCCTTCGTTCATTAATCCATGGTTGCCTATGCTGTTATTGCAAGGCATTTGAATAATGGTTTTATCAATTGCAGTAACATACTGTAATGCTTTTAAAATAATGCCTGGGTTTTGCAGTGGATGTATGCCATCACTAAAAGCTATGCAACCACTGTTGTGCATATCATACATTTCGGCAAGGTTGCTGCCCTTAGCATTTTGCGTTACGGCGCCAATGGGATAAATGGAAACGGAATGTCCTTCCGCTTTTTTTAGAATATATTCCACCTGGGCTTTTGCCGAAATAACAGGAGACGTATTGGGAACCAGCATTACGTGGGTAAAACCGCCTGCAGCTGCAGATGCTGCACCTGTATCTATAGATTCATTTTGTTCTAATCCCGGGTCGGAGAAATTGGCAAATACATCCATCCAGCCAATGGATACATGTAAATTTTCTGCTTGCAGCACTTTAGTATTTTCTACGGTTATTGTATCTTCTATTTTACGAATAATTCCATCTTCAATAAAAATATCTGCTATCCGGCCATGGTTGCCTGAGTGTGGAGCTACTATACGGGCCTGCTTTATTAAAACATTCATTGGTGAAATGGGTTGTGCAAATATCTGTAAATGCTGCCGAAGCACAAATAAATTTTAGGGTAAAGAGAAAATCAAATCATAAAAAATCCCTGCAAAAAGCAGGGAAATTTAGTCGGGACGACTGGATTCGAACCAGCGACCACACGCCCCCCAGACGTGTGCGCTACCGGGCTGCGCTACGTCCCGAATTAAGGGATGGCAAAGGTAAAGGAATTTAGCTGATGAAACAATGCCGAAACCATTGCATCTTAATGAAATTTACCGGGAACTTCCCGGTATTGACAAATTGTTTATTTTCGACTCATGACAGCAGAAAGAAAAGAAAGGCTTACAAATGTTTTACAAAAACGGCAGCCTGGCCTTTCAGTAGTTTTGGAAAATGTAGAAGATCCGCATAATATTTCTGCGGTAATGCGTACCCTCGATTCTGTGGGGATACAGGACCTGTATGTATTAAACAGTAAAATCCCCAGGCATAAAAAGTGGGGTGCTAAAAGTTCATCAAGTGCTGCAAAATGGCTTACGATACATCAATTTGAAAATACAACGGAATGTTTTGAAGAACTCAGGAAAAAATACGATAAAATTTATACCACCCAACTTGCACAAGGATCTGTAAGTTTATATGAATTGGATTTTACACAAAATGTTGCCCTTGTTTTTGGAAACGAACATAGCGGTGTAAGCGATGAATTAATTAGAAAGGCCGATGGTAATTTTATAATTCCCCAGGTAGGAATCATAAAGTCGCTAAATATTTCTGTTGCCTGTGCTGTATCGGTTTATGAAGCCTTTAGACAAAAATTAGTTGCCGGGCATTATAACCAGCAGCAACTGCCAGAAAGTGAATACCAGTGTTTACTGAAAAGCTGGGGTTTTTAGGAAGATTTGTAACTCCTCTTTTTTCCCTTTCAATTTATCAAAAAAAAACTGCCCGGTAAAGGGCAGCTTTTATTAAAATTCATGTTGTAATTATTGTACAATTACTTTTTGTGTAAATATCTTTCCAGCATTGGCAATTTGAACTATATAAATGCCTTTAGCCAGTTTATTTGTAGCAATACGCAGCACATAGTTTGACGATTGTGTTTGTATTAATTTTTTACCGCTCATGTCGGATATAGTTACCGTATAAACCTCATTGGTATTATTTCCCGAAACATTAATGTTGATAAACTCTGTTGCAGGATTTGGCGTTACCAGCACAAGGTATTGGGAACTAAATAAAACCGACCTTACAATTGACAGTGTTGACCTGTTGTCCTGGTCAATCAATTTAATACGGTAATAGTTCATTCCTTTAAGTGGTTTTTCATCTATAGCATTATAAGTAATAGCTACTGTACTATGGCCTGATGCAGGTATCGCTTTTATTGCAGACCAGTTAATGCCGTCAATAGAACGTTCTATTACAAATTCTCTGCTGTTTACTTCCTGTTGGGTTGTCCATGTAATTTTAATGGTAGCGTTTTGTTTTGCTACGGTAAAGTTGCCCAATGTAACCGGTAATATTGCATAGCATGTTCCGCCATTTAGAGGCGCATCGGCAGCATCAATGGCAAGTGGCGTTACACCATTTGCAGGGTCCGATGTGGGAACCGGGCCTGTAGGCCATGTTCCATCTGCATCGCTGTTACAACCCACAACAGAACCATTGAGTGGGTTTATTTGCTGAATAAGTTTTATGCCATCTTCATTCATATTGGGCATTATGGTATTCCATGCACCAGCATTGTAATTGTAGTTGACAATAACATTGGAACCTATCCATCCTGTAGCACTGCCTGCTATTTCAGCAACGGTCATACTTAAAGGCCTTGTTGCAACAAGGTTACCATCAACACTTCTCCAAAGGGCCACTAAATTTCCTGCAACTGCAGAAGAGTTGCCCTGTATAAATGATCCGGATACCGCATCGGCTGTTGTTGAAAATTCCAAGGCTGTTATACTTTGATTTAATGCAAAGCGATATCTTGGCGAAGTGCTTCCGCCTGCATCATCAACCAATACTATTGTGGGATATAAATTATTTCCTTTAGTAAACCTGGAGTTGGTAGTATGAATAAATCCAAATGTGCCCTGAAAATTACCGCTTGCATCTGAGGTTAAGAACGAATAGTTTGAACCCGTAAAAGACCCTGATGCAACATAAGTATAGGTAACGGGGGTAGTGGTGGTAGTATTGTAATCAATCAATAAGGAACCACCAGCGCCGGTTGCGGTTGTTGCAAAATCAGTTGTATTAGCTGCCTGTGTATAATACTTATAAACCGTATTGGGAGCAAGCCCGCTGATTTTTGCAAAATACATAGTAGGTATCCTGTTTTGTGTACCACCGGTAAAAGAGCCCATAAATTGAGGAACGGCAATACCAGTAAAAAATCCCTGGGTAAGTAAATTGGTAATACCTGTAGTTGAAGCACTGGTAGGGTTGCCGGTTGCAGAAGTGGTGAGATAGTTATCTGTGCCTGCTATAGAAGAATTATATTCATAAACTGTAACAGTGTAATTGGTACCGGGGAACAAATTAGTAACCGTTAATGGCCCTGTACCAGATCCGTTATAAACTACATAATTTCCCGAACCTGTAGTACCACCCGAACCCATAATTGTACTTGCTGCGTAATTAGTGCCATCAGATGGTAATCCAACTGATGCAGAAGTTTGTCTCACTACAGCTATCCTGAAACTTCCGTTTCCGGGAGTCCAGTTAAGATCAAAAGTATTATCAGTAATATTTGTAATAGTTACATTAGTTGCCTGAACTGTAGGTTGCGCTTCTAATACATTTCCGCTTACGCCCACATTTGCTGTGGCAGAACCACCGCTGCAGGTAACATTACCGCTTACCGTTCCTAAGCTTGCAGGAAATGGAATGCGAACATGAACTGTTGTGGAACTTAATGCGCCACCAGTGTATGGTATAAGTAAGGAACCACCACTATAAGGGCCACCAGCGTTTAATGATATTTCAAAATTTGCAGGAGCTGTTACGGTAATATTACCAGAACCGCCTGATAAATTTGTACCCGATAAATCAAATGACTGGCTTGCAGATGGTGAACCAAAAATAGTAGAAAATCCGGTTAGTGAAGTAGGATCTGCTATTAAAGATGGGCTGCTGGCATTGGGTGTTACATCGGCCCATGTAGTACCTACTCTTAATTCATCCATTTGCAATGCGCCTGCAGCAGCAGAGGAACTACCCTGGCGCAATAAAAGCCTTTGAATGCCACTAGATGGATCATTGGCCGTACCGGATAATGAATTATTACTTGTTGCATCAGCCGTTGGCTCAGGACTGCCTACTGTAGGGTTTATCCAAATTTTAGCAATATCATTTTGGGTGCCTGCAACTATTTCAAAAGCCACTACAACCAAATAAGTAGAGCCTTGTGCCAAGGCAGTTGAAGCCCATTGTGTATTTGCAGTATTGCTTCCTGGGTTTATGCCAAGCAGGTAACCACCTGCGCCATCGGACTTCATCCATGTACGGGCAAAATAGTTGGTGGTAGAACCGTTTTCAATATAACTGGTAAAATAATCTCCTGTAGTACTTAAAGGCGCTACAGTAGCCACGTTCAATAAAAAGGAATAATAGATTGTTCCGGCTGTTTGATTGGTAAAACTGGTATAATAATCTGTACCGGAGCCACCAAAGTTTATTCTATTACCTGTAGAAGCAGGAAGCCCGGTATAGCTTAAATTACCGGCTTCTATTAAAATAGAATCACCACTATTAACTTTTTGCCATACTCCATTACTTTGAACCGATAAGCCAAGGGCCACATCGGGAGTATAAGTAAATGGTTCGTGGAGCAATTGTGCATTTAAGCTGACACTCAATAATAGAACAGCCAATAAAGTAAAAATCTTCTTCATGCGTATAAATTTTATTGGTAATAAAGGGACGGCAAATTTAAGCTTTATTGCTTATAGTAAGATAAAAAATTTATTCAAATATATATTGCCCAAATGGTGATTATCAATAAATTCAAATAATTTTGTATCCTGTTAGCTGGTCATCGCTTTTTGAAATATAAAAGAGGAAAGTCCGGACAGTAAAGGGCAGCACAGCGGCTAATTACCGCTTTCCTTTTTTTAATTAGGGGAAAAGATAGTGCCACAGAAAATAACTACCGCCCTTTATGGGCTGGAAAAGGTGAAAATGTGGGGTAAAAGCCCACAGTAATTTTTGGTAACAAATTTTACGGGTAAACCTTGTGTACTGAAATGCCAAATAAACCCCGAATTTCCGCTGGCCCGGCGGAGTTGCATTTATGGATGTCGGGAAGGGTAGGCAGAAAGATTGATGCAGTAATGCATCAGCTAGATAAATGATGGCCGTTCTGCATTGCAGAATTACAAAATCCGGCTTATGGCTAACAGGTTTTATTAAAAAAAGGGAAAATTTATTTTCCCTTTTTTTAATAAAAAAAAAATCATAGCTTAAAAATTGGCGCTCATTAATTTGTTTTGGGTATCTATATTTTCTACAACACCCATATAATTGATACCAATTACATAATGGTTTTCTATTAACCCGTATTTGGGGGCATAATAACTATCAATATCAGATGCAACGGCGCTTGCAGGTATACCTGCTACAGATACAGCAGTTTCTACTTTTATTACATTGCTGTAAGAAATACCATTCACTACTTTGGTTATTCCGGTTTCGGCAATAGAATTTGTTAAGGTTACCACTAATGGTAAAGGCAGGCCGCTTACCGGCACACTAATTTGCTTGTTCCAGTTTGTACCTACCGCTGCATTAATTTTGAGGTAAAGCATTTCTTCATTTGTACCTCCCAAAATATCCGGCAGGGTTGCAAACTGAAAATATTCATTACCTGTAATATTGTAATATTCGTTGGGTCCCATGCTGTTGGTAAATACATGATAAGATTTTCCGTTTACCGCAGAATCCCTGTCGGTAGAGGTAAGTGTATAATTATTACTTGTGCTTGTTGCATTATCGGTTGTCATATAATTTCTTGCCTGCCCGGCAGTAAATGACATATAAGTAACCGGTGGATTCGAATCAGGGGTACCATCTTTTTGGCATGAAATTGCAGTTGTAGCCAGGGAAATACCAGCAAAAATAATTTTTTTCATATTTTTCTTTATGTTTTGTCCTCAATATCAGCTTTTTTTCTGAATAATTGAATAAATACTCTTATCTTTGCGCCTCAAAATTTATGGCTAAGCAAGCACTTATTAAACAAGATGGGGTAATATTAGAGGCATTAAGTAATGCTATGTTTAAGGTAAAGTTGGAGAATGGCCATGAAATTTTAGCCACTATTTCGGGAAAAATGAGGATGCATTACATCAGGATTTTACCGGGAGATAAAGTAGGCGTGGAAATGAGCCCTTATGACCTAACCAGGGGTAGGATTATTTTCCGGTATAAATAAATTTAAAACGGCCTGGGCCGATAAGAAACAGAAAATAAAAACGATTAAAAATTTATAAAAATGAAGGTAAGAGCTTCAATAAAAAAACGCAGCGCAGAATGTAAAATCGTTCGCAGGAAAGGCCGCTTATATGTTATTAACAAAAAAAATCCACGTTTTAAACAAAAGCAAGGATAATTAATTCTTAAAACTCAAAAATTAAATTAAAATCGGATCAGCAATAGTTTCCGGTTTAAGATTTAGGATTTTAATATTAAAAATCAAAAAAGAATATGGCTCGTATAGCTGGTATAGATTTACCCAAAAACAAAAGAGGCGAAATTGGTCTTACTTATATTTATGGTATTGGCCGCTCTACTGCAAGGTACATCCTTGAAAAAGCAAATATTGATGTAAATAAAAAAGTAAATCAATGGAATGATGACGAACAGGCAGCTATTCGTAACATCATAAGTGGCGAAATTAAAACTGAAGGAGCCCTGCGTAGCGAAACCCAAATGAATATTAAGCGTTTGCTGGATATTGCCTGCTACCGCGGCCTTCGTCACCGTAAAGGTTTACCGGTTCGTGGCCAGCGTACACGTACCAACAGCCGCACCCGTAAAGGAAAGCGCAAAACTGTTGCCGGTAAAAAGAAAGTAGCTAAAAAATAATAATTAATTTAAATGTTGGGTAAGCTTACCCGGCATTTTTGTTATATAAAACGGTCACGTTAAAGAACCCAAGCCAGATTGCAAGACCGGCAGGAGGTAAAGGTTCACCCGAAAAATTTTCGGTAAAAAAATAAACAGATTACCTATTTAAAAAAGTTATGGCAAAAGCACAAAAAGCCGCAGGAGGCAAAACAGGAAAAGCAGCCGCCAAAAAAAGGGTTGTAAAAGTAGATGCACTGGGCGAAGCCCATATTGTTGCAAGTTTCAACAATATTATCATTAGCCTTACCAATAAGCAAGGCCAAACCATTTCCTGGTCGAGCGCCGGTAAAATGGGCTTTAAAGGCAGTAAGAAAAACACACCTTATGCAGCGCAAATGGCAGCAGCAGATGCCGCTAAAATTGCATTGGATGCTGGCCTCAAAAGGGTAGATGTGTTTGTAAAAGGTCCAGGAAGCGGAAGGGAAAGCTCCATTCGTTCCTTAAGCCAAAACGGTATTGAGATTTCATCTATAAAAGATGTTACCCCAATGCCCCACAACGGTTGCAGGCCTCCCAAAAAGAGAAGGGTATAAATTTCTAAGTACACTTAGAATAAACATATTGAATCGCCATACGGTTCATTTATATAAAGGGTGAATGATTAATTTTTTACGATTTTTTACAGATCATTTCACCGTTACAAAAAAAATCGAAATGATTAACAATTATGGCACGTTACACTGGTCCAAAAACCAAGATCTCCCGTATTTTCGGGGAACCCATTACCGGAAATGGTAAATGGTTATCAAAAAACAGCAATCCCCCAGGTCAGCACGGTGCAAACCGCAAACGTAAAACCTTGGGAGAATATGCCCTTCAGCTTAAAGAAAAGCAAAAAGCCAAATACACTTACGGTGTTTTGGAAAAACAATTCCGCAAAACTTTTGAAGAAGCCAACCGTCAAAAAGGTGTTACCGGCGAAAACCTCATTAAACTCCTGGAAGCAAGGCTGGACAATACTATTTACAGGATGGGTATTGCCGTTAGCCGCCAGGCCGCACGCCAGTTGGTAAGCCACAAGCATATTACCGTAAACGGTGATGTGCTCAATATCCCTTCTTACACCTGCAAGCCCGGTGATATTATTTGCCTTAAAAATAAAAGCGCAGCCAACACTGCTATTACCAGCAACGTTCGTGGCAAAAATCCAAAATTTAACTGGATTGACTGGAATGAAACCGAACTAAAAGGCACATTCATCGCTTATCCCGAAAGAGAAAGCGTTCCAGAAAATATAAGGGAACAATTGATTGTGGAATTGTACAGTAAATAATTGCTTACAGTTCATTTACAAAATTCTTTTTATAACAGTTTAAAATTTAAAATAAACAAATGGGTATATTAAATTTCGTAAAACCAGATAAGATCGTTCTTCAAAAAGCAACCGATTTTGAAGCTCAATTTGAATTTCGCCCACTGGAACCCGGCTATGGCGTTACCATTGGTAATGCGTTACGCAGGGTATTGCTCAACTCACTGGAAGGTTATGCAATTGTTGGCATTAACTTAACTGGTGCTGACCACGAATTTGCAACGATTAAAGGAGTAACAGAAGACGTTACTGAAATGATATTGAACTTAAAGCAGGTACGCTTTAAGCCTAAAGTTGACCATGATGTAAGCTCAGAAAAAATTACCCTAAACCTGAAAAACAAAACAGAATTTACTGCCGGCATGATTGCCGAAGTTTCTCCTGCTTTCCAGGTTATGAACCCCGAATTACTGATATGCACTTTGGATAACAGCGCAAAATTAGATATTGAAATAACTATTGGTAAAGGCCGTGGCTATGTACCTGCAGAAGAACACAAAGAAAAGAACAGCCACTTTGGTTATATACCAGTGGATGCTATTTTTACCCCTATTAAAAATGTAAAGTACGTAATTGAAAATACCCGTGTGGAACAACGTACCGATTTTGAAAAATTGGTGATGGAAGTTATTACCGATGGCACAATTCATCCGGAAGATGCTGTAAAGCAGGCAAGCCGTATTTTGATTCAGCACCTGATGATTATTACCGACGAAAACATTACGTTCGATACCAAGGAAGATAAAAAAGAAGACATGGTAGATGAACAAACCTTGCAATTACGCAAAATGTTGAAAACACCACTGGAAGACCTCGATTTGTCGGTGCGTGCATTCAACTGCTTAAAAGCCGCTAAAATCAATTCGCTAAGTGAACTGGTTCAATACGAACAGGAAGACCTGATGAAGTTCCGCAATTTTGGTCAAAAATCATTAAGCGAAATTGAACAGGTACTCCAGGAAAGGGGCTTAGGTTTTGGAATGGACTTAAGCAAATTGAAACTGGATGATGAATAATGGTTCAATTTGATAATTTGCTGATGTGCCAATGAGTAAATTTCAAATTAACGAATTTTCAAATTAATAAAACAGTACCTCACAAATCCTGACACGGTGTGAGGGAATTTAAAAACTAAAAGTCATGCGTCACAGAAACAAGCAAAACAAACTAAGCAGAACGGCATCGCACCGTAGCGCCTTATTATCTAATTTAGGTGCACAGTTAATTACGCACAAGCGTATTACCACCACTTTGGCAAAGGCTAAAGCTTTACGCACTTATATTGAGCCGCTAATCACCAAAACCAAGGCCAACGAAAGCAAGGAAGCAATCATGCATAATCATAGGATAGTGTTTAGCTACCTGAATGATAAAGCAGCCGTAAAAGAATTATTTACTGTAGTTGCTCCAAAAGTTTCCGGAAGGCCAGGCGGTTATACCCGTATTATTAAATTAGGCGCCCGTACAGGGGATAATGCAGAAGTTGCAATGATAGAACTGGTAGATTTCAATGAAATCTATGGCAAAGGTATAAGTGCAGAAGTTGCAACGGCCAAAAAAACACGCCGCAGCAGCAGCAGGAAAAAAGCAACCGAAGAAGCAACCGAAGTACAGCCCCAAGCAGAAGCTGCAGCAGAAGTAAAAGAGCCAAAGAAAAAGGTAAAAAAATCCGGCGATAGCGAAGCATAAGATGTTAATTAATTTTTTTATACAAAGCAAACCATTTACCGGTTTGCTTTTTTTTATACCAAAAGTGGATAAACTCCAATAAAAATTTTATTACTTATTCTTTTCTTTGTACTACAAATATTATGGCAGCAAAATCAGCAATACTTCTTTTAGCAGACGGTACAAGCATACAGGGAACAGCATTTGGCAAAACGGGCACTACAACAGGCGAACTTTGCTTTAATACCGGTATGACGGGTTACCAGGAGGTTTTTACCGATCCCAGCTATTACGGTCAGGTACTAATTATGAACAGTGTGCACCAGGGAAACTATGGTGTATTACCTGCAGATGTGGAAAGCAATGGCGTAAAAGTAAAAGGCGTAATTGGCCGCAACCTGGAAGAAAAATTTAGCCGTTTAATGTCGCAAAAATCGTTGCAGCAATATTTTGAAGATGAAAATGTGGTAGCAATAGAAAATGTGGATACCCGTGCATTGGTAGCATATGTGAGAACAAAGGGCGCCATGAATTGCATTATTTCATCCGAGGAAACAGATGTAAAAATATTACAGCAGCAATTGGCCGCTGTTCCTTCTATGAATGGCCTTGAGCTTGCATCTGTAGTAAGCACTGCTGAGCCTTATACAATTGGTGATGTTCAAAGTCCTCTTCGGATTGCCGTATTGGATTTAGGCATCAAAAAAAATATTTTGAATTGCCTGGTAGAAAGGGGTGCTTTTGTAAAAGTTTTTAATGCCAAAACCGGTTTTGAAACCCTGCAGGAGTTCAACCCCAGCGGATATTTTATCAGCAACGGCCCCGGCGACCCTGCTCCAATGGATTATGCAATTAAAACCGTAAAACAAATTTTGGGAGCAAATAAACCCATGTTTGGTATTTGCCTTGGCCACCAGCTTTTGGCTTTGGCCAACGATATCCCAACTTTTAAAATGCACCATGGCCACAGGGGATTAAACCACCCGGTTAAAAACCTGATTACTGGCAAAAGTGAAATTACAACGCAAAACCATGGTTTTGGTGTGCAGCCTGAAGCAGTAATGGCAAACAATAATATTGAGATAACCCATGTAAACCTTAATGACAACAGTATTGAAGGTATTAGGATAAAAAATAAAAAAGCTTTTTCGGTACAATATCACCCCGAAGCAACACCAGGCCCACACGATAGCCGTTATTTGTTTGATGAGTTTATAGATATGATGAAAAATTAATCTTATTATTTTTTAAGGTCAGCAATTTTATTTTTAGAATAAATCCAAAACGGATTTAATTTTTCATACTTGCAAATTGTTACTTTCGCAAAATGAAAATTGCCATTATTAACGGCCCCAACCTTAACCTGCTGGGAAAAAGGGAACCCGAAATTTACGGAAACGAAGCAATTGAAAATTTATTAAACCAGTTGGAAAAACAATTTCCCCGGATAACATTTCATTATTTTCAAACGAATGTAGAGGGCGAACTGGTAAACGAATTACAGCGGGTTGGGTTTAGTTTTGATGGCATTGTATTAAACCCCGCCGCCTACACCCATACCTCGGTAGCTATTGCCGATGCCGTAGCAGCCATAAGTACTCCGGTAATAGAAGTACATATTTCTAATATTTACAGTCGGGAAGATTTTCGTAAAATTTCTTTTGTATCACCCAATGCTATTGGAGTTATTAGTGGGCTGGGTTTAAAAGGCTATGAGTTAGCCGTGGAATATTTGGTAACAAAACTTAGCAAATAAACTTGTTTTCCTCTGCGTTCCCATTGCTTTCTATTTTTATTTACACTCCGGCTTGATTGGTGTTACAAGAAACAAGAGCCTATCAAAAAAAGTTGGTTTATAAGCAATGGGACAAACGCAACGAAGGCAAAGAAATATTATTAAAAAACACAACCTGATGCCCAATTATTCCATACCGGAATTACTTTTACCCTCTTCCAGTTGTAAGTTAATGGCATCATTGCCGGAAATGCCTTCTATACTGCCCGAAATATGCAATGAGTTTTGAATGATCAGCTCTATTTGCTTTTCTTTCCGTTTCCAGTTTTTTTCAAAATCTTCCCTTTCTTTTTGTAGCATACCTTTCAACTGGCCAAAACCTTCTCTCATAGCATTCCAGTTGCCGGTAAACTCCGGGCTGGTGAGGTAATTGTATAAGGCAATCATTTTCTCCCCTTTATTTTCCTGGCTTTTTCGGCTTTCGCTTATTTTAAGTATGGCATTTCTTAAAATAAGGGCAAGGCTTTTTACTTCGCTGAAATTACACAGGTAAACCCCGCTTTTTTCGCCAAATTGCAGCATGTCTTTTGGGAGTGTACGGGTTACCAATATGGCTACATCGGCATTTTGGCCAAGCATATCGGCTTTAAGTTTGTCAATCCAATCGTTGCTAAAGTTTTCTGTTCTTTTACTTTCGTAAATAATTTTGCCACAGGTATTGCCAAGGTTGTTGCGAACAGTCTGTATGCAATCTGCTCCTTTTACGCCTTTTCCCACTTCTTCAATTACGTCAAACGGAAACGAAGTACGGAGCAGCTCTTCCAATGCCTGTTCCTGCACTTCGCCCTGCAATTGCATAGAACCCTGTTCGGCCTTGCGCTTCATTTCTTCGGCAAGTTTTTTTTGGTCTTCCAGTTGTTTTTCCAACTCTTTTATTTTTAAATGCTGCTCATTATCTTTAATTATATTTTTTTCTGCTTCCTGCCTGCGTATTTGCTCGCTTATATTTTGGCGCTCCTGTTGTAATTTTTTTTGTAATTCAATTTCCAGTTCCTGCTCTTTGTTTTTTAACTCCTGTTCTTTTTTTAAATACTCCAGTTCTTTTTGCCGGGCAGTTTTCAGCCTTCCCTCATTATCGGCATTGGCTTGTTGCAAAAGTTTGAGCTGGTTTTCATAGTCTGCACTTAGAGTTTTACGGATATTTTCCTCGGCCGACACACGGGCTTGCTCTTTTTCATTTATGACCAGTGCATCAAATTCTTCTTTTTTCTTTTTTTGCCAATCCTGCATTTTTATGCGTAATTCTTTTTCCACCTCTTCCCTAATGGCATCTGTTGGCTCAAATAAATTGCCGCAATTGGGGCACTTAATTTCCTGTTGCATTTTATTAAAATTTTAAATACGGTAAGGATAACATTTTTCAACTGATACTTTCCACCTGCATTTCTTTGTTTATTTTAAGCACAAGGCCCTGCAATACTTTTCCAGGTCCACATTCTGTAAACCTTGTGGCACCGTCGTTTATCATGGCTTCCACACTTTGAGTCCATCGTACCGGCCCGGTAAGTTGATTGATTAAGTTTTGCTTTATAGCTGCCGCATCGGTTACTGCATTGGCTACTACATTTTGATAAACCGGACAAACAGGTACATTAAAAACTGTGGAATCTATTGCTGCTGCAAGTTCTTCTTTGGCAGGCAGCATAAGTGGAGAGTGAAATGCACCGCCAACAGGTAACAATAAGGCACGCTTAGCACCTGCTTCTTTCATTTTTTCACAGGCCTGTGTTACAGCATTTACTGTGCCGCTTATAACCAACTGCCCTGGGCAATTATAGTTTGCTGCTACTACCACTTCCTTTAATTTCTGTGAAACAGATTTACAAATTTCTTCAACATTTTCATCGGGCAGGTTAAGAACGGCAGCCATGGTAGATGCAGTAAGCTCACATGCTTTTTGCATGGCAGCAGCACGAATGCTTACCAGCTTTAAGGCATCTGCAAAAGCCAGGGTTTTGTTGGCAACAAGGGCAGAAAATTCTCCAAGCGAATGCCCGGCAACCATATTGGGTTGTGCATTGGCTAAACTTTTATACACGGCAACAGAATGAATAAAAACTGCAGGTTGGGTAATATTGGTTTTTTTTAACTCTTCATCGCTGCCGGTAAACATGGTATTGGTAATGCGAAAACCCAAAATATCATTGGCTTCTTCTAGCAATATCCGTGCAGCTTCATTGCTATCGTAAATGGTTTTTCCCATTCCGCTAAACTGGGCGCCCTGACCGGGGAAAACATAAGCATGTTTCATGTGTAATAGTTTGTTTGTAAAAATAAGCACTAACCCAATAGCGAAAAAAAATTATCGGCGGTAAAGGGTTTTCGGCTGTTTAATTAAGGGCAATAACTAAAACACCCCGAAATTATCGGGGTGCCAGGTTTATTAATAAAGGTTGGTTATTTATGTGCTTCAATTTTTTTTACAAAATTTGACTTGGGTTGTGCCCCAATAAGTTTATCTACTACTTCACCATTTTTTATAAATAAAATGGCCGGAATAGAGGTGATACCATAATTTAGGGAAACCTGTGGGTTATTGTCCACGTTTACTTTACCAACCTTTACCTTACCATCATACTCTTTGGAAAGTTCTTCAATTACGGGGCCAATTGCCCGGCAAGGGCCGCACCATTCTGCCCAAAAATCCACTACAGAAAGTTTATCGGAATTGATTACTTCCTGCTGAAAATTGGTATCGGTTAATTCTAATGCCATAATATAAAATTTTAGTTGTTTAATACAGAACTGCAAATGTACAACCAATGTTAAGAATATGCTGTATTGACATATCCACAAATGTGTAGACTAAGTGCTGCTGAAAAAAGGACAGTATCTTATGGCGTTTTTTCAGCCTATTTATTTGGATAGTTTAGTTGAGTATAACATTTATATCTAAATAGTTGTTTTGAGAAAAAAACTGTACTAATTCATCGTTCATGGTAAATCCTCTTTCCAAGGTATGTAAATTTACATTTAGGCCAGTTTCGGGGTCTTTAATAATAAAAATCATAGAAGATGGACCGGGATGTGAGCTGAAATTTTTCTCCATAAAACTAATAAATTCCTCATTTATAAGCCTGGGATCCATATACACAAGAACCTGCTTTGTAGTGGTAACTTTTATAGTATCCAGCAAATGTATTTTGGCTAATTGAAACCTGTATTGCTCTGAATTATAATATTTTTGAAATGCGCCTTCAATCATTATTACCAAACCTTTTTCCAGGTATTTTTGGTAGCGTACATAATCTTCGCTCCAGAGCATAAATTCGGTCTTGCCGGTAAAATCTTCAATATGCAAAACTCCGAATTTTTTACCTGTTTTTGAAACCCTGTGTTGTGCATCAATTACTAGCCCGGCCACCCTTAGCGTTCTTGTAAGTGGATTATTATTGATAAAATTTTTTACTTCGTTAAACTGGCCAATGGGTAATATGTCGTAATGGGTGAGTTCAAATTTATAATTGTCCAAAGGATGGCCGCTAATATACATTCCGGTTACTTCTTTTTCATAATCCAGTTGTTCAATAAGCTGCCATGGGCTGCAGTTGGGTAATTTTGGAGGTACAATGGGCGGAAGTTCCAAATCGCCAAATAATGTATTGGCCGAATTAGAATTTTGTTGTTGCAAAACAGAGCCAAACTTGAGCATTTTTTCCAGGTTGGAAATATCGCCAGTATTGGCATGAAAGTATTGCGCCCTGTGCATTTCGTTAAAACAATCAAAGGCGCCGCCATAAATAAGGCTTTCCAAAGATTTTTTATTAACGGTACGTAAGTTGGCCCTTTTTACCAGGTCAAAAACGTCTTTGTACCTGCCATTTTTTTTTCTTTCTTCAATAATATTTTCTATAGCAGCTTCGCCCACTCCTTTTAGCCCGCTAAACCCAAAACGTATTTCTCCTTTGTTGTTCACAGCAAATCCGCTTTGAGATTCATTGATATCGGGGCCAAGCACTTTTATTTTCATGCGCCTGCACTCTTCCATGTAAAATGTAATTTTTTCGATGCTTCCTGCATGGTTCAACACAGCAGCCATATATTCATTGGGGTAATGGGCTTTTAAATATGCCGTTTGATAGGCTAAAAATGCATAACAGGTGGAGTGCGATTTATTAAATGCATATTGGGCAAAGGCTTCCCAATCGGTCCATATTTTTTCTAATTGTTTAATGGGATGCCCTTTGGCAGTTGCGCCTTCTATAAAGCTTACTTTCATTTTATCTAATGTAGCTTTTTGCTTTTTACCCATTGCTTTACGCAACACATCGGCATCGCCTTTACTAAAACCCGACAACTTTTGAGAAAGCAACATAACCTGCTCCTGGTAAATAGTGATGCCCTGGGTTTCTTCAAGGTATTCCTGCATTTCGGGCAGGTCGTAAGCTACAATTTCTTTGCCGTGTTTTCGGGCAATAAATGTGGGGATATAATTCATGGGCCCCGGCCGGTAAAGGGCGTTCATAGCAATAAGGTCGTCAAATTTATCGGGCTTAAGTTCCCGTAAATATTTTTGCATTCCCGGGCTCTCAAACTGAAAAGTGCCATTGGTTTCACCCCGTTGATAAAGAGCATAGGTTTTTTCATCATTCAATGGAATGTCATTGATGTTGATGTTCACTCCATGGTTTTGATGAATTAAAGCAAGCGCAGTTTTTACAATGCTCAATGTTTTTAAACCCAGGAAGTCCATTTTAATGATACCCGCTTCTTCAATGCTGTTGCCTTCAATTTGGGTTACCCACAAATCTGAATCTTTAGATGTAGTAACGGGAATCAATTCGGTGAGGTCTTGCGGCGCAATGATAATACCTGCAGCATGTATGCCGGTATTTCTTACCGAACCTTCCAGCACTTCAGCTTCTTTTAATATTTTGCCGAGTTGCTCATCTTCTTCATAAATAAGCCTTAATTTTTTTACAGATTCAATATCGTCGCTGTTCAATTGTTCCTTTTCGATAAGTGAAATTTCATTTTCGCTGGTTTTATCATTGTCGGATAACGGCGCATGTAACACCCTTTTTAAAGTAATACCTGGTTTTTCAGGCACAAGCTTTGTGAGCATACGGCTTGTATCCAGGGGCAGGTCCATAACCCTTGCAACGTCGGCAATACTGCTTTTAGCTGCCATGGTACCGTAAGTAATAATTTGCGCTACCTGTTTTTTGCCGTATTTCTGCACTACATAATCAATTACTTTTTGCCTGCCTTCATCGTCAAAGTCGGTATCTATATCGGGCATGCTTTTCCGTTCGGGGTTTAGAAAACGTTCAAAGAGCAAATTGTATTTCAAAGGATCTATATTAGTGATGCCTAAACAATAAGCTACTACTGAACCTGCTGCAGAGCCACGGCCTGGGCCAACAAATACGCCTATTTCCCTGCCGGCACGAATAAAATCACTTACGATAAGAAAGTAACCGGCAAAGCCCATTTTTTCTATTACGCCTAGTTCAAACTGTATGCGTTGTTCAATTTCGGGTGTAAGGATTTTATAGCGGTTATTGGCGCCAGCCCAGGTTATATTAGCCAAATATTCATCCTGCGATTTAAAGTTGGCAGGCACTTCAAAAAAAGGCAGCAGTATATTTTTATTCAGGTTGAGCAGGTCAATTTTATCTACAATTTCGTTGGTATTGTCAATAGCAGCAGGGAGATCTTCAAAAACCTTGCTCATTTCTGCCGTGGTTTTTAAATAAAACTGGTCGTTGGGAAAAGCAAAACGTTTGTTTCGGATGTTTACATCATCATCGGTGAAATCCCTTAATGCAGGCGTACTTTGTTTTTCACCGGTATTTACACAAAGCAAAATATCGTGAGCATTAAAATCTTTTTGATCTACATAGTGGCTGTCGTTACTGGCAATAACTTTTACATTATATTTTTGGGCAAATTTCAATAATACTTTATTTACCTTTTCCTGTTCGGTCATACCATGGCGCTGCAGTTCCACATAATAGTCATCCTGGAAAATATTTAGCCACCATTTAAATTCATTTTCACCTTCTGCTTCACCATTTTTTAAAATAGTTTGAGGTACCATAGCGCCAAGGCAGCAGGTGGTGGCAATAAGGCCTTCATGATGTTTATGGATCAATTGCTTGTCAATTCGTGGATATTTGCTGTACATCCCTTCAATATAGCCGAGTGAAGTGAGCTTTATTAAATTCTTATACCCGGTTTCATTTTTTGCCAGTAATATTTGATGGTGGCGGGGATCTTTTTCTTCTTTGCTAAAAGATTTCCGGGTGCGGTCGTGGGTAATATAAAATTCACAACCTACAATGGGTTTTACTTTTAAGGTACCGTCTTCATTTTTATGTTTATACGCTTCTTTTACAAATTCAAATACACCAAACATATTGCCATGGTCGCTTATGGCAAGTGCAGGCATTCCATCGGCAATGGCCTTTTGGTAAAGGCCTTTAATAGAAGCTGCACCATCGAGCAGGGAATATTGTGTATGAACGTGTAAGTGCGAAAATTTCATGAACTGCGTATTAAAAAATATAAGCCGAAAGGCTAACAAATTTCGGGATTTTACCTTCGCTTATTTTATTCTTTTCTCCACATAACCTGCAATAAAATTTGGGATGCAGTAATAGCCTATTTCAATAACAAAATATTTTTTTACTATGTTTTAAAAAAAAATTATATTTAGAGGTTCCAAAACTGCCAACGGGTATTTATATGAAAAATTTTACTTATCTGCGTTTTACTATTTTACTTGTTTTTTTATTTCTATATTTTATAAGCATTGCAGCTCCGCCAAATGATGAGTGCATTAATGCCATTGAATTACCGGTAGCTACTACCTGCAATTTTGTTCAATACAGTAATGAAGGCGCTACCGCATCGGCTGGCATACCTCAGCCTATTTGTGGCAATTACCAGGGTGGAGATGTATGGTTTAAACTGGTAGTACCTGCTACAGGAGGCGTTCAGTTAAATGCAAATGTTGGCAGCATGACGGATGGCGTAATGGCGCTTTACCTGGGCGACTGTACTACAATGGCTGTATTGGCTTGTGATGACGATGGTAGCCCAAATGGCCTCATGCCTTTGCTGGAGTATTACGGGTTAACACCTGGCTCAACAGTTTATATCCGTTTTTGGGGATATGGAAACAATAATTTTGGGACATTTGCAATATGTGCAAAAGCAATGAACCCGCCCAATAATTGTGCATTGAATAATGCCGGTGGATGTTCCTGCCCAACACCCGGCGCCACCGATTGCCAGTTGCTACCCGATATTATTGCCGGAAAACATTCTTTAAATGATACGAATGGCTGGTACGAATTTAGCCAGTTGGCAGCAAACCCCGATAAAGGGTTATTGCGGCTGGATGTGGCTACAGCCAATGTCGGCTGGGGCCCAATGGAAGTTATCCCTACCAATGATTACCTCTGCGGAACCGATACCCTGCACAATTTTTTTCCGCCATCAAATTTTGTATGTCCCAATGGCGCACAGATACGCCGCCTTATCAATCAAAAAGTTTATCATAAAGCAGGCAATTCGTTTCAATTTGAATTGAGGCCTGCAGGATTTATGATTTATCACCCTACGCATGGCCATATCCATATGGATGATTGGGGCTTATATACATTAAGGTTGAGGGATGCATCTGTAGCGGATACTTTGCAATGGCCTATTGTGAACTCTGGTATTAAAGTAAGTTTTTGCCTGCTGGACCTTACTACCTGCTCGGCTACCGGAGGCGATTGTATTGATGCAGGCGGAAATGTATTAACGAATAGTGATTTTCCTAATTATGGATTGGGTGGTGGAAATTATAATTGCGGAAATGATATGCAGGGAATTAGCGTAGGAAAAGTAGATATTTATCATAGTTACCTCGATGAAAGTTTTGTAAAAATACCTTATGAAGCCTGTAATGGCGAGTATCATGTAGTAATACAAATAGATCCCGATAACCATTTTTTGGAAATGAACGAAAACAACAATTGGTTATCTGCAAAAACAAACCTTACCCAGCAAAGGCAGAGTAATACCGGGCCTTACGCTTATCTCTTTAGCGAAGGTGGTAATATTTTGTGTAACGGAAATACGATGCAACTAAAAGCAAGCGGCGCAAATTCTTTTACCTGGAGTACCGGGGAAACAACACAAAATATCATAATTAACCAGCCAGGTAAATATTGGGTAAGGGCAACAACACCTTGTGGCACCGCAACAAGTGATACTTTGGAAATGGTATCCAACAGTGCAATACCTGCACAATATAAAGCAGATACTGTTTGCACAGGAACTCAAGCCCATCTTTTTGCCAACGGAAATAATACCAAATGGTACGATGCAGTAACAGGCGGCAATTTGGTTTTTACCGGAAATAATTTTACAACTCCTGCATTAACTGGCAGCACTACTTATTATGTTGCAAACGAGCCTTTGCCTGTAGTGGGTTCATTTGGCCCGGCTGAAACAACGTTTAGCGGTAATGGGTATTTTTCATCATCTGTGGATGATTACCTTATTTTTAATGCCTTTCTTCCCTTTACTTTAAAAAACGTAACTGTTAATGCACAAAATGCAGGCAATCTTAATATTCAGCTAAGAACTATTTATGGAAAACTTATTTCAGAAAAAACAGTAGCTGTACAAGTAGGTGTGCAGGAGATATTGCTAAATATGGATATTCCTGCCGGGCTAAACCTGCAATTGGGCATTGCCAACAGCAGTGTGAAATTATATTGCAGCACAGTAGCCAGCGGCAATATTGGTTATCCTTATAAATTTAATAGTATAGCAAATATTGTAGGCTCTGCTGATGGCGATATACAATACTCCATGTATTATAACTGGAAAATTGAAGTGCCGATGGCAACCTGCGGTTCTGTAACAAGGCTGGCCATTACTGCAATGGTTGTTCCCCCGGATGCGCCTGTAATTACTGGGCTGGCACCAACGTACCTGCATACTGCTTCACCAGTTACTTTATCTGCAATGCCTGCCGGTGGTGTATTTAGCGGAACAGCAGTAAGTGGAATTACTTTTAGCCCTGCAGTTGCCGGAATCGGCACACACGATATTACTTATACCTATACTTTGGGTAATTGTACAAAATCAACTATAGCCTCAACTACAATAAAATTCGATAGCGCTACCATTCATTACAATACTGAAATAAAAATTATTAACAATCCTGCATCAAATCCGCAAATTTTAATTACAGTAAATGAAACCGGTAAGGCAGAGTGGCGCATGTTTAATGAAGCCGGGCAGTTGATCCAAAAAGGTAACTATACCTTACTGCGTGGCAATAATTTAATAACACCCGAAATGCAAAAATTATCCCACGGCATTTATTTGTTTGAAATTAAATTAAGCGCCGATAATGCTAAAAAGATTTTTAAAATATTAAGGTAATTATTTAAAGAAATTCAGGAAAATAGGGGAGTAATATTATTTACCCCGTAAATAATGGTCAAACCATTTTACAAATTCTTTTCTTTCTTCTGCCATATTTTGCCAGGTGTGTTCTGCGCCTTGCTTATATTGAACAGAAACAGGTATTTGCTTTTTTCCCATTTCTTCTTTCATTCTTTCCGACTGTTGTACAGGAACCAGCCTGTCTTTATCGCCCTGAATGATTAATGTGGGCGCATCATCGGCGGTTACTAATTGAGCAGGAGAAAGGCTTATAGCAAGCTTATTAATAATAGCTGTGTCTTCAATGGGTGCATATATCCTTTTTAAAGAATCATAGCGCATAAATTCAAAAGCTCCTGCAACGCCCATCATCTTAAGAAGCAATTTTTGGTTTACCGGAAAATATCCCGGCTTACCCCAATTTAAAAAATCGGTAGGCGGACAAAAAACGGCCACAGCCTGCACTTTTGCTGATACCTGCTCCACCGGATCGCTAGCATGGGTATTTTCAATATCATCTGAAGTGCCGGCTAATAAAGCCAAATGGCCACCAGAAGAAGTGCCGGTAATGCCAATTTTATCGGCAAGAATTTCGTATTTTTTTGCGTTGTACCGAATATATTGAATAGCGTGTTTCACATCATCTGCCGCAACGGCTATATCAAACCTTGGCGCTGAACTGTGCAGGGTAAAAAACAGGGTATAACCTGCATCCAGCAATGGTTTAGCGTCTTCAATGGCATTTTTTACCCAACGGTATTCTGATACCCAACTGCCGCTAACTACACTAATAATGCCGTATCCATTTGGCCTTGCAGGTTTAACCATTGTAGTGGTTAATGCCATTCCAAAATGCCGGGCATAAATTATTTCTTCCTGTTTATAGGCCTCATTTTTTTGGCCCAATGCATCGGTAATAATAAAAAATAAAAGTAAACTTGTGAAAATGCTTTTCATATAAATGTTAATGATTAAAAAATAATATTGCATTAATTTGTTGTTGCTGCAATTGAATACTTATACTATGTTAATAGTTTTGTAATTATTTGTAATTTAAGCCTGTACAATATACTGGTGCAGGCTTGCGTTTTTAATTTAATTGTGCAATTTAAGCAGATTAGCTTAGTTTTGCACAGCTATATATTAAATTTATTTGAATATCGTTTGTAGGACAAGAATTACAGCAAGGAAATCAATTAAGAGAAAAAAGAAAGAATTTAAGGAGAACAAATAACACAAGACTAAGTCGTACATATACTAAAACTAAAACCTTTAGGTATGAAAAACTTGTTTTATGTTTCTGTTGCTTTTTGCATTTTATCAGGAACATCCAATGTCGCTTCGGCACAAACCTTTTTACATTTTTCCAATAATATTAAGGGAGATGAAACGGGCTTTTTAAAAATATCGCCATTACCCAACGATGTAGATTTTAATACGGCTATGGTGCCCGCTACTAAAGTTTCTGTAGCTCCTGTAAAATCTAATACGGCATTACTTACCGAACAATGCAAGGCTTTGCATTTTAAATTTGCACTCATCTTAAACAGGGAAGTAGAAACTTTGACAAATACCAAACTTTTTGAATTTATTGAAGATTGGTGGGGCGTTAAGTACCGCTATGCTGGCACCACAAAAAAAGGGGTTGATTGCAGTGCTTTCACCAGTTTGCTCATGCTTTCTGTTTTTAATTTGCAGGTTCCCCGTACGGCCCGTAAGCAATTTGCTTCCTGCAAAAAAATTGATAAGGATGATTTAACAGAAGGCGATTTGGTATTTTTTAATACCCGTGGTGGTATAAGCCATGTTGGGTTATATATCAGCGATGGTTATTTTGTTCACAGCAGCAGTACCCAGGGCGTTACCATTAGCAACCTTGATGAACCTTATTATAACAAAAGGTTTATTGCAGGGGGCCGCATTTACAACTGATTTTTCTAGATTGGTTTATTGTTTTGCCTTTTTATTTTTTAGTAATTCAATGGTTTTCTAAAAAAGATATTTCCCTCAAATATTAATAATAATGGCTTAACGTTTTGTAATGAGAGGTATAAATTATTTTGCCGGAATTGGCACTGTGATGATATTTGCCGGTTTTTATTGCCAAAAAGCTGCATTGCAAAAGCAAAAAAAATATAATAAAGAAAGCGAACTATTTCAAGTTTCGCAAAGCAAAAAAGCAAAACTAATACTCCTGATGTCTGGTTGCATTTTACTCATTACCGGCGTAGCAATAATTTTAAATGAGTTAAAGCTCATCGGGCTTTAATTTGATGCGTTGGTTGTGTTGATATAAAAATTTTCATCAACAGCAAATTCTCTTTTTTTATATTTTTTGGTTTGCCATTCTTCTGTGGGTTTCAGCCAGCCGTTACTGTTTTTAATTTTTAAGGGCATATTAAAGCCGGCCACACAATTTTGGTATCGGTAATGCAGTAAATTGTTTTGCAGCTTATATTCTAAAACGGGCACCTGTATGGTGCGTAAGTATTGATCATATATTATTGAAAAATCTTTTTTGGCAAATTGGCTGATATAGTTTTCAATTTGTGCAGAGGTTACAATTTTATGATAAAAATCTTTGTTCAAACTCATCAGTAATTTTCTGAATTTTTTATCATTTTTCATAATTTGCCTTATCATGTGTATCATAGCACTGGCTTTGGGATACATATCGCCGCTGCCTTCGCTGTTTACACCATAAGCGCCAATAATTGAAATGTCGTTTTGAATGCCTTTCCTGCTGCCAATATTATATTCATTGCCGGCTTGTGTGCCGTAATAATAACCGGTAAATAATGTTTCGCTATAATTGGTAAAGCCTTCATGCACCCACATATCGGCAATATCTGCAGTGGTAATATTGTTGGCAAACCACTCATGCCCGCTTTCATGAATAATAATGAAATCCCATTTTAATCCCCAGCCTGTACCGGAAAGGTCACGACCAAGATAACCGTTTTTAAACCTGTTGCCATAAGCAATGGCGCTTTGGTGTTCCATACCCAAATGGGGCGATTGTACCAGCTTATATCCATCTTCATAAAATGGGTAAGGGCCAAACCAATATTCAAAAGCTTTCATCATTTCCGGCGCTTGAACAAATTGTTTTTTTGCGCTGTCCATATCATAGTCCAGCACCCAGTAATCCATGTCAAGTTTTCCTTTGAGGCCATTGTATTGCTCCCCAAAATGAACATACTTGCCAATGTATGGTACAATATTATAGTTGTTGATTGGGTTCACAACCTGCCAGCTATAAGTTGTGCTGCTATTGTAATGTGCAGATTGTTGCATGAGTCTTCCGTTTCCAACGGCCTTTAAACTATCGGGTACGGTAATGTTTAGCACTGCGCCATTATCCGGCTCATCGCTTTGATGGTCTTTGCAGGGATACCAAACGCTTGCTCCCAAACCCTGGCAGGCAACACTCATCCACGGCCTTCCCATCCTGTCTTTTTTCCAAATCCATCCTCCATCCCATGGCGGCATTTTAGCTTCCCTGGGTTTTCCATGGTAATAAACAGTTACAGAATCATTACCAGGTTTTATTTTATACATAGCGCTGCTATCTCTTATTTGGGTAAAAAACGCATTACCATCCCTGGTAAATGGCAGGCTTTTTTTTTGATGGACTATACTGTCTATTTCCAGGGGTTGCTGTAAATCTATCTGCATCAATTTTACGCCGTTATCAAAATAAGTAATGCAATTTTTTCCGAAAATAGTTTTGGTTTCAAAATCGGGTTTCACGGTAATATTGTAATGTAATACATCCCAACCCAACCTGCCAGGGCCTATGCTCCCACGCAAAGTATCCTGGTGGGTAAACTGGTGAGGTTTACTTAATACCTGTGCAAATGTTTTACTATTTAAAAAGCAGCAAAATAATATGAGGAAGAAAAAATATTTCATGAACATTTATTTGTATAAATATACTTAAAGTTAAAAAGCCAAAAATTCATTTTTTTACAAGAGGCAAAATTCATAGTACATTTATGCGCTATGAAGGGATTTTTGCTGTATATAGTATTTATTGCCGTAGTAATGCTCATGTATTGCTGCAAGAACCGTAAAATTGGCAACAAGAATATTTTCAGATATAATGAAACTACCGGTATTGCTACACTTGACCCTGCTTTTGCCCGCAACCAATCTATAATGTGGGCCGTACACCAGTTGTTTAATACACTTACAGAAGTTGGAGACAGCCTTCAAATAAAACCTTCGTTGGCCAAAAGCTGGACCTATTCTTCAGATAAAAAAAACATCATCTTTCACCTGCGCACCGATGTGTTTTTTCATGACGACCCGGTTTTTGAAAAAGGGAAAGGCAGAAAACTAAAAGCACAGGATGTACAATATAGTTTTGAAAGGATTATAAACCCGGCAACGGCAAGCCCGGGTGCATGGATATTTAATAACAGGGTAGATCTCGTTGAACCTTTTAAAGCCATTGATGATAGTACGTTTCAATTAAAACTTGCAAATCCTTTTCCACCAATATTAGGCATTTTAAGTATGCAATATTGTTCTATTGTGGCAAGAGAAGCGGTAGAAAAATATGCTGGCGGTTTCAGGCGCCATCCTGTGGGTTCTGGTCCGTTTCAATTTGTAGCATGGGACGAAGGCCAGGCTTTAATAATGAAAAGAAACAACCATTATTTTGAGAAAGACGTTTATGGGATGGGTTTGCCTTACCTTGATGGTATTAAAATAAGTTTCCTGGATAGCAAGGCTTCGGAATTTTTAGAGTTCAGGCAAAACCGCCTGGATTTTATCAACGATATTGAAGCGTCATTTAAAGACGAAGTGATTACCAAAACCGGCAACCTGAAAAAACAATGGCAAGGCAAAATTCTTTTGCAGAAACATCCTTACCTCAATATCGAATATTTTGGGATTTTGATGGATACAACGAATAGCTTATTGTCAACATCCGCTTTGCGGTATAAAAAAGTGAGGCAGGCAATCAATTATTCCATCAACCGAAAAAAAATGATGTTGTATATGCGCAATTCCATTGGTACGGCTGCCGAAAGTGGGTTTGTTCCACCAGGCCTCCCATCTTTTAACAGTAATGAAGTGAAGGGATATAGTTATAACCCAAAAGCCGCAAAAATTTTACTTAAAGAAGCAGGTTACGCCGGTGAAAAAATTAAGTTATTTACCATACCTATTTACGCCAGCATTGCAGGGTTTATTGCCAATGAATTACAGCAAAATGGTATTAATGTAGTTGTAGAAACCGTGCAGAAAAGCCTGTTATTTGACCTTACGGCAAAAAGCCAGGCTGTATTTTTTAGGGCAAGCTGGATTGCCGATTACCCCGATGCAGAAAATTTTTTAAGTGTTTTTTATAGTAAAAATCCGGCGCCTCCAAACTATACTCGCTATAAAAACCCGAAATTTGATTGGCTGTATGAACAGGCAATGAATGAAACCAATGATGAAAAAAGATATTTACTTTACCGGCAAATGGACCAATGCATAATGGATGATGCACCCGTTGTGCCTTTGTGGTATGATATGGCATTGCATTTGGTGCAACCAGGTGTAAAAAATTTTTATCCCAATAGCCTGAATATGCTTGAATTGAGAAAAGTAAAAAAAATAAAACCATGAGTAAAAATATTTTGAAAACCATTTTTCTGATTTTATGCCCTGTTGCATTGTTTTCTTATGTAATACCTCAGGAGGATGTGTTTAAAAATCTTAAAGTATTTCCCAAAAATATTTCATCTGAAGCGTTGCATAAATACATGGACGATTTTAATGAAGGATTAGGCGTAAAATGCAATTACTGCCATGCAAAAAACGAAGAGGGCACACAGCTCGATTTTGCCAGTGATGATAAACCGGAAAAAGAAATGGGCCGTATTATGATAAAGCTCACCATGGAAATAAATCAAAAATATTTTAATTATAGAGGGGATAGTACTGCTGAATGGACGGTTACCTGTAACACCTGCCACAGAGGAAACCCAATACCCTCGTTGCAGGATACATTGATAAAAAAATAATCATCCGTTTTTTGTTATTTTGCTATTAATGCTAAAGTAAATAACTTGGCTGTTGTTTTTTTGCTGTTTTGCTGCAACCAAATAATTTTAAAAACACCGGTATGAAGAAAAGTTTACTCATTTGTTTTGCTTTCACATTATTTAATGTTACTGTTTTTTGTCAGCAGGTATTAATGCAGGGCTGGTATTGGGATTATCCTAAAACCCTTAACGGCTATAGCTGGGCCGATTCTTTGCGGTTAAAAGCCGCACAATTAAAACAAGATGGCATAACGCATATCTGGTTTCCACCACATGCAGTAGCGAGTTTTGGTGCTGGCAGCAATGGATACGATCCCAAAGATTTATATATTGGCAACCAAACCACAGGGCTGGGAACAAGGCCGGCATTAAACGCTATGCTTAATGAATTTACCGCACAAGGAATTGCTCCCGTGGCCGATGTAATTTTTAATCACAGGGATGGAGGTGTATCGGAAAATAACCCTGCCGTAAAAAGTTACATTACCCAATATTATACCGATGTAAAAGAACCTTTTCCTTCGGACAGGTACCGCTGTATTTTACCCATTGGCGGTAGTACCGGAAATGGAGCCGGTACTTATTACTTTAAACTTTCTTCAAAAACAAACAGCCCAAGGTTTAATGGCTATCAATATAAATTATACCTGCAAACCAATAAAACGGGTTTTGCAGGGCTACCTGCCCAAACAGAAATTGAACCCAATGGTGGCGGCGATTGCGGCCAGGCGAATAATAGTATTACCCTGGGAAGAGATATGGTTGTGAACATTGAAACCGGCGCTGGCTGCGGTGCCGATGAATTTCAACTCAACCTTACTGCTACCGATTTTAATGCAACAGGTGATACTATATTTATTTATATGAACAACACCGGCGGCTATTCCGACCATCGCATTTACGGGATATGGAGCGCCGCAAGGAGCCTCGATATTGTAAATGAATTAACCTATCAAACCTATACCAATTACAGTAATATGCCCAGCGGCCGAGGACAAATGAATTTTGAATTTTTTAAACCCAATACCAGCAATGCTTCCAGTACTTATTTAAATGGTGATTGGGACGGCATGTATTTCTTTTACGATTACGACCAGTTTCAAAAACGCACTAAGGATACCCTTATTGAATATGCCAAATGGAATTACAGCGCTTTACAGGTAAGAGGTTTTAGGATGGATGCGGTAAAACATTTTACGCCGGAGTTTGTTGGCGATATGCTGGATAGTCTTCATGAGGATAGCATGGATCCATCATTAGTTGTGGGCGAATGGTACAGTACCAACACGGCAGAATTAAGTGGCTGGGTAAACAGTGTAAAATCATTTATGGATGTAGGCACACAGGCAGCCATACAACCTAAAATTTTTGATTTTTCATTAAGAGAAAGTTTAAGACAGGCCTGCGATAATAGCAGCTATGATGTAAGAAATATTTTTACCAGCAGTGTACACGATGCTACCGGGCTAAGCGGCTATAACCTGGTAACCTTTGTAAACAATCATGATTTTAGGGATGCATCTGGTTTTGCATCGCTGGTTCGCACCCATCCCAACCTTGCCTATGCTTATATTTTAACCAACAATCAAATTGGCGTACCCACCATTTTTTACCCAGATTATTTTGGTTACCCGGCGCCTTCCGGCGGATTGTATAGTTATCACCCCACAAATTTGCCGGTTTACAGAACAGAATTGGTAAACCTGATGAATGTTTTAAAATTGTACATAAACGGTTCGCCAGGTGTGGATTATCTCAACAGGTTTGGTACGCCTTATTCCTCCAGTTATATTGAAGGTAGCGCTAATAAAGCCCTTATTTACCAGATTGAAGGCCATACAGGCAATGGGAATAAAGAAGTATTGGTGGCTATAAATTTTGGCAGTACCACATTAAAAGTGGATCATACCATCAATACAAGGGGCGGGCTTATTGCCCCGGGAACTGTTTTTACCGATGTGCTTGCCCAATCCAATTTTCCATTTCAAATTTTAAGTGGCAGCAACCAGGTTTATTTTGAATTGCCGCCGCATAGCTACTCCGTGTGGGTACAGGGAGCGCCGGTATTGCCGCTGAATTTATTTTCTTTTTCGGCTACGGCTGCCGGTAAAAAAGTTGCACTCAACTGGATGGTAAATAATAACGAAAAAATTGACAGGTTTGAAATACTGCGTTGCGATGATGGAAGAAATTACCGAACCATTGCTCAAATTAATGCATCTGCAAAGCTGGGAAATGAAAACTATACTTTTATTGATGAAAAACCTGTTTTTAACAAAGCAATGTTGTACCGGGTAAAATGGTATAATAAAGATGGCGCTACCAAATTTTCCGATATTAAATTGCTGAAACTGGAAGACAAACAACTTTCCATTAAATTAATGGGAAACCCGGTAAAAAAAGATTTGAAGTTGCAGATAAACAGTTCCGTTAATAATGTTTTAAATATTTCAATTATTAGCGCAAAAGGAGATAAGGTTTTGCAAAAGCAATTGCCGGTTTCTATGGGAAGTTCAATGCAAAATATTAATATTAACCAGTTATCATCCGGCGCATATTATATACTTGTAACTGGTGTTCACAACTACCAGGAGGCAATAAAATTTAGCAAAGCCGGGGAATAAATAGTGCTTTTTATTGTTTAAATTATTCAGCCTGAACGCATAAGAAAATTTAGGGGGATGTAATAAATAAGTTTTATAAATCTTAAAAAGGCAGAGCAAACCTTTTTTTAAGATTTTAGTTTACAGATTTTTTTAAAAAAACCTTATTTTTTTTGATATATTATTTTTAAAGAAATATATTTATTTTACTTTTAAGATTGCAAATCATCAAAAAACACCGGTTTATGAAAAAACTGCTACTCTTTTTTTTGGCAATACCTGTTTTATTTACCGCTACTGCCCAGCAAAATTATTGGAGCCAGTATGTCGGAACAGGCAAAATAATTACCGATAAATCTGTTGCCCGGTTATCGTTTCCCAAAGAATTTAAATTATTTACAGCAAGCCTGCCACTTTTAAAGCAGGAATTATTTAAAGTTGTAAATAATAATGCTGCACATACCAATATAATTAGTTTACCCAATACCGATGGCGCTTTGGAAGAGTTTGAAATTGTGGAAGCATCCAACTTCGATGCTGAATTGCAGGCGCAGTTCCCGGAAATAAGGGCTTTTTCCGGCAAGGGCATTACCGATAAATATGCCACTTTAAAATTGAGCTATTCGCCGCAGGGTATCCAAACGATGGTTTTTCGAAGCGGGAAAGAAAATGAATTTATAGAGCCCTATTCTCAAGACCACAGTGTTTACGCCGTATTTAAATCACATCGAAATAAAGCGCAATTGCCCTGGAGTTGTACCACACCCGGCGCCGACCTTGAAGAGAGTATCAATATACAGGTACAAAATAGCGGCATTGTTGCCAGGAGCGGGGGAAATTTAAAAACCATGCGATTAGCTCAGTCAGTTACGGCAGAGTATTCAAATTATTTTGGAGCTACAAGCGCTACGCAGGTTTCCCTGGTATTAGCCGCCATTAATAATACACTTACCCGCTGCAATGGCGTTTATGAAAAAGACCTTGCCCTTCATTTAAACCTTATAGCAGCTTCTACCAATGTAATTTATTATAACGCAAGCAGCGATCCCTATTCCAATGCTGCACAAATGGCTAATTGGAATACCCAGTTGCAAAATACACTTACTTCAGTTATTGGTGAAGCCAATTACGATGTTGGCCATTTATTTGGCGCTACTGGCGGTGGCGGTAATGCTGGCTGTATTGGTTGTGTTTGTACTAATGGCGCAAAAGGCAGCGGTTATACATCGCCGTCAGACGGTGTGCCTGCAGGAGATAATTTTGATATTGATTATGTAGTGCACGAAATTGGCCACCAATTGGGTGGCAACCATACTTTTTCTATGATTAACGAAGGCACAGGTGTTAATAAAGAAGTGGGTTCAGGTATTACCATTATGGGCTATGCCGGTATTACTTCTTACGATGTTTCAGGCCACTCAATAGATATTTATCATGAAACTACCATTGCACAAATACAAACTAATTTAAATAGTAAAAGCTGCCCTGTTACTACAACTATTGTAAATACTACACCGGTTGTAAATGCCGTAAGCAATTATACCATTCCTATTAGCACTCCATTTGCATTAACCGGTTCTGCAACAGATGCCGATGGCGATGCACTTACTTATTGCTGGGAGCAAAATGATAATTCTACAACAACAAATGCACAAAGTGTTGCCAGCCCAACAAAACTTACCGGGCCCAACTGGCTTTCTTTCAGGCCAACCATTTCACCTGTACGTTATTTTCCAAGGCTGCAAACCATACTTGCCGGCTTAAACACTACCGGCCCAATGGTGGGTGGCGATGCAGGTGTTGTTACTGAAGCTTTAAGTTCTGTTAGCCGCACTTTAAACTTCAGGCTTACCGTAAGGGACAATGCGGTATTTAGTTCTTCTGCGCCGGTAAGTGTGGGACAAACGCAGTTTACCGATATGGTAGTAACGGTTACCAATACATCGGGCCCATTTACGGTTACTTCGCCCAATACCAATGTTTCCTGGGCAGGTAATTCAGCCCAAAATATTACCTGGAACGTTGCAGGTACTACCGCATCTCCTGTAAGCTGTGCCAATGTAAAAATTTCTTTGAGTACTGATGGAGGTTTAACTTTCCCAGCCGTACTCATTGCCAGCACGCCAAACGATGGCAGCCAATCTATAACCTTACCCAATACAGCAACCACTACTGCCAGGATAAAAGTAGAAGCTGTAGGAAATATTTTCTTTGATATTTCCAACAGCAATTTTACTATTACCGCATCTGCTTCTTGTGGTACGCCAACAGGCTTAGCAGAAAATAATATTACAATCAATAGCGCCGACCTAAGCTGGAATGCGGTTGCAGGAGCATTAAATTATGATGTAGATTATAAATTAAATGCATCTTCTACGTGGACCAGTTTTTCTGTGGGCCAAACCGGCACTACTGCAAACCTTACAGGCTTAAGTGCTTCTTCAATTTATGATTGGCGGGTAAAAGCAACCTGTGTTTCCGGTTCGGGGATATTTGCAACATCACAGTTTACAACAGTTGCAGGTGCTTGTAATGCTCCTGCAGGCCTTGCTTCGTCTTCCGTTACCTCTTCTTCAGCAATAGTAAGCTGGAACCTTGTGAGCGGCGCTTTGAGCTATGATGTAGATTATAAATTAAATGCATCATCTGCCTGGATCAGTTTTTCAACAGCACAAACTGGCACATCGGCAAACCTTACTGGCCTTAGTAGTGGCTCCTTATACGACTGGAGGGTAAGAACCAATTGCAGCGGTTCAGGCAGCAGTTTTGTAATGAATCAGTTTACCACTTTAACTTCCGGTTGTGCATCAGCATTTGAACCTAATGAATCATTGGCTGCGGCTGCAACCATTAGTGCAGGTGTTGCTCATTCGGCTGCAATAAACACCTCTACTGATAAAGATTATTACCAACTCATAACCACCGGTACAAACAATATTTCTTATTCACTTGCTGGCCCGGCAGGTGTGGATTATGACCTAAAAATATATAACAGTTCCGGAACTCAAATTGGTTCGGGTACAAGCACTACTGCAAACGAAACAGTTACGCTCAATAACCAGGCTGCAGGCACTTACTATGTTTATATTTACGGATATAACGGGGCAAACAGCGCTACTTGTTATACTATTACAGCAACAGTTACACCCGTAAGTGCAGGTTGCCAAAGCAGTTACGATAACAGCACAAATGGTACTTATAGCGGTGCAGCACAAATACCGTTAAATACAGATGTACATGGTTTGATAAATCCAAAAAGTGAGAACGACTATTATAGATTTGTAATTACTACAGGCGGTACGGCAACCATTACCTTATCTACCTTACCAGCAGATTATGATATGAGGCTATACAGCAGTAATGGTACTACGCAATTGGCCATTTCGCAAAATGGCGGTACAACTTCAGAAACCATCAGCAGGACATTTACAGCCGGTACTTATTATGCAAGGGTTTATGGATATAAAAGTGCATTCAACGCATCCAACTGTTATACCTTGCGCATTTCAACAGGCACCGCTACAAGAGAAGAAAAAATGCCATTGTTTAGCAGTAAAAATTTAATAGCTTATCCCAATCCGGTTAACGATATTTTGAATATTCAGTTAAAAGGAATTACCGGAAATTCATCTTTTCGTTTATTTGATATTAATGGCAGGCAGGTAGCTTCAGGTAAAACGATAAATGCAAATTACCATCTAAATATGCGCTATTTACCAGCCGGCGTATATTTATTGCAGGTAATTGCTGCAAGCGGTGAAATATTCAGCACAAAAGTGGTGAAACAATAAAACCTTTCTTATAAAAAATAATAAGGGCAGCTTTAAACTGCCCTTTTTTATTTAAAAAAAAGTATAAGAATTATTTTGTTGTTGTTACTTCTATCCATTTACGTTTATCGGGGCTTTCCCAGCGGTATTTAACGATATATTTTTTGGTATCTGTTTTTAACCGGTAAGGAATTTTAACGGTGAGGTTTACAATGCTGTTTTCCATTGAGCTGTTTACTTTTTTTAAAAGTTTATCGGCAATTTTTATTTCTTTCATTTTATCATCGTACACCCAAAAATGGTTGTTGCCGTTGAGCACTTCTGCAAGTGTAGTTCCGGAAATGTTACTGAACTCCATACTCATATAAGCATTTACCGGTTTTACCCTAATCGTAGTATCTACCATAATTTCTGCTTTGGCTATTTTAATGCCCTGGCAACTTGCCGGCGAATTATCCGATGTTTTTAGGGTAACTTTCGATTGGGCCATAGAGGTGCCCCAAAATGCAAACGAAATGGAAAAGAGCGCAAATATCTTTTTGAGCATAGAATTTGTTTTAGTGAAGATAAAGCCTGGTTTTAATATCAAACGCAAAGCAGGTTAAAATATTTTCACAAAACCAATTTGCACCATTCGGCCATAAAACCGGTTTTCCACATTTTTAACTTTCCTGTTTAAAAAACTTTCTGTTCAAAAAGCTGAATAGGCTAAATTTGCTTTTTATTAATAGTATATGTCCCAACCAGTAGTAGAATTAAAAAATGTAAATATTTACCAAGGCAACAGTATGGTATTAAGCGATGTAAATATATCCATCAATAAAGGCGAGTTTGTGTATTTGGTGGGCAAAACCGGAACGGGCAAAAGTAGTTTACTTAAAACCCTTTATGGAGATTTGGAATTGAGAGAAGGCGACGGAACCGTTGTAGGCCATACTTTAAAAGGGCTTACCTGGAAAACAGTGCCTTTCCTGCGCCGCAACCTGGGCGTTGTGTTCCAGGATTTTCAGTTGCTTACCGACAGGAACGTACATGATAACCTGAAATTTGTTTTAAAAGCCACAGGCTGGAAAGATGAAAACCTGATGGACGAAAAAATTGCCGATGTTTTGGATAAAGTAAATTTAAAAACTAAGGGATTTAAATTTCCTTTTGAGTTGAGTGGCGGTGAGCAGCAAAGGGTGGATATTGCAAGGGCTTTGCTTAATTCTCCCAAGCTAATACTTGCCGATGAACCCACCGGCAACCTCGACCCCGAAACCAGCGATGAAATTATGCAACTCCTTTTTCAAATTTGCCGTGATTACGAAACCAGTATTTTAATGGCAACACATGATTATATTGTAATCAATAAATTTCCGGCACGCACTATTAAAACTGAAAGAGGTAAGCTTTGGGACAACGCTAGTATATCATTGCAATAATTTTTTCTGTATTTTTTTTATTGTTATATACATCATTTAAAACGGCGCTTCGGCGTCCTTTTTGCTCTTCTGTAACCGGTAAAGCCATCAATTCCAATATGGCTTTTTTCATATTTTCTGCATCATCGGCTACGGAAACTAATGCTTCAATTCCTGAACCTCTAACAGCTTGTAAATTGGCTATGCAGTGCCTCCCGTTAAACAAGGCATTGAGTATTTTTAATTTTATGCCTGTATGATTAAAAGAAGGCGCAAGGTTTATTTGTGCATTTTTTATTAATTCCTGCATTTTGCTTTCGGTTGGATTAGCAATTAATGCGGCATTTTTATTTTTACTGATAAGCTTTGCCGTTTTAGGATTTGGATTTTTGCCTGCAAAAAATATTGGGAATTCAAGATCATTAAAAACCTTTGTTAGCAACCATTCCACGGCTTTTTGGTTTTCATTTACCGATAAATTCCCATGGTATAAACAATAATTTCCTGTGCCAGGCAAAATAGAAACTTCCTGCCAGGGAATAATTACCGGTATAAAATAACTCCGGGCATTTTGCTCCTCAAAAAATTGTTTGTCTGTTTGGCTTAATGCCAATATGGGTATCATGGTTGATACTTCTTTTTCGTAACTTTTGAGCAGCCTGCTTTCCCTCTTGAAAAAATATTTTTTAAAAGGGTTTATTTCTAATGCAGATAGTTGCTGGTAGTAAGTACTTTCCACATTAAAGGGCCTTAGCAATATTTTTCGGTTGGGCAACAGTTTTTTATAAAGAAAATATGTGGTATGTATGCCCTGCATTAAAATAGGATAATTGTTTTTGCCCAGTTCCTGCAATAGTTTTTTACTGCTTCTGCTTTTTACAATATAAGGCAGGGTATTGGAAAGCAATGCAGTTTTATCTCTACGATAATAATGTACTTCTTTACAATATTTTTCTAATTCTTTTTGTGGCGCCCGGTTTTGCGTAAAGCAATGCAAATAAACCTGGATGCCCACGGCTTTTAATTGTACCAGTAAATAAAACGGATCAATCACCCCGCCATAATCAGCCGGCCAGGGAACATCGGGGCATAATATGTGTAAATTTTTATCCAAACAATTGCTTATAAAATAACCATAAATTTTTTTCTTCGTTTTCCCAGTTCAGTTCTGCCCTTGCTTTGCTGCAATTGTGCTGCAATTGTGCATACAATTTTTTGTCATCCAGTAACCTGTTAAGCGAAGTTGCAATATTTTCTTCGGTTAAGTTTTCAATGAGCAAAGCCACTTGGTAACGCTCATTTATTTTCCGGTATTCGGGAAAATCCATGGTTACCTGTGGCACCAAAGCCTGTATATAATCAAAAAACTTATTGGCCAAAGAATAATATTGGTTCAGGCCGGTATTTTCAACAAGGTTTAAGCCAATATATGCCTGATGCGTTATGGCTTTTAATTGTTGCGGAAGCAGTTTGTCAAAAAACTTTACTTTACTTTCTACATTATAGACCGCAATTAATTTATTTAATTGTGGCACAAAATTTCCGTCTCCGTAAATATGCAAAACTGCATTTACCATTTGCATAGCAGGAATTAAAAATTCAAACCCACGAGCTTCATTTATAGCGCCCTGGTATAATATTATTTTTTGTGACTTATTTAAGGGTTGTTCACCTGTTTGGGCCAAAGGTAAATTACGGATTGTAGCATAGTTAAGCTGAAACTTTTTTGCAAACTCATCGGTAATGGATTGAGTAGCGGTGTAACCATTCCTGAAACGGGGAACAAAATTTCTTTCAATCCAATTCCAAACTTTATAAATTTTTGGCCTTGTAACAATTTCTTTTTGTTGGCTAAAGTATTCATGGGCATCATACACTAATTTTTTTTTCCTAAGTCTCCCGGCAAAGTAAACAGGCAGCATGGTATCCAGGTCAATGCAGCAAAAGGCATCGGCTCTAACAAATAGTAAATAAAAAAACAACCTGAAGTTATATTCACAATAAAAGAAAAATTTTCTTTGGAAAAATACATGCAGTCTTTTTTGCTGAAAGGGTTGTTGCTGCAACGGCAGCGAATTGCGGTTTTTTCTTCCAACTAAGATAATGCGGTAGCCGTTTCTGGCAAGGCTTGTGCAAATGCGTATCATCCGCTGGTCGTAATTCAAATCATTGGTAACAGTAAAAACAATTTGCTTCAAGCCTGGTTAATTTTATGATAAAGCTAATAGAAAATAATTTGTGGTAATTCGCTTATGGTCAATACAACTTCTTTATTGGTTCCCCTGGTAATTTTTCCCTGTGTAGATTTATTAGGTGCAAGTATTTGGTAAGGTTTATTTTCTGGCAATTTAAAAAGGTACCGGGCAGCACTGCCATCTCCGGTTGCGCTCCAAAAAACTATGGCATGATTTGCCGTAGTACTTTTTTTGTTTTCGTAAAAATAAAAACGCAGGCTATTTTCTTTTTTCTCTTTTATAAATTCATAGCCTTTTAAGTGGCTTTTAAAACATTGGATGTAATACCATGCCAGCCGGGGAATGTAGAGTTGTTTCCAGTTAATAACCGTATCATGTTTTAATAATCCTGTGGCGCTAAACGGGCCGCATACAGTGCCTTCTTTATATTGGTCGGCAAGCCAAAACTGGTAGCAGGGGATTCCTTTACTGTTGTGCAGCAGCATGGTTCTTAACAACCATTCACCCTGTATAGCTTCGGGTGTTTTTTGGGCAAATGGCCTTATGGCCATAAAGCTGTTTCCCCAGCGCACTTTATCGGTGCAAAACTCATTGGGGAAACGCAATTTTTCTTCGTATGCATCATAACCTGTTTCGGTATTCATAAGCGGCTTGTGCATAAGTGCAGCAAAGTATTTTGCAGTGTCTAATTTTTTTTCCATTTCAAAAACCCCGCTTTCGGGCATTACAGCCTGTGCATTTAAATAATGCTGCGTAATATTTAAAGTAGAAGGGTAGAGGTGGATATTAAAAATGTCAAATGGGGCATCGCCGTTTTTACGGTTCCATTTCCACCACCACATCATGGCTTTAATATAAGTTGGGTTTACATAGGTAAGCCCGGGAAAAATTAATTTCATTTCATCAATGCTTAAGCCGCTGTTGCGTACGCCAACAGGCTCAGCTTTAAACTGTATCGTATTATCGTGGCCATCATATAAGGCAGATAAATATGCAGCCTGCTGATATGGGTACATAAAACCGGCTTTTTTAAAAGTGCCGTCTTTTTCATTATCGGGCTCTATTGCCCTGTGGCCAAGCTGGTAAAGGCCATAGGTAAGCCTTTTTAAATTATATGCTGCCTGGGCATAACTTTCGGGCTTTTCGGCAATTTCATTAAAAGTACAAATGCCTTCAAACCTGTCTGCAGTTTTTTCATTTATTAAAGATGTGGGTATAGGTTTTTGATTGGCCCAGTCGCCACCGCTGTTATTGGTGGGGCTTACCATGCTGCTGTCTACAAGGCTGCCAAAAGCATAATGCAGTTTACTGCCCGATGCAATAATCCTCCTGTTCCAATTTGCTTCTAACTCACTTGCCGTACCGTTTTTGTCTTTTAAACTTAAATCTTTATTTAAAACATAACAAGCCGCTGCAAACCACCGCATGCCTCCGTTCCAGCCTTCATCATAATTTGTGCCGTCTGCCGATTGCCCCATTTGCATAATAATATTGGTGCCACATATACTGTCAAATGATTTTTGGTTATAACCATAACTAAATGAAGCTTGGGGACTTTTATTTATTAAGGTTCCGTAAAATACTATTTCTCTTATGCTGCCAAAATTTTCACCATAAATTAATTGCAGGTATTGCGTCTGTTCATCGCAAGCAACATCTACCCAACCTGGCCCGCTTATTGAGCCATCATCCAGTAATTGGGTAATATTTTGATTGTATTTAAAAGGTATGCCCGATTTAATTAGTAATGTATTTCCTGCTTTTTTGCTTTTTACAGGATCAATAAAAATGCAGATTTTTTTTAGCTTGTAAATACCATCAAATTCAAAATCGAAACTTATTGGGCCAGGTGTATTACCTACCCTGTTGGGATGGTAGCTAAGCTGTATGCAACTCGATTTATTATTTTCAGTAAAGTTCCACCAGTTGCCACAGCTTGTGGGTGTAACCGATTGATCAGATTTGTCATTTATTAACCTGTGTAGTGCCTGTTCATCTATAAAGGCATTTTCGTTTGCAGTAAGGCTTGGATTGATAATATCTAAAACCGTAATTTTTTGTAAGCCGCTTTCCTTTTTAACTACAGTTAATGTTTTTGATTTTTTATGAAATGAGAAATATTGCCAGGCAGTTACAGCCAGTAATAGCAACAAAAATCCAGAGATTAAATTCTTCATATTAGCAAAAATATTAACAGGAAGCACAAGTGCAAAATAGCTAAAAGGGTTAAATTGTAATGATATGCTTTTCAATTTGAAAATTGGGGTGTGAGCAATAGACTTTCAAAGAGATAGGAAAGCTATAATTCAGCCTAAAGTTGTGCATAATGGTTGGTTTTTAGAGTAAAAAAAAGCTTAAATATTCCGGTAAATTAAAATACTACTGTTAATATGGTTTATTTTAAGAATTTTATCCTAATTTTGCAGCCAATTATAGAAAAAAGAAAACAATACTGTTTTAAAAAACAACAAATGTCGCATTTAACATCAGAAAAAATGGCAAATTTATTTGCCGAATTTGGCGGGAAAGCCTCTAATACAGGGTCTATTGAAGGCCAGGTAGCGTTACTTACAGAGCGTATTAACCATATTAGTGATCACCTGAAAACCAATAAAAAGGACTTTTCGACCCAGCGTGGGTTGATGATGATGGTTGGTCAGCGTAAACGCCTGCTCACTTACTTAAGCAAGCACAATCTTACCGGGTACAGGGCGCTTATTGAAAAACTCGGTCTTCGTAAATAATTATAATTGATTAAATGAACTTATTCCCAACGGTTGTATTGCAGCGTTGGGAATTATTCGTTTAAGCTATCTCATTTTCTGCATAAAATAATGCAGGAGCAAAAAACAAATACATGTCATTATTACAACCTAAAAACATAACTTTCGATATTGGCGGAGGAAGAAATGTAACTATTGAAACAGGAAAACTTGCACGCCAGGCCGATGGAGCCGTTACGGTTCGCCAGGGAAATTGCATCATTTTAGCAACGGTAGTTGCCAATAAAGAACCCAAAGAAGGCCAGTCATTTTTTCCATTATCTGTTGATTACCAGGAAAAATTTGCCTCTGCCGGCCGTATTCCCGGCTCATTTTTTAAGCGTGAAGCACGGCTTAATGATTATGAAATACTTACTTCCCGGTTAATTGACAGGGCTTTGAGGCCATTATTTCCCGAAGATTATTTATGTGATGTGCAGGTATTGGTTTCGCTCATTTCCAGCGACGACCAGGTAATGCCCGATTCATTGGCATGCCTTGCTGCTTCCGCAGCTTTAGCCGTTTCCGATATTCCCATCCAGGAAATTATTTCCGAAGTGCGTATTGGAAGAGTTGATGGTAAATGGATCGTAAACCCTACCCGGGATGAATTGGTAAAAAGCGACCTGGAATTTATTATTGCCGCCACAGAAAAAAATATCATGATGGTGGAAGGCGAGGCTAAAGAATGCCAGGAAGAAGATTTAATTAAAGCGATTGAAATAGCCCATGATGCCATTAAAATACAAATTAAGGCACAGGCAGAGTTGAAAGATAAAACCGGTACAAAAAGTAAAAGGGAATATACAAAACCCCACCGTAACGAAGAGCTTGAAAATAAAATAAATGCATTTTGTAAAGATAAAATGCACGCCATTGCTGCTGCAGCTTCTGCAAAACATGAGCGCAGTGAAGCTTTTGATGTACTTAAAGAAGAATTAAAAACCTACCTTGGCGAAGAGCTTCCCGAAGAAGATAAGCCACTTATTGGGCATTATTTTGGCGAATTGCAATACCACGTGGTAAGGGATATGATATTAAACCTGCGGCGCAGGCTCGATGGCCGTGGTACAGATGACGTTCGCCCACTTTATATGGAAACCGATTTATTACCTGGCCCACATGGCTCGGCTTTGTTTACACGTGGTGAAACACAATCACTTACAACTGTTACCTTAGGTACTCCTTTAGATGAGTTGCTCGTGGAAAGCGCCCATCATTCCGACTATACCAAGTTTTTACTGCATTATAATTTCCCTCCCTTTAGCACCGGCGAAGTAAAAATGATGAGAGGTGTTGGCCGCAGGGAAGTTGGGCATGGCAACCTTGCAATGCGTTCTTTAAAGCAAATGATGCCCACAGGTGAATATGCTTATACCGTGAGGGTAGTGAGCGATATTTTGGAAAGTAACGGTTCCTCATCAATGGCTACTGTTTGCGCTGGTTCGCTTGCATTAATGGATGCTGGTGTACCCGTAAAAAAGCATGTAAGCGGTGTGGCCATGGGATTAATAAAAAAAGACGACAAATTTGCCGTGCTTACAGATATTTTAGGTGACGAAGACCATTTAGGTGATATGGACTTTAAAGTAACCGGAACTAAAGATGGTATTTGCGGCGTACAAATGGATATAAAAGTAGATGGCTTAAGTATGGATATTATGCGCCAGGCACTTCAGCAGGCAAAGCAGGGCCGAATGCATATTCTCAATGCCATGTACGATTGCGTACCAACCCACAGGGATGATGTGAAACCTCATGCACCAAGAATGGTGAAATTGATTATTGATAAAGAATATATTGGAGCAGTAATTGGCCCAGGCGGTAAAGTAATTCAGGAAATTCAAAAAGAAACTGGCACTACTATTAATATTGAAGAAGTAAACGATACTGGCGAAGTAAGCATTTTCTGTAAAGAAAAAGCAGGGCTTGATAAAGCAGTAGAATGGATTAAAGGTATTACGGCTACGCCGGAAGTAGGCGAAACTTATGAAGGAACCATAAAAAGCATAAAAGACTTTGGCGCTTTTGTAGAATTTTTGCCCAAAAAAGAAGGCTTGCTACATATTAGCGAAATAAGCTGGAAAAGGCTGGAATCTATGAACGGTATTTTTAAAGAAGGTGAAAAGGTAAAAGTAAAGCTCATGGATATTGATGCTAAAACGGGTAAATTTAAATTAAGCCGCAAAGCATTGATGCCAAAGCCCGAAAGCCAGCAACAAGGACCGGCAAACAATTAATCAACTTTTTATAAATAGATTAAACCCTCAGTAAACTGGGGGTTATTTTTTTAATATGCAACAGTTTATTTGTTTACAAATTCATACAGAATCCCTTCAATTACAGGAAACCCTAATAGCCCTGCTTAGCGCAAATGGTTTTGAGGCTTTTGAAGAAAAAGATAATGAACTATTGGCCTATATTGATAAACAGCAGTTTAAAAAAGGTGACATATTACCCATACTGGAAAATTTTAAAATAAGCATATACTCCATTACCAAAATTGAAAATAAAAACTGGAACCAGCAATGGGAGCGTAGCTTTGAACCCATCGTTATTGGTAATTTTGTAGCAATAAGGGCTGGTTTTCATGAGCCAATTAACCAGGTAAACCATCAAATTATCATTACCCCAAAAATGAGTTTTGGCACAGGCCATCATGCTACTACCTATTTAATGGTGCAGCAAATGGAGGCGCTGAATTTTAATAATAAAGCGGTTATTGATTTTGGAACAGGCACAGGTGTATTGGCCATACTTGCCGAAAAACTTGGGGCAAAAAATATTGTGGCAATTGATAACGATGAGTGGAGCGTTACCAATGCACTTGAAAATATTGAAAGCAATAAATGCAGGCAAATTGCTGTTATTAAAACAGATAGATTTAAAGCAGAGACAAAAACAGATATAATACTGGCCAATATTAATTTCAATGTTATTACGGCCAATTTGCCGCAAATAGAAACAGCCTGTAACCCGGGAACTATAGTTTTGTTCAGCGGATTATTGGTTTCAGATAAAGAAAATATACAAAAGCATTTAAACCAATATAATTTTGAAGTAAAGAATATAAGCGAAAGAAACGGGTGGCTTTGCTTATTAACAATTTATGCAATAGGTTAATATTTTTGCTGTAAAGCCTTAGTAACCGTATCTTTGTATGTACTTCAAATTCAACTATTCATAATGAAAGAGGCTGCTATTATCTTATGTGCATACCTGATTGGCTCAATTCCTACAGCGCTCATTATTAGCAAAAGATTTTTCGAAATTGACATTAGGGAATACGGTAGTGGCAATATGGGCGCTACTAATACTTTTAGAGTTTTAGGTAAAAACTATGGCATTATGGTAATGTTAATAGATATTTTAAAAGGTGCAGCAGCAGTTGGCTTGTATAATTTTTTGCCATATTACCTTCAAAATGAATTGCAGCGCACCAATTTAATGATTGGCCTTGGCCTTGCGGCCGTTTTGGGCCATGTATTTCCCATATTTGCCAATTTTAAGGGAGGCAAAGGCGTGGCTACTTTATTTGGAATGATTTTGGCCATACAACCCGGTATTGCTTTAAGTTGCGTTGTGGTATTTTTGCTGGTGTTGTTTTTAACCCGTTATGTTTCATTAAGCTCTATTTTAGCAGCTACCATGTTACCGGTTTTTGTATTGTGGATTTGGAACGAAAATGAAATCCTTTATCGTGTATTTGCATTATTGGTTGCCCTTATGGTATTAATAACCCACCAGAAAAACATCAGCCGTATTTTAAGAGGAGTAGAAAGCAGGGCGCCCATTTTAAAAAACAGGGACAAAAGAAAAAATAAAAACTAATAATTTTATTTTACTTCATATTTTACCAGCCAATTGGCCGGTTTTTTTATAACTTCAAAAAGCATATATTTTACCTGCTCAATCTAAGCGTTCTCTTGTTTTGTTGCGTTTAAAACAATCAATTCAGAGAAAGACGTTTACAAGGTTTACGCAGAAAAGGTTTGGGTAATTGCTACGCTTCCGTAATATTTGGTGCCACATTAAGCAAAGGCAATTTTACGGTTAAAAAGTTTTTTTCAATATATAGTTTGCAGTAGATTTAACCGTTAACTTTGCCTAAAATGTGAACCATGAAAAAAACTTTATCAATCATCCTGTTACTTTTTTTTGCAGTATTTAGCAATGTACAGGCGCAGGATAGTACCCAAATTGTTGAAGCTTCCTGCGGACAATGTAATTTTGGCATGAAAGGCAAAGCCGGCTGCGACCTTGCAGTGCGTATTGAAGGGGTGTCATATTTTGTAGATGGCGCCAAAATTGATAAGTTTGGAGATGCCCATGCAAAAGATGGGTTTTGTAATGCCATTCGTAAAGCCAAAGTAAGCGGAAAAATTAAAAAGAATCGTTTTATTGCCAGCAGTTTTACTTTACTGCCCCAGGAAAATACGGACTAATAATACAATGCTATTTTTGTACTATTTGTACTTTAAAATTTAGGAAGTACCGTAAACTTATGACTTAATAGTTTTAAAAATTTCATTAACCTGGCTTTTCATGGCTTCAAGGGATGCAAGTTGCAGTTGCACAAAACTGTTATCTTCCAGCTTACCGAGTACAGAATTCATTTCTTCATCACTGTCATACAGCATCTTCCTGAAAGGATTGGTATAATCTTTTTCCCTGCTTTCATAAATCCCTTTGCACATCCATTGCTTTACACTAACTGATGTGGTCAACACATTTTTAAAACGGGCCAGGTTAAATTGTTTGCCGGTAATATTGCTTAACTCCAGGTAACAATTAAAAGCATGTTGCAATTTTTCATTATCGTACCTGTTGCCTTGTTCAATATAGTATTGATGCACCTGCTGCCAGTTACTAATTAACCCTTCTTTAATATTTTTCTTTAGCTTGTTTACTGATGTTTTTGTCATTAATTGCCCGCCAATGTTCAACCAGGTGCTGCGCTGTACCTTGGCATAAAGCTGCTTTTTAAGTGCGGTAAAACTTTTGATTTTGTGGGTAAGAATATGTTGCAGTACCAGTTTGCCAAAATAAAAATAAATGAGTTCCTTAAAAATTTTGAGCGCCTGTGGGATTTTTACAATTTGAATTTCCCTGTCGGAGTTTTCCCAGCCTTTGATTACCGCAGAACCATCTCTTCCGGTTTTTAATTTTGATAAAATTTCTATTGCATCAAATATTTCGTTAACCGTATCGGGAGCCAGGTAATCAAATTCCAGTTTTTGCAGGCGTTCGGTACGGTTGTCTCTGTCGGCATACTTCCAGGCATTACGTTCCAGTGCATAAATATTGTAAATAAACCAATAAGCCGGCATTACTACAATACGGTTATGGGTTACATCATTTGCTACAAGGCTATAGGGAATAGGAATATTTAATTCCGAGGGAAAATCGCCTTTGGCTATAATAGTAAAGGAAGCAAATTTTGAATTATGCTTAAGGCTTACGCATAAGCCCGGCCAAAACCCACGCCCGGCAACAATTTCACCATCGGGGCTGCGGCTGTTGTGGTTGCTGCCAATTGTTGCGCCTGCGGCCATATTACTTTGGCCCATGAGCAAAGATGCACAAAGAAATGAATTATTATGGTGCTGCTCATGAGCTGGAAAAATTAATGAGTTGAGTACTTCGCAACAGGAAATTGTAGAATTATTGCCCAGGTAAGAATTGATGAGCCTTGCGCCATACTTTAACTGAGAATGTGCCGCCAAAATAAAACGTACCGCTTTTACGCCGTAAAATATGCGGCATCCATAGCCAATAATACCATTTACCAGTTCACAACCTTCGCCAATCTGGCTTTTGCGGGCCGCATCGCTGTTGATGGTAACATTTTTTATTTTATTGGCTCCTTTAATGTAAGCATCGCTGCCTATCCATACATCTTTTAATATTCCGCAGTTTTTTATAACGGTACGTTTTCCAATAACGCCATAATAGCCCCTTTTTTTATCGTATAGCTTATGGGTAAATGCTTTAAATTTCTCCATTAGCAATTCATCATCCTTGTATTTACTCCACATATAGGCATCGCCTGCAAGCATACCATTAAAAGGAATTATACTCCTTCCGCCATTTTCATTGCACACTTCTATCCAAATGCGGTGCTTCTCATCTTCATCCTGCTTTAAAATTCCATTGCCGAACTTGGCGTAATTGGTAGTAGCCAGTTCATTTACATTGGCAATCATTACATCATCTTCAATAATATAATGGCTTAAATAATTTGCGTTTTCCATGCACACATTATTGCCAATATCACAACTAATGATGGTACTGTTGTACAACCCAACTGGCATACGCAGGTTATGAAACTCTTTGTAGGATGGGCTTAAATTACCAATACGCACCAGGCCAAAAAACTTGCAATTGCGTACCAGCATTTCATCAAATTTATCCGATACCAGTACATTGCCCCAGTTGTCGGAGGTATTACGGTTATGGATGAGCACCTCCATTTGGTCGGCGGTAAGTTTTTTATACTTCAGGCCCGATTTGTTTTGGATATTTCTTAAATAATACTCGTCTTTATTTTTAGGGATAAATTTTGGCTCAATAAAATTATACCCAAGGTTGCCAACCGGGTGTTCATGAATTACATTCATCGTATAAGTTAATTTTTAATACAGGAAGTTAAGAAACTTCTAATAACAAAAATACCTGTAAAGAATACGTAAAAATTTTTTATTCTACCGTTACACTTTTTGCCAGGTTCCTCGGCTTGTCTACATCAATACCTTTGGCAATGCCGGAATAATAGGAGAGTAGCTGTAAAGGAACAACGCTTAAAATTGGGGCAATGAGTTCATCGGCAGTTGGGATGCTGAACCAGTCATCGCTTAAAGCGGGGCTTACGGTATCCCCATCAGTAATAATAGAAATAATTTTTCCTTTTCTGGCCCTTATTTCCTGCATGTTACTTACAATTTTTTCGTGGTAAGAATCTTTTGTGGCAACAAATACCACCGGCAATTGGGATGTAACCAGGGCAATGGGCCCGTGTTTCATTTCGGCTGCAGGGTAGCCTTCAGCATGGATGTAGGAAATTTCTTTTAGTTTTAAAGCGCCTTCAAGGGCAACCGGAAAATTATAGCCACGGCCAAGAAATAAAAAGTCGGAAGCATCTTTATATTTATCTGCAATAAATTTCAACTCTTCGGCATTTTTTAAAATGGCATCCACTTTTTCGGGAACATCCTGCAACTCCAGCAAAAGTTTTTTATAATACTCAGGCGTAATGCTTCGTTTTTCTATGGCAATCTTCATGGCCATCATCATTATTACGGCAAGTTGCCCGGTAAAGGCTTTGGTAGAGGCTACACCAATTTCGGGGCCGGCATGGGTATAAGCACCGGCATGGGAAATACGGGAAATGGAAGAACCTACAACGTTAACAATACCAAAAATAAATGCGCCATTTTCTTTTGCTTTTTCAAGGGCAACAAGCGTATCTGCAGTTTCGCCGCTTTGTGAAATGGCAATAATAACATCGCCTTCATTTACTATAGGGTTTCTGTACCTGAATTCTGATGCATATTCCACTTCTACAGGAATGCGGCAAAGTTCTTCAAAAATATATTCTGCCACCAGCCCGGCATGCCAGCTTGTACCACAGGCCACTATCATAATTCGGTTGGCATTTTTTAGTTTATCTATATTTTGTTCTACGCCACTCATGGTAATTGTACTTGCCGCTGCATCAAGGCGGCCACGCAGGCAATCATAAATGGTATGGGGTTGTTCAAATATTTCTTTGAGCATAAAATGGTCGTAGCCACCTTTTTCAATTGCAGCAAGTTCCATATCCAGTTTGGTAACATAAGGGGTTATCTTTTCATTGCCCAGGTTTTTTAAAATGAGTTCGCCAGGTTTTACTATGGCCAGTTCATAATCGTTTACATACACTACTTCTTTTGTATATTCAATAATTGGTGAGGCATCACTGGCAAGGAAATGTTCGTCTCTGCCTTTGCCAATACCTATAACCAGAGGGCTCCCTTTTCGGGCAGCTATTATAGTATCGGGGTTATTTTTTTCAATAAGCAAAATACAATATGCGCCGGTAACCCTTTTTAATGCAATGCGTAATGCTTCTTCCAGTGAACAATCGTTATTGGATTGTATAAATTCTATAAAGTTGATGAGTACTTCTGTATCGGTTTCGCTTTGAAAAGTATAGCCATTGTTAACCAGTTCGCTTTTTATTTGTGCATAGTTTTCAATAATGCCGTTATGTATCATGGCCAGGCTGCCATTTGCAGATTTATGCGGATGAGCATTCCTGTCACTCGGCTCGCCATGGGTTGCCCAACGGGTATGGCCAATGCCAATATGTGCCTGCAGGTCTTTACCAATTATGGCTTCTTCCAGGTCGGCCACTTTGCCTTTTTTCTTATACACTTTTAAATCTCGGTTATTCAATAAGGCAACACCTGCACTGTCGTAACCACGGTATTCTAACCGTTTTAATCCTTTAAGTATTACAGGAAAAGCCTGTCGAGGGCCTGTATATCCAACTATTCCACACATAAAATTTCTTTAAATATTTGTGATTTCAATTTGCAAAAATATTGAATTTATGCTCTCCTCTGCAGATTTACAATTTAACTTGTTTTGCACTTATCAAATTTGTTGAATGAAAGTGTATTATAGCAAAATACCATGCAACAATAAATAGGCAACGGAAAAATAAATAACCAATCCTGTAACATCTACCAAAGTAGCCACAAAGGGTGCCGAAGAAGCTGCCGGATCCATTTTAAACCGTTTTAAAATGATGGGCAGCATAGAGCCTATCATACATCCCCACAATACTATGCCCAATATTGAAAAAAGTATGGTAAAGGCAACCAGTAGCCAATGAGTGCCATAATTATAAATACCAAGGTTTTGCCAGGCAATAATTCTAAGAAAGCCTGTTACACCAAGAATTGTACCCAACATGATGCCTGTTAAAAATTCCCTTTTCATCACCCGCCACCAGTCGCCAATACTTAATTCACCCAAAGCCATTGCCTGTATAATAAGTGTAGATGCCTGCGAACCACTGTTTCCCCCGCTACTTACAATGAGCGGAATAAATAAGGCAAGTACAGTAGCCGCTTCAATTTCATGTTCAAAATATTGCATTACCGTAGCGGTAAATAATTCGCCTATGAATAAAATGATGAGCCAGCCAGCCCTTTTTTTCAAAAGTTTAAAAAGGCCAATATCCAAATAAGGCGCTTGTAAAGCCTCGGTGCCGCCAATTTTCTGGATGTCTTCAGTGAATTCTTCCTGGGCCACCCAAAGGATATCGTCAATGGTTACAATGCCCAATAAAATTTTATTTTCATCTACTACTGGCAAAGCCACACGGTTATTCATTTTAAATACTTCACTGGCCATTTCCTGGTCTTCGTTGGCATTTAGTGAAATATAGCGGTTGTCCATAAGGTCGCTCACCTTAGTTTGTGGTGGTGCAAGCAAAAAATCCCTTATGCGGATATCATCCAATAGTTCACCATTATCATTGATAATATAAATTACATCTATGGTTTCGGTATTTTTTCCATATCGGCGGATGGTTTCAAAAACCTCCTGCATGCTGTTGTGCTCATACACATAAATATAATTGGGTATCATCAGCCTGCCTACGCTGTTTTCCGGGTATCCCAGTAATTTAAGAGTAATTTTTCTTTCCTCGGGATTGAGCATTTTGAGTAATTCTCTTACGGTTCCTGTAGGGAGCTCTTCAAAAAAATCAACACGGTCATCTGCCGATAGTTCATTGAGCAATTCGGCAGATTTTATAGCGGGGAGTTTTTTTATGATGCGCTTTTGTTCCATTAAGTCCAGTATCTTAAACACACTGGCAGAACGGTGGATGGAAAGGGTAGAAATAATCTGGATTTCATAATCCGGGTTCTCATATATAAGGTTGGCAACATCACTAATGTTCTGGTTATTGAGAAATTCCTTTACTTCCAATAAATTATCAGACACAATTACTTCTTCAAATTGTTGCTGTATGGGCATTTGATCCATCTCCATAAGTGAAAACCCTTTTTCTTTGTTTTGCAATTTAGTTTATTTGGTTGTTTATTGATAAAGCCATTGCTTAAATTTGACAACAAAATTTGAAGCGATGTTGCAACCCTATATTTTTTTTGACAAAACAAAAAGCAAGGGCAGAGGCGTATTTACCCTGGAAGCAATTTTAAAAGGAACAATAATTGAAATAGCGCCGGTAATTGTAATGACGCATAAAGAAAGAAAGCAGTTAGATAAAACTTTACTGCATGATTATATTTTTGAATGGGGAGTAAAAAAAGAAGAATGTGGCATGGCGCTTGGCCTGGTGCCAGTTTATAACCACAGCTACCAAAGCAATTGCGAATATTTTATGGACTTTGATGACCAGAGTATTTTGGTAAAAACCATACGAAATATAAATGCAGGCGAAGAATTAACCATTAACTATAACGGTACCTGGAACGATGAGAAAAAAATATGGTTTAAAACTGCTGAAGATTGATGGTACAAATCAAATTTATTTATACATCACAAAAGATGTGCATACAAAAGTAGGTCTCTCCGTAGAAACGGAGTGACCTTTTCGATTGCTTGCCATATGAAAAAAGTTGAACTGTAGTTTGTAGAAAAGGGAAACTTGCATTATTTTGCGCTTCATTGCCCAAAGCAATGGGCCTTTTCGATTGAGCGCCTTTCGATTGCTTACCCTTTGAAAACATCCTGCGTATATTTTCAACAACGAAATTAAACCGGATAGCATTATTGCCGAAAGGAACTTTTGGTTGTTTTTATTATGTTTAACCCATAATATTTTTGTGAAACCATTGAGTTTAAAGGGTTTTAACGCTTAACTTACATTATGCCCAACCGCTCTGCCGATATAGTTTTTCAACTCGTTCATTCTTTGGAAAAGGCAGAAAAGCGCAATTTTAAGCTGTATATAAAGCGTAATTCTCCCAATGATGATTTAAAAATTGTGGAATTGTTTGATGCTCTGGATAAATTAAGGGAGTATGACGAAAACCTGCTGCTTAAAAAACTCCACTCTATAAAAAAGCCGCAACTTGCCAATGTTAAAAGCCATTTATATAAGCAGGTACTTGCCAGCTTAAGGGTAATAAAAATATCGGAAAGTGTAGACCTCCAGTTGCATGAACAACTGGATTATGCAAGGATTTTGTACCACAAGGGCCTTTATTACCAAAGCCTGAAAATATTGGAGAAGGTAAAGGAAATGGCGGTTTCTTTTAACCAGGATGGTTTTTTGATACAGGCTATTTCTTTGGAAAAAAAAATTGAAACCCTGCACATTACCCGAAGCATGCAAAACCGGGCCGAACAATTAAGCACAGAAGCAGATGATGTGCACTCCAAAAGGTTATTTATTACCGGCCTTTCAAACCTGGCATTAAAATTATACAGTTGGTATGTAAAACACGGCCATGCCCGAAATGCAACGGATGAAGCCGTGGTAAAAAAATATTTGTACGATAACCTTCCGGCAAAACATTTTAAACTTACGGGTTTTTACGAAAGGCTTTATTATTATCAAAGCTTTTGCTGGTATGGGTTTATTTGCCAGGATTTTTTAAAATATTACCGTTATACCCAAAAATGGGTGGATTTATTTCATGAGCAGCCTTTTATGATTGATATTGAAACAGGCCACTATATAAAAGGCATGCACAACTTAATGAACGCACATTTTGATTTACGCAATTTCAAAAAATTTGAATTGTCCCTTGAAGAATTTACGGCATTTGCCCAATCAAAAATTGCGGGTAAGCATGTAAACAACAGTGTGCAAACCTTTGTGTACCTTATGAGCGCCCGTATTAACCAGCACTTAATTACAGGCACATTCAGCAATGGACTTGCCTTAATACCATACACCGAAAAAAAACTTGCCGAATATCATTTGTACCTGGACCGCCACCGGATACTTGTATTCAATTATAAAATTGCCACACTGTATTTTGGCGCAGGCAATTACAATAAATGTATAGACTATCTCCGAAATATAATTAATGATGTGGTAGACCTGAGGCAGGACTTGCAATGCTATACAAGGCTGCTGCATTTAATTGCCCATTACGAACTGGGCAATACCGATATTATGGAACACCTGATAAAATCGGTTTACCGGTTTATGGCCAAAATGGACAACCTTTCTGTTATAGAAGAAGAAATTTTAAAATACCTGCAAAGAAGTTTTTTTATGCCGGTTAAACGGTTGCAACCGGAGTTTAAAAAATTGCTGGAGCAATTAAAAGCGCTGGAATCCAACCGCTATGAAACAAGGGCCTTTGCTTACCTTGATGTAGTTTCGTGGCTGGAAAGCAAAGTAAGCAATGAACCTTTGCAAAAAGTGATACATGATAAATACCTCAAAAGCAGCCGCCGTTAGCTTAGGCAGTCAATAGGCTGCACCCACGCAGGTCGGCACTATCCAGCCTGCCCAATACTTCAAAGCTGCCATCGGCATTTATTTTCCCCGCATCTGATGTGGCAATAAAAGCACAACTGTAAATATTGGCAAGGTCAATAATATTGATAGCACCCGTACCGGGCTGGCTGGTTATTTCAAAAGGGTCAGCTTCGTCTCTCAATAAAATTTTCATCCAAGCCGGGGTTTTAAAAATACCATCCTGCATTGCATAGGCCTGGCTTAGCAATTCTGTCATTCCATATTCCGAATGGATGTTTTTTAATTGCCATTGGCCTTTTAAAATATCATGTACTTCTTGACGGATTAACTCTTTTTTTCTTCCTTTCATTCCTCCGGTTTCCATTACGAGGGTATGCTTTAACTGCAGGGCATGGGCCTGTGCAAAATCGAGCAATGCATACGTTACGCCAATTAAAAGTGTTTTTTGGTGCCTTGCTTCGTTTAGCAGAATTACTTCTTTTAACTTTTCAAAATCGTATAAATAAAAACCACTTAAATTATTTTTTGATGCCTTAATTAAACACTGCACCATGTAAACCAGCGATGAATTACCTGCTTCAAGGTAAGAGGGCAGCAGGCCAAGGATACAATAATCTTTTGGGTTACCGTAAAATTGCCAGAAAGCATGCAAAAAACTTTTTTCATAAAGCGATGCATCTTTAATATAATGCCGGCTTTTATCACCGCCTGTTCCGCTGCTTTCAAAAATTAACTGATGCTTAAATGGGGTTGTTTCTACTTTATGTGTTTTAAAAAATTGAACCGGCAAAAAAGGTATTTCATAAATACTTTTAACATGAGCGGGAATTTTGCGGAGCAGGTTGCAATATTGCTGATATATTTTATTTTCAGTGTACTGAAAACAAAATAATTCCAACGCCCAATCAGAAAATTGTGTTTCGGTAACCAGTGGAAAATCATTTTCAATATGTGTAATACCTGAAAGCAAGGGGCAAATTTCCGAAAAATAAGTTAAGGTAATGGTAGCAACAGGGAATAATTGATAATATGCGCTTCAATCCTTAATTTTGAAGGGTAAATTTTTTACATGAAATACCTCCTGGCAATAGTTTTTTTTAGCGCCCTTTTTACCGGTTGTAAAAAAGGCGATTTTAATACCGTTCCGGTTATTAGTTTTAAATCAATTGAACCCAATGTATTTCAAACTGACAATATTACCCCTTTTGGCCATCCTATGCTTACCATTACGCTTAAAGATGCCGAAGGCGATTTTGGTTTTAACGATGGGTTTGATACTTCGTATGTATATGTAAAAAATACTTTTTTTACACCGGCTTTGGAAGACTCTTTTAAATTTCCCAACCTAAGCGGAATTGACCGTAAAAATTTAAGTGTTGATGTTTCGGTAGATTTAAAACCGCTGGCATTGGGTTCTGGGCTACCCGGGCCAAATATTGATACTCTTTATTTTGAAGTATATGTAAAAGATTTTGCAAAAAATAAAAGTAATGTGGTTCAGGCCGGGCCACTTTATTTAGTTACACCCTGATGCGCTGGCTGCACTTCATCTTATCCCATTCGGTTTTTATATCGCTCTGTGCAGTGGCGTTATGTTTTCAAACCACCATTTTATTAAAGCTCCCTTTTGACTATATGCTTGCCGGCATGGTATTTTTTAGCACAATGGCAGGTTACAATTTATATTGGGCTTTGAGCAAATACACTTTTTCCAGGCACCTCTCACTTAAAGAAATACTTGCGCATAATTACAGCCATTTAATATTAGCTTTTTCCGGTGGCTTGTTTTTGCTGTATTACTTGTACCGGCAGCCGTCAACATTGCATTTTATGCTGGTAGCTTTTCTGCTCACCACTGCATACTCATTACCCTTGTGGCCATTGAAGTTTGCCCAAAAATTTCGCAAAACCGGGTTTTTAAAAACAATAATTTTATCATTCACCTGGGCTTATGTTACGGTAATAATTCCGGCAATACCGGTTTTAAAAAACCATTTGGCCCCTGTATTGGTACTTTTGGCAGCCCGTTTCTTTTTTATGCTTATCCTTTGCCTCATTTTTGATGTAAGGGATAAAGAGGTGGACAAAATACATAACCTGCATAGCCTGGCAACAGATATAAGCAGCAGCGCTTTTAAAAAACTGGCGCTTTTGGTTTTTTTCGGGTATTTTATATCCGGAATTTTTCTGCGTTTTTATTTTTCCGAAACCGGGCAGGTAATCGCTTTTTCCCTTTCTTTCCTGGGGCTTATTGCAATATACCTTCTTTCGTTAAAAAAGCGTGGTTATGTTTTTTATTACTTTTTGGTAGATGGTATGATGTTGTTTACCTCTATTGCTTCTTTTATAGCTTCTTTATAAAAACTTAGGGTTATTTTTGCAAAAAAAATGATATTATGGCAAAAGCAACAGGCTTAAAACCGGTTATTACCCAAGACGGATATACTTTTCTCAAAAACTACATCAATAATGCTTCGCCAACTGGTTTTGAAAGTAACGGTCAAAAACTTTGGCTTAAATATATACAACCTTATAGCGATGAGTATTTTACCGATCCTTATGGTACGGCTGTAGCCGTTATTAATCCGGGGCAAAAATTTAAAGTGGTAATAGAAGCTCATGCTGATGAGATCAGCTGGTTTGTAAATTATATTTCCCCTGATGGATTAATTTACCTGAAGAGAAATGGTGGAGTAGATCACCAGGTTGCACCAAGCATGAGGGTACATATACATGGTAAAAAGGGATTGGTGAAAGCAGTATTCGGCTGGCCGGCAATACACACAAGGTTGAGCAATAACGACAATAAAGAACCTTTACCTAAAGTGGATAATCTTTTTTTGGATTGCGGTGCAAAAAATAAAAAGGAAGTAGAAGCCCTGGGTGTGCATATAGGAGCAGTAGCTACTTATGTAGATGGATACGATGAACTGGCCAATGGCTTTTTAATTGGCCGTGCTTTTGATAACCGCATAGGCGGATTTATGATTGCCGAAGTAGCCCGTTTGATTAAAGAAAATAAAAAGAAATTACCTTTTAGCCTTTATGTGGTAAATGCCGTACAGGAAGAAATTGGATTGCGTGGCGCCGAAATGATTGCCCGCCGCATTAAACCCGATGTAGCTATTATTACGGATGTAACTCATGATACCAGCACACCCATGGTAAATAAAATAATAGAAGGCGAATGTGTATGTAGCAAAGGCCCATCTTTATGTTACGGCCCGGCGGTACACAATAAATTGCTGGGTTTTGTACAGGATACGGCTGCAAAAAATAAGATTAATGTGCAATTACGTGCCGTAAGCCGCAGCACTGGCACCGATACCGACTCTTTCGCTTATGCCAATGATGGCTGCCCTTCGGTACTCATCAGCATACCGCTAAGGTATATGCATACCACAGTAGAAATGATCCATAAAGATGATATTGAAAATACGGTGAAACTCATGTATCAAACTTTATTATCCCTTTCTCCAAAAACAAACCTCAGCTATTTTTAAATGGAAGACCGTTTTGTAAAATACAGTAAACTCGCTACGCTTCTGTTTTTATTATTTTTAGGTTTTTTGGCTTTTATTGGCCTTTTGTTCCTATTGGGTAAGTTGCTATTTTCCCTATTTGAAAATGTGCCCTGGCTTGCCCATTTATATATGTTTGGCCTGGTAATAGCGCCAGCCGTGCTTTTTATAACTGTGTTTAGTATTTTTCTAAAAAGAACGCTTAGTTACAAAGGAAAAATTATCCGTTACCTGAGTATTGCAATTTTTGCCACTGTGCTGTTGGTTTGGGCAAGAAACCTGGTAACAGATATAATTACACTGCTAAACCACCATTATACCGATGTAGTGAAATATAACAGCTACCAGTTTTGGATGCTGGTAGGTTCTGTTCTCATCATCTTTTTTACAGGTATGCTACAGGCTATGGGCACCGATAAAGAAAAAGACTGGATGGAGAAACATAAAATAAAAGAAAAGTAAAAAAGTGAAGTAACGCAATTTTCATTTCCTGAAAAATATTATTAAAGGCTTTTTATTGCATCCAAAACTTTATTTACCATTTCATTGGAAATATCCAAATGGGTTACCATACGCACCTGGGTGGCAGAAATGGGGATGCACAAAATATCTTTTTGCTTAAGCTTTGCGGCAAATTCTTTTGGGTTGTATTTGCCTGTAACTTCAAAAATTAAAATATTGGTTTCTACAGGTAACACCCTTCCAATAAAATCATATTCTATTAATAATTCAGCTATGCGATGTGCATTTTCATGATCTATTGCCAGCCGGTTTACATTGTTTTCCAAAGCATAAATGCCGGCCGCAGCCAAATAACCAGCCTGCCTCATACCGCCTCCCAAGAGTTTTCTCACCCGCCTTGCTTGTTTAATAAAAGCGCTACTGCCCAATAATACACTGCCTACAGGTGCACCAAGCCCTTTACTGAGGCAAATAGATATACTATTGAAGATATTGCCATATTGCTTAGGGTTTTCATTTTTTGCCAGTATAGCATTAAATATTCTTGCACCATCTAAATGCAGCTTCATATTATGCTTTAGGCACACATCTTTAATTTTTTGAAATTCAGCAAAATTATAACAGGCACCTCCGCCCCGGTTTGCTGTATTTTCCAAACTCACAAGGCAACTCACCGGCCTATGTACATCATCTGGGTTTACGGCTTCTTCAATTTGTTCGGCCATAAGCATTCCTCTTTGTCCTTCGAGGGTTTTTACCTGGCAAGCGCTGTTAAAAGCAATCCCGCCACATTCATACAGATACACATGGCTATCCTTATCACAAATTACTTCCTGCCCGGCTTGCGTATGGCATTTAATTGCAATTTGATTGGTCATTGTACCACTCGGGCAAAAAATACCAGCTTCCATACCAAAAATTTCGGCAGCAAAGGCTTCCAATTGGTTTACCGAAGGGTCTTCTCCAAAAACATCATCGCCAACATCGGCCTTCATCATAGCCTCAAGCATGGCAGGGCCGGGCCTGGTAAAAGTGTCCGAACGAAGGTCAATGATCATTTTTATCGTTTTATTAAGAGAATTTTCTTTCAAATATCGTCAAATATATAATATTGAATAAAAGATGAGTTGTGTGATTTTTATCATTTATTTAAATATTTCAATATTTTTATGAAATGCCGCAAATGCGTTGTACCTTTGCAAATAGCATAATTCAATACCTCATTAAAATCCCGCTTTGCAGCGTTTTCGTACCAAACTCACTCTGATTTACGGTTTATTGGATTATTTTATAGGATAAAAAGAAATATTATATACACATGAGGCAACTTAAAATAGCTACCCAAATTACCAACAGGGATTCGCAAGCGGTAGAAAAATACCTGCAGGAAATTTCAAAAATTTCGATGATTACGCCGGAAGAAGAAACTATTCTGGCCCAAAAAATTAAAATGGGCGACCAGCGTGCATTGGATAAATTAGTGCAGGCCAACCTTCGTTTTGTGGTTTCAGTTGCCAAGCAATACCAGCACCAGGGTTTATCGCTTAGCGATTTAATTAATGAAGGCAACCTTGGCCTTATTAAGGCAGCCCAGCGGTTTGATGAAACCAAAGGATTTAAGTTTATTTCTTATGCCGTTTGGTGGATTCGTCAATCAATATTACAGGCATTGGCAGAGCAAGGCAGGCTGGTACGTTTGCCCCAAAATAAAATTGGCACTTACAACAAAGCCAATAAAGCCTATATGGCATTTGAACAGGAACATGAACGTGAGCCTTCTACCGAAGAACTTGCAGAGTTGCTGGAAATGAGCGAAACCGAAATTAATAATATTTTTCAAAGCAATACAAGGCACACTTCCTTAGATGCACCGGTACATGAAGCTGAAGATGTAGCCATGGGAGATTTATTAAAAGGTGGCGCCGAAACAGATGAAGATGTAATGCACGACTCATTAAAAAATGAAATCAGCCGTGTATTAAAATCTTTAAGTCCAAGAGAAGCAGAAATTGTAAATGCATATTTTGGCCTCGATGGAGAAGCCGGCGTTACCGTAGAACAAATTGGCCAAAAATATGATCTTACCAAAGAACGAATCCGCCAAATAAAAGAAAGAGCAATAAAAAGGCTGCAAAAAGCAAGGTATAGCGGAACTTTAAAAGCATACTTGGGTAAATAGACTTATAATATTTTTATAGTATCCCTTCTTAAATCAAGAAGGGTTTTTTTTTACTAATATTTGAACAATTTGAATGGGATAACCTGCTTAACTTATGTAATTTTGCAAAATGAAACTTTTTCAACTCCTTTTACTGCTGCTTTTTTTATCTGCTTGCGAAAAAGATGTTGATTTTAAACTACAAACAGCAACACAAAAATTGGTTGTAGATGCCAGCATTGAAAATGGATTGCCCCCAAAAGTGGTATTAACCAAAACCACGCCTTTTTTTGCCAGCATTACGCCTGCCTTACTGGACAGTAGTTTTGTACACAATGCCATTGTAGAAGTTTCCAACGGGATACTTACACACCATTTAAAAGAATATACTTACCCTTTGGCGCCGGGCTTTTTTGGATATTATTATGGGATAGATTCGGCACAACTTGCTACTGCATTTACCGGCGTATTAAATACTCAGTATACGCTAAAAGTAGTGGTAGATGGAAAAGAATATACTTCCTCTATTAGTATTCCGGGCATTGAAACACAAGCAGACAGCATTTGGACAAAACCTGCACCGCATAATGATGATAGTAATGCAAGGGTTATGATGGTAAGGGCAACAGACCCAGCCGGATTAGGGAATTTTATAAGGTATTACACTAAAGTTAACAGTGAGCCAATGTATCCCGGATACAATTCGGTGTTTAGCGATGAAGTAATAGATGGTACAACATTTGAACTGGAGTTTTCCCGTGGCGTAGATAAAAATGACCCGCCAAGCAACGACAGTAATTTTTTTGCAAAAGGGGATACCATTACTTTAAAGTTTTGCAACATCCAAAAGCCGGTTTATACTTTTTGGTCTACCTGGGAGTTTGCCTGGCAATCTATTGGCAACCCATTTGCACAACCCAATACGGTTGAAGGCAATATTTCCAATGGGGCTTTGGGCGCATTTTGCGGATATGCAGCAGTATTTAAAACAATAATTTCAGATTAATAAGAAAAGAAAAATAAAAAAAGAAAACCCATCAGCAAAATGGAAAAAACTACAATTGAAAAACTAAATTGTTTGATTATAGGCTCCGGACCAGCAGGATATACCGCAGCCATTTACGCATCAAGAGCAAATATGCACCCGGTTATGTACCAGGGCATTCAGCCCGGCGGGCAGCTAACTATTACAACAGATGTTGAAAATTATCCCGGCTATCCCGATGGTATTTTGGGACCGGAAATGATGATAAATTTTGAAAAACAAGCCCGGCGTATGGGTACAGATATACGCTATGGCACTGCTACAAAAGTTGATTTCTCCACACATCCTTTAAAAGTGCAAATTGATGAAGAAAAGTGGATTGAAGCCAATTCCGTTATCATAAGTACAGGCGCTAGTGCAAAATGGCTGGGTCTGCCCGGCGAACAACGCTTAAATGGAATGGGCGTGAGCGCATGTGCAGTATGCGATGGTTTTTTCTTTAAAGGGAAAGAAGTAGCTATTGTTGGCGCAGGCGATACAGCGGCAGAAGAGGCTTTATATTTATCCAAACTTTGCACAAAAGTTCACATGCTCATACGCAAAAGTGAAATGAGGGCAAGTAAAATTATGCAGGACCGTGTTTTAAATTCCCCCAACATTATTGTTTACTGGAATACCGAAACCGAAGATGTGGTTGGAGAAAAAAATGTGGAAGGCGTAAAAATCTTCAATAATAAAACCGGGGAAAAATCTACAATCCCGGTAAGTGCATTTTTTGTAGCCATTGGCCATCAGCCCAACAGCGATATTTTTAAAGGTTTTTTGAAGATGGATGAAGCAGGCTATATCATTACAGAACCCGGAAGCACAAAAACAAATGTTGAAGGCGTATTTGCCAGTGGCGATGTACAGGATAAAATTTACCGGCAGGCAGTTACCGCAGCAGGAACCGGTTGTATGGCTGCTTTAGATGCCGAAAGATACCTGGGCGAAAAAGGGTTTCATTAATTCCATGCAGCTATTTTATTAAGAATAAGTCTTTTACCAAAAGGGTAATACCTTTTGGATTCAGCTTTTTTACAGTATTACTATGTTTAATATTCATCTGCAACAGTTAAAATTTCATGGCCATCATGGCATCCTTGACGAAGAAACCTTAATTGGCAACAATTTTGAGGTATCGGTTACCGTTAACTTTATTGCAAAAGGGCCAATAGAATCACTATCCGATACGGTAAATTATGTGGAACTGCACCATATCATAAAAGAAATATTTCACCAGCCCGTTAAATTACTGGAAACACTGGCTGAAGAAATATGCGATAAACTGCATCAGTATGATAACAGGATAAAAAGGGTGGAAATAAGTATCAATAAACTCAATCCGCCAATAAATAATTTTACCGGAACGGTAGGTGTAAGTTTAAGCAAAGATTATGAAGTAATCATTTAATGCAACTAAATACACGCTATGAAAATTTTGTTTTCCTTTATAGTAACAATTGCCAGCCTGCATACTTTGAATGGCCAGGATGCTGGCATTTTTATTAAAGAAGGGGAACAATGGGAAGTACAAATGAATGAAAAATCTGCAATAGAAAGATTCAAGCAGGCCATTGCATTAGAGCCCACCAATGTATATGTACTTTGTAAAATCAGTGAGCTGTACAGCCGCATTGGCAACAGGGAAGCCAGTAAATCTACCAGGGACAGTTATTATACCAATGCCGTAGCTTATGCCAAAAAAGCCCTAAGCATAGCACCGGCAAATGATGAAGCCAATGTTGCCATGGCTATTGCTTATGGCCGCATTGCCTTAACCAAAAGCGGTAAAGAAAAAGTGGGGCTTGTAAAAGAAATTAAGCACTATGCCGATGTAGCGCTTGTTGCCAATAAGCAGAATTTTAAAGCCTGGCATATATTAGGTAAATGGCATTATGAAGTGAGTAGCCTTAATATGGTAGAAAGAACGGCAGTACGGTTATTTTATGGTGGCCTGCCCGATGCTTCATTTAAAAAATCTATTACCTGCTACGAAGTAGCCAAAAAACTTAAAGCCGGTTTTATACTCAATTATCTTGAGCTTGCCAAAGCCTATTACAAAAACAACGAAACAAGCAAATCTTTGGAGCAACTGCGTATCCTTCTTGCACTACCCATTACCACACAGGATGACAACCGTATTAAAACAGAAGCAAGCCTGCTCATTAAAAAATGGAGTTAATATTAAAGCCCTTAATCGGCTAACCCATTTTTTTAGAAAATATTTTGGTTAACTTAGGTGTTCATAATTAAAAACAATGAAACTCCTTTACGCTTTATTTTCTCTATTATTTGCCACTACCATTACTGCGCAAACCCAAAGGCCCGCAACAAAATACGAACCATATAACCTGTTTTCGCCTATTTTTTATCCTTATCCGGAAACCATTACCAGAAGCGCAGACGGCTCACCCAATGCCGGTTACTGGCAAAATGCCGTTGATTATAACATTAATGTTTCCTTAAATGATAACACCCATGTAATTGCCGGTTATGTGGACATTACTTATAAAAATAACAGCCCGCACGAATTGCCTTTTTTGTGGCTGCAGTTAGATCAAAATTTATTTGCCAAAAACAGTCGTGGACAAGCCCGAATGCCCGTGGGAAGTTATAGCAGGTATGGCGATGCAGGTAGTAATTTTGATGGAGGTTATAAAATTACCGATGTAAAACTGTTGCCTCAAAACAGTAACGTGGAGTGCGTTATTTCAGATACAAGGATGCAGGTAAGGCTGCCCAATGCTTTGAAGCCAAAAGGAGATGAAACAAAATTAAGAATAAATTTTTCTTTTATGTTACCAGAATACGGTGCAGATAGGAGCGGAATTTTGAAAACAAAAAATGGGGATATTTTTTCTGTAGCACAGTTTTTCCCACGCCTTTGTGTATATGATGATATACAGGGATGGAATACCGACCCTTACCTTGGCCCTAGTGAATTTTATTGCGAATACGGAGATTATGATCTGAGCATTACAGCCCCGGCCAACCATATTGTGGTTGCCAGCGGAGAACTGCAAAATGCCAAGGATGTACTTTCACCCGGTATGTATAAAAAATACATAGATGCCCGGCAAAGCAATAAAACAAGCATTATTAAATCGGTAGATGAAGTTGACAATGCATCGGCAAAACCCGCAACGGCAACCCTTACATGGAAATTTAAATTGCAAAATGCAAGGGATGTTGCATGGGCAAGTTCCAAAGCTGTAATTTGGGATGGCGCCACTATAAACCTGCCTTCGGGCAAAAAGGCTTTTGCACAAAGCGTTTATCCCATTGAAAGTATTGGGAACAACGGATGGGAGCGCAGCACAGAATTTACAAAAGGAAGTATAGAAAATTACAGCAAACGATGGTTTGAATATCCTTACCCATCCGCAATAAATGTGGCCAGCAATGTGGGCGGTATGGAATACCCCGGAATAGTTTTTTGCGGATCTATGGCAAAGGGTAGTGGTTTATTTGGCGTTACCGACCATGAATTTGGCCATACCTGGTTCCCCATGATTGTAGGGAGCAACGAACGTAAATACGGTTGGATGGATGAAGGTTTCAACACTTTTATAAACGGAATTGCTACCAAAGATTTTAACCATGGTGAATTTTTTGAGCAACACAACAACGCCGATTATCACGCTTTTATGTTTGGCCCCAATTCTGAAAGCATTATGCACACACCCGATGCAATGAAAGAAGGAAATATAGGCAATGCATTATATGGTAAGCCAGGCTATGGATTGGAATTATTAAGGAATCAAATACTGGATTCAAACCGGTTTGACTATGCCTTTAGGATTTATATAAAAAACTGGGCTTTTAAACACCCCACGCCCTGGGATTTCTTCCGGAGTATGGATAACGCAGCAGGCGAAAACCTAAGCTGGTTTTGGAAAGCATGGTTTATGGAAAACTATGCACTTGACCAGGCAATTGATAATGTAACTTATGTTGATAATTTTACACGAAAAGGTGCCATAGTTACACTTAGTAATTTAGATAAAATGGCCATGCCTGTATATTTGAGTTACGCAACCGTTTCAGGAAAAAATGGAAATATTAAATTGCCGGTAGAAATTTGGAACAACACGGCGGTTTTTAAAGTAAAGCTAAATACAGAAGAAGAACTTAAGTGGGTAACCATTGATCCAAATAAAATTTTTCCTGATATGAATTACAGCAATAATACCTGGAAGAAAGAGCAATGAAAAATTTTTAAAAACTTTGATAAGCAAAAGCATTTTACCAAAGCAATCTAAATAAATGCACTTAGTTCATCATAAGTACATTTACGCTTCTTTGTAAAATATTAAAGGCAATTTCAGCCATTAGGTTTTCTTTATCCAGCGTAGGGTTTACTTCGGTAATTTCAAAGCAACACACTTTGCGGTTTTGCATAAACTTACTTATAAGATCTTCGGCTTCTCTTTCCTTAAGGCCGTTGCTTACTGGCGTTCCTGTGCCTTTTGAAATAGATGCATCCAGGCTGTCCACATCAAAACTCACATATATATCGGTACAATCGCTAAGGTAGCGCAATACTTTACGGCTCACATTTTCGGCCCCAATCCTCCTCAGTTCACCTGTAGTAATTACCTTCATTCCGTATTTTTCTATTAAAGCTTTTTCTTCTTTTTCATAATCTCTCAGCGAAATAAACACGATATCTTCCGGCAAAACTTTGGGCATTATTTTCCCAATTCCTTTGAGTTCGTTCCACATTTTTACCGTTTTCTCATCTACCTCATGCGTTTTACTTTCCTGATTATCTTCCCCAATTACTGCCGCTAGCGGCATTCCGTGCATATTGCCCGATGGCGTGGTAAATGGTGTGTGTAAATCGGCATGTGCATCAATCCATATTACCCCAAGTTTACTTTTGGGTTTAGCCATTCTTATTCCCGATATGGTTCCACCTGCTGTACTATGATCGCCACTAAGCACAACCGGGAAAAAATTATTTTTTAAACATTCGCTTACCGACTTACTCAGCCGGCCATAAATTTCCAGCAATCCATGTATGCGTTTGGCATAAGGAGAGTGAATGGGCTCAAACAATAAATGATTGGCCACTTCAACTTTCTCCGAAGGAAAATGGATAAAAAAGTTACTCATAAAATCCAGCGCCGCAACTTTAATGGCATCTACGCCAAGGCTTGCACCACGGGTGCCTGCGCCAATTTCCGACGGAACTTCAATAAGTTTTATATTTTTCATATGCTTCACAAAGGTAGTTTATTATGCATTAACGGATTTTTTCCTTTAAGCGTGCCTTTGCAACTGATAATTTTAAAACGGGTAAACATTTCTTCGCTATACCAGTTACGCTTTCTGGTTTTTTGAATTACGGCTGCATGTTCCTCTTGTGTATAGGCAAATGCCTTCATATCATCCATAGTTTCCCAAATGCTAAATGTAGCTTGCTTTATAAAAGGCATTTCCCCAATGCCCACGCTCAAAAGCAACCCTTTTGCTTTATCCAGTTCGGCAGATACGGGTTTTACGTTTTGCCAAAATTCTCTTAAACGGCTTATCCGGATTGTTGCCCGGGTTAAAATTGCTATAGGTACATTTTCTACCCATTGATTTTCCAATTTGTCAAACAGTGCTTTTCCATCCCATTTTCCTTTTGACCCTACCGGAGCAAGTTCAATATGCAATATTTCGCATTTAAAAAATTTAAGCCATTTTTCAATAAATACCGGGAGGTAATTACCGGTTTCATCTTTCCAGGTAATAAAAATTGCCCATTGCCTTAAATCTGGTTTTTTGCTAAAGCTGCCGTTTTTTCCGCTGCCTAATAATTTGTAAAAAAAAATTTTACGGTTAAAGAGTAGCGGAAAATGAAAAACAGCCATTGCTAAAAAAGCAAATGGGATACAAAAAAATTTGTAACGAATAATAAAAAGAGAAGCGTGCATTTTACAAAAGGACAAAAAAAACCGTTGAAAAAATCAACGGTTTATAAATAAATTTTAGCCTATATTTAAAACTGCTCTAATTTGCTAAAAAAGAAATCGCCTTCAATTAAAGCATTTTCATTGCTGTCGCTACCATGTACGGCATTTTCTCCAACCGATGCTGCATATTTTTTGCGAATTGTTCCTTCCTCAGCCTGGGCTGGATTGGTTGCACCTATCAACTTACGAAAGTCTTCCACTGCATTATCTTTTTCAAGTATTGCAGCGGTAATGGGGCCACGGCTCATAAATTCTACCAATTCGCCATAAAAAGGGCGTTCTTTATGTACGGCATAAAATTCTCCGGCTTTTTCGGTACTAAGTTTAGTCATTTTCATTGCTACAATACGAAAACCAGCCTGGTTAATCATATTCAAAATAGCTCCGGTATGTCCTTTTTCGGTAGCATCCGGCTTAATCATGGTAAATGTTCTCCTGCTCATGTAAAAATTTTTGGGCGCAAAGATAGGTATTCTATTTCACTGTATAGCAATAAGCTGTAAACCCAAAAAGTTTTAGCTTTTTAATAAACATTACATCTGCAATAAAAAACATACTTTTGCGCCGCTTTTATGCAATCTATAGCAAATATATATCCCCAGCTTACTGTTCCTAAAAAGGTTGTGGTAACCATGCATCAAAAGCCCGATGCAGATGCAATGGGCTCTTCTTTAGGCTTATATCATTTTTTAAAACAGTTTAACCATGAGGTTACGGTAATTTCCCCAACTAACTGGGCAAGTTTTTTAAGCTGGATGCCGGGAGCAGATAAGGTTCTAGATTTTGACAGGCCGCACCTTAAAGCCAAAGCCCTGGAAGCCATTGTAGGCGCCGACTGGGTTTTTTGCCTTGATTTTAATACACTGAGCCGTACCAAAAATATGGAGCAGGCTTTATCCGATACGCAGGCCCTGCGCATCTTAATTGACCATCACCAGCAACCACAAGTAGATATGTTTTCTTTTGGAGAAAGCAATACAGAGAAAAGTTCTACCTGCGAAATGATTTATGATTTTATCATAGCATCTGGCCATGCCGATAAATTAAATAACGAAGCGGCACAATGCATCTATGCAGGTGTAATGACAGATACCGGCTCTTTTCGTTTTCCCATTACCAGTGCTGCAGTTCACCGGTTAATTGCCGACTTAAAAAACAGGGGGCTCAACCACAGCAAAATACATGAAGACCTGTTTGATAACTTTTCTGAAAACAGGTTAAAATTTATTGGCAACGTTTTGCTCAACAGGCTGGTAGTATTTTACGAATATAATACCGCATTAATAACTATTCCGCAGGCCGACCTCATAAAGTACGATATTAAAACCGGCGATACCGAAGGATTGGTAAATTACCCTTTGAGTATTGAAGGCATAAAGCTGGCTACCATAATTATAGACAGGGGAGAAGAACGTAAACTCTCATTTAGGAGCAAAGGTGATTTTGACGTAAATGAATTTGCCAGAAAATATTTTTCAGGAGGTGGCCACAAAAATGCAGCCGGTGGCCAAAGTGAAAAGCCGCTGGATGAAGTGGCTAAAGATTTTGAGGAAGCCATCAAACAAAATAGGGACCAATTAAGCACTTATAATTTTTAAACAATAAATATTCATAACGATGAGGAAATTTTCGTTTCTCTTTATTTTAACAGTTACCGTGTTGGCGGCTTGTAAAACGCCATTTAAAAAAGGGCTTGAAGGCACAGAGTATAAAATTATTTCCAACGGCGGCAAAGAAAGCCTTACTACCGGAAAATTTTTGCAGGCGCACATGGCCCGTTATTATACTACCGCAAATGGCGACTCTTTACTTTCGGATACAAGAAACGATGGCGGTCCCATTATTATGCCTTTTGATTCATTAAGCATACCTCCTGAATTTTTTACAGTGTTAAAGCAAATGAAAAAAGGCGATAGCGCCGTATTGCGAATTATCATAGATAGCTTAATGAAGAAAAACCCTTTTGGCTTGCCAGAATCATTCAAAAAAGGCCATTATTTACTTACAACATTAAAACTGGACAATATTTACGAGTCGCCTGATGTAGCCGACAGTGCAACTAAAGCAGAAGCAGAGCTTGTTACAAAGCGCAAAGAAAAACAAGCGGTAGAACAAGTAAAAACCGACGAAAAGCTGCTGGCTGATTTTTTTGCCAAGAACAAAATAAAACCACAAAAAACAGCAGAAGGAACTTATGTTGAAATTATTCAACCGGGTACAGGTCCGCTAATTGATACTTCGGTTGTAGTAACTGCTAATTACACCGGCAGTGTACTCAATGGGAAAGTTTTTGACTCCAATACCGATACCAGCTTTCACCATACTGAACCATTGCCCGTAAATATGACCAACGATATGAGCCTGGGCTCACCGGTAATTAAAGGCTGGACGGATGGATTAAAGCTTTTAAATAAAGGCGCAAAGGCAAAATTGTATATCCCATCTCATTTGGCTTATGGCCCAATGTCCCGTGGCGAAAACCTGCCGCCAAACTCTGTACTTGTTTTTGATATGGAAGTATTGGATATTTTGAGCAAAGCACAGGCAAAAGCAACCATTGAAGAAAAACGCCAGAAAATGCAGGAAGAACAAAAGCAGTATATGGATAGCGTTAAAAAAGTAAAAATAGATACCAGTAAGAAAAAATAATTTGATTTTTTTAATTTAAGCCGCCCCTTAGAGGGCGGTTTTTTTATATTTTTCAAATAACACTATAGCCTGCATGGCTTCTTTAACATCGTGCACACGAAGGATATTTGCTCCGTTTTGAAGGGCCAAGGTATGCATTACCGTAGAGCCATTTAAAGACTCGTATGCCGAAATATTTAAAGTTTTATAAATACTGCTTTTGCGGGAAATGCCGGCCAGTATTGGCTTATCAAGCATTTCAAATATTTTTAAATTTTTCAACAACCAAAAATTATGTTCAATGGTTTTGCCAAAGCCAAAGCCGGGATCAATAATAATGTCGGTAATACCGGCATTTTGGCAAGTGTAAATTTTTTCAATAAAAAACCCGGTTACATCTTTTAAAATATCAACATAATAGGGCTGTAACTGCATGGTTTCTGGGGTTCCCTGCATGTGCATACAAATATAGGGCACACCCATCTGGCCAACAGAGGCTATCATGTTGTCATCCATGTTACCTGCACTAATATCGTTTACTATGTGTGCGCCGGCACCAATAATTTCTTTGGCCACTTCGCTTTGAAAAGTATCAATAGAAATAATTGTGAAGGGATGTGTTTCCCGGATATGTGCAATAACAGGCAAAACCCTTTTTATTTCTTCTTTGGCAGTTATACGGCTGCTTCCGGGCCTTGTGCTTTGCCCGCCTACATCTATAATTGTAGCGCCATCTGTAACCATTTGCCGTATCAATTCTTTTTTACTTTCAATTGAATCATCCAAAAAACCTCTATAAAAAGAATCAGGCGTACAATTAACAATACCCATTACCAGAGGTACATCAAGGTTTAGTATCTTTCCCTTGCAGTTAATTGTTAACATAAAAAGCTTGTTGTATTTTTGGCAAAACCAATTTTTTTTTAAATACCTACTGCAAACATAAACAGTAATGACAACAATCGAACAATACGACGAGGTAATAGCAGGTTGCCGAAAAACATTTTTGCAAAAAACAATTGATTATGGCACATCATGGCGGGTGTACCGTACCATTTCTGTCGCCGACCAAATTTATATTAAAGCAAAACGCATACGCACCATACAGCAAATACAATCGCAAAAAATAGGTGATGATATTCAAAGCGAATTACAGGGGATAATTAATTATTCTATAATTGGATTGATTCAACTGGACATCAATAATGACGAACCCGAAAACCTGGATATAACCCTGCTTGAAAAACTGTATGACGAAAAAGTTTTTTTGGCAAAACAATTAATGACGGCCAAAAACCATGACTATGGAGAAGCCTGGAGGGATATGAGCCAGGAAAGCCTTATTGACCTTTCTTTAGCAAAAATTTTACGCATCAGGCAAATTATTGCCAATGAAGGCAAAACATTGGTGAGCGAAGGAATTGATGCAAATTTTTTAGATATACTTAACTATGCTGTTTTTGCACTCATCTTAATTAGTGAAGAAAAATTAAAGTAAACATGAAAACATTAATAACCATTGTACGTTTTATTGTTGGCGCATTATTTATTTTTTCGGGCCTGGTAAAAGCTATTGACCCGCTTGGGCTTGCCTATAAAATGCAGGAATTTTTTGAAGCCTGGGCATCTGGTGGTTTATTGCCGGGTTTATTGAATAGCCTTAATGCCCAGGCATTGCCGTTTTCCATTACTATGATTACGCTGGAAGTGGTGGTGGGTATTGGTTTAATTATTGGTTGGCAAAAAAAATTTTTTTCCTGGATATTACTTTTACTGGTTGTATTTTTTACATTTCTCACCGGTTATGTTTTGTTTAGTGGTAAAATAAGGGCATGTGGCTGCTTTGGCGATTGTATACCGCTTACTCCCATCCAAACATTTACAAAAGATATCATCCTTTTTATACTTGCATTGTTTTTATTGTTCCGCCAAAAATATATAAGGCCACTGGCAAAACCCTATATTGCCGGTAGCATTGCAGTTTTAGCTGCGTTACTTACCTTACTGCTTCAATGGTATGTATTAAGGCATTTACCGGTAAAAGATTGCCTGCCATTTAAACCAGGCAATAACATATTGGAATTACGTAAAATGCCTGCCGATGCAATACCGGATAAATTTGATTACGTTTTTATTTACAGTAAAAACGGTGAGAAAAAAGAGTTTACCGTAAATGCATTGCCCGACAGTACTTGGACCTATGCCGACAGGAAACAAATATTGATTCAAAGAGGAAAAAATAATATCCCGTTGATCAACGATTTTTCTTTCGGTACTGCTTCAGGCACAGATACTACAGATGCAATACTGGGCCAACCCGGTGAATATTATTTACTCTTTATTCAAAACGTTAAAAACTATCCCGTAAACTGGGATGAAGACAAAAAGGTTTTGGAAAAAATTCAGCAAAAATCAAAAAGTGTTTACCTGGTTACTTCAGGCAGGGGCGATGTAGAAAAAAGGTTCCCTGGAGAAACGGTATTTACCTGCGATTTTACGGCAATTAAAACCGCAGCCCGTTCAAACCCCACTTTATACCGCATGAATGGGCCAGTAATAATGCAAAAATGGGGCTGGGCAGATTTTTCAAAAATTGAATAAACAATAAGGTTGAAATATATTATTAAACAAACTGGTTATTCCCTTTTCGTTTTGCTGGGAGTTGTAACTCTTGTTTTTATTATGTTCCAGGGCATGGGCGACCCTGCCCGGCTTATCGTTGGCCAATCTGGCGATAAACAAACTTTAGAGAATATACGCAAAGAACTCAACCTCGATAAGCCAAAGTGGCAACAGTTTTTATATTACTTAAAAGATGTTTCGCCGGTATCAGTACACACAAAAGAAGAAATTGTTGCTAAGCAACTCCAGGGCATTTTTATTGGGGGAAAATATAAGCTTGCATTAAAAATCCCTTACTTCTATAAAAGTTATCAAACCAAAAAGGATACAATGGGCATGATAGGAGATGCTTTTACCGGAACGCTGGTGCTGGCTATTACGGCAATGCTATTTGCCTGCTTTTTTGGTATTTTGCTGGGTGTGCTTGCCGCAGTTAAAAAAGGTACCTGGGTAGATAGCGCTACGCTTTTTGGCAGCATTTCAGGCATTAGCGCACCTTCATTTTTTATGGCCATTTTGATGGCTTATGTTTTTGGCATTGTATTGCATCAATATACAGGGCTTCCTTTTACCGGCAGCTTAATGGAAACTGACGAAGTAACCGGTGAAAAATATTTGTCTCTGAAAAACCTTATACTTCCGGCTGTTACGCTGGGTTTAAGGCCTATGTCAATAATTGTGCAATTAACACGAAGCAGTATGCTGGATGTATTGCAACAGGATTATATACGCACTGCTTATGCGAAAGGTTTATCTAAAACAACCATTATTTTTAAACATGCATTACGCAATGCCTTAAACCCGGTAATAACAGCAGTTACCGGTTGGTTTGCAGAATTACTGGCAGGTTCTTTTTTTATTGAATACATTTTTGGCTGGAAAGGGCTTGGCAAACTTACCGTAAATGCATTGGAGAAGCTGGATTACCCTGTTGTGATGGGTTCGGTATTGTTCAGCGCATTTATTTTTATTTGTATCAATATGCTTTCGGATTATTTATACAAAGTTAGCGACCCGAGGGTAAGCACTTAACCAATTTTTTTTTGCTATGGCAACGGAATTAATAAAAAAATTTATTGCGGCATTAGTGAAGCCAAGAAAAGCCAATACTGATAAAACAGATTTTGGCCATGCGTTGCTGATTGCAGGTAATACCGGTAAAATGGGCGCTGCAATACTGGCTGCAAAGGCCTGTGTACGTTGTGGTGCAGGCTTAACTACGGTATGTGTACCACAAAAAGAAGCAGCCATTATTCAAATAGCTGTGCCGGAGGCCATGGTTATTAGCCGAGAAAACCTCCCTGCGGATTTTGAAAAATTTTCATCATTTGGAGTTGGGCCAGGTATGGGTTTTGATAAAGATGAAGAAGAAACGTTTTGCCGTATTTTTTCGGGTAAAACAACAGCTGCGGTGATAGATGCTGATGCAATTAGCATTTTGGCTAAACATAAAGAATACTGGAAAATTTTACCCCGCCAAACAATTTTAACGCCACATGCAGGCGAATTTGACAGGCTGTTTGGTCTGAATAAAAACCGGGAACAAAGGCTGCTAAGAGCCATTAAGTTTACCGAAAGCCAGGACTGTATTATTGTACTAAAAGGCCATGAAACCACCATTGTAAGTAACGGAAAATATTTTATTAATAAAACGGGCAATGCCGGCCTGGCAAAAGGCGGCAGTGGAGATGTACTTACGGGAATGATATCAGCTTTGCTGGCGCAGGCTTACGAGCCTTTAGATGCCGCCTGTATTGCCGTGTACCTGCATGGCAACGCAGCAGATATTACCCTGGGTAAACAATCTTTAGAAAGTATGATGGCAAGTGATGTTATTGAAAATATTGGGGCGGCATTTATTGCACTTAAAAAATAGAGTTGCCGGTTAAAATACCAGCCAGCGCATTTTAAAACTTCCCTTACTGTATTCCAGCGCAGGTGCAGGAAACTTTATTACGTTCAGCGAATTCAGTAAAATACGAATGGCCTTTTTGTTGGTTTTAATTTTTGTAAGATCAATATCCGGCGCTAAATACCATTGCCGGTAACGTTGAATATCGCTACGGTCAAAAATAATATTCCCAAACTTATCTTTGGCAATATTGCTCCTTGCGCCAAACATGCCTTCGGCACCAATGCCTAATGAAACCTGCAACCATGCAGGCAATTTACTTTTTGGGAAAAAACTTTTTGGTGCCACACTTATCCAGTAAGTATATGCATTGTAATCTTTCAGCAAGCGTTCCGGAACATTTTTTCCAAAAATTTTATCGCTCCTGAAGTTTAGGCTTTCGTCTGAATAAATTTTTTTATGAGAAGATAATTTAAGTTGTATGCGTTGCTCGTTCCAGGCAAGCTCCTGCGCTACAAAGGTAGAACTGCCAAGCATATTGGCGCCAAAATCGGCCCAGCTCCATCCCCATTCACTGCTAAAACCATCCAATAACTCAATTACAGTTTGATAAGCAGCGCCACTCATTCCGCCAATCCAAATCCGTTTATTGCGGTCTATGCCTGTCCATCTCCATAGCTCCATATTTACTTTGCTAATGCTGTAAGCGCTCAATACATGGCCTACTTTATCCATTTGCAGCCACTCATCCCAATCGTTAAAAGTATGAAAATGCGATTGCGAATAATCTTTATACCAGGCCTGGTACAGCGCTGCGGTAGTACCTGCATAAACGCCAATGCTGGCAAATGTTAGCAGGCGTACCCTTTGTGGATATAGCTTTGCACTATCTTTATTTTTTGAAATGTAAGCAGTATCCTGGGCAGCGGTGGGTACAAATAAAAACAAAAACAAAATGACGATAAACAGTTTTGAAGCCGAACGGAGCGTCGCCACAACTGCTGAAAATTGCACTACTGCTGGGATCATAAAACAAAAATAACCTGATTGTGGTTATAAGAAACGAATATTCTTATTTTTGAAGGTATAAAACAAGAGATATGAATGCAGAAATCAAGAAAAAAGTTGATCAATGGTTGCATGGCAATTATGATGAAGAAACAAAAAATGCCATAAGAAAATTGCAGGCAGAATATGAAAACGAATTAACAGATGCGTTTTACAAAAACCTGGAGTTTGGTACTGGTGGGCTTCGTGGCATTATGGGTGTGGGTACCAACCGTATGAATAAATATACTGTGGGCATGGCTACACAGGGATATGCCAATTATTTAAAACAATGCTTTGGCAATGATGTGCGTGTAGTAATAGGGCACGACTGCCGCAACAACAGCCGCAGCTTTGCAGAAATTACTGCAAATGTATTTGCAGCAAACGGCATTAAAGTTTATTTATTTGAATCGCTAAGGCCTACGCCAGAAATAAGTTTTGCCATAAGGGAATTAAAATGCCAGGGCGGCGTAGTGTGTACCGCAAGCCATAACCCCAAAGAATATAATGGCTACAAAGCCTACTGGGACGATGGCGCACAAATGGTGCCGCCGCATGACAAAAATGTAATTGCCGAAGTAGAAAAAATACTAAATGTAGCAGATGTACAATGGAACGGCGGCGAAAAAAATATTACCATAATTGGCAAAGAAATGGATGAAAAATACCTTGCCATGGTTAAGGGCCTAAGCATTTATCCTGAAGTATGCAAGGCACAACAGGATTTAAAAATTGTATATACACCCATCCATGGTTCGGGCATAATGCTGGTGCCGCAGGCATTGGCGCAACTGGGTTTTAAAAATGTGCATATTGTAGAAGAGCAAAGCAAACCCGATGGAAATTTTCCTACGGTACAATATCCCAACCCCGAAGAAACGGAAACCATGAGTATCGGTCTAAAAAAAGCCGAGGAACTGAATGCCGATATTTTACTGGGCACCGACCCTGATGCCGACAGGGTAGGAATAGGGTTAAAAAATAACGAAGGAAAATGGATATTGCTCAATGGTAACCAAACCGCACTGCTTGCATTTGCTTATATTATAGAAGCGAGGAAGGCAAAAGGAATTGCCCAACCCAACGACATGGTAATAAAAACCATTGTTACTACTTACATGATTGATGAAGTAGCAAAGAAAAATGAAATTTCATGCTATAATGTGCTCACCGGGTTTAAATGGATTTCCAGCATGATAAAAGCAAAAGAAGGCAAAGAAAATTATGTTGTGGGTGGCGAAGAAAGTTTTGGGTTGATGATTGGCAATCAAATAAGGGACAAAGATTCTGTAAGCGCTGTTGCCCTTATTTGTGAAATGGTGGCTTATGAAAAAAGCAAAGGCCGCAGCATTTTTGATAAACTTATTGACCTATATGTAGAATATGGGTTTTATAAAGAAAGCCTGGTAAATATTGTAAAAAAAGGGATGGATGGCGCCAAAGAAATTGCCAAAATGATGGAAGATTACCGGAAAAACCCACCTAAAAGTTTTATTGGCGCCAACGTAGTTCAATTGCTTGACTTTGAATTACAGCAAGGCAAAAACCTAAGCACCGGTGAAACCTGGAAGCTTGACCTGCCCAAAAGCAATGTGTTGCAATTTGTGCTGGCCGATGGAACCAGGGTTTCGGCAAGGCCGAGTGGCACCGAGCCAAAAATTAAATTTTACTTTAGCGTAAATACAGCATTGCATAATGCAGCAGATTTTAATAAAACCGAAAAACTACTGGACGATAAACTAAATGCACTGGCAAAAGAAATGGGTGTGTAAAATTAGTAATTAGATTTTTGCAATAAAAAAAGCCCTGTTCATTTATAACAGGACTTTTCTTTTTAAGCAGCTTTGTATTATTTAGAAATCCCTTCCAGTGTAAATAAAAACGCATAGTTTAGCGCAATATCTTTCAAATAATCAAACCTGCCGCTTGCGCCACCGTGGCCAAAGTCCATATTGGTATGCAAGAGTAAAATATTATTGCCGGTTTTCATTGTTCTAAGCTTTGCCACCCATTTTGCAGGTTCAAAATATTGCACCTGGCTATCATGCAGCCCTGTTGTTACCAATAAATTGGGATAGGCTTTCTTTTCAATGTTTTCATAAGGGGAGTAGCTTTTAATATAATCGTAAGCCTCCTTATTTTTAGGATTTCCCCATTCGTCAAACTCGTTTGTGGTAAGCGGTATGCTTTCATCCAGCATGGTATTCACCACATCTACAAAAGGAACCTCGGCAATTACGCCATGCCATAAATCAGGCGCCATATTTACCACAGCGCCCATTAATAAACCGCCAGCGCTTCCGCCCTCTGCATACAAATGATTTTTGCCAGTATATTTTTCTTTCACCAAATATTCACCACAGTCAATAAAATCAGTAAAGCTGTTTTTCTTTTTTAGCATTTTTCCATCTTCGTACCATTGCCTGCCCAGTTCCTGACCTCCACGTATGTGAGCAATAGCAAAAGCAAAGCCACGGTTCAATAAACTAAGCCTTGTACTGCTAAAACCGGCATCCATACTTGCTCCATAACTTCCATAACCGTATAAAAGCAGGGGAGAAGTACCATCTTTTTTAAACCCTTTTTTATATACAATTGACAAAGGCACTTTCGATCCATCTTTTGCAGTAACCATTACCCTTTCCGAAACATAATCCTGCGGATTGTACCCACCCACAACTTCTTGTTGCTTCATGAGCTTTTTATCTTTGCTTACCAAATTATAATCATACACAGAAGCAGGCGTAGTAAGTGATGTATACGCATAACGTAAAGTAGTGGAGTTGTAATCAGGATTACCGGAAAAATTTGCCGCATATGCCGCTTCGCCAAAGTCAATATAATATTCGCTATTGACTTTTAAATTTTTTACTCTAAATTTTACCAGTCCATCTTTGCGTTCATTGACTACAATAAAATCTTTAAATTCTTCCACGCCTTGCAGTAGTACATCGGTACGGTGAGGTATATAATCTTTCCAGTTTTCCACGCCGGTTTTATCAAGCGGGCACTCCATGAGTTTAAAATTTTTTGCATCTTTATTGGTGCGTATGAGAAACCTGTCTGCCAGTGGTGTTATATCATACAACACATCTTTTATCCTGGGTTGAAAAGAGGTAAATGGAGCAGTAGGCACCGAAGCATCAATATAAAAAATTTCGGAGGATAAAGTGCCGCCCGAATAAACATAAATATATTTGTAGTTTTTGCTTTTGGATACTCCAATATAATTGGTTTTATCTTTTTCATCATATACCGTTGCATCAGAAGCCGCATCTGTGCCCAATGTGTGGCGTTTTACTTTTTCACCCAAAAGGGTTACCGGGTTGTTACTTGTATAGAAAAATGTTTTATTATCGTTTGCCCAGGTTGGGTCGGCGCTGGTACCTTTAACTACATCAGGCAATATTTGCCCGGTTTCCAGGTTTTTTATATAAATTGTGTATTGCCTGCGGCTTACATCATCTACACCGTAAGCCAGCAGTTTGTTGTCTTCACTCACATCAAAGCCGCCAGCGGAAAAATAAGCGTGGCCTTCAGCCATTTTATCTACATCAAGCAAAACTTCTTCTGCTGCATCAAGGCTGCCTTTTTTGCGGCAGTATTTAAAATATTGCTTTCCTTCTTCAGTTCGGTAATAATAATAATACCCGTTTTTAAATACCGGTACATTTTCATCTTTTTCTTTAATCCTGCTTTTCATTTCGGTAAACAAATCGGCTTGCAATTTTTTGGTACCGCTCATCATGGTATCCAGGTAGGCATTTTCAGCTTTTAAATAATCTACTACGCTGCTGCTATCGGGTCCTTTGCCAAAATAATCATACATCCAGTAATAATTATCCAATACGCTATCTCCATGAATTGTGCGCCAGTGTACTTTTGTTTCAGCAACAGGCGGCTTTACATCTGGCCATTTTACCATTTCTTCGGGATTTTCGTTTTTTTTTGTGTTACAGGCAAATAATAATGATGCTGCAAATAAAGCAACGAGCAATTTTTTTGACATACAACTTGGTTTAGCTTTAAATATAGCATTTTTATACATACAGTTAGTAACAGCTTGATGTATGGCTTAAATTGAATTATTAATGGCCGTCAATTGCTTAATTTTGCCGAAAACGCTTTTATGGACAATTCGGTAAAGCAATACAACCCGGTAAAGTACAAAACGCCTACCGGACATACTTTAAATTGCAAAGGGTGGATACAAGAAGCCGCACTGCGTATGCTATTAAATAATCTTGACCCTGCAGTTGCCGAAAGGCCGGAAGATTTAATCGTTTATGGCGGCAGGGGAAAAGCTGCCCGTAATTTTGAAGCTTTAGATAACATTATTAAAGCATTAAAAATCCTGGAAAATGATGAAAGCTTGCTGATACAAAGCGGTAAACCTGTAGGAATTTTAAAAACGCATAAAGATGCACCAAGGGTATTACTAAGCAATAGCCAGCTTGTACCTAACTGGGCCAATTGGAAACATTTTACCGAGCTGGAGCAAAAAGGATTAATGATGTACGGCCAAATGACGGCAGGTAGCTGGATATACATAGGCAGCCAGGGAATAGTGCAGGGAACTTATGAAACCTATGCTGCCGCAGCCGATAAACAATTTGGTGGATCGCTGAAACATACCCTTAATGTTACCGCCGGGCTTGGCGGAATGGGTGGCGCACAGCCGCTTGCCATTACCATGAATGAAGGTGTAGCGTTAATTGCAGAAGTGGAAGAATGGAGAATTGATAAAAGAATTGAAACCAAATACCTCGATGAAAAATTTACCGATATTGATGAAGCCATTAATGCAGCATTGCATTACAAAGAAAAAGGGATAGCCAAAAGTATTGGCGTTTTATGTAATGCTGTTTTTCTTTTGCAAAAACTAATCGAAAGAAATATTGTTCCGGATACATTAACCGATCAAACCAGTGCACACGACCCATTAATAGGTTATGTGCCGCATACTTTAACCAATGAAGAAGCCAATGTACTAAGAGAGAAAAATCCAGAAGAATATACAAGGTTAAGTTACGAGTCTATGTACCTGCATGTACAACTGATGTTGCAATTGATGGATAAAGGCGCCATTACATTTGATTATGGAAATAATATACGGGCCAGGGCACAAGAGTATGAGCAAAGTAATAGCAGGGCAACCTATCCCAAAGGGCGCTGCTTTGATTTTCCGGGGTTTGTACCGGCATATATACGTCCCTTGTTTTGCGAAGGCAAAGGCCCGTTTCGCTGGGCCGCTTTAAGTGGCGACCCTGCAGATATTGCCGCTACCGATAAAGTAATTACTGAAATGTTTCCGCAAAATAAATCTATGCAGCGCTGGCTAAAACTTGCAAAAGAAAAAATTGCTTTTCAGGGTTTACCTGCAAGAATTTGCTGGCTTGGCCAGGGCGAAAGAGAAAAAGCAGGATTGGCTTTTAATGAACTGGTAAAAACCGGTAAGGTAAAAGCGCCAATAGTAATAGGCCGAGATCATTTAGATACGGGCTCTGTTGCATCTCCCAACCGGGAAACGGAAAGTATGTTAGATGGTAGCGATGCTGTTGCCGACTGGCCTGTTTTAAATGCTTTGGTAAATACCGCAGGCGGAGCAAGTTGGGTATCATTACACCATGGTGGTGGCGTAGGAATGGGTTACAGCATACATGCAGGTATGGTAATTGTTGCCGATGGAACAGCAGATGCGGAGCAAAGAATAAAACGTGTGCTGCGCAACGACCCGGGAATGGGTGTAATAAGGCACGCAGATGCAGGCTATGCTTTAGCTCAGGAAACAGCCAAAGAAAATAATTTAGATTTGAAAAGCAGGTTACTGTAGTTTTTCGTGCTAAGATTTGCTTTCTTCAAAAAAGCCAGTTTGTTTGTTTTTTCTTACATTATCTGCATTAAAAAATCTGCCATTCATAGCAATATAAACGCCTTGCGGAAGGCTTTGGGCAAAAGCAAGTGCGCTCCCTAAATTAAACAAACCGTCGGAACTGCCAAATTTTATGGGGATCATAGCGCCGGTAAGAATAATGGTTTTATCTTTTACCTTATTGGCCAGGAGTTTTGCCGTTTCGGTCATAGTATCGGTGCCGTGGGTAATTACAATATTGTCTTCTTCACAGTTATTGCATTGGTGAATAATTAACTCCCTGTCTTCATTCGTCATTTCCAGGCTGTCCACCATCATAAGTGTTCTTATTTCCACATCCACCCGGTTGCGGCCCATTTCCAGCAAATCGCTCATGTGGGTGTCTTTAAAAAACAATTCACCATTTAACTCATTATATTCTTTATCAAAGGTTCCGCCGGTAATAAAAATTCTAATAGCCATATAAAATTTTATATCCGTAAAGATAAATACAAAAAATACATATCCATAAAATATAAGTTTCAATAGCCTGTTGATACACTAAAATTACAAGTGGGCAATAAGTCATATTTTTGCAAAAATATTTACATTATGAAAAGATTTTTGATACTGCTTGTGTTATTAATAATTGCCCTGGGTATGTATTTTTTTTATGGCAAGAAAAAAGATGATAAAAAAGTAGATACTTCGGAAAAACCCATTAAGCAATCGGTACATTCCCCCAATTTTAATAAGCGTATTGAAAATGCGGTTGACCATTATCTTGCCATGAAAGATGCATTTGTAAATGCCGATACCGCTGCTGTAAAAATGCATGCATCAGATTTTGTACAAGCGCTTGATTCAATAAATGCAGATGAAATGAAAAGCGATTCTGGCGCCGTGGTGGAAACCGCTAAAGCAAGTATTGCCGATATTCAATCCAATATTGTTTCTTTATTAAAGCAAACCGACATTACCGAAATGAGGAAGGACTTTAGCATGGCAACACAAATTATGTACCCGGCCTTTTTCCAATCTATTAATTACGAGGGAAAAAAATTGTATTTGCAGCACTGCCCAATGGCCTTTAACGATACCGAAGGTGCAGACTGGCTGAGCTATTCCGATGAAATAATGAATCCTTACCTTGGAAAAAAACATCCCAAATACAAAGCCGGCATGTTGCATTGCGGCGAAATTAAAGATTCGGTTACTGCCAAATAATTATTTTTTTATTTCCTGTTTTTCCGGCATTCATTTAAATAATGTGCATGCGTAAAATTGTTGTTTTTTTTATTGTTTGCTACATGCAGGCTCCTGCTTTGTATGCGCAAAAGCATACCATTAGCGGTTATGTAAAAGATGCAATATCTGGTGAATCATTAATAGGTGCTACTATTGCTGTTAAGGGCTTATCAAAAGGCATCACAACAAATGCTTACGGATTTTATTCTATTTCTTTTGCTGCAGGCAAGCAGGAGGTTTACTATTCTTATGTAGGATATAAGGCCCAAAATTTTTCTTTTTCATTAACCAGGGATACCTCAATCAATATTTCCCTGTATCCTGTAAAGGCATTAACCGAAGAAGTAGTGGTAGTATCCAAAAAATCGGGCAATGTAAAATCCGCACAAATGGGCAGGGTTACTTTGCCAGTGGATCAACTAAAAACCATTCCTGCTTTTTTGGGTGAGGTAGATATTTTAAAAACCATTCAACTGCTGCCCGGCATAAGGAATGCAGGTGAAGGCACGGCAGGAATATATGTACGGGGTGGCGGAGCAGATCAAAATTTAATTATATTGGATGACGCCGTAGTTTACAATACCGGCCACCTTTTTGGATTTTTTTCCATATTTAATGCCGATGCCATAAAAAATGTAACGCTAATTAAAGGCGGTATGCCTGCCCAATATGGCGGAAGGTTGAGCAGTGTGCTGGATATATCTATGAAGGAAGGCAATAACCAAAAATTGCAGGTAGAAGGTGGCATAGGGTTGGTTGCCAGCCGTTTTTCCATACAAGGCCCTGTAGTAAAAAATAAATCGTCATTTATTTTATCGGCAAGGCGCACTTATGTAGATGCACTGGCAAAACCATTTGTAAAAAAAGAGAGCCAGTTTTATGGATCGGGATATTATTTTTACGATCTCAATGCTAAATTCAATTACCAGTTTAGCGAAAAAGACAGGCTCTATATCAGCGGTTATTTTGGAAGGGATGTATTTGATTTTCGCAATGCAAAACTAAGTTTTAAAGTAAATATACCCTGGGGAAATGCTACCGGAACCCTGCGCTGGAACCATGTTTTCAACAATAAACTGTTTGCCAATACTACTTTGGTTTATAACGATTATAATTTTAAATTTTCCGGAGCGCAAAACGATTTTGAAGTAAAACTAAATTCGGGCATCAGGGACATAAATGCCAAAACCGATTTTGATTTTTACCCGGCATCTAACCACAAGCTAAAATTTGGAGCCCTTTATACTTATCATAAATTTACCCCTTCGGTAGTAAGTGGCAGGCAGGATTCGGTAGTATTTAATCCTTTAAATGCACAGGTAAAATTTGCACACGAAGCCGCATTATATGTACAGGACGATTGGGACATAAACTCCAAAATAAGGGTGCATCTGGGCTTGCGATATAGCTTTTTTCAACAAATTGGGCCTTATAAAATTTATACTACAGATGATGATGGTAACCGCACCGACAGTACAGTATTTGGTAATGGCAAAAAAATTATAACTTATACTGGATTGGAACCAAGGTTTACATTAAGGCACAGCCTTAATGAAGCCACATCCTTAAAAGCATCGGTAACAAGGAACCTGCAATTTATTCACCTGGTGAGCAATGCAGGCACTACTTTACCCACAGATATTTGGGTGCCCAGTACCTATTTGGTAAAGCCACAAATATCCTGGTTATATGCTGCTGGCATATATAAAAATTTCAAAAACGGCACTTATGAAACTTCTGTAGAGTTGTATTATAAGCAAATGCAAAACCAAATAGAATATAGAGAAGGTTATACACCCAGTACTTTAAGAGATACTGAAGAAGATTTTACTTTTGGAAAGGGTTGGAGTTATGGCACTGAGTTTTTTGTAAATAAATTAAAAGGCAAACTCACCGGATGGATAGGCTATACCCTAAGCCAAACCTGGAGAAAATTTCCGGAACTAAATGATGGCCAAAAATTTCCGGCTAAATTTGACAGGAGGCATGACTTAAGTGTAGTGGCCATGTATGAACTCAATGCAAAATGGAAGCTCTCGGCAACTTTTGTTTATGGTACCGGAAATGCATTTACACTACCGGTTAATTTTTATATTTATGATGGCATTTTAACGCAGGAGTACAGTAAAATAAACCAATACCGTTTACCAGCATACCACCGGCTGGATTTTGCGGCAATATTAACTCCACTTAAAAATAAAAACCGCAAATGGCAATCGCAGTGGGTTTTTGGCGCTTATAACATATATAGCAGAAAAAACCCTTATTTCATCTATTTCGACCAAACCGGCAGCCCATACAACGGAAGCCTGAAAATACAGGGAAAACAAGTTTCTATATTTCCCATAATTCCGTCTGTTACCTGGAATTTCAGGTTTTAAAATTAGCCGGATGTAGCCGCTATTCGGCCAACTTGTAGTTGTTTTATTACAAATTAAATTTTGCCTAACCCGGTTATAATAAAGCCCCTACATCTACCGTTAGCATATCGTATAATAGGCAATTTACCCCTGCTTTTTATGCTAACCGAAAGCAATTATTTGTTTCATCCAATTAGCTACTATGAACAAACTCTACAAACAACTGCTTGCAATGTTGTGTTTTGGTTTTTTGTGGAATACCGCATTAAGCCAGGATTGCTCCCTTTTGCAAGCCTTCTGCAAGCCATTTGAATCGAGATGTGCTGCTACAGGCTCAATAAAAATAAGGGCGATGGGAGGCAGCGGTGATTATAAGTACAAGGTTTCCGGAACTATTAATACCAACTATACTACCACCGATTCAATTACAGGTTTGCCAGCCGGTACTTATACCGTTTATGTAACCGATATTAATACCAACTGTACCGATTCTATTTTACGTGTTGTTGTTCCGGGCTCATACCTCGATCCACGCTTTAGCATCAGGAAAAAAGATGTAACCTGCGATAATGCAGCAAATGGGGCAATTTTTTTAGATAGTATTGCCAATGGCCGGGCGCCTTTTTCATTTTCAATAGTTGCCCCTTCTCCAATGGGTGTAGGCACTACTAACAGTACTGGTAATTTTACCAACCTTATTGCAGGTAATTACACTATTGAACTAAGAGATTCCTGTGGAGGTATTCAAACCCGGCAAATTACCATCAATAATTATGAGTGGTGGATTGAAGCCTATCCCTTTACCCGGACTTCATGCACCGAAGTAACAGGCTACATTCTCGTAAGGGATATTTTGGGCAACAATAATATAACTGGCGAACTCCAAAATTTTACTTATGGTGTTGTATTGGCTCCAGGAGATACTACCTGGCAAACAACTCCATATTTTACCTTTACACTACCTCCCGACGGTACCTTTGATATTGTTGTAAAAGACAATTGTGGAATTATTAAAAACGGTACGGTTCATCTTAATTCTTATCCAAGCCTGGGGCAACAAGTAGCATTAAGCAATTTTACCTGTGGTACATTTACTGCTTCGGTAACCAATATCGTTAATTTTTTTGGCGCAAATTTTTGCCTTTATGATACAGCCAATAATTTACTAAGCTGCAACAGCACAGGCGTATTTGATTTATTGCCCTATGGCACTTATTGCATACAGGCCTATGATTCATGTACTGATTCTACCCTTATCAGGTGCTTTACTGCTTCGCCACCATTATCGTCTGTTGACCAGGCAGTAGATATCAGTAACCTGGCCTGCTCTACATTTACGGCAACTATTACCGGCCAGTTAAATATATATAACCCCCAGTATTGTATCTATACTCCTGCAGACTCATTGCTGGCCTGCAACAATACTGGAGTTTTTGCTGACTTACCGTATGGAAATTATTGTATCAAAATAAAAGATTCATGTACCGATACCACAATTACACGTTGCTTTGAAGCCATACAGCCTATGCCAACACTGGGTGGTTTTACCACACATTATTTAACTTGTAATATGGTAACGCTTACGGTAAATGGCGATTCGGTGTACAACCCTTTATTTTGCCTTTATGATAGCGTAGGTACTTTAATTACCTGCAATGCAACAGGAATTTTTGACAGCATACCTATTGGTAATTATTGCGTAACCATGCATGATGAATGCCGGGATACAACATTAACGGTTTGCGAAAACATTCCTGCACCGGTTATTACCAACGACCTAGCTCTTGATGTAAGAGACCGTACTTGTAACAGTTTTACTTTAACGGCATTTAGCAGCAATGGCGTAGGAGAGTATTGCCTCTATAATTCTTTAGATAGCCTTATTGCATGCGACTCCAGTGGCATTTTTACCGGGTTATCTTATGGCCAGTATTGTGTAACTGTAAGAAATAATTGCCCCGATACATTGTTCCGCTCTTGCATAAGTGTAGATCAACTTGTGCCTTTATTAGATTGGGAAATAAATACAAGCAATTTTACCTGTACACGTTTTACAGCAAGGGTAACCAACCTTCAAAATTATACCAACCCTACATTTTGCCTGTATAATGCATCCAATGTGTTAATGTCCTGCAACACTACTGGTGTATTTGCCAATTTGACTTATGGTAATTATTGTATAACGGTAAAAGATGCCTGCTTTGATAGCATTGTAAAAAAATGCTTTTACCAGCCTAAACAACCCATTGAAATAACCGGTTACCCTTCCAAATCATGTGCTTTGGGATATGCTAATTTTCAATTAAGTTTTACAGGAACCACCATGCCTTATCATTTAGTAATATATAACCCCGATCATACTACATTATTTACTGCAACCTACAATAGCAGTAGTGCCTATATTGACAGTATCCCCGGCTTACCGGATAGTTTAATGTATACCATTGTGGTATCGGATAATTGTGGTGGAGCAGATACATTATTAATGGCCGCACCATTTGGGCAATTTAGCAGGAGTTATACCGTACAAAATAAATGCCCGGGTGCATCATGGGTAAATGGCTCTGGAGATATACATGGTTCTATAATTACCAATATGGGATCCATCAGTAGTACCATTATTGCCCGAAACGGCACCTATTTTTGGCCGGGTATTTTACCAACAAGCAATAATGGAGTACAGGTAGAATTCACAGACCTTGAACCTGGTACTTATATTATCAGAAGCAGTGAAAACCTCTGTGGCTGGAGTTATTTTGATACGGTAAACATTCATCCCTATCAATTCCCATCGCTGGCAAACGGCCAGGCTTTTCAATGCGATATTGGAGGTTTTAGTATTTCGGCACAAGTACATAATGGTATTGGGCCATTTATGTATGAAATAATAGGCAGTACTCCATCTATACCTTCAATAATTACGGCACCGCAGGCAAGCCCTGTGTTTACCATCAATAATGGCAATATGTATTCATTAATAAGGCTAAGAGTTGTAGATGCCTGCGGTAATGCTTCACTTGGAGATGGCAGTATTTTACCACTTGCTTTAAATGGAATTGTGGCTAATAATAACTGCCTGATGGAGCCTACAACTTTATCTGTGGATTATATTTATGGCGCATCTTACCGATGGTATAAAAAACAAACTATTGATGCAATAGACAGTACTTTTTTAGGTATTGCCAACCATATTAATATTCCCCAGGTGATGATTGGTGATACTGGAATTTATGTTTGCTACCTTTCTATAAACAATGGGTGTATTGAACGTACCTACACGTATAACCTTGTAGGAGATTGCTATATGATACTACCATTAAAGCTGGCATCATTTACCGGAAGAAGAGAAAGCAGCATAAATAATTTATATTGGAAAACGCTTTCGGAAACAAACCTGTTGCATTTTATTATTGAAAGAAAAAATTCAATTGGTGCTTACCAGCCCGTAGGAAGGGTTGCTGCAATTGGCAACTCCAACCAGCTATTGAGTTACACTTTTAAAGATAAATCGCCGCTTGCAGGAAGGAATTTTTACCGCCTTAAAATGGTAGATTTAGATGGCAGGTTTAGCTATAGTAACATAGTATCACTGGCCACTGAGCAGCAAAGGGAAATATTTGTATACCCCAACCCAGCCAAAGATTTTATCAATATTAGCTTTAATATAAAAGAAAACCGCAGTTATGCCATTAAATGCTTTGATGCCACAGGCCGCATGGTTACAGAACAGAAATATACGGCTGCAGCGGGCAACCAACTGCAAATTAAACGAACCAATACCATACAGCCCGGAATTTATCTATTACATATAAGAGATGAGGCAACGGGCCATATATTTACAGAAAGAATAATATTTTTATAACAGAAAATGAAAAAGGTTTTGTAGAAAAACTTTCAAACCTTACTTTTGCGGCGGAGAGATGGCAGAGCGGTCGAATGCGGCGGTCTTGAAAACCGTTGAGGTGAAAGCCTCCGGGGGTTCGAATCCCTCTCTCTCCGCTGGATGGCATTTTAAAACAATTTAAGAAACCCGAAATCGTAATGATTTTGGGTTTTTTATTTCAAACTATTTTAATGGCATTTTATGTTTACATATTGCAAAGCGATGTTGACAGCAGCTATTACAAAGGATACTCTGAAAACCCTTCGCTTCGGCTAATTTTCCATAATAATGGTTTGAGTAAGTATACCTCAAAAAAAATGCCATGGAAACTGGTTTGTATAATATCTTTTACCACAAAAAAAGAAGCGCTAAGCGCCGAAAAACGCTATAAAAAATATCCATTAAAAAGCCTGGTAGCTGTAATTAATAGCGAAAAGAATATTGTACCTCACTATTTAAAAGGAATTGAAAACCGTTGATCCCGACACTGTGTCGGGATCCGGGGGTTCGAATCCCTCTCTCTCCGCTGGATGGCATTTTAAAACAATTTAAGAAACCCGAAATCGTAATGATTTTGGGTTTTTTATTTCAAACTATTTTAATGGCATTTTATGTTTACATATTGCAAAGCGATGTTGACAGCAGCTATTACAAAGGATACTCTGAAAACCCTTCGCTTCGGCTAATTTTCCATAATAATGGTTTGAGTAAGTATACCTCAAAAAAAATGCCATGGAAACTGGTTTGTATAATATCTTTTACCACAAAAAAGAAGCGTTAAGCGCCGAAAAACGCTATAAAAAATATCCATTAAAAAGCCTGGTAGCTGTAATTAATAGCGAAAAGAATATTGTACCTCACTATTTAAAAGGAATTGAAAACCGTTGATCCCGACACTGTGTCGGGATCCGGGGGTTCGAATCCCTCTCTCTCCGCTGGATGGCATTTTAAAACAATTTAAGAAACCCGAAATCGTAATGATTTTGGGGTTTTTATTTCAAACTATTTTAATGGTATTTTATGTTTACATATTGCAAAGCGATGTTGACAGCAGCTATTACAAAGGATACTCTGAAAACCCTTCGCTTCGGCTAATTTTCCATAATAATGGTTTGAGTAAGTATACCTCAAAAAAAATGCCATGGAAACTGGTTTGTATAATATCCTTTACCACAAAAAAAGAAGCGCTAAGCGCCGAAAAACGCTATAAAAAATATCCATTAAAAAGCCTGGTAGCTGTAATTAATAGCGAAAAGAATATTGTACTTCACTATTTAAAAGGAATTGAAAACCGTTGATCCCGACACTGTGTCGGGATCCGGGGGTTCGAATCCCTCTCTCTCCGCCGGATGGCATTTTATTCCAACTTTTTGGTGGATTTTTTTTTAGGCATCAGGTGATTTTGCCTGCCCCTTAGTGGGTTATAGTTTAATTCAAAAAAATAGAATACAAATCAAATTTGAAATAACCATAAAATTAATCTTTTCCCTTTCACAAATAATCTCTAATTTGATGGGCAATTTTTAAGTAAATGAAAGTATTCATCAAAAACACTAACAATGCCCAAATCCTAAGTAAATTATTCTCCGGACGTTTTTCGGCATTATTTGCAACGCTTGGCCTGTATCTATTTTTGTCTTTTTTTCTAAGGGTTATTTATTTTATTTGGTTTTTTAAAAATATAGATTTCAACTTCCTGCAAATTCTTAAGTCATTTTGTTTGGGTTTTGCTTTTGACTTTACTGCAGGCTTATGTTTCCTTTTTTTATATGCTTTATATTTATTGCTGCTTCCCAAAAAATGGATAGGTTCATTATTTGATAGGGTTTTCAACTTTAGCTACCTGGCTTTAGCGCTCTTTATTATTTTTTTTAGTATAGCCGCCGAATTCCCGTTTTGGGACGAGTTTGGCGTAAGGTTTAATTTTATAGCTGTGGATTATCTGGTTTACACTTATGAAGTATTAGAAAACATCAACCAGTCTTATCCCATTCCATTAATCATTTTTATTTTATTGATTTTAATTGTATTCACCTTAATTGCTTTTAAAAAATTCAGAATTTTTAACAATACTTTTTCTGACAAAACCCCTTTACGGTTACGGGCTGCTTATACAATCCCTTTACTGGCAATAAATTTTTTGCTATTACTTTTTTTAGAAAACAAGCAGGCAGAAACCGGTAATAACCTTGCGCTAAATGAAATTGGCAAGAACGGCGTTTTTTCTTTTTTTGCAGCCTTTAGGGCCAACGAACTGGATTATAAAAATTTTTATCCTACCATAAATGATAGCGTTGCCTATGCTAGAATTAAAAAAGGAATTTTACAAAAAAATCAAAACTACACTTCATTAGAGTGGAATAATATTACCCGAAATACAGTTGGATCAAATGCTTACAATCCCAATATTATTCTTATTACTATAGAAAGTTTTAGCGCAGATTTTTTAAAATATTTTGGCAATAAAAATCAGCTTACACCTAATTTTGACAGCCTTGAAAACAGTAGCTTGTTTTTTACCAATATGTATGCAACAGGCACAAGAACGGTAAGGGGCATGGAAGCACTCACACTTTGTGTTCCGCCAACACCCGGAAATAGCATTGTGAGGAGGCCCGCAAACAAAGGGCTCTTTTCTATAGCCACGGTGCTAAAGCAAAAAAATTACCAGCTTTATTTTATCTATGGTGGCGATGGCTACTTTGATAATATGAATAATTTTTTTAGCGGCCAGGGTTTTACTATTGTTGACAGAAACCGCAACAACCCACTTACCGAAAAACTACCCACACACCGGTATAATATACCCAACAATGAAGTAAGTTTTGAAAACGCCTGGGGCATTAGTGATGAAGATGCTTATAATCAATCATTAAAATATGCGGATAGCTGCCATAAAAGCGGGAAATCTTTTTTTCAGTTTATCATGACAACTTCTAATCATAAACCCTATACATTTCCTTCAGAAAAAATTGATTTAGTACAGGGTACAAGAAATGCAGCAGTTAAATACACCGACTATGCTTTGGGTAAATATATTGCCCGTGCAAAAACGCAACCCTGGTTTAATAATACTGTATTTGTAATTGTAGCAGATCATTGTGCAAGCAGTGCCGGCAAATGGGAAATAAATATTGACAAGCACCATATACCTGCTCTTATTTACAACCTTCCTGTTCCTCCACAATTTATCAAAACCCTGGCTTCTCAAATTGATCTTATGCCCACTTTATTTGGTTATTTAAACTGGAACTATAATAGTTCTTTTTACGGCGAAGACTTAAACCAGCTAAAGCCCGGAAATGAGAAGGCTTTTATTGGTAACTACAGGACTTTGGGAATGCTCAGTAATAATATTTTCACCCAATTGGATGACCGAAAAAGAGTAAAGCAATTTATCTATTCAGCAAAAGAGAATAAATTAACGGAACTAAAAACCCAAAACAAGGAATTAGCTACCCAAACCATCTCTTATTACCAAACGGCAAGTGAACGCTTCAAAAATGGCAAAATGAAAGAAAAGTAATGGTTTAAAAGTATTGCAACCTTGTGGCAATCTTCCATTATTAAAACCCTGATTTTATATTTATCTTTACGGCGTGAAAATATTTTTTCTCTTATTTAGTTTCTTTATGCTCTTTATTTCCTGCATGCCCTGTGGCGACAGCATGGAATGTAATAGCTATCCGGAGCAAAAAATATCTTCCTCAGCAGACCATCAAAACCACAACCACGGCGTTGAAGCCTGTTCCCCTTTTTGCTCCTGTTCCTGTTGTGCTGTTTCAATTGTTCCTGCAACATTTTTCAAATTTCAGGCGCATAAGTTTAACTGGCGCTTTAATAAATACCCACTAATTAATTTTAGTATTAAGTCAAGTATTTCTCCTGCTATCTGGCAACCTCCCAGGTTATCTTAATTGGTTTCTCCCAGTTTAATGTGCTGCATTTATAAATAATGCACACAAATTTCAATTTTCGTTTTCAGAAAAGGAAAAGTATCCAAAAAATATTAACCGAACAACTTTAGCAAGTATATAAAATCCAATAAGCTACAGGTAGCTGTGGAAATTAAAAGATCGGCCATCAATTAGAAAAAGAAATATGCTCAATAAAATTATTCAATTTAGTATCCGGCAAAAGCTCATTATTGGGTTAATGACCATTGCGCTCATCATTTGGGGGATTTGGAGTGCAAATAAAATTCCGGTAGATGCCGTGCCGGATATTACCAATAACCAGGTGCAGGTGATTACTATTACCCCAACACTTGCCGCACAGGAAACGGAGCAACTCGTAACCTATCCTATAGAACAAAGCCTTGCCAACCTTCCAGGCCTGGAAGAATTGCGTTCCATTTCCAGGTTTGGCCTTTCGGTAATTACCGTTGTATTTAACGACGATGTGAACATTTATTTTGCCCGTCAGTTAATCAACGAAAAATTAAAAGAGGCCGAAGATAAAATCCCTAAAAGCTTTGGTACACCTGAGCTGGCGCCGGTTAGTACGGGCTTAGGCGAAATTTATCAGTACGTTATTCATCCCAAAAAAGGAGCGGAGCAAAAATACTCTGCAATGGATTTACGCACCATGCAGGACTGGATAGTAACCCGGCAACTTTACGGCACACCGGGAGTTGCTGAAGTAAACAGCTTCGGCGGCCTGCTAAAGCAATACGAGGTTTCTGTAAACCCCAATAGGCTAAAAGCCATGAATACCACTATTGCCGAAATTTTTTTGGCGCTGCAAAAAAATAATGAAAATACCGGCGGCGCATATATTGATAAAAAACCCAACGCCTATTTTATACGGGGTATTGGCCTCATGGGTTCCATGGATGACATCAACAATACTACCATAAAAAAGGTAAACAATATTCCCGTATTGATAAGAGATGTTGCCGAAGTTAATTTTGGCCATGCGGTTAGATATGGCTCGGTAACTTATAACGGAGAAAAGGAAGTAGTGGGAGGAATGGTGATGATGCTAAAAGGGGCAAACAGCGACGAAGTAATTAAAAATGTAAAGGCTAAAATTGAAAATATTAAAAAAATATTGCCGGATGACGTGGAAATTGAACCCTTCCTTGACCGTACTAACCTGGTAAGCCGTGCTATTAATACCGTAAAAACAAACCTGCTGGAAGCTGCATTAATTGTAATTTTTGTATTGATCATTTTCCTGGGCAACCTCCGGGCAGGATTGATTGTAGCGTCTGCAATTCCGCTTTCCATGCTTTTTGCATTGGGCATGATGCGGCTTTTTGGCGTAAGTGCAAACCTTATGAGCCTTGGCGCTATTGATTTTGGGCTTATAGTAGATGGAGCCGTTATTGTAGTGGAAGCTACCTTACATTACTTAGCCATTAAAAATATTTCTGGTAAATACACACAGCAGCAAATGGATGCAGCAGTAGAAGGCAGCGCCAAAAAAATGATGAATGCTGCTGTTTTTGGCCAAATAATCATTCTCATCGTTTATCTGCCTATTCTTTCGCTGCAAGGTATTGAAGGTAAAATGTTCAGGCCAATGGCGCAAACGGTGAGTTTTGCTATTATTGGGGCATTAATACTTTCTCTTACTTACATTCCCATGATGTCTGCATTGTTCTTATCTAAAAAACCAATACAAAAGAATAATATTTCTGACAAAGTGATGGCATATATTCAAAAAATGTACCTGCCATTACTACATTGGTCATTGAAAATGAAATACATCGTTGTATCATTTGCTATTATTTTATTAGCCATTGCCGCATTAATCTTTTCCAGGATGGGTGGTGAATTTATTCCCCAATTGCAGGAAGGCGACTATGCTTTTCACTGCATCCTTCCGCAGGGAACATCATTAACTCAAAGTGTAGAAACATCTATGCAGGCCAGCCGCATAATAAAATCTTTTCCCGAAGTAAAAATGCTTGTAGGCAAAACGGGAAGCGCCGAAGTACCTACAGACCCAATGCCACCTGAAGCATCAGACCTCATAGTAGTATTAAAGCCCAAAAACGAATGGAAAACAACCAATGATTATAACAAACTGGCAGCATTAATGCTGGAAAAGCTTGAAGTAATCCCTGGAGTATTTTTTGAAGCATCGCAACCCATACAAATGCGCTTCAACGAACTCATGACCGGTGTAAGGCAGGATGTTGCCGTAAAAATATTTGGAGAAAATACAGATACGCTGGCACAGTTGGCTCCAAAAGTTGCCAAAATCATTCATTCGGTAAAAGGAATTTCGGAACCACAGGTTGAAAAAACAAACGGGCTCCCTCAAATTACCGTTCAATACGACAGGGCAAAGATTGCAGGTTACGGATTGAATATTGAAGATATCAATCACACTATAAGCACCGCATTTGCCGGAGAAGCCGCAGGCGTAATTTATGAGAATGAAAGAAAATTTGATTTGGTGGTAAGATTAGACAGCGCCAGCAGAACATCGATTGATGATGTAAGCAATTTATTTATTGCCACCAACGATAACAACCAGGTTCCGCTTTCGCAGGTGGCCAATATCCGTTTCCAGGAAGGGCCTGCTCAAATAAGCAGGGAAGAAGGCAAGAGAAGAGTAGTGATAGGTTTTAATGTAAAAAACAGGGATGTTTCAAGTGTAGTAAAAGAAATTCAGGATAAATTAACTAAAGCAAAATTATTGCCTACTGGTTATTATTTTTCCTACGGCGGCACTTTTGAAAACTTAAGGGAAGCATCAGCAAGGTTACAAATTGCTTTTCCGGTTGCATTGGCTTTAATTTTTATATTATTATTTTTCACTTTTAGTTCTGTAAAAGAAACTTTGTTGATTTTTACCGCAATTCCCATGAGCGCCATTGGAGGTGTATTTGCATTATTATTGAGAGGTATGCCTTTTAGTATTTCGGCAGGCGTAGGGTTTATTGCCCTTTTTGGCGTAGCGGTTTTAAATGGCATTGTATTAATCAGCACTTTTAACCAATTGGAAAAAGATGGTATTAAGGATATTTTGCAAAGAGTAATTGAAGGAACAAAATCCCGCCTTCGCCCTGTACTCATGACGGCTACTGTTGCTTCCCTTGGTTTTATTCCTATGGCTTTTTCAACTGGGGCAGGAGCAGAAGTTCAAAAACCGCTGGCTACTGTTGTAATTGGCGGTTTGTTGTCGGCTACATTTCTTACACTTGTGGTATTGCCTTTGCTTTACTTAATGTTCTCCGGTAAAAGCAAAATTAATTTGAAATCTGCTACTGCAATTAGTACAACTGCCTTATTAATGTTGTTTGCAAATTCGCTTCAGGCACAACAGCAACCTAGCAAAAGAGTTAGCAAAGATGAAGCAATGATAATGGCCAAAAAAAATAGCAGGTACGAAATAAATAACCTTCAGCTCAATAAAAACAGGGCGCAAATTAAAACGGCAAATATGTTGCCTAAAACAGGTTTTTTTGCAGAGAACGAAGATTTTCAACCAGGCGATAAAACAGGGATATTAAAAATAGGTGTTTCACAATCTGTATCATGGCCGGGCCTGTATAAAGCACAAAAAAACCTTTACCAGCAACAGCTAAATTATTACCAGCTTGGCAATGCGGTTATAGAAGCAGATATAAAAAAATTGGTGCACAAAGCCTATTACCAGCTATGGTTTTTGCAGGATAAGCAACAATTGTTTTGGCGCCTGGATAGTATTTATACCTCGCTAAGGGTTGCCGCTATACTTAAAGTTAAAACCGGCAACAGTCCCGGCTTAGACAGTATTTCGGCCAATGTAAAAATGAAAGAATTGCAAGCCCTTTTGCAACAGTTGGATAAGGAAATGCTTATACAGCAACAGGAATTAAAACTATTGCTGCACGTAGACGAATTAATATTGCCCCTGCAATTACCTTTAGAAAAAATTGAATTTCTTTCAATATCCGAGAGCAGCATACACCCGGTTTTGGCACAGCAAGCGCAGAACATTGCAATTGCCAATGCCGGGATAACTGTGGCAAAAAATGAAAACAGGCCCGAATTTTCCGGCAGGTTTTTTTCGCAGAAATTATGGGGCGCAAAAAACCCGTTCAGCGGGTTTTCCTTTACAGCAGCTTTCCCATTATTTGCTGTTAAGGCTGCTCAAAACAAAGTAAAAGTAGCTAATGCAGAAATGGCATTTCAGCAAAAGCAATACGAATTCGAAAGCCAGGTTCTCTTTTTCCAGGAAAAACAATTGCAACAGGAAGTAGAAAAAAACCTCAGCCTGCTTTCCTTTTACGAAAATCCGGGTTTAAGGCAGGCAAATGAAATCATTAAGGCAGCTTCACTTGCTTACAGGTCAGGTGAAATTAGCTTTGCCGATTTATCTCAATTTCTAGCCCAGGCTATTGAAATACAAAAAAATTATCTGGAAAGTTTAAACGCATATAACCAATCCGTAATTCAGTATAACTATTATATCAACAAATAAAATTTAGGAGATGAAACCATTTTATATAGTACTGTTCAGTTTTTCCATACTTATGTTTTTTGCATCCTGCAGGCAAAACAATGAAGCCCAGGATGAATCAGGAAAGGAAGAAGCGCATATTGACGAGCCTGTAAAACCAGGCACAACATCACTTACCCGGGAGCAAATGAAAGCTATTGGCGTGGAAATTGGGAGCATTGAAAATAAAGAACTCACCACATCATTAAAAGCCAGTGGAACTTTAAGGGTACCGAACCAAAATAAAGCCAGTGTAAACTCTGTGTACAGCGGTGTTGTAAAATCGTTGCTGGTACAGCCCGGCAGCAAAGTGGCAAAAGGGCAAACCATTGCCACAATTGGCAACCCGGAATTTATACAAGCACAAAGTGAATATCTAAGTGTTAGCGCAAAAATACAATTGGCTGAACTTGAAGTAAAACGCCAAAAAGAACTTAATGCAGGCAATGCAGGTTCTTTAAAAAATTTACAATCGGCAGAAACAGAGTTAAGAACCCTTAGAAACCTTAAAGCTACATTGGCACAGCAAATTCAATTAATGGGTATTAATCCTTCAGGGCTTTCCAGGGGCAAACTCATTTCGGTATTGGCCATTAAAAGTCCCATTAGTGGAGTAGTGAGCAATGTGTCTGTAAAAATGGGCAGCTTTGTAGATGTGAGTACAGCCGTTGCGGAAATAGTGGACAACAGCCAGTTGCACCTCGATTTATCTGTTTATGAAAAGGACCTTACACAATTAAAAGAAAATCAAATAATCCATTTTACCCTTACCAATAATCCGGGGAAAGAATACGATGCTCAAATATTTTCTTTGGGCTCATCTTTTGAAGGAGAAAGTAAAGCAATAGCTGTTCACGCAAAAGTTTTAGGCAATAAAAACGGATTAATAGACGGTATGAATGTTACCGCAATCATCAGCCTCACAAAAGCCCATGTACCTGCTATTCCATCCGAAGGAATTGTAACCTTCCAGGGCCAGGATTTTATTTTTATGGCTGTGGATCATCAACATCCTATTAGTAAAAACGAAGCAGATAGTAGCAAAACAAATCATAGAGAAAGCAGCAGCAGTTTTGAAATGATACCTGTTGTAAAAGGCGCTTCAGAAGTAGGGTATACCCAAATTACTTTGTTAAAAGAAATACACAAAGATGCCAAAATAGTGGTAAAAGGCGCATTTTTTGTAATGGCAAAACTTAATAATACCGGTGAGGAAGGCCATGAACATTAAATACAACGGGTTTACCTGCAAAATAATTTTATTATAAAAAATGATTGGCTGAAATAGTTTTTTGTTTTTACTTTTATTAGGTAAATACAAAAAAATGTATTTCTTTTTTTAGCATTTTGCACAGGTAATTTTAAATTTATAATTTCAATATTCTTAAAAATATGAAACAGCGGATAATTATTCTCATTGCTGCAATGTTTTTGGGTTTCAATTCTCTTGCCCAAAACAATAAACAAGCATTTACCATAGGTGATTCCAGTTTTTTATTAAATGGCAAACCTTATATTATCCGGTGTGGCGAAATGCATTATGCACGCATCCCCAAAGAATACTGGCGGCACCGTTTGCAAATGATAAAAGCCATGGGTTTAAATACCGTATGTGCCTACTTGTTTTGGAATTTTACCGAAAAGCAACCCGGAGTTTTTGATTGGAGCGGCCAGGCAAATGTGGCAGAGTTTTGCAAAATTGCACAACAGGAAGGCTTGTATGTTATCCTTCGCCCCGGGCCTTACTCCTGTGCCGAGTGGGATTTTGGCGGCCTGCCCTGGTGGTTGCTGAAAGACAAAAATATGGCCATTCGTACACAATATAAACCCTACCTTGATGCCTGCCGCAGATATTTGCTTGAAGTGGGGAAGCAATTAGTGCCTATGCAAATTACCAATGGCGGAAATATTTTAATGGTACAGGTTGAAAATGAATACGGCAGTTACGGAAAAGATAAAGATTACATCGGCATCATTAGAGATTATATTTTGGAAGCCGGCTTTAGCATTCCTTTGTTTACCTGCGATGGTCCATGGCAATTGGTGAATGATGTGCGCCCCGATATTTTTGCAGCGGTAAATTTTGGAGATGACCCTGCAGGTGGTTTTAAAGCTTTACGTGCTGTAGAACCCAAAGGGCCGTTGTTTTGCAGCGAATATTATCCCGGCTGGTTCGACAGTTGGGGCAAGCCTCACCACAAAGGTTCATCTGAAAATGTATTGAAAGATTTAAAATATATGCTCGACCATAAAGCATCTTTCAGTATTTATATGGCGCACGGCGGCACCACATTTGGCACATACAATGGAGCCAATGCGCCGCCTTTTATTCCGCAAACCAGTAGTTATGATTACGATGCACCCATAAATGAATCTGGCCAGGCAACAGAAAAATTCCATAGCATTAGAAATCTGCTTTCTAATTATTTACAGCAAGGCGAAAGTATCCCCAATATTCCTGCGCCATTTCCTGCACAACAAATTTCAAATTTTCAGTTTTCGCAAATAGCGCCTCTGTGGAAAAACCTTCCAAAACCGGTTCAAAACGATACGTTAATGCTTATGGAAGACCTGGACCAGGCCTATGGTGCAGTACTTTATCAAACAAAATTACAAGCAGGAAATAAAGCAAAATTGCGGTTTAAAAATGTAAACGACTATGCATTGGTATATGTCAACAAAGTTTTTATAGGCACTTTAGATAGAATAAAAGCTGATTCCACTATTGAAATCCCTCAAAGAGAAAAAGCAGCATTGTTGGAAATACTGGTAGAAGCTACAGGAAGGATAAACTACGGCCGCTATATTCACGACCGTAAAGGCATTCATGGTAAAGTAATTTTAGATAACGGGCAAACCCAAAAGGTATTATCGGGCTGGAATAATTATCCAATTACGCTTGGAGAAAAAAATATTCCGGTTCAATGGCAAGCGCTTTCCCCACAAAATGCAAATGCAGCTTCATTTTACAAAGGTTCATTTACTGCATCTGCCGATGCCGATACTTATTTGGATATGCGTAAATGGAACAAAGGTTTGGTATGGGTTAATGGCCATTGTTTAGGAAGGTTTTGGAACATTGGACCTACCCAAACCATGTTTTTGCCCGGATGCTGGTTAAAAAAAGGACAAAACGAAATAATAGTTTTTGATTTGTTTGGCACATCAAACCCACAAATGCAAAGTTTGGAAAAACCAATTTTAGACGAGTTAACCCTTAACGTAACGGAAAAGAAATAAATCAGCCAACTTTCTTAAATGTGCAATCAGGCAACCCAAATATCTTTGAAATTTTCAGTGTTACGCTTTAGCTGTGCAAGCACATAAGGGCAAAGTGGAACAACATTCAAATTATTTTCCCTTGCATAAGCAATCATTTTTTGAAACATAAGTTTGGCATAGCCTTTACCTTCGTTTTCTGGATTTACTTCGGTATGGTGAATAATTAACCGGGGCATACGGTTTGTTCCATCAATGTTCCCTGGAGAAATTGCAAATTCCATTTCCCCCTGTTTTTCCTTATTTTCCAAAAGTATAAAAGCCCCTTTTTGCGGCTCATGGAATTGTATCATTACTTCGGGCATGAAGTTTTACTTTTAATGTAACGTGGTACTAATAAGTTTCATAAATTCACTACGGGTTTCATTTTTTTCAAACTGCCCAAAAAATGCAGAAGTTGTAGTAACCGAATTTTGTTTTTGCACGCCCCTCATCATCATACATAAATGAGAAGCTTCTATTACTACTGCAACGCCCAATGGGTTTAAAGAAGTTTTGATGGCTTCCAAAATTTGTGTTGTTAACCTTTCCTGCACCTGCAGGCGGCGGCTGTAAACATCTACCACACGGGCAATTTTACTTAGCCCGGTAATATAACCATTTGGGATGTAGGCAACATGAGCCTTGCCAAAAAACGGTAGCAAATGGTGTTCACACATACTGTATAGTTCAATATCTTTTACCACAATCATTTCACTTACATCTTCATGAAATTTTGCAGATTCCAAAATTGCTTTTGCATCTATAGCATAACCCTGCGTATTATATTGCATGGCTTTTGCAATGCGCTCCGGGGTTTTTTGTAAACCTTCCCGGTTGGGGTCTTCGCCCAATGCGGCTATTATTGTTCGGTATGCTTTTGCCAGTGCAGCCGTAGAACGGCTATCGTAATGCTCTGTTTTTTTATAAGCCATAATATTTTTTTAAGCAGGGTATTGTACAAAATTGCGTGGGGTTTCATATAGGCGAACAGAAATTTGAAGCGAAGCAAGGATATGCGGCCGAAGCAGGTTATATATAGCTATGGCAATATTTTCTGCCGTAGGATTTACATTTCTAAACTCCACGCATTCTACATTTAGGTTTTTATGGTCGAAGCGTTCAATTATTTCTCTTTGTATAATATCGCTAAGTTCCTTCATGTCCATTACAAAACCTGTTTTGGGGTTCACGGTACCTACTAATTTTACAATAAGTTCGTAATTGTGCCCGTGGTAATTGGGGTTGCTGCATTTGCCAAAAACTTTATTGTTTTCTTCATTGCTCCATACAGGGTTGTACAGCCGGTGCGCTGCATTAAAACTTTCTTTTCTAAAAACGGCAATTTGTTCCATAATTTTCCACCCTTTTATAAACTAATTTTACAAAGTTAAGCACAATATAACTGTGTTAGCCGAAATTTGCCTTATGAAAGTACTGGTAACCGCTGCAACCGAATTAGAAATTTTTCCGTTTGTTAAAAAAAACAGTGGAGCAGAAATATTTATACATGGTGTAGGCGCCACCAATACTGCATTTGCACTAAGCCAAAAAATAAATGCAGCTTATGATATAGTGATACAGGCGGGTATTGCCGGAAGTTTTACTGGTAATTTACAATTGGGCCAAACGGTTGCAGTGGCAAAAGATTGTTTTGCAGATTTGGGGTTATTACACAATGGTACTTTATCATCCGTTTTTGAAATGGGCCTTGCCGGCGAAAATGATTTTCCCTATAAAAATGGTTATTTAGAAAACTACCATCCCATACTCCAATTATTATCACTGCAAAAAGTAAATGCAGCAACAATAAATTTAATTATTTCTGAAAAAAACTATAATCAGTTGGTACGGCAAAAATATAATGCCCATTTGGAAACAATGGAAGGCGCTGCATTTCACTATGTATGCCTGCAAAAAGAAATACCATTTTTACAAATAAGGGGCATCAGCAATTATGTGGGCGAAAGAGATAAATCAAAATGGAAGATGGAAGAAGCAATAGATAACCTTTGTAATAGCCTGGAAGATATTTTAAAAATTGTATAGTATTAATGAGAGAAAAGATTATTTTAAAAATCGGGTTTTCACCCTGCCCCAATGATACTTTTATATTTGATGCACTGGTCAATAAAAAAATGGATACGGGAAATTTACATTTTGAACCCGTATTGGAAGATGTGCAAACCCTAAACAATTGGGCCTTGCTGGGCAAACTACCAGTTACCAAACTGAGTTACGGCGTACTGCCATTGGTAGCCAGTAAATATAAATTATTGAATAGCGGCAGCGCATTAGGTAGTGGGGTAGGGCCATTGCTAATTGCGTTAAATAATATTTCGGTAAATGATGTGGCCAATCATAGAATTGCCATACCGGGGAAAAATACCACGGCACATCTTTTATTTTCTTTGGCTTTTCCTGAAGCAAAGCATAAAGAGTTTATGCGGTATGATGAGATAGAAAATTTTGTTTTGCAAGGCAATGGCCTTGGCGTAATTATTCATGAAAACCGCTTTACTTACGTGGCAAAAGGGTTAACTAAAATAATTGACCTGGGCGATTATTGGGAAAAAACCATTGGCACTGCCATTCCTCTTGGCGGCATTGTAATAGATAAAAAACTTCCTGCAGAAATTCAAAAACAAACAGAAGCCCTTATACAAAAAAGTATTGCGTTGTCTTTTGCGGCCTATCCGCAGTTATCGGGTTATGTTACTATTAATGCACAAGAAATGAGCGAAGCAGTTATGCGTAAACATATAGAGCTTTATGTAAACCACTTTACCAGTTACTTGGGTGAAGAAGGCAAAAAAGCCGTAGTAAAACTCATGCAGGTATTTGCCGAAACAACAGGCACTGCTGTAAATACCGGTGATTTATTTGTTTAATCCCTATGAAAAATTTTAGGAAATGCAAGGTGCAGCGCATCTACAATTTCTATTACTTTATTTGGAGTAAAATACTTGTGGCCTACCTGGCCTACCCATCTTATATTAAAAATTGAATTGCTCAAAAATACTTCATCGGCCTGCAGCAGCATTTCTTCGGTAACTTCGCCCTCCTTTATAGAAAACCCCAGGCCCGGAAGTTTTTTCATAAGAAAATTTCTCATTACACCTTCTATGCAGCCTTCGGCTAATGCAGGGGTAATAATATTTTCTCCTTTAATAAGGTACACATTGGCAATACTGCTATCGGCAATCCTCCCTTTGTCGTTAAGCAACAGCGCATCGGCACAATGCTTTTCTTTTGCATAAAGGGCAGCCATGCAATAAGGCAGGTAATTATTGTGCTTAATGTTACAATAACTGTCGCAGGCTTTATAAGCAGCTTTGTAAACACAAAGGTTAAGGCCAATGCTGTTGAGCATTTCAATATGCGGCGGCAATTGCCAGCTTTGAATTAAATATTCCGGTACATGGCTTTTGGGATCAAACATTCCGCCATCGCCCCGTAAAATGGCCATACGTATCCTGGCACCGATATGCTTATTTTTTTGAAGGGTTTTTGAAATTTCTTCTTTTAATTTATCCGGGGTAAAATGTTTGGGTATGTCAAAATACATTTTTTTCATCCCTTTCCATAGCCTGGCAAAATGCTCATGCTCCAGCAAAAGTTCGCCCTCACTGTATTTTATAGTTTCAAATAGCCCATCGCCATAGCGTAGCGCCCTGCTATTTACACCCGCTACCGGCGTGTTTTCTTCAAATAAAACTCCATTGTAATTATAATACGTCATGAGCTACACTAAAAATCCCCATTTAAAACGGGGATTTGTTTGGATAAAAATGGGGTTACATTTCCTCAATTATTTTATGCTTAACGGCGTACATTATTAAACCTGCCGTACTTTTAGCGCCGGTTTTTACTTTTAGTTTATCCCGTATGGATTCTACCGTCCTTGGGCTCAAGTCAACGATATCTGCAATTTCTTTGGTGCTTTTTTCTTCGCACATGAGGCGTAAAATAGTGGTTTCCTTTTCATTGAGCACTACTTCGGCAGCGGCTAAATGCGGCGGGGGAGCATTATTTTTTTGCTTTAAGTTTGTTAAGAGCGCTTTATTGGTTATATCGTTAAAAAAATATTCCTGTTCCATACAGGTTTTTATTGCTTCATAAATCACTTCACTATCACTGTCTTTGGTTAAATAGCTGTTGGCGCCCAGTTCCATCAATTGAGTTACCATACTGTGGTTATCCATCATGGTAAGCATAATAATTTTAATGCCGGGATACAGTTTTTTAATTTCGGGCAACACATTAATTCCCGTCATTATGGGCATTTCAATATCCAATAAAATAACGTCGGCAACTGTTGTTTTTAAAAGCGTAAGCAGGTGCATTCCATTATCGGCTTCTGCAATAATTTTTAAGTCTTTTTTAGTACTGAGCGCCGTTTTTACACCGGCCCTGTACAATACATGGTCATCGGCAATAATTACCTGAATAGGATCTGAATTTTCTTGTTTCATAATAAGTTAAGCAAATGTATTATTTTTTGGATTAGTAAGAATACGATTTTATAACGCTGAAATAAGATAAAAAATTATAAATCACCCCAAATTAAAGCGTAAGTACCCTAAAAAAGTGATGGGAAAATTACGCAAGTAGCCTGATTACAGGTTTTAGAAGGAAATGAAAACTTTATAAAAGCAACATTTTTAGCTAATTTACCGTGAACATGAGTTGACTATACAATTTTTACTACACAAAAATTAGAAATATTAAAGTAATGCTGCAAGTTTATATATTTAGCCCGTTTAAAACCAGGGAAAATTAGTTAAAATAGGTAAGCCTACTTTTTAAAACTTTCGCTCACTACCCACTCTTTACTTCCGGCTTTATATTTATAAAAACCTTCGCCGCTTTTTGCACCCAGTTTACCAGCCAGTACCATATTTACCAATAATGGGCAGGGTGCATATTTTGGGTTGCCAAAACCTTCCTGCAATACTTTTAAAATACTATAGCATACATCCAGGCCAATAAAATCTGCTAACTGTAATGGCCCCATTGGGTGTGCCATTCCCAACTTCATCACGGTATCAATTTCTTCCACACCAGCTACGCCTTCGTATAAGCTGTAAATGGCTTCGTTAATCATCGGCATTAAAATTCTGTTTGCAATAAAGCCGGGGTAATCGTTTACCACACAGGGTATTTTGCCCAGTTGCTTACTTAGGCCAGCAATTATATCACTCACTTCTTTTGTAGTGGCATAGCCGTTAATAATCTCCACCAGCTTCATTACAGGTACCGGGTTCATAAAATGCATTCCTATTACTAATCCGGGCCTTTTTGTAACGGCCGCAATTTTAGTAATTGAAATTGATGATGTATTGGTTGCCAGTATGCATTCCTGCGGCGCATGTTCATCTATTTTTTTAAAAATTTGCAATTTCAACTCAGTATTTTCTGTGGCTGCTTCTATAACTAAGCCTGCATTTTTTACACCATCAGCAATTGAATTTACTGTAGTGATATTAGCAAGTGTTGCAGTTTTTTGTTCCGCAGTTAAACTTCCTTTTGCAATCTGCCTGTCTAAATTTTTGTCAATGGTTGTTAATGCTTTTTGCATTTGCACCTCATTTACATCAATAAGGTTCACTTTAAAACCTGCTTGGGCAAATACATGTGCAATGCCGTTTCCCATGGTGCCGGCGCCGATAACTGAAATGTTCATAAAATATATTATTGAGAATGTATAATGTATAATTTTTTATAGGTGTTGTTATTGAATTTCTGATATTTTGTTTCTGCTGGTTTTAAAAATTGATGTGCGTATTTTAATAATTTCAATGAGATTTGGATGTATGCTATTGAACACAGCCAAGGTAAGAAAATCTGATTCTTTCATAAGCCTTAGCCAATATCCTGTTTCTTGTGTTTCCTTTAGCACCAATTGAAGTACCAGATCTTAATACCTGCTTACTCAATACAAATTCCCTCATACTTTCTATCAAATATTTATAAAGCCGCACAATTCTTACCGCAAATTCAAAACTCTTAACCTCAATCAAATTTCCTTCTTTCATAAAGTAACATTTAGGCATCCTTCATTATACATCATTCATTATACATTGTCAATTACTTAAACGCATTCATCCCCGTTACATCCATCCCCGTTATCAGCAAATGAATATCGTGTGTGCCTTCGTAAGTAATCACACTCTCCAGATTCATCATGTGGCGCATCACCGGGTATTCGCCAGTAATGCCCATTCCGCCCAGCATTTGGCGGGCATCCCTGCAAATGTTGGTGGCAATTTCGCAGGCATTTCTTTTAGCCATGCTCACTTGTTGCGGCGTTACTTTTCCTTCGTTCATCAACACACCCAATCGCCAGTTGAGTAATTGTGCCTTGGTAATTTCAGTAACCATTTCGGCCAGTTTTTTTTGCTGCAATTGAAACCCGCCAATGGGTTTTCCAAATTGTATGCGCTCCTTGCTATATTCCAAAGCAATATGGTAGCAATCCATTGCCGCACCCACAGCGCCCCATGCAATGCCGTAGCGGGCTTTTGTTAAGCAACCCAGCGGCCCTTTTAAACCTTTTACATTGGGAAAAATATTTTCTTTAGGCACTTTTACATTATCAAAAACCAGCTCACCTGTTGCGCTTGCACGCAGGCTCCATTTGCCATGTGTAGTGGGCGTACTAAAACCTTCCATACCTCTTTCTACAACCAGGCCTCTTATATCGCCTGCTTCATCTTTTGCCCACACTACGGCTACCTGGCTAAAAGGGGCATTGCTAATCCACATTTTGGCGCCATTTAAAATTACATGATCGCCGGCATCTTTAATATTGGTGAGCATACTGCTCGGATCGCTGCCATGGTTGGGCTCCGTTAACCCAAAGCAACCCAGCCATTCGCCACTTGCCAGTTTGGGTAAATATTTGTTGCGCTGCTCTTCGCTGCCGTATTGATAAATAGGAAACATCACCAAACTGCCCTGCACACTTGCTGTAGAACGCACACCACTATCGCCACGCTCCAACTCCTGCATCATAAGCCCGTAACTAATATAATCCAGCCCTCCGCCGCCATATTGCTCGGGAATTGTGGGGCCAAACACACCCAGTTCACCCATTTGCTTTACAATTTGCTGCGGAAATTCTGCACGCTGTGCATAATCTTCAATAATGGGCGAAATTTCTTTTTTAACGTAATTGCGTACGCTTTCCCGTACCAGTTTATGCTCTTCGGTAAGCAGTTCATCTACATTAAAATAATCAGGGCTATTAAAATTGTCTGTTTTGGCTGCCATCTTTTTATAATTTTTATATTTAATTTTTTTTTTGGCCCGGCACCATCACATTCTTCTGCTTCATTGGCGTCGCACCCTTGTACAATATATCATTTTTGAGCAGGGTAAAATGTTACTGCTTAAATATTGCCGCAAAGATAAGGTGATGCCCATTTACTATCGGCCATCCTAATTTATAAATATGTATTTTAGCTATTGAAAAAGTAAAAAATGCAATTTACCTATTTAGCCTTAGGCGATAGCTATACAATCGGTGAGCAGGTTTCGTTGTACGAAAGCTTTCCCTACCAGCTTATACAATTATTGCGTAAGTCTGCCATTGATTTTTTGGCCCCGGAAATTATTGCCAAAACAGGCTGGACAACCAATGAACTTTTATCCCAAATGGAACAAACCCATTTTTTAAAAAACTATGATTGGGTAACCTTGTTAATTGGTGTAAATAATCAATACAGGGGAAGAAGCGTAGAAAATTATCAGCAGGAATTTACCGATTTAATTCAAATGGCAATTGGTCTCTGTGGCAATAAACCAGGGCAGGTAATAGTGCTCAGCATACCCGACTGGGGCACAACCCCATTTGCAAAAGAAAAAGACACTAAAAAAATTTCCTATGAAGTAGATGACTACAATAAAACCTGCAAACAAATTACTGAAAATGCAGGCTGCAAATTTATAAATATTACAAATGCTCAAAGAGCCGATGCTTCCAGGCCTGAATTTGTTGCAGCAGATGGCTTACACCCAAGCGAAAAAGAATATGCAAAATGGGCAAATAAACTATATGCATATATTTTTTCTATGGTAAAATAGAAATGCAAGGAGCAATTTTGGCCTGCCAACTGCTTTTATGCCAAATTTTTCACTAAAAATGCAGGGTTTATTACAGTTCAGTGCACTTTTTACAGTACAATACCGTCTTTTTATAGAATTTGTTATTAACATTATATTAAATCTGTGCAAAAAGCAGTTTTTAAGTCTTAATATAATGTAGCTTTGCTTTTCTTTTTATCTCCGTGCTATGAATACACTTGCCTGCCCATAAACCACTGAATTAGTTATTGATTAAACATGAAAAATATTTACCTTTTTTTCAACCGGATTTTAGGTGTAGAATCATTTGCCATTTTGTTATTTTTTGCCTTGCTTTTTGCAGGTAAAGAGAGTAATGGGCAGGCTTTTGGAGTTACTTACGACTTTGCTAATGTAACCACAAGTAGTGGAACAACCGATCCTACACCTCCGCCAACTGCAACAGGAGTTACTTTTGGTTCATTTTCTGCTGCCGGTGTAGCACCCAATCCAAATGCGGCTACAAGATTTAGTTTTACTGGTTGGTCTACTGGTGCAACACATGGAAGCAATACATTTTCCGGAAATATAGATTTAAGCGATTATTACCAGGTTACCATTACACCCCTGGCCGGATATTCTATTGATATCAATACCATCGAATTCAGGATGCAAAGGTCAGGAACTGGTACGAGGCAATATTCCGTAAGATCAAGCATTGGAGGATATGCAGCAAATTTACCTGCAAGTATTAATCCTGCAAATACAGATTTAACGGTAGTGGCAACCAATATTTTCCAGGTAGATGATGCCAGCTCATCTGCCGAAGATGGCAGTACAATTACTTTAGGTGCAACTTTTGATGGATTGTCTTCCGCCGTTACCTTTAGATTTTATGGATGGAATGCAGAAGCGGCAGGCGGGTCTTTTGGCATTGATAATGTAATTATAAATGGCGTAGCAAATGTTTCGTGTACCCCTCCGGCAGCACCTACTGGCAGCAGCCCACAAAGTTTCTGTTCAGGCGCAACTGTTGCCAGCCTTTCTGCAACCGGCAGTAGTATTCAATGGTATGATGCTTCATCTGGCGGTAATTTACTTATCGGCTCAACAGCGTTGGTAAATGGCACTCATTACTATGCATCTCAAACTGTATCGGGCTGCGAATCTACCAGCAGGCTGGATGTTACAGCTCAGGTTTATACCAGCACCACATCAATAGCGCCGGTTGCTACACAAACTATTCCACCATCTACAAATGGCACAATGCTTACCATTACAACAGGTACGGCTACTGTTACATCTACCGAATGGAAATATGCTACAACTTCCGGCGGCCCTTATAGTTCATTCTCACCAACAGAAACCGGGAGCACTTATACTCCAAATTTTGCGGCAGTTAATACATATTTTGTAGTTGCCGAGGTAACTTATGCTGCTCCTTGCGCTACTACCATTACCAGTAACGAAGTACAAATAAATGTTACCAGTTCTTATATCTCTAATAATAATGGAAGCTGGTTTACGCCTGCTACTTGGTTGCCGGTTGGTGTACCCGGCCCTACTGACGATGTAATCATTAACCATGCAGTTACCAGCAATGCTGCAATTACCCGTAATGCAGGTACAACTACTTTAGTAAACGCCGGGCATTCGCTTGCTGTAGATGCAACTTATACCAATAATGGAACTACAACCATTAATGGCACTTTTCAACTAAATACAGGTGGCTATGCCAATGGAGCAAACTGGTTTGTATATGCAGCTACTGGCAGTTATCTTATTTTTAACAGCGCTGGTACTTATGGCGTAACGCCAGGGCAACGCTTTTGGCCTGCAACAAATTTTCCTTTTAATGTTACTTTAAATACAGGGTGCGGTGCCAATTTAAATGATGGAGCAAGAACCATAAACGGAACACTTACTTTATATGCAGGCTATGTAAATACCGCCGGCACTACAATTAACGGCACTTTACAAATGCGTAACGGTGGTTTTGTTTCTGCAAACAGCCCAACCTATGGCGCTGCCTCCTTGCTATGGTATTATTGTACCAACACAACTTACAATAATGGCCTGGAGTGGACACCTTCTGCTGCTCCAACTAATGTGCAATTAAGTTCAAACACAACGCTCAATTACCCGGCAATAACCGGCGCCAGAACCATTACCGGAAACCTTATTGTTGATGGCGGTTCATCTTTATATATGGATTTTGGTTCTGTAGATTGCGGCGGCGCTTTAACCGTAGGAGGCAATGTTACTATTAATGGCAATTTATCATTAGGTACGGTATTTAACCGGGATTTAAAAACAAGCGGTAATTTAACTTTTGGCAGTGGATACAGTTTTACTCCGAATAACAGAGCCGTTTGGTTCGAAAAACCATCTGGTACACAAATCATAACAACACCGGCATCTGCCGATTTAACCATTCCCTATATTGTAGTTGGCGCAGCTTCCGGCTCAGGCACTACCTTGCAAATGGGCCAAAATTTATTTATAACAGCACCTCTTGCCGGTAATGCCATTTCTTTTACTACTGCCAATGATATCATCAATATAAACAACAGAAGAATTACTATCGGTTCAAATGCAATTGCCAATATGGTTTCAGGAAATGGAACTTTTAGGGGAAGCACTAGCTCCAACATGACCTTATTGGGTGATGGAGATATTGGAACAATACGGTTTACGCCAACTTATCAAACCTTAGCAAACCTTACCCTTAACCGTACCGCCGCAAATGCAGGCGCTGCATTGGGTACAGATTTAACAATAAATAACAGTGTAACATTGCAATCAGGGCTGCTAAGTTTGGGTACCAATAACCTCACCTTAAATGCCAGTGCTACTGTAAATGGTAATACACCTACTGCAACTAATATGGTTGTAGCAGATGGAAGCGGCGAAATGCGTAAAATTTTTAATGCTGCAGGTTCATTTACATTTCCTATAGGTGATAATACTGCCCCAAATGGCGCACAGTATAGCCCGGCAACCTTAAGCTTTACTTCGGGTGTAGGCTTTAGTACAAGCACTTATGGCGGCGTAAGGGTTACCGATTTAGTGCATCCTAATAATAATATTGCAGCAAATTACATTACCCGTTATTGGTCCACAAGCACCAACCTGCCTACATACAATTGCAATGCATCATTTACTTATACCGATGCTGACATAGTGGGCGCTTCTGAAGCAGAAATGATTTCTGCCCGTTGGGACGGCGCTTTATGGAACCCAGGAAATTTGGTGAATGCTGCTACAAATACCATCAGCTTTAATGCACTTACAGCATTGCTCATTGATTTTACCGCAGGCGATCAATTTTCTCCCATGCCTCTATGGACAAACCCTATTACAGGTACAAATCCCAATACGGCAAACCCTTATACAACAGGTGATATTTATAATCCGCATATCAGCGTATCCGGTATTACAAGAGGTTCGGGTATTGCAAGCTCAAATGCCAACGACAGGTATAATGCAAATGGATGGAGTACAACTTCAATGAATACAAACGATTATTTTGAATTTACTCTTACACCTGGCACCGGCAAAAAAATTAATTTTGTAAGCTTTATTTATACCGGGCAAAATTCAGGAACAGGTCCTGTAAACTTTGCCTTTAGGGGCAGTGCCGATGGGTTTTCCAATAATATTGGTACTGCAACCTTGTTGGGTACAACCATTAGTTTAAGCGGCGCCGATTATCAAAATATTACAGCGCCTATTACTTTTAGGTTTTATGCATGGGGCGGTACGGGAGGTACTTACAGCATAAATGATTTTACTTTTAATGGTACCGTTGCAAACATAGTGGGTGATTATACTTTTGCTGCAGATCATTTCCGTTCAATTGCTTCCGGCAACTGGGGAAACCGGGCTAACTGGCAATCATCTCACAACAACATTTTATGGATTGCGGCAACCGCTGCACCATCTAAAACAGCATCTTCAGTTGTAATTCAAAATACACATTCAATACAGCTTACGCATAACCCGGGTTTGAGTAATGTAGCATTAGCGGGCTCTTTAATAATGTTAAGTGGCTATATTTCTACCGGGCCATTTGCCAGCAATACCTATAGCGGTATTATAGATTTAGCCGATGGAGCTGGTTATTCATTAGACATAGCGAGTGGCGCAAAATTGCAAGTTGTTTCAACCGAAGCTACCTATACTTTTGGTGTATTATATAATGCTTCAGGAAATATTAATGTACAAACCGGTGGTATGATAAGTATTGGAGATGGAATAAATACTCATGCTGTGGGCGGCTATTCCAATATAGGCTCCGAGGTTACCTCTAAGGTAAATTGGAACCACGGGGCAATTTTAGATTGGAACAGCACCGGTGTAAATGGCCTTACAACTAATGGTATTACCTATTTTCCCGATGCTAATGCAAGCACAATTCCATTACTCAGAATTTCGCAAACACAAGGTGGAACATGGGGTTCAGCCGGTACAACAATTATTAACGGCCTCACAGCAATTAATGCCCGTAATACGCTTGCAGCAAGCGGCAGTGTTACCTTCAGGGATGGCATTTGCGGTAGCGACAGTCTTACATTTAATATAACCGGCGCAGGAACTTTGCATATTGATGGCGCAGCGCCCATTCTTGGTGGCTCCAACCTTAGGATTTTAACCAATAAAGTAATTAATATTGATAATGGCATTACCGTGCCTGCAGATTCGGTAGTAAAAGTTTATGGCTCGGTAGTTAACCTGCTGGTTTTTCAAAATAAAGGCAGCAATAATTTTACCGTTAATGGCACAGCAAACCTTACCACAACTACAATAAGCAATACAGGCGGTGCCGTAATTATTAACGGCAAATTAATTACAGCACATGCCGGTGGATTAGAAGCTACAGCCACAAGTGGCGGCGGTACGGTTACTACTACTGGCAGCACAACTTATGTAAACGAAAACAGCACAGTAGAATACAATGCAGCTTCGGGAAATCAAAATATAACCGGATCTACAGTACTGGAAACCCAAACCGGCGGCGACCTTGCAAACTATCACCCTTACTATAAAATTATTTTTAGTGGTGGCGGTACTAAAACACCTCTAAATGTAGTGAGGGTTGATACCACAAATAAAAGTTCTGTAACCATTACCGGAACGCCTTTGGTAGATTTCACCTCCTACAACCTGGGAGATACCAGCCCTGTAAATATTACCCCATTTATTATGGATGGCGGCAGGTTAAAATTAGGTACAACCGGCTCTGGCTATGCATTGCCCTGGATGAATGGTAACTATAATTTAACCGCAGGTGTAGTAGAATTTTCCAATATTAATGCCACAAGGCAAACCATAAAAGGAGAAGCCAATCATGCCTATTACGATGTAGAAGTTACGGGCAATAATGTTGGCCAGTCTAATGGCAATATCAACATCAAAAATAATTTTTCCATATTGGCCAATGCAGTTTTGCATATGAGCAATCGCTCAATAGTACAGGCTGCTGCAGGTACACAAACCTTTAGGATGTATAGCGGCTCCAGGTTATTAACTGCAAATGATTTGGGTTTTCATGGCCCGCTATCCGGCCTCAATGCACCTACCGTAAAATCGCCGGATATTGATAACGTAACCCTTGATGCCAATAGCACTATAGATTATAACAGGAGCAACTTTTACCTGGGCAACCCCAATGGTAACCAAACCATCACAACAACCATCCCTTATCAGCATTTAATTTTAAGCGGCGATGGAAATAAAACACCTGCACTTTCATCCACATTAGAAGTAAAAGGTAATTTCTTAAAAGGCGGCAACCCAACGGCAAAATTTATACATAATGATGGTACGGTTTTATTGAGCGGAACCGCAAAACAAATTTATGCCGACAGCTCTGTAAGCAAGGATGTAATAGAACTCAACAATTTTACCACTTCCAATAATACACCGCTTGCAGCAGATAGTATTTCAATTCGCAACAGTATTGGCATTCATAAAAAAATGTTATTTTCGGCAGTAAGTACCAAATTACTTCTCGATTCCGGCAATATCATCATACGTAGCAGCGCAACCAGCACCGGGTGGATTGCAGCAATTCCTACCGGGGTTACCATCAATTACGATAAAGGTTTAACCAACAACAACCGAGGACGATTTATTGTTGAACGCTATAATTACAATGCCCGTAAATGGAGGTTTTTAAGCATACCATTAACCACTTCACAAACCATAAATGAAGCATGGCAGGAAGCTGATCAAACTGGAACCGGGAACCCGGTAAGCGGCTATGGCACAAGAATAGGTAGCTTGTATAGTAACTGGAATAGCAGCAATTGGTTTGATATGAACACACCCGGTGGCCATGATATGAAATACTGGAGCAATGATGCCAACCAGCGCTATAATACCATCAGCAAAACAGATACTGCAATTGCTACCGGCACAGGCTGGATGAAATTTGTGAGAGGCGACAGGAGCGTGGTAAGTACTACCGGAAGCAGTGCCACAATTTTAAGAACAAGAGGAACTTTAAAACGCAATGCACAATCGGTAAGTTTTACAGCTACGGCAACTAACCAATTTTTTAGTGCAGGTAACCCATATGCCTCGGCTGTAGATTTAAGGCAAATAACTCCCAGCGGCGTTGCATTTGCAGGTGATGCAAAGGTGAAGTTTTTCTGGGTTTGGGATCCACGGCTTACCAATGCTGCAAATGGCGGGGCTTATGGATTGGGCGCCTTCCAGCTATTTACTTTAAATGGTGCAGGTACAGATTATACAATATTCCCCGGAAGCAATGGAATGCCCGGCGACCCTTATAATACCAATGGAAGTATTGATAATAATATAGAATCGGGCACGGCATTTTATGTACAGTCAAAAGCCGCAGGTGCTGGCTCTGTATCGTTTAGTGAAGGCAGCAAAACCGATGGCAGCAGAGAAGTATTTAGGATGAAAACACAGGATGTACGCTTAATGAACATACTCGAAGCTGTTACACCCGATGGGCCTGCAACAATGGATGGGGTTTTAATAGATTTCAACAATAACAATAGTAATGCTGTAAATGGAGATGATGCATTAAAAATTACTAACCCCGGCGAAAACTTATCCATAGATAAAAGCGATAAACAATTAATGTTTGAAAGCAAATTAACCATTCAAAAAGCAGATACCATCTTCCTGAAAATATCCGGGTTAAAAGCAAGGCCATACCGGTTTAACCTGCAACCCATAAATATGGCCAAGCCCGGGCTACAGGCCTGGTTAATTGATAAATTTACTGAAACAGCAACATCAATAGACCTTGCTGCAGGCAGCATCTATAATTTTGAAATTAGCAACAATGCTACTGCCGCTGCAGACCGGTTTATGATTGTATTTAAGCAAATTAAAAAAGTAAGGTTTATAGGAATAAATGCAAACAGGAACGCTAATAAATCGGTTACCGTAAATTGGAAAACTGCCGATGAAGAAGATGTACTTAATTACGAAGTGGAAAAAAGCACAGATGGCGAAAATTTTGCAGTAGTTAAAAATACAAATCCCGGAATGGCTTATATTTTTGACGATGAGAGGGCAGAACAAGGCGCCATTACTTATCGAATAAAAGCAATACATACTGATGGAAGCATACTTTACAGCAATGTAGAGAAAGTGGGCGCTTTACCTTCAGAAATTTCTATAAAAGCTACGCCAAACCCAGTTTACGATAATATTATTAAAATACAGTTCTGCAACCAGCCATTGGGAAAATACCAAATGCAAATGATGAACCAGGCTGGCCAAATTGTATTAACAAAAGAAGTAAGTATCAACAGTTATTTACAAATCATAGAAATTCCGGCAATGGCTTTTGCCAATGGCATTTATCAAATGCACTTTATTGATAAGAATAAGAAAAGCCAAATGCTAAAACTGAGTTTACTTAAATAGCTTTCAAAAAAATGCCATTTAAAAAAACGGTATTTTTTTTATTCTAAATTTATGGTGTTACCGGCCTTGGCGTCCTGTTGGCTTCCAGTATGGGTAAGCCAGCTTCTGTAGGCACATAAATTACAGAGTTATTGCCTTTTTCAAGGTTATCAATCCATAAATAGCGCAGGTATTCTTCGTTGCCTTTTAATGAACCGCCAATTATTTCATTGGCTTTAGCCACGCCTTGTGCTCTTATTATTTCGGCATCTGCAAGGCTTTTTGCTGCTTCCTTTTTAGCTTCAGCTTCCTGCACAGCAATTTTTCGGTTTTGTTCGGCACGTTTTAATTCTGCTTCTCCTTCAAGGCCTTGCTGCCAAACCCTGTATTTGGGATAGGTAAACATCCATATTGCCACTAAAAGGATAACAATGCCCACAAGTTTTAGTATTGTACTTAAAGGTGCCGAAGATGAATTTGTATAACTCATATTTATTTTTTTTAAGTTGAATAATAACAAAGATTACAAACTTTTACACACATTCCAAATCATGATTTTTGCAATCAATATTTTAAATTGGCAACAGGCTTAAACTCAATAAAAAAACCGGGAATTATATTCCCGGAATTTTATATTTACGAAACGAAGATGAAAGAGATTATAACTTTTGAACTTTTGTTCTGTATTCCAGGTCGTCATTTTGAATGGTAATATAATACAAACCAGAAGGTATTGACGGAATATTACGCATTTGTACGGCATTGCTTCCTTTGGTAACATTAATTTTTGCTTTATAAACTATTTGGCCGTTCATGTTGGCAATTTTTAAATCGGCAACATTGGCTTTATCTGCACTAAAAGTAGCCGTAAAATTATTGGTGAAAGGGTTGGGATATACTTCAAAATTACCGGCTTTGCTTCCCATTGATAAGCGAATGGTATTGCTTAAAGTTTTTTTACCGTCCAAATCAATTTGTGCAAGACGGTAATAAACATAACCCTGACCGTTTATCCTGTCTGCGTATTTGTATTGCTTTGCAACAGTACTGTTGTTTCCGGTTTCAATAGTAGCAATTTTTACAAAATCGGTACCGTTAAAGCTCCTCATTAGTTCAAACCTGTCACTGTTTACTTCCTGGCTGGTTGACCAATCAAGCGAACTTAAACCATTGTTGTATTTGCCGTTAAAAGAAGTAAGCGTTACAGGAAGAGGGCCACATGTGGGTACAACAAGTGTAAATTCGTTATAAAAACCACAATCGGGGTTTACTAAACCGGCTTCACTTGTAGCAACTACCAGCCTGTATTTATAACCGTTCATGCTGGCAGCCAATTGGCTTATTTGCTTGGTTAATATATAAGTTGCACCAATAAATGTTGCTTGTGCAGGGTTACCATCATTGATAAAAGAAGTACCACCATTGGTGCTTTTTTGCCATTGGTACCATTTGTTAGAAGCTGTGGCATCGGTAACTGTAAAACCAACGCTTATGGTAGAGCCTTCGCAAAAGTTTGCCGGTAAAGGTTCGGCAACTGCAATATTGGAACCGCAAAGGTTAAAGGAAATATCATCGATACCTAAGTCATTTCCGCTGGCCACTGCTGTGGCATTAATTACTTCGAGGTCAACAGTATCGCTTGTAGCTACAAAGCTTCCACCTACTTTAACCCAGGTTGTATTTGCATGATAAGCAATAGGGCCACTATTAGCAATAACAACACCGTTTACCCTGAAAGAAATATTTGGTTCAGAACCGGGAATTGCAGCAGGGCTACTACCAGGCAATAGGTTAATTACCCAGGCAGAAAATTCATAAGTAGCGCCAACACATACGGGAATTGATTTAATTTTATAGAAAACCGGACTTGTGCTTGAATTTGGTGCACCATTAACCGCCATAAAATATCCGCCATCGCCAGTGTGATCCTGGCCACGCCAGTCACCTTTAATACAGTTTCCACCAGTAGCATCGCCAATAGTTTTTAAAATACTATATCTGCCTTCGGGACCAAGGCCACCACTTGCACTGGTATAAGTATAATCAGAGCATGGTTTCATAGCTCCTGGATTTGAGGAACAACCGTTAAGGGCTTTACCCACATTTCCAATAGGGTTATATGAATTTGATCCGGAACGTGTACAAGCAGCGGCATTGTTGTTTACGGTAATAGCCGGTGTACTGAAAGTGCCTTTTGCCCCCAACATGTTAGGGCCTTTTACGCCGTTACATTGAGCTTTTACGCTGTACCCTGTTAATAAACAGGTTGCAATGGCAAATGTGGTAAAGTAAAACTTTTTCATCTTCGTGTGATTTAGAGTTATAAAAATAATAAGCGTTGGTTTCTACAGAGGATAAATCAGACGAGACGGTAAGTCAAAGGAGGCTTGGGGTAAAACACAGTGGTTAGCTGTAAAAAGACTAAGTAGTTTTACTTAGCTGGCACAAATATTTTAAAAAATTATTCGCATTTAAAAGTTTTTATTCATTTATTTTTAAAAGCAAACTAAAATAATATGAAATAAAATTACATATAATTTATGGAAATAATTAAAAATCAAATAATTGCAATTGATAAAAGTATGAATAAATTTTTTCTAAAAGAATTTAAAAAATTGAGGAAAATTACTGAAAATGAGACATTTTTTTCAGTAATTACCTAATGACGCCTGCATAAAACACTCTAAATTTGCAGGAAATTTACGGTGAAGTTTTGGGTAAATTAACGTTTTTTACTACCTTTTTGTGGCTTTCTTTGCGGCTTTTGGGGAAGTTTTTTTAGTGGCAGCTTTTTTCTTAACAGCCGTCTTTTTTTGAAATGTGCCTGGCTCAACTGCTTCAATCATTTTTTTTACATCTTCAATACTTATTGAGGCTAATTCTTCAGGTGCATATTTATTGCCTTCTTTATTCACCCCAATTTTGAGCATTTTTTTTCCAAAACGGATGAACGGGCCCCAGCGGCCATTTTCTATGGCTATTTTTTCCTGTGGCCATTGCTGAATAAAACGATTGGCTTCCTTGGTAATTTTTTTCTCTATGAGTTCATTGCACTCTTGCTGCGATAAATTATCAAAATTATAGGCCTTAGAAACATTAATAAACATATTGTTCCATTTAATAAATGGCCCAAACCTGCCTTTGCCTTTAGTGATGGGTTTATCGTCATAAAACCCTATAGGCGCATCTTCTATTTGCTTGGCTCCAATAATTTCAATTGCCCTTTGCAAATCCATATCCGTAGGTTCTTCTCCTTTGGGTATAGAAATAAATTGCTCGCCCCATTTTACATAAGGCCCAAAACGGCCAATATTTACCGATACTTCCATGCCTTCGTGCTCACCAAGGTTTAAGGGAAGTTTAAATAAATCCATAGCTTCTTCCAAAGAAATGGTTTCTATACTTTGGCCATATTTCAACCTGGCAAACCTTGGTTTTTCGTCATCGGTTGTAGCGCCTATTTGTACCATTGGTCCGTACTTTCCCATCCTGGCAATTACCGGTTTGTCTTCGCTTTCGCCAAGCACACGTTCGCCTACTGCACGGCTTGCTGTTTCCAATGTATGTGCAACGCCATTGTGGAATGGCCCATAAAAATCGCTTACCATTTTACTCCACTTCATTTTTCCTTCGGCAATTTCATCAAAGTCTTTTTCAATTTCGGCCGTAAAACTATAATCCATTACATTGGTAAAATGCTGGTTTAAAAAATCGGTTACTACAAGGCCAAGATCGGTAGGGAAGAGTTTTGATTTTTCTGCTCCGGTATTTTCCAGGTCGGTGGTTATTTTAATATTACTTTCTTTTAATACCAGCACCACAAAGTTGCGCTTTACTGCATCTTTATCTTTTTTAACTACATAGTTTCTTTTTATAATGGTACTAATGGTAGGGGCGTAAGTACTCGGCCTGCCAATGCCCAACTCTTCCAGCTTTTTTACCAGCGAGGCTTCGGTATATCTTGCAGCAGGGCGGCTAAATTTTTCGGTTGCGGTAAGTTGAACAAATTGCAGTTGTTGTCCCACAACTAAATTGGGCAGGCGGCTTACGGCTTCTTCATCATTATCTTCATCGTCGGTACTTTCGAGATACAATTTCAAAAAGCCATCAAATCTTAATACTTCTCCATTTGCCGTTAATTCGGCATTATTGGTACTGATATTTATTTTAGCAGTAGTTTTTTCAAATTCGGCATCACTCATTTGAGAGGCTACGGTACGTTTCCATATCAACTCATAAAGCCGGTTAAGTTCCGGGTCGCCAACCTGCTGGTTTTCTATATAGGTAGGCCGAATGGCTTCGTGAGCTTCTTGTGCACCCGCCGATTTGGTTTTGTAAAACCGCTCCTGTAAATAATTGTCGCCAAATTTTTTGCTAATTTCTTTTTTTATAGATTGTCTTGCTGTATCACTTAAATTTACGCTATCGGTACGCATGTAAGTAATTTTACCGCTTTCGTACAACTTTTGGGCAAGCATCATTGTTTTACTTACACCATATCCCAGTTTGCGGCTGGCTTCCTGCTGAAGGGTACTGGTGGTAAATGGCGCTGCCGGGCTGCGTTTAGAAGGCCTCACCTGTATACCCGTAACTTTATACGCAGCTCCAATGCATGAACGGAGAAATTTCTCTGCATTATCTTTTTGGTTAAAGCGTTCTCCTTCGGCTTTAAAATTGATGAGCTTGTCGTTTAAGTAGCTTGCAGCAAGTGTAGCTTCTACTTTAAAACTGCTTATGGTATTAAAAGCATTTATTTCTCTTTCTCTTTCCACAATTAATTTAACGGCCACACTTTGCACCCTTCCGGCGCTTAGGCCACCCTGGCTGCCAATTTTACGCCAAAGTACAGGGCTTAATTCAAAACCTACTATTCTGTCTAAAACCCGGCGTGCCTGCTGGGCATTTACCAGGTTCATATCTATATAACGTGGATTGGAAATGGCATTTTGAATAGCTGGCTTTGTAATCTCATGAAATACAATACGTTTAGTTGTTTTTGGGTCTAGATTTAATACCTCGGCCAAGTGCCAGCTAATGCTTTCTCCTTCACGGTCCTCATCCGATGCAAGCCACACTTCATCGGCTTTTTTGGAAAGAGATTTAAGTTCCTGAACTACTTTTAGCTTTTCGGCGGGCACAATATAAGTTGGGGTAAAATTATTGGCAATATCAATTCCCATATCGCTTTTCTCCAGGTCTCTTATATGCCCAAAGCAACTTTTTACCTCAAAATCTTTTCCGAGGATGCCGGCAATGGTTTTTGCCTTGGCTGGACTTTCTACAATCACTAAATTTTTGGCCATTGTATGTTAATCTGAAACTTATAATTATTTTTTAATCAATATTATATATACTATTGCCTAACTTTTTATTTTAAATAATATACCGAAAAAAATATTTTACAAGAAGATGATTTTCAATGCAAAATATTTCTATCTGTTTCCTTAAAATAAGGTTAAGTATAATGCAATATTAAAGTAAAATTGAAAAAAAGCATAGAAATAATATATATTATAATTTAATAAAATATAATAACTTGTAAAATTTAACCTCCGTTTTATTTATAATTTTATAAATATGATTATTTAACTTACATTAAAAAACTGCATCATATAAAATAAACTATTTTAAAAAACAGCTGCGTTTTTAAACAGGTGAAATTTTGTTTTTTGTACAAATGGATGTCAATCTTTATAACGAATAAAGATTACAATGGGTGCAGCATTTTCAATATTGTACTTTAGATAAAAACAAACCAGGCTAATAATAATAAATAGAAAAACTGAAATGCTTAGCAACAAAAAATGGGAAAAGGAGATTGCTCTATTGGAAGCTATCATTTCAAAAATGCCCATGGAAAAATGTATTAAATGGGGAGCTGAAGTTTTTACTTACAATGGGAGGAACGTAGTAAGCTATGGTGGTTTTAAAAATTATTTTGCTCTTTGGTTTTTTAATGCTGTTTTTTTAAAAGACAAATACAAGGTTTTGATAAATGCACAGGAAGGCAAAACAAAATCATTAAGGCAATGGCGTTTTTTTTCAAAAGCAGAGATTGATGAAAAAAAAATTAAAGAATATATTATGGAAGCCATTGAAATTGAGCAAAAGGGCTTAAAGGTACCGGCTGAAAAATTTAAAGCCTTACCGGTACCTCAATTACTGCAGGACGCATTACAAAAAAATAAAAAACTAAAAGCAAATTTTGAAAAACTTACCCCGGGAAAACAAAAAGAATATATAGTTTTCATAAACGAAGCAAAGCAGGAACAAACCAGGCTAAGCCGTTTAGAAAAAATTAAACCACTTATATTGCTCAGTGCCGGGCTTAATGACAAATACAAATAAATAAAATTAAAACAGCATGAAAAATATTAAAATCGAATTTAAATGGGCAATTATTTTTACTATTATGACCTTGCTTTGGATGGTGCTTGAAAAGCTTTGCGGCTTGCATGGCAAGTATATTGATTACCATCTTTACCTCACCAACCTTTTTGCAATTCCGGCTATATGGGTAATGGTTTTGGCGCTTAAAAACAAAAAGAATAATTATTACAGCGGTAATATGAATTACAAGCAGGGATTGGTTTCGGGCATTATCATTTCTGCATTTATAGCCTTGCTCAGTCCGTTAACCCAATGGATAACTTCTTACGTAATTACACCAGAATATTTTCCCAATGTAATCAGGCGCTCGGTTGAACTGGGCTATTATAAGACCACCGCAGAAGCAGAAGCCGTTTTCAATTATAAAAGCTATGCTATTAATTCCAGCATTTTTGCAATGGTTTTTGGCGTGGCCACTACCGCAATTGCTATGATATTTTTAAAAACAAAATACAAATAAGATGGCCAGGGATTGGACTTCTTTTACCATCACCATCGGCATTAAATCCACAGTAGGGGAAATGTATAATGCCTGGGCAAAAGCAGGTGAAATAGAAAAATGGTTTTTGGAAACCTGTACTTATATAGAAAATAATAACACTATAACAGGTTCCGATATTTGTGTACAATCAGGTAGTACTTATGAATGGACATGGTATTTGTATAATATTATGGAGAAAGGGAAAATACTGCAGGCAAACGGGAAAGATTTTTTTCAATTTAGTTTTGCCGGAGATTGTAAAGTAGATGTACAACTCAAAGAAACAGGGGAGCATGTTTTGGTAACTTTAACACAGCACAATATACCTACAGATGAAGAGTCGAAGTTTAATATACGCATTGGGTGCCTGGAAGGATGGACTTTTTACCTGGCCAATTTAAAATGTTTTTACGAAACCGGTTATGATTTACGCAACAAAATACCCGAACTTAAAGGAGTGAATAATTAATTCCTGCGTTTTCATTTTTTTATAAATTTCCCAAGTTTTTTTTCAGATAAAGAGTAAATTCGTTCCCAATAAAATAACACAATGATAAAGAAAGCATTGATGGGTGAATTTTTATACGAAGCAGAAAATGCCCGTAAATTATCGAGTATGGTTCCTGACGCTGCTTTAAACTATCGTCCGTAACCGTAGTTATGGTTGGTGGCAGAACTGGCATCGCATATTGCCGAAATTTTTACCTGGTACCAGGGAACATTTAATGTAGATGAATTTAATTTGGCAAAATATATATATGATAAAGGCGATATTTCCCAATCATCCAACATTTTTCAAAAATTTGAAATCAATTTTGCCGAAGCAAAAAAAGCCATAGAAGATTCTGATGAAGCTAATTATTTCAACAACTGGACGCTAAAAGCAGGAGAGGCCGTTTTTATTGGCCCTTTACCCAAAATACAGGCAATAAGAGGGTTCCTTTACAATCACATATATCATCACAGGGGAGAGCTAATTGCTCACCTTAGAGCAACAGGGAACAAAGTACCATCGTTATACGGTCCCAATTTTGAAGAATCAAAATGCTTATAATAATGCATGGGTTTTAAAAAATAATTGATGCAATGAAATGAACCGTTTACCAAACTAAAGCGCTGGCGCCTAAAATTGCCGCATCAGCTTCCCTGAGTTCGCTAAAAATAAGTTTTACTTTATTTTGAAAAATAGGTAGCAAATTGGCTTCCATAGCTTTTCTTGTAGGTTTCATCAACAAATCGCCGGCCTTAGTGAGGCCGCCAAATAATACAATTTTTTCCGGTGATGAAAACATAACAAAATTGGCCAGTGATTCACCCAGTATTTCGCCGGTGAACTCAAAAATTTCGTTGGCAATATTATCGCCCCTTATGGCACATTCGTAAACTGTTTTGCTGGTAAGGTCGTTAATACTAAAGTCCCTGAGGAGGCTGCCTTCTTCTGGATATTTTTGCAGCATTTCCAAAGCAGTATCTCTTACTCCGGTTGCAGAGGCATAGGTTTCCAGGCTTCCCCTCATACCTGTGCTTTTATGCAACCTTCCGCCTGGGCGGATTATGGTATGGCCAAGTTCGCCGGCAAAGCCATCGTGGCCAACAACAATTTTTCCATCAATAACGATACCACTGCCTACACCCGTTCCTAAAGTAATGGTAATAAAATGCTGGCAATCTTTGGCGCAGCCAAAAAGCATTTCGCCCATTGCAGCGGCATTGGCATCATTGGTAAGTTTTGTTGGCAGGCTTATTTTTTCCTGCATCAGGCGTGCAATATGTATAATGCCTTTCCACTTTAAATTTGGTGCATATTCAATTGTTCCGGTATAAATATTACCATTAGGCGCACCCATACCAATTCCCAAAAATGCATCCACACCACCTGCACGGTTTATCATGGGCATGAGCAATTGATGCAAGGCATCTATAAAATCTTCTACCTGTTCGTAAGCGTTTGTAAGGAGCCTGTCCTGTTCAATAATTTCTCCGTTTCTGTTCACCACGCCAAACTTAGTGTTGGTTCCACCAATATCTATACCTACTGCAAAATTTTTATCCAAGATGTTGCGTTTTTTATCAATGAGACGATTTATTATTTTCCTGGCTTATTTTATCCAGGTCAATACCTTGTTTTTTTAATTCCGTTTTTGCTTTAATTGCATAGTAAGCAAGATAAACAAAACAGGCAATACCTACTACATACGACATGCTGATGCCTAAATTATGTTCTTCGGATAACCAACCCTGCAATAAACTAATAAAGCCACCTCCGCAAATCATAAAAATTAAAAAATTAGAGCCTTCGCTGGTTTGCTTGCCCAGCCCGGATATAGAAAGTGTAAAAATACAAGGCCAAAGGGTAGAGCAAAACAAACCCACGCTACAAAATGCATACACACTTATATTATAGTCTGGTGAAATTATGCCTACCAGTAAAGCTGCAATTCCAAATAAACTAAAAATGAGTAACTGCCTTGCCGGGTTGCCCTTACTTACCATATTAGCTGCAATAAGTGCCAATATCACAAATGCATAAACATAAAATGGGGTAAGGTCGTGTTTGGCAATGGCATTTACCAGTAAAAAAACACCAAAAGCAATATACGGCATTAAAAACTGCATTATTTTTTTCAAACTCGGTTTTAAACCAAAAGCATCTACTGAGGCTGTCCAGCGGCCAATCATAAGGCTTGCCCAAAACAACGAAATATAGGGCGCAGTGCCACTGGTAGGGGTTCCTAATTTCTGTTTCATAAATTCAGCAAGGTTTGCTGCCGTACTTACTTCTACGCCTACATATACAAAAATGGCAATCATACCCAATACCAGTTGGGGATACTTAAAAGGGGAGCCACGGTCAAAAATTACGGTTTCATTGGGATGCTCGTTCGCATCATCATGTACCGTAGGCAATTTATTGGGCACTTTCGAAAAATAAAATATTGCCGCTACAATCAAAAATGCCGCACCCAAAAAGATATAAGGCGTTTTTACGGTAGATAATGAACCTACAGCAACTGCTGTAACCGTACCAAAAATGGCCAGGTTTACAATTAACGGACCAATGGTAGTTCCCAAATTATTAATACCGCCGGCCATACTTAATCTTTGAGAGCCTGTACTTAAACTGCCCATATTAATAGCTAGTGGGTTTGCTGCTGTTTGTTGCAACGAAAAGCCAAGCCCAATAATAAACAAACCGGTTATAAATAAACCAAAAGACTCATTTGCTGCTGCTGGTATAAAAAGCAAGGTTCCCAAAGCGGAAACAATTAAACCAACACTAATCCCATTCTTATACCCAATGCGGTTCAAAAGATCTTTCCCAATAATTTTGCTAATAATAAAATAGATAATAGAACCCACAGAATAGGCCACATAAAATGCAAACGATACCATTTGAGCCTGCACCTGGGTTAAGTTCAGTTTTTCTTTAAACACTGGTATAAGTACGTCATTACTGGCTGCTACAAATCCCCAGAAAAAAAACACGCTGATTAAAACACCAAATTGTCCCCAATTGGTTTTAATATTGGTATCAATTGTTTGGCTCATACTAAAAGTATTTAGGTGAATAGAAGGCTGAAAATATAAAATTAATGACAAACAAAAAAAATTAACCGTTATCATGCTTTATAAAAGAAATGATCCCTAATTTGTAGGAGAATAATAAAATCAATGGAAATATTACATATAAGTGCGGAATGTTACCCCATGGCCAAGGTAGGCGGACTGGCAGATGTGGTAGGCTCTTTACCTAAATACCAGCAGGAGCTTGGGCATATTGCCAAAGTAGTTGTACCCATGTACCGTACTAAATTTTTGTACGATAATGAATGGGAAGTGGTACATAAGGGCGTTATTAAAATGGGATCATACAGCAATGAGTTTACCATTATAAAAGAAAAGCTTAATAAAACAGGTTTTGATCTTTATTGTGTGGATGTTAACGGCTTGCTCGACAGGGAGAAAGTATATGGTTATGATGATGATGCCGAAAGGTTCACCGCATTTCAAATTGCTGTATTGGAGTGGCTGGATAAATGGAACCATAAGCCCGATGTAGTGCATGTGCATGATTATCATGCAGGACTTATTCCCTTTATGATGAAGCATTGTTTCCAGTTTTCCGCTTTATCTTCCATTCCAACGGTTCTCACCATACATAACGCCCAATACCAGGGCTGGATGAGTTGGGAAAAAGGCAATTACATACCAGCCTGGGATACCTGGAAATGGGGATTGCTCGACTGGGGCAATACCATCAACCCATTGGCCTGCGCCTTAAAAACGGCCGATAAAGTAAATACTGTAAGCCCGGGCTATATGGAAGAACTCATGCAAAATGCTAATGGCCTGGAACCATTGTTTCACCAGGAATGGGCAAAGTGCAGCGGCATAATTAATGGTATAGATTATGTAGTTTGGAACCCCGAAACCGACTCTTATATTCTCGACAATTTTTCAATAAAAGATTTTAAAGCAGGTAAGCAACTCAATAAGAAAAAATTGTGCGATGATTTTGATATGGATATCAACCTTCCCTTATTCATTTTTATAGGCAGGCTTGTAGGGGAAAAATCTGCAGATTTGCTGGCACCTGCAATAAGCAGTGCCTTTGAAGAAAACGGTACCGTTTTTAATATACTCATTTTAGGTAGTGGCGAACCTTCGGTAGAACATGCATTGTACAGCCTCAACAATAAATGGGTAGGGTATTACAATACCCAAATTTCTTACAACGAAAAATTGAGCCACCAGATGTATGCCGGCGCTGATTTTTTATTGATGCCAAGCAGGGTAGAACCCTGTGGTCTCAACCAACTTTATGCAATGCGGTATGGCACCATGCCATTGGTAAGAAAAACGGGTGGGTTAAAAGATACCGTTCCAGATTTTGGTAATGAAGGCGGATATGGTATTACCTTTATACAGGCATCGGTAAAGGATATTACCCAAGCTATGCAAAGGGCATTAAAACTTTACAACAATCAAAAGCAACTCAATACTCTTAGGGAAACCATGATGAAGGTGAACAATAGCTGGGAACAAAGTGCAAAAAAATATATTGATCTCTATACATCCATACAATAAAATAAATTTATGATAGGCAATAAAGTTGTAGCAGTAATTTTAGGAGGCGGCGCCGGTACAAGGTTGTATCCACTTACAGTTACCCGAAGCAAACCGGCTGTACCAATTGCCGGAAAATACCGGCTGGTTGATATACCCATTAGCAATTGCATCAACAGCAATATCAACCGCATGTTTGTTCTTACGCAATATAATTCGGCGTCATTAAATAAACATATTAAGAACACCTACCAGTTTAGTGGTTTCAGCAGCGGGTTTGTAGATATACTGGCTGCGGAGCAAACACCCGAAAGCAGGGAATGGTTTCAGGGTACTGCAGATGCCGTACGCCAAAGTTTAAAACACATTCGCAATACCGATTTTGATTATGTACTTATTCTAAGCGGCGACCAGCTTTATCAAATGGATTTTGCCGATATTATTGACAACCATATCCACCAAAAAGCCGACCTCACCATTGCAACTATCCCTGTTGGCGAAAGGGAAGCGCCTGAATTTGGCATTTTAAAAACAAACGAAACAAAAGTTATTACTTCTTTTATTGAAAAACCGGCAAAAGAAATCTTGCCACAATGGGAAAGCGATACCGGCCCCGAAATGCAAACCCAGGGCAGAAACTACCTGGCCTCAATGGGTATTTACGTATTTAACCGCAGCCTGTTGTTTGACGAGTTACAAAATGAATATAAAGAAGCAAAAGATTTTGGTAAAGAAATTATTCCACAATCAATTCATAAGCATAAAGTAATTAGTTACCAATACGATGGCTATTGGACAGATATTGGGAATATTTATTCCTTCTTTGAAGCCAACCTTGCACTCACCCAGGATATTCCTCCATTTAATTTATTTGACAATAATAAAATGGTGTACAGCCGTGCCAGGATGTTGCCCCCGGCAAAAATTAGCGGCTCCAATTTAAACAATACCTTGCTGGCAGAAGGCTCTATCATAAAAGCAGAAAAAATTTCAAACTCTGTAATTGGCATCCGCAGCCGTATTGGCACTGGCACCATTATTGAAGGCTGCTATTTAATGGGTAGCGATTTTTATGAAACCCTGGAAGAAATTGCCCATAATTTTAAAAACAAAATACCACCCGTAGGTATTGGTGATAACTGCCATTTGAAAAATGTAATTGTAGATAAAGGATGCCGCATTGGCAATAATGTAATAATAAAAGGTGGCAACCATTTGGCCGATAATGATCATGCAATTTATGCAGTAAAAGACGGCATTGTGGTAATAAAAAAACATGCCGTAGTGCCCGATGGCTTTGTGCTTGAATAGTGCACAGATATAAAACAGGATAGCTTATCTATATACCGGAGAAAAGAATAAAGTTTTTTTACAGCAGCCATTTTTTTTAGTGTATTTAATACCTTAGCATAAAAATTACCATGAGTTTGCGTAATATTTTAAAAGGAACAGGCGTAGCAGTTGTTACGCCATTTGCAAAAAACGGTGCAGTAGATTATGATGCCCTGGGTAAGTTGCTGGATTATATTATTGGAAATAATGTTGAATATATTGTAACTCTTGGCACAACAGGAGAAACCCCGGTATTAACCACAAAAGAAAAAATAGATATTATACAGGCCACTTATGCGCATGTTAACAGCCGTGTACCTGTGATAGTAGGCATTGGGGGAAATAATACACATGAAGTAGTGGAGCAACTGGCCATACTACCTTTAAAAGATGCAACGGCAATACTTAGTGCAAGCCCATTTTACAATAAACCATCCCAGGAAGGTATTTTTCAGCACTATCGTGCCATTGCAGAAAAAAGCCCCAAGCCGGTTATCTTATATAATGTTCCTTCCCGCACCGGCAGAAATATGGAAGCAGCTACAACATTAAGGCTTGCTACCGAAGTACACAATATTGCCGGTATTAAAGAAGCCAGCGGAGATATGGTACAATGTATGGCCATATTAAAAGATGCACCTCCTCAATTTCTGGTAGTAAGCGGTGATGATGCCCTGGCTTTACCCCAATTAGCCTGTGGTATGGATGGCGTAATAAGTGTAGCTGCAAATAGTTTTCCAAAGCAATTTAGCGATATGGTAAGGTTATGCCTATCCGGAAATTTTGCTTCGGCAAAAAAAATAAATGATACACTTATTGATGCCTTTCATTTAATGTTTGCAGAAAATAACCCGGCCGGGGTAAAAGCATTTTTGGCTGAAATGGGCATTATGCAAAATACGCTGCGACTGCCCAATGTACCATTAAACGGCACACTTCACCAGCAGGTAAAAAAATACCTACAAAAAAACCCGGTATAATGCTCTCAATAAAAAATATTTATTCTCTTTTCATTATTTTTTTCTTTTACCAGGCAAATGCACAGCATAATTTAAAACTGGTAGTACAAAACCTTTCTGCTACGCACCTAAACGACACAGTTTATGTTGCAGGGAACTTTAATGGTTGGAATCCGGGTAAAACAGCTATGGCTTTTCAACAGGATAAAAATGTTTGGGAAATAATATTATCATTACCCACTGACCAATACGAATTTAAATTTACCCTTGGCTCCTGGGATAATGTGCAGGTAACTAAAAGCGGAAAAGATGCTGCAAACAACAGCATGAAATTATTAAATGATACCAGCATTTTTTTTACTATAGTTGCATGGAAAAACGAATTTGAAGTATTGCCCAAAAAACATACAGCAAGCAATCATGTAACCATTATGGATACTGCATTTAATATACCGCAATTAAACAGCAAAAGAAAAATATGGGTTTACCTGCCCCGTGATTATGAAAACAATAATAAGCGTTACCCGGTTTTATATATGCACGACGGCCAAAATTTATTTGATGAATACACGGGAAATTTTGGTGAGTGGGGCGTAGATGAAGCCCTCGATTCATTAATTAAAACAGGAGCCCCGGCATGTATTGTTGTGGGCATTAACAATGGCCCAAACCGCATTAATGAATACAACCCTTACAACACGGATAGGTTTGGAAAAGGGGAAGGCGATAATTATTTGCAATTTATTGTAAACAACCTAAAGCCTTATATTGACAAACATTACAAAACCCTTTCCCAAAAAGAAAATACTATTATTGCCGGCAGTTCAATGGGCGGATTGATTTCCTATTATGCCGTTGCAAAATATCCATCTGTTTTTGGGAAGGCAGGTGTTTTTTCTCCATCGTTTTGGATAGCGCCGCAAATGGACAGTTTAACCCAGGCAGTTGCCCCTTCACTTTCGGGCAAATATTTTTTTTATATGGGTGGAAAAGAATCGGAAGAAGCTATTCCCGACATGTTTAATATTGTTACTGAGCTTGGCAAAAGTTCAAAATCATTAATACTCACCGTAACCGACCCTGAGGGACAACATAATGAACCAACCTGGAGAAAATGGTTCCCTTACTTTTATAAATGGATTATTGCCGACTGGACCAACCAGGTGATTTCTCTAAATTAAATTTTGAAGCACACGCCTTCACGGGCAATTTCAGTATTTTCAAATACTTCTTTGGCTTCTTCTAAAAAACCGGTTAAAGTTTCATACTTGGAGGAGAAATGGCCAATCAATAATTTTTTTGCATTGGCGAGTTTAGCAATTGTAGCAGCCTGCTCTGCAGTGGAGTGGTACCGTGCTTCGGCCCTTTGCTCCAAATCTTTTAAATAAGTTGCTTCATGGTAAAGCAGGTCCACCGATTTTACTTTTTCGGCAATTGCAGGGTTAAATTTTGTATCAGCACAAAAAGCGTATGACTTAGCAGCAGTTGCCGCAATGGTAAGTTGGTCATTTAAAATAATATCGCCTTTTTTTGTTTTATAATCATGGCCTTTTTGCAATTGCTCGTAATAAGCTGCAGGAACCTCAAAAGATTTTACCCTTTCCGGATCAATTTTTCTGGGGTTTTTAATTTCTTTAAACAAAAAGCCCCAGCAGGCAATGCGGTGGTTTACGGCAAAACTTTGCACCGTAATTTTTCCATCGTTACAAATAATGCCCTCTTCTAAAATAGGGTGAAAATAAAGCGGGTAGGGCAATTGCGTATCAGCAGCATCCAGTTGCAAATGAATGATTTTTTGCAAAGCAGGTGCTGCATACAAATGTATCGCTGAAGTACGGCCAAGCAAACCCATACTGGTAAGCAGTCCAATTAATCCAAAATAATGGTCGCCATGCAGGTGCGAAATAAAAATATGGGCAAGTTTTGAAGTGCGGATTTTGTATTTCACCATCTGTTGCTGAGTACCTTCCCCACAATCCACAAGGTATGCTTCCGATTGGGTTTGCAAAACCTGTGCAGTAGGGTTCCGCCCGTTTGCAGGCAGGGCAGAATTATTTCCAAGTATGGTTAAAGCAAGCAAGGGTAAAATATTTTTTTATTAAAGCATTTACGTTTACTTATGCCGGGCTATTGCTTAAGACCGTTAATAATCAAAAATTGCTGCATTATTCCTCCTCATCAAATCCCCCAAGCAATTCTCTTTCAATTTCTTCCATTTGTACAATATCCCAGGCTTCGCTTTCGGTTGGCGTTACATTTATCACTTCCATAAGCTCCAGCCGCTCAAATACCGCTTCTACAAGTTCTGTCAATGCACAAATCACAAAAGAAAAATTCTTTTCATAAAATTCATGCTGAATAGTAGCAATGCTGTAAGCCGCATCATCGCTGATATTTTTCACCTGTGACATGTTTAAAACAAGGTGCGGAATTGTTTTTTTTATGAAAGAAGACAATAAATTACCCATTTCCGCTGTCATATTAGCAGAAATATCGGGCTCATTTAGGCCAATTACGGTAAATTTTTCTTTGGTATCTATTTTGACATTCATTACTTAAGATATGCGTGAACGGCCTAAGATAAGTTAAATATTGAATGTGTGCTAATAGTTTGTGTATGCCAGTTAACTTTTTTAGTAAAAAGCAGGCATCCCAATTTTTTCAACATATCAACATTTACATATTATTTAAAGGGCAACGCTATAAATATTTATTATTATTGTATCGTTAAATAAATCAAATGGATAATAACTTTTCAGCCCAGGTAAAAGAAATCATTTCTTACAGCAGGGAAGAAGCTTTGCGGTTGGGTAATGATTTTATAGGAACAGAGCATATCGTTCTTGGTTTAATAAGGGATAATGATAATACCGCTATAAAATTATTAAAGGCATTGCATGTAGATATAGCCGAACTACGCAAAGAAATTGAAATGGCTGTAAAAGATAAATCAGGAAAAAATATTGCCAATATCAATTCACTGCCATTAACCAAGCAGGCCGAAAAGGTTTTGCGTATCAGTTACCTCGAGGCTAAATCCCTCAAGAGCCAGTATGCCGAAAGCGAGCACCTGGTGCTTTCCATTTTAAAAAATAAAGAAAATGTTGCCACCCAACTGCTCAACCAGTTTGAAGTGGATTATGATACATTTAAAAGTGAATTAAATTTTCAGGCAGGCAGCGAACCACAGGCAGAGTACAATGAAGAAGATGAGTTTAGTGAAGAAAGGAGATATGGTCAGCAACGCTCCCAAAAATCATCGGCCAACCAACCCAAAACAAAAACGCCTGTACTGGATAATTTTGGCAGAGATATTACCCGGCTTGCCGAGCAGCAGGCCCTCGATCCAATTGTAGGAAGGGAAAATGAAATAGAAAGGGTTTCTCAAATACTCAGCCGCCGCAAAAAAAACAACCCTATTTTAATTGGTGAACCTGGCGTGGGCAAAACCGCCATTGTTGAAGGTTTAGCCTTACGCATTGTGCAAAGAAAAGTTTCCCGTGTATTGTTTGATAAAAGAGTGGTAAGCCTGGACCTGGCAGCTTTAGTTGCAGGTACAAAATACCGTGGCCAGTTTGAAGAAAGAATGAAGGCCATTATGAATGAACTGGAAAAAAACCGGGACGTAATTTTGTTTATAGATGAAATACACACCATTGTAGGAGCAGGTGGCGCCAGCGGATCATTAGATGCTTCTAATATTTTTAAACCGGCGCTTGCACGTGGCGAACTGCAATGCATTGGCGCAAGCACTTTGGATGAGTACCGGATGCATATTGAAAAAGACGGAGCCCTGGACCGACGTTTTCAAAAAGTGCTGGTAGAGCAACCTTCGGTAGAAGAAACCATACAAATACTTAACAACATTAAAAGCAAATATGAAGATTACCACAATGTGACTTACAGCCAAATGGCCATAGATGCCTGTGTAAAACTCAGCGACAGGTATATGACCGACCGCCTGCTGCCAGACAAAGCCATTGATGTACTGGATGAAGTAGGCGCAAGAAAGCACATAAAAAACATTAAAGTGCCAGAGTCTATCCTGGAATTAGAAAAGAAAATTGAAGACATAAAGCTGGAAAAAAACAAAGTGGTGAAGAGCCAAAAATTTGAAGAAGCGGCTTCACTAAGGGACTCAGAAAAAAAATTACAGGAAGACCTCGAAAAAGCAAAATTAGACTGGGAAGAAGAAAGTAAAAATAAACGCTTTCCCATAGAAGAAGAAGATATTGCCGAAGTGGTGAATATGATGACGGGAATACCCGTTCAGCGTATGGTTCAGGCCGAAACGGAAAAACTGCGCCGCATGAACGAAGAATTAAAAGGCGCAGTAATTGGCCAGGATGATGCCATAAGCAAAGTAGTAAAAGCCATTCAACGCAACCGGGTAGGGTTAAAAGACCCTAAAAAACCTATTGGCTCTTTTATATTTCTTGGGCCAACAGGCGTAGGTAAAACAGAACTTGCACGCTCCCTGGCACGCTATATGTTCGACAGCGAAGATGCACTCATTCGCATTGACATGAGTGAGTACATGGAAAAATTTACCGTAAGCCGCCTCATTGGTGCTCCTCCGGGCTATGTAGGTTATGAAGAAGGCGGACAACTTACCGAAAGGGTAAGGCGCAAACCTTACAGCGTAATTTTGTTGGATGAAATTGAAAAAGCACACCCCGATATTTTTAATATTTTATTACAGGTACTCGACGATGGACAGCTTACCGACGGATTGGGCCGTAAGGTAGATTTTAAAAATACCTTAATCATCATGACCTCAAATATTGGCGCAAGGCAATTGAAAGACTTTGGGGATGGCGTAGGGTTTGCTACGGCAAGCAGGATGGAGCAATCTGACGAAAACAATAAAGCCGTAATTGAAAAAGCTTTGAAACGCACTTTCAGCCCCGAGTTTTTAAACCGCATTGATGATGTAGTAATTTTCAATACACTCACTAAAGAAAATATTTTTGAGATAATTGATATTTTAATGAAAGGTGTAATGCACAGGCTCAATAACCTGGGCTTTAGCCTGGAATTAACCGAAGATGCCAAAAATTTTATTGCCGATAAAGGATACGACAGCCAGTTTGGTGCAAGGCCGCTGCACCGGGCTATTCAAAAATATCTTGAAGATGCACTGGCAGAAGAAATATTGAATATGCAGATTAAAGCCGGCGATATAGTAATTGCCGACCTGGATAAAGAAGCGCAAAAACTAAAGTTTAAACACAACGAAGAGCCAAAGAAAAAAGAAAAAAAATCGGAAGCATAAATTAATTCTTCAAAATTTTTTAAAGCCTGTTCATTGTGAACAGGCTTTTTGTTATAAAAAGGTAAATAATGCGATGATTTTTCACGCTATCCGAAGATTTAATCTCAGCGCCTTTTCGGATAGATAATAAAAAGTAGTTTTAACTGCTAAAAAAATATTTTTTAAACTATGGTTTCTTTCTATTATTTTTTAATTGCTATTCTATAAGAGTGGTTCTTAGAGTCAAAAAATGAAGGCGAAGCATTTGTATCATAAAATTTCCCATAAAATTCGGGCTACATTAATAGGCATCAGGTAATACAGTGGTACACTTGCTTGGTTATTCAATTTTAGCATCACTAATATCCAATTAAAATATCCCGGTTATACACTTTATTCCTAAGCAGCTCCATTAATCATATAATAATTTTTTAATTCTTCTATTCTACAATATTGCTATATTTTTTTAAAGTTTAAATTTTGTATATAAAATCTTATATTTATATAAAATAATTTTCTATGAAATTTACTATCACTCTTATAGCCATGGTAATTTCATACAATTGCCATGCACAAAATGTAGGGATTGGCACTACTACACCGGTTGAAAAGCTGGAAGTAAAAAAAGCCTTGCGAAGTACAGTGAAAATAAGTTCAGCAGCTTTTATTGATACCACAGAACTTTTATTCAGTAATAGGAATCTTTCCAACTCAGGCACCGATTTTTCCATCAAGAACATTCGGGAAGAAGGATTATATGTTTCTTCATTATCGGATTTAAGCGGTAATACTTCTGCCAATTCCTTGGTAATACGCCCCAATGGGCAGGTAGGTATTGGAATGGTACCCACCACAAGGTTCCAGGTAAATGGCGCTTCTATATTTGGCGGTACTGTAGGCATAAATGGTGCAACAACAATAGCCGGAAACGCAACAATAAACGGTACAAGCATTATGAATGGCAGCGCACAGCTACAGGGTTTAAATATTTTCGAGTTTGGCGCAGGTGTAGCCGGAAAAGAACTTAATGCAGGTAAGGTTGGCTATAATGCGTTTGGCCAAAATGCCTTAACTTTTGTTGGCGCTGGCACAAATGCAAGTAACCGGGCAGTTTATTTTTATGCAGAAGGCGGTACTACATTTGGTGGTCCGGCAAGTTTTAATGGCAATGTTTTTGTTAATAACAACATCCAGGTAAACCAAAAAGTTACTGCCACACAAACGGGTACTGCTAATCTAGTACCGGTTTGCTATGGCACAATTGACGGTACCGGGGCTGCGCCTGTAATTCTTTCCGGATCAGGAAATTTTACTGTTGCAAGTGGCTTTGCAGGGCATTATTCAATAATTATAGCGGGAAAATTTCTCACCGATAACAATTATTCTGCTGTAGTTACCTGTCGGCGTGCAGGCCTCTCAGGCGGCGCCTATTTTTGGCATTTTCCCGGTGTTCTTCCTTCACAAAATCCGGCTGGTGGTTTAGAGGTTCTAAGCAGTAATGGCAACCAAAAATTTTCTTTTGTAGTTTATATGCCTAATTAGAAAAGCGTATTCCTTTTCTTATATAGTAGCACTTCCTTTTAAAGATAGGAATTATCTTTTCGGTTAATTCTATTTCAAAAAAATAAATATACTATTTTGCCATCCCTGAATTTTACAGCATTTTTGTAATCTGATGGCGAAAAAAATAATTATTACCATTGATGGCTGGAGCAGTTGTGGAAAAAGCACCCTGGCAAAGCAATTGGCCAATGCGCTGGGATATGTTTATATTGACAGCGGTGCAATGTACCGTGCAATTACACTATATTTTTTAAGAAAAAATACCGACTGGAGCGATGAAAAAGAAGTAACCGAAGCGTTAAATGAAATCCATTTGCATTTTGAATACAACCCAAAATCTGAACAGTCGGAAATTTTTTTAAACGAAGAAAATGTGGAGTATTTAATAAGGGACCTGGTAGTGGCGGAAAAAGTGAGCGAAGTGGCCACTATTGCATCGGTAAGGTCGCTGGCCGTAGCTCAACAACAAAGAATGGGCCGCCACAAAGGTATTGTAATGGACGGAAGGGATATTGGTACCACAGTTTTTCCCCATGCCGAATTGAAAATTTTTATGACGGCCGACCTTGACGTAAGGGTAGACAGGCGTTTTTTGGAAATGCAGGCCAAAAACCCCAACGTAACTATTGATGAAGTAAGGAATAACCTGCAAACCCGTGACCATATTGATTCTACCCGAAAAGTGAGCCCATTAAAACAGGCCGATGATGCCGAAGTGATAGATAATACCCATCTTACCCAGGAAGAACAACTGGATATAGCTTTAAAGCTTGTGGCACAAAGGCTATAAGGTTTGCCTTAAATTTTCTTCTATATCTTTTATGGATTTTGCATCCGGAAAAAAGGAAATTATTTTTTCTATAACCTGCTCCACAAGTGCATCGGGGCAACTTGCGCCACTGGTGATGAGTATGCGAAGCGGTTTTTTCTCCGGCAAATAATGAGACGATGTTTTCTCTGCCTTATCATGAAAATTAAAATGCATTATTTCATCCGCAGAAATAATTTTACTTTCATCTTTAATAAAATAGGTAGGCAATTGCTCTTCGCATAATTCTACCAAATGGCTGGTATTACTGCTATTATAGCCGCCAACAACTATGGCCATATCTGCCGTTTGTTGCAACATGCTGTAAACAGCGCCCTGGTTATCGTTGGTGGCATAGCAAAGGGTATCTCTGGTATCGGCAAAATGCAAATCAATATTTTCCGGCGTTAAATGATATTTATTAATCATTACCTGCTTTAAATAATCGGCAATGGATTGTGTATCGCTGGCCAGCATAGTGGTTTGGTTTACCACCCCAATTCTTTGTAAATCCTTTTCCACGTTAAACCCATCCGAATACCTCTTTGCAAACTCAGCGTAAAAACCTGCTGCAGGTTTTTCGCCGGTAATATATTTTCCCAATTGCATCGCTTCTTCCATATTATTAATAATTACCGTTGCCGTATTATTTGCAGCATGGCTAAAAGTAGCACGGGTTTCTTCATGGGTAGGCTTGCCGTGTACAATTACGGTATATTTTTTTTCGGCTATTTGCCTGCTGCGGTTCCATACTTTTTCTACAAATGGGCAGGTGGTATTATATTGCTCAGTAACCACACCTATGCTTTTTAACTCTTCTTCAATTTTTAAAGTAGTTCCAAATGCAGGTATCAGTACAATATCGTGCCGGGTAATTTCTTCAAACGGAATGAGTTTTTTGCCAAAAGTGTCCTGTAAAAAAACAACGCCCCTTTCTTTGAGATCGGCATTTACCCGTGGGTTGTGGATCATTTCACTGAGCAGATAAATTTTTTTTCCAGGGTTTTCATCAATGGTTTTAAAGGCAATTTCAATAGCATTTTCTACGCCGTAGCAAAAGCCAAAATGGCGGGCAAGAAAAATCTGCACAGGCCCAAAATCCAACAAAGTAGGGCTAAAATCTTTCTTCATTTTATCCTGCTGCCGTCTTTTTTCCTTAATTAGTGAAATTAAAGGACTGCGGTATGTAAAGGGAATTGTAAATTGCTTCATTACCTGAAAATTATGCAAATTTACAACTTAATTGTTTTTTTCCCCGTTGCTCCTTAATTTACGGCACATAAGCAGATCATATGAAATTAAAATGGCTTTTATTTATGTTGGCTTGTGCTGTTTTTACACAGTGCAACTCCAATAATTCCCAGCAGGATCAAAATGAAAAATTAATGGATACATCAGTTTTAAATACAACCTTTTGGATACATCAAACCAATGTGTATGAAGTAAACTTGCGCCAATACACAGCCGAGGGCACCCTAAATGCCTTTGTTCAACATTTGCCACGCCTTAAAGCAATGGGTGTGGAAACACTTTGGTTTATGCCCATTACGCCAATTGCACAAAAAAATAAAAAAGGCAATTTGGGCAGCTATTATGCTGCCGCAGATTACACTTCGGTAAGCCCCGAATTTGGAACAATGGACGATTTTAAAAAACTGGTTGCACAAGCGCATGAAATGGGCTTTAAAGTAATAATTGACTGGGTGGCCAACCACACAGGATGGGACCATAAGTGGACATTGGAGCATCCCGATTTTTATGAAAAAGACAGCGCCACAGGAACCTTTAAAATTGCCAGTGGCATGGACGATATTATTGAGCTTGATTACAAAAACCCCCAATTGCGTAAGGCGATGATAGATGCCATGCTCTACTGGATTAAGGAAGCAGATATTGATGGCTTTCGGTGCGACCTTGCCACATGGGTGGAACTGGATTTTTGGCAGGAAGCTAAACCCGAACTTGAAAAAACAAAAAAATTATTTTGGTTGGGAGAATTTGATGCGCTGGAAAACCCGGAGTATCTACAAGTATTTGATGCAGCTTACTGCTGGACCTGGATGCACAAAACCGAAGATTTCTATAAAGGCAAAACCGACCTTGCAACGCTAAAGGAATTACTGAACAGGTATGATTCTGCCTGCGGAAATAATAAGATGACCCTTTGGTTTACTACAAACCATGATGAAAACAGCTGGAACGGCACAGAATATGAAAAATACGGCGATATGGCCCAAGCCTTAGCTGTTTTGAGTTTTACCTGGAACGGCATACCGCTCATTTACAGCGGGCAGGAACTGCCCAATAAAAAACGCCTGAAATTTTTTGAGAAAGATACCATTGAATGGAATAGGAAATTTGAACTCCAGAATTTTTACCATACTCTGCTTGCCTTAAGAAAAAGTAATGTAGCCCTAAGTGCCGGCGACCCTTCGGTAAGAACCTATCTTTTAAAAACCAGATACGAAGATAAAGTGCTTGCTTATTTGCGTAAAAACGGCAAAAAAGAAGTGCTGGTTTTGCTCAACTTCAGTAAAGATGATTTAAGCTTTACCATTGAAAGTGAAAAGCTAAAAGGTAATTTCCAGGATGTGTTTAACAAAGAAAATAGTTTTGAAGCCAATGCAGATAAAAAATTCAATGTAAAACCCTGGCAATATTTAGTGTTTGAAAAATAAAAATTTATTCAGCCTCATTTATTTTAAGCATGAAGGAATCTATTATACAGGGAGCAAAAAAAATTTTATTTATAGACAGGGATGGAACCCTGGTGAATGAAGCGCCGCCGAGTTACCGTATTGACACTTTTGAAAAATTGGTTTTTTACCCAATGGTGTTTCATTACTTATATAAAATTGCCACAAAATTTAATTACGAATTAGTGATGGTTACCAATCAGGATGGATTGGGAAGGGACGAGTTTCCATATGATAAATTTTCTCCGGTTCATGATTTTATCCTTAAAAGTTTTGCCAATGAAGGCATCAGGTTTTCTGAAATATTAATAGATTGTACATACCCAAATGAAAATGCGGCCACACGTAAGCCAGGCACTGGTTTATTGATAAATTATATGAATAACCCGGGTTATGATATTGCTCATTCATTTGTAATAGGAGACAGAATTACCGATATGCAACTTGCCAAAAACCTCAACTGTAAAGGCTTTTGGCTTTGCAGCGATGAAAAACTTGGCGCCGCTGAACTCACCAGAGAGGTAGAACAAATAAAATCAACTTCAATTGCTTTAACCACGCCACATTGGAAAAATATTTACGCATACCTGAACCAGATTAACCAATAAATTTTTATTACACAAAAAAAGCGGTAAATAATACCGCTCTTTATTTTTGATGTATTTGTACTTAATTATTTTTAGCAGCAAATTCTTTGCGTATAATATTTAGTGCGGCGCCGGCTTTAAACCATTCAATTTGCTGGTTGTTATAGCTATGGTTGGCTTGGAGCGTATCCTTAGTGCCATCTGCATGATGCAATACCAGTTCCAAAGCCTTGCCGGGGGCAAAACTGAGCAGCCCGTTTATATCAATGCTGTCATCTTCTTTTATTTTATCATAATCTGCTTTATCGGCAAATGTGAGCGCCAGCATACCTTGTTTTTTTAGGTTGGTTTCGTGAATCCTTGCAAAAGATTTTACCAGCACGGCCCTTACGCCCAAATGCCTTGGTTCCATTGCCGCATGTTCTCTTGAAGATCCTTCTCCATAGTTTTCATCGCCTACCACAATGGTGCCAATACCTGCAGCTTTATACGCTCTTTGGGTGGAGGGAACGGTTCCATATTCGGCAGTGAGTTGGTTTTTTACTGAATCGGCCTTTTCATTAAAGAAATTAATGGCGCCAATGAGCAGGTTATTGCTGATATTATCTAAATGCCCACGAAATTTTAACCATGGCCCAGCCATTGAAATATGATCGGTGGTACATTTTCCTTTGGCTTTAATGAGCAATTTCAATTCATGTAAATCGGTGCCTTCCCATGCTGCAAAAGGGTCGAGCAATTGCAAGCGTTTACTGGTAGGTGATACCATTACTTCTACCTTGCTTCCGTCGGAGGCCGGGGCCTGGTAACCGGCATCTTCTACCGCAAAACCTTTTGCAGGTAGTTCGTCTCCATTTGGCGGATCGAGTTTTACCTGTTCGCCTTTATCGTTGGTTAAGGTATCGGTAAGCGGGTTAAAATCCAGCGATCCAGCAATTGCCATTGCCGTAACAATTTCGGGGCTGCCTACAAAAGCAAAAGTATTGGGGTTGCCATCAGCACGCTTTGCAAAGTTTCTGTTGAAGCTGTGTACAATAGTATTTTTCTCCTGCTTTTCTGCGCCTACACGTGCCCACATGCCAATACAAGGCCCGCAGGCATTGGCAAATACTGTAGCGCCAATTTGATCAAATACATTGAGGAACCCATCTCTTTCAATAGTATAGCGCACTTGTTCGCTGCCGGGTGTGATGGTAAACTCAGATGCAAGCTTTAAGCCTTTTTCTTTTACCTGCTTTGCAAGGCTTACAGAGCGGCTGATATCTTCGTATGAGGAATTGGTGCAACTGCCTATTAAACCTACTTCAATTTTAGTGGGCCATCCGTTTGCTGCTGCTGCTTCTTTCATTTTTGAAATGGGTGTAGCAAGGTCCGGGGAAAACGGCCCATTTAAATAGGGTTCCAGTTCGTTGAGGTTTATTTCTATTACCTGGTCAAAATATTTTTCGGGGTTGGTATATACCTCAGGGTCGCCGGTAAGCTGTTCTTTAATGGCATTGGCCGCTGCTGCAATTTCTTCTCTTCCTGTTGCATTTAAGTAGCGTTCCATGCTTTCGTCGTAGCCAAATGTAGAAGTGGTGGCGCCAATTTCTGCACCCATATTACAAATAGTTCCTTTGCCGGTACAGCTCATGTTTATTGCGCCTTCTCCAAAATATTCCACTACGGCGCCGGTTCCGCCTTTTACAGTAAGTATGCCGGCAACTTTTAAAATCACATCTTTGGGTGCAACCCATCCATTTAATTTTCCGGTAAGTTTTACCCCAATTAATTTGGGCATTTTTAGCTCCCAGGGCAGGCCAGCCATTACATCGCAGGCATCGGCGCCGCCTACGCCAATGGCTATCATTCCCAATCCGCCGGCATTTACTGTGTGGCTGTCGGTACCAATCATCATTCCCCCGGGAAAAGCATAGTTTTCCAAAACAACCTGGTGAATAATACCTGCGCCGGGTTTCCAAAAGCCAATACCATATTTATTAGATACCGAAGCCAAAAAATCATATACTTCACTGCTTTCATTTACGGCACGGTTCAAATCTGTTTTGCTTCCTACTTTTGCTTCAATTAAGTGATCGCAATGTACTGTACTGGGTACTGCCACTTTTGTCCTTCCACTTTGCATAAACTGCAATAAAGCCATTTGTGCAGTAGCATCCTGCATTGCAACACGGTCGGGAGCAAAATCTACATAAGATTTACTTCGCTCATAAACCTGGGTTGCAGCGCCCTCCCAAAGATGGGCATATAAAATTTTTTCGGTAAGTGTTAGTGGTCTTCCCAATAGTTTTCTGGCAGCTTCTACCCTGGTTGGGAAGATAGCATACAGCTTTTTAATCATCTCTACATCAAAAGGCATTATAAAAGTTTAATATTGAAGTAATTGCACAGTTTTTACGGTAAAACTGCTTATGCAAAATTAGTTAAAAGAATAATAAGCTAAAGTGAAATTTTGAAGAAACGGAGTTGTAGTAAATTAAAATTGAAAGTTCAAAACCGTAGCAAAGGAATAATAAACTCAATTTTATCTATATATTTTTATTTATATTCTGTTATTTTGCAGAAGAAAAAATTAATTTGTGCTGATGAATACCTTAAAAAGATTTGTGGAATGGCAATTTTTTGGCGTTTGTTCCGCAATTGGTGAAAAAATGGGCGTGGCCACAGAAACCATCCGAAAATATTTTATTTACACTTCCTTTATTACCATTGGTTCGCCGGTTATTCTTTATCTCATAGCCGCATTTTGGATGAATATTAAACGGTATATTTTTAATGCAAAGCGAAACCCGGTAAAATATACCTGAGTTTAATTATGGTCTATTAAGGTATAAGTAACTCCATAACCGGTGTAACTGTTATTTACCCGCTGAAATTCCCAATGCAGGAAATTTCGGTAAACCATACCTATATTTTTTGCATAAATTTCTTTTGAAATATTTTTTTCGGCATATTGTGTTTCGGGTGTAATGGGTACGCCTACAGAGTCTTCTCTTTGGTTTATGGTAATTGTGGAATCTAAAACCATACTGCCAACGGTTGCAGGCTGGTAGACACTCTCGTAAAAATAATCCCAATCGTAGAGGTACATTAATTCGGTATTGATTGATGTACTTTCAATATAGGAATTTCCTTTCCAGGAGTAATTATCTTTTATGGGTAATTTGAGTTTAATATACCTCAAGTTATTTTCTACAAACTCAAAACTTGTTCCGGTATTTGTTGCGGTAAAAGTATTATCGGGTAACCATGCCTGCCCCGGGTTATTGCGTATATACCTGAAAATCCTGTAAGCAGGGCGGCCGAGGTTATCGGTAATTTGGGCATCTACCAAAAATTTTACTTCGTAGGTATGCACTTCAAAAGCTACACCAAAATTGGTAGTAACAGTTGAATCGAGCCTGTAGGTAATATATTTACCTATCTGCATAGGTGCAAAATCTTCAATAGTTGCAGAAGGATAAATTTCTGTGGATTTACTGCAACTTACAGCCAAAAAGGCCATAAATGCCAAAACGAGGTATGCAAATTTATTCATGGTTGTTAAGATACAATATTTGTAGAAAAGAAAAGGCCTTATTCGCTTCGCTGAATTATTCCACCGCCAATTACATCATCTCCTTCGTAAAAAACAGCGCTTTGCCCAGGGGCAATACCTTTTACACTTTCATAAAAACGTACTTTTACCCCTTTTTCGTATGTGGAAAGCAAACCCGTGGCTCCTTTATCTTTATACCTTATTTTAATGGTTGAATCCAATGGGTCTTTAATGCCGTCATATTTCAACCAATTGACAGATGAAACCATCATTTCGCTGCCTTTCAGGTCGTCTTCATCTCCTAAAACAACCGTATTGGTTTCGGGTATTATTTTAGTAACAAATGCCGGTTTGCCCAATGCTATATCCAATCCTTTACGCTGGCCTACGGTATAAAAAGGGTAGCCTTTGTGCTTGCCCAGTATTTTTCCATGTGCATCAACAAAATGCCCACCCGCCACTTTTTCTTCAAGCCCTTTTACACGATGTTTTAAAAACCCCCTGTAATCATTATCGGGAACAAAACAAATTTCATAGCTCTCACTTTTTTTGGCAAGTTCGGGATAGCCAAAATCGCTGGCCATTTTTCTTATTTCCGATTTATGGTAAGTGCCCAGCGGAAGCAAGGTGCGGCTTAGCAGGTCTTGTTGCAGGCCCCACAAAACATAGCTCTGGTCTTTGGTTTCGTCAATTCCTTTACTTACAAAATATCTTTCGTTTTTATGCTGCTGTATTTGTGCATAATGGCCTGTAGCAATAAAATCGCAGTTCAATACATCGGCACGCTTTAACAGGGCACGCCACTTAATGTGTGTATTGCACATTACACAAGGGTTTGGCGTTCTGCCGGCCATATATTCTTCTACAAAATTTTCAATTACAAAATCTCCAAACTCTTCCCTTATGTCCAAAATAAAATGCGGAAAACCGTGTTGTACTGCAGCCAACCGGGCATCGTTAAAACTATCTATATTGCAACAGCCGGTTTCTTTTTTTGAGGTAACGCCCACACTTGTAGCATAATCCCATGTTTTCATAGTAATACCCACTACTTCATAACCTTCTTTATGCAGCATTAATGCAGCTACGGTACTGTCAATACCGCCGCTCATGGCCATTAAAACTTTCCCTTTTTTACTCATATTTTAAACCCTTATATCTTACCGCAATAAGATTTGCAAAGGTAACCGGAAATAGTGGAATGCTTTTACCAGATGAGAAACTGATTTATGGCTATTCAATAGCAATCTTGCATTTTCTTAATTAGATTTGCCCTAATACTGAGTGCATTACAAATGAAAGGAACCATTTTTGCCTGTTTTAAAAAAATATTTAGTGCCGAACCCATTGTAGTTCGGTCGCCGGGCCGCATTAATTTAATTGGTGAACACACGGATTATAACGATGGATTTGTTTTACCTGCCTCGGTTGATAAATATATTTACGCAGGCATAAATAAAAGAGCAGACCAGGAGATTCATTTGTATTCCATGCAATTCAATGAAGAATGTAAAGCTTCCTTAAATGCATTAAGCATACCAAAGCAGCATTGGGCAAAATATATTTTGGGTGTAGTGGCCCAGTTGCAAAAAAATAGTTTCCCTTTAGCTGGTTTTAACTTTGTTTTTGGTGGTGATATCCCCATGGGCGCAGGCATGTCGTCTTCGGCTGCATTGGAAATAGCAACCATTTTTGCATTAAATGAAATTTTCTCTCTATCAATTCCCAAAATGCAAATGGTAAAAATGGCGCAATTGGCAGAGCATGAATATGCAGGAGTGAAATGCGGCATTATGGACCAGTTTGCCAGTATGTTTGGCAAAGAAAATAATGCCATGCAACTGGATTGCCGCTCTTTGCATTTTGAATATGTGCCCATTGAAATGAAGGCTATTAAAATTGTATTGCTCAATACTCATGTAAAACATCAACTGGCTTCATCGGAGTATAATGTAAGGAGGCAGCAATGCGAAGAAGCGGTAAACATTATTGCCCGCCGGAATAACAATGTAAAAAGTTTAAGAGATGCAAATATGCAAATGCTTGATGAATGGGTGAAGCCTGTTGATACCTCTATGTATAAAAGGTGCAAATATGTGGTAGAAGAAATTGATCGCCTGCAAATGGCATGCAATGATTTAAAAAATGGGGATATAGCTGCCTTTGGAAAAAAAATGTTTGAAACACACGATGGGCTTAGCCGGCTTTACAATGTAAGTTGCCCCGAAGCCGATTTTTTTGTAAACGCCGTACGCAACAATAAAAATGTATTGGGTGCAAGAATGATGGGTGGCGGTTTTGGCGGCTGCACCATTAACCTGGTAAAAGAAAATGCCATAGATGCATTGATCCATGAGTTAAAGGAACCCTATCTCCGTTTTTCAGGGCTGGAGATGGAGGCATACATTGCCAGTATAAAAAATGGAACGGAACTTTGTTGAACCCAAATTCAGCAACAAAAACTTTTATTCAAAATCTTCATACAGCAAATATTTTTTTCGGATGGATTTAAAATTACCCAATTCCGGCTCCCAGCTTTTTCGGATTTCTTCTTCTTGCAAACCTTGTTTAATTTGTTGCTGCAATTGATCTGTTCCGGCAAGTTTATCTATAAAATTATTTTTCAAAAAGAAACTGTCTTTTCCGGGAAAAAGTTTATATGCCTGTATTAAATATTTCAACTGTATTTTTCTATCCAGCATGGCCAGCACTTCCGCATTGGTTCCGCCAAGATTCCATCCGTAACAAAGCTGGTAAAAACATTTGCTGTTTTTAGCGCCGGCATTGGGTTTTGGCGTAAACGAATAGGGCAGGTTATTGGGCAATTTGGGGTGGCCAAAAACCTGGAACGGAATATTGGTTCCACGACCTTCACTCAGCAACGTACCTTCAAAAAAACAGGTAGTAGGATAGAGGTAAATACTTTGCATTTGTTTTAAATTGGGCGAAGGGTTTACGGGTAGCTGGAATTTTGACAAATGGGTATAATTAAGGCATTTAATTACCATTACATGAAAAGGCGTATCGGCTGTGGGTTTTGTGGTTTTATTAAAATTATTGATGGCATTTGCTTTATCACTTAACCAGTTTTCGCCCGCAAGCATTAAAGCATATTCGCCAATCGTCATTCCATAAACAATAGGAACCGGTTGCATTCCTACAAAGCTTTTAAATTTTTTGTTGAGCACGGGCCCATCTATATAAAATCCATTGGGATTTGGCCGGTCTAAAATGAGCAAAGGCTTATGCATTTCAAGAGCCGCTTCCAAAAAATATTCCAGCGATGAAATGTAGGTATAAAACCTTACGCCAACATCCTGGATATCAAAAACCAACACATCCACATTTTTAAAATCTTCTGTGGTAGGTTTTTTATGGTTACCGTAAAGGCTAATAATTGGGATGCCTGTTTTTTTGTCTACCGAATTCTTAATTTCTTCGCCGGCATCTGCATTGCCACGGAAACCATGCTCGGGTCCAAAAATTTTTACAATATTTATGCCGGCATTGAGTAGGGTATCTACAAGGTGCGTATGGCCCACAACGCTTGTTTGGTTGGCAAAAATGGCTACCTTTTTCCCTTTTAAAAGTGGGAGATAGGTTGCTAATCTTTCGGCTCCGGTAGTAATATTATTGTTTGCGAAAGCGATGCTTTCGATAGGTTGTGCTGCGCTATTAATGGGTTGGGCACAGGAAAACTGAACACTACAAATGGAAAGAATATATATTCGTATAAACCTTAATTTCATGGTTTCATTTTTTTTTGTTGGTCATCCAAAAACTATTTAGGTACAAGCTATGTAATATGCCTATGAACATTTACGGTTGGCATCAACTTTTGTTAAGGCACATTGCATGTGTGCAAATTTGCATAAGTTTTTTGGATTGACATATAAATTTTATAGCTACTTTTGCCGATTATTAATCACTATGCATACTTTATCATTTTTGTAACAAAGCTGTGATGAAAATTGAAAGTACAAATGCGTAAAACAAATTATAATGACACAAGTAAAAGTTGGGGATTCCGTAAAAGTACATTATACCGGAAAGCTCACAAACGGTGAAAAATTTGATTCTTCAGAAGGGCGTGAACCGCTGGAATTTACCGTAGGCGCCGGGCAAATGATAAAAGGCTTTGATGCTGCATTGCCGGGAATGAAAGTAGGTGATAAAATAACTATTAATATACCGGCCAATGAAGCCTATGGTGAAAAAGATGAAGCAGCAATTATTGAATTTCCTAAAGCCAATATTCCAGCGGATATGAAGCTGGAGCAAGGCATGCAGCTTACCCTTAGCAGCGCCGATGGCCAGCCAATACCCGTTACAGTTACCGAATTAAAAGATGATGTAGTGGTATTGGATGCCAATCATTTTTTAGCCGGGAAAGAACTGGTATTTGATATTGAATTGGTGCATATTGGATAATGATATTTTTTAAAGCCACGGGTACATAATTAGGGACTGTAACTGCTGCATGTTTTTTATTGAAAGTTTATGACACATTACATCAATGGCGATAGTTTAGCCGAAAGGTTTATGCGTTACGTTCGCATAGATACACAAAGCGATCCAGAAAGCAATTCAACTCCCAGCACAGAAAAGCAAAAAGAGCTAAGCCAATTATTATTTATGGAACTTAGAGGCCTTGGGCTTACGCAGGTGGAAACAGATGAATATGGCTATGTATATGCCACAATACCATCCAATACCGGTAAAAAAAATGTACCGGCTATTTGCTATTGTGCACATGTGGATACTGCGCCGGATTGCAGTGGCACCAATGTAAAACCCATATTGCATAGTTATTATAATGGGGATGATATTGTGTTGCCAGATGATGCAAGCCAGGTTTTATCTATCAGTAATTCCCCATACTTAAAAACGCAAATTGGCAATAACATTATTACGGCAAGCGGCAATACGCTGCTTGGTGCGGATGATAAAAGTGGAGTGGCAGTAATTATGGAAACGATAAGTTTTTTGTTGCAAAACCCTACTATAAAACATGGCGCTATTAAAATTGTGTTTACCCCAGATGAGGAAGTAGGAAAAGGCACAGCAAAAATTGATATGCAAAAAGTTGGTGCTTCATTTGGCTATACACTGGATGGTGGCGAAGCCGGTTGCCTTGAAGAAGAAACTTTTAGTGCCGATGCTGCAACTATTACCGTTAATGGTGTAATTGCTCATCCCGGAAATGGTAAAAATAAACTGGTGAATGCCATAAAAATTGCCGGAGAAATTTTAGAAACGTTACCAAAAACAGAGTGGAGCCCGGAAACCACCGAAAAAATGCAGGGGTTTGTGCACCCGGTATCCGTAAACGGTATTTCAGAGAAAGCAAGCATAAGTTTTATAGTTCGGGATTTTGATACAGAAACGCTTGCCCGGCACCATGCCCGGCTAAAAAAAATTGCAGAAGAAGTTGTTGCTAAACATAAAGGAGCCACACTGCAATACCTATCACATGAGCAATACCGCAATATGAAAGATGTTTTAAAAGAACATCCGCAGGTAGTGGAATATGCCATGGAAGCCATTAAGCGTTCGGGGCTTGAAGTAAAAATGGAAAGCATACGGGGCGGAACCGATGGAAGCAAATTGAGTTTTTTGGGAATGCCCTGCCCAAATATTTTTACGGGCATGCAAAATATACACAGTAAGCTGGAATGGGTTTCGGTAAAAGACATGGCAAAAGCTGCGGAAACCCTGGTGCATTTAGCACAGGTATGGGAAGAAAAAAATTAAATTACTTCTTGATTAGTTATCATTCTTTGGTGGCTAAATAATTATAATCTTCCAAAAGTTTTTCCAAAAAATCGAGGGAAGACCGCCTATCGCTTTCAATCTTTAATACATCTTTCAATTTGTAGCCTACCCTTATGCATACATCGTAGTTATTAGATTTGCGTGCCTGCGTTATTACGGTATTAATAATATTGATATCGTTATCGCTAAGCTTCATCACTTGTGGAAACTCCACATGGTAAGAAGCATTATCCACTTCCTGAAAAATGGTGTCCTTAACATTTAAACTGGTAATTGCCTCTACTACTACAGTGCCGGCAGCAAGGTCGCCAAGGCGCTGGCTGTTTTTTGTAACCGCAATGGCAATTACTACAGCTATACCAAACATGCAGGTGAAAAAAATATAAATTATCAAGCCTTCGGGTGAAAAAGCAATGTACCCAAATAAAAAAGGCCATTCAAAAAATTTTGTTATCCAGCGCAGGATATACTGGCCAAGTGTTGGCTCGCCACCGTATAAACTTATCACCCTTATGGCCACCAGTTTTTTTCCAATGGTTTGCCCGTTCATGGTTACTTCGGTAATTAAAGAATATAAAAGCATAGGAAGCGAAATCAATAAAATATCCATACCTATATTATCCCTTATAGAAAACCCCAGTAAATTATATAAAAACGATTTACATGCAAAAAGGTACAACAGCATCAGGCAAAAATCAATAATATAGGCAAGCAACCGTTTATGAAACGGGGCTATTTCAAATTCCAGGGGAATATTAAAAACAGTATTGATATTGATAACAGGCATTATTGCAATTTAATAACAGAATACTGCACCATTGCCATTATTGCCCATAATTTTTTTATTCGGTGATTTTTCGGCAAATTGTAGGATAATCAATAATATAAATCCTGCTTGAATGAGGGAGGCGATGTTTATAAAGAAAAATGCTGAAAAATGGGCAAGCTTTCAAAAGCAACAGGCGAGTTCGCCCGATGAAACCGCCGAACGTTTTATTACGTTGATTGACGACTTGTCCTATGCCAAAACCTTTTACCCAAAAAGTAAGGTAACACGCTGGATCAACGGCCTGGCAGCTTCTATATACCAGCATATTTATCAAAATAAAAGAGAAAAATTTAGCCGGGTATTTGATTTTTGGAAATATGAGTTGCCCTTATTATTTGGCAGGTATCACCGTATTTTTTTATTTAGCGCCATAGTATTTATTTTATTTGTAAGCATTGGTGTGTATTCATCTAAAACAAACCCCGATTTTATCCGTAGTATTTTAGGTGAGCAATATGTAGAAATGACGGAGGACAATATTGCCAAAGGCGACCCTTTTGGCGTATATAAAGACGAGAATCCATTTAATATGTTTGTTCGAATTGCCTTTAACAACATCAGGGTTGCTTTCCTTACTTTTTTAGGCGGCCTTTCTTTGGGTATCGTTACATTTCGGTTATTGTGGAGCAATGGAATAATGCTGGGCTGTTTTCAATACATGTTTTTTTCACATGGGCTGGGCTTGCAATCAATATTGGTTGTGTGGATACATGGAGTAATTGAAATTTCTTCAATTGTAATTGCTGCAACAGCTGGTTTTATATTGGCTAATGGCATACTTTTCCCCGGTACTTTTACCCGTATTGAATCTTTCAGGCGCAATGCAAGAAATGCAGCAAAAGTGATGATAGCGCTTGTGCCCTTTTTTATTGCAGCAGCTTTTTTAGAAAGCTATGTTACTCATTTAATGAGCCAAACTTTTGATGAACATAACAATGGCGGCATACCAGTGTGGGTGAGCGTTGTAATACTGGCTTCATCTATTTTGCTTATAACCTGGTATTTTATTATTTGGCCTATTAAACTTAAAAAGAAAGGAACCTTAATTAATAACAACGGAATTGTAAAAAAGGCGCTTGGTACACATGCTTAAGTATTTATTTTTTGTAACAGTTTTGTTTTTAAACAGTAACTGCGTTTTTGCACAGCAGGGTACAGGGCCCACAATAAACATTGGGCAAGATGCAGACAGTTCATTAATTATTGCTACACTCAACATTGCAACAGACAGCATCAATAGCTTAAAAAAATTACCGGATTATGCATACATGAAAAACCTCGATAGCTTATTGAGGGCACAAAAAAAACAACCGGTAACAATAACCTCAAAAGCTAATTCAGCATTTGCTAATTTTGCTCTATCTGTTTTACAACCGCTTTTATGGATTTTTGCGGCATTGTTTGTAGGCTATATTATTTACCGCATTTTTATAACTCGTGGAATTTTTAAAAAGCAAGAAAAAGAATTAACCAATATACCGCAAGAAACAGGGTTTCAACTTGAAAAAGAATACCAGCCTCTTATTATGCACGCAAAAGAAAAAGGCGATTTCCGCCTGGCTGCCCGATATTGGTTTTTAGAAACACTTAAAAACCTGAATGATAAAGGGCACATTATTTTTTCTATGGACAAAACAAACAATGCCTATTATTTTGAACTGCCTTCAGCTATACAAATACCCTTTTTGGCACTTACCTCAAATTATGAGTACGTTTGGTACGGTCAGCATCTTTTATCTCCATCCGGTTATGAAAATTTAGAAAATATTTTTTTGCAATTTAACCACAACCTGTAACCTCTGAAAAAATATTACTTCTATATCATCTTATGCGCCTTTATGGCTGGCTGTGCGGATGATAAAAGCCCCATACCTTCCTTAAGGGAAAGCTATTCCCTTGCGGACACAAAACCTTTTGGCAGTTCCGTAGCATATACTTTATTGAAACAAATGTATCCCGGTTATCTTATAAATGTAAAGAAAGACGGGTTTGACAAAACCGTTGCCTGGTATAATGATAAGTCATCGGTTTATATTTGCATTGCCCGTTATTTTTTCCCCAACCAGCAGGACAAAGCGGCTTTGCTCGATTTTGTTGCTTCGGGTAATACGGTACTAATTGCTGCCTCAATTATGGATTCTACATTTTTAGCGCAGGTAAATTGCAAATTAAGAGATGCCGAGTTTTTAAAAATGTTTGCACCGGAATCGTGGAAAAGCACAGCTATTAATTTAGCTCCGCAAACGGTAACAGACCAGGAAAGTTTCCGGTATTTTTATTTGCCATTTGAAAGTACGATAGCACTAACTGACAGCTTAGTTCTCAATTATAAAATTAGTTTTAACCATAATTTACAGCCCAACTGTATGTTGCTTTACTGGGGAAAAGGAAAACTCTTACTGCTTAGCGAACCCAGGGCGCTCAGTAATTATTTTTTGCTTTCGCAAAATAACCACCTTTATTTTAAGCAACTGATGCAGCTAATGCCGGCTTTTCCTGAAAATATTTACTGGGATGATTTTTACAGAAGAAACGCATTTGCCGGGAATAATAGTGCCAGTGGATTTTCTTTATCGGCGCTTATGGCCAATCCACCATTAAAATCGGCTTTATTACTGAGCCTGCTTTTATTATTGTTGTATATTATCTTTAATGGAAAAAGGAGGCAGCGCATTGTTCCCTTAATTTCTCCTGTAGAAAACTCTTCTATAAGGTTTGCCCAGGCCATTGCCGGCATTTATTTAAATAAAAAAGATAATAAAGCCATTGCGGAAAAAATGATCACTTATTTTAGCGAACATATACGCCAACACTATTTTATAAATTTGCAGCAACCCAATGCAGCAGTTGCAGAAAAACTCAGCAAAAAAACCGGGGTAACTCAGGATAAAACACTGGAATTATGCAACTGCATTTCTGCTATTAATGCAAGAGTGGAAATTTCCGATGAACTCTTATTAGAACTAAACCACTCCATAGAGTATTTTCACAAAAATAAATTTTAGATGGAAGAAAATTTTAACAACAGTAAAGAACAAATTGCAGCAATTCAAAAAAAATATTTTGAGTTGCAGCAAGAAATGGCAAAAGTAATTGTGGGCCAGCAAAAGGTAGTGCAGCTACTCATCACCGGTTTATTTAGCGATGGCCATATTTTGCTGGAAGGTGTGCCCGGCGTAGCCAAAACTTTACTGGCAAAACTTTTAGCAAAAATGGTAAACATCAATTTTTCCCGCATCCAGTTTACGCCCGATTTAATGCCCGGTGATGTAATTGGCACTTCGGTATTTAACCCCAAAGAAGGGAATTTTTATTTTAAACCCGGCCCGGTTTTCAGCAATATAGTTTTGATAGATGAAATAAACCGGGCGCCTGCAAAAACCCAATCGGCATTGTTTGAAGTAATGGAAGAAAAGCAAATTACCATTGACGGGCATACTTATTTTATGCAAAAACCTTTTTTGGTAATAGCTACACAAAATCCTATTGAACAGGAGGGTACATACCGCCTGCCCGAAGCACAGCTTGACCGGTTTATTTTTAAAGTAGAAGTTGATTATCCTACGGCGCAGGATGAAATAAATATACTTACCCACCAGCAAGGCAAGCCACAAACCGAACTACTCAGTAAAGTAAACCCTGTATTAAATGCAGATGAAATTTTAACTTTCAGGCAAAGTATTGAAGCAGTACAGGTAGAACCGAAACTTATAGAATTTATTGTAAAAATTGTTGCCGATACACGCAACAATCCATCCCTTTACCTTGGCGGCTCAACAAGGGCTTCTCTGGCAATTTTAAAATCTGCCAAAACTACGGCAGCATTAAAAGGCAGGCATTTTGTAATTCCCGAAGATATTGTAGAAATTGCGCCAGCAGTACTGCGGCACCGCATAATGCTTACCCCGGAAAAGGAAATGGAAGGATTAAGCCCAGATGAACTTATTGAAAATATCGTTAAATCGCTTGAAATACCCAGGTAACTACTCAATGAAATTTATACAAAAATATTTAGGCGATATTTTTTTAACCAACAGGTTTTACTGGGTGGCAATGAGTTGCAGCAGCCTGTTTATTGTTTCATTTTTTATTGCGCCATTATATCCCATTGCCAATATTGTGCTGGCCATGCTGGGTATTTTATTGTTATTCGATTACATTTTTGTTTTTATTATTGGCCGCAAGCCAGTGGCAAGGCGTATTGTAGCGCAACGTATGAGTAATGGCGATATAAACAACGTATCCCTTATTATTAAAAACAACAACCCATTTCCTGTTAAGGTAAAAGTAATTGATGAATTACCGGAACAATTCCAAAAAAGGGATTTTTTGCTTACTGCATTGCTAAGCGCCCAAAAAAAAGTTACCCTTACCTATCCTTTGATGCCTGTGCAGCGGGGAAAATATTATTTTGGCAACATTATAATTTTTGTGCAAAGTATTCTTGGGCTTATTGAGCAAAAAAATGAAATTGCGGCAGAAGAAGATATTAGCGTTTACCCATCTTTTCATCAACTCGGCAATTATCAAATACTTTCTAAAGCTGGCGCAAATGTAGATACGGGAAACCGCCGCATACGAAAAATAGGGCAAAGCATGGAATTTGAGCAGGTTAAAGATTATGTAACAGGGGATGATATACGCACTATAAACTGGAAAGCTACGGCAAGAAAATCGTTGTTGATGGTAAACAGTTACAGAGAAGAAAAATCGCAAAATATTTATTGCATAGCAGATAAAGGCAGGCTAATGAAAATGCCATTTGGAGGAATGAGCCTGCTGGATTATGCCATTAACGGCATTTTGGCACTAAGTACCGTATGCCTTAAAAAGCAGGATAAAATAGGCCTGTTGAGTTTTTCGCATAAAGTAAATACGGTACTTGCCGCAGATAAAAAACCAATTCAGCGGAAATATATTTTGCAATCATTGTATTGTGAAAAAACTTCCTTTACCGAAAGTAATTTTGAAGCGCTGTACACCGAAATTAGAAAAAAAATAAAACAACGCAGCCTGCTCATCCTCTTTACCAATTTTGAATCGCATACCGGCCTCAACAGGCAGTTGAATTACCTGCGCTCAATTGCCCGGCACCATTTATTGTTGGTAATAATTTTTGAAAATACAGAGTTGAACAAGCTTTCCTTTGCCACTGCTAACAGCGTTGAAGATGTGTACATAAAAACCATTGCCGAAAAATTTGTGTTTGAAAAAAAGAGGGTAGTGAAAGAGTTGCAAAAATACGGTATCCATTGTGTACTTACCTCGCCAAAACAACTTTCGGTAAATGCCATAAACAAATACCTTGAGTTAAAAGCCAGGCAGGCCATTTAATTTAGGAAAAATAAATAAAATGGCAAAAAAAGAAACTTACTGGAATAAAAACAAAGACAAACTTGGCCCACGAAAACTTATTTCCGTTACAATAAGTGCAGAAAAGAAAAAAGAATTTGAAGAAGGCCGTGTGCTGTTAATTGATAAAGAATTGCACTGGACATCATTTGACGCAGTACGAAAAATACGTAACAGCATCGGTATAAAAAAAGTGGGCCATGCCGGCACTTTAGACCCGTTGGCTACAGGCCTGCTTATTGTTTGTACAGGAAAATTTACCAAGCAAATTAATCATTTTATGGCTGCTCAAAAAGAATATACCGGCAGCCTTATCCTTGGTGCAGAAACGCCTACCTACGATTTGGAAAGCGAACCCATGAATTTTAAATATTTTGGCAATATTGCACTGGAAACAATTTATAAAACAACACAACTATTTTTAGGTGAAATAAACCAGTTGCCGCCCATATATTCTGCCATAAAAAAAGAAGGCAAAGCCTTATATGAACTAGCCCGCAGGGGAGAAGAAGTGGAATTGAAACCCCGTAAAATTTCTATTGAAAGCTTTGAAATTACTGATGTTAATTTACCCGTAGTAAAATTTAAAGTAGTTTGCAGTACCGGAACTTATATCCGCAGCCTTGCCCATGATTTTGGTAAAGCCCTGGGTTGCGGCGCTTATTTGAGTAGTTTAAGGCGCACCCAAATAGGTGAATTAAGGGTTGAAAATGCACAAACCATAGAAAAATTTTTAACTGAAATTTCTGGTAGCCAGGATGGTTAGTGGATCCTGTCGCCACGTAATTCTTCGCTTTTCATTAAATCTTTTTCATAGTCGAGCCATTCCTTCCAGCGTTTGCGCACATTTTTTTTGTCAATGTAATATTCTGAAAGATTAATGAATAAGGTATAATGTCCTGCTTCGCTTTCCATAAATTTCCGGTAAAATTTTCGCATGTATCCATCATCCAGCCCTTCGCTTAGCCGTTTAAACCTTTCGCAACTGCGTGCCTCAATCAGTGCCATAGTGAGCATGTGGTCTAAAAATCTTTCCATTGGGTTGCCGCCTTTTTTTTGAAACTCCAGCAATTTATTTACATACACATCTTTGCGTTGCACGCCCAGTTTCAGGTTGCGTTTTTTCAGTTCTGCCAAAACCAGTCTAAAATGTCCCCATTCTTCGGTTACAATTGGGCTGAGCTGCTCTACCAGCAATTCTTTTTCCGGATTTTTAGTAATAAGCGTAATGCAGGTGGTTGCTGCTTTTTGTTCGCAATAAGCATGATCGGTTAAAATTTCTTCCAATTGCATTTCGGCAAGGTTTACCCATCGAGGGTCGGTAGGTAACTTTAACCCAAGTATATTTTTTACGTCATTATTTGTTGCTCCTTTCATTTGCCAAAAATATAAAAAGGTTATTTTTGAAAGTTAAATTGTATGTGAGGTATAAAACAGGATAAACCCGGGAATTAAATTTAGGCAAATATAATGCCCGTTTAATTGGCTTTACATTAATTTTACTGCTTCAACTGCTGTTATGAAAATTGTTACATTTATTTTTTCTGCGCTATTGAGCATAGCCTTAGTTTATATTTTAAACACTAAAATGGTTTTGCCAGCGCCATTGGGAAAATTATTGGCGCCACAGTCTGGTGTGTGGCAAAATGCCGAAAATGATAATGAAGGTTTTTCTGCCGACCTTCAATTCCCCACACTTAACGGCAATACTACGGTATATTTTGATGAACGGCTGGTGCCGCATATTTTTTCTGATAACGATGTAGATGCTATTTTTGTACAAGGTTACCTGCATGCCCGCTTCAGGCTTTGGCAAATGGATTTGCAAACCCTGAGTGCAGCTGGTGAAGTAAGCCAGGTGGTAGGCGATATTGCCCTTAAACACGACAGGGAGTTTCGCCGACTGGGAATGGTATTTGCAGCCGAAAATTCTTTAAAAAAAATAGAAGCAGACGATGAATCAAAAAAGTTGTGCGATGCGTATACCGCTGGAGTAAACGCATACATCAATTCGCTTACAGAAAGCAGCCTCCCTTTGGAATACAAACTGATGGGCTATAAACCAACGCAATGGAGCAATTTAAGAACGGCTTTGTTTTTAAAATATATGAGCTATGACCTTTCTTCCAATGAAAGGGATTTTGAACTCGCTGCTGCTCATAATTATTTTGACAGTACCAGCTTTAATTTACTTTACCCGGTAAAACAAGATTCGGCCGATCCTATTATTCCCATTGGAACGGTTTTTGCTGAACCTTCCATTAAAACAGTAGCGCCGGCAAATGCAGATTCTACATACCTGCATGGAGAAGTAACAGCAATGGAAAATGAAAAACCTTTTGCAGAAAACGGCAGTAACAACTGGGCTGTAAGCGGAAGCAAAACAAAATCGGGCTACCCAATTTTGTGTAACGACCCACACCTGGGCTTAAACCTTCCTTCGCTTTGGTACGAAATGCAAATTACCACACCAACCTATAATGCTTATGGCGCCACGTTTCCGGGAGCGCCGGCAATTATTATTGGCTTTAATGACAGTTGCGCCTTTGGCTTTACCAATGGCGGAAGAGATGTGAGGGATTATTATGAAATACAATTTAAAGACAAAAGCCGAAAAGAATATTGGTTCAACAAAGAATGGAAAACTACATCTTTTCGCATTGAAAAAATTAAAATTGCCGGTAAGCCCGATTTTTATGATACGGTAGCCTATACCATTTTTGGGCCGGTAATGTACGATCAATCTTTTGGTGGCAAAAGAAATACCAGCAGTAAAAATTATGCTGTGCGTTGGAAGGCGCATGACTCCAGCAATGAACTTAAATTATTTTATTACCTCAACAAGGCAAAAAATTATACAGATTATGTACAGGCCAGCACTTACCTGCACACACCTGGCCAAAATATAGTTTTTGCTGCAAAAAACGGCGATATTGCTTTACGCACCCAGGGCGAATGGCCGGCTAAATGGCCCGGCCAGGGCGACTTTCCCATGCCGGGAACAGACAGCAGTTATATGTGGCAGGGCATGATTCCGCAAAGCGAAGTGCCTTACCAGTTTAACCCTGAAAGGGGATTTGTTAGCAGCGCTAACCAACGGCCAGTACCGCCAAATTATCCTTATTATCTGGGAAGAGAATACCCATCTTCAAGGGGCGTAATGGTAAACCGGTTATTAAACGGCATGAGCAATATTACCCCACAAGATATGAAGGCCATGCAAAACAATAACTACAATGTATTTGCCGAAATGCTGTTGCCGGTAATTATTAAAAATATGGATGTAACTTTGCTTAGCGGCAGCGAACAAGGTTTTTTTGACCAATTAAATAAATGGGATATTAAAAATGAAGCCAACTCAATTGGTGCAACTGTTTTTGCCATCACCCTTCAAGAACTTAGAGATACAGTTTTTAATGATGAGTTTTCCCTGGCGCCTGAAGGTGCTTTAAAACCATTTGAAAGCACCTTAATGGAAGCATTACTCCGGGATTCTTCCTATAAATTTATTGATGATATTTCTACGCCAGCCAAAGAAAGCATTAGCAACATGGTTACAAAAGCATTTAAGGGAGCATGCTTGGAATTAAATAATTTAAAAACCAGCCATAAACTTGAATGGGCAAAATATAAAGACACCCACATTGACCACCTCACAAAATTGCCGGCATTCAGCCGTTTACATTTACCTATTGGCGGTGGCGAGCATATTATTAATGCAACAAAAGCTGTACATGGGCCAAGCTGGCGCATGGTTGTAAGCCTTACGCCACAAACTGAAGCATACGGCATTTATCCCGGCGGGCAAAATGGAAACCCTGGCAGTAAATTTTATGATAACGGAATTGACAAATGGGTACAGGGTGAATATTATACCCTTTGGGTTATGACAAAAAATGATATAAATGACAACCGTGTAAAAAGCAAAATAGTTTTTAAGAGAGGATAAATTTTAGTTACAGGTTTTAAAATAAAAATAATTTAAGATGATGAAATTTATTGCAGCGCTTATTTTAACCGTTTTGTCAGGTTATGCAAGCTGCCTTTTTTTACCCTGGTGGAGCATTGCTATTGCTGCATTTGTAATTGCCTTTATAATAAAACAAAAACCGGGCTGGGCTTTTGTATCGGCTTTTTTGGGCTTATTTTTTTTGTGGGCTGTGTTGAGTTATACAATTAGCAGCAATAATGCCCATGTTTTGGCCAGTAAAATTTCATTACTGATTTTAAAAGTAAAAAATGTGATTGCTTTAATACTGCTTACTGGTTTTATTGGTGGGTTGGTAGCAGGCATGGCTGCTTTAAGCGGCTCACTACTTAGAAAAATAATATGGAGTAATAAAGTTTAATTCACTTTTCTTGCCAGTGCTTCATCCTTTGCCAGTTGGGCTTTTAGCTCATTCAGTCCTTTAAAAGTTTTTTCTGAGCGGAGCCATTTTTTTAGGGAAATAGTTATGGGTTTACCATAAATTTCTTCATCAAAGTCAAAAATATTTACTTCAATTAACCTCTTAGTACCTCCTACCGTAGGCCGGGTGCCAATATTCATCATGCCTTTAAAATTACGGCTACCCAAAGCAATATCTACCGCATAAACGGCATTTCCGGGAATAAGCTTGCTTGCTTCGTTAATTTTTATATTGGCTGTGGGGTAACCAATTGTGCGGCCAAGTTTATTGCCTTCAATTACTTTTCCACTAAAAAAATAAGGATAACCCAGGTATCCGGTTGCCGTTTCAATATCTCCATCAAGCAATGCATCTCTTATTTTAGTAGAACTTATCACCACATCCTTAATTAATTTTTCTGGAATCTCCTTTACTAAAAAATTATAAGATCCTGCTTTTTGTTCCAATAAATTATAATCACCAGCTCGTTCTTTTCCAAATCGGTGGTCGTAACCAATAATAATGGTATGTGGATGAAATTTATCTACCAGGAAATGCTGAATATATTCATCTGGCGTTTGTGCTGCAAATTTATCATCAAAGGGAACTACAACAATTGTTTTTATGCCATACCGCTCCAAAAGTGCATATTTTTCCTGCTGGGTGCAAAGCATGTACACCGTATTTTTTCCTGTTTTTACCACTTTTTTAGGATGCGGATAAAAAGTAATGAGTACTGCCGTGCCATTAACCTTTTTGGCAGCTGTTATTAAGTGCTCCAGAATTTTTTTATGGCCAAGGTGCACGCCATCAAAAGTGCCAATAGTTAAAACAGCATTTTTAAAAACCGGTAAATGAGCAACGTTGGTATATATTTGCATATTATTACTACAAAACTAATTCATAATTGCTTAAGGTAATTCAGTAAATACCTTAGTTTTCTAACTTAAAATGGCTGTTCAGCATTTTTCAACCAATTCATTAAATAAAAACCGGTAAAAATATATTCCTTACTGTTTAAATTTTAATTTTGCATTTACAATTATTGAATCTATCCAATGAGTTTATATAGCAAAAGAGGTGTATCTGCACAAAAAGAAGATGTGCATGAAGCGGTAAGAAATTTAAATCAGGGCCTGTTTCCATTTGCCTTTTGTAAAATTTATGATGACAGCCTTGCAGGCGACAGCAATTATATTAATGTAATGCATGCCGATGGCGCAGGCACCAAAAGCATATTGGCATACTTGTACTGGAAAGAAACGGGTGATTTATCGGTATGGAAAGGTATTGCACAGGATGCCGTTGTGATGAACCTGGATGATTTGCTTTGCGTAGGTATTTATGACAATATTGTTTTCAACAGTACTATTGACCGTAACAAAAACCTAATTCCGGGTGAAGTTTTGCAACAAATAATTAATGGTACGCAGGAAGTATTTGATATGCTTAAATCTTTTGGCATTTCCATAAATTACCTGGGTGGCGAAACGGCAGATGTGGGAGATGTGGTGAGGACCGTAACCGTAAATGGCACTATGACGAGCCGATGGGAAAAAAGAAAAATTATTTCAAACGAAAAAATAAATGATGGTGATGTTATTGTAGGTTTTGCAAGCTATGGCAAAGCCAATTATGAAACCCAATACAACAGCGGTATTGGAAGCAACGGATTAACCAGTGCAAGACATGATGTATTACATAAAAAATATGCATCGGTTTACAAAGAAAGCTTTGACAATAACCTGCCTGAGGATATTATATATGCCGGCAAGCATGAATTAACAGAAAAATATGCAGATACCACAATTGGCCAAATGCTTTTAAGCCCAACCCGAACTTATGCGCCCGTTTTAAAATTGTTATTACAAAATTATTTTGATATTATTCACGGGCTCATACATTGCAGTGGCGGCGGGCAAACCAAGTGCCTTAAATACTTACACTCCCCATTCAGGATTATAAAAGACAACCTTTTTGCGCCACCGCCAATTTTTAAAATTATTCAACAAAATAGCGGAAGCAGCTTAAAAGAAATGTACGAAGTGTTTAATATGGGCTGCCGCATGGAACTGTATTGCAATAGAAATAATGCAGCAACGATAATAGATATTGCAAACTCTTTTGGTATTGATGCACAAATTATCGGCAGGGTAGAAGCTGCAGATAAAAAACAATTAATTATTACTGTAAACGAAACAGAACTAATTTATTAATCCAATTTATGTGGAATAGATGGCCTTACTTCTATTTTACTGGGTAATGTACGTTCGGGTATTTTGAGTACGTCCGCAACAAGTTCACCTATATCTTCGGGCTGTATTTTCCAGGCATCTTCTGCCGATGGAATATGGTTATTGAAATAAGTTGCTACAGACCCTGGCATAATAGTAGTAGTTTTTATTCCATGCTTACGCAGGTCGAGCATCATGGCCTGGGTAAACCCAACAAGGCCAAACTTACTGGCATTGTATCCTGATCCGTTTTCGAAAAAATTGGTTCCGGCAAGGCTGGAAATGGTAATTACATATCCTCGGTTTTTTTTCAATTCATTTAACGCAGCTTTTACAGTGTTGAATACGCCGGTAAGATTGGTATCCAGCATTTCGTGCCATTGTGCTTCTGTTAAATCATCAAAAGGAACAAAATAGCCAACTCCTGCATTGGCAACCACCACATCTATTTTTCCAAATTTGGCAACTGTGCTTTCAATGGCTTTCACTTCATCTTTCATGTCGCTTACATTAGACTGGATGGCTAAAATTTTTGAACTATCGGTGGTTAAAGAAGCCGCTGCTGCTTCCACCGCACTGAGGTTACGGCCGGTAATGGCCACATTCATACCATTTTGAAGTAATATTTTGGCGATGCCATACCCTACACCTTTGCTGCCACCGGTAATATATGCTGTTTTGTTTTGTAAAATGTTCATAAGTTTTTTTTTGCAAGTTAGCTTTGTTATTTCAAAAAAAAGAGGACAAATTAAATTGTCCCCTTCAAAGAATTGAAAAAAATATTAATTAAGCCTCCGGAGTAAGGTACTGTGCATAAGCATAGCCTTCTTCGCCATCATCTGTACGCACAAGCCACCATTGTTCACTTGACTGGCTTACCAGTGTAATCACTTCGCCATGCGCTGCTTTACCTACAATGGGTTGGTCTGTGCCAGGGCCTTTTCTAATGTTGAGGTTAGATTTTTCTGTAGTTACTTTTACTTTAGTAACATTTGCATCAACAGAAACTTTTACATCCAGCACCAAATCACCAGAAAGGTAATTAGGGTCAATGGTATCGTAAATATTCCAAAGCTGGTCTTTTACAGATCCGTTAGGGGCAATTCCATCCACATAGAGTACGCCATCCTGGTCACGAACCTGCAAATTGGTTACACCTGCAGCAGATGCTGCATCAGTAAGTGATTTATATTTTTCCTGTAAAGTCATTTTCAAAAAAGTTTAAAGGTTATAAAATTATTTAATTGTGAGGCCAGAGCCATCAACTTTTTTTGGATTAAGGGCATCAAGCGCTTTCTTTAATGCTGTCCATTTAGTTTTAGTAATATTACCTGCAACTTTTACCACACCTTCTTCTACAGTTGCTGTAATGCCGGGAATATCTTTAATAGCATCTTTTACGGCTTGTGTAAGCGGGTCATCCTGGGTAATAACCACCGGAGCTGGCGGAGGAGGTGGAACAGAGCTGTTGTTTACAGTTGATTTAACCCCTTTTATTGCTTTTACTGCAGTTTCAATTGCCGCTTTAGTTGCCTCGTCTTTTACTTCACCGCTAATTGTAGCTACGCCATCTACCACGGCTACTGTTGCTTTGGCAAAATCAGGGTTGGCAGTAAGCGCTTTATCCACTGCGGATTTAATGTCGGTATCTTTGGGCTTGCAGCTAACAAAGCTCACCGTAGCGGCAATTACCAACGCAAATAATACTTTAGAAAGTTTCATGTTGTTGTGTTTTTAAAAATTAAAAAAAGAGTTTGCAATTTGAATAAAAATTCTGGAATAGTTAAAATTATTTTTTAATAGGGCAAAATATAAAAAGTAACCCAACCAAAAAATAAAAGATTTTATAAAGATAAAGTCCTGCCTCCATCAACCGGTAAATTAATGCCGCTGATATACCCTGCAGCCGGGCTGCAAAGAAACGCAACAACTGCGCCAAACTCTTCGGGCATCCCCATTCTACCTGCAGGTATTTCTGCTACCAGTTCTTTTGTTACATCTGCTTCATTTTTTCCGGTATCGGTTGCTTTCTTTTTAATAACATAATCTGCCCTTACCGTTTTTGTAAAACCAGGCAACACATTATTTACCGTTATACCATATTTTCCCAATTCGCCGGCCAATGTTTTACTCCAGTTTGCCACTGCTGCCCTAATGGTATTACTCACTCCAAGGCCGGGTATTGGCTGTTTAACAGAAGTTGAAATAATATTTATAATTCTTCCAAAATTTGCCTCCTGCATTCCGGGAACCAGGGCCTGAACCAAAATATGGTTACAAATAAGATGAGCATTAAATGCCTGTAAAAATTCTTCTTCCTTAGCAGCCATAATGGTTCCACCAGCCGGGCCACCTGTGTTATTTACTAAAATATGCACCGTTTTTTGCTTTTTTTCAAATTGCTCCATTGCTGCTTTTACCAGTTGCGGATCAGCAAAATCGGCAACTATATAATCATGCTTTTGGCCATTTGAACCATCCAAACTTTGCAGGCACAGTTTAAGCTTATCTTCATTTCTTGCCATTAATATTACATTTGCCCCAAGCAATGCAATTTCTACAGCACAGGCAAACCCAAGCCCCTGGGTACTGCCGCAAACAATGGCTGTTTTTCCGCTTAAATCTAAATTCATCTGTTGTTTTTTTTAAATGGCTAAGGTAACTAATATCCGGGCTTTATAACTACCAGGTAATAGACGTAAAAAAAAATCCTATCGTTTTTGCACAGCTTACTTCCAATGGAAAAATGATATTTCCTTTTTATATATCTGCAAGTATGCAATTGTAAATTGAAAACAAATTAGTAACACTTGTGGGTAATTACACAATACTAAATTTGATAGCATTTTTTATATTGCAGTTTCACCTGTAAAAGTAAAAGGGTTTAAAATTTAAAGCATGGCAAAAGAAGAAAAAAATTTCTTTGATTATACCGAAGAAAATATCCGCAGCCTCGATTGGAAGGAACATATACGCTTGCGCCCCGGGATGTATATTGGAAAGTTGGGCGACGGCAGCAGCCCCGATGATGGCATTTATGTGTTACTTAAAGAGGTTGTAGACAACTGTATTGATGAACATACCATGGGCCACGGCAAGCAAATTGATGTAACTATAGAAAATAAAGCTATTACGGTAAGGGATTATGGCCGTGGGATACCCTTAGGTAAAGTGGTAGATGTTGTAAGTAAAATGAATACAGGGGCAAAATACGACAGTAAGGCTTTTCAAAAAAGTGTGGGTCTTAACGGCGTAGGTACAAAAGCAGTAAATGCATTGAGTAATTATTTTAAAGTAACCGCTTTTAGGGAAGGCAAAGAAAAGACCGCCGAATTCAGCAGGGGCGTACTAAATAAAGACCATAAAGAAGCCAAAACTACTGAAGGCAATGGCACTTTGGTACACTTTATTCCTGACGAAACTATTTTTAAAAATTATCATTTTGTACAGGAATATTTAGACAACCAGTTTTGGAACTATTGCTACCTCAATGCAGGTTTAATAATGAACCTGAATGGTAAAAAATATGTGAGTAAAAACGGGCTGCTGGACTTGTTGCAACGAAAAACCAACGAAGATGAATTGCGTTATCCCATCATTCATTTAAAAGGAAACGATATTGAAGTGGCGTTAAGCCATGAAAATACATATGGCGAAGAATATTACAGTTTTGTAAACGGCCAGTTTACCACGCAGGGCGGAACTCACTTAGCTGCTTTTAGAGAAGGCTATACCAAAACCATAAGGGAATTTTTTAAGAAAGATTATGATGCTGCTGATATAAGAGGAAGCATATGTGCCGCTATTGCCGTAAGGGTGCAGGAGCCTGTATTTGAAAGCCAGACCAAGACAAAATTGGGCTCAATAAATGTGAGTGAAGGCGGAGAAAGTATGAAGAATTTTATAGGTAATTTTTTACTAAAAGAACTGGATAATTATCTGCATAAAAACCCGGTAATAGCAGAAGCCCTAAAAAAAAGGATAGAGCAAAATGAAAGGGAGAGAAAAGAACTGGCAGGTATAAAAAAACTGGCCAACGAAAGGGCAAAAAAAGCCAACCTGCATAATAAAAAACTAAGGGATTGCAAGTTTCATTACAATGATGAGGTTACGGGAAAAGACAAAGGAGCCATTTTAGAAAAGCAAAGGGAATCTACCATTTTTATTACAGAAGGTGACAGCGCAAGTGGCTCCATTACCAAAGCAAGGGATGTTAATACCCAGGCAGTTTTTAGTTTAAGGGGAAAACCTCTCAACAGCTATGGACTTACCAAGAAAGTGGTGTATGAAAATGAAGAATTTAATTTGCTGCAACATGCTCTTAATATTGAAGACGGATATGAAGGACTGCGTTACAACAACATTGTAATTGCAACTGATGCCGATGTGGATGGTATGCACATAAGGCTTTTAACCATGACTTTTTTTCTGCAGTTTTTTCCCGACCTGGTTAAAAACGGCCATATCTATATTTTAGAAACACCACTTTTTAGGGTAAGGAACAAGCAGGAAACCATTTACTGCTATAACGATGCACAAAGAATTGCGGCAATAAAAAAATTGGGCAGCAAGCCGGAAATAACAAGGTTTAAAGGCCTGGGCGAAATAAGCCCCGATGAGTTTGCTGCATTTATTGGCCCCGAAATGCGAAAAGCGCCGGTAATTATGGAGCAGGGCGACCATATTCAGCAATTACTTGAATATTATATGGGGAAAAACACGCCACAGCGGCAGGAGTTTATTATTCAAAACCTTAAAGTAGAAATGGATTTAGTGGAAGATGGAGCTGTGGTATAAATAAAAATGAAAACTTCCACAGGAATCGCATTATGCTAATAGGCTGTGGAAGTTTTCCAAAAAGGAAATAACACTTATGGTTTTTTCAGGATGATTATCTTCTGAGGGGGCTCATATATAATCTAAATGAGTTATCCTGGTTTCAGTGTTTCAGGGTTTTTGCCATCATCGCTCAGTTATTATAACCGGCATAGGCTGCATGGATATTGGTTTTGGTTTTTCTTACCGGTGGTTTACCGGCTTTGGATAAAGAATGGTTTTATAAGAGAACCGCTCTTGTTTTTACGGGATAGTTGGTTTTGGTTTTTGCCATCATCGCTTTTTACAGCATAGGCTTCATTTGATATTGGTTGGTTTTTACAAGGATATCAATATGACATTAAAACGAACAAAATATTTAAAAGAACTTTTTTTATTTAAAATAGAAGTTGACTGATATTGAATTTTACAGCTTTTCGCTTATTGGATATTGGTAAGCATTTTGGCTTTATTCAGGAACTTTGGATAATGATTGATATTTAATCGCTATCAATCAACTTCTGGTACAAAGATGCGGCAGTAAGCATAAGTAAACAAGAGTGATATTGCCCTTTTTTAACATTGCGTTTATTACATTGTGCATCGTAAATAACCTGATGTATTTATGGGATGGCTACTATTGCCTTAATCGTAAAACTACTATAGGGCTTTTACTGAAAACTTTTTGAAAGGCCTTATAGCAGGCGTTTGTAGCAGTTTTTATTAATTCCCAACCTGGTTTTCATAACCTTCATCTATCAAAAGGTGTTTGCCATCTGCGGCCGTTGTTGCCAATTCATCGCAACGGTTATTATAAGGATTATCGGCGTGACCTTTAACCCATTGTATTTTAATTTTGAATTTTTTGGAGAGCTGAAAATATTTTACCCAAAGGTCTTTATTTTTTTTACCTCCCTTAAAACCTGTTTTTATCCAATTATTGAGCCAACCTTCATTAATGGCTTTTACAACATACTGGCTATCGCTGTGTATCGTTAAAGGAAGATCATTTTTTTTCAAAGCTTCGAGGCTGGCAAGTACGGCCATCAATTCCATCCTGTTATTGGTTGTAAACCGGTAGCCCATAGAAATTTCTTTTGAATGTTTCCCAAACATGAGTATTGCCCCAAAGCCGCCAGGGCCTGGGTTTCCCTTTGAAGAGCCATCTGTATAAATAGTAATATGGTCCATCAAAAAAAATTTGAAATGAAGTATATGCTGATAAAATTATACCTGGAAAACACCGGTTTTAAAACCGTGTATTTCAGCATTATTATCGGCTGCTTTAATGGCCTCCGAAATCATCATACGGGTTTGTGCAGGATCAATAATAGCATCAACCCATAGCCTTGCAGCTGCATAAAACGGCTTGGTTTGCTTTTCGTATTTTTCTGTAATCTTTTTTAAAATTTCATTTTCTTTTTCGGCAGATACTTCTTCGCCCTTTGCCTTCATACCGGCAACTTGAATTTGCAACATGGTTTTTGCTGCCTGCTCGCCACCCATTACCGCAATTTTTGCCGAAGGCCAGGCATAAATAAACCTTGGGTCATAAGCTTTGCCACACATGGCATAATTACCTGCGCCATAAGAGTTACCGGTAATGATGGTAATTTTAGGTACCACAGAATTGGCAACTGCATTTACCATTTTGGCGCCATCTTTTATAATGCCTGCATGTTCGCTTCTGCTGCCTACCATAAAACCCGTAACATCCTGTAAAAATAATAGGGGGATTTTCTTTTGGTTACAATTCATAATAAACCTTGCCGATTTATCTGCGCTATCATTGTAAATAACACCGCCTAACTGCATTTCGCCTTTTTTACTTTTTACAATAAGCCGTTGGTTGGCAACAATACCCACGGCCCAGCCATCTATACGGGCATAGCCACATACTATCGTTTTTCCATAATCCTGTTTAAATTCATCAAAACTTTCTTTATCTACAATGCAATTAATTATGTCCATTACATTGTAAGGTTTGGTATTTCCCGGAGACATCACTTTAAATATTTCATCTGCATCCACAGCCGGCTCAAGTTTTTCAATTTTATTAAAACCTGCTTTTGGTGATTCGCCTAGTTTGCCCACCAGTCGTTTTACTTCATCGAGGCATTCTTCTTCAGTTTTAAATTTATAATCTGCTATGCCGGAAATTTCAGTATGTGTTGCCGCACCACCCAATGTTTCTGAATCTACATCTTCCCCAATAGCCGCTTTAACGAGGTATGGCCCGGCAAGAAAAATTGAGCCGTTCCCTTCCACCATCAAAGTTTCATCGCTCATAATGGGTAAGTAAGCGCCGCCTGCTACACAAGCGCCGGTAACGGCTGCAATTTGTGTAATACCCATTGCACTCATTTTTGCATTGTTGCGGAAAATGCGCCCAAAATGTTCTTTGTCGGGAAAAATTTCATCCTGCATGGGAAGAAATACACCTGCACTGTCCACAATATAAATCACCGGCAACCTGTTCTCCATGGCAATCTCCTGCATACGAAGGTTTTTTTTGCCCGTAATAGGAAACCATGCGCCTGCCTTAACTGTTTGGTCGTTTGCCACTACCATACATTGTCTGCCGCTAATATAGCCAATACCGCTTACTGTACCACCTGCCGGGCAACCGCCATATTCTTCATACATATTATAACCGGCAAAGGCACCCAATTCTATAAAAGGCTTATCGTTATCGCATAAATAAGCAATGCGCTGCCGTGCTGTTAATTTATTTTTTTCTTTTTGCTTAGCCGCTGCTTTTGCTCCACCACCTTCAAATATTTTATCCAGCTTTTGCTTAACATCGCTCCATGCCAGTTTTAGGGCATCTTCGTTTTTGTTTTTTTCTAAATTATTCATATGAGATTGCAATAGCGGCAAGTTAGTGCAATTGGCAGGTAGAAACAAGTTTGTAAAAGCAAAATCAATATACATTACACTAATTAATATAAAAAAGCCCCGCATTATTACGGAGCTTTTACCTCTCATGCTTTTCAAAAGTTCTTGCTAGCTAGTTTCAGGGTAATCAAATTTTTTAAAAATAGATTTCACCCGGGTATCCACATCTTTAGAGGTAACATGCAAAGAATTGATTTCTCCTTTTGCCCAACCTTGCCAAATAAGCTTATTGGTTTTTGCATCCATCATATTTATGGGCAATTCGCCGGTTTTAAATGGTACATTTTGGGAGCGATAGCCAACTAAAGCGCCGGGATCCTATATACTGTAAATTCTCCTCCGCCCAAAAAAATACTGAGTGTGTGGATATCGGTAAACCGGTTCCGTTTCCTTACGGCTGCCTTTATCTACGGCAATGGTATAGTCGAGCCATACATCGGGGTTGAATGATGTTTCCAACCAGCCCTTTTGTATTAATTGACGGCTTACTGAGTTTTTAATATTGTTATCTATGATATCGTTATCTAACCTGTCTGCTATTTGTGCCGTTGCAGCAACAGCCCATGCAAAGGATTTATAAGCGGCAAAATTAACAGCGGTGGCTTTTTCTGGATGGCTGGATATGGTACATCCAGATAGAAAAAGCCCTGCAAATAAAATACAGAAAAAACTTTTGCCTGTATTGTATTTCATTGTATATAGTTTTAGACTTTTCATAATTATTTTCAACAATAAAGCTATTTTTTTATTTAATATAAAAAATGTTATAATAGGTATTTTAGCAAGATGAATAGCTTAATAACCCTTAGCAATAGCTTTTTTTAAAGGTAAAGAACTGGTAAGGTAGTGCCTGCCCTTGTGTATACTTTCCGTTTTGTTTATGAAGAAGATCTGCAAATATTTTATACAAAAAACTGCAAGTGTTTTAAACTTGCAGCTTTTACCCATTATTGATTATCCCTTTCCCTGAATAAAAAAAAATGCCGCTTACTTTAAAGAAGCGAAATAGCTTATATCGCCGTTCAGATCTACCTGCACAATTATTCTTTTATTGGCATTTTGCAACCTTACAAAATAGGAGTCTGCATCATTAAACCTGGTATTGTAAAACCAAATATCAGATTCATTGGCTTCATTGTCATCAAAGAGTATTACCTCCATTACTTTGTATGCCTTATACAGCTTATTGATTTTTTTTTGTGCATTGGCGGGCAAATTGGTATAGGCTATAGTATGCGTTGTGCCAACGAGTTGAGCATCTCCATCATAATATGCTTTTGATTGTATACCATTTTGTACAAAGGTAATTTCATCAAAATTGTAACTTCTATATGCTTTTAATACAGGCAGATTCCCAAAATCACGGGTAAACTGTTGCAAAGCCTGTTCACTTACTTTTGTACCCTCTAAAGCTCTCAGTTCTTTTCTATCTTGCCTTTTTTTATCTTTATAAATTTTTTTAGCAGTTTTATTGGTTTTTATTTCGCTTTTTAAAACAGATTCGGTTTGTGCATATACAAGAGATGCGTAAAAAAAAGTAACGATAATTGACAGTATTAACTTTTTCATGATAAGATTTTTTAAAATTTTATAAATATAATTGTGGGTTAAAGTAATTGCTGCTTTTTGCTTCAATCATTGGCAAATTCAAACAAAACCAGGGCTGCAATTACTATTTCTGCTTTTCTAAAGTTTGATTAATGCTTTTTGCATCGCTGCTTTATTTTCCATTTCATTTAAGGTTTTAGCTGTATAATATATTTGCAAAAGTGGTTGGTTGCCATTATGGTTGAGCATTATTTGTATGGTACTTCGGTCCGTATGCCATTCTGTAATTAAAGAAAGGGTACCATCGGCAATTGCCTGCCCTACAGTTGCATTGCTATTTCCGGGTGTTGCTTTAGTGCTCCAGTTTTCCTGGTCCAGTGCAGGTTTGCCATACTTTTGCATGAGCAAATATTTAAATGAATTGTAATCCTGCACATAGAGTTGCATATTTGAATATTTTTTGCTAAACCTGTAATTGCCACTTATCAGCTTATTGTTTTCATTAAAAATATACATTACATCACAAGTGAAACCTCCCAGCTGGTCTTTATATTGCAACATATCGTCGTTATCTTTTAATACATTTTGAGCTGCTTCACCGCTTTGTACTTTTTCAATAGAATCACCCCATTGAAAGTTCCTGAAATCGGGCTTGTTTTGTGCTACACAAGAATTTATGAGGGCAAAACAAACCACGATAATTAAATTGACGTGTTTCATAATCTCATTTTTTTACAAAGCTATAATTGGGTAAATTAAAAATATATACTAATCGGCGAAACGGCATAAAATATAGATAATACGCTATATTGGTGTTTTGGCTATTGCCTAAACTAATTAAAAAAGCCCTGCGAAAATTTCTCACAGGGCCTTTGCGATTGGAGGCAAACATCAACTCGGTTGTTTGTTTTCTTTAAACCTTTTGTCTGGAGTGCCATTTTTTTTCATGTGATGATTTTTTGCCAGCCTTTTATTGGCTTTATAGCGCCTGTCTGGAGTGCCATCTTTTTTAACCGGTGCTGCAGCATTTTTTGCGATGGTTTTGCTTGCCACCTGCTTTACCTGGGCGGGTGCAGAAGAGGGAGTGGTTTTATGCACTGTGGCAACTTTACTTTGTAGCGCCTGTGCTGCGCTTACTTTTTTGGGTACCTGCATTTTTGCCGGTTGTGTTTTGGCTGCTGTGCTGGTTTGTGCAAGGCCTGCGGTACTTAAACCCATTAAGGCTATTGCTGCAAAGATTACTTTTTTCATTGTTCTAATTTTGATTGTTTAAAAATATATGTTTAGTTATTGTGAGAAGAAACGGAAGCGTAATACAGCGGAAGTTTTAGTTTAATTTCAAAATTTTCTTCCAGTGCATTATAGAGGTAAATATTCAACATCCAGGTATTTAAATGTATAATATTATTATTGCAGCCAGCTTCCAAAATAATCATGCCGGTACAGGAACATATAATACTGCCATCATTTATTTTACCTTCAACTGGAAATAAAAGCCCATCACATATATTTCCTGCCAGGTTAATTTCAATTGATGAGTTTATAATGGCTTCAATCATTACTCTTTCCCGGTAATTTGTGAAAAAACCAGAATTGTGATGCAACTCTTCCCGGGCAATAAAACGCCAGTCTGCATCTATTCTCATTGTGCCGGTTAAAAAATCAATTTTCATTTTTAGCAAAGGCAAATGACTTGCAAGTTTTTTACCACAAACTTTTAATGGACCTGCATAAGTTTCAGAAGTTGCAGGTATAGAATAATCAAATTGATGAAGCAAAGATTGATGTATCATTTTTTGTCTTTGTAGTGTAAACCTACAACCGGCAAAAAAGTTTTAAATTGATAAATAGGTGATTGGGCAATTTCCATCGGTGAAAAGGGAATAAACAATGTACACTTTTTTTAAAAAGTAATAAATTAATGGAAATGGCTGCTGGAAATGATGGATTAGCTGAAGCTTTGGTAAAACTGCCTGGCTTCATCGAGTGCTTTAGAGCAAAACTCATGAAGAGGATTAAAGTATAGCGTAAATAGTTCCTGGGAAAGATTGCCCTGCTCTAAATAGTCCAACCAGGGATTGAGTTTTTCATTGAGGCCAAAAATAGAAATTGTGGTTTTAAAATTATGTGCCTGCTGCCTTATTGCTTCCAGGTTATTGCACTCCCATGCACTTTTTATTACTGATAGTGCATTTGGTAAAGCCTCTATAAACTGGCTGGTTACTTCTTTTTCAAATGCAATATTGCCCTGGCTCAGTTCCTTTAAATAATCAAGTTGGATATAAGCAAATGAAAATTGGGGTATTGTGTTACGTTTCATAACATTCGGCATTTCCGTAGTTTGTTTGCCAATAAAATACAGGATGAGGTTCAATAATTCAGTTTCTCTTAAAGGTTTTGAAATATATTCGTTCATACCAAAACCCATGCATTTTTCTCTTTCACCAGCCATTGCATGGGCAGTAATGGCAATAATCGGGATTTTTAAATGCATTACTTCCCTTATATGCTTTGTAGCAGTGTAGCCGTCCATTTCGGGCATTTGTAAGTCCATTAAAATAAGGTCAAAATTCTTTTGTGTGAGCAATTCAATTGCTTCATTTCCATTCAAAGCTATATCATAATCCAGGTTCCATTCTTTAAGTAAATGTTTTAATAACAATTGATTTATTTCATTATCCTCAGCTATAAGAATGCGTTTATTCTCAAAAATGATAAACGGGTTACCAGTTTGCCCTGTAAAGGGAGCAGTTGTATGAGTTTGCATTCTGGAAATTGTATAGGGGATGCTAAGTATAAAAGAGGAGCCTTTGCCAATTTCACTTTCCACATTTATAGTTCCGTTTTGCAATTGTACAAGGTCTTTTACAATGGAAAGCCCAAGTCCCGTTCCGCCATACTGCCTTGTAATAGTATCGTCTGCCTGCTGAAAACGTTCAAAAATTTGAGTTTGCTGCATTTTTTCAATACCCATTCCGGTATCGGAAACAATAATACCCAATAAGAAATTATGTTTTTGAAAACCTTTATTTAATAGTTGAACACTTACCATTCCTTTACTGGTGAATTTTATTGCATTACCCACAAGGTTTACTAAAATTTGTGTAAGCTTTACTGCATCACCTTCTAATATTTCCGGTATGTTGTCATCTGATTTTATTTGTAGTGAAATATTTTTTTCAACGGCCTTATTGCTCAGCATATCTTTAATCGTATTAATTACTTCTCGTATTTTGAAAGGCGCTTTTTCTATCCGCATCATGCCTGACTCAATTTTTGATAGGTCAAGTATATCATTGATGATGGTGAGCAGATTATCGCCCGATACTTTTATGGCTTGTAAATATTCTTTAGAACTTTCATCCATTTGTTTTTTATACAGCAATGCAGTAAAACCCAAAATGGCATTCATTGGGGTGCGAATTTCATGGCTCATGTTGGAAAGAAAGTTCTCTTTAATTTTAACAGCAGTATTTGCTTTTTTTTCGGAAATGTTTAAGCGGTCAATAAGTTTTTGCTGCTCCTTTACTTTAAAGGCGATATAAGTAAAAGTGAATAGCGAAGCCAAAATGGCAATGATGGCAATAATTCTTCCCAATGTTTTTGCCTGCAACCCGTTATAATCGGCTTCTTTCATAGCCGCAATAACTTTATTACGGTGTAAGCCGTCTATTTGATTGCAAACAAAACGAATAGAATCGGTAAGTTGTTTATCCTTATTTGATTTAACTATATTTTCGGCAAAAACTTTTCCGCTAAGCCGGAAAGTGTCGAGTATTTGGGTATCTGTATTGATTTTGCGGTTCACTAAATCCCTTAACATTGCTAATTGGGGCAATATTAAGTTACTGCCCGGCATTTTGGATAAACTATCGAGCATTTTGTTTAGGCTGCTAATTTCATTTGCAATATGTCCATCGTTAATTTCAGCTCCACGAATTACCGTACCTTTTACTTTGCTCTCCATAGTCAAAACCCCGTTTTGGAGGTTTCGTAAAGTATTATTGATTTCAAAACCATTAAGCATTTCCTCATTGCCATTTACCAGGCGGTTGATACTTCGGTTGGAAATAAACTGGAGAAATACAATGAGTAAAACGGCAATGATAAAAACAACCGGTATGATATATCTTAAATAGCGGTTCATCAATATTTATTTCTGCAATTTACGCTAAATCGTATTACAGGTTATGCTGTTGTTTGTCCGGCTTAATAAGCTTAACAAAAAATACCGCAAGAAATACAATATCTGCAATAATAAAAACAATAGGAAGTGTGAGTTGCCTTGGAACAGCATGGTGATCAATAATATTTAAAAGCCAATAGAATAAAATTACCAGTATTATAGTAGAAACAAATAACTCGATAATTTGTTTAGCTTTCATTTCAGTATTACTGAGTTGTTTTTTTGTTACAGAGTAAGTAGCAATAGCAAACCTAATATAGCTAAGAAACAATTGAGGTATCGAATAGGTGATTAAGGAAAACCTATCGGTGAAAAAATAACAAGCTGCTTGGGTTAAAGTATATTTAACCTAAGGTTAAGCGCCAACCTGTAAGCATCGGCTACCGGAATGGGTTTGCCGTTTAAAACCAATGCCCCATCCTGTATTGTTTCAACTTTGCCAACATTAATAATATAGGAGCGGTGTACCCTTATAAATTTAGCAGGGGAGAGGCGGCTTTCCACTGCTTTAAGTGTGCAGTGAATGGCAAAATATTTTTGGCCAATATGCAGTTTTACGTAATCACCCATTGCCTCTGCATACAGGATATCATCTACTTTTAAGCGGCGCACTATATTAGAGTCACGTATAAAAATAAATTCTTCTTCGCTCATGGTTACTTTTTCTTTCCTGCTTTCCAAAATCTCTTTTACCTTTTCTATTGCCTGAATAAACCTGGGAACGCTTACAGGTTTTAGCAGGTAGTCGGCAACATTCAAGTCAAATGCCTGTGTGGCATATTCTTTTTTTGAAGTAGTATATACAATAACCGGGCTATTGCTTCCCAGTGAGTGAGTAAGTTCTAAACCGTTCATGCCAGGCATTTCAATGTCGAGCAATAGTAAGTCAACGGTTTTTCCCTGTAAAAAATTATAGGCTTCCATTGAAGTTGCACATTCACCCGCAACCGTTAATTCCTTCACTTGAGAAACCATTTGCCGAAGAGTTGTTCGTGCAATTTTGTTATCATCTACTATCAGAAGTTCCATAAAATAATTTTGATTAGGGCATTGGACTTTGCTGTAAGCGCCAATGGAATTACAAAATTGGGTGTAAACCTGTAACCAGCAAGAAATAATTTTAATATTAACAGATTTTTCTACCAGGCTTATAAATAAATATTCAAAAAAAAAGCCAAAGTATAAACTTTGGCCATTAACTGTTAAAACGCTTCCTTACTGAATTAGCACAGGGTAAATAAGATAAGTTACAAAAATTCAAATTCAATTACGGCTTTGCCCAGTAAAATAGTTGAACTTATAGATACTATTTCTTAAAAAAATCAGCGCCATAATACGAAACTTCGCTGGTTATTTTACCTTCTGCGTTAAAGCTGTCAGAAAAATGAAATGCAACGGTGAGTTTCTTTTTATCTGATTTACGTACCAGGAAGTATTTCCACCAGGACAGTACCTCACGGCCGTTTCCTATTTCGTACTGCAGGTAATCCGGGTATCCTACTTCTTCTATTTTTATAATTTCATAATCATTGATGAATTGTTGCCAGTCTGCTTTTGCCTGGGCCTTATTGATACTTGAGTCAAATGGCCAATTAATGTCAAAAAATTTTACGTTGTCGGCAAAATAACTCAGGGCTTTGTCCACATCGCCTTTTTCAAAAGCATACATTGATTTGCGAACGGTATTGATGTTTTCGTGGTGGTTGTAAATGGTACCGTTGGTACGGGTGGTAAAACCAGCCCTTATTTCATCAAACACTTTTGAGTTGGCATATTCCAGCATTCTTTTTATTTTATTATCGCTGGTAAGGGTAAAATTATAATGTGCGGCAGCATCTATTTTTACACCGGTTTTTTTATGAACACCACTAATTGAATTCCAGGTGATAACTGTTACTTCACTATTCTTATTGTCTTTTTGATATTCTAATGCATCGGGATAGCTGCCTGGAAAATTGGTAAATTTGAAATAGTCAAACCTGTTTTTAAAACTTGCTGCATCCGATAAAAACTGTGCTTTGCCTACTTCTCCAAAGTTGTTAAGATTGGAAGTGCCATCAAAAAACTTAAAATCAGCGGTTAAATAACTGGCCATTTTTGCAGAATCTCCTGCTTCAAAGGCTTTGCCAAACTCTTCAACAACTGTAATAGCCGGGTGGGTAATGTAAATGTTTCCATTGATTTTTTTTTGGGCAAAGGCTGATACCATACCTGCTACAGCAAGTATGGTAAAGAAATAATATTTTTTCATTTGAGTAAATTATAAAAGTGAATAAATAGAAGGTTTGAAACATCTGTAATGATTAACTCTTTTAAATATAAATCTGCCAATTTTTTTGCTAAGAATGAATACAAATGTTTCAAACCAACTTTGAATTACCTCTTTATTTAGAACTCAGGTCTTTTCTCAAAAAAAGCAATTCACTCCATGCTTCCTGGGCGTACCTGTTGATATCTTCGGAATAGGTATCATAAGCCCCTTCGCCATATACGCCATCATAAGTTTCTTTAAAAGGCTTACGAAAGCCTTTTGCTTTTTCTTTTAACCCTTGTTTAAATCTTGTAACAATTGCAAATTTGCCGTGCCCGGAAGCATTGGAAGAATACACGGCAACTGATGAACCATCTGCTGCCCAAACTGCTTTAAGGTTTTTTAAAATTGATCTTACTTTTGCGCCTTTACCTATTTTAGGATACACATGGGTAACCTGTATTTTATCAGAAACATCACCCAGGCTTACAGAGCTTAAAGATTCTTCAAAAACTGAATAGCTGTTTGTTGTTCTATCGGTTAAATAAATGGCAATGTTTTTATTCCAGTCTGTCATGTGCTCGGCGCCCAGGTCACCACGGGTATCCAGGGCATCCCAGCTGGTTGGGCCTTCTGTAAGTTGATAACCTCCAAAATCGGGCCCGGATTCTATGGAAAATACACGCCAGCCTTGCTCTCCGCTATGAAATTTTTTGGCATGTGCAGCAATGGCTTTTTCAAACTCTGCTACTTTATCAATTTTTGGAAAAACCCTTTGGGTGGAAATTACATTTTTTACCTGGCTAATGCCCATTACAGAGACAAGCAAGCCGAGGATTAAAAATTTTAGCTTTTGAAAATAATTGTTGTTCATTTTTTTTTAAGTTTAAATGTTTAGAATATAAAATATAAATCCTGTTCTGGTTTTATGCCTTTTTTGGCTTTGACTTGGCATTAAAAAGCACAAAGAATTTTATGATACTTAATTAGTATATCCCGTTATTCGGCAGTATTGTAGAATTCAATTGAAGGCTTACCTATTACACCGGCGCTTTCCATTAATTTTATCTTTTCTTCCGATGCTAAAGCTGCTTTTGCCTTAGTAAGGTCTTTAATGTCAAACACCAATTGAACGTTATTGCTGTCGTCGATACCTCTTGCCAAAACCACATCATCAAAGCCCTGGCTTAACCTTGTTGCTGCACCTTCGGCATCAAAAACTTTAAGCCATGCGCCAAAATCTTTTACTTTATGCGTTACAACTACCCAAAGTTTTTCTTTTGCATCAGGGTTAAACCTTAGTATATGATAATAATTTACATCAGGTATTGAGATAACACCAGCTTTTTCCCTCACCTCTTTTAACCTGGGGCTGTTTGCAAAATCTTTGGCTTTTTGCCGATCGGATACGCTTAAGTAAATGGTAAGGTCATTGGATTTGTTCATTCCACGGCCTATTACAATTAAATTTAGCCCACTGGCTTTCCTGGCAACAGAATCCAAATCAAAAATATTTTTCCATGTTGTATAATCTTTTACACTGATATGGAATTGCACTACATCGGAGATATTCATTTCCGGTTGTTTGGTTGTATCTGCAATAGTTACCTTGTTTGTATCAGTATTTGCATCTATTGGTTTTTTTTTGGCCGCTTCATTACATCCAGCAAGCATTATTGTAGAAAATAATAGTATTGCTAAAATTCCAGATTTCATTTTATTTAATATTATTGTTTGACTAATTAAAATTCTTAAGAACAACCCGGTTTTGAGACAAATGCCTAAAACCGGGTTATGCATTAGTTGGGCGAGCTTAAATCTGCACGGTGTTTCACTACCAGTGACTCGAAAGATTTTTGAGTGGCATTAAACTTTTTAATAAACAACTTGAAATCTTCTTTTGGAAAAGCCACTTTAAATAATTTAGACCAGTCATCATCGGGTTTTGGCTCAAAAGATGCCCATCCATCGGGCAGTGGAAAAACTACGGCCACCTGGCTATTGCTGCCAAAAGACCTGCTCATGATTTGGTAGTAATTTTTAGAGTTAGCTTTTTTGTACATTTCTTTAATCTTTTTTTAACCGGCATAAAAATCATCTTCCATACCATTATTGAGTTCAATGAAATAAATACCCAGTAGCTTTGTGTTCATGTCTGCCATGTTAGGCGACATATAGCTATCGTCGCTTTGTTCATAAAAATAGCGTGCAGTTTTGTCGTTGAGATATTTGCCAACATTAGTTTCCCAATCGGCTGAATGGTCTTTGGCTTCAACTGCATTAAAGCCTTTTTCAACTTCTGCCCAGGTAGAAAGGTTTCGGTAAACAAAGTGAAATTCGCCGGTTCTATCACCTACAAGCACCTGATAAATATCTATGGCTGCATCGCCGGAGTGAAAGGTTTTATTATGGAGCGCAAGGCCTTTCTCAAAATTTTCTGTTTCATTTTGCAATGGGTGCAAAGTAATAACGGTGAGTTTGTTTTTTTTGGGCGCTTTTGTTTGGGCGCAAAGCAACATCGGAATTGCCAATGAAAATAACAGCAGTAACTTTTTCATGATTTTTGTTTTTGAATGTTTTAAAAATGTATTACTAAACTGAAGGGCGTTAAATGACATAATTGAATAGTGTTTGTTTAACAGGTTTAAAGGCTACCCCTAAATCTTCTTCGGCCATTTTATTCTGGTAAACAATCAAAGGTTTATGCAGCGGCTCCATAAGGTTCAGCATACGGTTTACATCCGAAACACGCCATGTTTCACTGCTGAGCAAATAATTTTTACCGTGCAGGCCTTTTGTTATTGCTGTTTTATAAATAGCTTTTGCCACATCCTTTACATCCACAATAGCAAAAAAGGCATCTATTTTATAAAAGAATTTTATGCTTTCGTTGGGTGCAATCATTTTTTGAATAAAGTACTGCATACCGGTAGAGGTAGAATCTTCCCTGCCGGATAAAGATTTTCCAAAAACCATAACCGGCGAAACAGTAGAAATTTCAAAATGCAGGCTATTATTTTCTTTGATGAATTTATCTACAACCTGGTTGGCCATATACTTTGCCTGCCCGTAAGGATGACTGTCTGTGCTCATAAATTTTTCTTGGCTTTCATCAAAAGATTCTTCGGGTGATTTTCCATCGGGCGGCATAGGAAAATTTGAATTATAGGATGCCACAGAAGCTACTATTACTACTTTTTCTACGGATAGGGTTTTATTGATTACTTCAAGAAAATTTTCTGTGCCTTTAACTATGGGTTCAAATAATTCTGCCTGCGGGTCTTTTACTTCAAGTTGAAATGGAGTACCGCAATGCACTACGATGTCGCAATCCTGCACAAAATGCTCCAATTGGCCTTTATTTTCCACCTTCATTTCGGTAATGTAGAGGTTGCCTGAAAGCTCCAGTTCAGTTAAGTGCTGGTATTTTGCCTGTTTTGAAATATCGGTAACGGAAACTTTTACAGTAAAGCCATTTTCTAAAAATTCTTTGGTGATATAACTACCAATAAAACCTGCCCCACCAATAATACCTGCTTTTTTCATACCCGGTTACAATTATGATGTGTACTTGGTTGTGCCACTTTAAACAGGATTGTTTACCAGTGGTTTTAAAAAGTGTAGCTCATTGAATTAGGCTTCTAAGTAAGACAATTATATAGGGAGTAAAAAGTGATATAGGACGAAAGCCTTAAAATACTGTACCAACTCATGTATTTAGTTACCAGAAAAAAAATGATCTATAAAGTTTGGAGCCTGTTGAGCAATTCCTCCTTTAAGGCTTTACTTACAGGAATGGCTGTTTTGCCAATAACGATATGGCTTGTGGAGATTTCGTCAATTTTGGAGAGGTTTACAATAAAGGAACGATGTACCCTTATAAAATGTTTTTGCGGCAACTTTTCATCCATTTCTTTTAAAGTCATTACCAGCAGGTATTCTTTATCTTTTGAATAAATTCGGCAATAATTGCGTTCGGCTTCAATATAAAATATGTCTTTAATTTCTACTTTTACGAGCTTGTCGTTATTGCGCACAAAAAGATAGTCACTTAAAATATAGGCCAGCACTTCGTTGCCGCCATTGGTTTTTTGCGGGGTTTTTTCGGCCTGTATTTGTAGCACTGTAAGTTCAATGGCTCTTTGTAAATCGAGTTTTTTGTAGGGCTTGGAAATAAAGGCATAAGGGTGGGTAATTTTGGCCCGGTTAAAATTAAAATTATCTGCATTTGCAGTAAGGTAAATAACAGGTATGTTAAATTCTTTTTGCATTATCTGCGCTGTTTCTATGCCATCTATTTTCCCTTTAAGTTGAATGTCGAGCAAAACAATATCGGGTGGGTTTTGTTTTATATGGTGCAGCGCTTCTTCTCCTCGAGGTACAATACCTGTTACTTCAAATCCCATATTGGTTAGCTCCAGTGAAATATTTGCACCAATTACCATTTCATCTTCCACCACTAGTATTTTTGCCGGAATACCCATTATGCTGCTGTATTAATGTGAAATTGAAATTCAACTTTTGTTCCTGAATCTGTTTTTTCAACCATGTTGCCATTCAACTGCTGTGTAAGTAATTGAATTAGCTGAGAGCCAAATCCGGTTCCCTTAGTGGCCTGTCCAAATTGTTTCCCTACACCGTTATCGGCAACTTTTAAAGTTAAGGTTTCCGGGTAAGTTTTATACAAGCTTATAGAAATATTTCCGTTATTATTATTCGGAAAAGCATATTTTAGTGAATTGGTGAGCAGTTCGTTTACTATTAATCCAATGGGCACCGCTGTATCTACATCAAGTTCAAGTTTGTCCATAGCATACTCAATTTTCACTTTATCTTCTGCATTAAAAGTATCCAAAATGCCTTCTCCCAGATTTATAAAATAATCTTTCATTTCAATGCTGCCCAGGTTTTCGCCCTGGTAAAGTTTCTGATGAATGATGCCCATAGATTGTACCCTGCTTTGGCTTTGGAGCATTACGTCTTTTGATGCTGCATCGCTTAGCTTTGCCGATTGCAACGCCAGCAGGCTTTTCACCAGCTCAAGGTTGTTTTTTACCCGGTGATGTATTTCTTTTAGCAAAAGCTCATTTTGCTTATTCTTTACATCCAACTGACCGTTGAGCTTTATGAGCAGTTGATTTTTTTTCCTGCGCTTTTGGTAAGAATAAAACAAACCAAATAAAATAAAAACCAGTAAGGCTGCTAAAATAATATAAAGAGTTTGTGTTTTCTTTTGCTGAGAAATTTTAGAAACCTGAAGGGCAATGGTTTTATCTTTTTTTTCGGTTTCAAATTGGGTGAGCAGTTCGGACATCTCGATATCGCTTTTTATCTTGGCTGTACTGTCCCGCATTTTACGGGAAAGCTTTTGGTATTTGAGTGCATTTACATAATCACCCATTTTTTCATAAATACTGCTTACGTGTTCGTAATTTTCTGTAAGGTTTGAAAGGTCATGTGTTTTTTCCTGTAAGGCAACGGTTTTGAGCTGATATTTTAATGCCTCAGGATAGTTGCCCAGCATCATATTGGTTTCGCCTATATTGGCTAAACATACGTAAATACTGTTTTCGTAATTTACTTCTTCGGCCTTTTTTAAACAGGCAGTATATTCAGCAAGGGCCTCTTTATAATTGCCCATACGTTTTATGGCATTGGCCCTGTCGTTCCTAATATTCAACACGGTAAAAATTGATGCATTGATTTGCTTCATTATAAGCATTGCCGAGTCGTAATAGGCTAATGCTATTGAGGGACTTGCCATGGCAATTTTTACATCACCTGCAGCTCTGTAGGCAAAGGAAAGTTCTTCGTACAATTTATTTTTTTTGGAGAAGGCAATGTTTTTTACCGCATACTCTAATGCTTCATCAAACCTTTCCTGCCGAAACAGATCTTCCGATACCCGGTTCATTGCGCCAGCTATGCCATTTTTATCGTTGAGCTGTTCCATTATTTTCATCGCCTTAAGGTCTTCCTCCATTGCCTGTTTTATTTTACCTTTTCGCTTTAGCACCCAGCCAATTTTAAAATAAGTGGTTGCCTGCCCCTTATTATCTTTTATTATGGTATAGCCATTTAATGCCTTATCAAAAAAATAGGTTGCAGAATCAAGCATCATCAGGTTGGCGTACATTCTTCCCAGTTTTTCGTAAAACCTGGGTTGCCATTGTCTATTGTTGGTATTATCGGCAAGTGTAACGCCTTTTAAAGCATAAAACTTGGCTTCTTCAAAGCTGGTATTAAAGCTTTCATCGGTAAGTAAGGATAATATTTCCAGTTTTTTCTCACTATTATTTTCCTTGCCCAATTGCATGTTAAGACTATCTATAGTATGGTTTTGAGCTTTTGACGGGAACCCGAAAGTTAAGACAAGTACTACAGGTAGTAATGTTCTCATTTACTTAGTTAAAAATAAAAATTAGGGAAGTACCTGTAAATATAACTAAAATAGTAAATACTTTATTTATTTTTTTAAGGATGCCGTAAAAGCCTTTCATCAACATCTGCTGTTTGGCCAATATAAAATTTGTCAAAATCTGCAGCATACAAAATGTACACAAAATATGCCATTATAAAAAAAGCCCTGACAAATATCAGAGCTTTGTGCCCAGGACTGGAATCGAACCAGCACATCCTTGCGAACGGCAGATTTTGAGTCTGCTGCGTCTACCAATTCCGCCACCTGGGCATACCCCCGCTTATTCAAAAAATTTTTTATGTGCCCAGGACTGGATTCGAACCAGCACACCTTGCGGCGCCGCCACCTGAAGACGGTGCGTCTACCAGTTTCGCCACCTGGGCAATTTTTGAAACGGGGTGCAATATTACGTCAATCGGCCAACCTGTCCAAAATACGCAGAAGATATTTTTTCTTATAATAATAGGTCTTTAGCCTGCTTAAATCTTCAGCAGAATAATCAATATGATCCTGACTTTTTAATATATCTCTTACTTCATCTTCCAGCTTTTGCTGCCATTCATTTACCAGTTCAGCGGCATTTTCTTTTTCGGTAATGGCTTCATTTATTTCGAGCATTTCCATTAAAAAATCATTGGGCAGGTTAAACTTTTCATCATGCTCAATAATTTCTTTTTGCCTTAAAAAATATTCAAGCGTTTTATTTTTATCTTTAAAAATGCCATAGGCTTTATTAATATGTGCCGACTGGTTTTCAGCATCTTCCTGCTCGTCATGGCTAAGCTTTGTATAAAAATCGGGGTGAAATTTTTTTTGCAGTTGAATGTATTTTTTTTGCACACCTGTATGGTCAATACTTGCCCTAAACGGGAGATCAAATAATTCAAAATAATTCATGTTGCAAAGTTAACATTTTCCCATCTTACGGGTTAACTTGCGCACACAATTCAACTTGCTATGCTATATATTGGTTTAATAAGGGAAGGCAAAGTACCTGCCGATAACAGGGTTGCGCTTACACCTGCACAATGCAAATGGGTACATAAGAACAGAACAGATATTAAAATAATTGTACAAACCAGCGCCACAAGGTGTTTTAGCGATGCAGAGTATAAAATAGCCGGTGTAGAAGCACAGGAAGATTTAAGTGGATGCGATATATTATTCGGCATTAAAGAAGTGCCCGTAAATATGCTCATGTCCAATAAAACTTATTTATTTTTTAGCCATACCAAAAAACTGCAGCCCTATAATAAAATAATGCTGCAGGCGATTGTACAAAAAAATATTACGTTAATTGATTATGAATGCCTGGAACATTCTGATGGTACACGTATTATTGGCTTTGGTTTTTTTGCCGGTGTTGTGGGTGCACATAACGGCATAATGGCATTTGGCAACCGTACCGGTAAATATAATTTGCAAAGGGTAAATTCTTCCAAAAACCTTCAATACCTTATTCATACTTATTTTGGCCTGCATTTACCGCCCATAAAAATTGCCGTTACCGGAAGCGGAAGGGTAGCACATGGTATTTTGGAAATAATGAATTTAATGGGCATTCATGAAGTGGACCCGGAAGATTATCTTTTCAGGGATTTTGAATATCCTGTTTATGTGCATTTAAAAGGGAATAATTTATACCGAAACAAGAAAACCGGTAAATATTCAAGAGTTGAATTTCATCAAAACCCGAAAGAATTTGAATGCTTGTTTCAGCAATATTTACCGTATACCGATATTATTATGAATGGCGTGTACTGGGATGCAGATATACCCCGGCTATTTGAAATGGAAGATATAAAAAATTCCGGTTTCCGGGTACAAACCATTGCTGATATTACCGATGATGCACATGGCTCAATACCTGCAAATTTAGGAGATGCTACCATTGATAACCCTGTTTATGGCGTAGATAAAACCAGCTTTGAAAAAACAGCGCCTTATTTAAAGAATTCGGTAGATATTATGGCCGTTGGCAATTTGCCCAATGAATTACCCAGGGATGCAAGCCGGTATTTTGGGGAGCAACTTATTAAATATATTATGCTGGATTTAATTAACGGCAATTCGCCCATTATTGAAAAAGCAACCATTGTAAAAAATGGAAAAATAACCCAACCCTATGATTATATGAACGACTATGCTTATAAAGATTAATTGTTTATAACATTATATTCCATTTAAGCTGCTCCATCCATTGCCTGCTATCTTCATCGTCATCCCCACCGCCCCAATCTTTGGTACGTTCATTAATTAAATCTTTTAAAGTTACACGGGTAAATGTTTTTTTAGCTTCAATTGGTTTTATTGCTTGTTCATCAACTGTATTTACCATTACTTTTGTTGCTATCCATGAGGTATAAAGCCTGGGTATGGTAAGGCCAAGCACCATGCCTGGCAAACCCTGTATAGAACAAGGCCCGCCTGAAATTACAATTTCATCAGTATAAAAAGCAAATACATAAACGCTATCCATAACTACCCCAACCGCTTTGCGGCAGTTAAACCCTGCAATTACACGGCTTTCGTTCACCAGCTTCCAGTTAATTTTTTGTATGGAATCGGCAATATTAAATTTAGTGCCAAATACTTCTTTTAAACTACTGTATTTTTCGGCATCATGGTCAAAATACCAGGTGCTTGCCTCTTCGGAACGGCGGAACCAATCAGGCATTTTTTCTTTTTCGCTCCAGTGATCAAATTTGTATATACTTTTATTCCCTGAAAAAATAAAATTGTAATAACCTGTACGGAATTTGGGGAACTGGTTTTTCATCATTTCTGCCATTGGGCTGCTGCCCATGGTTTTTTGAATATTGGTTTTCACCTCAAACTCAATAATCGCTTTATCAATAAAAGTTTGTGCATTTGCCAAAATGCTATTGGCGCAAATTAAAAAGGCTATAAATAAATACTTTTTCATTTCTAAATTTTCAAATTTACTTGGGTAAGGCAATAATATTATTAGAAGCAGGTTCTTCTTTTGGCTTGGGGCCTTTATTCTTAAAATCCCACCTAAAGCCAATCATAAAATATCTTTTTAAACGGTCGTTCCGTTCTTCGTAATAATTATTGCCATTAAAATTCCTGTCAAACCCAATATTTTGGTTCAATATATCCCTTACCTGCAGGTAAATGGTAAACTCCTTATTCTTTAATGTTCTTTGTAGTTTTGCATTCCACATATTGTTGTTTAAGGCGCCACCGCTTTCTGTTACTTTTCCCCGGTAGTAAAAATTATAATCAGATTGAATAGACCACTCCCTTTTATAATAAATGGTACCGTTAAAATCTAATGTGTAGCTGCTGAATTTATTTTTTGTATTGCGCTGTGAGTTGGTATTGCTGCTCATACTATAGTTATTGCCCAGGCTAAACTCATATTTGTTTTCTTTTGATTTTTGCAGGTCAAGCCCCAGTCCACCGGAAAAAGTTTTACTGAAACTTACCTGCGAATTTATGATATCTGCATACTTGCTATAATTCATATTGGGACTTAGGTTTAACCTAATATCGGCCTTTTTTAATTTTAAACCTATACCGGTGTATACGCCAACACTCCAGTTGCCATTGGTATTAACAGGTTTGGTAATAGTATAACCGGTTTGTGGGTTTATTTGCCTGTCGTTGGTAATAGAATTTTGTGTAACGCTTCCCCATAAGCCCAAATATTTCCAACTGTCTTTCAAAAAATTATAACTATTCACGCCCAAACCAAAATTATGGTTGAAAGATGGCTTAAGATCTGGGTTGCCGACATATTGGTTAAACTGATTGTTGTTGTTCCTCAGGGGTTGTAACTGGTTTATAGATGGCTGCGTGGTTCTTCCATTATAATTAAACCTGAAATTATTGTTGCTTTTAAATTTATAATTAAAATTGGCCGAAGGGAAAAAGTTGGTATAATGACGGTTATAATTTTTATCCAATGTCCTGTCGTTTAAATTAAAACTGGTAAAGCCAACGCCGGAGCCAAAGCTATACGTAATTTTTTTGCCATTATAGCTAAACTTTACAGAAGGTTTGTTCTCAACAATAGTTTGTTTAAAATCATTGGATAAAGAATCTACAATTGTTTCATACTTACCCGAAGAAGGATCGAAGCTGTAAGTTTTTTGGATATTGGTACCGTTGTTAATATTTATTTCATGGGCAAATTCAAGCGCTGTTTTTTTACTCATGGGTTCGGTGTACACCATACGTGTACTAAATCTTTTGGTGCTTTTATCGGAATTGGTAAATTGATTTATATCCTGCAAGCCTAAAGAAACACCGTTATAAAATGCTTCATACTCCCTGTCGAGGTAATTATCAGCATTGGAATTGAGTGTATAAAAATCGGTGTTTACTGATATAGTTCTCCTGTTCTTTTTAAATTTATGGCGAAAGAATGCGGTAACGGTATAAGCCTGTTTATCGCTGTTGGTACTACGGTCAGATGCCGAACTGTTCTTTTTTGTTCCGGTTTCCCCTATAGTGTTTGAATTTACCATTTCAGAACTTTCGGTATGGTAAATATTTGCGCCTACCGTTACTTTTAGCGAACTGTTGCCAGCGCTATCTAATTTCATATCGTAGCTTCCCTTATTCATAAAATTATAACGGTTCACATGAGTTTTAGTAGCAGAGTTTTCAATAAGTGCAGAGTCGCCAAGGTCGGTGCGGGAATAATTGGATTTGTTATTATCATACACCTGGCTATTGAATTTAGGTGAAAAGTTTAGTGTGTGTTTATTATTGGCAAACTTATTATTATATTGCAAGCCTGCATTTACATTGGTTATAAAACCATTTTGTGTACTCACATAGGGTTCATCATCTCCTTGTCCGCCGCCACCCCAAAAAGACATGCCACCACCATCATCCATCATCATCATATTTATATCATCGCTGGCAAATTTTTCTCTGTCCTGCCAGCTCAGTCCATCCTGCCCGGTGTTTCCGTTTAAAAGAAATGCCGAAATTTTTCTTTTGCCTTTAAATGAACTGAACATCATATTGCTGTTAAAGCGTGGGTCTTTATTTTTCAATGGCCCGCCTGCAACATCAATTTTTCCAAAATACCCTTTCTTTTTATCTTCTTTTAGTTTTAGATTGATGGTTTGCTTTTCCTGCCCGTCGTCAATTCCGGTAAACTCTGCCTGGTCGCTTTTTTTCTTAAATACTTGTACTTCTTTTACTGCATCGGCCCTCAGGTTTTTTACGGCCATTCCGGGGTCATCGCCAAAAAACTCTTCGCCATCTACCAATACCTTTTCTACTTTTTCACCCATAGCTTTTATTTCTCCGTTTTTATCTACCTGTATACCGGGTAATTTTTTTAGCAACTCTTCCACATTGGCATTGGCGCTCACTTTAAAACTATCGGCTGTATATACGGTAGTATCACCTTTTATTCTTATTGGCGATCCACTTTTAAGAATTACGGCTTCCAGTAATTTGCTTTTGGGTGTTAATGCAATTAAAGGTAATTCAGTTGATGCAGCGTTTATTGCTATATCTTCCACATAATCGGCAAAAAGCGGGTGGGTGATAAGCATTATGTAATTACCGGGTTTTACCTTATTTAAAGTAAACGATCCATTGGCATTTACACGGGTAAAACTTTGTAAAATAGAATCTTTGGGTGTGAGCAAAGCCACAACAGAGTTCTTTACATTGGCAAAAGAAGAAGTATCTTTAATTGTACCGGAAATTTTTACATCCTGGGAATGGCTAATATATCCGTTTAAAACGAGGCTAAAGAGAAAAATAATTTTTTTTAGGGTCATTGCAGAAAAAATTTTGGCTGGTGCAAAAATCAGGTATCTCATTAATTGTGCAAACTAATCATTTACTAATTTTACGTTAAATCGTTTTGTATAAGCGGTAAAAATAACTTAGAGATGGCATACGAAGATGATCATTTTATAGAAACCACCGGTTATGTTTGGAATTACTCTTATTTCAGCGATGATGAAGTAAAGCAATTTCAGCAGGGCAAAATGTATAATGCATATGAAAAATTTGGGGCACATTTTTTAAGATTATTAAACCAGGATGGATTTTATTTTTCCGTTTGGGCGCCCAATGCTACGGCGGTTTCTGTGGTAGGAGAGTTTAACGGCTGGAAGCCGACGCTTCACCCATTATTTGTACGGCAGGATAGCTCGGGTATATGGGAAGGCTTTATTCCACGGCTTCCTGTTGGCGCTTTATATAAATTTCATATTACCGGAATATTTGAAACTACTTTTTTGAAAGCCGATCCTTTTGCTTTTTATAGTGAAGTAAGGCCGGGAACAGCTTCTATTACCCGTAAACTTGAAATGACCTGGGAAGATGGCGACTGGATGCATCACCGTAAAAAACACAATGCACTAAATGCCCCTTGGAGTGTGTATGAGGTGCATTTGGGCAGCTGGATGCGGCCCGATAAAAACAACGAAAACCTTTTTAATACTTATCATGAAATAAGAGAACGCCTGGTACCTTATGTAAAAGCAATGGGTTTTACGCATGTGGAGTTTATGCCGGTAATGGAATTTCCATACGATGGAAGCTGGGGTTACCAGGGAACCGGTTTTTTTGCTGCCACTTCACGCTTTGGCGTACCCGAAGATTTTATGTACCTTATTGATGTACTGCACCAAAATGGCATTGGCGTAATATTAGACTGGGTGCCTTCTCATTTTCCTGCAGATGCACATGGCTTATACCGTTTTGACGGTTCGGGAACATATGAGTATGAAGACAGCCGCAAAGGTTTTCACCCTGATTGGAACAGCTTTATTTTTAATTACAGCAGGGGCGAAGTACGCTCTTTTTTAATAAGCAGCGCCCACTTTTGGTTCAATAAATTTCATATTGACGGATTAAGGGTAGATGCAGTAAACTCCATTATAAGGCTCGATTTTAGCCGTAAACAAGGAGAATGGGAACCCAATGAATACGGGGGTAACGAAAATATAGAAGCTATAGGTTTTTTGAGGGAGTTAAACAGCGTTTTATACCGGGATTTTCCTGGTATACAAACAATTGCCGAAGAAGCTAGCGACTGGCCAGGCATTACTTTATCGGCAGATAAAATGGGCTTTGGTTTTGGTATGAAATGGATGATGGGCTGGATGCACGACATGTTCCGCTATTTTAAAAAATCACCAGCAATAAGAACCGATGTGCAGGATGACTTTACCTTTAGCCTCATGTATTTTTATGATGAAAAATTTATGCTACCCTTAAGCCACGATGAAGTGGTACACGGTAAAAGCCCCATGCTTTATAAAATGCCGGGAAACGAGTGGGAGCAATTTGCCAACCTTCGCCTATTATATAGCTGGATGTTTACGCACCCTGGTGCAAAACTGCTATTTATGGGTAACGAATTTGGCCAAACCAGTGAGTGGAATTATAAATCGGAATTGGATTGGCCATTGCTGCAATATGCCGCTCATAATAAACTTCAGGAATGTGTACGTACCCTTAATTATTTACTGAGACATGAACCTGCATTTTATGAATTACAGTTTGACAGAAAAGGCTTTGAATGGGTTTCGCTTAATTACCGCACAGAAGGTATTATGATTTTTAAACGCAAGGGAAAGCTAAGGGTAAACGACCTTTTAGTTGTACTCAATGTTAGCAATTTTCCGCAGGAAAACATGGAAATACAAGTGAGTGGTAAATTGCACTATACAGAAATTTTTAACAGTGATGCCGAGCAGTTTTGGGGAAGCGGAAAGTATATGAACCAAAATATTTTTTGTGAAGTTGTTGATAAAAAGAAGAAACTTAATGTACTAAAACTCAACATTCCACCGTTAGCAGCTATAATATTAAAGTAAACAGCTAACCCTGTTTGCGCTAGCCACTTAAACCATGAAACACCTCTTTATTATTGCCGCAATTTGCGGCACTCATCCTGCATTTTCGCAGGCTACCGACAGCGCCACAATCTTCTTCAACAAAGGAAATGAAGAAATGAAGGCAGGCAGGTTTTTGCCAGCCAGTAAAGCCTTTGAAAACGCAGTAAAACACAACCCTTCATTTACTGAGGCCTACCTGCAAAACGGCTTTGCTGCTTTACAAATGCGTAAAGTAAACCTTGCTTTAAATAGTTTTGAAAAGGTGTATGCCCTGGAACCCAATAACCCACAAGCCATTAAAGAACTTACCGAAATATATTACAATTACCGCAAGCTGGATAAGGCCATAGAGTTTGCCAACAAATGCACCCAATGCAGCAATGCTTCGTTTATAAAAGGAATGAGCTATTACAGGAAAGAGGATTATGGAGAAGCCGTAAAACACCTGCAACATGCTCTTAAACTTGATCCTGCCAATGCAGAGGCGCTTTACACCATTGGACGCAGCTACCTGGATATGGACGAATACAGTAAAGCCATACCTTTTTACGAAAAAGCAGCCGAACTGGAAAATGCCAGCAGCACATGGATTTATGAACTGGCCTTACTTTCTTACAATGTGGGGAACTACAAAAATTCGGTAAAATATTTTGCCAAAGCAGCAGAAAAAGGCTATACCCAATCCAATGATTTTGATGAAAATTATGGATTTGCTTCTTTTTATGCCGGCAATTATGATAAAGGTGAGGAACTTATTAAAGAAGTTTGGCGCAAAAAACCCGGTAATAAAGAAATACTGCGAGACGCTGCCGAAGCGTTATATAAAAAAGGCCAGTACGACCGATCCTTAATGTATTGCCAAAAGCTTATGGAATTAGATAATAACGATGCTAAAGCATTATACCAGGCTGGCCTCAACTTTATTAAAAAAGGGCCAAAAGAAAAAGGGGAAAAAATGTGCGATAAAGCCATTGAAATGGATAGCTCATTATCCAGCCTAAGGCAAAAACAGGAAATGCCCTGGTAAATTTTTTAAAGATTTACCTGAGAATTTATTTCATTTTATTTAAAAAAAAGAAAAAATAAAATCCCACTTAACTAAAGCGGGATTTTATTTTTTTATGCAATAAATTCTTTTATAATGTAGGCGCTTTTACTTTTTTTCTTTCTTCTTTAGCTGCACCTAATGGTTTGTCTTTTGCAAAGTCAACCAATATGGGCGCACCTACAAATATTGAAGAATAGGTTCCCGTAACCACGCCAATCAACATGGCAAAGGCAAATCCACGTGTTACTTCTCCACCAAAAATAAATAAGATGAGGATAGTAAGGAACACGGTAAGCGATGTCATAATTGTACGGCTTAGCGTATCATTTAAAGCAAGGTTTACTAATTGCTCTTTGTTGAGACCTTTTTTATCCCTGCTGTATTCCCTGATACGGTCAAATACAATTACAGTATCGTTCATAGAGAAACCAATTACCGTAAGGATGGCCGCAATAAAGTGCTGGTCTATTTCCAAAGGAAATGGCATTACATCTTTAAAGAAAGAGAATACAAATAAGGTAATTAATACATCATGCACCAATGTAACAATGGTACCTAAAGAATACCTCCAATCTCTAAACCTTAGGAAGATATAAATGAAAATGGCAAAAATGGCAAATAAAGTTGCTTTTATAGCGCCCCTCTTTAAATCATCGGAAATGGTAGGCTGAATGGTAGTACGGTACTGGATATATTTTGTACCGGCATTAAACTGATCGTAAGTTAAACCGGCCGGCAATACTTTTTTAAGCCCTTCAAACAATTTTTGTTTTACCTGCTCATCTGCATTATCTACGCCTTTTAAATATGAAGTAGTAATATTCAAATGCCTTCCGTCGCCAATTGTTTTAATAATAGGGTAATCGCCAAATGCCTGTTTTAGGTCATCCCTTATATCATCGTTATTTACTGATTTTTCAAAAGCAATGGTATAGCTGCGGCCGCCTTTAAATTCCACACCTTCTTCAAAGCCATGAAAAAATGCAGCAATACCGCCAAGCACCACAAAAACAGATATGATGTATGCCACTTTTCTATAGCGTACAAAATCAATTTTACGATGGGCAAATATTTTTTCAGATATTTTAGTAAAATAGTTAAAATGCCTTTTTCGGTTGGTCCACACATCGGAAATAAGCCTGGATACCAAAATTCCACAGAATAGGGAAAGCAGCAAACCGATAATTTGTGTAGTGGCAAAACCAAGTACTGGCCCCAAACCAAAGTAAGCCAAAATAATAGCCGTTAATAAGGAAGTAACGTGGGCATCCAATACTGGCGCCAGCGATCGTCTATAACCATCGGCAACTGCCTGCTGGTAGTTTTTCCCTTTTTTAAGTTCTTCTTTTATACGTTCAAAAATAATTACGTTGGTATCTACAGCCATGCCAATGGTAAGCACAAGGCCGGCAATACCAGCAGCAGTTAAGGTAAAGCCCAGTGCCGTGAGTACACCCAGGGTAAATACCAGGTTCAATATTAAGGCAATATTGGCCACCCAGCCGCCGGTGTTGTAATACACAAGCATTAAAATAAATATTACGCCAAATGAAATAAGAAAAGCCAGCATACCGCCACGCACGGCTTCTTTACCCAAAGTAGGCCCTACTTCCTGTTCTGCCACAATTTTTGCCGGCGCATCTAACTTACCCGAGGTTAATACCTTGGCTAAATCCTGTGCTTCTTCAACCGTAAACTGCCCGGAGATTTCGGTATTTCCGCCATCAATTTGGTTAATTACGTTAGGAGCGCTATAAACAATATCATCAAGTGAAATAGCAACAGGCCTGCCTACGTTTTTACCCGTAAGCCTGCTCCAGGTTTTTGTACCTGTTGGCGTCATTTGCATGGTAATAACCACTTTTCCTTCCTGGTTATGGTCCTGCTTTGCTTCTGCAACAGCATCCCCTTCCATTGGGGCTTTTTCTGTACCCGGTACCATTTTTACTGCATATACCTGGAAGAACCTTGCATTGCCTTTATCGTTTTTGGTTTCTTCTCCCAATAAAAATTTTAAATCGGCAGGCAAAGCATGTTTTACTACATCGTTGTTAATGTAGCTAAAGAATTTTCCGGTATCCTGCAACATTACGTTACCAATAGCCGGTGCATAATATTGCTTACCATCAGGGCCGGTTTGTACATCAATAGGCATCATTACCTTAAAGAAAGGGTTGGCATTTTGATGCGCAAGGGTTGTGTCTTTTAATTTTGAGGAATCGTTTTCGGCAATACCATTTAAATAATTTTGCAGGTTTTTATCGGCATTTTGTAGTGCTTCTCCAATTTCATTTATGCGGTACACTTCCCAAAACTGCAGGTTGGCAGAAGATTGCAGGTAAGCCCTTACTCTTTCCGGATCTTTAATACCCGCCAGTTCTACGTTAATAATGCCCTTATTTACATCGAGGTTAATGGTAGGCTGTGCCACACCAAATTTATCAATACGCTTTTGGAGGATTTTATAGGTTTGGCTAATAGCGCCTTTTGCTGTTTCCTGTATTTTACTGATAACGGCATTATCATTATCATTTATTTTTACCTCTTTACCAGGGCCGGCAAATAAGCCAGCCAGTTTACCTGTACCATTTTGCTTAATAAATGCATTGCTGAAAAGTGTAATAAAATTTTCTTCGCTATTCACTTTTTCTGCAGTAGCGGTATTAATGGCTTTAAGTAGTTCCGGGGATTTGGGGTTGTTGCTTAAAGATTTTAATAAACCCTGAAGGCTCACATCCATAGTTACACTCATACCGCCCTGGAGGTCCAGGCCTAGGTTTAGTTCGTTTTCTTTGGCTTTTTGATAGGTGGTGCCTAATGCCAGGGATTTATCTTTTGTGCTATCCAGTATATGTTGCACCTTATCTTCAATGAGTTTTTCCCGGTCATCTGCCGATAAATTTGCAGCTTCTCTTTTTACCATTTTTTCTGCCTGTACCCTTACTTTGCTTTCATAGTTGCGTACAATCCAGGTATATGATAATTCCCAAACGGATATAACAGTTAGCGCAATAGTGAAGAACCAAACTAAACCTTTCAGTTTCATGTGATAATTTTTATTTTTCTATTGCCACATGTAAATCACCAAAAATTTTCATCACCGGATGGTAGTAATATTTGAAAATTTTATGGTTCATTTAATGCAGGAATATTCTCTAAAAAGTAGTAAAATTTTTTAAGTGTGCAAAGATAAGGGAAAATGGCATAGTTGGAAATTAGAGTTTTTGATTATTTGAAGGATATTACGTTATTATTCTTCAGCGATGATTGTACTCAGTAAAGCAATGGCTGCTCAATGCCTCTTCATTAATAATTCAGTTATTTTTGCAAATCAACCAAATAACCGGCAATGGCATTATCATCTTTACTCAGCAAATTTAATGAACCCGAAACCTTAAAAATGGCCAAACTGGGCAGGGAATTAAGGGCAAGTGGCATTGACGTTACTGACTTAAGCCTGGGTGAACCAGATTTTGATACACCCGATCATATTAAAAACGCCGCAAAAAAAGCAATTGACGATAATTTTAGCCATTATACACCGGTTGCAGGTTATGCTGACCTGAGGCGGGCAGTTTGCACTAAATTAAAAAGAGACAATAACCTGGATTACGGCCCGGAAAACATTTTGGTGAGCACTGGCGCCAAGCAAAGCATTGCCAATGCCGTTTTGGCCATAGCAGATGCAGGAGATGAAGTAATTATTCCCACACCTTTTTGGGTAACCTACAGCGAAATTGTAAAACTGGCCGGCGGCAAAGTTGTATTGGTAAAGTCCACTGTAAAAAATAATTTTAAAATTACAGCGCAGCAGTTAGAAGCAGCCATTACCGCTAAAACAAAGTTGTTCATGTTTTCATCGCCATGCAACCCATCTGGCGCTGTTTATTCAAAAGAAGAATTAAACGGGCTTGCAGAAGTATTTAAGCAACACCCGGCTATTTATATTTTAAGTGATGAAATATATGAACATATTAATTATATAGGAAAGCATGAAAGCATTGCCCAATTTGATTTTTTAAAGGAAAGGGTGATATTAATAAATGGATTGAGTAAAGCTTTTGCCATGACAGGCTGGAGGCTTGGCTATTTTGCAGCCAACACCGAAATTGTAAAAGCCTGCGATAAAATACAAGGACAATTTACCAGCGCCGCTTGCTCCATAACCCAAAGAGCAGCTATTGAAGCGCTCACCGGCAATTTGCAACCTACCCAACTAATGATTGAAGAATTTAGAAAAAGAAGGGCAAGGGTTATGGAACTGGTAAAAGATATCCCCGGCTTTATTTGTAATGAACCACCCGGCGCTTTTTACATTTTTCCCGATGTATCCTATTATTTTGGTAAAAAAACAAGTAAGGGCGAAACCATTGCCAATGCTGATGATTTATGTATGTACCTGCTTAATGAAGCACATGTAACTACTGTAAGCGGTAAAGGTTTTGGTGAACCTCATTGCATCAGGATATCATTTGCAAACAGCCTCGAAAATATTGAAAAAGGGTTTAAGAAAATTACTGGCGCACTTGCTCAATTAAGTTAATCTCCCTCATATTAAAATAAAAAAAACTCCTGCGGATAACAGAAGTTGAATAATTACTTACCAACTTTTTACACTCTGGGGTCGTTGGTCTTTTCAGTATATTTAGCGCAAAGCACTAAATGCTGAATGGGTTTCAAAGTATGATTTTTCAAAAGCATTACTGCTTAGGAACATGGATGGTTTTTGGTTTTCCTTAGAATTGGGATTAGGTTTTAGGACTATCTGGATTTTTGTTGGCTTTCAATAGGTAAAGGACTGGGTTTTCTTTGGATATATATTACAAAACGAAATTTAAAAAAAATAAGAAGTTGACTGATATTGGACCTGTTTTTCTTTGGATATTGGAAAAATCTTTGGCTTTTCAGGATTTTTGGGATTGATTGATATTTAATCGCTATCAATCAACTTCTGGTACAAAGATGCGGCAGTAAAAGATATTTTACAAGAGCACTATTGCCCATAATTTAGCAACTTATTTATACCGTTAGCATAGTAAATTAACTGCAAAATGCATTAGGAAGAATACGTAGAAATAAATCGTAAATTTTCGATAGAGCAAAAATGAGAAGAATAATTATTAATTGATAATCAATAACTAATACATTTTACCTAATCTTTTAATTTCTATTTGGAAAGGCTTTGAATAATATCGTATTTGGTTACAATATGGTAATTGCCGCTTTCATCTTTACTTAAAACTGCGCCATTTTCTTTATTAATGAAGGTACTCAGGCGCTCAACAGGAGTATCAAAAGCTACTTCGGGGTAAGGTTTTTCCATTACTGTATTTACAAGGGCATTTTTTACATCGCTATTTCCTAAAATTTTATTGAACAAGCCATTTTCAGAAATGGCGCCCACATTTTTTTCGCCATCAAATACCGGGATATTTTCAATATCGTATTTCTTCATGAGGTTAATAGCATCACTCACTTTTGCATTGGGCCCTATAGACATTGTTTTTTGCGAACCTCTGCCGCCTATTAAATCTTTAAAGGTTTTTACATCCAGGAAACCCCTTTCCAGCATCCACTCATCATTATAAATTTTACCTATATACCTGCTGCCATGGTCGTGAAAAATGCAAACTACCACATCGTCTTTCTTTAACTGGGCTTTAAGCTGAAACACGCCCTGGAGGCAGCTACCTGCGCTATAACCACAAAAAATGCCTTCGTCTTTTGCAATTTTGCGGGCCATTACGGCGCCATCTTTATCGGTAACTTTTGTAAATACATCTATATACTGCATTTCGTAATTTGCCGGCACAAAATCTTCTCCAAAACCTTCACTTATGTAGGGATACACTTCATTTTGATCTATTTCACCAGTTTCAAAATACTTTTTTAATAATGAGCCATAGCTATCAATAGCCCACACTTTAATATTGGGATTTTTTTCTTTCAAATATTTTGCTGTGCCCACAATGGTGCCACCGGTTCCCGTAGCCACAACCAAATGCGTAACTTTTCCTTCTGTTTGTTTCCAAATTTCCGGCCCGGTTTGCTCGTAATGCGCCAACCTATTGGCCAGGTTATCGTATTGGTTTACATACCAGGAGTTGGGCACTTCGGTAGCCAGCCTTTTAGAAACGGAATAGTAGGAGCGTGGATCTTCGGGCTCTACATTTGTAGGGCACACGATTACTTCTGCGCCTACGGCTTTTAAAATATCGGCCTTTTCTTTGGACTGCTTATCTGTTGTGGTAAAAATACATTTATAGCCTTTTACACATGCAGCCAGCGCAAGGCCCATGCCTGTATTGCCGCTTGTGCCTTCAATTATAGTTCCTCCGGGTTTAATTTTTCCTTCCTGCTCGGCTACTTCAAGCATTTTAAGCGCCATGCGGTCTTTAATGGAATTTCCGGGGTTAAAATATTCTACTTTTGCCAGTACGGTACAAGGCAGGTTTTTGGCTATTTTATTGAGCTTTATTAAAGGCGTATTTCCTATTGTTTCCAATATATTATTCATCCACATAGCAAGAAAAATTTTGGCAAAGGTAAATATTAAAACCCTTGCCAAAGGCGCTCTGCTGGAATATATTGTTTATATGTTGTGAAGAATTCAATAAAATGTAGCTTTTCTTCTACATTGTCTTTAGATGCCGTACTATTTTTTGCAAATGGGTTTGGGTTCATCTTTGCTTCATCTATTCCAATAGTTATTGAAATATCCAGTTCAAGTCCATGAACAATCTTTGAATTTAAAGTATTAAAAAATCTAGAAAAACCAGGGGCTATCTTTTAAAAGATAGCCTTTAGTTTTTTTGGATGAGTTCTAAAGCTTTTTGCACTTCCCCGTCTTTTTGGTTTTGTACAATAAAATACCCTTCTGTACGGTATAGTTGCCGGCCTACCAGCGCCTTTACGGATTTTTGTAAAAATTCTTTATCCTTACCAGTTAATAAACCAATGTCAATAGAATCTTTTTTTGCCATACTTACTAATAATTGCCAGCCTTCACCTGCATCATTAAACGAAGTGGCAAATTTTTCGGCTGTAGGGTATTGTTTCAGTAAATTGGGGTGAAGCAGGTAATACATGTATCCAAAATCATTTAAAGAACCTTTTATCCAAAGCCGGGCAATTTGAGGGCTTGCATGGGTGGTATCTGCTGCTATAAAAATATCGGGGCTTATGCCACCGCCACCATAAATAATTTTACCGGAAATGGTTTTAAATATTTGGGAGCTGTCAAATTTTATAGAATCAGCATTTACCATTTCGCCATGCATATAGCGCTTGTGAATATCATTGTAATATTCTTTTTCTCCAGAGGTATAAGGCTTTTGGATACTCCTTCCCACAGGTGTATAATACCGGGCAACGGTAAGCCTTAAAGCGCTGTTATCGCTTAAATTATATTGGTCTTGTACCAGGCCTTTTCCAAAACTTCTCCTGCCCACAATGATTGCCCTGTCCCAATCCTGTAAAGCGCCCAGTAATATTTCGCTGGCGCTTGCCGAGCCTTCATTGCTCAGTACTATAAGTTTTCCGATTTCAAACTGCCCGTTTCGGCGGCACCGGAATTCTTTTTTAGGAAAATGGGCGCCTTCGGTATAGGTAATTAATTTATCGCCGCTCAAAAATTCATCGGCAATTTCCACTGCTTCGTCAAGCACCCCGCCACCATTATCTCTTAAGTCCAAAATTAATTGCTGCAAGCCATGCGATTTTAATTTCATCAACGCTTCCATAAATTCCCGGTAGGTATTGGCGGTAAACTTATTGATACGGATAAAACCTACCGACTTATTCATCATATATGCGGCATCAATACTGTTTAAAGGGATTATATCCCTTACTATATTTTTTTGCAGAATTTTACCATTGCGCAAAAACTGGATGACAATGGTACTGCCTATTTTTCCTTTAATAAGGTTTCTTACCCTGTCGGCATTAGACTTTATGCCAGAAATGGTACTGTCGTTTGCTTTTATAATTTTATCGCCAACCAATAAGCCTGATTTAAATGCCGGGCCGTTGCTGAGTACATTAATTATATTCAGGGTATCGGCTATCATACTAAACTCAATACCTATCCCAAAAAAGCTACCGTTTATTTCTTCATTTACCTCCTGCAATTCATTTGCAGGTATAAAAGTAGAGTGGGGATCCAGTTTTGCAAGTATGGCTACAATAGCCGTATCGGCAAGCGGGTTGATGTCTTTATTGTCTACATACTTGTTTTGTATTAGGTCAAGCACTTCGTCAATTGGCCGTCTTTTTTCAAATTGAAAAAATTTCTTACCGGGCATAGTATCCCGTATTTTATATCCTAAAAAAATACCAGCAATTGCTGTAATGCTGAATAAAAGAGGAAGCCAAACCTGTAATTTTTTGTTTTGCATGCTTGATGTAAACGGGTTTTATTACCTGCGGCAAAGTTAAGTAAGCAAAATGAGAATTAAACTAAAGGCTTTGCATTTGTACACTGTAATCGTGTTGCAGGTCTTCATGCATTGCTGCTATGAGTTTGTTAATTTTTTTTAGCTGGCCAGAATATACATTTTGCAGTACCTGGCTTTTGGAAAAATCAATGGGTAAGGCTTTTAGTTGTTTGCATATAAATATTCGTACCTCAGTTTCAGTACCCGGCTTATCGCTATACCGGGTGAACTTATCGGCAGTACGCACAATTTTTCTTATTGTTTTTTTGGCAAAATAAATATTGGTAGTATTTACCTGTTTAAATAAATCTTGCAAAAATTCCCTTATGGACTGTATATACCCGGGCTCATCGCTGGCATCAAATAATAAATAGGTAAGCAACTCTTTATTTTCTTTTTTAAATTTGGATAGCTTGAGGCAATATTCCAACAGTTCTGCTTGTGTTTTATATGTCAGTTCTTCTTTTAATTCTTTTATGGTTGCTGCTTTCATACAGCAAATAAAATAAAAATTTCTGGCAGCAATAAAAAAAACCCTCTTTCGAAGGTTTTTTTGGCAGCATTGCTACTGCTTTTGGTTAAGTGTTTTATCAGAGATTAAGAACGGCCTTTTTAGGGCGGTCTTATACCGGTTATTAACAGTTAAAATGGTATTTTAGTATAGCGGATGTTGAGAAAATAAAAATATTGTTCTTTTATTCCTTCTTTTAGGAAAAGCCCTTCGTAAAACTACTTTCATCCACAGCATGTGGATTAATAAATTCACCATACCAATACTGCTGAAATTATATTGCAGAAAAATTGAAGAACGGCATGAAAAAATTTATGATCCTTTTATTTTGCTCTGCTGTAATTTTTTCTACAAAGGCACAATTGCTAAAAAATGTAATACCCGTAAATACCAGCTTCAACGATTCCCTTAACCGCATTGTAAATGCTTACCTGAATAATTACCGCCATATACAGGGTAAAATTTTTCAGGAGCAAAGCGATGTAGATATTTATTATTCCACACAATCTGTGCCTGGAGCCAGCGAGGCATTAATTTACCGTTTTCACTCTGTGGAAGACAGTACAGCAAGCTGGCAGGCAGTAATGTATAATGGGGATAATTATAAAGAAGCTGCTAAAGTGTATAAAAATACTTACAGGCTGGTAAATAAAAGCAGGCTCAATTTTGGAAATGGAAAGGCCGCAAGTTTTAATGGCACTTATACCGGGCCTTCAGAAGATTTGCGCTTTACATCATCTATATTATACACACAGGAAGAAAGCGGGCCATATCAATATTTTATTGCCAATATTGACCTGCTGAATAATTTTGGCAACTGGGAAGTAAGGCTAAGTCTAAACAAGAAAAAGGATGACAGGGAAAAATATTAGTGCATTATTTTCCGGCTTTGCCGGGTAATATCTTTTGACAATTCATAAATATGTGTAAACTGGTCGGTTACAGATTTTGTTTGTACCAGCAAATTTTTGGTTTCCGATTCCAGGTTACCTAAAGAAATTTCTTCTCTTCTTTTTTTAAGCAATCTATTCAAAATTTCATTTATGGCTTCAAATGGTTCTTCCCTTTCTTCTTTGGGGTTTTCTGTTTTTCCTTCTAGCATGGTCAAAGCAGCGCTAAAATTCCGTTCAGTGCTGTTTTTTACCGGTAACAAATCGGGTGAGCGAAACAAAGTTTTACTTAAGCGCATAAAATAAGAAAGTGTTGCAAGGTGTGATGTGAGCAAATATCCAAACACCACAAATTGGTGAAACTCTTTCATGCCTTTTTGAAACCTCCTGGGCTCCGATAGCATCCTGTTAAACGATCCGGAAACATTGGATAATGCGGTGAGCATTTGTTTGCGGGCAAGTTTCATTTCCTGGTTTGGTGGGGTTACCGTTTGTAAAGTAAAATAGGAGGCAACCGGGCCATAATAATTTTTGGCCGATTTTACCAAATCTTTCATATAACCGGCAATATTTTCATGCTCCCACTGAGGCAATAACATCAGGCTAAGTAAAAAAGCGATTACAGAACCTATTGCCGTATCCAGCATCCTATCAACCATTAATTCCTTTAAATGAGCAGGGTAAAGAAAGTAAAAAAAGAGGATGAGGTATGGAGTTAGTGTAATTACACTTACCAGGTACCTTATCCGTAAAAAAGAGTAACTGATGAGCATACACAAAACCATTATGCTGAAAAGGGCAATAGTATTTTCTACAAAAAATAAAATAAGCAGCCCAATGATAATACCTGCAAATGTACCAATCAACCTGTCTTTATTTCTTTGCTTGGTAAGGCTGTATGCCGGTTTAAGGATTACCACAATGGTGAGCAATATCCAGTAACTATGGCCGATATCAAACAAAGAAGATACAATATACCCAACCAGCAAAGCAATGGCTACTCTAAGCGAATGCCTGAAAATATTTGAACCCAGGTGGATATTATCAAAAAAATACCTGGCGCTAATGTCAATGGGGCTGCTAAAATTAATATGGTTTAAATCTTCTGTACGCTTTTTAATTTTTGTATCGAGCCGGGTGTAGAAATGCAGTTCATGAGTTTTTTGAGAAATATGTTTCAGGTTGTTTAAAATCCTTCCCAGGGCAAAAAAATCATCCACATTACCAGGCTGCATAAAATTTTTACGTAGCATTTCAAATTCCTGTACCAGATTTCCTATATTTTCAACCAGGTTAATTGTGGCATGTGATGTGGTGCCGCTTTTTACGGCAATGCCCATTAGCTCCAGCTCAGCAGAAATAGATTGGATTTGATCCCCGAATTTTGACAAAATACCGGTTTGTTCAAATTGTTTTTGCAACAATGCATAATCCTGGTAAGAGGTCATTATGCTTTCAAATAAATCAACGGTATCTGTATAAATTTTCACCAGGTTACGGCTTATGGCCGTACTTTCTTTAGTAAACTGCCGGGTAGAAAAAATAATATCGCTTAGCAGCTGCTGTTCTTCCTGTATTTTAATTTGTTGCTCCAGCAAATGGTTATAGATAGCCGTAAAATCAGGCTGTGGCTTATAAAATTCCCCACGGGTTTTAAAATACCCACCAATATGAACTATGAAATCACCTAGTGTTTGTTGCATAAGCCGGTACGGCCTCAGTATGTAAAGCATTAAACTAAAAAACATGTACCAAAGCGCACCGGCTACTATTAAAAGTGCCTGAATAATTTTTTCACTGTCTCCGGTACTGGAATCTAAGGATAGAACCATAATAATTAAGCCTGAAATACCTATGGAAGAAACCCTGGCTCCGTAAACACTAAACATGGAAAAAACAAAACCCAACACAAAAATAATGGCGCCTTGAACTACTGGGTGATAGCCTGAAAAACTCATTATTACAGACACTATGCCTACTATGAATACATTCACCAGCATCCCGTTCCGGCGTAAATGTACCGGCCCGGGAATATCGGCAATGCTGGAACATAATGCACCTAACGACAACAAAATGCCAACTTCTAATTTGCCAAAAAAATTAAAAACCAGTGCCGGAACAAGTATGCCTACCGTCATTCGCAGGCCTTCGGAAAAAAAACGGCCGCTAAAAAAATTTTTATATGTATTTTGATCCGTTAATGCCATTAGTGCAAAATGCCGTTGCTGATAATTACGTCTAAGTTATTGTATTTAACTAAAAATAAATCTGCATCAGTGCATACTCATTGTATATTTGCAAAGTATTTTTTAATAACACAGTTTTTTAAAAAACGAATAATAACCCATCCATGTCAGCAGTTTGCAATTTTACCATACCCTTTGGCGGTAACGCCGATGAAGTTTTCACTAAAGCAAAAAATGTAGTAGAAAGCCAGGGCGGTATTTTTACCGGCGATGCCCATAGTGGCAATTTTACTATTGAAGTGTTTGGCAATAAAATTGCCGGGGATTATACCATGACAGGAAACGACCTAACCATAAATATTACAGATAAGCCTTTTTTTGTACCTTGTGCAACCATCGAAAGCATGTTAAAAAGTAAATTAGCTTAACTTTTACTTTACTATAATTTTTCTGTATTCATTGGTTTCGTTTCCAAAAAACCGGAGTAGGTAAACCCCTGCTGTGGATGCCGGTAGGCTTAAAATATTGATGCCTTCCTCATTTCTAAAATCTTTTTGAAAAAGCAACTTGCCATCGGCGCTTATCATTTGCATTTGTAATCCTTTTTTAGGCAGTTCAATGGTAATGCTGTTGTTAGAAACTATGGTGGGATAAACTTTTATTTCTGTAATAGTGCCACTAAGCATAACTACGGGAGAGTAAAATACAATGCCATTTTGTTCCACAATTTTTAAGCGGTAAAATACCGCCGCATTGTTTTGAAATTGGTGATTAAAGGTATAATCAATACTGCCGCTTGCCTCAACATTTCCTGCATTGCTGTAAGCAAGGTTATTGATGCTGTATTCTACTTCGTAATGATCAATATTAATTTCGGAAGATACCTTCCAGGAAATTTTATTAAAACCATTTTGTTTTGCGGCAGTAAAAGAATTTAAAATTACCGGCACAGCATTGGTAACAATTACCTTATACAATGTTCCCGAGGAACGGCGAACTGCATATAAGTTGCTCCCATCTGAACTTTCGCCAAAGCCGGCAATATTATTTAAAAGGCCTGTTTGCATAATCACAGGCTGATTGGGTTTTATTAACCAGAGGTTGGTTGAAATATAATCAACCGTAACATAATATCCATAAAGGGTAGGAAATTCCGATCCCCGGTACACATAACCGCCGGTAACAGAAAAGCCGCCTGTGGTATTGTTGTGGGTGTATTCAAAAATAGGGTCGGTATAAGTTGCAGTACAACCGGAAAAATCAAAATTGTGCATCCCTTCCCTGCACCGCCAGCCGTAATTTACAGCTGCTGCAGATGCTGCTGTAATATGGTTTACTTCTTCATAATTTCCCTGGCCTACATCGGCTATCCAAAAATCGCCATTGAGCCTGTCAAAACTCCAGCGCCAGGGGTTGCGTAAACCCATATTATAAATTTCGTCGGCAATACCATCACCAGGTGTAAGAAAAGGGTTATCGGCTGGTATTGCATAAAATGGTGCCGAAGTTGCAAATCCATTTACATTTATACGAAGCATTTTTCCAAAAAGTGAATTGGGGTTTTGGGCAAGGTTACCAGGGTCGCCACCGCTGCCACTGTCACCGGTTCCCAGGTAAAGCATACCATCGGTACCAAAAATAAGTTTGCCGCCATTATGGTTGGTATAGCTTACCGGTTTTACAAGCGTAAGCAAAACCTGTGCTGTTGCCGGGTCGCCAATGAGTGGATCCAGCAAATTACGCCTGTAGCGGGCCAAGGTGGGGTTACCGCTAGAGTTGGTATACAGCACAAAAAAATATCCGTTGCTTGCGTATTGTGGATGAAAAGCAACACTTAATAATCCTTGTTCTCCACCAGGGGATGCAGGCAATACGGAAGAAATATTAATATAATTAGAAAGTACTGTACCGTTCCAGCGGCGAATAATTCCTCCTTGCTGCACAATAAATAAATCACTACCACCTGCATTTACCACATCTACTGGTGAACTTAAACCGGTAGTGACAGTTTGGTAACCTATTTCAGGATATTGGCCTAATACAGCCGAAAAACTTAGTGAAATTAAAAGGCAGGAAATAATAGATAAAATGGTAGATTTTATTTGCATAGGAATTTTTTAGAGGAGTTGCTGCAATAACAATGCCTAAATAAAAAAACCTTCCTGTAAATAGAGAAGGTTTTAAAGTATATCTTATTTAATAATTACCATTTGTCCACATCTTCATGGGTAACCGGGCTGCCTGGCTCTTCCGGAGGAGTTGGCTGTGGATCTGCAACCGGTGGGGGAGCAGTAGCTGCTTCAGTTGTATCAGCTTTAACTTCTGGGGCTTGCTGACTATTTTCACCTTCATACGGGGTATCATGGTTAAAAGCATCAAAATCAAAATCGGGCATCAATTCGGTTTTTACAAAATCTACCGCTTCACCAAGACCTTTAACAAACTTGTTGAAATCTTCTTTGTATAAAAAGATTTTATGCCGGTCGTAGCCATCAGAGTCAAATTTTTTACGACTTTCTGTAATCGTTAAATAATAATCGTTGCCACGGGTTTCTCTTACATCAAAAAAATATGTTCTTCTTTTCCCGGCTTTAATACGTTTACTGTAAACACTTTCTACTTTTTTTTCGTTGTTTTCGTACGCCACTTTTTTTACTTTTAAATGAATAAAATGCTATTTTTTGAACCCGGCAAAGATAAAATTGTTTTTTTAATAGCAAAATTTATGAATTGGCTATTACGATAGGTTTTCAACATTATTTGCAGGTTTTTCATCTTCTTTTACTTGCTGATTACGATACATTTCGGCATAAATACCGTTTAAATTCATCAACTCTTTATGGTTCCCTGTTTCGGCAATTTTTCCGTTTTCCATTACAATTATTTTATCAAATTGAAAAAGGGAAAAAATTCTGTGGGTAATAATTATGGCGGTACGGTTTTGCAGGTAGCCGTATAAATTTCCCAAAATTTCTTTTTCCGTTGCGGTATCCACAGCGCTTAAGCAGTCGTCTAAAATTACCAACTCTGGTTTTTTGAGCAAAGCACGGGCAATAGAAATGCGTTGCTTTTGTCCGCCGCTTAAAGTTACGCCCCGTTCCCCAACAAGGGTTTCAAATTTAAGATGAAAACTGGCTATATCATTAAAAATACTTGCCTGCCTTGCAGCCTGGTACACCTCCTCATCACTTGCGCCGGCATTGGCAAACCGTATATTATTTTTTATGGTATCGCTAAATAAAAAAACTTCCTGCGGTACATAGCCAGCTTGGGTTCGCAGGGAAGCCAGGCTAATATCCCGTACATCGGTTCCTTCGTATTGAATGCTCCCTTTATTTACATCGTAAACCCTTAGCAGCAGGTGAGCCAGTGTGCTTTTCCCAGATCCTGTTCTGCCAACAATTGCAATTTTTTCGCCTTCTTTTACCGTTAAAGAAAAATGGTCAATTGCCTTAATGCCGGTTTGGGCATAGGTAAACGAAATATCGTTTATGTGGATATTTCCTTTAATAGATACCGGTGCTGCCCCGGCCCCATCTTTAATTGCCGTTTTAAAATCCAAAAATTCATTGATCCTTTTTTGAGAAGCTGCAGCCCGTTGGGTTATACTGGCCGTCCATCCTATGGCGCTCACCGGAAAAGCAAGCATTTGGATATACATTACAAACTCTGCAATTTTACCCACAGTTGCACCATTTACATTATTTACCACATCCAATGTTCCCACCATTATGGTTATTAACGTACTTAAGCCAATAAGCAGGGCAATTCCCGGAAAATAAATTGCTTCTGTTTTGGCAAGGCTTAATGCATTTTTCTTGTATTGTACGCTATTGGCAGTAAAAAACTGCAACATGGCTTTTTCCTGCACATAAGATTTTATTACCCTTATGCCGGAAAAAGATTCCTGGGCATCGGTAGTAAGGTTGCTCAATGAAGATTGTATTTTTTCGCTTTTTTTATCTATGATGCTATTCACAAAATAAATAATAAAAGCCAGGAGTGGAAGGGGAAAAAGTGCATACATTGTAAGTTTTGTATCTGCTTTAAGCATAAAAAAAATGCTAAAGCCTATTACCGCAATCAGGTTTATAAAATACATAATAGCCGGGCCCGTGTACATGCGTACCCTGCTTACATCTTCCGAAATTCTGTTCATAAGGTCGCCGGTGGCATGTTGCTTATAAAAGCCAGCATCCATTTGCTGGTAATGTGCATAGATATCGTTTTTTTGGTCAAACTCAATATGCCTGCTCATTACAATTAAAGTTTGCCTCATTAAAAACATAAAAAAACCGCTAATTAAAGCAAGCAATATCAACATGATGCCAGTAAATAAAATGCTTTGTGCAAAAGATAGTGCATTAAACCAATTGATTACATCTATTACTATCCAGTTGTAATTATCGTTTGTACCAGCAGTAGCGCCAGTATTGCGCAACATGGCCACTACTTTATTGAGGATATAACCGGTAAATTGCGGTGTAAGTATCCTAAAATAATTAGAGAGCAGGATGAACAATATACCTAATAATAATAGCCATTTGTATTTCCAAAAGTATTTATTAAGCGCAGAGAGTTGTTTCATCTTTTGCAAAAGTAAACCGAAAAGGCGGATGTGAAGGCAAAAAAAATCCTTTCCAAAAAGGAAAGGAAAATAAAATGCAAACAATATTTTTTACTACTCTGTGGTTAGGCCGGAAATAAGGTATTCCCTGTTCATACGGGCAATATTTAATACAGAAATGCCTTTAGGGCATTCTGCTTCGCAGGCATAAGTGTTGGTGCAATTGCCAAAGCCTTCTTTATCCATTTGTGCAACCATATTTAAAACCCTGGTTTTGCGTTCGGGTTCACCTTGCGGCAACAATGCCAGTTGTGAAACTTTAGCGCTTACAAACAACATTGCGCTACTATTTTTACAGGTTGCCACGCAGGCGCCGCAGCCAATACATGCAGCAGCATTAAAGGCATCATCGGCATTTTTTTTATCTACAGGTATTGAGTTGGCATCTACGGCATTGCCGGTATTTACGGAAATATATCCGCCTGCCTGAATAATGCGGTCAAAAGCAGTACGGTCTACCATTAAATCTTTAATTACGGGAAAAGCCTTGCTACGCCAGGGTTCCACAACAATGGTATCCCCATTTTTAAAGGCACGCATGTGCAACTGGCAGGTAGTATTTTTTTCCCAGGGCCCGTGTGGCTGGCCATCAATATACATGCTGCAGGCGCCGCAAATGCCTTCCCGGCAATCGTGGTCAAATGCAATGGGCTCTTTGCCTTCGGCAATCAATTGCTCATTGAGCACATCAAACATTTCCAAAAAACTCATTTCAGATGAAATGTTTTTTACCTGGAAGTTTTCAAAACTGCCTTTAGCATCACTGTTTTTTTGTTTCCATACTTTAAGTGTAAGGTCCATATTGTAGTGTTCCATATTTATAATTCTATAGTCTGAAAAAATATTTTTTTAATTTGCTATTAACTTAATGCTGTATTGCCCGGTGCCAATAAATAGTTGCATAAAATAAGTACCTGATGGGTACTTTGATAAATCAATCCGTTCATTCAACTGTGCGTTTACATTTCCAAAATCTTTTTTAACCAATTGCCTTCCGCTTGCATCACTTATTACCATTTTAACGGGCTGGGCAACATTTATATTGCAACAAAGCCTGTATTGGTGCGAACCGGGTTGCTGGTAAACCTTGTAATCAAATTTTTCTAATGCATTTTTTAGCAGCACAATACCACTGTAAAAATAGGATTGATTGGTATTGAAAATTTTCAGGCGGTAATAACTTTCAGGGTTCAATAAGTCGTCATCTGTAAAAGAAAAACTTTTGGTACTGCCATTTTTGTAAAGCGAAGCAATTTTATTAAATACAATGCCGTCCTTACTTTTTTCCAATTCAAATTTTTGCAAATCATCCACAGATTCTATTTGCCAATACAAATTTCCCTGGTTGCGTGCATTTACATTGCCAGCAAAGCTCAATAATTTTACAGGAAGTGCAACAGGGTTGTTTACCGCCCAGTTTATGTTTTCAATATATCCTATGGCTGGCAGATAAAGCTTTGAAAGCGTCGTATTATCTATCAACTCTGCCCTTACTGTATTATTGCCAACAATCCAGTTTGCGTAAGGGATGGAAACATTATCAACTCCGCTGGCAAATGGCGTGCTACTCCCATTTAAATACCAGTTGATGGAAATAGTAGAAGGTATGGTTTGAATGTGGGCTACTGAAAAATTTACAGGGTTGTAATTACTAAGTACAAAAGAACTGGAAGATGGGCTGTAATTATCGGCCATATTGGTAATAAGATGTACCTTATCTATAAACCTTTCAATACAAACTGAGCAAAAAGGATAACCAAGGTAGCGCATTTTACATTGCTGGTGTGGCCTAAACCAAACTGCAGCAGTACCGCTGCTTCCATGAGCATAAATACCAATATTGTTTAACCCATACCAATTGGCCCAGCGAACAGTAGCAGGGTTTGTGTTTTGCGTCATATTATGCCTTTCGGCTGCATAAAAATCTCCTGCCCAATATTCATCTGCAAGGTTGGCAAAAGAATGGCCAATTTCGTGTATGGCAATTTCGGCAGCACTGCTGTGCACAGATGAAGTGGCAAAATTGCCACCAGAGCCGCCATAATACGGAGAGTTAACGATAATAAATGCCTGGTCAAAATCGGGTAAATTACTGGCTAAAACACTATACACTAACCCTGCATTTTGAGGAACAAGTAAACGGTGTATAGAAAAATAATCGAAAGTACTGTTGAAATATATTGTAGGGTTGGCAACAGGCTGGCCGCCGGATGAGCTTTCATCAGATGCCGTTCCGGGATGTACCGCACCCGATTGGGCAGAAGGTACTTTAATGGCATAGACATTAAAGAAATTTTTGTACTGGGCAAATGGCGTTTGTAAAAACAATGCATTATTAATAGCTGTTGCATTGCCTATATAATTGGTAATTTCGGCTGCTGTATATCCATCCGATAAATATACCAGGTTAACACGGTTGTTCCTTTCTCCGTTGCGCATCAATGTATCCACACTAAAAACCTGGGCATTGCTAATGTCAATAAATAATAAGGCTATCCAAACCAGTAAGCCTTTTTTTAATTGCGTTTTATAATTCTGCATAAAAAATTTGGTTTACGCCAGATACCCCTTTTTTTGACAAATACAGATATTTAGACTCTTCATTAACATTAAAGCGCAATACAAGTTCTGCCTGTTTTTTATGTACAATATGCTTTTGCATTTCTCCGGTTTTTTCATCACTTGTTTCATAAACACTATTTAATGGATCCTGTATTTTATAGCTTTGCTGAAGCAAATTTTTACCGTCTTTAATTTCTGCAACTAGAAAACCATATTCAAAATCACCTGGTAATTGAACGCTTGTTTTTATTCTTCCGGCTGCATATCGAACAGTTTTTTTTATAAACCTGTATTCTTCATTTACACTATCTGTGCATTCCATATCAAATACAATAAACACTATCCTGTTTTCACCTGTTGTTTTTTCCAAATTTAAAAAATACTTTTCCTCATTGGTTTTATGGGCATTTACAGAATTATTCTTTACTGTTTTACACCCGGCAGGCATAAACATTGTTATGACAAATGCGTATTGAATATAGCTTCGTAAGCAATTATCCATTTTCTAAACAAACTATTAAACTAAATAACTAACCAACTATTTATAACTTCTCTGTGTTGGTTTTACAATGTCAAAAGTCAATGGTTCTTTATTTAATGCCCATTGGCATTCGCTTGTCATTTGCCAGGCCGAAACAAAACTAAAATGCTCATCATCCCTTTTAGCTTCGCCGTCTTCGGTATGGCTTTCTTCACGGTAATGGCCGCCACAACTTTCCTTTCTATCCAATGCATCCATGCACATCAGTTCACCAAGTTCAAGAAAATCTGCAACCCTGCCTGCTTTATCCAGTTCGGGGTTCATTTCGTTTACTTCACCGGGTATGCGTACATTTTTCCAAAACTCTGCCCGCAACTCTCTTATTTCTACAATGGCTTCTTTTAAACTTTGTTCGTTTCTTGCCATACCACATTTATTCCACATAATTTTACCGAGTCGTTTATGGAAACTTTCAACAGATTCGGTTCCTTTAATATTCATTAAAGTTTGTATCCTGTCACTTACTTCTTTTTCGGTTTGTACAAAGGCTTCATTTGTTGTGGGTATTGATGTAGTACGTATTTCATCGGCAAGATAATTGCCCAAAGTGTAGGGAATTACAAAATAGCCATCGGCAAGGCCCTGCATTAATGCGGATGCGCCCAGCCTGTTTGCGCCATGGTCGCTAAAATTGGCTTCGCCTAAAGCGTATAACCCGGGAACGGTTGTCATTAATTCATAATCTACCCAAAGGCCGCCCATGGTATAATGCACGGCAGGATAAATCCTCATAGGTGTTTCATAAGGGTTTTCCCCAGTAATTTTTTCATACATTTCAAAGAGGTTGCCGTATTTTTCTTCAACTATTTTTTTACCTAATACTATTGTTTCATCAACAGAAGGGTTGTGATTGCCAGTTTTACCCGCTTCAATTTTTCCATAGCGCTTAATGGCATCGGCAAAATCAAGGTAAACGGCCATTTTGGTAGTACCAACCCCGTAACCGGCATCGCATCTTTCTTTAGCAGCTCTTGAAGCAACATCTCTAGGAACCAGGTTACCAAAAGCAGGGTATCTTCTTTCCAGGTAATAATCTCTTTCATCTTCTGGTATATTTAAGGGCTTTCGGTTATCATCCATTTTTTTGGGTACCCAAATACGACCATCATTACGTAAGCTTTCACTCATCAAAGTAAGTTTGCTTTGGTGGTCGCCGCTAAGTGGTATACAGGTGGGATGTATTTGTGTAAAACATGGATTGGCAAAATAGGCGCCTTTTTTATGGGCTTTCCATGCAGCAGTAACATTGCTGCCCATGGCATTTGTGCTTAAATAGAATACATTTCCATATCCACCGGAGCATAATAATACGGCATGTCCAAAATGCCGTTCTAATTTTCCTGAAACCAGGTCTCTTGCAATAATTCCCCTTGCTTTACCATCTATTACAACCATATCCAGCATTTCGTGCCGGGAGTATTGGGTAACGTTTCCCAATGCTATTTGCCTTTCTAATGCACTATAAGCGCCAAGTAAAAGTTGCTGACCAGTTTGGCCGGCTGCATAAAAAGTTCTTTGTACCTGCGTACCGCCAAAAGAACGGTTGCTGAGCAATCCACCATATTCCCTTGCAAATGGCACACCTTGTGCTACACACTGGTCAATAATATTAGCGCTCACTTCTGCAAGCCTGTGTACGTTTGCTTCTCTTGACCTGTAATCGCCTCCCTTTACCGTATCATAAAACAACCGGAAAACGGAGTCGCCATCATTTTGATAATTTTTTGCTGCATTAATACCTCCCTGTGCCGCAATACTGTGTGCCCGCCTTGGGCTATCCTGAAAGCAAAATGTTTTTACTTTATAGCCCATTTCTCCAAGAGAGGCTGCGGCTGAAGCGCCGGCAAGCCCTGTACCAATTACAATTACTTCGAGTTTACGTTTATTAGCAGGGTTTACCAACTTCACATGACCTTTATAGTCTTCCCACTTTTCGTTCATTTTACCTTCTGGTATCTTAGCATCTAAAGCCATACAAAAAAATTTTACAATTATTCTTTACTTAAAAAAATTAATTTATCCATTTGAAATAAACAGCCAAAGGCATTAGGGCAAATAAAGCCACTATTAGGATAGAATACCCGACGCCCAAAGCATTTATTATAGGTGTATATTTTTTACGGTTGAGCCCCAGGGTATGAAACGCACTTTGGAAACCATGCATTAAATGCCATAGTAAGGCAAATAATCCAACAAGATAAAGTGCAACAATATAGCCATTGCTGAAAACAATTTTCATTTCGCCATAGAGGCTTTGGGCTTCCCGGTTGCCATATAGTTCTTCTTTGGTACCCAGCCAAAAATGGGAGAGGTGCATAACAAGGAACAATAAAATTAAAACACCCAATAAGCCCATGCTTTTGCTGTACCATGTAGATTTTGGGTTTTTGTTTACAGCATAACCTATGGGCCTTGCTGCATTATTTTGCCTTAGCAAAAGAATACCCTGGATTATATGCAAAATTAAACCCGCAAAAAGGCCAAGCTCCAAAAAGCGCAATATCCAGTTGCGGCTCATAAAATGGGCAACAGTATCAAAGGTTTTGCCCTCATCATTTAAAAAAATACAAGCATTGATACCTGCGTGGACCACTAAGAAAATGATTAAAAAAAGGCCGGTGAAACCCATTATTAATTTTTTGCCGATTGAGGAGGTGAAGAACTGTTTCCAGGTCATAGTAGTGAGAATATGGTAAAAGAATGTTAAGCAAATTTAAGGCTCTGCTATAGAAATTTAAAATATAATTTACTGTACGCCAATATTTCAACTGAGCCTGTTGCTTATTTTATTGTCCACTTCCTGGTACAAATGTTCTGGGGTTAATGTGCGCCACTGTTCAATTTCCATCATTTCAATAAAATTATTTAACCTGCTGCGTATAAATTCATCTTTGCTTTGGCCCGGCATATTTAACAGGGTTATCCAGCCTGCTTCATCACTTATTTGCTCACGCCATTCTTCGTAATAGCTGTCGTCGCTGCTATGAAAATTGAGTACATTCTCAGCTATGAGAATAAATTTTTTAATATGCTGGGCAAATAAATTATCGGTTACTTCTCTTCTTAAAGTCATAATATCATTTTCTATGGCATCATTCCACTCGCCCAATAATTCCAAAATGGCAAATTGCTGATCGTAATCTGCGTACAACAATTTCATATAAAGTGTGCGGCTGCCAAAGTCGTCCCATTGCGGATGGATATAATAATTATACAGGGTAAGGGAATATTCAAACTCGCTGTATTGCCTTCCATAAAAAGGGGAGCGCTTATCTTCTTCTGCTGTGTACAAATGGCGCCAGTTGTAATATGGCTCAATGTCCTGCACTAAATATCAAAAATTTATAGCAAAGTTACATATTTGAAACTTTGACAAACATGATTCCTGTCAACATCTTTAATAATTTATCAAAGAATAAAAGAAATTAAAATATTAATATATCAACGAGGGAACTGTAGTGCAAAAAATGGCATAAAGAAAGAGGCTGAAATTTCAGCCTCTTTCACTTATTAACCCAAACAACGTATATGAACTTATTGAATAATCAGTTTATCGGTGAGAATGGTTTTGCCAGCATCATTAATAACCTTTACCAGGTAAGTGCCCGCTACCGGTTTATTGCGTATATTGATATTTTGATATTGCTGCCCTTTTGCCAAAGAAATTTGTGTGGATTGTATATTTCTTCCGGCAATATCTGAAATGATTACCGTAAAGGCACCGTTATAATCCCCGTCAAATAAAATTTTAAATGAAGATCCGGTAACAGGGTTGGGTGCAACTTTTGTTCCGCTTAAAGTTTCGGTGCGTATATCGGTTGCCGAACCAAATTGCTTGGCAACATCGGCTTCTTTTTGAAATAACAGGTTGCTATTGGCAAGGTCAGATGAATTGTACATTAAATCGGAACCCGGAACCAATGTAGCTGCAAGCGTTTTGAGATTAACAGTATAATACCCTGTAAATACATTGGCGCTGATAATTACAATATCTCCATTATCGTTTACTGCTGCGCCATTGGCTGTAAAATTTGCTGGCAGGTTGTTAATTTGTCCTTTAAATGTAGCAATACGGGTATCTATATCCACTACAAAAATGTTTCTGCCTGCTGTAATTACATATAATTTTCCAAATGCATCGGCCACCATATCTCCACCCCAGCTGGTACATTTATTATGTATGGAAATTCCTTTATTTGATTCTGCATCAATAAGGGTTCCTAAATCGGTAATAACCGGTTTTTTACCTGTGGTGAATTGATAAAGGTGGTTGCCATCGTTAGTAATAGCATAACCATTGCCATCGGCTGCTATTACCATACGGGTAACGTTGCGGCTTTCGTCAGCACCTTTTTCGGCAAACAAAAGCGGGCTTTGCATGTTGTAAAATTTTACCGTTTCGCCTTTTTCATTTAAGTCCACCCAGCGGAGCTCGTTCATACGCATGGGAATATAATAAAGCCTGTTACTTCTTTTATCATAAGCAGCTGCTGCAACAAAAGTAGCGGTAGGATAAACAGATGGAGCGTAAATATTTCCGTTTAAAACAGCAGATTTATCCAAAACCTGCTTTGTTTCTACATTGGTGATGGTAAATGCAGTTTTGTTTTTTTCAAAAATGGTTTTGGTAACCACGCCATTATTTAAATCTACCTGACGGATATTCATCCAGGCAAAATCATTTGCACTGTTGCCGGTAATGGCAAAAGTACGGCTGGCATTTTGGGCAATTGTGGCCATTCCAAAACCCAGTAAAGCGGAGGTGAGTAAAATTTTACTTTTCATCTGTTAAGTTTTTAAGTTTTTAAAAACGCAGTATCGCTAATGGCATTTATAATTGCCGGTTAGCCGATTGATTGAAAGTTCAATTTAATACTATTTTAAAGAAAATACAATAATTTTTTATGGACGGTAGCTTTCTATTGCCTTGCTTACGCTACCGTGCTGTATCAAAAGGTTTTTTGCAGTTTCATAGTGGCCAATTTTTAGGGTATCCATTAGTATTTTTACGCCACGGTCTATCAGTTTTTTGTTGGTAAGCTGCATGTTCACCATTTTATTGTCTGCAACTCTTCCCAAAATAATCATTATGCTGGTCGAAATCATATTGAGTATCAGTTTTTGTGCGGTACCGCTTTTCATTCGGGTACTTCCGGTAATAAATTCTGGGCCGGTAACAACTTCAATAGGATAGTCGGAAACTTTGCTTAAATGTGCATTGGAATTGCAGCATATACTTGCCGTGCTGATATTATTTTGCTGGCATTTTTGCAACGCAGCAATCACATAAGGAGTTGTACCACCGGCTGAAAGCCCCAATACCACATCTTTACTATTTACCTGGTGAAGCAGCAAATCCTGCCAGCCTTGTCCGGTATTGTCTTCTGCAAATTCTACAGCATGAGTTATGGCTTTATCGCCACCGGCAATAATGGCAATCACCAATCCTGGTTCCACACCAAAAGTTGGCGTACATTCACTTGCATCTACAATACCCAATCTTCCGCTGGTACCTGCACCTATATAAAAAAGCCTTCCGCCGGCAAGCATTTTATCAGCAATTACCATAACCAGGGCTTCAATTTGTGGAATTGCAGCCTGAACAATTTGCGGTACTTTGCGGTCTTCTTTATTTATACTTTCTAAAATCTCCTTTACTTTCATTTTTTCTAAATGACGGTAAAGAGAATCGGCTTCGGTTATTTTTTGAAAATCGGTCATAATATACCCTTATGATAATTAACCAGGCCTTCCATTGGCGCTTTTATTACTTTCCCCAATTGTAATTCATAAGCATTGCATAAATCTTTTATTACATCTTTAAAAGCATAGGCTACGCTGCCGGTAAAGTTTATGGGCAGGGTCCAGCTTTCTCTGTATTTATAAATATGGTTAAAGAAAAAGTCGTTGAAGCCGTCTTCAATAATATTTTCAATCATATAATGCCCACGGTTTTCGGAAAGGAACATACAAAATCCGGCAAGGTAACGGTTGGGCAGGGGTTGCTTATAAACAGAATCCAAAATTTCCGATGCAGATAAATGATATTTTGCATTAAAGCGGTCCATTAAATCGGGCTCAAAAGTATTGTATAAAAAATATTGCACTACTTTTTTTCCCAGGTAAGCGCCACTTCCTTCATCTCCCAAAACATATCCCAGGCCCGGGCTGTTTTTTACAATTTTTTTTCCATTATAAAAACATGAATTGGAGCCCGTACCCAAAATGCAGGCTATGCCTTTTTTATGGCCGCAAAGCGCCCTGGAAGCGCCAATTAAATCATGGTCAACAGAAATAGCAGATTTTGTAAACACTGATTTTAATGCAGCTTTTATTGTTTTTAAATTTTGGGGGTTGCTGCATCCTGCACCATAAAAAAATATTTCATCGGGCAATTGCTGGCTTATTTTGGGATACAAAACCTCTTTAAAAACCTGCTGCATTTGCTGCCCCGAAACAAAATAAGGGCTTAAACCGGTGGTAATAACCCGTTTCTTTTTATTCCCATCCAATAAACACCATTCTGCTTTTGTACTTCCACTATCTGCAATTAATATGGCACCCATGTTTTTTAATATTTATTACTAAAGTTAAGTGAAATTAAAGCAGGTTTAACATATAATGGAAGGGATATTTTTAAGCTTTAGTATGCTTCCATGCACCTCTTTTCATATAAATAAATGCCAGCACAAAAACCACCGTCCAGTAAACCATTTCATTTAACCATGCCACAGCAAGCGATACATAATTTACATGCATAAAATACCAGGTAAAAATGATGTAAAAAAATATGGCTGCAACTTCTATGGCAAGGTTTACCCTGGTTTTTCCGGTGCCGGTAACACTATTCAACCAAACCCCGGCAATACTCATAAAAATCATATCGAGGGTTACCACCCTTATTACAGGGATACCTTCTTTCACAAACCCGGCGCCCTGGCCAAATAAGCTAAAAAATGTATAGGGAAAAATATTGAGCAAAACACTTATTACGATACAAACACCCAGGCTCCAGCACATAATCCTCACTACTGCCGGCAATACAAGGTTTTGTTTATTCTGGCCAATTAAATTACTCACCATATTATTGCTGGTAGCCGCAAAAGACCATACAAACATACCGGTGATGCCAAAAATATTTCTCATGGTATTACTAATGGCTTTAGCCATTTCACCATGTTTTTCTATTAAAAGAAAAAATACCAGCCATGTGGTAAGGCTTATAAAATATTGTAGCACCAGGGGCGCAGAAACCTTCAATACTTCCTTATTGATAAGCGCATCGAACTTTAAGTTGTGAAACAAATTATACGTTTGCTTTAACCGGGTAAAATACAAAACCAATATTGCGGTAGCCATGGCAACAATTTCTGAAATTACAGATGCCCATGCAGCACCGTTAAAGCCCATAGCAGGGAAGCCTGCTTTTCCAAAAATCAACACATAATCCAATACAATGTTTATAATGGCTTCAATGCCAAAACCAATTAACAGGTAACGGCTATTGAGCGATGCTACCATAAAAGCATTGCATAATTGAAATACATATAAAAAAGGTAGCCCCAAAATCCTTATACGTAAAAAATCCATTTCAATAGGGTAGGCTCGTTCATCGGCTATATTTTGCATGATGTATGGTGCAATTAACCAGGTAAACAAAATAGCCAATACTGCAAAAATCAAAGCGAGGCGCAAACCCTGCGAAAAAATAGTTTTGAAAAAATCGCTCATATCCTGTCCGGCATACCGGGAAAAAACTGATTGTAAAGCATTGGTAAGCCCATTTCCGGCAACGGCAAATACCAAATAAAAAACAGCAGTAATTCCTGCATTGCCCAAAGCCTCTGTACTTAAATGGCCAAGAAACACAGAGTTGGTGAGCATATTCAACTGTGGAATAAGCATAGAAACAGTAATAGGCAAAGCAATATTCAAAATTTGCCGGTTGCTAAACTCCACTTTTAAATTAGGTATAGAAGATACTGCTGCAGCCATAAACCCACGAAAATATCTTAATTTGCCTGTTTAAAATTTTATTTGTGAAAACAATTTTTAATATTTTTCCCAATGGCGATAAATGTGACTTGTTACTAGAAGCAGGAAACGAGGATTTCTCCTTGCTTTTTTACGATAAAGAAAGCAAAACAGTATCCGGCGCCCTGCTTTATGAATTAACTTATAATGTACAGCCCGAAATAGACGCCATCAGTTCCATAGAAAATATTCTTAACAACAACAGCCATTTCATTAAAAAAGCAGGTACGGTAACCATACTGTACAATGTAAATGAAGCCACGCTTATTCCCATACAATATTATGATGGGTATGCCAATGAAGATTACCTCAATTTAATATATGGCAATACGGTAAATACGCAAATTTTAACCGATGAAATCGAGGAAAAACAAATAATGAATGTTTACCGGGCACTAAACCCAATGGTGCTGGCTTTGAATAAATTTTTTCCACATGCAAAATATTGCCATTCGGGTTCATTGCAATTACAGTTATTTGCCCAAAGGGCAGATACGCTGCATTGTATTGTGTACAACCGGCAAATTAAAGTACTTTTTTACAAAAACGGCAAATTGCAATTGCTGCAATATTATGCTTATGGCACCGCTGCAGATATGCTCTATTGCCTCCTGAATGTTTGTGCACAGTATGATGTTTCGCCAGCATCGGTAAGCCTTGTATTGTATGGCCTAATAGAACAAAACTCAAATTTGTATAAAGAAATTTATAATTATTTTTTAAATGTAGAAATGGCTTCATTGCCGGAAGCAATAAGCTTAAGTGAAGAAATAAAACAACACCCGCCACATTTTTTTGCACATTTAATTATTCCTGCATTATGCGAATAATCAGCGGCAGCCTGGGAGGCAGAAGAATTAACCCACCGGCCAAAATGCCGCATACCAGGCCCACAACAGATATAGCAAAAGAAGGCTTGTTCAACATCCTTCAAAATAATTTAAATTTTGAGTTGCTGCAAACACTCGATTTATTTGGGGGCACCGGTAGCATAAGTTATGAATTGCACAGCAGGGGAGCAGCACAGGTTACCATTGTAGAAAAAGACAGCAGCATGTATGAGTTTATTAAAAAAACGGCAGCAGGGTTGCAACTGGAAAATTTTACGGTAATAAAAGCTGATGTTTTTAAGTTCATGAAAACATGCAACGAAAGTTTTGATTTTATTTTTGCCGGGCCGCCTTATGCGTTAACTAATATTGATAATTTGCCCAAACTTGTTTTTGAATACCAGTTACTCAAAAAAAATGGATGGTTTGTTTTGGAGCATACACCCAGAAACGAGTACAAAAAATTTAAAGGTTATGCAACAGAACGAAATTACGGCACCACCATATTTTCTATCTTTATACAGAAATAAAGACAGGTGAAAAAAATTAAAACTATTTTATTCCCCATATCGCTTGTGTATGGATTTATTTTGAAAATACGGCATTGGTTGTATGATAAAAATATTTTAAAAAGCTCATCCTTTAACTTCCCGGTAATTTGTATTGGCAACCTTGCTACCGGCGGCACCGGTAAAACCCCTATGACGGAATACCTGGTAGACATGCTGAAAGGGCATTATAAAGTAGCTACGCTGAGCCGTGGCTACAAGCGAAAAACCTCGGGCTTTGCCATTGCCAACGAAAATTCAACGGCTATTGAAATTGGCGACGAACCCATGCAGTTTCATGAAAAATATAAAGATATTACCGTAGCAGTAGGCGAAGAGCGGCTTGTGGCAATACCGCAATTATTGCACGACAGGCCGGATACTGAAGTGATACTGCTCGACGATGCTTTTCAACACCGGCAGGTAAATGCAGGACTTAATATTTTACTTACCGATTACCGAAACCTTTTTTCAAAAGACTTATTGTTGCCTGCCGGAAACTTAAGGGATATACGCTCTGCAGCTAAAAGGGCACAAATTTTAATTGTAACAAAATGCAAAACAGATTTAAGCAAAGAAGAAAAGAAGGAGATCATCAACGACCTTTCAGCAGGTGAAAACCAATGCATCTATTTTTCTGAAACTGTTTATGGTATACCTTATCACTTGTTTACCAAAGCCACCGGAAACATAAATTACAACTCACCTGCATTACTGGTAACGGGCATTGCCAAAACCATGTATTTGGAAAGTTTTTTAAAAAAACAGGTTTGCAATATTGAAATGCTGCGTTTTGCCGACCATCATATTTTTGATTTAGACGACCTGGTAAATATTTGCAAAAAATTTGAAGCCTTGCCCGGCAATGGGAAAGTAATTTTTACCACGGAAAAAGATGGCGTGAGGCTTAAAAAATTTAAAAAAGAGCTGGGCAATTATCCTATTTATGTATTGCCTATAAAGCACCATTTTTTATTTTACGAAGGCCAAAAATTTGAAGACCAGGTATTGCAATTTATTAACAGCTTTTACCGGCACAAACCTGCAGAATAATTTTTTTTATGGATTTATTTCTTTTAAAAAATAAATTTTTATTACGAAAGGATATTAGTTTTTTAAATTTTGGTTCTTTTGGCGCCTGCGCCAGGCCTGTGTTTGAGCGCTACCAGCAATACCAGTTGGAAATGGAGGAGGAACCACTGCATTTTATGATGGAAAAAGGGCTCGCTTATTTAAAACAAGCAAGGGAAGCTTTGGCAAAATTTATAAATTGCCATGCAGATGATGTGGTTTATGTAACCAACCCGAGTTACGGCGTAAATATTATTGCCAAAAGTTTTCCATTGCAACCGGGTGATGAAGTGCTAACAACCAACCTGGAGTATGGCGCCTGCGACCGGGCATGGAAATATTATTGCAAACAAAAAGGCGCAACTTATAAACAATGCGCCATTCAGTTACCATTACAATCAAGGCAAGATTTTATTACTCAATTGTCAGCGGGTATCAATAATAAAACCCGGCTCATTTTTTTGAGCCATATAACCAGCGCTACGGCGCTTAAGTTGCCGGTAGAAGAAATTTGTGCACTTGCCCGAAAAAAAAATATACCTGTATTTATTGACGGCGCACATGCACCTGGCCATATTCAGCTTGACTTAGCTGCGCTAGGTGCAGATATATACACCGGAGCCTGCCATAAATGGATGATGACTCCCAAAGGTTCATCTTTTCTTTATGTGTGTAAAGAACTACAAAATTTGATGGACCCATTATTGATAAGTTGGGGCTACGATGCCATAGCGCCATCTCATTCCCGTTTTTTAGATTACCACGAAATGCAGGGCACCAGGGATTTTTCAGCTTTTTTAACCATTCCTGATGCTATTGCCTTTATGCAAAAATACAACTGGCCCGAAGTAAGCAGGCAATGCAGGGATTTGGTAAAGCAAAATGCCAGCCGATTTTGTGATTTATTACATACAAAACCCTTGGCGCCGCTTACCGATGAATTTATTGCCCAAATGTTCAGCGTTGAAATTATAACCGAAAATACCCTTCAATTACATGATTTATTTTTTAAAGAATACAAAATACAGGTGCCAATAATGCAACTCGGAGATAAAAAATTTTTACGATATTCTATACAAGCTTTTAATTGCCAGCACGACCTTGACCGGTTGTACGATGCCGTAAAAGAACTGATTAGCAAGAATATAGTTAATATTAATTAGCCAAATCCCTATAATTAATATTATGTTAAGTAGATAATTTTCCTAATTATCCTTTGTCTATCTCCCGTATTTCTTTCAGGTTTGCTATTGCTTGCCTCCAAAAACTTTTTTGAGTAAATCACTCACCTGTGCAGCCGGGTCTTTCCTAATTTTTTTCTCTTCCTGAGCTATAGTATAAAAAATTCCGTCAAGCGCTTTTTCGGTAACATAATCTGCCAGGTTTGTATTTTGTGGTGCTTTTTTAAAAGTATTGGCAGCTTTTGAAAACTCATCCCAATATTTGGTTGCATTTACTTTTGACAAAGATTGGTTGATTACCGGCTTCATTTTTTCGGTAAGTTGCGCTGAAGTTGCCTTTTTTAAAAATTGGGTTGCTGCATCATCGTTGCCTTTAAGAATGGTTAACCCATCAGTAAGCGTCATGCCTTTTATGGCATCCCAAAATATAGTGGTAATACCACCTGCGGCATCTTCTGCCGCCCTGTTCAATGAGAGGATCACTTTATTGGCAAGCTTGCCCATTCCCATTTTATGCAATACTTGTTCTGCCTTTTTCCCTTCTTCAGGCATTAGGATTTTAATGGCTGCGTTGCCCAAAAAGCCATCGGTATTATGCAAAAGTTTTGCGCTGTTTTCGGTACCGATGGTTAATGCTTCTTTTAATCCTTTAATTACATCATCGTTACTTAAGCTGCTGCCACTATTGCCACTTACCGCATTTTTTACATTGCTGAAAATGCTTTGGCTACTATCTTTATTTACCGATTTTTTTACTTTATTAAATATGCCCTGTGCCGGGCAAATGTAATATGAGCATAAAGCAATAAGAATGCTTATAAGTTTCATGGTTATAATTTTTCTTTGGTTAGATAAAATAATAGGTTAAGGATAATAAGCAAAAACAATAGCCCTATTTCATATCTTCATTACTGAACGATAAGGGCAGTAAATTACTTACTGAATCCAGTACATATACCTTGCCTTCCATTCCGGTTAAAATGATACGAATGGTGGATTGCGTATAACTTTCAAATTCTGTTAAAGCCTGCCGGCACATACCACATGGAGATATGGGTTTAGTGCTGCTTCCTTTGATATTATGATAGGTTACCGCAAGTATTTTAATGCCCGTTTTAGGATATGCTACGGCAGCGGTGCCCAGCAATACTCGTTCTGCACAAGTACCTACAGGATAGGATGCGTTCTCCTGGTTGCTGCCGGTTACTATTTTTCCGTTTTGCAAAAGTGCTGCTGCACCTACCCAAAAATTGCTGTAGGGAGCATAAGCTGTATTTGTGGCTTCTCTTGCTGCTTTTACCAATTGTAAATCCTGCTCATTTAATTCATCGGCAGATGCAAAAACTTCATACGAAAACTGAAACAAATCTGTCATATATTTCTCTACTGATCAATCCTCTAATATAGCTGATTTTTATGAAACAAATGTGTTGAAAATGTTATTTTAGTTTTTGTAGATGTAACAAAAAAAGATACATGTTGCCATGTATCTTAATGTTATCAAAAAAAATATTCTTAATTTAAATTCCTGAAATCTACCGGAACTAATTTACTTACGCCTGCCTCCTGCATGGTAACTCCATAAATTACATCCACAGCGTTCATCGTTTGTTTATTATGCGTTACAATAATAAACTGTGAGTTTTCGCTAAACTGCTTAATCATGTTGGTAAACTTGCCCACGTTGGCATCATCCAATGGCGCATCTACTTCATCTAAAATACAAAACGGCGCTGGTTTAATAAGGTAAATTGCAAATAATAATGCAGTTGCCGTAAGTGTTTTTTCACCACCGCTTAACTGGCCAATGCTGCTGGGCCGCTTCCCTTTGGGCTTAGCCACAATGTCAATACCGGTTTCGGCAAGGTTTTCAGGGTCCGATAGTACCATATCTGCCGTATCTTCTTCTGTAAACAATGCTTTAAATACTTTTTGAAAATTTTCTCTCACCTGGTTAAAGGTGTTGAGAAACTGCTGGTTTGCGGTAGCTTCTACTTCCTGTATGGTGAGCAGCAAACTGTCTTTGGCTGTTACAAGGTCGCCTCTTTGTTCAGATATGAACTCGTATCTTTTTTTCATTTCTGTATAGGCTTCAATGGCAGTAGGGTTCACTTCTCCTATGTTCTCAATGCGTTTTTTTAATTTTTCACATTTTTCTTTTAGTTCTTCAAGGGCTGTTTCTGTGGTTCGGGGTTCGTCAATTATATTATCCAGTTCTACTTTAAATTCTACACTCAGGCGCTCTTTAATGCCTGCCAGTTGCAATTTTAAATCGGTAAGTTTATCTTTTATTTCATTCAGCAAATGATCTATACCTTCTTTGGAGCGGTGTTTTACCTTTAATTCACTTTCTTTTTGTTGTAAAATACTGCGCAGGTTATGGTATTGCTGGTCGGCTTCATTCAATTTTTTTTCTTCTGCATCTTTGCCATGAAACATTTCCACCACCATCTTTTCCAATTCAAAAAGTTGAACTGTTGTGGTTTGCAAATTGACTACAGCTTCTTTTAAGTGCTCGTTACTGCTTTGCACCTGTTGGTTCAGTTCGTTTAGTTGGTTGGTTTTAAATTCCAACTCCTGCTTTAGCGATACTACTTTGCTATGCTGCCGGGTAACCTGCAGGTTGCTTTCGTTGTAAACGTTGCTCACCGAATTGTACTCCTGTTCTGCCTGTGTATAATCCTGCTCTATCATCAACATTTTTTGTGAGCGTTCCTGCATTTGGTTAATAAATGCCTGCAGTTCCTGCCTTGTGCTTTCAATTGACTGTTTGGTTTCTTCTAATTGCTTATTAAGTTCCTCTACCCTGGTTTTGGCATTTGCATCCTGATGTTGCAGGTTTTCAATTTTGTTTTGCAAGGCAAAAACTTCATTCACCAGTTTATTGAGGTCCTGCTCTGCCTGGCGTATATCGGCTTCCTGCAATTGGCTATTAAATGCCAGTACTTCATCATGTTTTTGCTGGATGCTTGCTTTTACAACTTCTACAATAGCAGACTGGCTGGTAATTTCCTGCTGTAGTTTCTCCAGGTTTTTTGCACGGCCAATTTTTTTACCTTCAAATAAACCTACGCTCCCACCGGTTATTGAAAATTTGCCTTTTACATATTTGCCTGATTTTTCCAGCACTATACCGTCAGTATCATTGGTGAGCGCATCTTCTGTTTCCGCTATAAATACATTGCCCAAAAGGTTTTGCATTAGTGATGCATACTTTGCATCAATTTCCACTACGCTTAAAGCCGGGATAGTATGTTGTGGCTGGTTTTGCAAGGGTTGTTCCGCAACTTTATCCAGCACAAAAAAGTTGGCCTTGCCTTTTTTATTTTCATCCAAAAGGCGAATGGCAGTAAGGCCTTCATGAAGGTTGTTTACAATATAATAATTTAAATAAGGCTCCAGCAGGCTTTCTACAGCTACTCTATAATCTTCTTTTACATAGATAATATCGGAAAGCAGTGGAGCTTCATGGTTCCACTGGTTATTTTGATGCAGAAACTTTACACTTTCCGGGTAACCTTCCATGGAATCTACGAGGCTTTTCAGCAGGTCGTGTTCATTTGCTTTGGCATCCAATTTACGGCTTTCTGCAGCAAGGTTTACCCTAAGGGTTTCTACTTCGCCCTGTGTATTTAATATTTGCAGTTTGGTATTTTCCTGCTGTTGTTTAAGGCCTTGCAATACCAATTTTTTTTCTTCAGTGGCGGTTTCTTTTTCTTTATGCTCTTGCTGCAGTTGCGCTAATTGAGCGTGCCTTTGTTGTTTTTCCTGGTCAATATGGGCAATGGTATTTTGCAGGTTTTGAATAGATACATCTGCTACGGCTACTTTTTTCTCAGCGGTAAACTGGTTTCTTTGTATGGCTTCATTTTCTCGCCTCAGGGTATCAATTCCCATGCGCCTTTCGTCAAATATTTTTCTTTTTTCTTCTACTGTTGCTTTAAGCCCTTCCAATGTTGCTTCCAGCTCAGCCAGTTTTTTTTCTTCATCGGTAACCTGTGTTTGTGTAAAGCCGATGCTTTCATCAATGCCTTTAAGCTGGCCGCCTGCTTTTTGCAAAAACTCATCGAGGCCGGTTTTCCTTTCAGTTAAATATTGCAGGCGTTGTGCGGTAAGGTTTTTTTCACTTTCCTTATTGCGTACTTTATCCAGCAGGTCATTATAGTCATGCTGCATTTGCTGCAACAGTTTTTCTCTTTCTACAAGGCTGAGTTTTTCCTGTTCAAGGGATGCTTCTTCTTTGGCTATGGCGGTTTCCAGTTCAATTCTTTTATCTACCTCATGCTGTTGCTGCTGGTTAAGGTCTTTATAAGTTAAATTAAACCCTTCTAATGCCGCTTTTGCCAGCTCTATGCTTACTTCCTTATATTCTTTTTTTATTTCGTAATATTTTTCTGCTTTTCTCGCCTGGCTTTCGAGGCTTTTTAACTGGTTGTTTATTTCAAAAAGCAGGTCTTCAATACGGGCAAGGTCCTGCTCTGTAGCATCCAGTTTTAATTTTGCTTCTTTTTTACGGGTTTTATAAATGGTAATGCCGGCAGCTTGTTCCAGCATTTTACGGCGGCTGTTCTCTTTATCTTTAATAATATCATCTACCATTCCCAACTCTATAATGGCATAGCTATCGTTACTCACACCGGTATCCATAAATAAATTATGGATATCTTTTAACCTGCAGGTAACATCATTAAGGCGGTATTCGCTTTCGCCGCTTTTGTAATATTTACGGGTAACGGTAACGGTATTAAACTCGGTAGGCAATAAATTTTTGGTGTTTTCAAAAGTGAGGCTCACTTCTGCAAGGCCGCTGGCGCTACGGGTTTTGCTGCCATTAAAAACAAGGCTTTCCAGGTTTTCACTACGCAGGTTACTTATTTTATGCTCGCCAATTACCCAGCGAATACTGTCTATAATATTACTTTTTCCGCATCCGTTTGGGCCAATTACGCCGGTAATACCTTCATCAAAATTCAGAACGGTTTTATCGGCAAAACTCTTAAATCCTTTGATTTCTAAACTCTTTAACTTCACAGGTTTCTAATTTTTATGTAAGGGAGCAAATTTAACTGGATTAACTGGAATATTACAATGGTTTACTGGCTGCAAAGCCTTTATTATTCACAGGTTGTACACAAAGGTATCAAAGAAAAAGCAGCTATAAAAAACGATAGAAAAATAACACAAAAAGTTAGCTTTTTTAAATTAGGTAAATTCTCCCTAAACTATTCGTTTAGGATTGCTGTAGCTTCAATTTCTACCAGGTAATCGGGGCTTATGAGGCCTTTAACTTCTATCATGCTGGTGCAGGGCCTTATTTGGGCAAAAAATTCACTATGCGCTTTACCATATCGTTGCCAGCTGCTTATATCGGTTACAAACATCCTGGTGCGTACAACATGTTGCATGGAAGCGCCGGCTTCAATCAAAATTTTTTCAATTTTTTCTAAAATAAACCGGGTTTGCAGGTAAGCGTCACCTATACCAATGGCTTTATTATTTTCATCAACCGCTACCGTACCTGTTACTTCAATAATATTGCCAACTTTTACAGCCCGGCTGTACCCTACAATATCTTCCCATACTGCTCCGGAAGAATAATTTATCCTACTCATCATATTTAACAGGTTATTAGGTAAGTAAATCCACTTTTTTCTTTTCGCCAACAATCCATATTACATCATTCTCCTGGAAAATGGTATCCGATGAAGGGTTCAAAATACGTTTTCCATCCCTTTCTATACCTACTACCAGACCAAGTGATTGGGTTTTGATTGGAGAATATCTTATGCTTTGAAATAAAAAAGGAGAATCTTTTTCTATGGTAAATTTATCGAGTACCACATCCGGCTGCATCATATCTCCTGCTTTTAATATATCCTTTGATGGCCTTAAAACTGCATTGAGTTTTTTCTCCTGCCAGTCGGTGCAAATCACATAAAGTTTATCCCCGGGATAAATACGGTCATCTTTTCCGGGAATAAGTTTTGTAATTAAGCCTCTTTCAATTTTGGCAATATTTACGCCCAATTGTTCCCGCCATTGCAGTTCATCCAGTTTTTTACCTGCAACTGGTGATTCTGGCGGCACATCAAAGGTAACCAGGTGTGCATCCCAGGGCGCCAAAGCAATATTGCGGATACTGGCATGTTGCTCTGCTTCTTTCAATTGATCCTGCAATTCCCTGTCGTTTAAATTTAAAATAAAACGATTTTCAATCCTATCATAAAATGCCTGTATTTTTTTTCGAAAAATAAAAAATGCGCTAAAAATAATTATAGCAGCAAAAAGCGTTACCTGTAACGAAAAAAAACGGTTAATAAAAAATACAATAAAAAATATTGCCAAAAAAATCTTTATCCCACGCATTATCCAAATAGGGCCCCGGTATTTTTTTTGAGAATAAATTTGGGCAAAAGATTCGTTTCTTTCGTTACGCAAAACCAACCCCCATAAAAAAGGCGCCATAAGCAACAAGGAAACAATTATGGTTATAACAATGGGTATGCCGCTGAATTTTGATTGAATAAAGGGTAGTAAAAAAACACCGGTAAGATAAATTATTGCAATGAGTGGAATAGAAAAAACCAGGACATTCTTAATAAAACTTTTCAGCACATTTTCCCAGTCGCTAGCTGCGGTAATCGTTTGCGCTTCGGAGCTGTATCGCAAAAGCCCTTTGCGCCATTTTTCGGGAAGCATTTTTTCAAATAAACTATATACCGTTTCGCCAGAACGGATAAAGTATGGAGAAATAAAAGCGGTAATACCGGAAACGGCAATAATAACCGGGTAAAGAAAATCGCTGGTAACTTTTAATGATAACCCAAGCCCGGCAATAATAAATGAAAACTCCCCTACCGAGCCCAGGCTCATACCGGTTTGAAAAGAAGTTTTTAAGGAATTGCCCGAAATAAAGGTGCCGGTGCCGGCAGTAATTAATTGCCCTATTACTACTACAAATGAAATGATCAGCACCGGAACAATATAATGGGCCAGCATATTTAGGTTAATTAAGATGCCCACAGATACAAAAAATACGGCGCCAAAAAGATTTTTTACCGGGCCAATAAGATGTTCAATTTTTTCGGCCTTTGTAGTTTCTGCCAGCAGCGAACCCATTACAAAAGCGCCCAATGCAGATGAAAAGCCTATGAGGGTTGCCAGGTAAACCATACCCAGGCACAAAGCCAGTGAAGCAATAAGCAGCGACTCATCATTTAAATATGCCTTTGCCCGCTGAAGTATAGTAGGGATAAAAAAAATACCCAGTAAAAACCAAAGCACCAGAAAAAAAATAAGTTTGAATATGGCCAGTATCATTTCCTTTCCTTCAAACTCACGACTTATGGCAAATGTAGAAAGTAAAACCAGCAAAAGGATAGCAATAAGGTCTTCTACTACTAAAACACCAAATACAAGGGCGGCAAATTTTTTCTTTTTAAAACCCAGTTCTTCAATTGACTTAATAATAATTGTTGTAGAAGAAACCGAAACCATTGCGCCCAGGAAAACACTGTCCATAAAATTCCAGCCCAATAATTGAGCAGTAAAATATCCTGCAACAGACATGCCCACTGCAATAATTAATGCCGTAACCGAAGCCGAGCCGCCTACTTTGGCCAACTTTTTAAAACTAAACTCAAGGCCCAGGCTAAACAATAAAAATATAATTCCCAGCTCGGCCCATACCTGAACATTGTTCGTATCTATTACTGATGGGAAAATTGTAAAATTGGGACTTACCAATATACCTGCAAGTATATAACCCAACACTAAAGGCTGTTTAAGCTTTTTAAACAGAAGCGTCATTACGGCTGCCGCACCGAGAATTAACCCAAGGTCTAATATTAAATGTGGTAAATGCATATCTTTTCCCTTTTCATTCGCCGGTAACTGCTCCGGTGCTGACTTAAATAAGTGATACTTTTAAAATATAAGTAAACCTAACCTGAAAAAGGCCTTAATAATTGTAACAAATACCCTTTATACAAATATAATAAAATTTATACTGTGCAAAATTCAGAATAATTGAATAAGGCAAATGCAACATTAACATTTATACAAAAACAAGCAGAAATATTTTGCCGCAAAATAAAGTACCTTTAATAAAACTTTGCACCATGTTATCAAAAACAATACAGGAAGGTTTAAATAACCAGGTTTTAATGGAAGCACAATCATCTCAGGCCTACCTCGCTATGGCTTCCTGGGCCGAAATTCAGCCAGGGCTTGAAGGAGTAACCGAATTTTTTTTTCGCCAGTCAGACGAAGAAAGGGTACACATGCTTAAACTCATTCGCTTTATTAATGAAAGAGGTGGGTTTGCAACCGTACCTGCATTGGAGCAGCCGGTAGTTACTTTTAAATCGCTTAATTATGTGTTTAAAGAATTTTTAGCGCATGAATTAAAAGTGAGCGGTAGTATTAATGAACTTGTGCACCTTGCCCTGGCCGAAAAAGATTATGCCACCCACAACTTTTTACAATGGTATGTTACCGAGCAAATGGAAGAAGAGCGCACAGCAAGAACGCTTAACGATAAACTGGAAATGATTGGCGACGATCGTAGCGGCCTTTATTTGTTCGACAGGGATATTTTGAATTATGGCGGGCAAGATGCCGGCAAAAAATAATACGTTAAAAATCTTTCTTTAAAAAAAAAGAAAAAGCCGTATTGTAAAAAATACGGCTTTTTAATTTCCCTTTTTATGCGAATTAATTTATAGAATCTTTTTTCTTTTCCAACTCCGCTACTTTTTTGGTATCGCCTTTTACGCCATACATGTCTATTAAATAACCTATTACATTTTTGTACACATTTTTTTGGCTGGTTTTAAGGCTGGGTTGCGCTTCATACCAGGTAATAGCGCTGTTGCAATAGGCAATGCACTCGTCCATTTTTTCGTTAGATTGCTTTTTGAGTTCGGCTTTTTTGGCCTTGTCTTCGGGCTTTATCCCTTTTATCATAGTGCCGGCAGTACTTAAATCTGCTGCTACATTGTACAAATGGTTGGTCATTAAAACGGTTGCATCTATCCCTTTATCTAAGGCAATGGTGTTTTTAAGTACAGTAGTTAGTTTTGCTTTTAACTCCGTTTCATTTGCCGGCCTTTTATCGGGTGTATAAATACTATTGTACAATTCAATGGCATAATTATAATTGAGTGTATATTCATTGGGCTTTTTTGCAATCAATTCATCATAATGTGCATATAATTCAGCTTTATTGCCTTTTTCAGAAATGGTTTTTAATTCAATTTCGTCCCAATATCCGTTTGTAGGATAAATCCTCCTGCCCTTTTCCAAAATAGCCGCAAGGTTTACAGAATCTTTCTTTTTTTCATAGAATTCGGCTAAAACCTGGTACACTTCTACATATTGCGGCTCGGTAACATTGGCATCGGTAATTTTTTTGTAATACATCATGGCTTCATCATTCTTCTTAGATTGTGTAGCAGCCACTGCAGCGTTTAATACTAAAGCAGTATCTAATGCATGTAATTTTATCTGGCTATACTCATATTTTTTTGCCAGTATAAAATTTTCCACTTCCAATGCTTTTGCAAATGAATTCAATGAGCTTTCATAATCTTTATCATTAAACTGGGCAGCGCCCAAATCGTAAAGACCTGCATAAATTTCCAGGTAAGGTACCCACATATCTACTTTTAACCGAAGGTCTTTTGCATCGTACTTTTGATTGTTTTGATAGGCTTCAAAAGCTTTTAGGCGGTATTCAAAAGCCTGGGCCTTAGGCGTAGTGGCTTCAGCCGCAAGTGAATTGTAAATGCGGCCTTTAAAATACCAGGCATCGGCATTATTGGCATTTTTAGTGTCTGCCAAAAATTTATCAATTGCGGTTTTTGCATCTGCATATTTTTTATCGTTATACAATTTTCCAATGGCATCAATGTCTTGCGCAAACGCATTTGTTCCCAAAAAAGCCAAAGCAAATATCAAAACACATTTTTTCATAATAATTTGGTTTGTTTTAAGACTTAAAGATATTAAGTTCAAACAATTTTAAAGCAGATTTTTATAAAATGGGCAAAATAGTATTATCATTATAATGCAGACCAATTTTTATAAGCCGAAGTAGCTTAATTGTTGTTAATTTTATACTATTATTTTTTAACTAATCACCGGTTTGATATCTCAAAATACCATACAACAAATACTGAGCCGTATTGACATTGTGGAGATTGTGGGCAGTTTTGTAAAATTAAAGAAAAGAGGCGCAAATTACCTGGGTTTATGCCCTTTTCACAACGAAAAAACGCCTTCGTTTACGGTTTCGCCGGCAAAAGAAATTTATAAATGTTTTGGCTGCGGAAAAAGTGGCAATAGTATTGGTTTTTTAATGGAGCACGAAAAATACAGTTACGCAGAAGCGCTCCGCTGGCTGGCCAATAAGTATAATGTTACCATAGAAGAAAAGGAAATAAACCCGGAACAGCAGCAGCAACAACTGGCATCAGACAGCCTTTATATCATTAATGGGTTTGCCCAAAAATTTTTTAGTGACGCATTAATAGATACCGATGAAGGTAAAGATATAGGCCTTTCTTATTTAAAACACCGTGGCTTTAGAGAAGATACCATCAAAAAATTTCAACTAGGTTACAACCCCGATGCTAAAGATAAATTTGCTATTGCTGCACTTGCCGCACAATTTAACCCCGAACTTTTGCAAAAAAGCGGGCTAATAGTTTTGCGTGATAATAAACCTGCAGATAATTACCGTGGCCGCATTATTTTTCCCGTGCATAACCAAAGCGGTAAAGTATTGGGCTTTGGCGCCAGGCTTATAAAAGGTAATGATAAAGCCCCAAAATATATTAACAGCCCGGAGAATGAAATTTATGTAAAAAGTAAAATACTTTACGGCTCATATTTTGCCCGGCAGGCAATTGATAAAGCGGATGAATGCTTGCTGGTAGAGGGCTATACCGATGTAGTAAGCCTGCACCAGGCTGGTATTGAAAATGTTGTGGCCAGCGGAGGTACTTCTTTAACACCCGACCAACTGAGGCTCATTAAAAAATATACGAGAAACCTTACTATAATTTACGATGGTGATAATGCCGGCATTAAAGCCGCTTTACGTGGGCTTAACCTTGCCCTTGAAGAAGGCCTAAATGTAAAACTGGTTTTAATACCCGATGGTGAAGACCCGGACAGTTATGTAAATAAAACAGGTACAGAAAACTTTAAAAAATTTGTACACGAAAATAAAAAAGACTTTGTTTTATTTCAACTGGAAATTTCTTTAAAAGATGCTGCTAACGATCCTGCTAAGCGTTCATTTGCCGTAAACCAGGTTGCAGAAACACTTTCAAAAATTAACCGTGCCGAAGATTTTATACGCCGCCAGGATTATATAAGACAGGTAGCTCAAATACTTCAGGTTGAAGAAGCAGGCCTACATGCTTTAGTAAATAAATTAGTGAGGGAAAAAATAAGTAAAGAATCCGGCAAAGCCTATTTTCAGCAGGACCTGCCCGAAAATAACCCCTTAGCGCCGGAGACCCAAAGTTCAGAACTTGAAAGCTTTTTTAGTACCGATGAACTTAATGAACAAGCCCTTATACGCAGCCTGCTGGAATTTGGCATTAATGACTGGCAGCCTGGCCAAACTGTGGCTGAATACCTGTTTACCGAGGTGGAAGAAAATGAACTGGACAAAATGATGAATAATCAGCAACTGGTAAATATTTACGAAACCTATAAAAAATGGTATGAAGAAGGTATTTCGCCAACGGCAAAAAATTTTTTATACCACGAAAACAGGGAACTAAACCTGGCCGTAATAAATATTATGGATTATAATACAGAAATAAGCCCCAACTGGAAAAGGATTTACGAAGGCCGCATACCTACAAGGGAAGAACTGTACAAAGAAGAAGTTACTTCTACCCTCACCTACTTAAAACTTAGGAAGATAAAAAAACTCATAGCCGAAAACCAGCGGGAATTTGAATTAAAACAAATGGGTACTTTTGACGACCAGGTAATATACCTGCAAACGCACCAGCACCTTAAAGATTTGGAAATGCAACTCACCAAAGCGCTCGGAACCGTAATTTTCAAGTAAAATAAAAAGATAAAATTACATTACTTCGGCTACCTGCTTTTGTTTAGCAGTAACAGAAAGTAGTTTGCCTGAACTGGTGGAGCTGTTATCCCTGCAGGTAAAACTTCGGGCTGTCCATACACCGTCAAGGTCAACCTGGTCTACTATATCAAACCCATGTTTACAAAGGCAATCCCACTGGCACTCCTTAGAAAGGTCGCTTACAATTTTAGAGGCAATTTTAGGGTAAGACACCCAAAATTTTGCTTTTGTCGATAAGGCTGGAATTACATCATTTAAAATGTTCGTCAATTGCTTTTTATTAATGGCAAAAACCAGTGCAAAATCAATTTTGCGTGAACGCAAAAGCGGCGTAACACTTTTGGCAAATGACAGCTTGGCAAATTGTTTTTCGATTGAAGATGGTAAACCCTGGATAAGAATGTTTTTTTCGTCGGATAAATTCAATTTTTCGAACATTGTTGGTAGAGCCATAATTCACACTTAAACGTTATTCAATAAAAAATGCAGAAAAAGACAAACAAATCTGAAATTTCTGGACTGCAAAGATAAGCAAAACAGCCCATTATGATGCATTTATTAAGAGAAAACTCCGCATCAGGCGGAGATAGCAGCAATTTTGCAACATTTTTTACATCATACTGCTTTATTTTTTATAATATTTCATTGCCTCAGGCATAAACTTTTGCAGTTCTGCAATGCGGTTTTCATCTGCCGGGTGAGTAGATAAAAATTCAGGAGGCTTGCCCGATCCGGCAGAGGCTTTTGCCATTCTTTTCCAAAAAGCTATGGCTTCCTGGGGATTATAACCAGCCAAAGCAGCAAATATTAACCCATAATGGTCTGCTTCGTACTCCTGCTTTCTGCTATTGGGCAGCAAAACACCTACGCTTGTGGCTGGCCCATAAACATTATTAAAAATGGCATTGGCCTGTGCCTTATTTTGGGTAAATATATTACCGGCTACTCCCAAACCCTGTGCAATTGTGGCCTGGCTCATTCTTTCGTTGCTATGGCCGGCAATTGCATGGGTAATTTCGTGGCCAAGCACAATAGCTAATGCAGTTTCATTTTGGGTAACGGCTAATAAACCCGTATAAACCACTACTTTACCTCCAGGCATACACCAGGCATTTATCTCTTTATTATCTACCAGGTTGAATTCCCATTTATAACCTTCTAAAACATTGGCCTTCCCCTGTTTTGCATAATATTGAGTAATGGCGTTTGCAATTTTGGCACCTACCCTTTTTACCATTAGCGCATTATTATCTGCCGGGTTTACCACTTTATTTTCTCCTAAAAATGCCTTGTATTGCGTAAGCGCCTGTGCCTGTAAAGTGCTTTCTGGAAAAAGGGATAATTGTTTTCGGCCCGTAATAGCGTTTGTACTGCAACCTGTAAGTACAGCAGCTAAAGAGGATATGAGTAGTAGTTTTTTCATGTTTGTTTTTTTAAAAGACAGTCGCATAAACCAAAGGTTTAAAAAATAATACAATCAGCATGTTAAACAATCGTTATACCAAATTTGCTTAAACCAAATTAAAATTTCGCAATTGTAGAAATTCCGCACAACTTTTTTATGCTGGCGTACTTTGCTCATCAGCTTATGTAATTGCTTTAAGAAATCTTTTGGTCTTTTTCCGGCGTCTGCACATATCTTTACCACTTTGAATAAAACATACATGAAAAATTCTTTTTTTAGTTCAACCTTAGGCAGGTTTAGGTTAGTGGCAATAATGGAAGGCGTATCCTTCCTGGTTTTACTGGGTATAGCCATGCCTTTAAAATATTTTGCAGATATGCCATTGGCAGTAAAATATATAGGCTGGCTTCATGGCTTGCTTTTTGTTTTATATATGGTACTGTTGTTAAAAGTAAGTGCACTTTACAAATGGGGATTGGGTAAAGTGGCGGTTGCATTCATAGCTTCAATTTTGCCTTTTGGTACATTTATACTGGATAAAAAATTAAAAAAAGAACAGCAAACGGTTACTGTATAATGCTGCTTCAATGGTTTTGTACAAAAGAATACCTAGTTGTGTATTTTATTCAGTAGCAGGTAATGCTTTTGCCATATATCAATTAATAAAAGCATAACTTTGCGTCAGTTCATTATTTCAGCGGCATTACAAGCCTGTGTACCAACTTTGAAACCCTCACTGTTTTACTCGTTTTTGATGATGAAGCCTGCTTCATATCCGCATTTAATTTAAAAATATAACATTGTTATTTACAGATTTACAACTCATTCAACCCATTTTGCTGGCGTTGAAGGAAGAAGGTTATAGCAGCCCAACACCTATTCAACAAGGCGCTATTCCGCACATCTTAGCACAAAAAGATTTGTTGGGTTGTGCCCAAACCGGCACAGGAAAAACAGCGGCTTTTGCCATCCCAATTTTACAATTACTGGCCAGGCCAAAAACCATGGCAAGTAGTGGGCACAAGCCCATACGGGCATTGATTCTTACACCTACAAGGGAACTGGCTATTCAAATACAGGAAAGTTTCGATGCCTATGGCCGCCATTTACGCCTAAAAAACACCGTAATATTTGGAGGCGTTAACCAACATGCACAAGTAGAAACTTTAAAAAGAGGAGTAGATATTTTAGTGGCAACTCCTGGCCGCCTGCTCGATTTATGCAGCCAGGGTTATTTACGATTAAGCGATATTGAAATTTTTGTGCTTGATGAAGCAGATCGTATGCTGGATATGGGTTTTGTGAATGATGTTAAAAGGGTGCTTACAAAATTGCCTGCAAAAAAGCAAACGCTTTTCTTTTCTGCAACTATGCCACCCGAAATTCAATTGTTGGCAAATAGTATTTTACACAAGCCGGAGAAAATTTCGGTTACTCCACCAAGCAGTACTGCAGATACCATTACACAATGGTTGTTTTTTGTAGAAAAGCAAAACAAACGGGCCTTGTTGGAGCATATTTTAAAAAATAAGGATATTGAAACGGCCCTGGTGTTTACCCGTACCAAGCATGGCGCCGATAAAGTGGTAAAAGATTTACACCGTGCCGGCATTAGTGCAGAGGCCATACATGGCAATAAATCGCAAAATGCAAGGCAACGTGCATTGAGTAATTTTAAAAATCGCACTACCCGGATTTTAGTAGCAACAGATATTGCCGCACGTGGCATTGATGTAGATGACCTAACGCATGTAATTAATTATGAATTACCCGAAGTGCCGGAAACCTATGTGCACCGCATTGGCCGCACAGGAAGGGCGGGTGCAAATGGCATTTCTTTTTCATTTTGTGAAGCAGAGGAAACAGCCGATTTACAGGATATCCAAAAACTGATTGGTAAAAATATTCCGGTGCAGGACCAGCACCCATGGCACACCGTGTTTACACAAATTTTAAGCAGGCCTGCGCCGGGGCAAAACAGGCAACAACGCCCACAGCGCAATGGCCAGCATCATAGCAAGCCAGGTAACCGTAAGCCACAACCCGTTAAGCATGGTGCTGCAAGGGAAAAGAAAAGTACGGGAAGAAGGGAGTATTAAATAATTTCACGGCGCTAAAAAAAAATCTGCAGGCTGAATTTAGATTTAATATCCCCTGCAAGGCTTTGTACAAAAGTTCAAAAACAAATGCCGATGTAATTTGCCTGCTGATGAATAGCTATATGAAAATGAAACCCTTTTTATAAATTGGTAATGTACTGAAAAATAGTTGGTGAGTTTTTGGATTAAAGCAGTTTGAAACTCCTATTTATTAATCTTCAGTAGAGACGCTGCGCTTAATTCTTCTGAAGTGTGGGGAAATAATGTTAATGAAGTTGCTCCAACTATTAAATGCAACTTTTCTACGCCCTGGTATTTGTCTTCACGAACCATTACACAGGCTTTGGGTTTTTTGCTATTGTATGTTTAGCTGTATAAACATTGGGTGGCGGCGTGGTTTTTATTTTTGAATTTGTACACTTTTTTTATTGGCTAATATTTCGAGAAACACGAAGCAAGGCGGAAACTGCACTGGTAAGATGCGGAAAACTATTAGCCAAATAATTTATTGCAACAAAAAAAGGCTGTCAAAAAAATTGACAGCCTTTATATTTTTATAAAAATTTTGTATTAGTAGCCCATGCCTCCCATATCAGGCGCTCCATGTGCATGTGGCGCTTCTTCTTTGGGTTTATCGGCAATTACACACTCGGTAGTAAGTAACATACCGGCAATGGAAGCTGCATTTTCCAAAGCAACACGGCTTACTTTAGTAGGATCTATAACACCTGCTTTAAAAAGGTTTTCGTATTCTTCAGTACGGGCATTAAATCCAAAATCGCCTTTGCCATCTTTAATTTTTTGCACTACAATAGAACCGTCAATTCCTGCATTTGCAGTTAATATCCTAACCGGTTCTTCTAAAGCACGGCGAACAATGGCCATACCTGTTTGTTCGTCGGCTATTTGCCCTTTAACTTTTGCTTCGAGGCTGCTGATGGCACGTATAAACGCAACACCACCACCGGGAACTATTCCTTCTTCTACTGCTGCCCTTGTTGCATGAAGTGCGTCATCTACCCTGTCTTTCTTTTCTTTCATTTCTACTTCGGTAGCTGCACCTACATATAATACGGCAACACCACCGGCTAATTTTGCCAGTCGTTCCTGTAATTTTTCCCTGTCGTAATCAGAGGTTGTGGTTTCAATTTGCGCTTTTATCTGGTTTACCCTACCGGTAATATCAGATTTTTTGCCTTTGCCGCCAACAATTGTAGTATTGTCTTTATCAATGGTAACTGATGCTGCCTGGCCAAGAGCGCTCAACTCAGCATTTTCCAGTTTATAACCCATTTCTTCACTAATAACGCTACCGCCGGTTAATACAGCAATATCCTGTAACATTTCTTTTCTGCGATCACCAAAACCTGGTGCTTTTACGGCAGCAACTTTTAAAGTGCCCCGCAATTTATTTACTACAAGCGTAGATAGCGCTTCACCTTCAAGGTCTTCGGCAATAATGATTAAAGGACGGCTGCTTTGTGCAACTTTTTCCAGCAAAGGAAGAATATCCTTCATGGTGGAAATTTTCTTATCGTAGATTAGGATATAAGGGTTTTGCAAATCTGCTTCCATTTTTTCGGTGTTGGTAACAAAATATGCGGATATATATCCCCTGTCGAATTGCATACCTTCTACAACATCAACGGTTGTATCGGTTCCCTTGGCTTCTTCTACAGTTATTACGCCTTCCTTACCTACTTTGGCAAAAGCTTCGGCAATAAGTTTGCCAATAGTTTCGTCGTTGTTGGCAGAAATTGTAGCAACCTGCTGTATTTTTTTGCTATCGCTGCCTACCGTTTGTGATTGTGATTTAAGGTTTTCTACTACAAGGCTTACTGCTTTATCAATTCCTCTTTTAAGGTCCATTGGGTTTGCGCCTGCTGCTACCATTTTCAAGCCTTCGGCAATAATAGATTGTGCAAGAACGGTTGCAGTAGTAGTACCATCACCTGCCTGGTCTGCCGTTTTAGAAGCTACTTCTTTTATCATTTGTGCGCCCATGTTTTCAATGGCATCTTCCAGCTCAATTTCTTTGGCAACTGTTACGCCATCTTTAGTAACCTGTGGTGCACCAAATTTTTTCTCAAGTACCACATTGCGGCCTTTGGGGCCCAGGGTTACTTTAACGGCATTGGATAAAGTATCCACACCTTTTTTCATTTTATTTCTTGCTTCAATATCGAAGTATATCAGTTTAGCCATATTGTTTTGTTATTAATTGATTTAAATATTTATAGTGGTAATCTTCTTTACCGGCTTAAATAATAGCCAGTATGTCGGATTCTCTCATGATTAAGTAATCCTGTCCTTCAAATGAAATTTCAGTACCAGCATATTTGCCATATAAAACCGTATCGCCAGTTTTTACGGTTACGGGTTCATCTTTTTTACCAGGGCCGGCAGCCAGTACAGTGCCACGTTGTGGTTTTTCTTTTACAGTATCAGGAATAATGATGCCACCTGCTGTTTTTTCTTCTGCAGCGGCGGGTTTTACAATTACCCTGTCGTGTAGTGGGGTAATGCTTAACTTTTTAGCCATAAGTCTTATTTTTTTTTAGTGATTTTAAAATACGGGCCATTAATATGGCCAGCAAAGCTAATCGAATATTATACCAAACCAAATAAAAGAAGAGTTGGCAGGTTTTACTGACTTATCTGTCAGGTTTAAATGATTTAAAGGACAATTTTTCACAAAACGATAAAACCTTTGGGAATCCCTTAATTTTGCCGCTCATTGGTTAAATAAAGAAAATGCTAAGCAGGAGGAATATAAGGGTAAAAGTGATGCAAACTTTGTATAGTGTAGAAAGCACAGCAGAAACTGCCAAAGGTATTGATGCCAAAAGCATTCTTGCCCAAAAGATAGATCATAGCAGGAAGTTATTTTCTTATTTAAATTTTTTTATTTGCGAAGTAGCCCATTATGCAGGTAAAGATGCGGTACAAAAGGCCGGGAAACACCTCCCTTCTGCAAAAGACCTGGCGGTAAATACCAAAATTTCAGGCAATGAAGTGATGGCTACATTTATGCAGGATCCCGGATTCCAAAATTTCCTGAAAAACGACCATCCTGAAAATATTATTGATACAGAGTTAGTAAGAAAAATATACCAGGAGCTTGTAACAACACAGGAATATAACGAATACACTGCAATAGCAACAAGGGATAAAAAATCGGAAAAAAGGGTACTTGAATTTATTTTTAACAGCCTCATGTTACCCAACGAAAATTTTATAGCGCACCTTGAAGAAAACTTTTTGAACTGGGACGATGATGCAGAGCTGATGCAAACGCTGGTAACCATTATGCTGAACAAACCAATAACCGGCGTATTCGAAAATATGCTGAGCAAGGAAAAAGACCAGTTTGCCCATTCGTTGTTGCATACTACGCTGGAGAAAAAAGATTTTGCACTGGAGTTAATAAAGCCCAGGCTTAAAAACTGGGATGCCGACCGCATTGCCGCACTCGATATGATATTGCTAAGGATGGGCGTTTGCGAATTTTTATTTTTTGATACAATACCTACAAAAGTTACCATTAACGAATATATAGACCTTGCAAAAGCTTACAGCACGCCGCAAAGCGGGCAATTTGTAAACGGCTTGCTGGATACCATTCAAAAAGAATTGCAGGCCGAAAATAAAATTGATAAACGGGTTTTTAAAAAAAGCACACTTTAATACCTATGAAGTATTTAGTAACATCTATTTGTATTGTGGTAACCGCATTTTCATTTAACAGTTGCGATGTACGCAAAAGGGATAAACTTGCAAATGAATCATCTGCACAAAATATGCCTGTTATTAAAGACAGTACCACGGTGCAAATAATAGACAGCAGTTACAACTTTGGAAAAATAACCGACGGGGAAATTGTAGCCTATAATTTCCGGTTTAAAAATACCGGCAGCAAACCGCTCATTATTGTAAACACGGCTGCAAGCTGCGGTTGCACGGTTCCCGAAAAACCAGACCAACCTGTGCTCCCCGGCGAAACAGGTTTTATTAAAGTAAAATTCGACAGCCATAACCGTGTGGGCCAGGCACATAAAACCATTGCCGTTACTTCCAATGCTAATCCGCCATTTACCGATTTGGTATTAACCGGTGAAGTGGTAGCGGCTAACAAAAAATAAATTTTATTTTGAATTAATAATTAAACAACAAAACCGATGAACCCAATTTTATTACAATCTCCCGGGGCAAGCAGTGCAACTACATTAATTATGATGGTAGGAATGATACTTGTTTTTTACTTTTTTATGATACGCCCCCAAACCAAAAAGGCAAAAGAGCAAAAAAACTTTATCAATAACCTTCAAAAAGGCGACAAAGTGGTAACCATTGCCGGCATACACGGCAAAGTAAATAAAATTAATGAAGATGGCACAATGGAACTGGAAACCAGCCCGGGAAGCTATCTTAAAGTTGAAAAACAGGCTTTAAGCCTTGAATGGACTTCTGCATTAAATAAAGCAACGGTATCTAAATAAGCCAGCATTTTTTTTCAAGAACGGGCCGGAACTTAAGTTCCGGCCTTATTGTTTTATTAAAGTAAATACACAGCATAAAAAACTTACCTTTGCGGCGCAAAAAAAATAAATTTCAACTGATATGGCATTACAGGCAGGTATAGTTGGGTTGCCCAACGTAGGAAAATCAACCCTTTTTAATGCGGTGAGCAACAGCGCAAAAGCGCAGGCAAGCAATTACCGCTTTTGTACCATTGAGCCCAATACGGGCCTGGTAAATGTACCCGATGAAAGGCTGCAAAAGCTGGAAGAACTGGTAAAGCCCGAACGTGTAGTACCCACGCAAATTGAAATTGTGGATATAGCCGGCCTGGTACGTGGCGCAAGCAAAGGAGAAGGTCTGGGCAATAAATTTTTGGCCAATATTAGGGAGGTTGATGCCATAATTCATGTGGTGCGGTGCTTTGAAGATGAAAATATTTTAAGAGATGAGGGCCCGATAAACCCCGTAGGCGATAAAGAAATTATTGAAACAGAATTACAATTGAAAGACCTGGAAAGTGTGGAGAAGAAAATTCAACGTACCGAAAAAATTGCCAAAAACGACCCCAAATCAAAGGCAGAACTGGATATTTTAATTCGCTGTAAAGAGCATTTGGAAAAAGGTAAAAACATTCTCTCATTGGGATTAACGAAAGAAGAGCAACCGGCTATTGCCGATTTGTTTTTACTTACATTAAAACCCGTACTTTATGTAGCCAATGTAGATGAAGCAAGTATGCATACCGGCAATAAATTTTCGGCAGCGCTAATTGAAGCCGTTAAAAATGAAGGCAACGAAGTAATAATAATGACCAATGCTATAGAAGCACAGATTGCCGAATTTGATAACCCTGAGGACAAAGCCATGTTTATGGAAGAATATAAAATGACTGAACCTGCATTGGACAGGCTTATCCACTCTACTTATAAGCTGCTGAACCTATCTACCTATTTTACTGCTGGTGTGCAGGAAGTAAGAGCATGGACGATACATAAGGGCTGGAAAGCGCCACAAGCTGCAAGCGTTATCCATACCGATTTTGAAAAAGGATTTATTAAAGCAGAAGTAATCAGTTATACTGATTTTATCCATTACGGCTCCGAAGCTGCCTGCAGAGATAATGGTAAACTTCGTATTGAAGGAAAAGAATACCCGGTGCAGGACGGCGATGTAATGCATTTCAGGTTTAATGTTTAAACAAAATATTATTTCAATATATTCCATAAAAAAAGGTTCCGTATCGGGAACCTTTTTTTATTAGTTAAATAAAAATATTATTGCGGCAAAAGCACCCTGTCAACTTTATGCAATACGCCATTAATATACCGCTGGTCGCTTGTAGCGCCAGGCAATGGATTTATAAGCACATTAGCTGCCGGGTAAAGTGCGCCAGCTCCGGACTTCATCAGTAGGACACCCAAAATCAATCAAACAGTATTAGAATTAATTTCTGCTCATTCGTTTTATCTAAAAGCATCAATGATGTCTCTTTAAACTGGGGGTAATGGTATGGTTAAGCCATAAATCGTTTTTAGAATGTCAATAGTTTTCTTGTTGCCTACAATTAAAACAAACTCTGTGGAAACTCTGCGGAAACTCTGCGGACTTTTTTCTCTGCGTTTTTTTTTAATTTTGTTCTTTACTTTTTTGCCTGCCCAAAAAAGTAACAAAAAAGGCCCCCGAAATCGAATACAGCCCGATTTGGGGAAACAGCTTTACGCAACATTTGTTCTTTGGTAGCATGAGCATTGGTAATGCTACGCTTAGGCGGAATTTTTTGCATTTTTGTTGATGCGCTGTGCTAATGTTGCTTTGGTTTTGTGTAAAAAAACAATGAAAAGTTAGATTAGTATGCCTGCAAATATACCCAGCCGAATAGTTGTATTTTTTTGCCTCTATTTTCAAATAAATTTTTTTGTAAAGTTTGTAATACCCAACATTTGGCAACCGGTTAAAAGATTGGCAATGGCTGCCGTATGGGAAAAAATGACATCCACCATAATTTTTACTTCAGTAAATATAATCATCTTCTGGGTTTCATAATCCCGTTACAAACGGCTGATTTAGGAGGCATCAAGTGATCAGCTTGCGCTGAACACTTGCGATAGTGAGGCGAAAAACATATTTTTAATTTTCGCAATCAACTTTAATAACTCCTATTACTTGATCACCCTCTGCAAGTAAATAATTTAATTTAAAAAGTGTCTCTATCATAAAATCATATCTCCTCATAGGGTTAGGAAGAGTGGTAATAATATTGTAAAACTTTGTTTCGGGTGAATATGGGATAAGATATTTTTTTAAAAAAATTAATTTCTTTTTTTTCGATGAGATATCATTTTTATTCTTATCAGAAATTATTAAATATTGAGGCTTATCATAATATTCACCAAATAAATATTCATCAAAATACATTTTTTGTTTCCCCATTAATAAATTCTTTAAATAGAGTTTAATGCTATCATTATTTAAATAATTAGTATTAAGAATAGTAACATAATTTCGAAACCATTCTTTCGTAATTAATAATCTTGCTTTTTCATAGTTTAGAGTTTCTACAGGCATAATAATATAAAAATTTGCCTTGAACCTTTGATCAAAAATCTTATCAACTTTTTTTTCAATACAGATTTGCGCAAATACCGATTGATGAATTAAGATTATCAGAAAAAATATAATATTCTTTTTCATAACTTTTTATTTACCAGCGTTGATAATATAATGGATTTTGAGATTCTCTATTGTTAATAAAATAATCTTTTGGTATTACATGATAATTCATATTAATGTTTAGTGATCTATTTTTTTCAGATACTTGTTCAATGTACACAGGCTGCCACATTTCAGGGCGACCTGATTTCATTGCTGCCCTGGTAGTTATTGAACTTGCATCTGCTTCTGCCTTTAGAGCTCTTCCTATCACTTTACCGTTTTCTCTAAATTCTAACATTCTTTCAAAATTTAAAAATCTGTTAATGTATTGCCAACCGTGACCTATAAGTTCATGAGCTAATTCCAAATCCGGATCTCGATTTTTTTTACCAAATCCACTTGTAAAAATATCACCTCCATTATTATACATTACATAGCCTTTCTCATCTGGCAACCAAGATAGCGTGCCGTTTTTTTCATTAAAATTATGGAGGCCTTCTTCAATTGTGATTATTTTATCTGAATTATTTAAAAGTTGATTTAGTCTCCCTTGAATTTCCTCATCTAAAATACTGCCAATTAATTTTATTGCGTTCAATACTTTTTGTGCAAATTGAGTTGGTGGTCCGGTAAATGCTGAACCTTTATTATAAAACCAATAATCTCCTTTCCCTGTATTTTTTATAAAGTAACTTCCCATTCCTTGCACTTGCACACCGCCGTTAGCCTGCTTATTCTCTATACCACCATCACCACTTCCCATCACCATATTTACAAATGCAGCCCATTCTGAGGCTATTGCTGCCTGGCGTTCTCTCTCATTTAAACCGCTCCAATCATATCTTGAGTTGTTTAATTTATTTTGCAAATCAAGCGTTGCTGTTGGGTCCCAGCCTCCTTCTTTGGGTGTTACCGGCCGCCGGCCATCGGGGTCTATAAACTGTATGGGGTTGTTATAGCCGTAATTATAGGGCGTCCAGCGCCTGCTCATTTCGGCAAGTGGGTCTATTACCTGCCAGCGGCCGGTTTGTGCATCGTACATTCTTGCGCCATAGTCTATCATATCCAGTCCGCTGCCTTCGCTAAACTCATTGGCTTGTTCTTCTTTGCCATTGTATTTATATTTATTTTCTGCAAAGCCCGCTTCTCTTTGGCTGCGGTATGAAATATTTTTCATGAGCAGCCCAAAGGGATAGTATTCATTGGTTTCGAGCAGTGGGCCCCGGGTGTGCGTTAGCTGCAAATTATCAAAGAACACTTCTATGTTGGGCGTGGCGTTGCTTACATATACATAAAGGTAACCGGTTTTTGTGATGGATACCTGGTTAAAAATATGTTCTTTTAATTCTTCATTGTTGCCGGCCTGCTCAAAACCGCTGGCGGCGTATTGTATAAAATTAAAACATTTTGGCTTATGAGTAAGCGCAAGTGGTTTGTAGGTTTTATTTTTTGTTCTTTACTTTTTTGCCTGCCCAAAAAAGTAACAAAAAAAGGCCCCCGAAATCGAATACAGCCCGATTTCGGGAAACAGCTTTACTGATCTGCTGTGCTCCGGTAGTATGGGCTTTTGTAATGCTATTCAAAGTTGTATTTTGGTTTAGAATGTTTGCAAATGATTATAGGTCTAAGTATTTTTTTTAAATTTACCCATTGGAATTGCTGATCGTTTGCACATGTTAATATATGTAAATTGTTGGTTTGTGTGGCATAAAATAGCGTAGGAAAATTAATTCATAAAGCTACTATTTAAAAATCTGGTAGTATGGTTGAGCATTACTGGGTGTTATTACCTTTACATTATTGGTATAACACACGGCTATTATTTCATACAAACATTTTTGATATTTCTTCTTTAATGTTTTATCTCTATTAAAATAAGTAATTAATATTTTTTCAATAGGCAGTTTTAATAATTTTTTATAAATCTTCATATTTACTTTTATTCCTTTTATCAGTGGTCTATTGGGGTAACGCTCCAATACTGGTTGCTGTGTTAAAGCCTCATAAGCATCAAATAAAAATATTTTTTTATCATAATAAGTAGTTTGCGACGCATTAGAATTATAAAGTATTTGAGGATTAATCACTTCGTAGTTATTTTTCAACTTATACAAAGAATCAACCTTAACAAAAATCCATCTCCCCTCCATTTCATATTCTTGAAGTATACTCATAATAAATCGTTGGCGCAAAGTGCTATCTTCAAAAGAAAATTTATTAGCATTTGCCAACAATGAAACATTCATACACATAATAACCATTAATAAACAAATATTTTTCATATCAAAATATTTAAAAGTGGAAATTGTTAAACATAAAAATACCATAAAAATTGCCTAATCCACCAGAATGGCCTAATCGGGAATGTTCCAATTGGTTGCCTCCCACACTCATAAATAAACTCATGTAAAAAGTTCGTTGTGGATAACCGTATTGACTTAGTGTTACATTTTCAATATATGCCCAATCAGCTGCGTTTTTGGAAGATTGGACGAATTGCCCTTGTGTTCCATATAATGGTTTTTGGCTCGATTGGTTGCCCTGTAGCCAATAAACAGTACCATTATTAAAATAGCCATTTGCAATTTGATTGGATGGAAATACAGTGCCATATTTAGCATTGAGATAGGTACTACTCAGAAAGTCTGCTGCAAATTGTGCTCTATAATATGTCGCTCCATTATTTGAAATTCTATTTTCTTGAACTCCGCCATTTGCCTGTGTGGAAAAAAATGTGTTAGTACTTATAGCATTTCCTGAAATATCTCTTTCAACTCCATTTAAAGTACTTATCAAGTTTCTATCAGTAAATATATTATGAGTAATACTTCCAGTGAGCATTTCAAAAAAACGACCACTTACTACAGAATTACTACTTGAAGCTAAGCTCATTAATGTAGCAGACAAAGCATTTATTTCACTGTTACCTCCTGTGTAAGCTGCATTAGTAATACTATTAAAAAAGCCCCACATTCCGTTTACATTACCAAAATAAGCTTGGCCAAACCCTGGGATATTTGACACAATACTTGTTGGCTTTCCTTCGCCATTCCCAAAATTTGCATCTATGAAAAATGCCCAATATGCGCTATAATCACCACTTCCGCCACTACTTCCCCATTCATTCCAACTAAATGAATTTTGATTTTCCCACATCATATCACTCAACCAGCCTACATGATATTCCCCATCTGGCCCTTGTTGCAGCCGCCCATTTTGCGTAAACTGGTCACCAAAGGGATCATTATAACTTACCGGGTTATTGCCTGCAAACTGGTAAGGCGTTAATGCAAAATAATGCTCGGCCAGTATATCTACACAATTAAACCTGCCCGTTTGTGGGTCGTAATTACGCAAGGGCGTTTCGTAATACTGTACTTCCAGTTCTTCGTTGTGTTCTGTGCCGGCATTGTATTTATATTTATTGTATGCAAAGCCCGCTTCTCTTTGGCTGCGGTATGAAATATTTTTCATGAGCAGCCCAAAGGGATAGTATTCAAAATGTTTGATACATTATCTAAACAATACTGGAATCAATATAAAAAAAAGCAAGATACTGCCGATAAGGTAAATTCTTACAAACCACCAACCACGCCTTTTTTCGGCGTCAGTTTCATTTTTAAATTCTTCTAAATAATATTGCCAGCGCACTTTGTTGTAAAAAATAAAATAATGAGACCCCATAAATAACAAAAAAAATATTCCTACATATATTTTATCAATTTTTGAATATATATCTATCAAGGGAAAAAAAATTAACAGTATATTATATAGTATAAACAATTGAATAAAATGAACAAATGCCAATGTTATAATGACATTAGCAATTGGTGTGTCATTGTTTTTTTTAAGGCCATAACTGTACAATTTATATATAATATACCGATAAAATCTTTTCATGGTTACGGATTTATTATATGGTATGATGAATAGGTTGGTTCACCCCAATTTCCCCACCATCCAGCTGCATCTCCTATAAAATACAAAGCGCCAATCCCCCATCCAATAGGCCCACCCCAAAGGGAAATTGCACCAATTGCAATATCTAAGCTAGCTTTTTTTGTTACTCCCCATTTGTTGCTATCTTTATTCCTCCATGCACTACCAGACTGATATATACTTATTACAGCCTGAGCTGCAAACACACCTTTGCTTGCAACTTTTATTGCTTTAGTATAATTAAGTTGGCCTATTGTCGGGCTTGATTTTGCAGCATATTCAATCATTTCTTCCTTAGCGCCATTAGCAACATCAAGTGCGCCTAATCCTGTTTGAGTACTTTTTAGGCATTCGTTGTCGCTTACACTATTCCCATTGCCTCCACCAAAATACCCTCCAAACAACTTTATAATTTGTTGCATGGAGGAATAAACACTAATGACATTTTCCATGGTACCAATATACTCGGAGTTGTACACCGTATTAAATCCTTTACCATTGGGCGAATAATCGCTGCTGATATTATATGCCTGCTGGCTTTCCCATTTTTGCCTATAATAACCTGTAACCATACCCGGGGTAAATTTTCCTCCATTGTATGCCTGCAATGCACTTTCAAAATTTGTTGCCCATCCTTTATTAAGCCCCCACCAACCATTATCTGCCATAAGGCCTGCTCCTGCCCCAAAAGCTTCATCGGCACTGCCGTAAAAAGAATACGATCCTCCTCCATATTCAAAAGTACCTGTATTTTCCTTTGCGCTCCAATGGCCACCATAATTGCTTCCCCATAGTGTTTCTATTAACTTATTAAACTCGGCTTTTGTGAGCGCACCCGTAGGGTCATTAAAAAAAACAGGATTATTAAACCCAAACTGGTAAGGCGTTAATGCAAAATAATGCTCTGCCAGCATATCTACACAATTAAACCTGCCCGTTTGTGGGTCGTAATTACGCAAGGGCGTTTCGTAATACTGTACATCCAGTTCTTCGTTGAGTTCTGTGCCTGCATTGTATTTATATTTATTCTCCGCAAATCCCGCTTCTCTTTGGCTGCGGTATGAAATATTTTTCATGAGCAGCCCAAAGGGATAGTATTCATTGGTTTCGAGCAGTGTGCCCCGGCTGTGCGTTAGCTGCAAATTATCAAAGAACACTTCTATGTTGGGTGTGGCGTTGCTTACATATACATAAAGGTAACCGGTTTTTGTGATGGATACCTGGTTAAAAATATGTTCTTTTAATTCTTCATTGTTGCCGGCCTGCTCAAAACCGCCGGCGGTGTATTGAAACTGCTCATCGAGCAATATCCAGTTTATAAAGGCTTTGGGTTTTTGGCTATTGTAGGTTTGGCTGTTTAAAAACTGGGTGGCGGCGGGGGTAAGTATATTACCGTTTTGTAACTGTGCGCCAATAGTAGCGCCATGGCTGGCCGCAGCGGCACCGCCTACGCCGCCTTGCATTGCGGCAAGCAGGCTGGTAAGTGGGTTTACAGGGTTGCCAGGCGCTGCGCCATTAAGCCGGTACCAGCTTGTTACCCTTATGTTGAACTTATCGCCGGCCATTACTTTTAGGGTAATGGAAGGGCCTATTTTGTTTCCATCGCCGCTTACTTTTGCAACATAATCATTGGGGCTGGTATAAGTATCGGCTGGGTAGCCGGGCACCGTGGTTTTTAAAGTTCTTGTTTGCGGCAGGTTGGCATACAAGGCTTCTTCGGTTGTGGCTTGTGCGGTTTCCATACTGGCAGGTGGGTACTGGTCTTCCTTTTTTTGGCTGGTAATAACGGCCCTTATATTGCCCAAGTGGTCTTTTATAAAATAATCGCAGGCAAAGCCGGTAATATAGCCGGGCTGGCTAAGGCTGTCGTACAAAGCTCTTATGCGGCCTTCTTCCTGGCCGCAAAAAAGCAATTTGTTATTGTATAAAACATTATTTGCCGAATCTTGCTTAGTTTCATAAACAAAGCCAGAAAGATAGAGCGTAGTAATAGTAATTTGAGTTTGCCTGTTAAAAACCTGTTTTTTGAGCCTTGTACCTGCGGCGGTATAAGTATAGCGCACCGTTCCTTTTTCTACAAGGTCTATAAACTCAGGCAAATTGAGCTGGTTGTATACTATGTTGGCAATGCCTTTATTGAGGTCTTGGGTAAGGTTGCCGTTTACATCGTATAAATAATCATCGGCGCCTGTATTAGCGCCGTCTTTAAAATCGCCAAGCCTGGTATTGGGGTCGTTAACGGCATCGGTTACCCTGGCAAGTTTATTGGCGGAGCTGGTATAGGCATAGCTAAGCCTGTCAATGAGGGCGCTGCTGCCAAGTTTTAAGCCATATTGTACCATATATAAAATATTGCCGTTGGCATCGTAAGCGCTTGAAGGGCTTTGCCCGTTGCCCATCATTACAGAATAGTCTATACCTGCCGAGAGGTTGAAAGCGCCATCGGTAAATTGGGTAAAAGCGGCGCTCAAAAGCCTGCCTGCGGCATCGTAACTATAATCGTATTTACGCAACTGGCCATCGCCTTTGCTCCTCCATACCGTTCCGGTAATGTTTCCATTATACAGGGCTTTTTGGTAACTGGTACCTAATAAGCTGTTTAAAGTATCGCTATAGCCCAGTTCGTAGCCAAAAAAACTATTTTGGGTATCATTTTTTAAATATAGCCTGTTCATACCCAGTAGCCAGCCACGTATATTATACTCAAAATTTTGGGTTGACCGAAAAAAGGGGACGCTTACAGCAGCGCTTTAATTTTGGTTTCCCAGCGTGCTAACTTCGCTAAAGATTGTTTGTTTTGCCGGTTATCCGTTTGCTGTATTTATCTATCTTATTGCCTGTTTGGCTAAAAAATTTATCGGGGATTTTTAAGATAGTTGCTTCAATACTGTCTGCCTGTGCATGGCAAAGCAATACAGCAAGTATAAGCGATAGCGTTGATATTAGAACCTTCGGGTACATTGCCAGGTATTGAAGGGTTCAAAAACGAATTACCAAATAAATGTAGGATTATTTTTTAATTAACAAAAAAAATTGAGTATATACTCATTTATACTTTTATATGGGCTGTATATTTCAAAAAACTACCCTGCGCTGTATCCTTCCTATTTTTATTTATTTGCTCCCAAATAAAGTGAATATGGTTGAGTATTATTACAAAAGCCTATACCCTAATCAAATCTCTTTCCTAAAGTTCTTTAAAATACGCTATTTTCAACGCTTTGTTTTCGCTGTCATTAAACAATGGCAGCCATTTATAAATGGTTGTCGTAAAAAAATAAATCTTATTTGTTTCGGTGCAAGATTTGCGTACTGTTTTCACCGCTTAAAGTTATAAGATATTTTATTACGGAAAATTGTTTCGTGTGCCACAAACCAAGGCGTGGAGATAATGGTAAACTTCGTATTGAAGGAAAAGAATACCCGGTGCAGGAGGGAGATGTAATGCATTTCAGGTTTAATGTTTAAACAAAATATTATTTCAATATATTCCATAAAAAAAGGTTCCGTATCGGGAACCTTTTTTTATTAGTTAAATAAAAAATATTATTGCGGCAAAAGCACCCTGTCAACTTTATGCAATACGCCATTAATATACCGCTGGTCGCTTGTAGCGCCCGGCAATGGATTTATAAGCACATTAGCTGCCGGGTAAAGTGCGCCACCTCCTACTCCTTTCACCGTCATTGCCGTTACAAACGGGCCAGCAAAAGTTGCAGTAATGCCAATTCCCGGATGTAAAGGTATTGCGCCATTAAGTAAAGTGGGTTTAAAGGTTGTAGTCGTTGGACCATTTACGGTAAACATACGTTGAGACATTATGTGATACACTACGATACCTTTAACCGTTTGTGCAGAAAAATACGGGAACAAGGCCGGGTTTTGGAAAATAGTAGGGCTGGAAGCTAAAGCAGTGGTTGTTGCCGGAGCCTGTGCATCGGCAATAGCTGTGGCTTGTGTTTGTGCAATAGCTGGCGCTTGTGCAGTTGCTATTGCGGTAGCTTCATCGGGAGTTGCGCCGCCTGCAATTGCATTGTCATAAATTTGCTGGTACACTACAGGGTATATAGCCGCATAAGCCTGGTCATAAATCATTTGCCATACAATTGGGTAAGCAAGCTGATAAATTAAGGCTTTAAAGGCATTATTAGTAGGGGCAAAAACGGTAAAGTTTGCACCAAGCGCTATGGTAGGATCGCTTAAATAATGTTGCAAACTACCCGGTGTAGTTGCCGTCATGCCACTATCTGCACGAATAATAGCTGCTTTTAAATAGGCAATGCTGGTATCATCAGAAATTCTTTGCCATAAAACTTGTGATGGTGGCAGGCTAACGGCTGCAATGGCATGAATAACCCCGTTTCCTGCAAGCTTATCTGGGCCTATAACCGGCACATTATCTTTCCACATTCCATTACCACTGCGGCCAACATAAGCATCTAAGCGAACTAATGGACTTATAGTGGGTGCAGGATTAAAAATAGTGGGAAATTTATAATTGGGAAATAATGTAGTAGGTATATCAGATGCCGTTAACCCATTGGGCAATATATGATAAGTTACAATTGCCGCAGCAGTTGCAGCAGGTAAAGAACTACTGATGAAACCTTCAAAAACAGCATCTGGCGCATCAATGGGTACGGCTCCACCTGAAGCAGCTACAACAAATTGTTTCATGGCATTATTATCGGGCACAAATACCGTGAGGTTGTAAATCCTGCTTTTTAAAGTATCTAATTTGCCAGCCCTTTGAACCATTTTATAAAAAAGAGTATACGGCGATGAGGCAAGCGTATCGCCAAGCGTAGCCCTCGATGCTGATACTGTTGGGTCATCAAATGGCGGATTGGTATATAGGATATCTTCAGGCGCTTTGTTACAAGCGCTCAGGAATACAACAATTGCCGCAAGTGACAATGCTGCAAGCTTAATTTTTTTATAGTTAAAACGCATAATTCAAATTTTAAATTGAATAAAATAATATTGTTTTAATAAAGATTGTAACCAAAGCTTATATAATACAAGCCACCCACATAGGAGTTGCCAATTGCATTATAATAATATTCGTTAAGCAGGTTTGTTGCACCCAGTTTAAGTATTGACTTGGTTTTTGGAAACTTATAACTCACCTGTGCATCTAATGTTTGAAAAGCCGGTAGGTCGCCATTGGCTAAGTCGCCTTCAAAATAAAACCCATCCTGCCAGCGATAATTTATGGCAAATCCTGCTCTTTTATCTTTTCCAAAACTGGAATTAGCAACCCCTAAATTTAACCTGTATTTTGGCGTGTTAAAATTTGCGGTTAATCCTGCAGGAACATCAAGGTTATCTGATGAAAAATTAGCGCTTACAGAAAAATTACGTGGCAACCTGTAATCTACCCCTATTCCAAAACCATTGGTATTGATATTATCGTGGTAATTTATGGGCACAGAGTAAACCTGGTCAGTATTGAGGTCTGGTATCCCCGATCCTGATTTGGATTGGATTACACTGATACGACCGGTAAAATCCTGGTAAAAACCCCAGTATCCGTAGGCATCAATCATTAATTTTTGGTCGAGCAATAATCCCCTGTAACCCACTTCAAATGAAGTTAAAGATTCGGGTTTTTGTAATGGGTAATCCCATTGCTTTACTACGCCATTTTGCAGCGAATCTCTGTAATACGCAGGGTTGGTATCAAAATGGTATTTAGAAACAAAAGATTTGTTGCCTCCAATTAATTTATATGAGAAAAGATCGAGGTCTATCCATTGTTGCTGGGTAGATGGAAAGCGATAAGCGGTTTGATAAGACAAGCGGAAATTATTATTTTCTTTTGCTTTAATTACTGCGGTAATCCTTGGAGTAAACCGGCCTTTAAAGTTCTCGTTTTTATCGTACCTGCCCGATGCACTTAATTTTAACCAACTATTGAGTTCTTTGGTAATTTGTACATAAGCGCCAAATTCAGTAATACCTATGGGTTTATCAACAGGGTCCGGAAACAAAGTACTATCAGAATCCAGCAGGTATTTTCTCCAGTTTCCGCCTACAATTACGTCGGCAAAAGATTTGGTGTATTCGCTTAAGTTGTAGCTGCCATCAATTCCCCATAAATCGCTCCGGTCCAATAAACCACCTCCTTTAGGCACCGGTATGCGCCTTACTTTGTTATACATATCTTTAAATTGTGGAGAACCTAAAGCAGGCCTTCCCTGGTCGGCTACTATTCTTGCACGGGCATGGGCAGCAGAGTCTACCTGGCCACTCATTAAGCCGCTAAGATAGGTGGTAATATACTGTGGATACCAAGTAGTAGAAGGTTTCCAAAGTTCGTTATAGTTTTGTGTTGTTGCTGCAAGGTTAAATGACTGGCCTGCATTTTCCTGCGTAGTGTACACACGGGCATTCCATACCTTATTTTTCATTTCAAATTTGTACTGGCCCATTTTAAAATCTTTAATAGAGTAGCGGGAAGCACCGGTATAAATAGTATTACCTGTTCCCCAGTAGCCGGATAAAATGGCCTCGGTATTGTTGGTTATTTTATAGTTGAATGAAGCGCCCACTTTAAAGTTTACGGTGTTTGGATCCATCAATTCCTGTTCGGAATAGCCGGTGCGGGAAACTTTGTTGGGATACCTTACAATACTATCAATATAGTTGCTAAGGAATGGCGGTATTTGCCCTGCTGCAATCATTTTTTGTAAAATGGGTGATAAATCCTGAACGGTTTCATCGCCATATACATTTACACCATCATATCCGGGAGAATTGGCACGGTTGCCGGGTATTAATTTTCCATTTGCCCTGTCGAAATTACGTGTATCCATACCAATCCAGTCTTTTGCCTGGATTAACTCTGAGGTAATTTTAAAAGCAAATTTGTCAGATATTTTTTTGCCCCAGCGTACAGCCCAGTTGTAATAAGGAGATGGGCTCCTTTCGCTGCCATCGGCATGCATAAGGCCGGTTTTAATAATTAAAGACAAGCCCTGGTATTTAAATGGGTTTTTGCTGGAAATTAGTAAAGTTCCGTTCATACCACCCGGGCCATATAAAGCAGAAGATGCGCCGGAAAGTAACTCCATATTATCTACATCCAATTCATTAAGGCCCACAATAGCGCCTACCGAAAAGTTGAGGCCCGGCGCCTGGTTGTCCATTCCATCTACCAGTTGGTTAAACCTCACATTTCCGCTTCCACCAAAACCACGGGTAGTAGGTGTGCGAAAAGTAAGAGAAGATGTGGTTACATCTACACCTTTCAAATTAGAAACAATATCATAATAATTGGCTGCAGGTGCATTTCGAATTACTGCCGGGCTAACCCTTTCAATAGAAACCGGTGTTTCCATTATTTTTTCTGAAACACGGCTTGCAGATACTACTACCTCCTGCCCTAGTACATTGGTAGGTACAAATGATACAGATACCGGCTGGTTTGCAGCGCCTACGGTAACCTCCTGCATTTCATACCCTATTGAAGAAATTATCAGGGTTAAAGGCAAGGCTTTTTTGGTAGTTATTTCAAAATTACCTTTATCATCGGTATATGCGCCGTCATCTGCGCCTTTTATTGTTACCGATACAGCAGATGCAGCTTCCTTTGAAACACTGTTATGAACCTTACCTTTGATAGTTATGTTTTGGGCAAATGCAACCGACACCAGTAAGTTGGCAAGCGCAAACATAACCAGCGAGCTAATAGTTTTTCTCATTTCTGGTTAATTTGGGTTATTAATTTTAATAGCAAAATAAGCATTGTTGTTAAACTGCAAAATTTTATTTTTTGCACTCCTGTTAATATTTACTTCAAAATTTGTAAATAGTATTAAAATCCCTGTCATAATTTCGCACATGCAGCAATTTCAATTTCCCGGGCAAACAGGTTTTTATAGTGGTAAAGTTAGAGATGTTTATACTATAAATGACCAATTACTGGTAATGGTTGCCAGCAACAGAATTTCTGCTTTTGACGTTATTTTACCCAAACCCATACCGCATAAAGGCCAGATTTTGAACCAGCTTGCTGCTTATATGATGCATGCCTGCAGCGATATTTGCCCCCACTGGCTTTTGGAAACCCCGGCTCCTAATGTGAGCCTCGGCAAAAAATGTGAGCCCGTAAAAGTAGAAATGGTAGTTCGTGGCCATTTAACAGGCCATGCCTGGCGCCTTTACCAAAGCGGAAAAAGGGAAATTTGTGAAGTACCTATGCCCGATGGCCTTAAAGAAAACGATGCTTTTCCCAAACCCATAATTACGCCCACAACCAAGGCAGATGCGGGCCACGACGAGGATATTAGCTTAAGGGATATATTAAAGTTAAGGCTGGTTGATGCATTTCATTGGCAAACCATACAAAAATACTCTTTTGCATTATTTAAAAGGGGCGGAGAAATTGCGGCAAAACAAGGTTTAATACTTGCCGATACTAAGTACGAATTTGGCTTGCTGGACGATAAAATTGTTTTAATGGACGAGATCCATACACCGGATTCTTCCCGGTATTATTATGCAGATGGATTTGAAGATAGGCAGCAGAAGGGCGAAAAGCAACTCCAGTTAAGTAAAGAATTTGTAAGAGAATGGCTAATGGCCAATAATTTTATGGGTAAAGAAGGCCAGCAGGTGCCCCAAATGAGCGATCAATGGATACATTCCATAAGCCGCAGGTATATTGAACTTTACGAAAAAATTACCGGGCAACAATTTGTGCCGCAGCCATTAAGTGAGGCAGAAACTTTTGAACTTATATCCACAGCTTTAAATAAGTACTAAACCACTGCTTTTTAATCCTTCTTAACATTATGCAATGTAATTTGCATGATGCTGATTTGCAAATTGATTAAAAATTATTGCTTATTATTTCTTTCACTGTTGCAATTGAATTGCAATGCACAAAATAAACCCGCTATGCAGGAAATCACTACTACCGTAAAAAATATTTCTGTTGCTACATTTGGCAATGGTTGCTTTTGGTGTACCGAAGCTGTTTTTCAACAATTAAACGGGGTAGAAAAAGTAGAAAGCGGTTATAGTGGTGGCCATGTAATAAACCCAACGTACAAGCAGGTTTGTACCGGTGCAACCGGCCATGCCGAATGTCTCAACATTAGTTTTGACAGCACAAAAATTTCTTTTGCTGAACTCCTGGAAGTATTTTGGAAAACCCACAACCCTACTACCTTAAACCAGCAGGGCAACGATATGGGCACCCAATACCGCAGTGTAATTTTTTATCATGATGAACAGCAAAAAGAACTTGCTGAAAAATATAAAAAGAATTTAGAAATCAGTAATGCATTTGATGCTGCCATTGTTACAACCATAGAACCCTTTACTACTTTTTACAAAGCAGAAAATTATCACCAGGATTATTTTAAGCTTCATGGAGAAGAACCCTATTGCCGTTTTGTAATTCAACCCAAGCTGGAAAAATTTAAAAAGGCGTTTAAGGATAAGCTCAAAAAAGAAAATTAAACCGGTTACAGAATAGCTTACATTTTTTTTAAAACCGGAAAAACTTTCTTTTACCATACATATATCTGCCTGCACAACTTACTTTATTTTCAATTAATTTTGTGTGATGACCAAAGGCTTAAATATTGTAATCAACTCATTAAAGCTTTCACTTAAAGAGCTTACGGTGAATAAGCTAAGAACAGCGCTAAGCCTTACCGGAATTGCCTTTGGCATTTTTTGCATTATTGGCGTACTGGCTGCAGTAAACAGCCTGGAATTAAATATTCAAAATGAATTAAAAGGCCTGGGCAGCAATACCGTGTATATTGACAAATGGGATTACAGCGGCGGGCCAGACAAGCCATACTGGAAGCTGAGGGCGAGGCCTGCAATGAAAGCCGAAGAAGCCGGTTTGGTTAAAGAACGTTCCTCGGCTTTGCAGCATATTTCCTTTTTAATGGAACTCAACGGCCCAATAAGCTATGAAAATTTTGAAAATACCGGCAGTACAGTTTATGGTGTTACGGAATCGCAAATGGATATTCAGCCCTTACATTTTTATACCGGCAGGTTTTTTTCACCAAATGAATTTAAGGCAGGTTCGCCTGTGGGAATAATTGGATATAAAAATGCAGAAGATTTCTTTGGCAATCCAGAAAGGGCAATGGGCAAACAGGTAACGGTAAAGGGACGGAAAGTAACCATTATAGGCGTTTTAAAAAAAGACGGCGTAAATTTTATCGGCTGGAAATTTGATAATTGCATTATGCTGAGTTATAATTTTTGCAGGCAAATTTTTAATGAAGACAACAGCCACACCGTTTTAATAGCAAAAGGTTACCCCAACGTAACACCGGATGCACTGGTGCAGGACTTAAAAGGTGCCATGCGGCAGGTACGCAGGTTAAGCCCTACGCAGGAAGATAATTTTTCTTTAAACAGTGTACAGGCTTTTAGCGCTGCAATCACCGATTTTTTTTCTGTATTAAATATTATAGGAAGCATTATTGGTGGCATTAGCCTTATTGTGGGTTTGTTTGGAATAGCCAATATTATGTTTGTTACCGTAAAGGAGCGTACATCGGTAATTGGGTTAAAAAAAGCCATTGGCGCTAAAAAGGGAAGCATCCTTTTTGAATTTTTAGTGGAAGCCATTGTGCTGTGCCTGCTGGGTGGCGCCTTTGGGTTGCTTATGGTTTTTGCCGGAACGGTAATTTCTACCAGAATGTTGAATTTCCCCATTTTTATTTCTATCCCTATGCTCATCATCAGCATCGTTATTTGTGTTTCCGTAGGCATACTTGCCGGCATTTTCCCGGCATCCAGGGCTGCAAGGCTCGATCCTGTTGTGGCAATAAGAAGTTAATGATATTTTAATGCATAGTATAATGATTACAGCCATAAACCCAAAATTGCCCATGCGTAACCGGGATATAACCAGGCAATATTATGAAAAACAATTAGGCTTTACCTGTATCGGCAGCCAGGAATTTATGCATTACCTTATTATGCAAAAAGATGAAATGCAAATTCATTTTTTTGAATTTAAAAACCTCAACCCTTTAGAAAACTATGGCCAGGTTTATTTACGCACCAACGATATAGATGGCCTTTATCAATCTTTATTAAACAATCATACATCCATTCATCCTAATGGGCACTTACAGGTAAAACCCTGGGGACAAAAAGAATTTTCTTTGCTCGACCCGGATAATAACCTGCTCACATTTGGACAACCTTTATAAACCAATATCATTTCCCAAGAGCCAGTAATATTAGCCATAGAATCCAGTTGCGATGAAACCGCAGCAGCAGTAAGCATTAATGGCCGCATTGCAAGCAATATAATTGCTACACAAAAAATTCATGAGCAATATGGCGGCGTAGTTCCCGAACTGGCCAGCAGGGCACATTTGCAAAATATAGTTCCGGTAGTAGATGCGGCAGTTAATAAAGCCGGCATTCAATTAAGTGATGTAGATGCTTTTGCCTTTACGCAATCGCCGGGTTTAATTGGCGCATTGCTGGTAGGCGCCGGTTTTGCAAAATCATTATCGCTGGCATTAAATAAACCGCTCATTGCAGTACAGCACATGCATGCACATGTATTGGCAAATCTAATAAACGAACCCAAACCAACTTTTCCTTTTTTATGCCTTACCGTAAGTGGCGGCCATACGCAAATTGTAAAATGTACATCGGCTTATAATATGCAGGTTATAGGAGAAACCATTGATGATGCAGCAGGCGAAGCATTTGATAAAACGGCAAAACTCATTGGGTTGCCCTACCCTGGCGGGCCGCTTATTGATAAATATGCTGCAACCGGTAACCCACTTGCTTATACATTTCCCGAACCAAAAGTAGATGGCCTTAACTTTAGTTTTTCCGGCTTAAAAACTTCTATATTATATTTTTTGCAAAATGCTGGCAAGTCAAATGTTTACAAAGAAATTTTTACGGCTACCGAAGAAGAGAGAAAACAATTTATAGATACCCATCTTGCGGATATTTGCGCTTCGGTACAATACCGCATTATAAGTATTTTACTCAATAAATTGAAAAAAGCTTCGCTGCAAACCGGTATCAATACCATTTGCATTGCAGGTGGTGTAAGCGCCAACAGCGGTTTGCGCAAAGAAGTAGAAAGGCTTGGCAAAACTTTAAACTGGAAAGTATTTATTCCGCCATTCGAGTACTGTACAGACAATGCCGGCATGATAGCCATTGCCGCACATTATAAATACCTGCGCCAGGAGTTTGTAAAAGTAGATGTGGTGCCAAGCGCAAGTTAGTTGTAAAGGGGAAAATTATATTTTTTTTATTTAGAGGGTATAGAGCGTTTAGAAGGTTTAGAGGGTTGCTGTTTATCTTCAGATTATCAATTCTAAATTTTACATTATTAATTATTCATTAACCAGTGTTTCATTTTAAGCAATTCAGCATACAACAGGATAAATGTGCTATGAAGGTTTGCACAGACTCCTGCTTATTTGGGGCATGGGTAGCAAATGAAATTGAAACGGACAACCAAATTCAAAACATTTTAGATATTGGTACCGGCACAGGCTTATTGACCCTAATGCTGGCACAAAAATCAAATGCAGCCATTGCTGCCATAGAAATCAATGCAGGTGCGGCTTTGCAGGCAGAGGAAAATTTCCTGGCAAGCAACTGGGGCAAGCGTTTAACGGTATTGCCCATTCCGGTGCAGCAATTTTCAACGGCTCAAAAGTTTGATCTTATTATTTGTAACCCGCCATTTTTTGAAAACAATTTATTATCGCCGGAGAGCGGGAAAAATATTGCAAAACACCAGGGTTTACTAAATTTAAGCGACCTGTTTCTTTATATTTCTCAACTTTTATCAGAAAATGGCATTGCTGCAATTTTAATTCCCTATGTTCTCAATAAAAAAACAAACCAATTGGCAAACGCCAATAATTTATTTTGTTGTAAAGAAGTAAATGTTAAACAAACCAACCGGCACGGATATTTTAGAAGTATGCAAATGTTTAGCCGAAAAAAAAACGAAGCAGATATTAAGCAAATGAGCATTAAAGATGAAAACGGGACATACACATCCGAATTTGTACATTTACTAAAAGATTATTACCTGTATCTTTAAAGCAATACTTCGTTCCAGGCCTTATGGCTAAGAAAGGGTTCAAACACATTGTGGTTGCGGGCATCTAAGAAAGCACTGAGGTGGTTGTGGTGATGCAAATCGGTACCCACAAATCCGGCAAGGCCGTTTTCTAAAATATATTTTGCCGCTTTAAACGGCCCTTTACCATAATAACCCGTAAGTGACAATAAATTTACCTGTAATACAAAACCCAGCTCTTTTAAGCGGTCATACATTTTGGGCTGGTCATGATAGTAACTGTAACGCTCAGGGTGTGCCAAAATGGGTATATAACCTTCCATAATTATTTTAAACGAGAGTTCTTCCGGCTGCCTGGGCATTGAAGCAAAAGAAAATTCCGTAAGAATAAGATTATCCTGTAGCGTTAATAAATTCTTTTTTGCCAGCAATTCCAAAAACAAATCATCCATTAAATATTCGGCCGCTGCATTTACTTCGTAGGCAATATTGTTTTGATGCAGGGCTTCCCTTAATTGCTGTAAAGCATTATTAATAGATTCTGGGGTATTGTGGTACAGGTCAGAAATTACATGAGGTGTAGCAATAGACTTTTTTAGTCCCAATTGCATGAGGCCTTTTACCAGTTCCAGTGATGTGGCAATATCCGGCGAGCCGTCATCAATGCCCGGGAGGATGTGCGAATGCATATCTACGGTAATGGGAAAATAGCCATTATCATTTTTTATCTTATTTTTTTTAAATCCAAACATGTATTTCAATATCCTTACCAGGAAAGAAATAATTGGGTATTTTTTTTATAAAACTGGTGTAATTTACTCAAAGGTTTTAACACCGATACAAAAAAGGCAAATGGGATATTGTTCTTTTTCATGGCAAGATAATCCCTGCGGTTTGCCCTTACCCTTTGCAGGAAACTTTTATTGCTCATGCCACCCACCCTCATTTTTACTATGAGCATGGGCAAATAATATGCCGATAAACCGTGTTTATAAAGATAGCGTGACATAAACTCATAATCTGCTGCAGAAAAATAATGGTTCTCGTATCCACCATATTGGTCAATGCAGGATTTTTTAAGGTAAAATGTTGGGTGCGCCGGCATCCATCCAACTTTAAACAAACTCCTTTTGTAAGGTTTGCCTTTCCAAATTCGCCAAATTTTAGTGGGATCATCCTGGTACACATATTCCAGGTCGCCATAAACAGCATCGGTATTATTTTCTTCAAAAGCCTTTACAATTGCAGCAATCACTTCGGGAGTATCCAGCATATCGTCGCTGTTGAGTATGCCAACAAAATCACCTGATGCCAGCTCAAGCCCTTTATTAATGGCATCATACATTCCTCTGTCTGTTTCAGAAACCCAGCGTGCAATATGGTTGCTGTACTTTTGTATAATACTTACTGTGGCATCTTTTGACTTTCCGTCAATAATAATATGTTCAATATTGGGGTAAGTTTGCCCAATTACCGACTCAATACATTCTGCCAGGTATTTTTCAGAATTATAGGTAACTGTAATTATAGACAGCTTCTTCATTAAGCGAATATAAAAAAAAACAGTATACCGCTAAGTATACTGTTTACAAAAATAAAAAATATGTAAAAAAAAATTATCTTTCTACCAGGCAGTTTTCCATTACCAGCATATCCATATTGGTGCGTAAAAAGCAGGCCAGCGCTTCAGCAGGGCTGTTTACTATGGGTTCGTTTTCGTTAAAAGATGTGTTGAGTAAAATAGGCACACCGGTTTTTTTTCTAAATGTGTCTATTAACTGATAGTACCTTGGCGAAATATCTTTATCCACCGTTTGTAGTCTGCCGCTTCCATCTACATGCGTTACTGCCGGTATGTTTTCCTGTTTTTCTATTTTAATTGGAAAAACTTTTTCCATAAAAGGCACGGGTTCATCTATTTCAAAATATTCATGCACAAATTCTTTTAGTATGGATGGTGCAAATGGGCGGAAGCTTTCCCTGCGCTTGATTTTAGTGTTTAAAATTTCTTTTGCATCCTTTCTCCGTGGATCGGCAATAATAGACCTTGCACCCAATGCCCGTGGGCCAAATTCTGCTCTGCCGTTCATCCATCCAACTACACCGCCATTAATTAAGCGATTTACTACAGCTTCATACAACTCTTCATCGGGCAATTGACGGAAAGAAATATTTTCTTTTTTCAGCAAAGCAATAATTTCTTCATTGGTCCATTTGCTCCCGGTATAAGCAGAAAAAATTGGAGAGCGTTGCATATTTTTTTGCTGGTGCTGTACAAATAAAGCAGCGCCCATAGAAATGCCGGCATCGTGCCCTGCAGATGGAATGTATACATTTTTAAACGGAGTGTTTCTTGTAATTTTTCCATTGGCCACACTGTTTTGCGCTACGCCTCCGGCAATACATACATCGGTAAGCCCGGTTTGCATATGCAAATGATTGAGAACATGAAAAATTACTTCTTCAGTAAAGCGCTGAACAGAAGCCGCAAGATTTTTATGATAAGCATTTAGCTCTTCTTTATTTTTTCTTGGATTGCCAAATTTTTCAATCATCAATTCGCTAAAGAGTGGCGCAACCATTGGCACATGGTTTTCATTGTAAGTTATAATTCCCTGTGTGCCTTTTCTAAAATATTGAAGATTTAATTTAAACAACCCATCTGTTGAAAGTGTTACAACATCATGCAGCTTATCTACAAATAAAGGTTCGCCGTAAGGCGCCATTCCCATTACTTTGTATTCGTCGCCATAATGCGGAAAACCCAGCAATTGCGTAAAAGCAGTATAAAAAATACCCAGGGAATGAGGAAAATCAAGCGACTGCAAAACCTCTATCGAATTTGTTTTTCCTACAGCCGTCATGGTTGTGGTAAAATCACCTGAACCATCAATAGAAAGGCAGGCTGCCTTTTCAAATGGCGATGCAAAAAAAGCTGAAGCAAGGTGGCTGCGGTGGTGTTCAACATTTACAATTTTATTTTTAAACAGGTGAGCAGCCATGCCGGATAAAGCAGAAAGTTCTTCATCAATTCCGGCCACTTTGCGGCTGTTGCTGAACCTGTCTTTTATAGTTGCCGCACTACCGCCGGGATTGGCCAGCACATAAAGTATTTTTTTAAAAAATTTAGCTTTAGGGTCTCGGCCAATAGCAAAATAATCTACCTGTTCAATGTTAATGCCTGCTTCCTTGAGGCAAAATAAAACTGCCATCGAGGGAAAACCGGCCCAGTGTTTTACACGGGTAAAGCGTTCTTCTTCTGTAGCTGCAATTAACTTTCCATCAACAAAAATTGCTGCAGAAGCATCGGCATGGTAAGCATTTATTCCTAAAATAATCATTGTAATCTTATCTCCAGTTTTTTCAAAAATTGTAAATGGTAATCTTTAAAATTCCTCAGGCAATTTGTATTTTCTTTTTCCCAAAGCTAAATTTCTCCCTCATATCCGTCATAGGTTTTTCAAAATATTTGTATTGCAGCGTTGCGGTAACCAAACTAGCAACCCACACCATCAGTATCCGTTCCCAGCCGCTAAAAGATGCGCCATACTTATTTACCAGCAATACAAAAACCCAATGCACCAGGTAAAGTGAATAAGAAATTAAGCTGATATGTGTAATAATTTTTTGCCAAATACGATTTGTGGTAGTTGTAATTGCATCACATAAAGGCAATAGCATTGCTGCAAATAATGAGTAAAAGCTAAAGAAAAATGTTTTCAGGAAAAACCCTCCCTTGAGCCCGTATTGTTGCAGGTAACCGAAATAAAAAACAAAAAGCATAATTAATGTTCCGGCAACACCGCTTGCAAAAAAAAGGAAACGGTACTTTTTAAAAAACCCGGGATGGTAATATTTTAGCAGCGCAAAGCCAACGCCAAAGGCAATAGAATCGAGCCTTAGCGGCATTATGGTACGAAAGCCAATGAGCCATTCGGGGTTGGCGGTAAAGGCTACTACGATACGAAGCAAAAGACAACTGCCTATAAAAAGCAATACAACAAACGCAAATAATTTTTCGCCCCTTAATTTTAACCAGCGTATTGCAAATGCCAAACCCAGTGGAAACAACAGGTAAAACCATTCTTCTATGGAAAGGCTCCAGGCTGGGCCAAAAAATGTGGGGTGCGGCCTAAAAGTATTTTGCAGAAATACGGTGAACAGTAAATAATAGGGTTTTAAAACGCCGCCCATTATTGCTTCAAGTATTATATATACTAAAAGCATCAAAAAATAATTGGGCAGCGTTCGGAACCATCTTCTCACCCAAAAATTTTTAACCGCTAAGGATAAATTTTTTACATCCCCAGAAAATAACTTCAATAAAATGCCGCCAATTAAAAAGCCGCTGAGTACAAAAAAAGTTTCCACCCCTATAAAGGCAAATAGTTGTGTAGTAACACGGGCAGTATTACGCAACAGGTAGTACGAATTGGTATGCGCTACCATCACACATAAAATGGCAAATGCCCTAAATATATCCAACCCAAAAACCCTTTCTCTATCCACCGGCAATAGTTGAAGCTGAAGAATTGGGTGCAGTATCTTTTTTGTAAAAAAAATACATCAGGGTAAAAATAGCGCCATAGGCAAAAATATTAAACCAGGTATGGTGGTCGAGGCCAAGCGGCATTGGCCAGTTGCGGTCCACAGCAAGTAAAAACAATGCTATTCGTACCACGTTTATAGTCCATAATAATAGTAAACCTCCCAATACCCAAAATATTTTTGATAATACTTTGCCCGCCGAAGCCAGTACAAAAGCAATCCAAAAACTATATACTGCATAACCTACGCAGCTCATCGCAATCCTCACTCCTCTTCCTTCCACAATCTTTATAGAAAAATTAGGCGCAAAATAAGTTTCAATCCCAAACAATGATAAAAGAAATTTAGTTGATTTCATCAATCCCCACTTAAGTTGGGTAATATAATCCAGGTATTGGGCCACAAAAGGGCTGTAATAATCCTCAGGAGCAGAAAGGCCAATGATGAGTAAAGTGCCGTAATACAATACTGCAAAAATCAACAGAAATTTTACAACAAACCCTGTGAATTTTTTATCTTTTATTATAGAAGCCATATTTGTTTATAGTTGCAAACTACATATTAAACAGCAAATGGTATTGTTCGTTGATTTTAGTGCTGTTAATTTTATGTTGGATATATCCTGCAGCAGCAAAACTCCAGTTGGAAAATTCAAAAGTATCCATTTTAGCAAACCTGTCTATTGCGCTTACAATATCTTGTGATGTGAGGTCAACATTTAATCCTGCTTTAGCATCCTGCAATTGGTTCCAGGGAGTAAAATGGCTGGTAATTACCGGTAGGCCAGCGCTTAAAGCTTCGCAAATTGCATGAGCAAAATTTTCACTTTTGCTGGGTAGTATAAACACATCTGCATTTTGCAATGCAGCTGCTACATCAGTACTTTCAAGTATTCCATGGTATTGAACCGCTACATTTTCTGGCAGTTGCCTGATGCTATTTTTGCATTGCTGCCAATAAGCTGCGTTCTTTACGGGCCCGTAAATAGCATAGGAAATAGTATAAGTACATTTTTGTAAAGCCTCCAAAACCAGTAAATGATTTTTCATTGGGCTTATGAGTGCAATGCTTATAAGTTTTAACCTGTTGTTCGCTTTTGTTTTTTCTACCGGCGAAAACAACCGTGGAAAATTTGATGCAATTTTTACATTAGCCTGCCTGCCAAAATTATTTTTAATCATTTTTTCTTCTTCGGCATCGGTAGCATGAAAAACAACTGATTTTATTGCATTTGTTTTTTTGAAGAAAGAAAGAAAAATATATTTCTTTAATGCTTTTTGACGCAAAGCGCCAGGATGCAGCATTCCCCTGGGCGATAATATTTTTTGTACATTTTTAATGCCCAGTAACGGAAAAATATTAAAAGCGGGTGAAAAAAGGCCGATAATAAATAAATGGTCAGGGGCAATTTCCTTAACTATTTTTTTTAAAGCAGCCCGTGGTTGCTGGGAAGCATACCATATTTTTGTGTGGGCATTAAACCCAATCCATTGATTAGTTTCAATACCGGTTAATTTTTCTCCGCCTAAATCGCTGTTGCTAGTAAAAATATAAAACCTGCAGTTGCCCTTAAACTGAGTAACCAGGTTTATAATGCTTTGTATGGGGCCACCGGCTTTATATGCCGGCCAAAACCAGGGAATGCAAATAACAATTTTTTTCAAAACTGGAAATAAATAAACTGGCTTATTGGCCTGAGGAATACTATTACTAAAGCCACTATTACAGATATAGACAAGGTTTTAACCAACTGCCCACTCCAGGTATTTGCCAGGGCCGGCGAAATGTACCTGTTCCACAAATAGGCCAGCAGCACAAAAAGCAATAAAACAAATGTGATAAGATAAGTATTCTCCTTCATGCCCAGCCAGGTATAGTGAGCAGGCTGTATGAGTTTTAAAGAATAATCTTTGAGCATAGCCATGCCGGTTACCCTAAAAGGTATCCAGCCAAGCATTAAAAATGGTAAAGAGATGCACCAGCCCGAAATGTTGAGAAAAGTTATATTAAACGAACCGGTAAATTTTGCAATCACCCGGTGCATCATTACCAGGAAAGCATGGTACAATCCCCAAATAACAAAGGTCCAGTTAGCGCCATGCCAAAAGCCCATAATGGCCCAGGTTAAAAACAGGGCAAAATACCCTTTTGCATTTTTGGTATTGCGTATTTCGGAAATAGCCTGCTGCTGATCGTAAACCACTTTGGTGCCGGTGAGTGGAAGGTAGAGATAATCTTTAATCCAGTTAGATAAAGAAATATGCCATCGCTTCCAAAATGCCTTGGGTGAAACGGCTAAATAAGGATAATTAAAGTTTTCAAAAAAATGGATGCCCATCATTTGAGCAGCGCCAATAGCAATAGCAGAATACGCACAAAAATCAAAATAAATCTGGAAACCAAATAAGTAAGCAAGCGTCCACACGTCAATAGCGCTAAGAGAAGCCGAAGGCATATCAAAGCCTGCATCTACCAGCGGGGCAATATTATCGGCCAATACCACTTTTAAAAATAATCCGGTTACAATACGTACAAATCCTTCGTTAATATAACCCCAGTTAAATTTTACCCTGTTGGCAAATTGCGGCAATATATCTGCAGCTCTTAAAACCGGCCCAGCAATTAAATGCGGAAAATAAACGAGAAAGCTGAGGTAACTGATAAAGTTTTTCTCGGGTTTAATATGTTTACGGTAAACATCTACGGTATAGCTTATGGTTTCAAAAGTGTAAAAGCTGATGCCAATAGGTAAAATAATATTTAAATGCGGCAATGCAATGCTGCTGCCAAAAGCGCTGAGTAAATCCTGCAGGTTTTCGGTAAAAAAAATTAAATACTTAAAATAAACCAAAAGGCCAAGGTTGAGTACCAGGCTTATGATGAGTATCTGCTTTCGCTTTTTTGGGTTTTGGGTGTGGTGAATGGCATTGGCAATATAGTAATCCATAACCGCAGCAAAAATGAGCAGCAGGGTATATTGCGGTTTCCAAAAACCATAAAATACCAGGCTTCCCAGGGCAATCATCCAAAGTCTTACTTTTTGCGGAAGGTTCCAGTAAAGGGCAACCACAATAGCAAGAAAAATAATAAAGGTGAGAGAATTAAAAATCATTTTTTACAGCGTTGGAATATGGTATCTGCAATGAGTTTATGGCCAGGTTCCTGAAAGTGCATAAAATCTATTTCGCTGCCGGTGCCGCTCGTAGAGCCTTTGGTTCCCCAATACTTTGCAGCAACAAGGTTTTCGAGGTTCATAAAAATGGCATGGCTGGCCAGTACATCTTTTTCAACTTCTTTTTTAAATCCTGCATATGCCTTCATATCATAAGGCGGCTCTACGTCGTTTCTTATGGGTGGAATGTACACAATCAACTCAATATTTTTGGCCTGGCAATATTTAAAAATATCCAGTAAGGCTTCGTAATTTTCTTTATACACACCGGGAATCATTTTGCGCTTGGTATTGGCTTTTATTCCCAGCATGCTGTTGCGAAATTTATACAGGTCGTTAAAAAGTGTTCCCCTGGTATCCGGTCTTTTATTCCACACAGCCCAGTAGGTACGCACAATACTATCCAGAAATTTTTCTGAGATTTCCTGTGCAGTAGCATCAAGCGCCTTCATATCGTTGCCAATGGCAGATTCAGTGGCCTTTTTATTTTTTAAATTGGAGATGGATAGTATATTGGAAAAGTAGCTGCTGTCTTTACCCTGCGCTATAAAATTTACCGCATTCGCATTACCAATATCATCCCTTATTTTATCTTCCCTCATATCATCAAAAAAAACGGGCAATACAATTTGTTTTACCTTATTGCATTTATTTGTAAAGTAAATAATGGTAAAAAGGAACTCCTGCAGGTTGGCATTGGGATAGCTAATACCCAAAACCGTTTTGTTGCTATTTTCTAATGAATCGAAGAGAAACCGGATGCAATTTTGCTGTCCTGGAGAATATTGATTTATGGAATGGAGTTGTGAATTACCCAGCCAAAGTGTAAGGTCCTTCCCGCCGCTTTTTTGCCATCCGTAAAGTAATGTATCAATATGCCTGAAGAAAGTAACATGAATTGGATAGTCGTTTACCCATGGCGTATAAATTGTAGTTTCCTTTCCAATACCAATTTCCTCTGCTTTTATGGTTTTTCTTTGATAATAATACAACAAAGAAATGCCAAGAACCAAGGGAAGGATAATATTTAATAAAACTGAATTTTTCAAAAACAAAAAGTGTTGAATAGAGTTAAACAGAAAGTTCGGATGGAGACGTTTTTCTAAAAACTTTTAAACGAGTTTCAAAAATATGTGCCCAATAGGTAAAAACCACCCAAATTAAAAATGTGCATTTTACCAGGTGCCCAAGGCCAGTTTGCAAAGCCGTATCGGGCCTTATAGGAAAATAAAATGCCATAGGCACAAAAAGAATGATAATGGGAAATTTTTTTCCCATTTTATTAAACCAAATAAGGGTTAGGTTAAAGAAAAGCCCAAGAGCAAACATAAAAATACAGCCACCCGTTCTGCCATAATTAATATAAGCATCAGCCATTGAGCCCAGGCTCATAGAAGTGTGTTTACGAAGGCTAATGCCTGCATATTTAAAAACAAGTGTTTTGTCTCCGGCATCTAATTTATTAGGCGCTAAAATCCTGGGTAAAAAAGCCGCTTCGAGTATTTGATACAACTCCTGCCCGTGGGCAAATGCCGTACGGTAAGGTACATGGCGCAACACATTGGTTAAAATAAAACCCTGGTTTATGCGAACATTATGTTTTGCCAGGTTAGCTTTTTCAAAAAAACCGCCACTGGTTTGCATTTCGTCAAAGGCATCATCAAATGCCTCCACATCTCCTGCCTTTCCCTGGGCTATGGTAGCGGTTCGGTAGCTGGCTTTTAATTGTTGAATTACAGCAACGCCAGCAATAAGGCCGATGGCAAAAGCCAGCTTTACATAATCTTTGGGTTTATATCTTAAAGCAAAAACAGCTAATATAAAAATGAGCCAGGTTACCAGGTCGTGAAACATGGCTTTTTGTAAAGTAGAAAGTATAATGGAACCAAATACCAGCGTTAAAGGCAAAGGCTTTAGCCTGGGGCTGCCAATAATTAATAAAAAAGCGCCGGCAAATTTAAAACTACCAATAAGGTAAAGTACAAACCCAAGTCCGGGTCCAAAAAAATCGGCGGCTATAGAATTAAAAACACCTATTACAATAAACAGATATGCAAGTGTAGGATTTTGGGCTACATAATCTTTTATTGCCTGCTGGTTTACTATCTCTCCCTTGAGCTTACTAAAAAAGTGCAAACCAAGGATAAAACAGATGGTTGCGGGAATGGCATAACTAAAATACTCCACCTCAGAAACCTGCATACGATATTTAAAATACTGTGCGCTATCTAAGCCTAAATAGGCAAATGAAGGGCCAATGAGCATTTGCAGCGACAAGAAAGCTCCGGCAATATACCTTACGGGAATAATGTATTTAAATGCATAAAATATCAACATAAACTGATGTATGCCAATAAGAAGGGCAATAAAACACCAGGGTGAAATATCTGGCTTTAACAGGAGAATTACAACTGCTATACCTGCAAAAATATACCAGTTAAATTTTATGTTGGTTAAAGAATCAAACATTGCTGTTCATTAAAATCCTGTTACTGCTTTTTCAATGGCTATTGCCGCATTTTGCAGCGACCAATTTTTTATTTTTTCTAAAGAATGCACGCCCATTTCTGCCATCAACTTTTTACTTCCAGTAATTCTTTTTAAATTTTTTTCAAGATCTTCACAGTTTTCTGCATTAAAAATAAACCCGTTTTTACCATTTTCTAAAAGGTCGGCAGCGCAACCACATTTATTACTCACCAATATTGCCTTACCTGCTGCCATGGCCTCGTTTACCGCAAGCCCCCAGGTTTCTCCCGGCCCTTTTGAAGGCAATATAAAGCAATCACACATGGCATACAGCGATGGCATTGCCGATTGATTTTGAAAGGGAACAAAATGGATATGGTTATTGCCTACTGCTGCTAATTTTAGTTGATCTTCCAATGGCCCATTGCCGGCCATTACCAGGTGTGTATTGGATAATTTTAATGCGGCAAATAGCATTACCAGCGCAACAGGATTTTTCTTTTCAATAAATTTTCCGGCAAATAAAAAAACCGTATCCTCATTTGGAATGTCTAATTTTTCTCTGAAATCAATGGCAGGTTTCTTATTACTGTAAAAAAATTGGTTATCAACCGCATGTGGCATAAATGCCAAATGGTTATCGGGCAATCCAAAATTTTGATAATATTTTTTGTTCTCACTACCTGCATACAGGGCTATATCTATATGCTTAAAAAGATTGGTAAGGTAAATTTTTTTAAGCATTGCTTTCACTGGGTTTTGCAGGTCAAGCATTGTAGAATCACCACGAAACAATACTGGAATTTTTTTATGAAAATACCGAAGCGCCTTAATATGACTGCTGAAATTCCAGCCGTAAACCAATACCGCATTGGGTTGCCATTTTTCAATTTCAGGGATGAGGCCTGGGTTTTGTATACCCTTACGGTGATGTGAACCCGGATTGGCTGACGTGTTTTCAACAAAACAATAATCATAGCCTTCGAGCATAGGGATATCCCAACTTATTTTTTTGCCAAAGCCGGGATCGAATTTTTGCTCCATAACCTGGCTGCCCCATGTGTAAAAAACCTTAATAGTAATTTTATTGCGGCTTGCCAGCAAGGCAAATAGCGGTGCATTATACTGGATGGGATGCGTTGTTACAATGGCCAGCTTTTTTAGCATTACAGTTTTACGAGGTTAAATTCTTTTGCAATGCGTTTATTCATCAGCTTGCCATGCAGGATAATTTTTGCCAGGGTTTTAATATTTTTTAAACTTAGTATTTTATTTATATGCGATGCATTATCGCTATGGATGGTATATACTACGCCAATAAAGGGCAACTCATCCTGCTTTTTATGGTACATTTCCTGCATTCTTAAAGGCAGATAACCATGGCCTTCAAAAAAATTAAAATCGTAATAATACCTGCTGTTAAAATTGGGATTGGGAACATATTTTGCGTTGATAATATTAGTACTGCCGTTTACTTTAAAAATATCTGTTTTTTTAATAAGTACATTTAATGATTCCAAATGCATGTACCCGTTTTTTAATACCCAACCCACACTATCGGTTGCCTGCTTATTTACAAAAGCTGCAAGTTTATTACTGATGAGGTCGTCGCTATCAATAGACATTATAAAATTGCAGCCTGCTTCTTTGGCATATTTACAGCCCAGCATAATTTTTCTTCCTTTGTCAAACATTTTGCTTACATAAACCGGGTCGGGCATCCAGCGTTTTACCTTAGATTCAAAGTCTAGTATTTCCTTAGTTTCTAAAAAAGGAAAATCAAAAAGTATATAATTAATGGAAGAATGATGAATATTTATTTTCGGCTTATCGGTATAAAGAATAAATATTTTAAAATTGGGGTCGGTTTGGTTAAGTATAGCGCCCAGCGTACGTTCCAGCAGACGGTTATCTTTTTCCCAATTGGTAGAAAAGCGCCTTGGTTTTATGGGCACTACAAAACCAATCATGCATTAATTTTTTTGGTAAACACCATATATTCCCCATTTTTGTGAAAATTAAAATCTGCTTGCAGTTTGGCAACTATTTTTTCGGTAAGCCCGGGTTTTAGGTTATCGTGTATTTCCACAAAAATAGTTTTTGCTTTTTGCGGCCAGTTGCTCTTATCCTCTAAAATTACCTGTTCTTCGCTGCCTTCTATATCCAGTTTTACAATATCAATATTTGTTTTTCCCCAGTCCTGCATTATAGAACTCATATCTTTTGCCGGCAGGGAATTTTCTTTTTCCCTGGTTTCTTTCACCTGAAAACCGAGGCTGCCATAGCCTTTGTCAATAACCTGCAGCAAAACTTTTTTATGCCAAACGCCTGCATTTAGGCAGGAAATATTTTTATAGTGTTGGGTATTTTGCAGGAGCAATTCAAAATTTTCTTTTTCGGGTTCAATACATTTAATAGAAGCTTGCGGATATTTTGTAGTAAAGTATAAAGCTGCCAGCCCAATATTAGCGCCGCAATCAATAATGCTATTTACAGGATGCGCAAGCGCAACATCGTATTCTTTATTGACAAAAACCTGTGTAAATACAGCAAAATCAGCCGGCTGGTTGCGGATGATTATTTTGTGTGGTAAATTTTTTACTGAAATTGATATTAAAGTATTGCGTTTTGCCAACCGTTGCCCTAAAAAACTGAGCAGCGAAGCAAAACCCAATACATTACAATAGCGATATAAAACAAATATTTTCTTCAACTTTCCGTTATTTTATTCAATGCCTGAACCAGCGTTTCGGTAATATTGTAAGCCGAGTATTTTTCAAAGGCAAGCATATTAATGTTTGCAGGATTGTACTGCTGGTAAAACTCCAAAAACTGCATGTATTCTTTTTCGAAATATTGCATTTTTAATTCACATTCATCCTTGCTGGCAAAATCCACTACATATCCTGCGCCAGAATTGGTGAGCACTTCCACAGCCGTGCTCATGGTATGCAGCACCGCCAAAATGGGTTTGCCGGAAAGAACTGCCTGGTAAACTTTTGAAGGTGTATAGTGTGGCTCGGTGCTGCCCAAAATAAATACAGCATTTGCAGCATTTAAATGCACCAGCACATCCAGGTATGGGATGCGTACCGGGTATTCAAAAATATTTTTTTTCCATAGGCTGTATTTTTCAGCATAAGGTTTTATGGTAAAACCATTGGGATCGGTTGGGTTTTTGCCCGTGCCAATAAAATGGATTTCTACATTTTCAAAAACTTCGGGATTATTTTGAAAGGAAATAAAAATTTTTTCCAGAAGTGAATAGGCTTTGGGCAGCATAGCCCCCGCATAAACCATTTGCAACTTTGCAGCATTGGGTTTAAAAAGGTAAGGCTGCAAATCAAATTCTTTAACCTTCTTATGATCCCTTTTTTCGCTGCCAAAAGGAATGGCACAAAAAATTGCTTTTTCTTTTAACCTGGCATTCCGTTGTTGTACACCTTCAAAATAGCTTTCGGCAACCCCGGTTATTAAAGCTGCTTTTTTTACTGCAATAGGTTCTAAAAAACCCGAAACTTTTGTGGCCCACCAATGCCTTGAAAATATTTTATTGCTTCCCGGAAATTCATGCACCCAGGGATCAATATAATCTATACCATAGGCCACACCTGTACTTTCGTGCAACCACCTGCCCCACAAAGCGCCGTAAAAAGAAGGTATGGTGATGTACACAAAATCTATATTTTCTTCTTTTATTATTTTTTTTGCCCTGCGGTACAAACTCAAAAAAGATCTAAGGCCAATATCGCCAATAAGCCTTGGTTTAGTAACCTTTATACCTTTTACTTTTTCTACCCTCAGCCAGTTTGGTACAAGTTTGGCCAGGTTATTATCCAGCGCTTCTTCATAGTAATCTTCATGCACCGTTACTATAGTAGGCTCCCAGCCAAAGGAAGGCAAATGCTGGGCAAAAAAGCGTGCCCGGTGTACCGCAGTAAGATTTGATGGCGGAAAATGCGGCGAAATAATAATAATTTTTTTTATGCGCTTGTATTCTTCCATAGTTGCAACAGTTTTTCCGATTCTTTTTCCCAGCTATAGGCAGCAGATGCGGCCATCCTGGTATTTTTATTTTCCTGTATTTCCTTTGCCGAAAGTAGAAGTTTATTTAAAGCCGAGGGTACATTTTCTTTTTCCAAATTCACTGCCATGCCATGTTGCGGAAAGGTGTTAAGAAAATCTATATGCGCCGGGGTATCCGAGGCCAAAATATATAAACCCGATTGAAAATAAGTGATTAATTTATTGGCAAGGGCTATAAAATTATTTTTATCTTTTCCGGGCTCTATGGCAAGGCCAATATCGAAATTGCCCATTAAATGGTGCAGCGCTTTTTGCTCCTGTGGGGGAATAATTTTTATATGCGGCCTGGGCGCAACATATTCTTTATAAAACTCTTCTTTCATGTTGCCAATAAGTGTCAATTCAATTTTATCTTTATAGGCATCCAATGCCGGTATTACCTGCTCCAGCCCACGCTTGTAATTTATATTTTGAGAAAACCAAACCAGTTTTAATAAATCGTTATTATTTGTACCTGTTGGCAATTTTTTAAAATCATCAGCCGCAAAAAAGTTGAGTACCACCGTCCAGTTTTTACCTTCTTTGCCACAGTCTTCAATGTGTTTTTTCTTCATTAAAGGAGAAGCAAAACTCACATAATCCATTTTGGGCAATAGCTCATTCATGAGTAGTTTGGTGAGCCTTTGTTCCCCTGGGTTATTGCCTTCGCCGGGATGGTAATCTTCCACATCGAAGGCTGCTTGTGCATTAAAATTTTTTGCGCCAAAATAAACAGGGTATAAAGCGCCGGGGTTATGGCCAATTACCCAATTGTATTGTTGCTGCTTTAATTTTTTAATTTGCTTTACCAGCAAACCACTGCGTCGGGAAACGCCTTTTGATTGCAGGCTCAATGGCATAGGAAACAGGAAACCTGCAAGGCGGTAGCATTTTTCCCAAAATACGCTTACTGCCCAGGGCAAAAATGGTTTGCGGCCTGCAGGAATGGAATAAATATTTGCATGGCCAATATCTTTTTTTATTTGTTGGTTAAATGCATTGCTCCAGTTGTTAAATTCAAAACATATTACATCGGCCGAAAACCCATTAGCAAGGGCCAGCTTTATTTCTTTTACAAAACGGGGATTGGTGGCGAGGTTGAGCGAGCTAATAAAAAGTATCTTCATATAGTTTTTATAAACCTGTTAATGCGCTCTATTTGGGTGTGATAAGTATTTTCCAATGCAAAAGCAATACGCTTTTTTTGGAACTCCGGGGCATTGTATTCCGGCAAGGAGGATATTACTTTTTCAAAAGTAGCTAAAAATGAAGCCTCGTCTTTACTCATTACCAGTAAAGTATTATATTGATATTGCGAAACAAAAGTACTGATGATGGCCTTGCCCGTGCTTAAATACTCCAAAATTTTGTGTGAATTGGAAGCAGCATTGATATCAGTTTTAGCAGAGTACAAAAAAATGAATGCATCCATTGCCTGCATTTCCTCTGCAAGCTCGTTTACTGCTTTTACGCCATGTAATACAACGCTGACCGATTTTTTTAAAAATTGTAAAAAATCCAAATGCTGCTGCGATGCTTCCGAAAGGCCACTCACATTATTTTCTTTTAAGGAATCCGGCCCCCAAAAATGAAATTCCACTTGTGGATTTTTTTCTATTAATTTTTTAGCCAGCAAGGTGTTCATCCCGTGACGCAGCAGGTTGCCGGTATATCCTATTTTAATTTTTTTGCCATGCTGTACAATAAAATTATTTTTTTTTAGCTTTTCTTCGGCAATTACCGCAAAACTACCGGCAAGGCCATGAGGCAGTAACAAAGAGGGTTTGCCGGCCCTTTTATAAAAGTCGTAAGCAACATGCGTAATGGATATAAGTGCATCGGAATTTTTGCAAGCTGCTTCTATATGCTTGCCTTTATAAAAATCGTAGAGCATCAACAGTGTTTTTTTTGCCTCAAATTGTTTTGGCGCTGTAAACATATTGGGATTAAAACACCAGAGCTCATCAATAGAGTTGCCGGTTATTTTTTTTATTTTTTTTACATACGATTTTGTAAGCTGCCGGTACAGCCCGGGAAATTTATGCCTTAGCAAAAGCCCTTGCTTTACCGGCTGCGTATTGATGATGGTAATATGCGGAATGGCAATACTGTCATTAATATACACGTTCTCTTTATTAGAGGACTGCCTTGGTGGATTTACAAAATATACAGTATGGCCCTTGGCCGCAAGCTCTGCAGCATAGTGCATTTTGCTCAGCATCATTTTGCCCCAGGGCTCTGTAGATAAAATTACAATGGTTTTCAGGCTGGCAAATTATTGAGTGCGCTGGCAATATACTCAATTTGTGTTGTTGTGAGCTCGGCATACATGGGAATAGATAAAACTTTTTTTGCCCAGGCCTCAGCAACAGGAAAACTACCTGCCGCAAAATTTCTATCGGCATAGCAGCTTAAAAAAGGCAAAGCACAGGGATAATGTATGGCCGTTTCAATACCCAGTGCATTCAACTCATCTTTTAATGCATCTCTTTTATTACTGCGGATTACGTACAAATGAAAAACATGTTTATATTTTTGTTTTGTTTTGGGCAAACCAAGCCCTGCATTGGTAATGGACGTATTGTATTGGGCCGCAAGCGCTATTCTTGCATTGGTCCATTGATGCAAATAAGGCAATTTTGCAGAAAGTATGGCAGCCTGTAAACCATCGAGCCTGCTGTTGCGGCCTTCCATAATATGATTGTGCTTACCTTTTTGGCCATGGTTGGCAATCATGCGCACTTTTTCGGCAATGGCATCATCGCTGGTAGCCATGCAACCTGCATCGCCGTAAGCGCCAAGATTTTTGCCGGGATAAAAACTAAAACTTGCGGCATGGCCAAATGTACCAGCAAGTTTTTCATGGATTGCCGATGCATGTGATTGTGCACAGTCTTCAATTACTATTAAATTATACTTTTTGGCAATAGCCATAATAGCCGGCATGTCCGCCGGATGCCCGTATAAGTGTACCGGAATAATGGCTTTTGTATTGGCAGTAATAGCTGCTTCAATTAATGCCGGGTTGATGTTGAAATAATCTTCTTCCACATCTACAAAAACGGGAGTAGCGCCTCTTGCACTTACTGCTTCCGAAGTAGATATCCAGGATGCAGCAGGCACAATTACTTCATGGCCTTTACCTATTCCATAAGCCTGCAATAAAATTTCTATGGAATCGGTGCCATTGCCACAACCTATTACATGCTTTAGACCAATAAAACCGGCAAAAGCAGTTTCAAATTCCCGTACCGGATTTCCGCCGATGAATGATGTGTTTTGAATACTGGTTTTAATGGCTGCATCCATTTCGTTTTGTATGCTTTTGTACTGGGCATAAAGGTCAACAAAAGGTATTTTTTGCATGGGTAATTAAGCTAAAATGTATAATTGATAATGTATTATATGATAATGTGGTAATGCAGTAATGACATAATATACAGCAAACCTGCTCAACATGTAAATAACAAAACTCCTGCCTATAAATGCTCAATACCTAACTCAAAACTTTATTATGCAAACTCATTCACACATTCGAATTTCTGTAAAAAATCCTGAATTTTTGTAATCATTTGGTTTTGTGGGTTGGTATAGCTCAAATTTAAAACGCTGGTAAGGTTTGCATCAGCTTCGTTAATAATTTCTGCAGGAATATTTCTGCGGGTTGCGCCTATAATATTTACACAAAGTATTTTTGATGGAACACCTATTACTGTTACAAAAGGCGGCACACACTTTACATTTGCAGCATTCATTCCTATCATAGAACCCTCACCGAGTGATAACCCATGATGGGTGGTGGCGCCCAGGCCCACAAAAACAAAATCTTCAATATGTACCGCACCTCCTAAGACAGAATTTGGCGCCATGGTTACTTTATTCCCAATTTTGCAATCGTGTGGAATATGGGAGCGGGCCATAAAATAGCAATTATTGCCCACTTTTGTCTTTAAAGTTTTTGCCGGAAAGCTAATTACTACAAACTCCCTGATAATATTATCATTGCCAATTTCTATGCAGCCTCCGGCAGGTATAATATCGCCTTTTAATCCCATTTCGCCCTGGCAGCCGATAATTACATAGTTTGAAAACAAGTTATTATTGCCAATGCATACTTTACGGTCTATAACCGTACCACTCCTAAATACATTATTATCTCCAATATGCACTTCTTCGCCAATTATTACACCCGGTTCAAAAGTATTACCTGTGCCAATATTTTTTGTTTTAATGATGGCTTCGTTCATGAGAGTTTAGCTGGTTTAGATGGTTTAGGGTTTAGGCGCTTCCAGTGGATACGCCTTTGTTTTGTATGAAGGCTAAACGTGGTAAGGAAACAAACTCTTTGCTCTATTTGCGTTTTTTCTTAGCCTGTTTTGAAGTTAAAAAATATTTACGAAAAGTATTAGCAAAGTCTAAATCCTTTGGTTGGTGCTGCACTAATATCTTTGACACATAAAAAAGGGTTACAAATTTTTCTTTAGCTTCAAAAACGGTATTTCTAAATACTTGTAAGAAAAATGCGCAACAATAAAAGTTAAAACAGAGTATAAGGGTAATTTAATTATCCAACTATTGTACTTCAAATCCTGAAACCCAAGCTTTAAAAAATCTATATTAAGCCAAATTAGATCGAAGATATAATACGTGAACAAGACAGATAAAGGCAAATGATATAAATAAATGCCATAAGAAATTTTTGCCGAGGTAGGATATGGTTTTATTTTGAAGAAATTTTCTCACAATTGCCGGAAATTTATTTATTACACATGCATATACTAAAATAAATGATAACAGAGAAAGAGCTACTGAATTACTAATATATTTATATATAAATATGCCTGACACAAAAAATGCAAAGAGTAATTTAAGTTTAACCCACTCCTCAAACCTTTTGCTATTTATGTACTTGACGTAGGCAATAAAACCTCCCATTGCCAGAGAATACATTCTGCCGGGAAGGCCGAGAAAATCATAACGATACAAAAATCAGCATAAAGAAATAAGAAATACCAGTACTATAAAGTAGCCCGTAAATTTCCTGGGAATTAGTAAGATGAAAATAGGCCAAAAAATATAAAATTGCTCTTCAACACTAAGGCTCCAAAGATGGCTAAATGCAGCAGGTACTGTTTGCACGGTTGCATATTGGTAATAATTAATGGTATAGGTAAAGGCCCAGGCAGCAATTTCTTTAAAAGGCGGATAATAGAACAGTGCAAGGATAAGCAGCAGGTAGTAAATGGGAAATATTCATAAAAACCTTTTCTTATAAAATACAATTAGCTTTTGTTTCAGGCTTCCCTGCTGTGCAACAAACAGACTTTCAGTAATTAAAAAACCACTAATTACAAAAAATAAATCTACACCAAAAAAGCTGGCATGTATTTTTGTTCCAATTATTTGAGCAAAGTGCTCTATGAGCACAAGAAACACGGCTACAAACCTTAGCCCGTCCATTAAAGGGTACCACTCTCTTTTCAAAAAAGTTTTTTACTAAAAATGGGTTAGCGGATAAAATTTTAACAAAATATTCAACTCCTTATATTTTTGTGAATTATTATTCAGTTATTAAACCCTTTTTTGAAATTATTTCCTTATTATTAACAATAAGGCTAATTAAATACATAGCATTTGAATAATTTTCTTTTCGAAGTTCAATTTGTCCTACTCTACATGAAGTACTTAGATTAAAAAAATGCAGGATTCATTAATTTATCTAAAAAGATAAAATCATTTTATTAAATTAAACAAATCTTAAGTAAAAAAAAATAATTTATATATATCTTTTCAACAGCACTGCTTATTTGCCTGCTGCGGTATAAATTTTATCAATTATTTCCACGGTTTTAAGGCCTTCAAAGCCATTGGTAGCAATGGTTCCGTTGCCGGTAAGGACTTCCACTACGTTTTTATACACTTTATCGTGGTTGCTCATGCTGCCAAAATATTTGCCGTAGTTATTGGGTGGGTTGCCGGCCGTTAGGTTTTTAATTTCGTAGTTTTCAATACTTTGAAACTCCAGTTCGTTTAAATACTGGCCGCCAATTTTTACCGTACCTTTTTCGCCAAAAATGGTTAGAGAGCCTTCCATATTTTTATCGTAACTGTTTACAGTGTAATTAATGCTGCCCATAGCGCCGTTATAAAATTTTAAATTTACTACGCCGGTATCTTCAAACTCTATAATGCCGTTATGATGATAGTTGGCCACAAAAGCGCTTACTTCTTTTACATCTCCAATCATCCAAAAGAGTAAATCTACAAAATGGCTAAACTGGGTAAAGAGGGTGCCACCATCCAGTTCCTTAGTGCCTTTCCAGGAGTTTTGGTAGTACTCATTATTGCGATTCCAAAAGCAATTAAGTTGTGCACTATAAATTTTGCCCAGCCTACCCTCATCTATTAATTGTTTTACGGCTGCTACCGGCGGGTTAAACCGGTTTTGTTTTACAATAAATAAACGCCTGTTGGCCTGTTCGGCGGCAATAATCATGTTATTGCAATCCTGCACATTTAAGGCCATAGGTTTTTCGCAAAGCACATGATGGCCGGCTTTTAAGGCCATAATACTGTGTGGTGCATGGAGGCCGTTGGGTGAACAAATGGCCACCACATCAATATCTTTATTTGCGGCAAGCATTTCATCAGCAGATGAATAAGCTGTTGTGCTATATTTTTGGGCAAGTTCATTGGCTTTTTCGGGCACTATATCACAAGCCGCTATCAGCCTGCCCACATTGTTTATATGCTCTGCATGACGCTGTGCTATACGGCCACATCCTATAATTGCAAAATTCATTTTTTTTTGATGTTTAGAGGGTTTGTTCTTTTTTTCTGAATAGTATTTTCCAATGCGAAAATTGTTGATTTGTGCTTTGTGGCAAATGACGTACAGTAGAGGAAATGCCATCTCTGCGTAAACTCTGCGCTCTTCTTTCTCTGCGCTAAAAGTTTTAAAACGCAAAGAACATGAGAACGCCAAGGAATCGCAGAGGAAAACCCTTCTCTGCGTAATCTCTGCGCTCTTCGTTCTCTGCGTTGAGAATTTTCAAACCTTAAGAACATGAGTACGCTAAGGATTCGCAGAGTGAAAAACCATCTCTGCACTCTTTTTTCTCTGCGCTAAAAGTTTTAAAACGCAAAGAACATGAGTACGCAAAGGAAACGCAGAGGGAAAAACCATCTCTGCGTAAACTCTGCGCTCTTCTTTCTCTGCGCTGAGAGATTTAAAACGCTAAGAATCTTTATAGAACTCTTTAAAAATCATTGACTATTCTTTTGAAACCATCTTTCAACAAGGGTACATTAAAATTAATAAGATAACCAAGTTTCTTTTTATACAATTTCAGATAGGTAATAACCTGGAATGTATGAATTGGCAATAAAGCTTCAACTGATTTGTTTTCAATAACAATCTCCTCTTCTACTAGTAAATCAATTTCGTATGCCTTTCCAAGCGAAACTTCTTTATAAATTAACTCCACCGGTACTTTTGGTCTTACGTACAAACCTCTTAATTCCAATTCTCTTTTTAAAGCAAACTGATAAGCTGATTCCAACAAACCTGGTCCAAGTTCCCGGTGCACTGTAATTGCAGCATCAAGAACAACTTTCCCAATTTCATTTAACCTACTCCTTTCCATTTTTTTTGTTCAATTTCAAAAGTGAGAGTTTTAAAACGCAAAGAACATGAGAACGCCAAGGATTCGCAGAGTGAAAACCTTTCTCTGCGTAAACTCTGCGCTCTTCTTTCTCTGCGCTGAGAGATTTAAAACGCTAAGAATCTTTATAGAACTCTTTAAAAATCATTGACTATTCTTTTGAAACCATCTTTCAACAAGGGTACATTAAAATTAATAAGATAACCAAGTTTCTTTTTATACAATTTCAGATAGGTAATAACCTGGAATGTATGAATTGGCAATAAAGCTTCAACTGATTTGTTTTCAATAACAATCTCCTCTTCTACTAGTAAATCAATTTCGTATGCCTTTCCAAGCGAAACTTCTTTATAAATTAACTCCACCGGTACTTTTGGTCTTACGTACAAACCTCTTAATTCCAATTCTCTTTTTAAAGCAAACTGATAAGCTGATTCCAACAAACCTGGTCCAAGTTCCCGGTGCACTGTAATTGCAGCATCAAGAACAACTTTCCCAATTTCATTTAACCTACTCCTTTCCATTTTTTTTGTTCAATTTCAAAAGTGAGAGTTTTAAAACGCAAAGAACATGAGAACGCCAAGGATTCGCAGAGTGAAAAACCATCTCTGCGCTCTTCTTTCTCTGCGTTGAGAGATTTAAAACGCTAAGAACATAAGAACGCAAAGGAAACGCAGAGTGAAAAACCATCTCTGCGCTCTTCTTTCTCTGCGTTGAGAGATTTAAAACGCTAAGAACATAAGAACGCAAAGGAAACGCAGAGTGAAAACCCTTCTCTGCGTAAACTCTGCGCTCTTCTTTCTCTGCGCTAAAAGTTTTAAAACGCAAAGAACATGAGAACACCAAGGATTAGCAGGGAAAACTTAGAAAATTTTTAATTTTTTTTTCGGGAAACTTATTAGTACGCCCATACCTTTTTTTTGAAAAACAAAAAAACTGCCAGCCGCTACGGCAGAAGCGCCTGCATGTACCGCTTTTTCAAAATCGTTGAAACTACCGGCGCCACCGCAAGCTACAACGGGAATGCTTACCGCTGATGCAACTTTTGAAATCAGCTCTTCATCGTAACCCAGCCAGGTTCCATCCCTGTCTATTGCATTAATCATTATTTCTCCTACCCCGCTTTTTTCCAGTAAGGCAGCCCATTCCACAGGTTCTTTACCTGTATTTAAATTTGCAGAAAGTGCGTAAGCCCGATACTTACCCAATATATTTTTTTTTGTATCTATGGAACCAACAACCGATTGCGAACCGTAAACCGAAGCAATTTTTTGAATTAATGCAATATCGGAAAACAATATGCTGTTGAGCACCACTTTTTCAAAACCGCAATCAAAAACTCTTTTTGCATCTTCAAAATTTTTTATTGCACCACCATAAGCCATGGGCATAAAAGCTTCACCGGCAATTTCTTCAATTTTGCTAAAATCAATTCCCCTCTTTTCTTTACTTGCCAAAAAATCCAGCAGTATAATTTCATCGGCTTGCTTTTCGTTAAATATTTTTACACTGTTAATAGGGTCGCCAACATACTTTGCATTTTGAAAGCGAATAGTTTTGTACAAGCCGCCTTTAGACATTAATAAAACCGGTATGATGCGCACTCTTGCCATTATAATTTTGAGAAGTTTTCTAAAACCTTCATTCCGTACTGATGGCTTTTTTCGGGGTGAAACTGAGTGCCGTAAATATTGTTTTTTTGAAAAGCGCTGGCAAATTCGTAACCATACCTTGTAGTGGCAATTACTTCTGTCGGCTCGGTAAAATTAAAATGGTAGCTGTGTACATGATAAAAACTGGGGTCTTCGGGCAGGTTTTTTAGTAAAGGATTTGCAGCGGTAATAGTGATATCACCCCAGCCCATGTGCGGCACACGCAAGTTGCCCAGCTTTTGCTGTTGAAAACGTATGGTATGAGCATCTACCCAGCCAAGTCCGCTTATGTTAGCTTCTTCGCTGTGCTTTGTCATTAATTGTGCGCCAAGGCAAATGCCTAAAATTGGTTTTTTGTTTTCCAATACCTGTTTATCTAAAAACTGCTGCAGCCCCGAGGCTTTTAAATTATCCATTCCTTTTTTAAAATGGCCAACTCCCGGAAGAATGAGCTTTGATGCTTTTTCCAAAACCTCAAAATCGGCGGTAATAACGGCATCTATACCCAGCCTTTTATGCATGTTGAGGATGGAACTAAGGTTGCCCAGGCCGTAATTAATAATGGCAATCATTTTTTAGTTGATGAGTTAAGGCGTTTCTGGTGTTTAATGTTTTAAATTGTTTATGTCGTATCAATTGTTTAAGAGGTTACCTGTTTATAGTTTAGTTTCTCCTCTCTTTTTAACCGGTTTTATGGCACGGTAAATCTTTTTGATAGGTTTTAATACTGGGTAGCGTATATCCAAAGGTTTTTCATAATCGAAAGCATAATGGCTTACCGGTGGGTTTGCCATAATTTTTTGAAATTCTTCGGCCGAAAGCCCAAGTTTTTTTAACACAAAATCATAATCCTCTTTTAACTGTGTTTCATTATAAATAGGCTGCTGCATTTCTGCCAGCGCCTCATGCTTCGTAATTTGGCCGGAAAAAATAAGATCGCTCAGATGGGCTTTACGTTTATCTATTTTAAATTTTTCGGGTAAAATATAACCCTGGTAAAAGCGTGTCCAGATGCTTTCGTAATGCTTGCCACCATAATCTCGCCAGCCAAACTCATCTTGTATTAATCGCTTTACCTTTTGCTTATTGTAATGCACATAATTAATAACCGAAGTACTGCTGAGTTTTTTTACTCCAAAATAATAACGCTTTACTTTGGCATTCATAAAAGGAAATGTATTTAAAGGAATGGTTCCAAATTTTTTATGAATGGCCTTAATGTTTATATGGTCTGCTTTGGGAAAAATCCAACTATTGGGTAAAGTGTTTTCTGTTTGTACATTTGTACCGCTAAGAATATGACGAATATTCTTTTCGCCGGCAATGCGATAAAGACTTGCAAAAATTGCATGGTCGGTTATGGCTTCAATATCTACTACCGATGCTTTTAAATAAGCCAGTTGCAGGTCTTTAAATTCCTGCCAGTTGATTACATTGGTATGCAAATCAATGCCAAGTTTTTGAACAATATTCTCAATATTTTTTACAGCTAACTCACTGTTCCAGCCGTTATCGAAATGCACAGCAAGCGGACGCAGACCAAGTTTTTTTGCAAGCAAAGCTACATAAGTGCTGTCTACACCGCCACTAAGGCCCATGATGCAGTCGTAAGGTTTTCCCTTACCTTCTTCTATAATGGTGCTGGCAATTTGCTCCAACTTAGTCCAGCCTTCGGCTTCATTTTTAAAAAGGTATTTTTCAGCAGCCTGTTGGTATTCGTAATAGTAATTGCAAATGCCTTTTTCGTCAAAACTAATATCCGGGTCGGCGATGTTATCCATAACCGAAAGGGTGCATTGGCGGTACATTATGAAAATTTTGATTTGAGTTTTAACACAGGTTTTTCAATGAATTCATAAGAAACAATTGCTGCCAAAAAAGTGAGCAAAATATTGTAAGGAAAAAGTTGAGCTATTATTTCAGAATCTTCGGGGCCTGTTCTCAAAAAAAATCCCTGGTAAATATAAATGCCATAAGAAATTTTGCCTAAATAATTCAGCCCCTTTATTTCTAAAAAACTACATAGCGCCGACTGCTGGTTAAAGAAAATCCAAAGCAATAAAAGGGCAATACCTAATGACTGTAAGAGGGTTTGCAGCGGCATAATAACTGTGGGTAAAAGTAGCGGCAGCGTATAAAAAAATAAAAAAATCAGCAATGGCCAATTTTGTTTTTCCAATTTCTTTTTCCAGTAAGTGCCAAATTCAATAGCGGCAATAGCGGCCAAAGCGCCTACCATTATGGGTGCAAAGGCAGGTAAAAGCCAGCGGTCTACCATATATAAATTGCCCAACTCATACCTAACACCAGATTGCACTACAAAAATATTTCTCCATGCACAAGCAGCAGTAATACACAAAAATATTGCAGCTGCAATAAAATAGATCCTTTTTTTGGTACTGGTAAAAACCAGTAGCACCATTGGCCAAAGAAAATAAAACTGCTCTTCTACAGCCAGCGACCAGGTATGGCCAAGTTCGCCGGTATATAGTTTTATAGGAATAAAATTATAAGTATACGTTGCCGCCATAATAAAGCCTACCGATGAACGTGGTATGAGTTTAACCCACATGAAACCTGCCACCAAAAGTAGCAAAATACATAATGGCGGCAGCAGCCTTAAAAACCTGCGAATGTAAAAGTTTTTAAGGTTAATGCTGTTTTTATCTTTGTATTCTCTTAATAATATGAGTGAAATAAGAAAACCACTTAAAGTAAAAAAAACCTGCACTCCGGTGTTGCCCGAAAACAAAACATCCAAAGAAGTATTGTAAAAACCCCGCTCATGCAGTGATGCATATACGCCCAAATGCGTAAAGAGTACAAACAAAACTGAAAAAGCCCTTAAACCATTAAATCCCTTTATAAAATTCAAAAAAAAATATTTTTTGCTATTTATATCAAATGTGCAAACCTTGTACTAAATAATTGTAATGACTTATCGTACTCTTTCCATTCTCCAATATCGAGCCAGGCATTTTCACTTACGGGAAAAACGCCCACCCTTCCGCCACGTGCAAGTATTTTTTCTATGAGGTCGGTAATATCGTAAAAACTATTTTCGGGCACTTCATTTATCAAATGCGGCTCCAGTACATACACGCCGGTATTAATATAATACATCAACTGCGGCTTTTCTTTGAGCTGGTTTAACAGGCCATTATTATTTAATTCTATAGTACCATAAGGTATATGATACGACTTTATAGCAGAAATTACTGTAAGCTCATGACTACCGGCTTTATGAAAACGGTACACATCAGAAAAATCCTGGTCAATTAATATATCGCAATTGCTTACAAAAAAAGTTGAGCGAATATTTTTTTTCATCAGGCTGATGCTGCCAATGGTGCCCAGCGGCTGGTTTTCGGAGGTATAAGCAATGGAATAATTTTTACCGGGGATTTCATCAAAATATTTTTTTATTAAATCGGCTTTATAGTTTACCGATGCAAAAAATTGCTGTACGCCGCAGCGCACAAACTGGTCTGCAATTATTTCCATAATGGGCTTTTCGCCCAATGGCACAAGCGCTTTGGGAATAATATTGGTAATGGGTTTTAGCCTGCTGCCTTTGCCACCGGCCATTATTACTACGGGAACATCCTTTAGTTCATTGTTGATATGCACGGAATGAGCAACTATTTCATCCCAAAAAATTACCTCTGCAAGGTTGCCCTTATCATCCAGTAAGGGCATAAACTCGGTACGGTTTTGCAGCATTATATCCAGCAAAAATTTACGATCATCGGCAACATGGCCCACTTCAATTTTTGGCCTTAGTATTTCGCTTATTTTTTTACTAAACGACTGGTAGGCAATCATAGCCCGCTGCAAATCGCCAATACTTACCAGGCTGTAAAACTTCTGCTCCCTTGTTACAATAAGCAGTTTAGATGAGGCTTTGTCCATTTGCTGTAAAGCATCTATAAGCGTTGCGCCGTCATCAATCATTATAGCATCAATGCGCTGCTGTTTATTATTTTTATCCATGCTATTCAACATTTTTGTTAATGGATGCCAGCATTACATAATCTCTAAAAGCATTTTTGCGGAAAATAAAACTTTTTAAAACGCCTTCTTTTTCCATGCCAATGCGTAGTAACAGCTTTACCGAGGCGGTATTTTCCACTTCGGCCTTTGCCTGTATTCTTTTTAAAAGGCATTGGTTAAACCCAAAATCTAATATTTTAGACAGGGCTTCGGTCATGCAACCATTGCCCGAAAAAGCCGGCGATTGTACAAAAGCTATCTCGGCTTTTTTATGTTCTTCGTTAAAATCTATAAAGCCGGCTATGCCTATTACTTTTTTCTCCGCCTTAAGTTCCATTACCCATTGATTGGGCAAGCTCTTTTTTGCTTTTTCAATTACTGCATTAATAAATTCCCTGGTATTATCAATAGAATGGTGCGGATACCAACTTAAAAAACCGGCGGTTTGCTCCAAAGAGGTAAAAGCAAAAATATCTTCGGCATCTTCTGCTCTTATATTGCGAAGGCAAAGCCTTTCGGTATCCAGTATAGGTTTTGAAACAAAAAAATTATTCATGAATTAATTGAGCGGCTTTTTGTGTGCCTACATTAAAAAGTAAATCGAGGCAGGAAATGCCGGGAATAAAAGTGGCGCTGTTTTTTTGCTCATATACAGGATGGGTAAATTCCTGAAATCCCACTTTAATATTATTTTGGGCAAAATCTTCCAGTTGCATATAGGCTTCGGCACCCTTGCCTGATAAATAATGGCTTGAGTGAACTGCTTGAAGCAAGGCAAGGATGAGATCGCTTTTTTGTTTTTGCCTATTGTAATTTAAACTGCTTTGCAGTATTACTGGTGTGCTGATATTTAATAACCTAAGGGAGATGTTAATAGAATCCAGTAACACATCAATAAGTTTTTCGTAAGGTTTCCGGAAAATTAATTCCAGACCGGGCATTATTTCGTTGTAAAATGGGTGCTTGCCGTAATTATTTTCCAAAAAGCGAAAATGCTTTTCCTGCCAGGGTTCATCCTGGTTGATGAGCAACTCATTAATTTTTTTAGAAAAATATCCTTTTTTTTGGATGCCGATGGTTAAAAATTTTTGCTGGCCGGTATTGGTTAAAAATAAATTGCGGTGCTGGTAAGCCCTGTCTGAGAGTTGCACTTCATCCATTAAAATAAACTGGTCGCATTTATTTATCTTGTCCATCCATCCCAACCAGGGAAAATAAGATGGCTGATGAATGGCCGTTATCATAAGTAACGCTCTTTGATGCACATAAATGCTTCGGCATCTTCAAAGCCCGATTGTCCGCCACGGTATTTTGCCAGCGACCGTACCGATACTTCGCTGCGTGGGAAAGGATATGCTCCAACTTCGGATTTATAAATATTTAATGCTTCTACTTTTTTATCTATAAACCCGCTCACATTTACAAAATGCGTAGGCGAAAACGAAGGCACTAAAGGCACAGGTGCATAATCGGTTTCGCTTAGGGTTTCCATTACAAAAAGCCTTTCTACATACGGGTTACGAAAAGCTTTGCTGGCAGAATAAGCAGCATCAAATGCTGTTTGGTGTTCTTTATGTGCATCCCAGGGAAAGGGCAGAAAAATAGTATCGGGTTGAATTTGCCGTATTACTTTAATAATTTGCCCCACCAGTTCCACTTTTTGCATGCCTTCCATATAACCTGTTTCGTTGGGCAGTTCTATACAAGAAGCAAAGCTATAGAGTTTTTTTATTTGCTCAATTTCCTGTCTTCTTTTTTCACCGTATTCCTTCCCAAATATTTTACTGCCTGCAGAAGTGGTAAGTATAAGCCAATGCAGTTCTTTATTCATTTGCCCAAGTCTAAGCAGTGTTGCGCCGCATCCCAGGGTTTCATCATCGGGGTGAACGGCTACAACCAATATTTTTTTCCAGTTGTTCATGACATATAAATTTTTGCTAGTTTTTCAATGGCATTTTGCTGGCTGTAAAGTTCGGAAATTTTCTTGCCATTATCCAGGCACTGCTGCTGGTATTCTTTTTTATGCTGCAATACTTTTTTGAGCATTGCAGGGAGCTTGTAAAATGCATCTACCTCTTTATAATACACACCCGAAGAGCGCAAAGCGCCATAAGGCAACCAGGTTGCCACAATAGCAATATTGCCAGCCGCAAGGGTTTCGCAAAGCGATAAACTGAATGCATCATATTTTGAGAGCCTTACCAGTATTTCCGATGCATAACGGAGTTCCAGCATTTCTTCTTCGTTCAAAAAATTGGAGAGGATGATATATTTTATTTTTTGGGCTTGAAGTGCTTTTTCAACTTCCCTAAAATAATTTGCTTCAATACCATAGGTCATGGGCAATACAAAAGTACAATGATCTAAATATTCTTTATCCAGTGTGGCCAGCTGAGGTATAATATACAGGTGGTTATCTATATCGTGTGCGGAGTGGCCTATTACAATCACAGTATCCTGCAGCGGAATATTGTGTTTTTGCTTAAAAGAAGCTAAGCAACCTGCTGCTGCTGCATGTGTATTACCAGTATATTTCTCTAATGCCTTAGCAATATCGGTACTTACCAACGCAGATATTTTGCCTTCTAACTGCCAGCCAAATTTTGCCAATGCAATCAAGCGCATTTCCATTGAATGTACTATAATATGATGCGCTTTTTTTAAAGCATCCGACTGCAACGCATGATCGTACAACCAGTTATTCCTAAACAAATCGGAACCCCAAAATGAGTAAATAATTTTTTTGCCTGCAGGCACAAACTGGTGCAACCAAAGAACCGGCGTAGAAAGATAGTGAAAGCAAATTACATCATACTGTTGCATAAGTGGCGTAAATTTTGCCTGCACAGCACCGCTCCTGATACTTTCTCTTAAATTAAATTGATGAAAAAATGATTGCCAAAATTTTAATTTGAATACAGCTCCCAGCAGTGCTGCTTTGCTGAATGATTTTATTTCGGTGCTTATTTTGTGATGCACTGCAAAGGATTCATTTATTTGCTGTTGATTCCTCCATTCCTTCCTCGGCTCAATTAAATCAATTTGCACAGGGTAATCTTTCTGCATTTTTTTATACATTGGACATAAAAAATCAGAAACCTCGGAGCCAATTACTAATATCCTTAATTTTTGCATGAAATTTTAAAACAAACCCATTCCCGTTTGAAACAACAACCCATTTAATTCATAAGCATTATGCCCTATATATTTTGGCGAGCTTTTCAATACTGTTTTGAGCATCATAAAATTCCAGTATTTTCTTTCCGTTATCCCCACTTAAATTCCTGTACTTTTCTTTATGGGCAATCACCTCTGATAAAATCTTTGGCAAGTTTTCAAAATCATTTATTTCTTTATAAAATACATCAAATGCCCTCAGATTACCATAAGGTAGCCATGAAGCTGCTATTACAATATTACCTGCCGCCAATGTTTCACAGAGCGATAAACTAAAAGCATCACATTTAGACATACGAACCAATATTTCTGAAGCAAACTTTAATTCTTGAGCATCTGTATTGCTCATAAATTCATCAAGAATCAGGAAATGAATACCATGTTTTTTACAACATGCTATAACATTGGCTGTGTAATTTTCCACATTTCCATAAGTCATTGGAAAAATAAAAAAGCAGGCTTCCCTAATAAGAGGATCAAGCTTTCCTAATTGTGGTATAATGCACAAATGGTTATCTATATCATGTGCAGAATGACCAACAACAACTATTGTTTTGTTTTCGGGGGATATTGTGTTTCTGCTTAAATGAAGCAACAAACAGGGCGTAGTTTTCCTTGTTATCAATATATTTTTGCAGCTCCTCAGAAAAATCAGTACTCAAAAGCGGAACTATTTTATCTTCAAATTGCCATCCGAATTTAGCCAACGCTATTAAACGCATTTCAGGCGAATGAACAATGATGCTGCTGGCCCTTTGCAAAGCTTTTGCCTGTATGGCATAGCTATAGTCAATATTATTAAGAAACAGATCCGAGCCCCAAAACGATAAAACCAATTTTTTATTTTCGGGTATAAAATATAATAATTTAAGTATTTGGTTACTTAGGTTATGAAAACAAATTACCGCTGCCTTATCCACAATTGGATGCAACTGCGCTTGCAGTAATGCATACCTTATGCTCTCCTTTAAATTAAAACTTTTGAGATAACCTATCCAAAAATCCGGTTTAAAAATTGCCTTAAGTACTTCTGTTTTGCTGAACTTTTTTAAATCGAAGCGAATTTTATGGTGTGCAGTAAATGATTCGTTTATTTGCTGCTGGTTCCTCCATTCTCCCCTTGGCTCAATTAGTTCAATTTCCATGGGGAAACGCTCCTGCATTTTCTTATACATTGGGCATAAAAAATCAGAAACCTCGGAACCTATTACCAATACCCTTAGCTTTTTCATGAAAAGCGGTAGCTTAAATACTTAATTAAAGGCAACTGCTGGTAAACCTTTTTCCATCTTAATTTTATAAAATCTTTAAAAAGCAGGGCTGCCAAAAAATTCTTTTGCTGTTTTAAACCCTTTTCTTTTTCTGCAACAGTTAATTGACGGTTGTTTTTAATAGCTTTAAATAAAACATCATACCTGAGCGCTTCGTATTTAATACGGTCAAAATTGCGCTCCTGCACTTCATGCTGCCTGTCCCAACCCAGGAAGGCGGGCATTATTACCAGTGAAGTATGTGCTGCAGATTTTAGAAAAAATTCGTAGTCGCCAATATACCTTATTCCACTAAAGCCGTTCATTTCCTTAAAAAAAAGGGTGCTAAAAATAGCCTAGCCGGGGAATTATTGAACAAAGTAGTATCGTTAAAAAAAGCTTTAAAAGGCTCATCAATACAAAAAGGGTAAGGCCTGTTGTATTGCGGCAAATGCGGTTTAATTAACCCAAAGCCGGCACCGGGAAATTTTTCCATAGCGCTTACCATCACCTGCAGGCAATGCGGATACATAATATCATCACTGTCCCAATATTTAATATATTTTCCATTTGCATAAGATGCTGCCCTGTTGCGGTTGTTGTAATCGCCCAGGTTTATTTCATTTACAAAAACTTTTATTCTTGCATCTTTGCTGGCATAGCTTTGTGCAATTGCTACGGTACTATCAGTAGAGCAATCATCTACAATTATCAATTCAAAATTGGCGAGCGTTGATGCCAATACGCTTTCAATAGCTTCGGCCAAAAATTTTTCACGGTTATAGGCGGTCATTAAAACACTTACTATGGGATGAGCTGTGTTCATAAAGTTTTCAGTGGTACTGGAGGTTTTCCGCAAAGCTGTGTATGCAAATTATCCAGTTCGTCTTCTCCTTTTTTCCTGGCCTCCATAAAGGCAAAAAATGCATTCTTTCTTGCGTTAAAATTTTGAGTATTATATCGGTGCCATTTGAGCATTGCATTTACATTGGGCAAAAGAGATTTTGCAAGCAATTTTACCATCCTTAGTTTTGCCAAAAAAGGCATTTGTGGCTTTTGCGGCATTAACCCAAAATACCGGTATTGCATAAATATGGTGGTAAAGCAGCGCTTAAAAGAAAAATCGGCATCTTCGTTATGGTAGTGGTAAACCCTTGCTGCCGGGTTGTACACAATGGCATGGCCATTCATTACGGCTTCTCTTGCCCAAATGGCATCTTCGCAATAAGGCGTTTTTTGAAAAGGGATTTTTGACAAAATATTTCTCCGGTACATCGCCGTTACATCGTCCCAACTGCAAACTATTTTTTTCATAGCAGGGTCAAGTGCTTCAAATTCTGCCAGGCTATATTGCCATCTTTTTAATTTTGGTTGAGAAACCGGCCGAAACCAATCCACCGGGTTTTTATCTTTATGATGCGGTACAATTTGCTGGCCGCAAACAGCCACAACGTTTTCATCTAAAAAACCTTTTAGTAATTCTTCAATCCAAAATTCATTTGCAGGTTGGGCATCGCCTACGGTTAAAATTACAAACTCACCTGTAGCCATACTTACGCCTAAGTTCCTGGTGAGGCCATGGTTAAATTCTGATGAAGGAATTTTGAATACCTGAACCTGCGGAAATAATTCCAATATTTCCAGGGTACCATCTGCAGAGCCGGAATCTACCACAATAATTTCATTTACCGGCACAGTTTGAGCAAGTATGCCTTCAATACAAGCCTTAATTTTTAAGGCTTCGTTTTTTACCGGCATAACTACTGAAACGGTTGGAAAATTCATTTCTTTAAAAAGCTATAGTATTTTTTTCCATGCCAGCGGCATATTTTTTTCTACTTCAATATTTTTAAACTTTGCTCCCTGCCTTGGGCCTTTGGCTTTGGCATCTTTTACCATTTTTTCTATCCCTTCTTTAAGCGGTATGTTTTTTATTAAATGGCCAAAATATTGATGCACTTTCTGGTGGTTGCTGTAAGCATGTACTACTTCGTTGCGTGCTTCTAAAAACTCCAGCATCTCCGGCACACCAAAAGATTCGCATACAATTGTTGCCAGTTCTTTAACCGTGTATGGTGTGTCGGCGCCAATATTAAAAATTTCGTTATAGGCTTCTTTCATTTCAATACTGTTGGCAATTACAGGCGCCACATCGTCAATATGGCTAAATGCCCGGGTTTGCAACCCATCGCCAAAAATAGATAATTTTTTTCCCTGCATTATCTGGTTCATAAAAATGCCCACCACATTGCGGTAAGGGTCGCCAATATTTTGTCTTTCGCCATACACATTATGCGGCCTGAAAATAATTGAATTGAGGCCAAACATTTCGTGTGCCGCTTTTAAATCCAGTTCTACTGCAAGTTTAGAAACACCATAAGGGTCTTCTGCAGCAGGCATTAAATCCTCCGTCATGGGCAATTGGTTTTTGCCATACACGGCAATGGAAGAGGTAAACACAAAACATTTTACCGAGCCTGCATTGATGGATGCATTAATAAGGTTGATGCTACCAATGAGGTTATTGGTATAATTGAACCTGCGGATAAAGTGGCTTAGGCCTTCGGCTGCATAAGCCGCCAAATGAAATACATATTCAAACTGGTGACTGGCAAAAAGTGTGTTTACCAACTCTGCATCGGTAATACTCCCTTTTACAAAAGCTGCCTTTGGGTTTACATTATCTTCAAAGCCGCCGGATAAATCGTCTAAAGCTATTACCCTATAGCCTGCATTTACCAGGTGGTCGCATACATGCGATCCAATAAAACCCGCTGCGCCGGTAACCAAAACCTTTTTATTCATGTATTAAACTTTTATTTCTTTTTGATAAGGAATTTTGCCAATGGTATCGGCCTGTGCGCCAACTATGTGCATTATGGCGCTGTGCAATTTATTTTGTAATACCTGTATTTTGTACAATTTATATTTACGGATAAACTGATACTGCCTTAAAATTTTTTGCTCAGCTACGGTAAAAAGGTTCCAGCTTTTTTGCATTTGCAACAGCTCATTAGCTTTATTGAAATAATTGCTGGAAGCGGCAGCAATAAAAATATTGGCAAACATATAGCGCAACCCTTTATGGTATTTCTCCACCATACCTTTTTGCTGCATTTGATCTGCAGTTTCACTAAAAACGGCAATACGGCTGTTTAACTTGGGCAGCGAATGAAAACCGGTACGGGAAAGGCTTATATCCGAAATTCTCACAAAGAGATCGGGCGGCAAATCAAAACGTTTTTTTGCTACGCAGCCGCTTAAAAATGCCCTTAGGTGCAGTTCAATATCCTGCCAAAGCAAGAGGCTTTCTTTAAACATTCCCATTTTTACAAAACTTTCTTTTTTCCAAATGGTGCCGGTTCCCTGGCAAATTGGGTCGCCAGTGAGCAGACGGTTAATTTCATCCTCGTCTTTATCTATATTCCACAATAATTTTAAATCATTGGGTTTATGTTTAAAAAGCAAAGTAGGGAAATAAATAAAATCGGCTTCAGTATCTTTCAGCAAAGCATTTACCCTTTGCTCCAGGCAAAAAGAGGCCAACAAATCATCGGTATCTAAAAAAACAAGATATTGGCCTGTGCAATTTTCTATAGCAATATTGCGGCAGGCATTGGCGCCTTTGGGTTGCCGGTTTCGTTTAAAAATTTTTACCCTATTATCTTTTGCGGCATAGCTTTCTAATTTTTGCCAGCTATCATCGGCGCTGCCGTCATCTACAATTACCCACTCCCAGTGCGGATAGGTTTGGTTGAAAATACTATCCGCCGTTTCCTGAATAATTTCGGCACGGTTAAAGGACGGGGTTATGAGAGATACTATGGGGCTATCAAACATGGTTTTTATAGCTGTAACCGGTAATCTTTTTTACCAAATTCCATAAAGGTTTTATTGGTTTTAAAAATGGATAATAATGCATAAGCGAGCCTTCCACATCAAAATCTTTATGGCTTTTAGGTGCTGTATTCATTATGGTTTCCCATTCTTCACGGGAAAGGCCAAGTTTTTTGAGCACAAAATGTAAATCCTGGTTCCTGCATGGCAGGGTCGTAAGGTTTTTCTTTCATTTGCTCCAATGCTGCCTGCCTTGTTATTTGCCCGGAACATATTAAGGCAGACAAATGTGCCGTTCTTTTATCTATACCAAATTTTACGGGCAGTATATATCCCTGGTAAAACCTGGTCCAAATACTTTCATAATGCTTGCCTCCATAATCTTTCCAGTTGAGTTTTTTTTGTAAAAGCAATTTTACATCATCTTTAATATACGGCACCCAATTTAAATAGTTTACAAATTCCAGCCCTGAATTTTTTATGAAACTTTTCATTTGCCTGTCGAGGAAAGGATAGGTTTTTAAGCGCACGGTACCATACTTTTTATGTATGGATTTAATATTGACATAGTCATGCTTTTTATACGTCCAGTGATAGGGCAAAATCCCTTCGGTAACTACATTATGTCCACCCAGCACATACCTGATGTCGTTTTGTTTTGCAATTTTAAACATAGCGGCATGAATGGCGTGATCG